>NZ_JBGAGS010000001.1:0-591000 GCF_044226605.1 Prosthecobacter sp. | reverse complement strand
GGAGTGACGCTGATCACCACGGGCCTGAACGACATCACACTGGCGGGCAATGTGAATGGCAACGCCGGAACGGTGACGCTGACCTCGGGCCAGGCGATCAGCCAGAGCGCGGGAGTGCTTAACACGACCGGGACACTGACAGGTTCCGCAACCACCACGGTGTCGCTGAACCAGTTGAACACGGTGGCGAACTTGGGTGCGTTCACCAGCAATGGAGCGTTCACGCTCAATGACACGACGGGAGGCCTGAATGTGACGGGCAATCTGCAGACGAATGGAAACACTGCATCGCTCACGACAGATGGGGGAGCGCTTTCCATCGGAGCTGACATCAATGCTACTGGAGCGGGTATAACCTTGACCGGCGTTGGCATCAGTCAGACAACGGGTAAAATTCTGGCTTCGACGGCAATTTTGAATGGGGGAACCGGAAGCATTGACGTGAGCCAGGCCAACAATGACTTTACCGGAGCAGTGACTCTTAATTCCACAGGGACATCGGTGTCGATTACCGACACGAACGCACTGACACTGGCTGCGCCTGCGCTGGGAGCAAACACGGGCATCACGGCTATCGCGGGAACAACTCTGACCTTGCCTGCGGCGACCAACCTGAGCACCGGCACCGGCAATATTGATTTGCGCAGCAACGGTGGTTCGCTTGCGACAACTGGAACGCTTACGACATCTTCTGGAACGATCACTCTGGTTGGTTCCACTGGATTGACCGTGGGCAATGCACTGACCTCGACCTCGGGCAATATGAGCCTGACGGGTGGACCAGCAGGTGGTCTCGTGGTTAGCGCGGGCATCGCGGTCAATGCCGGTTCGGGCACGATCACGTTGAACGGCGGTGGCAGCAGCATTCAGCTCAACACTTCGACACTGACGACAACGAGCGCCAGCACGGCAGCGGTGGATGTTCAAAACGCGACCACGGTGGCTCTGGGCAATGTGACAGCGGCAAGCGGTACATTACGCATCGGCACAGGGGACGTTACGCAAGCGGTGACACAGAATGGAGGCGGAGTGCTCAATGTGAACACTTTGATCGGCAACACGACTGGCACAGTGGATCTGGGCTTGCTCAATACGATAGCGAACCTTGGAGCGTTCACCAGCAACGGAGCGTTCACGCTCAATGACACGACAGGAGGCCTGAATGTGACGGGGGCAGTGACGACGACCAACAATGGACTGGTGAGCATCACGACGACGGGGGGCAATCTTGCGGTGACAACGGGCAGCGTGGCAGGGGCGGGAGTGACGCTGATCACCACGGGCCTGAACGACATCACACTGGCGGGCAATGTGAATGGCAATGCCGGAACGGTGACGCTGACCTCGGGCCAGGCGATCAGCCAGAGCGCGGGAGTGCTTAACACGACCGGGACACTGACCGGTTCCGCAACCACCACGGTGTCGCTGAACCAGTTGAACACGGTGGCGAACCTTGGAGCGTTCACCAGCAATGGAGCGTTCACGCTCAATGACACGACGGGCGGCCTGAACGTGACGGGTGCGGTGAGCACGACCAACAACGGGGTGGCGAGCATCACGACGACCGGGGGCAACCTGGCGGTGACAACGGGCAGCGTGGCAGGAGCAGGAGTGACACTTGTAACCACCGGAGCCAATGATATCACACTTGCAGGCAATGTGAACGGCAATGCAGGAACGGTTACGCTGACCTCGGGTCAGGGAATCAGTCAAACTACAACGGGTGCGGTTACCGCTGGCACCTTGGTTGTAACGGCTGGCGTAACTAACGGCGCAGATGTGCTCCTTAATCAACTTGTCACGATTCTCGGCCAAAGCTTCGGGATTAACCAGATTGGCAAGCTGGGCACCGTCAATGTGACAGGTGGAAATTTTGTTCTCTTCGACCAGGGCGGTGGCTTGGAACTTACCGGTAATATTGCCGCTGGCGCGGGGGTGAAAGTCGTAACCACCGGCGGCGGCGGTATTCATGTGACAGGTCCTGTCATTGTTACTTCCTCCGGAGGTAATCTTACAGCACCTGTCGTTACCTCTATTATTCCTCCTCCCCTTCACGCTGTGCTGGACAATACGCCTCTTGGCTACGGAACCGTCATTGTTGCGAACCATAACAGTCCTGCTGGAATCGTAAATGGGCCGAACAACTTTAATGTGGACGCTGGCGGCAGTTTCAATACTGCCAGTGGCCCTGTGATCATCTATGTTGACTCGCAGTCAAGTTCAACGTTTGGCAGCTTTGCCCCGGTCAATTTCAGCCCGAACACCGTCTATCAGAATGGTGCCAGCAACAATATTGGGGCACTTGTTCTCTCTAATGCCGGATTCTTCGTGCTGGCTACAGCTGACTCAGTTTTCAGACTGGATACGGTTGCCACCGTTAACATCAATGGTCTGATTCTGCAGATTCGGAGTCTGGCTGACCAGATCAGTGGCGACCCCATCTTTACTGTTTCCAAGCGTCGCAAGTTGCTGTCTTCGCAGATTGCAGCCTTCAACAAGCAGCGTGGTGCAGGCAACGTGAGCGCCGGAAGCTTTGGTCCCTTCCAGATGACGGGGTATGACTACAATGCTCTTCAAGAAGCTGGATTCGGCACGCCGCAGTTTGACCCGACCAAACTGGACGAAGGCACCATGAAATCCATCCTCGAAGGACTGCCGCTGCAATAGGAACTGCATGAACGAAACTTTTCTCCCTCTCCCGACACGCTCATGAACATCTCCTCTCCCCGCACCACGCAAGGCTCAGCTTTCGGCTATTTTGCCACCATGGCATTGGCAGTCAGCTTTGGCACCGCCTCGCAGGCTCAGCAGGCGCCAAGATTTCCTGCGATCAAGGTGCAGTCGCCTCTCCTGGCCATTGCACCGCCAGCAAAGCCGGATGACAAAGAGAAAGCCAACGCAGAAGCTGGCAAGCCACAGGCTCCCGCTGCCGAGGCGGCAAAGCCAGAAATGCGAGTTCCGCCTGATGCTGACAACAATCTGCTCCCCAAGAAAGCTGGGCAAGCGGTGGCCTTGGAACCGGATGGCAATCTGGATCTGAAGAAGCTCGCAGCGGAGGCTCAGGCGGCACCTGCAGCCAAGCAAGTTTCGATCAGTCGTGATTCGATCATCATCCATTCACTGGCAGGAATCACGCTGTTTAAAGATGATCGCAAGAATCCCACCGACGTCCCCTCGTCGATTCCTTCCTCGCTGGCTCCTGGGGTGAACATTGCCTCAGATTTGTCCACACCGGACCGCGAAGAACTGGTGCAAATTCTGCAGCAGAAGTTCCTCGGCAAGCCTGTGTCGTTCAATGGACTGGATCAGATCGTCAAAGAGATCCTGAAATTTTACAGCAGCAAGAAGCGTCCGATGACGCATGTGTACATTCCTGAGCAGGAGATCACCAACAAAGTGAAGATAGCGGTGCTGGAAGGCCGCCTTGGAGATATTCGCTTCGCGGGAGATCAGAGCAAGCGCCGGTGGTACCAAGCGGCCCTGCCCGGAGTTCCCAGAGCTCTTTCAGCCCAGCAAGGCGACATTTTGGACATGAACACCATCTCGGCGTCTGTCTCCAGCCTCAACTTGAGCCCGTGGAGCCGCCTTGGACGCACGGAGGCGCATCCATACCACCGTTCAACTTTGGCCATGACGCCTGGCTCGCAGCTGGGATATACGGATGTGGAACTGGACGTCACCTCTCGTGTAGCAGTTCCGATTCAGGGCTTCGCGGGATGGGACAACACGGGCACCGTAGCGCTGGGTGAAAATCGTTTTAACCTGGGCGCTGTTTGGTATGACGCCTTTAACACGGGCTACAATCATCAGCTGGGGGTGCAGTTCCAGGCGGCTGAGAATTATGACCTGTTCCATTCGGTGACGGGCAGCTACACCATTCCGATCCAGCGCTGGAACCAGTCGCTTCAGTTCTTTGCCGCATACATGGAGAGCACCGTTAACATTCCGACGGCGGGTGTGTCTCAATTTGTCAAGGGGGACGCGTTTATCGCGGGGATGCGCCACTACATAAAGCTTCCCAGTTTGTTTTCGAAAGCGGCCAGGGAGGCAGACAACAAAGCCCACAAGTTTGCCATCTATCATGATTTCGGCCTTGGCTTTGACTACAAGTCTCAGAACAACAACCTTTTCTTCGGCGGGGTCAATGTGTTCCCCTCCAAAATCGACGTGATGCAGTTTGTTGCCGAGTACAATCTGCGCCAGACGGACTTCATGGGGGAGACGAACCTGAACTTGAGCTATTACTACAGCCCGGGTCAGCTTTCGCGCTACAATACGGACAAGGCATTTATCTCGGCCCGCTCTGGCGGAACCGCAGATTATAGTTATGCCCGCGGTGTGCTTTCCCGCATGCTGGAGCTGGGTGTGTTCTCGAGCTACCTGGATGATTTTAAATTGATGGTTCGTGCCACCGGCCAGGTCTCTTCCGCGAATCTTGTGGCCAGTGAGCAGCTCGGCCTGGGTGGCAATGCTTCGGTGCGTGGTTACGCTGAACGTTCGCTGCGAAGTGATCAGGGTCTTTTCATTCAGACCGAACTCTACATGCCCGCCCTGCATCCGCTGCAATTCCTTGCCAAGAAAACACCTGACCGCTGGACCGACCCGATGGATCGCACGGATGAGCTTCGCTTCCTGGTGTTTTATGATTACGGCATTGGCCGGAATGTGGATCCAACTGTAGCTGAGCCAGGCAAGCATCTGAACATGTCCAGCCTTGGTTTGGGCCTTCGCTACCGTTACAACAAGTCGATGACCTTCCGTTGCGATTATGGCTATCAGCTTGAGAGGCTGGACCCTGCGCTGACCAACATTTCCAATCTGACTCCCAAGTACTCGAACAACGGCCACGGTTACCTCCACATGGGGCTGTCCTTGAGCTTCTAGCAACTTCTTGCAAGTCGCTGCATGCCGATCATTGATGGCTGTGCCTTCTCCCGCTTGCTGAAGAGCGGGAGAGCATGGATCCTATGAATGTCACCACCGAGCGCGAATGGGCGGCCAAAACAGCCATGCGGCTGCATATTTGGCAGGAAAGTTTTGCGGAAGATGACCCGGACACACGTGGAGCTTCCATTTGGGAATACATCGCAGGTGCATTTGCAGAGCTAAGAAACCTGGATGAGGGCTCTTTTGTTCGCAGCCTGAAGGCTTTGGATGAAGAGTTTCCGTTTTACAGAGACCGGAAGGCAGTGGGTGCTGATCTTGAATATCCTTCCCCAGACTCTCCGCCGACGCCTCCTCCCCAAACTGCCAAAGAACTTCTGGCGTCTTTGCTCGCCGTTGCGCCTTCTCTCAAGGAGGATGAGCGTGAAGAGATCTCCCGGCAGCTGAAAGATGCGGGCTTCCAAGTAGCTGGCGAGTCGATTATTACGAAGCCTACGCAGGGCGCGAATACTTCCGGTCTGCCGATGGTGATGCCGGAATATGCGGAAGAGGTGAGCCGGCTGGTCAAAACAGTGGAAAAAATCCAATCCGCGCTGGGCGGAGCGAATTTCAAAGCTGGAGAAGAACTGAATCTGATTCGGTCCATGCAGATGCTGGGCTTGCTATCTGAGCAGTTCCTGCTGCTGCATCCGCAAGTGTGGAGCATGTGGGAGTCCATGGTGACGAATCATCAATACACGACCTCCTTCTCCAAACCTGCGGCCAGACCCGATGAACTGCTGGCGAAGTTTTTGCTCGGAGCCACGACAGCGAAGCGCACTGATGTGGGGACGCTGGTTGCGAAGACATTTTATCTTGCCATGGCGCTTATCGCTGGGGTCGAAATGGCAGGGAAGGAGTTTGCTTCATGGTTTTTTGATAAGTTTGGCCCGCAAAACATTGAGTCGGTCATCCAATACGAAGCCAATGGAGTTAAAGTGGGGCCCGAAGAATACTGGCAACGATACCGACAGATGTCGGAGTCGCATACGGTGGAAGAACTGTCCGAGCAGTTTAACAATCTGTTAGGCCGTAATATGATTCGATACATGCAGCAGCGCCGGCCTGGCGTTTAGTTCCGGTGCGGATTTGGCATCCGGCATCAAGAGTTTGGAAAGTGGGTGCGCATTGAATGAAGACTACCCATGCCTGCACAGCGCAGGAGATCTCGGCAGTGGTTTTGCTTGCAGGGCACTATGTTCCCTTTTTGCCATCTGCCTTTTGAGGAGAGCCGATGGCAGAGCCTGCCATGCGGCAAGGGGCTGGTGATATCAGCGGGTGCTCACTGAGACGGCACCCATGGCAGGCACCATGATTTCATCTCCGGCTTTCAGGGTTGAACCGGGGGTAAGGCGGTTCATTTCACGAATGTGATCCGGAGTGGTGGTGAACTGGGTGGCAATGGTTTCGATGGTGTCGGAACGGTCCACACGGTAGGCAAGGATGCCACGGTGAGAGTCGGTAAGGTCTGGACCTTTGGGAGCAGCGGGTGGCGGGGCTGGCTGTGAAACCGGCGGCTGCGTGGGTGGCGGAGGAGCCATTCCCAAGCCGGAAGCTGGCGGGGGAGGTGTGCCAGGGACGCCATAATTAGGAAGAGGTGTGGTGTCAGAAGATTCGGAACGGGGCGGCGGGGACTTGGAGGCCACCGTGACGGTGGTGGTGCGGCCGGGGATTTTAAGGCGCTGACCGACGGTGATTTTGTTGACGTCCTTGATCTTGTTGGCGCTGGCGAGTGCAACGGCGTTCGTCTTGTGCTTGAGGGCGATGGCTTTGAGGCTGTCGCCTTTTTTTACGGTGTAATACAAAGGAGAGGTGACCACACGAGTGGTGGTGGCTGAGGCTGGGGCCTGGTTGGAGTGGCCGCCGGGAGTCGAAGGGGTATAGCTGACTTGTGTGGTCGTTGGATCGAGGCGATGGGGAGAGGGAATGAGCAGGGCCTGACCGACATGGACTTCCTCCTCGGTCATGCGGTTGAGCTGCTGGATTTCGCCGACGCTGACGCGATGGGTGGAGGCAATGCGCCACAGGGTATCCCCAGGCCGGGCGATGTAAGTGGTGTGGGCGGCCAGATCGGAGCCACCATCATAGCGGGAGGTGCCTTTGCTGCCGCGTTTGATGCTGCTGACATCGCGCTCAAGTTCACCGATACGCATGTTTTGCACCTTGTCGCTTTCACGCAATTTAGTGACTTGATTGGTCAGGTCTCCAGTGGGGCCGTAAACTTTTGGCTGCGGATTCGAGGCCGGAGGCGTGGCCGCTTTCTTCGATGTGGTTGTTTTTGCCCCGGACTTGGTGGAAGCGGGAGGGAGTTTCGAAGCCGAGGTTTTAGGAGACGTGCCTTTTGAGGGCAGTCCGTATCCAGGCGGTGGGGGTGGATAAGTATAGCCAGCCGGAGGCGGATATGCAGAGGGATATTGTGGGTGTGTTACCGGTGTCTGAATCGCCGCAGCAGACTGCCGGGTGGAGCGGGTGGACGGCTGTTTGAGGCTGGCACCCGGGGCAGGATATCCTGGCGGGGGCGCCTGGTTGAAATTATGGGACACCCCTTGAGCCAGGAGCGGCGCTGCCGCAGTGAGTCCCAGGAAAAGCACGAGAAAACTCAGCAAACGGGATGCAGAACAAGGCGTCTTCATAATATGGCTATTGTAGAAAATCAGATTGCTAATTCAATCAAATATTTTATATCGGTGAATTATTTTTTTGAAATTTCGCCGAATTGTTGTTTTGAGCCTGCAAACCCTGGCAGCCTTTTCTGCTCTGGGAGGCAGCGCTTTTTGCTTGGTTTGGTTGCAGCAGCAGCAGCAGGAGTCAGCGCCGATGCCCAAGCAGACGGTGTGGAGTGAAACGATTCCGTTGGTGATTGTGGATGCGGGGCACGGCGGACATGATGGCGGGGCGGTGTCTCACGGCGTGGTTGAAAAAAATATGAGCCTCGACATCGCGACCCGGCTGAAAAAGGAACTCGAAGCGTCCGGACTTCGGGTAGTGATGACCCGCAATGAAGACCGCTTTTTGTCGCTCGATGAGCGTGCTGAAATGGCTGGAAGGAACGGCGCTGCCGCGTTTGTCAGTGTGCATCTCAATACCGACGGAGAGGGAAGCGAAGCGCAGGGCATCGAAACCTATTTCGCCGAAACGAAGACGCTGTCTGCGCGGTTACGTGAGGGGGCAGGTGGCGGGAGTGAAGCTGATGAAGGGGACGGCGCCGAGTTCGCCAAGGTGGTTCAGCATCTGGTTTGCAGTGCCACCCAGGCGGAAAATCGCGGGGTCAAAGCGCGGGACTATGCTGTGGTAGCGCGGGCCGCTTGCCCTGCGGTGCTGGTGGAATGCGGATTTATCACGAGCACCAAAGAAGTGGTGCGGCTGAAAGAGGCTGGATATCGGGATAAGATCGCAAGCGGAATCGCTCGAGGCGTGGTGCTGTTTTTGCAGAGGCACGTGGTGGAAGTCGCGGAAGCGTTTTAGAAGGGGGAGAGGAAGGGGCCTGGAGGCAAAGGCGGCCGATGCAGTGAAGTGAAGAAAATCAGCGGGACAAATGGGTGCTTTGAGGTGTAAGTCTTTGGGTCTTGTCCGCCTCCCCCACCATCTCTGCATCGAAGACGCGCTACGCGCTTTACGTGCTGGGGCTGTTTGCGCTTATGTCGGCCGGGTTTTACGGGCTGTTTTCAGCTGTCGAGTATCAGTGGAACTGGGGCAGTGTGTGGCCGTACCGTGAGCAGTTTCTGTACGGCTGGGTCACGACGCTGGGACTTTCCCTGGTGGCGATGGTAGTGAGTATTGCGTTTGGCTTTCTGCTGATGCTGGGCCGGCGCGCACCGTGGCTGCCAGTAAGGATGGTTTGCGGTGGAGTGGTGGAGCTGGTGCGGGGATCGCCCCTGCTGGTGCAACTGCTGATCGGGCATTACATCATCGCGAATGCACTGGGAGTGGACCAGCCGATCTTCACGGGGATCATTCTCCTGGGATGCTTTGAGGGTGCTTACCTGGCTGAAATTTTCCGCGGAGCGGTGGAAAGCATCAGCGCCTCGCAGCTTGAAGCGGCGCGTGCCGTGGGGCTTAACAAAGCGCAGACCTATCGCTTTGTGATCATCCCGCAGGCGCTGCGGCGCGCTCTGCCGGGGACGACCGGGCAGCTTGTGTCATTGATCAAAGATTCGTCATTGCTCTCGGCCATTGGGATTGAGGAACTGGTGCAGAAAGTCAAAATTGCCGGTTCGGCCACGCATGCGGCGCTGGAGGGGTATGTGCCGCTGGCGCTTGCTTATATCATTGTGACGCTGCCGCTTTCGCATCTGGCGCGGCGTCTGGAGGGGAGGTTTGCGTATGAAACTTGAGACGCACGGAGTGACAAAATGCTACGGTGCGCACGCGGCGCTGGATGGGGCTTCGCTGGCCACGGGAGAAGAGGCCAGCGTGATCGCGCTGCTGGGACCGTCTGGAGGAGGAAAGTCCACGCTGCTGCGTGTGCTCGGCAGCCTGCAGGTGCCGGATGCTGGCCATGTAAGCATTGATGGACGCCGGCTCCCGCAAGATGAAGAAGGCGCTCTTCGTGAGAGGCGCGGCAACGGTTTTGTCTTTCAAGGCTACAATTTGTTTCCACATCTCACGGCTCTCCAAAACATCACGCTTCCACTTCGCGAAGTGCATGGAGTCGGAGAGGGGCAGGCGGAGCAGCGTGCGCTGGAACTGCTGCACCGTCTGGGCCTGAAGGGGCACGAGGACAAACGGCCGAGCCAGCTTTCGGGGGGACAGCAGCAGAGGGCGGCGATCGCGAGAGCGCTGGCGCCGAAACCGCGGCTGCTGCTGCTGGATGAACCCACCTCGGCGCTCGATCCTGTGATGACGGGAGAGGTGCTGGATGTGATCCGCGAACTGGCGGAGGCAGGGCAGAGCATCATCCTGGCCACGCATGAGATCAGCTTTGCGCGGAAGGTGGCTAACTGGGTGGTGTTTCTGGCGGCGGGGAAGGTGCAGGAGTCGTCCAGTGCGGCGGATTTTTTCACGCGGCCGCAAACGGATCTGGCGCAGCAGTATCTTGTGGGGCTGTCGAAGTATCGGTGAGCAAGGATGCGTCCTGTCTTAACGGGTGCAACTCTGGCCGCGAGAACCCTTCACGGGCGGGCCGCACATGCCGGCTTATTCAGGGGCATGGGAATGTTTTCGCTCCCTTTTGAGGGGTGAGCTAGACATTGCAAGACGGCTCAGTTGTTGAGGGCGGACGTGGTCTCGGTGGTGGTGGTGGTGGTGTCTGGAGGCGGCTGGTCACCGTTTTTGATGACTTCGACGAGGCGCTTGATGCCTTCCTTGGCCATTTCGCTCATGGGGTGCATGCGCTTGGCGCGGAGATACCAGGCGAGGGAGGAGCCGACCTGCTGCTTTTCTTCCTGCTGGCGGGCGTTTTCAATAGCGGTGACGAACTCGCTGGCTTTCACGCCGAGGTCTGCGCGGAGTTTGCTGAGGACGGGATCGTCGGGGTAGAGCTTGGACTCTTTCTCAACTTTTTCCCATGCAGCGGGTGCGCTGCTGGCGGCGAGCTCCTTGGCACCACCGACGACGAGTTCAAGACGGCCCATGTCATTGAGCACTTTTTCGAGCTGCTTCTGGCGGGCGAGATCGCCGTCAACGGCGGCGATGAACGGGGCTTTGTTTTCGAAAATCTGGCGGTAGTTGCGCTGGCTCATGAGACGGTCGAACTCCATGAGGGTCTTGGACTTGACGTCTGAAGACTGCATCATGGTCTCGCTGAGCTGGGTGACGCGGGGATTGGTGGGCCAGATTTCCGCAGCGGCTTTCATCTCTGCCTCGACGGTCTTGACGTCTTTGCTGCCCATGGCGGCATTGGCGTTGTTGACGTGGAGATTGCTCATGGTCTTGGCGGTCTGAATGGCGGCCAGGGGCTTGGCGTATTCAAAGTCTTCGGAGGTGGAGCGGAGCTCCATGACGGTGGTCTCCGCGCTGGCGTAGTCCTTCATTTCGAGGAAGGAGAGGAGCTTGTTCTTCTTGCGCACGAAGTCGAGGACCTTGGTCTTTTCGGTCATGGGCAGCCGGCGGACACGGGGCAGGTATTCGCCGATGGCGTAGGCTTCGAGGAGGCGATTGCTGGCGCTGTCCACATCGCGGCGGGCGACGAGATTTTCGAACGAGACGAGGGATTCATCGACGCTGCGGATGGCTTCGAGGGAGAGGCCGTCGATCATGCTTACGGTGGGGGGGACGCCGAAACTGCTGGAGAGGAGCTTCTGGACATCGCTGCCTTTGTCGAGCTGGAGGATGCTTTCGCCATCGCGGAAGAGATTGGGATAAAAGCGGCAGGCGATGACGGCGTGCTCAAAGCGGCGCTGCATGAAAAGCTGGATGATGAGCGCCTGGAACTGGATCTTGCTGCTGACTTCGGAGAGGCCCATGGCGGTCTCGTTGAGCTTGGTGCGGGCTTCGATGTCCGCGATGCCTTTGATGTAGCCGGACGTGCGGCCGACCGCGGCGCTGGTGGCGGCATCCTGGGTTTGCTGGCCGCTCTGCTGACCCGCACTTTTGCTGGAGGTGGCGCCGGATTTTGAGAGCGGGGCGCTGTTCAAGCCCATTTCCGCGTTCCATTCGAGCTGCTTGCGGCGCTCTGCCATGGCTGTATTGGCGAGTTTGCGTTCATTAACGCGCTTCTGGGCCGTCCAGACATCCCAGATGGCATTGGCGACGGCATTGCAAAGTCCGCCGTCGATTTTGGCAGAGCCTGCCTCTGGAAGGAGGGCGAAGGCTTTCATGACTTCCGGGCCGCGGGCCTGCACTTTGGTGACAGGATCGGGAGCCTGCTTGTGCGTCGGGGCGAGGAGCTCCATGATCAGAGCCATGAGATCGCGGTAGGCCTGGTCTTCGGGGCCGTTGGCCTCGGGAGTGGTGAGGTAGGTCTCGAAGCGGGAGCGCATGAGACGGTTGTTCGTCACGTTCCAGATCTTGCCATTGAACGTGGCATTTTCTGAGCCGGGGTCTGCCATGGGCATGTTGCCGAGGGCGGTCTGGGTATCGGTCTGGCGGTCGGCTGCGGAGCCGGGCACCATGTTGAAATTGTTGTTGGAGTTGGTGGTGGCCGGTGCAGGTGGCGCACCGACACCGGTGCTGCCGGGCAGCACCTGGGCGCTCGCTGAGGACAGTCCGCCGATGACAAGGACAAGAGTGAGGCGCTTCATAGGGAGGGGAGGTTACGCTTTGATGAGGCCAAGGACTTTGAGGACACCATTCTCGAGGACATGGACCTTAAAGATATACCGCTGCTGCCGCTGAATATTGGGGCCTTTGTATTCGGGAGGAACCCAGACGGGGACAAAAGTGCTGTCCGAACTGTCGCTTAGCTTCAGGCTAAAGAGACGGCCCGCGGTGCTGCGCCAGTTGTCGAGGCGGTCGTCAATGACACCTTCGACCTTGTATTCATTCCCGCTGAGAGCGGTGGCATTTTCCATGAACTCGGAGGCGCTGAGGTCGGTGAGGCCGGTCATGGGATCGATGCTGCGATTCATCAAGGCATAACCGCCGCCGAGGACCACGGCGAGGATTGCGATCAATCCCAGCCAATGGGTGGGGCGGACTCCAGATTGGGCACGGCGTGACATGGGAGGGGATAGGGAGAATTGGGTGGAGGGATCGGTGAAAGCGTGCGGCTAAAAATCGTCTGCAATCGCTGGCTGTCCAATCCAAGATGGCACAGGATGCCATGCATGGGGGAGTCTGCCAGAACCAATATCCGCACTTATCGCGATTCGTTTCAAGGAATCGGCTGCCGTACGGGATGCTTGATACATCTGGCAATCCTGGGAGTGCTGGCAGTGGCGGCGCTGATTTATGCCATTCAAATTCGTGCGTGGGAGCTGAATGTGACGGTGGAGATGCCGGCTGAGAAAAAGGAGAAGGAGCCGGAGGAGAAGAAGCAGGAGTGAGGCAGGGGCAAAGTTCAGTGTCTGCCTTTGGGGCGGCTGGCCTGGCCGTCTTCAATGTCAAAGAAGGTGCCGCCGACGCCCCAGGCGAGATCGGTGCGGGGGAGGAGTCCATCCCCTCCAATGTAGTAGCGGCTGAAAAAGAAGTAATTGTCCCGAGAGATGCCGGTGCTGGTCCCAGCCGAGAAAATAGCCGCGACCTTCAAGCCGACGGAGCCGGCGATGCCGTATTTTTGCTGCATGTGGTTGCGGAACTCGGCCTCATTGGGGTTGGTGAGGGCGAGAATGACGAGAAGGGAGATGAGCAGGAAAACAATGAGTCTCATGGTCTGGTCTTATATGGAGTGAGCAACTGAGTCTGCGGCAGGAATGGCGAAGGCGTGCTGGAGGCGTCCGTGCGGTGCTCTGGAGACAAACCTGGATTGATGCGTGGTGTCCATCTCAGGGCTGCACAGGAGACAGAGGTGCCGGTTCCGATGGCGGGACATGGGAGAAGCGGTGAAATTCACACAATTTATTGTACTATAAAGGTTTCAGCAGGTCGACGTCCACTTTTTTAGCGTATAGCGAGCCGGGGAGCAGGGAAGAGTCGCTCGCGGCTTGCCTGACGTGGCTAGCAGCCTACCATGCGCTGGCATGCGCTTACTGGCGTTCATCCTCTACTTTCTGACGAGCGCCTGCCTGCATGCCCACGCGGTACATACCTCCAGTGCAGAAGCGGAATACAATGCTGAAACCAAGCGGCTTGAAATAAGCCTGACGGTTTTTCTCAGCGACCTTGAGACCGCACTTGTCCGCCAGAGCGAGCGGGAGATGAAGATCGACAAAACGCCAGCGGGGGAATTTGATGCGCAGATTCAGGCGTATCTGGCAAAAACTTTTGTGGTGACGGATGCTGCCGGGAAGGTGGCGAAGATGAGGTGGGTGGGACGAGAGATGGATGAGGCGAGCGCGAAGAGCGGGGATCCGGCGGTGGTGCTGTTTTTTGAGGTGGAGATGCCGGGGGGCGTGGAGGGGGCGTTGCTGAAGTGCGCGGTGTTTGCGGAGTTGTTTAAGGATCAGGTGACCCTGGTGCATCTGCGTGATGGCGCGCAGAAGGAGGAGATGGAGTTTAAAAGTGGTGACAGCGCCAAGAAGATGACGGCTACCGGCGCGGCATGATCTCCACCTCATGAAAAGTGAAAAAGGCGCGCATGTCGCCTTCGCCCCCGCCATAGGCACCTTCAGCATTGGTCAGATAGCAAGCAAGTGCTGCGAAGTCCCAGGCCTCCTGCTCATCGACAAACAGCTCTTCGTGATCAAAGCCGGCCACACGGCGCTGGACCATGTGTTCTCGAACCCTTTTGGAGTCTGACTTCGAGTCTTCGGGTATGGTGTTATTGGCCCAAGCCCAGAGCCAGGATCTGCGGGAATAGACGTAGGAGCCCACCAATTGAGCGCGGGTGCGCACGACCTTGTCTTTGAAGGTAAAAATCAAAGTGCCTTTGTCGCCGTCCCAATCCCAGCGTTCCTCTTTTCCCAGCTTCCAGGCGCCTGCGTGAGCCGAGGTTTTGATGCTAAGATCGTTGCGTGATCTCTCCATGATTTGCTCATGGGTCATGGCTGCATCCTGGGCGTGATTTTCAGCATGGGCGGCAGCGATCTCGTCTTCAGTCGGAACTGCCACGAGAGATGCGCCTTTCGACATGTCTGAGACCTTCGCAGAGCGGTTGAACCACAGGATCACGACTGCGATCAGCACGGCGGAGCTGAGGAGGGCTGCTGTGATCATGCGGGCTCGATTTGTGATGTTCATCACGCTTTGTGACTAAGCGAAGCGGGACTGGCGAGGTCGAAGACGAATCAGATGCTTACCCAAAAAACGGCGCGAGTACATTGCGCGCGACTTTGATGGCTTTCATGCGGCCCTCGAGGGTTTTGCCGAAGGTGTCGTCCTCGACTTCGATGCACAGGGGGCCATCGTAACCGATGCGCATGAGTTCGGCCATGAAGGCGGCCCAGTTGATATCGCCGTAGCCGGGGATTCTGGGCTGGTGCCAGTTGAGGGGGAAGTCGAAGCGGCCGACTTGGTTGAGGGCGGCGCGGTTAATTTTGACGTCTTTGGCGTGGACGTGGAAGAGCTTGGATTTGAACTCGGCCAACGGGCTGAGGGGATCCATGTCCTGGAGGATGAAGTGGGAGGGATCGTAGTTGAGGCCGAAGGAGTCGGAGTCGATGTCGTTGAAGGCGCGGCGCCAGACGGCGGGGGTGGTCATGAGGTTTTTGCCGGCGGGCCATTCGTCGCGGGTGAAGGACATGGGGCAGTTTTCGATGCCGATTTTGACGCCATGGTCTTCGGCGAACTGGACGATGGGCTTCCAGATTTTGAGGAAGCGGGGCCAGTTTTCGTCGATGGTCTTGGTCCAGTCGCGACCGACGAAGCCGGTGACGAGAGTGACGCCGAGCTTTGGGGCGGCGGCGATCATTTTTTTGAAATGGGCCACCGCTGCACGTGAGACTTCGGCGTCTGGGTCGAGCATGTTGGGGTAGTAGCCGAGGGCGCTGATGCTGACGCCCTGGTCCTGGCAGTGCCCGAGGATTTCCTGGGCTTTGGTTTTCGTCAGTGAAGTGACGTCCACGTGAGTGACTCCGGCGTATTTGCGTTCGGCTTTGCCGACGGGCCAGCACATGACTTCGACGGTGGCGAAACCTTCGTGGCGGGCGAAGTTGAGGACGTTGTCGAAGGAGAGTTCAGGGAGGATGGCGGTGACGAAGCCGAATTTCATGGCGGGTAGTGGGGATGACGAAACCAGAATGACCAATGATGAATGAATGACCAAGCTCGAAAGACGAAAATCGGCGTTTATCCGAGGGCACAAAAAAGGGCGGGAGTTTGAGTCCCGCCCTTTTAATGAGGTGTGTTTTACTTGGAGTCCGAGGGAACGTCCTTCTTCCCTTCGAGCACCTTGTCCACCAATCCGTATTCGGCGGCCTGGGCGGCGGACATGTAGTTGTCGCGGTCAGCGTCGCGTTCGATTTGTTCGACGGACTTGCCGGTGTGGTGGGCGAGAATGCGGTTGAGGCGCTTCTTGAGGCCGAACATGTACTCGACGGTACGCTCCACATCGCTGGCGGTGCCGCGTGCGCCGCCGGAGACCTGGTGGATCATGATGTCGGAATTGGGCAGGGCGTAGCGCTTGCCCTTGGTGCCTGCGGCGAGCAGGACGGCGCCCATGGAAGCGACGAGGCCGATGCTGTAGGTGCAGACGTCGCAGGTGAGGAACTGCATGGTGTCATAGATGGCGAGGCCGGCGGTGACGCTGCCGCCGGGGCTGTTGACGTAGATGTTGATGTCCTTCTTGGGGTCCTGCATCTGGAGGAAGAGAAGCTGGGCTATGATGATGGAGGCCATCGTGTCATTGACCTCGCCACCAAGGAAAATGATGCGGTCCTTCAGGAGGCGGGAGTAGATGTCATAGGCGCGCTCGCCACGGCCTTCGGACTCGATGACGGTGGGGACCATGTAGCTGGACTGAGGGGCGATGACAGAGGGAAAATCGGAGTAGGGGCTGGGGGTCATGAGGAGAATGAAGAGGTTGGGGGTGGGGTTGTCAAAAAGGATGAATTATGAATTATACATTATGAAGGGTGGGAAGAGGCGAGTTTGAGGCCAACAACGCCGGAGATGATCAATAGAATGCATACGAGGCGGGCGGCGGTGCGGGGTTCATCAAAGATGAATATGCCGACGAGGGCGGTGCCGACGGCGCCGATGCCGGTCCAGACGGCATAGGCGGTGCCAAGGGGCAGGGTGCGAAGGGCTAGGGAGAGGAAGAAGAAGCTGGCGATCATGAGTGCCACGGTGATGACACTGGGCCAGAGGCGGGACCAGCCGTCGGTCTGTTTCAGGCCGATGGCCCAGGCGACTTCCAAGAGGCCGGCGATGGTGAGGTGGATCCAGGGCATGAGGGAGTATTAAAGGTTGGAGGATGAAATGACGAGGCCATGCACGGGTGAAGATGGCGAGCTGCTTTTTAGCCGAGGTATCTGATGACGGACGTTTTTGTTCCTCGGTTGAAGAGTTTGCATGCAGCCATGGTTCCGAAAAGCTACGAGCCTGCCGGAGTCTTGGCTGCGGACTGCTTGCGGCGGACGGCGAGGTCTTCGCTCTTGGTGCGGACAATGGCGGCATCCGCGGAACGACCTTGAGAGAGGAGATCTTTTTCCAGGGTGGCGAGATCCTGGACGTAACGATCGTAGAGGGGGCGTGATGCGGCATCTTTTTGCCGGGCATATTTTGATTCTTCGGCGCGGTAAGATCTGCGCTGGATGATGACGGCCTCGTGCAAACCTGGGGCATCGATGGCGGGCATGGACTTGCGCGCCGTGAAGCGCTGCTTTTCTTCGCGGAGGGCGACGGCATCATCGAGGTGGCCAGCCTTGGTGGCGTCCTGGATGGCGCGATCCAGAGAACCTGGGTAGCCGGCATCGAGGGCTTTCATTTGCGCGGTGTAAGGCGCGTCAGCCTCACGCTCGAAGGCGGCCTGAAACTCGGATTCCAATTGTGACAGGCGATTGGTGACCCACTCGCTGGCAGATGCTGCGGCGGATGCTTCGGTGGTGGAAGGGTCCTGACTCTCCTGGGCGATGAACCACCCGCCGATGCCGAGAACGAGCAGGACCGCGAAAACGTAAGGCAGCGTGGAAGATGGCTCGGGCTTTTGAGGCGGTGGCGGCTCATGCACGGGATGCCGGGGCGTGGTTTGGCGCTGGGGCGAAGAGCCGGGGCTGCGTGACGATGGGACAACGGTGCGCCCGGGTTTGTATTCAGCCTGCTGGACTGGCGGACCGGGGGCCTCCTTGCGGGGCTCCGCGCGGGGTGTGGTAAGGATCACGTCAAGATCGAGGCGCAGTTCGTGGCTGCTCTGATAGCGCTCCTCCCGGTCATGCTCCAAGGCACGGCGGACGATGGCATCAAAGCGCGGGTCAATGCTCTGAAATTTTTGCGAGGGCATGCGGAACATTCCGCGTGGGATGTCTCCGGTAAGCATCTGATAGAGCATGACGCCAACGGCATAAATATCCGCCCGGCCATCGACATCCGCGCCGAAGGTAAGCGTTTCCGGGGCGACGTAATCGGGCGTGCCCATGGCCATGCCTGTCTGGGTAATGCCGGAGGTGCGGCTTTTGTCGGCCAGTTTGGCGAGGCCGAAGTCGGCGACTTTGACGCGGCCTTCCATGTCGATGAGGACATTGGAGGGTTTGATGTCGCGATGAACGATGCCCTGCTTGTGCGCGTAGCCGAGGGCATCGCAGAGGTGGGCGGTGATGGCGAGGGCGTGCTCAGGCGGGAGCTTCCCTTCACGGGCGATCATGCGCTGGACGTCCGTGCCATCCACATACTCCATGACGAAGTAGAGCTGACCGTCCGCAGTGCGGCCAAAGTCATACACGCTGACGATGGCAGGGTGGTTCATCCGGCCCATGAGACGGGCCTCATTTTTGAAGCGCTCAGCAAAGGCGGTGTCCTGCTGCTCAATGGCGGGCGGGAGGAGCTTGATGGCGACCGCACGATCCAGGCTGAGCTGGATGCCTTTGTAAACGGCACCCATGCCGCCGCGGCCGATCAGGGCATGGATTTCATACTGTGGCAGGAGCTCCTGCAACTCCTCCGGCTGCGGAGGCTCCCAGCGCCAGCCGCCGCCGGTGGTCTTCGGCGGAGGGTCGGAACTGGGGAATTCGCTCATGGCAGGGGTGGGAGCAGGGCTGGATTGGGAGCAGGATAACCTCCAGACCTGCGGGAAGTTGTCACGAAGAACCCGCAATGAGCGGCGGAATGACGCGACAGGTTGATTTCTGTGACAGACTCGCCTAACTCCGCGCCCCATGAATGAAAGTTTGAAGATTTTAAGCGGCTCTGCCCACCCGACTCTGGCGCAGTCGATCGCCAAGAACCTGAACATCGCGCTTTGCGCTGCTGAGCTGACCACTTTCCCGGACGGCGAGACTTTCGTGCAAATCCATGAAAACATCCGCGGTGGGGATGTTTTCATCGTGCAGCCGACGTGTCCGCCGACGAATCAGAACCTGATGGAACTGCTGATCATGGTGGATGCCGTGCGCCGTGCAAGCGCCGCGCGCATTACCGCAGTGCTGCCGTTCTTTGGCTACGCGCGTCAGGACCGCAAGGACCGGCCGCGGGTGCCGATCACCGCGAAGCTGGTGGCAAACCTGCTGGTGGCCGCCGGAGTGAACCGAGTGCTGACCGTGGACCTGCACGCAGGACAGATTCAGGGATTCTTCGATATTCCCGTGGATCATCTGTACGCGGCGCCGGTTTTGATGAAGGCTATCCGTGAGCGTGAGATCAACGACCTCGTGGTGGTCTCTCCGGACGTGGGCGGCATCAAAATGACGCATGCCTTTGCCAAGGCACTGGGCGCGCCGATGGCGATCGTGGCCAAGAACCGCGTGAGCGCGGAGGAAGTGGAGGCGCACAGCGTGATCGGGGACGTGGCCGGAAAAAATGTTCTGCTGGTGGATGACCTGACTGAAACGGCCGGGACGCTGACAGCGGCTTCAGACCTGCTGCTGAAGCATGGGGCGAAAAAGATCTATGCGGGGGTCTCCCACGCGGTGCTGGGGGAAAAAGGGCGAAATCGCATCGCCAAATCCCCGATTGTGGAGCTCCTGGCGACGAATTCGACGCCTCAGGCGACGGGGGACAAAGTGACCGCTTTGGACATTTCCCCCCTGCTGGCGCAGGCCATTGCCCGCATTCATGGGAATGAGTCTGTCACATCCCTGTTTGACACGAGGGGGTAAGCGTGTATTCTCCGCGCCCTTTTTCCAAAACTTAATCTCCTCACTGAGGAACCCCGACCATGGCTAAAATTCTCGATCTCCAGGCAGAAGTCCGCACCCAATCCGGTACCGGCGCCGTCAAACGCATGCGCAAGGCAGGCACCATCCCAGCTGCACTCTATGGTCGCAAGGTGAAGGCATCCAGCATTCAGGTGCACGGCAAAACCTTCTCGAAGCTCCTCGAAGGCAGCGCGTCTGACAACATCCTCGTCTCCCTGAAGATCGCCGGTGAAGAGCAGCTGGCGCTGGTGCAGGAAGTGCAGCACGACTACCTGCGCGGCGGCATTCTCCACATCGATTTCCATGCTGTGGCTGCCGACGAAGAAATTCACGCGAACGTGCCGGTGGTCACCGTGGGTGAAGCCAAGGGACAGAAGCAGGGCGGCATGGTGGAAGCGATCCACCACGAAATCGAAGTGCGCTGCCTGCCGAAGAACCTCCCAGAGAGCATCCAGATCGACGTCACAGCCCTTGAAGTGGGCCAGGGTATCCACGTCAGCGAAATCGCCTTCCCCGAAGGCGTCACCTGCCGCCTCGGTGGCGACGTGGTGATCGTGATGTGCGAAGAGCCGAAAGTGGAAGCCGAACCCGAGCCTGCTGCCGCCGCCGCTCCTGCTGCTGGTGCCAAGCCCGCCGCCGGTGCCGCTGCTCCTGCCGCCGCCGCTGGTGCCAAGCCCGCCGCCGGTGCTGCTGCTGCAAAGCCGGCCGCCAAGAAGTAATCATCCCTGCACCTTTTCCACGATGTGGCTTCCGGCGCGGCAACAACGAGCAGTGGCTTGAATGCGCCGCGCCTGATTGTCGGACTGGGCAATCCTGGCGAAACCTACCGCGACACACGCCACAACATCGGATTTATGGTGCTGGACGAAATCGCCAAACGCATGGGAGCCGCTTTCCGCGAGGAAAAGCGGTGGGCCGGGCTGGTGGCGAAATTCAGCGGCGGGTTTTTGCTCAAGCCGCTCACGTTTATGAACGACAGCGGTCGCTCCGTGCAGGCGGTCGGCCACTTCTACAAAGCTTCTCCGGCTCAGACATTGGTTGTCTACGACGATGTGGATCTGCCGCTGGGCCGGCTGCGTTTTCGCACGAATGGATCTGCCGCCGGGCACAATGGAATTCGCTCCCTCATTTCCTCCTTTGGCTCGGATGAGTTTCCGCGCCTGAAGGTGGGCATCTCTCCTGCAGAAGGCCGGCCCGCCGGTGAACGCATGGTGGGGCATGTGCTGGGAAAATTTCGCACCGAGGAGCAGCCGGCGCTGCAAACCGTGATCCAGCGAGCTGCAGATGCCGTGCTTTCTGCGGTTGAACGTGGGCTGGAAAACGCCATGAATGTCTTTAACCGGCAACCTGAATCTTAACCCCCGAAATACACACCTATGAACCGCAAATACGAGGCACTCATCGTGCTCGACACCAAAGGCAAAGAAGAAACCGTTGACTCCCTGGTCAGCACCATCAGCAAGGACATGGAGAAATCCGGCCTGAAGCTTGAGCAGATCGACAACATGGGCAAACGCAAGTTCCCCTTCAACCCACGTCACGTCGAAGGCGGCCACTTCATCAACATCCAGTTCAACGGCGAACCTGCCGCCCTGGACAGCCTGCGTGCCAAGCTGAAGCTGAACGAAAACGTGTATCAGCAGTACTACCTGAAGCGCAGCGCATAGTCCGCCTGCGACGGTGTTTTTTCATCACCCCGGTTCCGCGCGAGAGCGCGGGCCGGGGTTTTGTGTTGTGGAGGAGGCGATATGTTTTGGAGATGACCTAGGCGCAGGCATGTGGCGGCGATTGCACAGGTGCTGCTGATGCACGAAGAGATGCAAAGAGCGTGCTGGGTTTGCTTTCCGGGGTGTTTTGCAGAAACCCAGGGTCGCCTCGCTGAGGCCCGGCTGAACCTGGGCTGTATTCCGCAACCCCGTTGGGGTTGAAGTGAGGACCCAATGGCGAACTTGAAGCAAGGTGTGACGCGGTGCTCACTTCTGGAGCTTGCGGTAGGGAGCAAAGAGCGCTCCTAGAACCGCACCGAAGAACGTGCCGAATATGACCAGGAGGGGCCAAAGGGGTGGTCCTCCGATGTCACCTAGAAATGCAGTGCTCAGAAATAAAGCAAGAGGGGCCAGGCAGCCGCAGCCGATGGATCCGCGCACGCAGCCTGCCTTACGATTTCGAGGCGGTTCTGGCGAAACAGATGAGATGGCAGACCGGGGCGCCTGGTAAGGATTGATTTCCTCACTCATCGCTCAGTTTGATGACGCAGTGTGGCCCAGAGTGAGGGCTGGTGTGCCCACACCACTTATCACTTGGACTTAGGCATCGAGGCCGAAGGCGGTGTGAACGACGCGGGCGGCGTTTTCGACTTCGGCTTCTTCGACGATGACGGCGGTCTTGATCTCGCTGGTGGAGATCATCTGGATGTTGATCTTGGCGTCGGCGAGCGCCTTGAACATCTTGGCGGCAACGCCGCTGTGGCTGCGCATGCCGATGCCGACGACGCTGACCTTGGCGATGCTGCCCTGGGTGCGGAGCTGGGCCTTGTCACCGAGAGTGGGAAGGACGGCCTTGAGGGCGGACTCTGCCTTGGGGAGGTCGGCACCGCTGAGGGTGAAGGAGATGTCAGTGATGCCGTCGAAGCTGACGTTTTGCACGATCATGTCGATCGTGATGTTGGCGGAGGCGATGGCGCCGAAGATGGCGGCACTGATGCCTGGCCGGTCTGCGACGTCGTCGATGGTGACCTTGGCCTGATTGCGCTCGAGGCTGACGCCGCGGACGACGACAGATTCCATGCCGGGGGTTTCTTCTTTCACGATGGTTCCGGGGTTGTTGTTCATGCTGTTGCGCACTTCAAAGCGCACACCAAATTTATTGGCAAACTCGACGCTGCGGCTTTGCATCACCTTGGAGCCGGAGGAGGCCATCTCGAGCATCTCCTCGTAGCTGATTTCGGGGATTTTTTGCGCGGTTTTCACCACGCGGGGGTCGCAGGTGTAAACGCCGTCCACGTCGGTGTAGATCTGGCAGAGGTCTGCTTTGATGGCGGCGGCCATGGCGATGGCGGTGAGGTCGCTGCCGCCGCGGCCGAGGGTGGTGATTTCGCCGCTGGCGGTCTCGCCCTGGAAGCCGGCGAGCATGACGATATTGCCTTCGTCGAGCATCTTTTTCACCGCGTCCGGGGTGATATTGACGATGCGGGCCTTGGTGTGGACTCCGTCGGTGGAAATACCTGCCTGCGCGCCGGTGAGGGAGACGGCCTTGCCACCGAGGGCATTGATGGCCATGGCGGTGAGGGCGATGGTGGTCTGCTCACCCGTGGCGAGGAGGACGTCCATCTCACGCTCGATGGGTTCGCGCTCAGGGGAGACTTCCTTGGCGAGCTTGATCAGGTTGTCGGTGACGCCAGACATGGCGGAAACGACGGCGACGACTTGATTGCCCGCGCGCTGGGTTTCCAGAATGCGGCGTGCGCAATTGCGGATTCGCTCGGGATTGCCGACGGAGGTGCCGCCGTATTTCTGGACGATGAGGGCCATGCTGGGGTTGGGGGAAAAGGGCGCGGAAAATGGCATGGCGGCGCGGGTGTGCAAGGAGGGAGTTTGGGCGGAGAGGGGAGTTAACGGTGGTTTACGGTTGTTGACAGTGGTTGACCATTGTTTCCTAAGGGGCTGAAGGCGCTTAGGCGGAAAGGACCTTCTGCTGTTCTGCGGTGGTCAATTCTCGCCACTGGCCGGGTTTGAGAGGGAGATCGGCGAGGGTGAGGGAGCCGATGGAGACGCGGACGAGGCGGAGGGTGGGGTGGCCGACGGCGGCGGTCATGCGTCGAACCTGACGGTTTTTGCCCTCGGTGAGGGTGAGCTCGATCCAGGAAGTGGGGATGTTTTTGCGGACGCGGATGGGAGGATCGCGCGGCGGATGATCGGGCTCGGTGTCGAGGCGCTGCGCTTTGCAGGGCAGAGAGTGGAAATCTTTGAGATCGATGCCGGAGCGGAGTTTTTTGAGTGCGTCCTCGGTGATCTGGCCGTCCACCTGGGCATGGTAGGTGCGGGGGTGTGCGTGGCGGGGATTGAGGAGGCGGTCGTTCCAGCGGGCTTCATCGCTGAGGAGGAGAAGGCCCTCGGAGTCGCGATCAAGACGGCCGATGGCGTAGACGTGCGGAGGGAAGGCGAACTCGGCGAGGGTGCGGTGCGAGGGATGCTCCTGCGTGAACTGGGAGAGGACGTCGAAGGGTTTGTAAAAAGCGAGGAGCATTTATTTTTGCTTCAAGGCCTCAAGCTGGCGCTCGAGAACTTCCCTGCGGGTGTGATACGCAGCGCGGGACCTGTCTTCATTGATGCCACTGCGCATAAACGAGACTGAAATGACCACTCCGAACAGCGCCATGCCGATGGGAACGATGGCGAAAATGCCTGCACCGGCTTTTAAAAAGCCAGTGGCCATGACGATGCAAACCACGGCGAAGAAAACACCGAAGATGGTGCCCATAAAACGTCCGGCCGTACCTGAGCCGCTTCTGTTCATGGCGGCAGACAGATGTTCACTTCCCATTTCGCGGTCGAGCCTTTCAAGCTCGTTTTGCAGGGCGATGATTTCCAGGCTCTCTGCCATCTTGCCGGTATTCTCGGCGATCCGGGCCACTTCTTCGGTGAAGATGGTGGTCTCGGTGCGCTTGACCTCCAGGCTGCTGTGGCAGAACTGGCAGGTGACGAAGCGAGTTTTTTCGGCAACCTGCAGGGGAGCCCCGCAGTGGTTGCAGCGGACGGAGAGCGTATCCATACGGCAAGGCTAGCGGGCGCGCGGCGGAGTTTCAAGAGTGGTTCCAAACTGCGTGCAATCTTGCAATACGAGGCACGAACGGGCTCAGCGCGAGGGCAGGGGAGGCTTTGGCGTGGAGGCCGGAGACGCGAGGAGACGTTGCTGGAGGTAGGCGGGATCGTTGCCGCGGAGCATGGCTTCTTCCAGGGCCTTGCGTTTCTGCTCAAACTCCTCCTCCGTCATGCGGCGCGGGATGTAGAGCGGAGGGTCCAGCACGAGCGTGATGGTGGAAAATGGCAGGGGGAGCATGAACTTGTCCCAGGTTTTGAAATGCAGCGCACGGCTGTAATGCATGTGGGCGGGAATGATGGGCACGCCGGTGAGCTGGGCGAGCTTGATGATGCCGGGCTGCACTTGATAAATAGGGCCGCGGGGACCATCCGGCGTGATCCCGATCTCGTGGCCTTTGCGCGCCTTTTCCGCCAGGGTGATGAGTGCGCTCATGCCTTTTTCCGGCTTTGAACTGGAGCCGCGCGCGGCCTCGATGCCAAAGCTTTCGCAAAGGTCGGCGATGATCTGGCCATCGCCGCTGGGGCTGGTGAGGATAGTGCCGTCAATGTTGGGGAACCACTCCTGATGGGTCCAGGGAAAGAGGAACATGCGATTGTGCCAGAAGCCCCAGATGCAGCCGAGCCGCCGGGAGTCGAACACCCCGGCATCATCACGGATTTTCCAGCGCACGGTCAGGGCGATGGCGCGCATGAACCATGCGAGGATTTTGCCGGCGGATTTGATGCGGATTTTGGCCATGAGCGAATGATTCACGCATGGCGGTGTTCTGAGGGATGGTCAAGGCGCTGCATGCCGCAGTGAAGCATGAATGGCGGGAGCTGCCCCCCGCCTGGGCCGATCTTCAGCGCAGGTGTGCTGCTGCTCAGGTCTTGCGCATGGTCATGACACCGAGGGTGCCGACGCCCAGGACGAAGGCACCGATGCCGACAGGGAACAGCCCGGCATCGTTCGTGGAACCACCGATGATAACGGCGCTTTCCTGAGCATTGTCGGGCAGGTACCGGACCTGAACCTTTGGATCCGTGATGGAAGTTTCGTTGGTGCGCGAAGAAAAAAAGGTGGAGGAGACTTTGAAGTTTTTTTTCACCGGTGCGCTTGCACCCTGGGGGGTGAAAACGGCCTCAAAACTGTAGCTTCGGGAGCGTTTGCCGCTGCGACGGTACTCGCCTCCTTCAAGATGGCCGTCGACCGTGATACCCTCTTTATCGAGCTTGGCGAGGCGCTCTTTTTCCTGATGGCCGGTGTAGGCGAGAAAGGGCCCGGCGAGGATGCCGATGACGGCGACGATTTTGATTTTGGTAGGCGTTTCCATTTTTTTGGAATTACGCCGCCGGTTTTATCTAAAGGGAGATTTAGGGTCAATACGAATACTGCCGGGGTGTGTTGTTACATTGACTTAACCAATTCGATCACGGACCGGTCTTGCTCCCTGCGGAAGTCGGTACGGTCGAATATCTCGCTGATGACATGCAGACCGAGGCCGCCAATGCGATGATCGATGGAGGGAGGAGCGACCAGCCTTTGAAAGTCTTCATTGGTGATACCCTCCCCCATGTGCTCGATGAGGATGTGAACCGAGCCTGAAGTGGAAGCGATGCGGCACGTGGCCGCGCGCTCGCTGCTGGTGGAGCAGTAGGCGTATTTGCAAATGTTGCTCATCACTTCATCGCAGCCAAGAATGAGAAGCCCGGTGAACTCGTCGCTCAGGCCATGATAGGCGGACCAGGATTCGATGAACTCACGGACCAGACGGAGCGTGTCCGGATGACAGGTGAGGGCAATGGCGTTCGCTGGCGGGAGAGAATGATCGGTGATCATCAAGACGGTGGCGTCATCCTGATAAACGGCGTCCCGGGCAAAGGAGCGCCACTGCCTCACAAGATGGCTTAAGAATGCATGGCCATCCGCCGCGGGTTTCATGGCAGCGGCGAAAGACTTGTCCTCGAAGTATTCTCCCGCGCTGTTTTGCACTTCAAGAATGCCATCCGTATACAGCATCCACTGGCGCCCGGTGCTGAAAGGGAGGGAAGTGTGCTCGTAGCGGGCGGTACAAGCGATGCCGAGGGGGGCATTGCCGGGCGCTGCGACTTCTTTCCAGCCTGTGCCATCAAAGACCTGTGCGGCAGGCAGTCCGGCGCAACAAAGCCAGACGCGCCGTGTTTTCGGGCAGACGAGAATGGCATTGATGGCAATGAAGCGCCCGGCTTTCATGACGCCACAAAGACGTTTGTTGAGCGTGGCCATCCATTCGGCAAGGCTCATGGAGGTGCACAGATGGGCGGTGGAAGCGATCAGCGTGGTGCCTCGGGCCATGTCGAGGGCAGCGGGCAGGCCCTTGCCGCAGACGTCACCCACACCGAGGAGAATCTTGCCATCATCGATCTGGTGCCAGAAGTAGAAGTCGCCTCCGACTTCACTGGCGGGCTCGTAGAAAGTTTCCACGGCGACGTCGCCAAGTCGCACCTGCGATGCGGGAAGAAAAGAGTTTTGGATTTCAGTGGCGAGGGAGAGCTGCTGGCGGTTTGCGGCCTCCAAAATAGCCTTCTTTTGCGATTCAAGGCGCATCAAAGTCACTGCAATGAGACTGCCGAAAGTTTCGAACAATTCCACGTCCTGCGGAGTGAAGGCGGCACCATGGTTGGGATTGATGGCCTGCATGACTCCCAGGCAGCGATCTCCATCCAGCAGCGGAATCGTGACCATGGCACGAGTGACGAGGTCGGACTTGTCGGAGGCGGGACGAAAATGTCGGGGATCGCTGAGAGCGTCTTCGATATTGACGGCCTTTTTGGTGGAATAAACATCCCCGGCAATGCCCTTGCCTTTCGGAACTCGAACCTCCATCGCATTGATGGGGTCCAGTGTGGAGCGGATGAGGAGGTCCTCGCTGGGACCATCAGGGAGCAGGATGGAGCAAACTTCGCAGTCCATCACCTCACGTGACCGCTGAAGGATGTGATCGACAAGCTCGACGAGGTCGTGAGTGCTGCTGAGGCGGCGCGCCACCTCGAGCAGAATGTTTTGGCGAGACGAGATGGGCTGGGAATTACTCACGGAGGGAAAAGGACCGGAGCCAGGGAAAATGCAGCTAACGTTTGCTGGTGAGATCCATGGTATTCAATGCTACGTCGACGCTGGGCAGATGGGCGATGAAATCGCCGAGGCGGACGATTTTGAACGATGCCTCCACACGGCCCTGAATACCGGTGAGGGCAAATTCTGTGCCCGCGCCACTGGCATGCTGGAAGTACTCCACCACCACGGCCCAGACGGGAGTGTTGACGAAAGTCACCTTGGAGAAGTCAATGATGAGGCGTTTCACGCCGGCTTGCATCTGCTCGCGCACGACCTTTTGGAATTCGGGCACGGTAGCGAGGTCGGCCTCGCCCTCGAGCTCAATGACGACGGCATTGGGATGGGTGTGAACGGTAGGTTTCATGACGGTCAGAGCCAGCCGGTTTGATTGAGGCGCCCGGTGAGCTCCATCTGCCGTTCGAGCTGAGAGGCATAGAGTGCGGCATTTTCCGCGCTCGGCTTGCAGCGGGTGGATTCATCCAAGGTGACGAGTTTCCCGCAGAGCTGCTCGTAGCTGACGCGCTCGGTGCCGCTCTGATTGGCATGGGCATAGGCCGCCTGAATGGCGCCGCCAAGCGCGGCACCTTCACTGGTGCTCAGGGTGACGACTTCGGCATTGAAGCAGTCGGCGGCGATCTGACGCCAGACGCTGCTCTTGCTGCCGCCGCCCGTGAGGCGGATTTCTGTCGGGTTCATCCCGAGATCGCGGAATCTCTTCAAACCATAGGCGAGGCCAAGGGTTGCGCCCTCAACGGCAGCGCGGGCGAGGTTGGCGGGAGCCATGTTGGTGGGGCGCAGTCCGTGGATGACGCCGGTGCCGTTGGGCAGGTTCGGGGTGCGCTCGCCATTGAGGTAGGGGAGGAACATCACGCCATCTGCACCGACGGGGGCGGATTTCACGGCTGCTTCAAGCTGGCGCAGATCCCAGCGGAACATCTCGCGCACCTGCTCTGTGACGACGGTGACGTTCATGGTGCAGACGAGCGGCAGCCACTGATCGGTGCTGTCGCAGAAGGCGGCTACTTCACCCTGGCCATCGACCACGGGGGATGCCGCCACGCCGTAGAGCGTGCCACTGGTTCCGAAACTGGCGGTAACCACACCGGGCTTGATATTGCCGGTGCCGATGGCGCCCATCATGTTGTCGCCGCCGCCGGCGCTGATGATGACATCGAAATTCAGGCCCCACTTCACGGCGAGATCCTTGCGGATGGTGCCGTGCACGGATTTGGACGAACCGAGCGGAGGCAGCATGGAGCGCACGCTGGGATCGATGAAATCGCAGATCTCATAGGCCCACTGGCGGGTGTTGACGTTTAGGATGCCCATGCCGGAGGCGTCGCCGTATTCCATGCGCTTTACACCGCTGAGCCAGAAATTGATGTAGTCGTGGGGGAGCAAGATGGTCTTGGTTTTGGCGAAGTTCTCGGGTTCGTTCTGCTTCATCCAAAGCAGCTTGGGAATGGTGTAGCCTGGAAGCATGGCATTGCCTGCCGTAGCGATGACGCCGGGCTGGCCGCCGAAGTGGTGGGCGATCTCTGCGCACTGCGCCTGGGTGGAAGTATCGCACCAGAGCTTGGCGGCACGCACGGGCTTGTCATCCGCACCGAGCGGCACGAGGCCGTGCTGCTGGCCGCTGACGCCGATGCCGGCGATCTTGACCTTCTCCTTGCCGATTTGCTCAAGGCACTGCTGAACCGAGGCGTCCACGGCATCAAGCCAGGACTGCGGATCCTGCTCAAGGTGCCCGGGAGGCAGGCCATCGATCAATTCGTAGGAGCTGTGGCCGGAGGCGATGATTTTGCCTGAGTCGAGGTCGAGGACGATAGCCTTGGTGCTCTGAGTGCCGCTGTCGATGCCGAGAAAGTACATGGAGAAAGAAGAGGTTGGAGTCGGCGAAAGGTTTACGGTGGGGAGAGGGGAAAGGTCAAGGGGTCAAGCTGGCATGAATCGGCCATTTTAGGCGAAATCGGTCGAGGTCGTGGCCTTTGCCTGAGCATAGAGATGAATGACGGAATCCTTGGTGAGAAGGATAAGAGTGAAGATGCCGAGAAGCGTGCCAAAAGGCATGTGCAGGCAGTTCAGGCCGGCAATAACGATGGAGAAGGTACGGTTCACGCGGCGGTGAATGAAGCGTCCGGAGATGAGGGTGAGAATGCCGCTGACCAAGGAGAAGACGCCGAAGGCGAGATAAAACCACTTAAAGGCCTGGAAGAACTCCGCAGGATTGAAAGGCATTGGCGCCTGCGACTTTTCCCATATCCGAGGATTGCCGAAGAACATGTTCATCATGGAGTAATGAAAAAATAGAAAGGCGAGACCTACGATGGAAAGGCCGGCGCTGACGTAGTGGCAGATGGCGAGGGTGCGGAGGTGCTCGGCATCTTTGCTTGGAATGGGAGGCGGCTGCATGGCAGGTGCTGTAGTGGGGGAAATGCTCAGTCCTTTGACTGGATGTTGCCCGATTTGCGGATGGCGCGCAGGAGACGCCAGCCCAGGAAGAGGGAGACCGCGTAGCCCAAGGCACCGAAGACGGACACGCCATACAGCAGCGGCGCCGCCTGACGGCTCCACAGCTCCGTGGAACCAAGAAAAATGGCTGCCGTGAGAATACCGAGCACGAGCCGGTTGATGATGGGATCGAGATGGCGGTGGTCCAAATGCACGGTGAACGAGCCATCCCGAAAGCGGGCCAGCATGTCAGTGAGGTCACGAGGCAGGGCGGTGAGCAGGCGATCCCAAACTCGAAAGGTGCGGCGGGCCCTCCTGGCGATGCGGCTGGGCGAGAACCGGCGCATGATGAGGCGCGTGCAATACGGCTTCATCAATTCTGCCAGACTTACCTCAGGACTGAAGCGGCGTGAGGTACCCTCAAGTACGATGAGGGTTTTCAGCAGCATGGCCAGGGCCGGCGGGAGAACGATGTGATGACCGCGGATGATCTCGACGAGATTGCTCAAGGCCGTGCCCACGTGGATTTCATTGAGGGGATGGCCGGTGTAATCCGCCATGAATTCCTGGAGGTCGGCGCGCAGTTTCTCGCGCGCGCAGTCCGGCGGCACGTTTCCGAGCCGAAGAACCTGCTCGGCCACGAGCTCGGAATCGTTTTCGACCACCGCAAAGAGCAGGGCCTCGACCTCATCGCGTAAATCCTCTTCTATGCGGCCAACCATGCCGCAGTCGATGACGCCCACGATGTTGCCAGGCAGCAGGATGAGATTTCCCGGATGCGGATCGGCGTGGTAGAAGCCGTCTCGGAACACCATCTCGAGGTACATGTTGGCACCGCGCCTGGCAAACTCGCCCAAGTCCTCGCCGGACTGTTTCAGCATTTCGATGTCGGAGCCGATGATTCCCTCCAGCCGCTCCATGGTGACGACCTGGTGGGAGCACAAGGCGCCGAAGACTTCGGGAATGCAGACGGTGGGATCATCGGCGAAGCTGCGGGCGAATTCCTCGAGATTCTGGCGCTCGTAGGTGAGGTCGAGCTCTCGCAGGAGTGTGCGGCGGAACTGGCGTACGACCGCGAGAGGCTGGTAGGCGCGCAAGGCGGGAGAGTGTTTTTCAAGCAACTCTGCGAGGGCTTGAACGATCTCGACATCCGTGGCGGCCTGCTCGGCCACACCAGCGCGCCGGACTTTGACGACGACACTCTGCCCGGTGTGAAGCTGCGCGCCATGAACTTGGGCGACGGAGGCGGCGGCGAGAGGAGTGTCGTCAAAAGTGGCGAAAAGCTGCTCAATGGGGAGACCTAGTTCCTTTTCGATCGTAGCCCGGGCCACAGCGGAAGGATCGGGAGGCACATTGGACTGCAGCTGGGAAAGTTCTTCCGTGAGTTCGGGGCCGAGCAGGTCGGCGCGGGTGCTGAGCATCTGGCCGAGCTTGATGGATGTGGTGCCCAGCTCCGTGAGCGCCATGCGCACGCGCGCGGCCTGGGTGACTCCGAGGGTGAGGGACTGACCGTCGGCACTTTTGAGGCGGTCCTGCAGCCACGAGTACTTGAAGCCACCGAACAAATCGGCAAGGCCATACTTGCCGAGAACCGCAGCGATTTCCGCAATGCGTTTGGCATATCGTTCGAGGCGGGCCAGAGCGTCGATCTTCATTCTGCACAACCTCCGCATGAAAAAGGCGTCTGACAATGCGGAATGCACACTCTTGGCTGGCAGAATCTTCCCGCACGGCTATGCATCAAGGATGAGAACACCCAAGATCCTTGCCTTTGCGGGAAGCACCCGCAGCGACTCCTGCAACAAGAAGCTCGTGCGGCTCGCGGCGGATGCGGCACGCTCCGCAGGTGCGGAAGTCACGCTCATCGATCTGCGGGACTATGCCCTGCCGCTTTATGACGGTGATCTCGAGGAAGAGAAGGGCCTGCCAGAGAACGCCAAAACACTCAAGGCCATCTTCCGCGAACATGATGCCCTGCTGATTTCCGCGCCGGAGTACAACAGTTCGATCACCGCGGTGCTGAAGAACACGATCGACTGGGTCTCCCGTGCTGAAACGGACGATGAGCCTGCGCTGGTGGCCTACCGTGGTAAAACGGCGGCTTTGCTGAGCGCGTCTCCAGGAGCGCTGGGTGGCCTGCGTGGTCTGGTGCACGTGCGTGCGATTCTGGGCAACATCGGTGTCATCGTGCTGCCGGACCAGGTGGCCCTGCCCAAGGCATATGATGCTTTTGATGAGAAGGGAGCTCTCAAGGAAGAACGTGTCGCGAAGCAGGTGGAGAGGCTTGCGCAAGGGCTGGTGGATTTCTTGAAGAAGCAGCTGGGCTGAAGCTACCAGTCAAAGAACAGGCGCATAAACACCATTCCGGAAGCCACCTTGTAACTGGAGCCGTCCTGGGTGGAGCGGGAGTTCGTGTAGCTTCCCACGACATCAAAGGCAAGGTAGTTCAGCGGCTGCCAGCTCAAGGTGACCGATGGTGTCCAGATCTTGTCGGTGCGGACAAGATGGATGAACTGCTCCATCGAATACTGGACCGCAGGAGTGAGATAGAGTTTCCGGTCTTTAAAGGGTGAGAACGTAATGCCCAGATTGAAATTGTGCTTGTGCTTGTTTGGCACGAAATCGAAGGGGCTGCCGGCGGTCTGATAAAAATATTCGTAGCTCCAGGCCGGTGTGATCCGAGGGCTGACGATCCAGGAAAACTCGGTGGCCGCCCGGTAGGTGTAGCTGTCCAGGGTGCGTGCTCCGGTGGCGCGGTCAAAGACGCGCGAAAACGACCAGCTCAATGGCAGGTTCAGATCCAATTTCTTGTCCAAAAAGGTGCGCTCGTAGCTGAGCATCTGAGAGAAGGTGCTGGCAGTGAAATCCTGGGAGGCGTTTTCGGCGCGGCCATAGTAATACCAAGATTGATCAAAGGCGTTGGACAACGACCAGTGAGCATCGAACTGAGCATCCAGGGAGATGCCGGCGAACTGTGCGTATTGAGAGTCTGACTGCGGGTCTGTCTGGGTGTTGAAGATGTTGTCCGCCACCGAATACATGCTGGTGGTGCGAAACTGCATGGAGAAGATGTCGCTTAATATCTCATGCCATGAGCGGTTCAGTCCCGCAGCAGCGGCGATTGACTGCCGGTCTTGCTGCTCTGCGCTTTGAAAAGTTCCACGGCCCCTGGGCAGCAGACGGAGACGGGACTGGATGATGTTGGAGCGCCTGATCTTTGTGGCAGCGTCCAGGCTGTTCGTCAGAAAGGCCAGCACCAGAAGAATGAAAACCTTGAGTCGCATCCTGTGTGGGCAAGCCGTCGGGCGGAGGTCACCTGCGAGGAGCTGCGCCGGGCGCTGGTGCGGCATTTTTGGTGCCTGGACCACGGGCCCGCTCAGACTTGATCGGTACAGGAGTCAGCCGGATGGTTTCTACTTGAACAACAACAGGCTGGGGAAAGGCGTCCGGGGGAGGAACAGATTCATTGCCATTGGCTGGCCGAGTTTCCCGCAGGGATGCTATGCTGGCCTCAAGCTCAGCGAGTTCGCGCCGGGCAGTTTCGATCTTGCCGGCAAGTTCGGCGTGCTGGGCAAGTTGTTCGGGATCAGGTGCCTTGGCAGCCTTGGGAGCGGACATGGTCGCGCCTGCCGGAGGACCGCTGGCTTGGACATCCCTGTAACGCTGCTCCACAGCGGCGAGGCGTTGTCTGGCATCTATCAGCTGCTGTTTTGTGCCGGCGAGCTCCTGGTTTTGCTGCTCGATTTCGGCGCGCTCAGCCTTGACCTCTTCGAGGCGTTTTCTCCCCTCTTCGAGCTGCTGCTCCAAGTTGGCAAATGCGTGGCTCTGCCTGCCCAGCTCGGCACGTTGCGCTTTGACTGCGGCGAGGTTCTGCGTTTCGGCCGCGAGTTCTGTCCGGCATGTGGCGAGGTTCCTCTCACATGCGGCGAGTTCATCATTGCGGGCTGCGAGTGCAGCATTGCGCAGAGACAGTTCTCGTTCGTGAGCGGCGAGTTCTTGCTGAACACGCTGCAGCGAGCCTTCAGCCGCTGCAGCGTTTTGCTCCAGCGTCATGAGCAGAGACTCAAGGTCTTTGACAGCCGCTTCATCGCGCTGATGCCTGGCGTGGAACTCCGCACTGGCGGCACTGAGTGCGGAGTGCCTGGCCTCCTCTTCGCCGATGCGTTTCTCGTGATCGATAATCTGCTGACGAAGGGAATTAAGCAAAGCCTCGTCCTGCTCGCAATCATTCCGCACCTGAGTGAGGCGGTCAGCTGCTTCAGACTTCTGGGCGCCAAGAGTTTCAAGCTCCTGTCTAGCCTCCGCAATGGTGGTGTTGAGGCGCTGGACTTCGGTGGATTTTTCGTAGTGCTGAGCGTTGAGGCGCTCGAGCGCGGCGCTCTTGCTTTCGTGCTGGCTGGAAAGTGCGCTGATGGCCTCAAGCCAGTCACGGTGGGCCGTTTCCGCCTGCTTCAGGGCGTCCTTGGCGGGGGCCAGTTTTTCCTCTTCTTCCCGCAGGGACTCAACACGTGCGAAATGCAGGGCACGCTCTTTTTCTGCTCGCTGCTGCCAGTCGCGCAGTTCTTTCTCTGCTGTATCCACTTCAGCCTTGAGGCGAGCTTTTTCGGCTTCCAGTCTGACCACCGTTTCAGCGAGTGCCTGGTCGGCAGGCGAGGCAGCTGGAAGCGCGCTTGGCTCAGTCGACGGGGGGGCAGGTGAAGGCGTTTCAGGCGCTGGACGCTCAGGTGCTGGAGTGGAGGGTGCTGACGGGGCAGGAGGCGCCTGTGTCTGGACAGAGGGAGCAGCCTTCTGTGGCAGAGGGGATGCAGTGGCTGGGTCCTCAAGATCAAGCGTGCCAACGAGAGGGCCGAACGCGATGGTGTCGCCGTGAAGCAGGGTGCAGCTGATCTGCCTCTCGCCATTAACAAATGTGCCTGCAGTCGATTTTAAATCAAAGACCTGCAGGCTGCCGTCGGCGTTTTGGACAATTTCAGCATGATGTTCAGAGATCCGCTCGTCATCGACAACGATATCATTGCCTTCATCACGTCCGATTGTGGTGTGTTCCTTGAGGGGAACTACCACTTCCTGGCCGTCTTCGAGCACGAAAGTAAGTTTTGCCATGGGTTTAGAGCGCTGCAACTGGCGTAGCAAAGTCGATGATACGCATGGAATCAAACGCGCATTTGAATCGGTTGTAAAATGATGCAGGAATAATGCCTCGTGCTGCGGTTTTTTTTGTGACCGGATCGATGGCTGCTTCGTAGCTTTCAAATGGGCTCGCGCTAATCAATCTTGCAATTGTCTCAAAGTCGCAATCCAGTCGTGAATGCACACCGAAGCCGAAGCTTATCTCTCCAAATGCTGCCCCGTCATGCGCCGGCTGATCAAAACGCACGGCCCCTGCCTCCTGGAGCCGCAAAAGCGATCGCCGTATGAAGCGTTGATCAGCGCGGTGGCGCACCAGCAGCTTCATGCAAATGCAGCGGAGGCTATTCTCCGTCGGTTCAAGGCATTGCATCCACAGTCACGCTTTCCAAAGCCGCAGCAGGTGTTGGAGGCGAGCGATGAAATATTGCGTGGCTGCGGCTTTTCCACTGGGAAGATGATGGCGATACGGGACATCGCCGCAAAGACCGTAAGTGGACAAATTCCCGGCCGGGCCGCGGCGCTGAAACTGGATGATGAGGAATTGATTGAGCGGCTTGTGGCGGTGCGCGGGGTTGGCCGCTGGACGGTGGAGATGCTTCTCATTTTCACCCTTGGCAGGCCGGATGTGTTTCCGAGTGATGACTACGGCGTGCGCAACGGCTGGCGCGTGGCGAAGAAGCTGGGCGAGATGCCGAAGCCGAAGGAATTTCGCGCTTTGGCCGAACGCTGGCAGCCACATCGCACCCTGGCGGCATGGTATCTGTGGCGGGCCGCGGATGCTGCGAAGTCCTGAGATTCTGCGCAATGCAAGGGGAAACGCGCCATTGCTAAGCATGCCATCGGCGGCTAAGGGCTTGAGACATGTCTTTCAAGCCCCTCGGTCTCGACCCACACATCCTTACAGCCATTCAAGAAGCCGGTTACTCGGAGCCCACGCCCATCCAGGCGGCGGCCATTCCAGTGATCATTCAGGGTGGGGATGTGATCGGCATCGCGCAGACGGGCACGGGCAAGACGGCGGCCTTCACGCTGCCGATCCTGACCCGCCTGACATCAAATCCCATCCCGCAGGGGCAGCGCCGCCGCACGCGGGTGCTGGTGCTGGCACCCACTCGCGAGCTGGTGGCGCAGATCGAGGAGAACGTGCTGGCGTATGCCAAACATCTGCCGCTGAAAATTGCCAAGGTGTACGGCGGTGTGGGCGAGAAGCCGCAGAAGGATGCGCTGCGAGCGGGGAGCGACATTGTCATCGCCTGCCCGGGGCGGCTGCTGGACCTCATGGGGCAGCGCTGCGCGGATTTTTCCGGTCTGGAATATCTGGTACTGGATGAGGCGGACCGCATGCTGGACATGGGATTTCTGCCGGACATCCGCCGGGTGATCAACCAGCTGCCGAAGAAGCGGCAGACGCTGATGTTTTCCGCGACGCTGTCGAAGGAGATCGAAAGCCTGACACATGAGTTTCAGCATTCGCCGAAAATCGTGCAGATCGGCAAGCGGTCGAACCCGGCTGAGACGGTGACCCAGCTGGTGTATGAGCTGCACAAGCATCTGAAGCTGAGTCTGCTGATGCATCTGCTGAAAGATGAAAAGATGCAGATGGTGCTGGTCTTCAGCCGGACGAAGCATGGCGCGGACAAGATCGCGCGAAAGCTGGAATCAACGGGCGTGAAGTGCGCGACGCTGCATGCCAACCGCTCGCAGAACCAGCGGCTGCGTGCGCTGGATGATTTTAAGACGGGCACGGTTCGCGTGCTGGTGGCCACGGACATCGCGGCGCGCGGCATCGATGTGGACGGCATTTCCCATGTGGTGAATTTCGACTTCCCGCACATCGTGGAAGATTACGTGCACCGCATCGGCCGCACGGGCCGTGCGCAGGCGATTGGAGATGCCATCAGCTTTGTTTCGCCGGATGAGGCGGCAGATCTGCGCAAGCTGGAGAAATTCATCAACCGCGGGCTGGTGCGCAAGCGTGCGGAAGGCTTTGACTACAATGCGGCGCCGCAGGCGGTGAGCGACGAGAGGCCGGAGCGGCGCGAGCAGCAGCGGCAGTTTCAGCAGAGGCGCCCGCAGGGGCAGGGCGGGCAGCAGCGCCATGGTCAGGGCGGTGGCGGACGCTCAGGTCAGGGTGGAGGCCGGTCTAGTGGCCAGGGCGGCCAGAGCGAATGGCGTCCAAGTGGCCAAGGTGGCGGCGGCGGTGGTGGACGACACCAGGGCCAGGGGGGCGGCGGAGAGCGCCGTTCCTCGCAGAGCTCAGCGTCACGCTCACCAGCCCAGATGCCATCGCAGGATACGTCGCCGAAGGGGGCGCGGAGCTTGTGGAAGAGGCTGACGGGGCGGTAGATTCGCCAACAAGCGAGTGCTGCTGCGCTCAAAAATGGCCGACTCGCGGACGTGAGGAAGGCATTGGGTTGCCTCACGCTCGAAGACGGGAGGCTGTTGCCACACCCGTCCCACGACAGCCATAGAAATCACTTCGCGAACCAGCTTTTGGCGAGGGGACTGGTGGCGTAGAATTTGAGGAGTTGTTTGGCGACTTTTTCGCGACCGGAGTTGCTGGGGTGGGTGCCGTCGGGGCCGAGGTCTTCTTTGGTGTATTTGAGGTCGTCAAACTTGCGGCCTTTTTCACCATCGGCCCAGAGATAGGGGCCCCAGAGAAGGAGGGGGGATTTGGTGAGGGCGAGGGATTCGTCTCCGCTGATCTGCTGCTGGATGAGGTGACGCACCGCGAAGGCCCCCTCATAGGCATAGGGTTCGGGATTGAGGCCAGTGCTGGCGTAGCCGGCGTAGATGCGGCTGCCGAGGTAGGCGATGCGGAGGTTGGGGAAGCGCTCTTTGAGGAGGTGGAGGACTTTGATGGTGTCTGCCTCCAGGGTGGCGAGGTGTTCGGCCTTGGAGCCGGAGGGGCCGGCATTGGCGAGCTTGATCCAGGCGACCTGCACCTGCTGCGGGCTCACGGAGGCGCGCTGCAGGCGGTTCATCGCTTCGGGCCAGTGGCGGCCTTCAGGCTGGGACCACGCGGCCATGGTCTGGCCGCCTTGGGCGCAATCGACGATGGTGAGCTTGTCGGACTTGCGTGGATCCTGGTCGGCAATGGTTTTGAAGAAGGAGAACTCCTGGGTGGCGTTTGACATGCTGATGGAGACGAAAGCGATCTTGCCGCTGTCGGAAGGCTTGCCTTCGGCATCGAGGGGCTTGATCTGGGCGAGCGCGGTGTCGGCGGATTTTTTGAGCGCCTCGGGGGGCTCGTTGCTGCCTTTGCCGTAGAGGCCGCCGTCTTCGCCTTCATACTTGTCCTCGGCGGTCATGTCGGTGAGGGGCTTGAGGCCCTCGGGGGCTTTGCGCTGATTGGCCTGGCCGCGGCCACCACCACCGCCGCCACGATTGCCACCGCGGCTGCGGACCTCCTTGGCGTGGTCGAGGTACTTTTGATCTTCCTCACTGAGCTTCTCGCCGTTTTGTTCGCGACGGTGAAGAGCCTGCGCTTTCTGCCAGTCGATGCCGTCCTGCCCCTGTGAAGAAGGTGCGCCGCCCCCCGATTTTGCTTGCTGAGCCGCATGCTCGGCCTTGGCCCGCTCGATGTAGGCTGACTCTTCCGCCGTGAGGGTGCCGCCATTCTGGTGCTTCTCGAAAAGCTCGCGAGCCTTTTTGAAATCAATGGGGGCATCGGCGGACTGGCTGCGCAGAGTGGCGGCGCCGAGAAGGGAGACCAGGGCGAGGAGGATGGTTGTCTTCATGGTGAGCGTGGAACCCCGCCGCGTGCATTTGGATTCATTTTGGATCAAATTTAGCACCGGGGTGGAGGGATCAAAGAAGCGGGCGGTGCGGGAATCATATGAAAAAGCTTTCATTGAAGGCGAGGCCGGCTGCGTCCGGAGAGGTGTTTTCGTCTTGTCATGTGCGGGTGAAACCGTCAGCCTGAAAAGCTCAAATCATGTCCGATTCCAACAGCACCCGCCGCGTCGTCCTGGCCAGTTTCATAGGCACCACCATTGAGTGGTATGATTTCTTTCTCTACGTCACGGCTTCGGCGCTGGTGTTTGGGAAGCTGTTTTTCACCAGCATGGACCCCTGGGCGGCATCCATGGCGTCCTATGCGACGAATGCGGTGGGGTTCTTTGCGCGACCGCTGGGAGGAATCGTCTTCGGGCATTTTGGAGACAAACTGGGGCGCAAATCCATGCTGGTGACGACGCTGATGATGATGGGGCTGGCGACCTGCGGGATCGGCCTGCTGCCGACGTATGAGCAGGCGGGCATCCTTGCGCCGATTCTGCTGGTGGTGCTGCGTTTCATCCAAGGACTGGGTGTGGGCGGCGAGTGGGGTGGCGCGGTGCTGATGGCCGTGGAGCACGGCAAAGAGGGGCAGCGCGGGTTTCTCGCGAGCTGGGTGCAGGCGGGAGTGCCCATCGGGCTGCTGATAGCGACCGGAGTGTTTCGCATGCTGTCTTCGGTCATTCCCGAGGAGTCGTTTCTGGCGTGGGGCTGGCGCATTCCTTTCCTGATCGGCATGCTGCTGCTGGGGGTGGGCATGTTTATCCGTCTGCGCGTCATGGAGAGCCCGGTGTTTGCCGAGGAGCAAAAGTCGGGGAGCAAGAACGAGATGCCTATTCTGGAGGTGATCCGCAAGTATCCGCGAAATGTGCTGATCGCCATGGGAGCGCGGTTTGCGGAGAATGCGTTTTTTTACATCATCACGGCGTTTGTGCTCACCTATGCCACACTGCAGGCCGGATTTACCAAAGAGCAGGTGCTGCAGGCGGTGCTGATAGGATCGGCTGTGCAGTTCTTTGTGATCCCATTTTTCGGATGGTTGTCCGACCGGATTGGCCGCCGTCCGGTTTACATCGCAGGAACAGTCTTTGTGGCGCTGTTTGCGTTTCCGTTCTTCTGGCTGATCGACCTGAAATCCATTCACATGCTGTGGCTGGCGGTGACGCTGGGGCTGATCATTCACAGCGCGATGTATGGGCCGCAGGCGGCGTTCTTCTCCGAGCTGTTCGGCACGCGGGTGAGATACAGCGGGGCGTCGCTTGGGTATCAACTGGCATCACCGCTAGCGGGCGGACTGGCACCGCTGATCGCGACGGCGCTGCTGGATCAGAGCGGGGGCAAGCCGTGGACAGTGGCGGTGTATCTGATTGTCATGGCGGTCATCACTTTGGTGGCAGTGTGGCTGGCGGAGGAGACGAATCGGAAGGCGCTGTGAAACAAGCTGCTGAACTGCAATGTCGATGCTTGCGTCCTCACCAGTGTTTATAGCTGCAGACTGGCCCTATCGGGTCTTCTGGTTGCTTGCGCCTATCACCTTGTCGGTCGAGGCGCTGATCATGTGGCGCAGGCATTCCGAGTCTTTGAGGTTCAAAAAGGTCCTGGGTTTGATTGTCCTGGCGAATGGGGTGTCAAGTCTTGGTGGAGAGGCATGGTCAAGACTCAATCCGACGGTAAGTCTCTACAAACCATTGGGGGATCTCGAGGCTGAGGCCGCGTTTGCTGTTCTCGGGGTATGGGTGTTGGCCTCCCTGGTGGAGTATGGTGTGATCAGAGCTGTCACGACTCTGGCTGCTTTTAAATTTGCGCTTACCTCTGTCCTTATGAACTTGGGGAGTTGTTTGCTGGTGCTCGGAGTGGGGGAGTTCAGTCTGAAGGGGATGAAAAATTGGGTTGGATGAGTTCTTTCTGAAACAGCATGGTGTCCAATTTGGCCTAAAAAGTGTCCGCCTGAGTTCGACGAACCAGTTGCACAGCGGCGTGTTTCGTCTCCCTTGGCTCTCCTACCATGAACGACGCCTTCCCAGACATCCCCAAAATCCAGTACGAAGGACCCAAGAGCCGCAACCCGCTTTCCTTCAAGCATTACAACCCGGACGAAATCGTTGGCGGAAAGACGATGCGTTCGCAGATGCGCTTTGCCGTGGCCTACTGGCATGCGATGCGCAACTCGCTGTCCGATCCTTTCGGCGGCGGCACCGCCCAGCGCCCCTGGGATGACGGCAGCAACTCGGTGGCGAATGCACAGCGCCGCGTGTGGGCCTGCTTCGAGTTCATGGACAAGCTGGGCGTGGACTACTACTGCTGGCATGACCGCGACGTGGCTCCTGAACTCGCCACGCTGGCAGAGAGCAATGCGGCCTTTGACGCCGTGGCCGATGAGCTGGAAAAAGCTCAGAAGCAGACCGGTAAGAAGCTCCTCTGGGGCACCGCCTGCCTTTTCTCCCACTCACGCTACTGCCAGGGAGCCGCGACCAGTCCGAATGCCGGCGTGTTTGCCTATGCGGCCGCGCAGGTGAAGAAGGCCATGGATGTGACGCATCGCCTCGGCGGCGAAGGCTACACCTTCTGGGGTGGCCGTGAAGGCTACGCTACACTTTGGAACACAGACATGAAGCGTGAGGTGAATCACCTGGCGCGCCTGCTGCACATGGCGGTGGATTACAAGAAGAAGATCGGCTTCAAGGGCCAGTTCTACATCGAGCCGAAGCCACGTGAGCCTTCCACGCATCAGTATGACTCTGACGCGGCGGCCTGCCTAAACTTCCTGCGCGAGCACAACCTGCTGGAGCACTTCAAGCTGAACCTGGAAACCAACCATGCCACACTCGCCGGCCACACCATGCGTCATGAGATGCAGGTGGCGGTGGCGGCGAATGCGCTGGGGTCCATCGATGCGAACACCGGTGACACGCTCATCGGCTGGGACACCGACCAGTTCCCGACGAACATCTACCTGACCACGGAGATCATGCTGGAAGTGCTGAAGATGGGCGGCCTGACCACGGGCGGCCTGAACTTTGACGCGAAGTGCCGTCGTGAATCCTTTGAGCCTGTGGACCTCTTCCACGCGCACATTGGCGGCATGGACGCCTTTGCACGCGGCCTCAAGATCGCGCATTCGATGATCGAAGACGGTCGCATCGACGCCTTCATCAAGCAGCGCTACAGCACGTTTGACAGCGGCATCGGTGCGAAGATCGAGAAGGGCGAAGTGGGCTTTGCCGAACTCGAAGCGCACGTCCTCGCCAATGGCGAGCCTCTGCTGGGCAGCGGCCGTCAGGAGATGATGGAAAACCTGGTGAACGACTACCTGTAAAAGCGGAAGTCCTGCAAATAATCAAAGCACATGATGAGGCGGCCCGAAACGGCCGCCTCATTCACATGCAAATGCGCGTGTGTGAGCGATTCGCCTGATGCAGTGCTCAGGTATCACCCGGCCTGAGGCATCGGGTTTCGCAGGAGATGTGCTGGACCGAGCCAAGGGGCCTTGCATCCTGGGAATGGCTGCTGAAGCTGCCGCCATGAGTGATCCCCTTTGGTTTAAAGACGCCATCATTTACCAGCTGCATGTACGGGCTTTTTGTGATGGAGACGGAGATGGAATTGGCGATTTCCGCGGCCTGATTTCGAAGCTTGCCTATCTGGAGCAGCTCGGTGTGACCGCCCTATGGCTGCTGCCATTCTATCCATCCCCCTTGCGTGATGACGGCTACGACACGGCGGACTACATGGCGGTGAACCCGGTGTATGGAACGCTGGCGGACTTTCAAGAGTTTCTGGATGAAGCACACCGGCGGAACATGAAAGTGATCACGGAACTGGTGCTGAATCATACCAGCGACCAGCATGCGTGGTTTCAGCAGGCACGGCGCGCGAAGCCGGGGTCTCCTGAGCGTGAGTTTTATGTCTGGAGCGATACTCCGGAGCCGTATCGTGAGGCGCGCATCATCTTCAAAGATTTCGAGCACTCCAACTGGGCCTGGGACCCGGTGGCAAACGCGTACTACTGGCATCGTTTCTACTCGCACCAGCCGGACTTAAACTGGGACAATCCGGAGGTGGAGAAGGTGATGTTCAAGACCATCGACTTCTGGCTGGGGATTGGGGTGGACGGACTGCGCCTGGATGCCGTTCCGTATCTCATTGAGAGGGACGGAACGAACTGCGAGAACCTTCCGGAAACACACGCCATCCTGCAGCGGCTGCGGGCCCATATTGACCGCCATTTCCCCAACCGCATGCTGCTGGCGGAGGCCAACCAATGGCCGGAGGAGGCGGCGGCGTACTTTGGCAAGGACGGGGATGAATGCTCGATGGCCTTTCACTTTCCTGTGATGCCGCGGCTCTTCATGGCGCTGCAGATGGAGGACCGGTTTCCCATCATTGACATCCTGGAGCAGACGCCTGCGATCCCGGCGAACTCGCAGTGGGCCATGTTTTTGCGCAATCATGACGAGCTGACGCTGGAGATGGTGACGGACGAAGAGCGCGACTACATGTACCGCGTGTATGCGGCCGACCAGAGGGCGCGAATCAACCTGGGGATCCGCCGGCGTCTGGCACCGCTGCTGCGCAACAGCCGGAGGAAGATCGAGCTGCTGAATGTGCTGCTGCTCTCCCTGACTGGGACGCCAATCATTTACTACGGTGATGAAATTGGCATGGGGGACAACATCTACCTGGGCGACCGTAATGGAGTGCGAACACCGATGCAGTGGAGCATGGACCGGAATGCGGGTTTTTCTCGAGCGAATGCTCAGCAGCTCTATTTCCCGGTGATCATTGATTCAGAGTATCACTATGAAGCGGTGAACGTGGAGACGCAGGAGTACAACCCCTCGTCGCTGCTGTGGTGGACACGCCGCATTGTGGCCATGCGCCAGCGCTTCAAGGCGTTTGGACGTGGGACGATGGAGTTTCCGTCTTCGGACAATCCGAGGGTGCTCGCTTTTGTGAAGGAATACGAGGGCGAGAGAATCCTGGTGGTGGCGAATTTGTCCCGCTTTGCGCAAGCGGTGGAACTGGGCCTGGCGAAGTGGCAGGGGCTGAGGCCGGCGGAAGTCTTCAGCCAAAATCGTTTTCCGGTGATCGGCACGGCGCCGTATTTTCTCACCATGGGGCCGCATGATTATCTGTGGCTGACGCTGGAGGTTGTGGCGGACCCACAGCGGATTGGGGAGAACTTCACGCCGCCCGTGATTGAGCTGGCGCCCACGTGGGCGAACGTCGAAACAACGCTGCACAGCCATGCCTTCACAGAACACACGCTGCCGGACTGTCTGCAGCATTGCCGCTGGTTTGGCGGCAAGGCGAATGCGATACGGAGTGTGCAGGTGCAGGAGACGGTGCCGCTGGGATCTGATGCAACGGGTGCGGATGCCGGCAGGCTGGGGTTGGTGCAGGTCAATTACTTTGCGGTGGCGCCAGAGACGTATCTCCTGCCGCTGCAACTGACCACCTCAGGGCAGGGGACCGAGTCTGTGATTGCGCGGTTCGCCTCCGCTGAAGGCGAAGGGGTGCTGATAGACGCGCTCGATGACGATAACTTCCGCTCCGCACTGTTTGAAATCATTCTGCGGGAAAAGCGAGTGCGTGGCGGATCGGGCGAACTCGCTGGAGCCTGTGCTGAGTTGCTCAAGGCGCAGGCGGGAGAGCTGACGCTGCCGTTGCCATCGCGGGCTTTGCGTGCTGAGCAGAGCAATTCCTCGATTATTTACGACGGCCGCTATTTCCTGAAAGTGTATCGCAAGGTGGAGGCGGGACAGAACCCGGATGCTGAAGTGCTGCGCTTCCTGAGTGAAAGGCAAAAATTCCCGAATGTTCCAGCCTATTGCGGAGCGATTGAGCACCGGGTGCGCGGCTCCGAAGCCCGAGTCCTGGCGCTGCTGGTGGCGAACGTGGCGAATGAGGGCGATGCCTGGGAGTACACGCAAGGAGCTCTGGGGCGCTACTATGAGCGTGTGCTGACGAACGAGCGCGTGCTCGCCCTGCCGCCGGGAAGCACCGAAGGGCTAACAGCGGACCTGACCGATGAGATTGTTGGCGGCGTTTACCCAGAACGTGTCCGGCAGCTGGGAGAGCGCACGGCCCAGATGCACCTGGCACTGGCGGCCGATCCTGACGACCCGAACTTTGCTCCGGAATCCTTCACAGGGTTGTATCAGCGCTCGCTCTATCAATCCATGCGCTCCGGAACGAAGCGCATGGCTCAGCTTCTGCAGCAACGCCTGACCTTTCTGCCTGAAGCGTACCAGGCAGAGGCCGCGGCGCTGCTTCAGCGCCAGGCTGAAATCCTCAGCCGGCAGGCAGGGCTGCTCACAAACAAGGTCAATGCCACGCGCATCCGCAATCACGGGGACTATCATCTCGGACAGGTTCTAAACACCGGGCGAGATTTTTGCATCATCGACTTTGAGGGCGAGCCGGCACGGCCGCTGAGTGAACGGCGCATGAAGCGCTCTCCGCTGCGCGATGTGGCGGGCATGCTGCGCTCATTTCATTATGCCGCGTATACGGCGCTCGACCGGCAGCCCGGGGTGAAGGCCGGAGAGTGTGAAAACCTGGTGCGGTGGACGGAGATCTGGGTGAGGACGATCAGCACCCATTTCCTGGATGCCTACCTCAGCGCCGCGAAGGGAGCCTCATTCCTGCCAGATTCCGAAAAAGCGCTGAAGGTGCTGCTGGACGCTTTTCTGCTGGAAAAAGCAGTGTACGAAGTCTGCTACGAACTCAATAACCGGCCGCAGTGGGCACACGTGCCAGTCCGCGGCATCGCTCAACTGCTGGACGGCGGGCCGCCTGTGTGAATGATGGCGGCCCGAAGATGAGGAGGTTTTATTTTTTCTCTTCGTCCTTCTCCTTGTCGTTCTTCGCGTCCTTCTTTTTGTCCGCCTCCTCCTTCTCGGGCTTGGTGAGTTCGCGCATGGGGTTCGCAGGCTTGTCTTCCTTGTGGAGCTGGAATTTGCTCTTCACGGGACGGCGGGGCCAGTAGTTGTTTTCGATGTCGGTGTCGACGAGTTCCTGGCGGGGGTCGAAGGTGACGGATTTGAGCTCCTTTTTGGTGAAGAGCATTTTGGCGGCCTTCTCGGTGTTGAAGCGCCAGATTTCGGCGGGGAGCTTGATCTCTTCGGTGCTGCCGTCGGTGTATTCGACTTTTAGGATCACGGGGGTGACGAGGCCGCCCACATTGCTAAACTCGATGAGGTAGAAGTTGTGCTTGGTCTGGAGGAGGGCGGGATCGATCTTCTCCTCCTTGAGCTCCTTGATGAGGGATTCGAACTTTTTCTTCTCGCTCGGAAGGACGGTGGCCTTGTCGTAGCTGTCGTAGAAGTCTTTGAGCTCGGGGTAGCGGTCGATGCGCTTGGAGAGGGAGTAGTTGCGCTCGCGGGTGGTTGTTTTTGGGAGATCGTCTTCTTCCTTTTTCTTCCTGGGTTTCTCGATGGCGGGATCGCGCGAGTCGAGCTGCAGCCACTTCACTTCATCGATGGCGATATCGACGTGGTCGGTGCTGTAGAACCAGCCGCGCCAGAACCAGTCGAGATCGACGCCGCTGGCCTCCTCCATGGTGCGGAAAAAATCTGAAGGGGTGGGGCGCTTGAACATCCAGCGTTTCGCGTAGGTTTTGAAGGCGTGATCGAAGGCTTCGCGGCCGAGGATGTGCTCCCGTAGGATGTTGAGCGCGACGGTGGGCTGGCCGTAGGCATTGGGGCCAAGGTCGGCGATGGATTCGGAGTTCGTCATGACCGGCGCGCGGTCCTTGAGACGCATGTAGTCGGTCATCCCGCGCTCGTTACGGCGGTGTTTCCAGTCGTTTTCCCATTCTTCTTCGGTGAGGAATTCGACGAAGGAGTTCAGCCCTTCGTCCATCCAGGTCCACTGGCGTTCGTCGCTGTTCACGATCATGGGGAAGTAGTTGTGACCCACCTCATGAATGACCACCCCGATGAGGCCGTATTTGGTCCGTTCAGGATAGGTGCCGTCTTTTTCCGGACGAGGACCGTTGAAGCAGATCATGGGGTATTCCATGCCGCCAATGGGGCCGTTCACCGACCATGCCACCGGGTAGGGGTACTCAAAGGTGTAGCGGGAGTAGGTCTGGATGGTATGGGCGATGGCGTGGGTGGAATATTTATCCCAAAGCGGCATGCCTTCCTTGGGGTAGAGGGACATGGCCATCACCGGCTTGCCTTTCACGTTGGCGCCCTCCACGGCCATGGCATCCCAGACAAATTTACGCGAGGAAGCGAAGGCAAAGTCGCGGACGTTGTCGGCCTGAAAAATCCAGGTCTTCCTGCCTTTCGGTTTGCTCTTTTCAGCCGCCTTGGCCTCATCCGGTGTGACGATAAACAGAGGTTTCTTTTTCTCGCTCTCGGCTTGTTTCAGTCGGTCGCGCTGGGTCTGGGTCAGGACTTTCTCAGGATTTTGCAGGGTGCCGGTGGCGGCCACAATGTGATCGTCTGGTGCGGTGAGGCGCACGGTGTAGTTGCCGAATTCCAGCGTGAATTCGCCAGTTCCGAGGAACTGCTTGTTGATCCAGCCGGCATAGTCGGTGTAGGCGGCCATGCGCGGGAACCACTGCGCGATGGTGTAGATGGTGTTGCCGTCTTCCTTGAAAAATTCGTAGCCGGTGCGTGCATTGATGCGCTCACAGTCGTTGATCGGATAGTTCCACGCAATTTTGAAAACGAAATCGGCTCCGGCGGCAAGAGGCTCGTTCAAATCGAGACGCAGCATGGTTTTCACCACGGCGTGAGGCAGTTCCTTGCCCTTGGCATCGGTGAGCTTGGTGATCTTCATTTCGCCATCGTAGTTTTCGTAGGCCAGCAGGCGGTCGAGGGCGGAGTAAGTGATCTTGCCGGGATCGATGCCGCGCTTGGTGTTTGGTACGGAGCGGGAGTCGGCGTTATGAGAGAAATAGTTCTGGTCAAGCTGCACCCAGAGGTAGGTGAGCGGATCCGGCGAGAGATTGTGATAAGTCACGGTGGCCTCGGCTGTGATGAAGCGCTTCACGTCGTCGAGCTCCACATCGATGTCGTAGTCGGCGCGGTTCTGCCAGTAACCGGTGCCCGGTGCCCCCGAAGCGTTGCGCTGCGCGGAGGGCGTCGGGATCGTCTGATCAAGCTGCTGAAATTTGCCGACGGGTGCGCCGGATTCTGCGGCTGCGAGGGAAAAGACGGCGAAAAAGGCAGGGATGAGCAATTTCATGAGGAGGGCGATTTTCCAAATGCCGGCTCCAAAGGCAAGCTCATCCTGCTCACCTGATCTGGCGATGGGCTTGGAATTTCTTCCGCTTGTCTTCGTATCCTGCTTCTGATTGCATCCGACTATGACTCCACCCTCCGAAACACTCTCCCGGCGTGACGCCCTCAAAGCCACGATCGCCTCCGTAGGACTCAGCGCCCTGGCCTTTGAGCCCATCCATGCGGTGCCTGCTGCTGCGCCGGATGCGCGGCGAGGAGCGGTGAAAAAGTACAACATGCTGAAATCGATCAACCTGTGGGCTTTTCCATATCCGGAGCGTATGACGCTGCGTGAATGCATGCAACTGGCCAGGGACGCGGGTTTCGACGGCATCGAGCTGAACTACGACCTGGACAATGACCTCTCTCCTAAACACGGCACGGCGGACTATGTGAAGATCCGCAAGATGGCCGATGAAATTGGCATTCAGATCAGCGGGCTGTGTTCTTTCCTCTTCTGGCCCTATCCGCTGACGAGCAATGACCCCGCGAAACGTGCGCAAGGCATGGAGCTGGCAGGAAAGATCGCCCAATGTGCGCATGATCTGGGCGTGGAGAATGTGCTGGTTGTGCCTGGGGCGGTTCACATCCCCTGGCGCACGGATCATGAACCCGTGGCGAATGATGTGTGTGACCAGCGCGCGAGGGAAGCCGTGGGGCAGCTGGCCAGGCAGGCGGAGAAGCTGAAAGTCTGCCTCAACATCGAGAACATCTTTTTCAACGGCTACCTGATGACGCCGATGGAGATGAACTCCTTTGTGGACAGCTTTGGCAGCGAGCATGTGCGCGTGCATTTTGACACGGGGAACATCAGCATGTTTCAGTTTCCCGAGCACTGGGCGAAGGTGCTGGGCAAACGCACGAAGAATGTGCATTTGAAGGAGTTCACCAAAAAGGGCACCGATTTCAGCCTGGAGACCTTCCGTCCTCTGCTGGATGGCACCACGAACTGGCCTGCAGTGACGGATGCGCTGGCGGACACCGGATATGAAGGCTTCCTCACGTTTGAATACTTCCATCCTTACGCGCACTATCCAGAAGCGCTGATTTATCAGACGTCGGACTCGCTGGATCGGATTTTGGGCCGCAAAGCATGAGCTGGGAGACGATCATTCTCCTGTTTTTGGCGGGGCTGAGCGCGGGATTTATCGATGCCGTCGCGGGTGGCGGCGGGCTGATTTCGGTGCCTGCGCTGCTCTGGGCAGGACTCCTGCCGCAGATGGCGCTGGGCACGAACAAAATGCAGGCGGTCTGGGGAACGCTGATGGCGGTGCGGAAATATGCCAAAGCTGGTTTCGTATCGTGGTCGCAGGTTCGCTTCACCGTGCTTGTCACTTTTGTCTCGGCGTGTCTGGGGACTTGGACGGTGACGCATGTGAGCAATGAGATGCTGAAAAAAATTGTCCCGTGGATGCTGCTCGGAATCGCAGTCTATGTCCTGCTCAGCCCGGGGCTGGGGAAAACAGCGGCCAAGGCGCGGCTTGGGCTAGGATCCTTTGCATGCCTGGCGGGGAGCGTGCTCGGTTTTTATGATGGATTTTTCGGACCTGGCACTGGCACGTTCTGGACGCTGGCATGCATCTCCCTGCTGGGACTGGAACTGACGCGAGCAACGGCTTTTACGAAGGTGGTGAATCTGACCAGCAATGCGGCATCGCTGCTGGTTTTTGTGTTCAGTGGCAGGGTGAACTATGAGATTGCCGTTGCGATGATCGCAGGACAGCTGATTGGCGGGAGGCTCGGCGCTGGCATGGCCATCCGCCATGGCGCGCCGTTCATCCGCGTCATTTTCATCAGCGTGGTGCTGGCGATGGTGGCGAAGCTGCTGTGGGATCAGTTTGCATAACGGAAAACAAGTTTCGCTGAATCCATCTGAAAGCGCAGGCCGTATTTGCCTGACACTCTCTTCCGCCTATGATCGCCGCTTCCATGTCCACCGTCCAAACCACAGCCCAAGGGCGTCAGTTTCCTAAATTCGATCTCTCACGCCTTCTTGGCACCGTGTTCAAGCCTACGTTTGGGCGGAAAATTTGCATTCTCATTGATCTGCCGGATCTGGCGGAGGCGAAGGACTATGCGTTTCTGAACAACCCGGCGCGTGCCATCCAGAAACGTGCGCATGAGCACTTTTACCTCGGTCTGAAAAACGGCGTGGCCGAGGAGCTGGCGCTGCAGGGCGGGGAAATGTATGCCTACCAGCAGACGACGGGCAGCAATCTGGACCTGCCTGACCTTTGTGTGGACATGAGCGGCAAGGAGCTGAGCCTGGAAAAGGATGTGTATTCAAATTACGACATCATCCTCTGCATTTCGACTTTCTCCGCCACCGCTCCGCTGACAGCGTTCGCGAAACAGTATGGCTTCCGTGGTGCCACGCTGCATGGTGTTAATGATGTCATCCTGAATTCCGGTCTTGCGGTCGACTATGAAGTGGTGAGCAAGGACGCTGAAAAGCTTCGCAAGGCGATGACGCGTGCAGATGCGGTGGAGATTGATTTCACGGTGGAAAACGGACCCGACATGACCGTGCGCCTGGAGCTGAGCCAGCAGGAAGCGCAGAAAAGCCACGGCCTCTGCCAGGGGGATGCGCCTGACATTGCCAACCTGCCGGCGGGAGAGGTGTATTTTGTGCCCACGGGTGCGGAAGGGACCTTCCCGCTGAAGTATGAGGACGGCACGCTGGGCAAACTCACTGTCACCGGCGGCTGCATCATCAAAGCGGAGCTCATTGCTGGAAACCAGAAAACAATTGATGAACACAATGCCAAACTGGCGGATGACCCGATGACAGGAGTTCTGGGCGAGCTGGGTTTTGGCACGCAGGTGCTGCCGGTTTCTGGAGCGGACATTCAGGATGAAAAAGTGCTCGGCACCTGCCATCTTGCCACCGGACGTGACGACCATCTTGGCGGGCACATCACGCCGCAGAAGTTCAAGCGTCATCAAAACGCCACGCATGACGACATCCTGTTTGCGCCGCACAAGACACCGAATTTTGACATCAAGCAGACACGCATGTTCCGCGATGGCAAAGTCACGGTCTTGAATGAGCACTTCCAGCCCTCGAAGTATCTGCTGGAAGCACTCGCCGCCGAATAGCCTGACGGAATGATGAACATTTACGAGACGCGTCGGCTGCTGGACGAATACCTGCTGTTTCACTACGGGGAGCCTGCCGAGGTGCTGCCGTGGGAGCATGGGCCACGGGAGGCCCTGGGATTTCCGGTGCGCACCGTCATGGAACTGATTGATCTGCCGCGCACGCCGTGTGAGGCGGCGGTGCTGGATCTGGGCTGTGCGGTGGGGAGGTCGAGTTTTGAACTGGCGAACTTCGGCGTCAGCGTTTTGGGCATTGATTACTCGCAGAGTTTTGTCGATGCAGCCGCAACCCTGGCGCGTGAAGGAAGCATGAGTTACGAGCGTGTGGACGAGGGCAGCGCAAAGACGCATTTAATGGCGCGCGTGCCGGCGAATCTGCGACGGGACCGGGTGCGCTTTGAACAAGGCGATGCCATGAACCTGCGCGGCGACCTGGGGGACTACGACATTGTGCATGCGGCCAATTTGCTTTGCCGCCTGACAGACCCTCAGAAACTGATCGACCGACTGCCAGGTTTGGTGCGGCCCGGCGGGCAGCTTTTGTTGACGACGCCGTGCACCTGGCTGGAAGAGTTCACGCCGCGCGGAAACTGGCCCCAAGGCTCCACGCGTGAATGGCTGACGTCGAAGTTGGAGCCACACTTCGATTTGTCCAAATCCTGCGACATGCCGTTTTTAATCCGTGAGCATGCGCGAAAGTATCAGTGGAGCGTCGCTCTGGGAATGCGGTGGCGGCGGAAAGTCGAAGAGGTGTGAGGTGAGCGCTTGATTCGTGGCGGCGATTTGGCCTACTCTGCGAAATCATGAAAAACGCGCTCCTCCTGGCCTCCCTCCTCGCTGCCGCCGCTGTGCAGGCGCAGACTCCGAATTTCAAAGAGCAGCAGATCGATGATGCCGTGGGCATTGGCTACGGTCTGGCGGTCGCGGATGTGAACGGGGACGGGCGCACGGACATTCTGCTGGCGGACAGCAATGTGATCGTGTGGTATGAAAACCCCACTTGGAAGAAGCACATCATCGCCGAAAAGCTGACGGAGAAAGATCATGTCTGCATCGCGGCGCGTGACATCAATGGTGATGGCAAGTGTGAGATTGCCGTGGGGGCGGAGTGGAATCCTGGAGACACGGTGGGAAGCGGTGCGGTGTTTTATTTGATCCCGCCGGCGGATAGGACACAGAAGTGGGAGCCGGTGAAGCTCACGCATGAACCGACGACGCACCGCATGAAATGGGTGCGCAACCGCGGCGGGCGCTATGATCTCGTGGTGGTGCCTCTGCATGGCCGTGGCAATGACAAAAACGGCGAGGGTGCGGGCGTGCGTGTGCTGGCCTATCACATGCCGGAAGATCCGCACAAAGAATGGAACACCACGCTGGTCCAGGGAACGATGCACAAGACGCACAATCTCGACATCATTCCTGCACCCGCCAATGAGGCCGAGAGCCTTCTGCTGTGCGGACGCGAAGGTGTGGTGCGGCTGGATCAGACCGACAATGGCTGGAAGGAGCAGTGGATCGCGCAGCATCCGAAAGACTCCGCGGATCTGCAAGGCGCAGGCGAAGTGCGCTATGGAGCCTTTGCCGGCGGGCAGCCTTATGTGACGACGGTCGAGCCCATGCATGGTGACAAGCTCGTGATCTACACGCCGCCAAAAGACGGCCCCAAAAACGGCACCTGGCAGCGCCAGGTGTTGAGCGATCAACTTGTGGATGGCCACGCCATTGCCACTCACGATCTGCTTGGCCTCAACAACCGTCAGATTGTCGTCGGATGGCGTGCGCAGCAGAAGGTCGGCAAGGTGGCGGTGAAACTGTTCTGGACCACCAAAGAGGACGGCAGCGGCTGGAAGGAGACCTTCATCGACGATGGTGGTATGGCCTGTGAGGACGCCGTTTGTGCCGATCTTGATGGTGACCGCGACTTGGAGGTCATCGCTGCCGGTCGTCGTAGTAAGAATGTTAAGATTTACTGGAATCAGCGAAGCCAGTAGAACGCAAAAGTTGCTCAAGCGATTAGGTGGGCAGTTGCATGGGTGTGGAATTTGCTCCTAGAATCGTGGTCGCTATGAAAGCCACACGTCTTTTTGCATCTGCCATTGGTGTTCTGCTCTTGAGTCAGTGTGCCATGCCGGACATGCCTCTGTTCTCCTCGCGCAGAGAGGTGACCCGACGCCCGCTGATGATTATGCCGCCTCTGGCTTCTCAGCCTGTCTTGTATGTTTGGAATGGGAGCAGCAAACCCGGTCCGCTTAGCGTCAACATCGACCTTAGTGAGCAGAAGGCCTACCTTTTTAAAGGCGGTCAAAATGTAGGCTGGACCTATGTGGCCTCCGGGCGCAGCGGCTTTCGCTCTCCCACTGGTACCTTCCGTATCATGGAGAAGATTGTCGACAAGCGCTCCAATCGATACGGAATGATTGTGAATGCCAATGGTGATGTGGTGAACAGCAACGCCACCGCAGGTGTGTCGCGCATCCCTCCCGGCGGGCGATTCGTTGGAGCCAGGATGCCATACTGGATGAGAATCACCGGCTACGGCGTTGGAATGCACGCAGGAGCGATTCCCAATCCTGGATCACCCGCCTCCCATGGCTGCATCCGTCTTCCGCGAGACATGGCGGAGACGATATTTCAGAATGCCAGCGTAGGCACACGGGTGACGATCATGCAGTGAGGCCTGCAGCCGGCTTTGATGGCCGGGCGCTCTGCGTGTGAAAGGCGGCCGTTTGCTTAGTTTTGCATCGCGGTGCCCAGAATTTCTTCAAACCGTTGAAGCCAGAGCTGAGTGCTTGTTTCGCGCAGGAGCCATTGACGTCCGGCACTGCCGATGATCTGACGAGCGGTGGCAGGCGTTGCCTCCATGGTAAGAACGTCCTCCACGATGCCGCGTACATCTCCAGGTTCATGCTGCAAACCTGTGGCACCATGCTGGACGATCTCGCACAAGCCGCCGGATTTCGCAGCAAGCACGGGTTTGCGATAGTCATACGCTTCATACACCACGAGGCCGAGCGGCTCCCACCAGGTCGAAGGCACGATGACCGCGCGGCAGCGACGGAGTGCCTCGCGCTTTGTCTCTCCGCCAATGTGTCCAAGCTGGCCGATGTAAGGATTGGTGCGCAGCCGCTGCTGCACGGTGGCATTCAGCGGCCCTTCACCAGCAATATGGAGAAGGGGCGTGTTCTTTCCGAGCTGACGATGGAGTTCATCCCAGGCATCCAGCAGCGGGATGACACCTTTGGTTTCTGCGAGGCGGCCGATGAAAAGGTAATAGCCGGCGTCTTCAAGGGCAGGCAGCTGGGGCATGGGCGTCCAGGCATGGCGCAGGGTGTGCACCCGTGCTGCAGGCAGTGCGCCGGTGGAGACCAGCTTTTCACGCATGAAGTCTGAGACGGCCACCCAGGCCTTGACGCTTTTCAGCCAGCCGCTGCGGTGCAGCGCCTTTAACATGAGGGCGAACAGCGCGCTCTTGACCACGGAGTCCTGCCAGGCTCCCGCGCGCACCTCTTTCCAGTAGCTGCCATACAGGGCGTCCGGCGTGAGCTTTCCGTGGATCTGGAGCGTGCCGCTGACAGAAAAGGGACGGAAGTTATGCAGAAACTGCACGACCGGCAGCCCGTGCTTCAAAGCGGCGTGATACAGGGAGGGCGAGCCAACAGGGTGTACATTGTGAAACACCGCGGCACCGGCGGCGCTGGCATCCAAGGCGGTCTCGAAACGCTGGCGTGCGTTTCGGTTATAAAACATGCGCCGGGCTTGATCGAACTTGGAGGGGGCCTGGTCCCCAGTCCACTCCGCGCTGTCAAACTGGCACCACGTCATGTCGTGCCGGGTGGAAAGGTCCGCATGGATTTTGTCTGCGATCAATTCTTCGCCACCCCGGAACAGGTAACGATTAAAAACATGCAGGAGTGCGCGGGGAGTTTGGGGAGAGACGGGAACCATCGAAAAAGTAGGGGCACAAAAACCAGCGCGGCCTATTTGCCAAGCAGGAGGCGGGCCACGCGGCTGATTCTCGCATGAAATGCAGCCCCGTCTTGCCTAATTTCCCTTCCTATGATATTCAGAAGTTCCATGAAGCCTGCCAACCTTAGCCTCTTCATAGTGACTGCTTGTGTCGCAATCAGTGTCTCTGCACAAGGGGAGGGGATGCGCCCTTGGAAAGACGTGCAGGGCCGTGTGATCCAGGCCGATTTTGTACGAGCCACTGCTGACAATGTGACATTGAGAGTGGCAGACGGAAAAGAGCATACACTCCCCATCTCCCGACTCTGCGCCGAGGACCAGGCTTTTATAAAGAGACAGGCGTCAGCTGCGGCCCCGACAGTTCCAGCCACAGTGCAAGGTGTCACCCCTGCGGTGACGGCTGCGTCAATGGCACGCCTCCCCGCCGAGAAGCGCAGCTGGCCGGAAAATGTCGTCGTGCCTACCAAGTCGGTTGAGATTCAAATCGTGGAGGAGAATCCTGCAGCACGGAAGTTTGTGTACCGTTCCGAGGGCTTTGAATTCACCTCCCAGGCAAAGCTTGCCGGCAGTGTGATGAAGGAGGTTGCCCGCACCTTCGAGGCCACCAAGTCACTGGTTTCCTCCCTGCCATGGGGAGTCGTCTGCCGGCCACCTGAGGGGTTCGAGCGCTACAAGGCCCAGTTGTTTGAGACGCGGAAGGACTACACCGACGCAGGCGGACCCGAGAATTCCGGAGGGGTCTATTTCACCAGCGACAAAATTTTTCGCGTTCCCTTCCCCAGCATCGGCCTCAAGCAGCTGGGCAAAACCTATGCGAAGGATGACAACTACGATGGCGGCACTTTGATCCACGAGATCACCCATCAGGTGATGGACAATTACATGATTTTTCTGCCGGTGTGGGTCACGGAAGGCACGGCCGAATACACGGAGATGCTGCCCTACAATGCCGGGAAATTTCGCGCAGACGCCCATCAAAAGGGTCTGCGAGATCACATTCTGGAGATGCAGAAGAATGGTTTCACCCTCGACATCGGGAGCCTGGAAAAGCACATGACGATGAATGAAGACTCCTGGAGCGGCATCGCGGAAAGCTCCAACACGAAGATGGGGGAGCTCTATTTCCGCTCCGTGCTGGCGGTGTATTTTTTCTGCCATCTGGACGGAGACAAAAAGGGCACCCGCTTCATCAAGTTCATGGATGCTGTCTATGGGGAGACCGAAGCGCTGCACACCTTTTTCAAGGATCCCCGGGTGAAACACTCTGCGGACGGCCGCTTCAGCTATCCCGCCGACTTCCCGCCTCCGGACATGGACAGCAACACCGCCCCATTCAAACACCTGGACCTCTTGCTCGACGGCCGCAGTTATTCACAAATTGCCAGGGAGATGATCGCTGCATACAGGGACATCGGCTTCAAAATCATCGTGAATTGAGCCGATGAGGCGAAAATAGGCGGAAAAACCTCCGCAGGGCGGGCAATTTCGCGTCTTTTCCACCCCCGCGTTTGACGCACCGCACCGACTGTGCAAGATGCCGCGCTTTCCGGCCCCGCGATGCCGTAGCACTGGTCTGCCGGCCGGTGGCTCCTTCGCCCTGAAAGCGCCCAGATCATACGCTTTCACCCACCCAACTTCCGACCTTCGCCGTTCCGCATTCGGATTTCGCCATTTCCTACCTCACCCATGCCCAAAGACACCACCATCCATCGCATCCTCGTCATCGGTTCCGGCCCCATTGTCATCGGCCAAGGCTGTGAATTTGACTACTCCGGCGTCCAGGCCTGCAAGGCCCTGCGCGAGGAGGGATACGAAGTGGTGCTCATCAACTCCAATCCGGCCACGATCATGACGGATCCGGAGTTTGCCTTCCGCACCTACATCGAGCCGATCACCCCGGAGATGGTCGAAAAGATCATCATCAAGGAAAAACCGGACGTCCTGCTGCCCACCCTTGGCGGCCAGACCGCCCTGAACTGCGCCATGGCACTGCATCGTGCCGGCACGCTGGAAAAGCATGGCGTGCGCATGATCGGCGCCAAGCCGGATGCCATCGAAAAGGGCGAGGACCGCCTGCTTTTCAAAAACGCCATGCTCAAGATCGGGCTGGACCTGCCGCAGTCCGGGGTGGCCCACACGATCGAGGAGGCGCGCGTCATTGCCGAGGAAATCGGCACCATGCCGCTCATCATCCGCCCGGCCTATACTTTGGGCGGCACAGGCGGTGGCATCGCCTACAACAAGGAAGAATTCGAGAGCATCACCGCCCGCGGGCTGGATCTCTCTCCAGTAAGCGAGGTGCTAATTGAGGAGTCCCTTCTCGGCTGGAAGGAGTTTGAAATGGAGGTCATGCGGGACAAGGCGGACAACTGCGTGATCATCTGCTCCATCGAAAACCTCGACCCCATGGGGGTGCATACCGGGGACTCGATCACCGTGGCTCCTATTCAGACGCTCACAGATCGCGAGTACCAGATCATGCGTGACTTCTCCTTCGCCTGTATCCGTGAGATCGGCGTGGAGACAGGCGGATCCAACATCCAGTTCGCCATTCACCCGGACACGGGGCGCATGATCGTCATCGAGATGAATCCGCGCGTGAGCCGCAGTTCCGCGCTGGCCTCCAAGGCCACCGGTTTCCCGATCGCGAAGATCGCTGCCAAGCTGGCCGTCGGCTTCACGCTGGACGAACTGAAGAACGACATCACCCGCGAGACGCCCGCGAGCTTTGAGCCGTCGATCGACTATGTCGTCACCAAGGTGCCGCGCTTCACCTTTGAAAAATTCCCGGGCGCCGACGAGACGCTGACCACGCAGATGAAGTCCGTGGGCGAGGCCATGGCCATCGGCCGCACCTTCAAGGAGTCTCTGCAGAAAGCGCTGCGCAGCCTCGAGATCAAGCGCTTCGGCCTCATCGGCGATGGCGCGGATAAAGTGGTGGATGACGAGACGCTGACCACCAAGCTCACTGTGCCGAATGCCGAGCGCATCTTCTTCCTTGCCCAGGCTTTTGCCAAGGGCTGGAGCGTGGACCGTGTGTTTGATCTGACCAAGATTGACCGCTGGTTCCTGCGGCAGATTGAGGAGATTGTGAAGGAAGACCTGCTGATTCCGAGCCGGTCCGGCGAGGCGTTGATCAGCCAGATTCCAGAGGCGGAGCGCACGGAAGAAAAGAAGGCGGCCGTGCTCGTCTCCGCGATGCGCAAATGGAAACGCATGGGCTTCTCTGACCGGCAGATTGCACACAGCTTCGGCGTGCCGGAGAAGTGCATTCGGGATGGTCGCCTCAAGTATGGCGTGAAGCCGACTTACCGCCTGGTGGACACTTGTGCAGCCGAGTTCGAGGCTTACACGCCCTACTACTACAGCACTTACGGCGTCGAAGACGAAGTGCGGGACAACGACCGCAAGAAGGTCATGATTCTCGGTGGCGGGCCAAACCGAATCGGCCAGGGCATCGAGTTCGACTACTGCTGCGTGCACGCTTCCTTCGCGCTGCGTGAGCTGGGCTATGAGACCATCATGGTCAACTCAAACCCAGAGACCGTCTCCACCGACTACGACACCAGCGACAAACTCTACTTTGAACCGCTGACACTGGAGGACGTGCTGAACATCTATGAGCGTGAAAACAAGCACGATCAGGTGATGGGCGTCATTGTGCAGTTCGGCGGGCAGACGCCGCTGAATCTCGCCAAGGGGCTGGAGGAAAATGGCGTCCGCATCATCGGCACCTCACCGAAGAACATTGAGCTGGCGGAAGATCGCAAGATGTTCGCCAAGCTCCTCGATGATCTCGGCCTCGCGCAGGCCTCCAGCGGCACCGCTACGTCGCTGGAGGAAGCCCTGGCCATCACCGCGAAGATTGGCTACCCAAGCCTGGTGCGTCCGAGCTTCGTGCTCGGTGGTCGCGCCATGCAGATCGTTTACAGCGATGCCGAACTGACCCACTACATGAAGAACGCCGTGGAAGCCACTCCGGACCGACCGGTGCTGGTGGACCGCTTCCTGGAAGACGCGACGGAAGTGGATGTCGATTGCATCAGCGATGGCGAAACCACGGTGATCGGCGCGATCATGGAGCACATCGAAGAAGCTGGCATCCACTCGGGCGACAGCGCCTGCGTCATCCCGCCCTTCAGCCTCACCCCTGCCATGCAGGACCGCATCCGCGATGCCGCCAAGAAGCTGGCCAAAGCCCTTGGCGTGCGCGGCTTGATGAACATGCAGCTCGCTGTGAAGGGCGATGATTTGTATGTCATCGAAGTAAACCCACGTGCCTCCCGCACCGCTCCGTTCGTGAGCAAGGCCATCGGCGTGCCGCTGCCCAAGCTGGCCGCCAAAATCATGGCTGGCAAGACTTTGAAGGAACTCGGCTTCACCGAAGAAGTGCATCCGAAGCATCATAGCGTGAAGGAAGCCGTCTTCCCCTTCAGCAAATTCTTGGGCGTGGACATCATCCTCGGCCCGGAAATGAAGAGCACCGGCGAAGTCATGGGCATCGATGACGATCTGGGCATGGCCTTTGCCAAGAGCCAGATGGCCGCCGGCGGCACCCTGCCGACGAAGGGCAATGTCTTCATCAGCGTCAAGGAATCCGACCGCCCGAATGTGGTCCGCATCGCCAAAGGTTATGCCGATCTGGGCTTCACTCTTTACGCCACCAGCGGCACTGGCAGCGTCATCAGCGAGGCCGGTATTCCCGTCAACATCCTGCCCAAACTCGCCAGTGGCCAGCGCCCCAACGTCATCGACCTGATGAAGAACAAGGACATGGCCCTCGTGATCAACACGCCCAGCGGCAAAAACCCACGGGAGGATGAGATCAAGATCCGCACCGCCTCCATGCAAAACCGCATTCCGATCATGACCACCCTGCGTGGCGCCGATGCGGCACTGCGGGCGATCAAGTCCTTGCAGGGCAGTGACGTGCAGGTGCGGGCGCTACAAGAGTATCATAAATAACATGATGTTTCATTAAGCTGGCTTTCGAGCGGCATTTTGCCTAGCATTCAGAATAAATGAATTGCTAGCATTCTCGCCGCCTTGCCCAGCTTCCTCTCATTCTCTATCGCCACCCCCTTAGGGCGCCGTCTTCGAGGACAACCGGGGATAAAAGCGCCCATCGGTCTGAGGGATCACTTGCGACGGCTGACAAGGCCGTTGCTTCTGATCGCATGGACAGGGCTGATGGCCTATCTCCCCATGATGCAGGCGTATGTCTGGGCCCTGGATGATTATCCCTTGTCCCAAATGGCCCGGTCCGGCGTCATGGAGTATCTGGGCAATGCCTTTCAGGAACGGGGCTTCTGGCGGCTTTTGCAGCATGGCACGGTCGGATGGATCTTGAATTGCGGCCCATGGCTGCCGGGGCTGCTCGCCATCTGCGCGCATATCCTGACCTGTCAGCTTTTCTACATTGTACTCTGCCGCCTGTGTGGAATTCGGAGCGGGGTTTTGTGGCTGGCAGTCCTCGCGGCTTGCTCGCCTTTGGGCTTCCAAGCCCTGACGTGGTTGTCCGCGGTGCCTTACATCCTCAATTCACTGGTCCTGTGGGGATCAATCTGGATGTTTCTGCAAACGGATGCCATTTCTAAATGGGCCTGGCTGGCGTGGGGGCTTATTTTTGCGGCATCGCTGCTGTTGCATGATCATCTGCTCTTCGCCCTGTCTTTTGTGGCGGGGGCGGCGTGGCTGATGAACACCCGGCCAGAGCCCTGGAAGACGTGGTTGAAGCCATCCGTTCGCTGGATTCCTCCACTGATGGCATGCATGTATCTGGCTGCGTACTTGATCTGGAAGCCAACGGATCACCATCTGTATATGGAGCCCCATTTCCACTGGCCCTCTTTGCTGAGTCCGCTGGTCAATCTCCGGCACTGGCTGGACATCTGGGCACCTTTTTCCAGTCGTGAGCTGTGGCAGATCGCCGCCAGTGAGTGGCCTTTGGAGTGGGGCGGTCTTGGCTTGGGTATCGTGGGAGGAGTGGTCGGTGTGTGGCTGGCTCCCGCGGCCGCGAGCGGCGGCGGGGAAATCGAACGAACTCATGCCAAGAAAGTGGTGATGGCCATGCTGCTGCTGTTCTTGATGGCGAGCTTGATTTATGTGCCGGCCGGAGGCTTTTCGCTGGATTCACGGAAGCGATATCCGCTCCTTTTGTTTCTGCTCGGCGGCGGAGGAGTTGCCGCGCTTTGCTGGGGCCGGCCCTTGCTGCTTCTCGTGAGACGGTGGCAGAGAAAGGCCGCCATGATCCTGCTGGTAGGGGCGTTCATTCCCGCATGCTGGCTGCACATCGGATTGTGGAGGGCGGAGGCCCGGGCGACAAGGCTCCTGTCTGATTTTCTGGCGGCGAATCCCAGCTACCATCAGGTCTATGCTGCCAAAGTGGCAGACCCCGCGAAGATTTCTCCAGCCACGGGACATTTGCATGGCCAGGCCTGGATTCTGAATGTCTATGTCGATCAGCCCTTTGTGATGGACCATCCCGGACAGGTTCTGCCTGAAATCATAGAGGCTCCCAGCCCTGATGTTCCGTCATTGATATACGACTACAAAAGCCGGGAATGGAAGGTGTCATCTCCGTCCAGCGGTACATGATGCGGGTTCGAATTTCGCAACTCGATTTGCCGCAGCGCCGTTTCAAATTGGGTCTGCCTTATTGAACAGCCATGAAAGACCACCCTCTGCCAGCTCTTCGCAATCAGCTTCTTAACCTGCACAAGCTGCTCATGAATGCCGAGCGGGCGGCGTATGAGAAGGAAGGAAATGTGATCGCATCTCCGATGCAGTTTTTACAGCTGCTGATGGAGCACGAGCGCTTTGCGTGGCTGCGGCAGCTCTCGCAACTGGTCGTGGTGATCGACGAGGCGATGGAGGAAAAGCCGCCGATCACTACGGAGCGAATGGATGCGCTGGTGGCCGAGGCACGGCATTTGCTCCTCGGCTCGGAAGAGCCGGGAAGCTTTGCAGCGCGCTACTCAAAGGCCCGCGAGCTCGAGGCCGCCGTGGCGGCGGCGCATGCGGAGCTCAGCAAGAGTTTGGGCTAGGTCCGTGGTGGGCGCTGATCGAGAGGAGGGCGGACACCCCTGTCTGCTTTTATCCTTGCGGCTTCGCCGCCATTTGAATGAGGCGGGCAAGAGTGCCCGCGCTCCCTTCATCGGCACCCGCAGGAACGAGCCGCTCTCGTCCGTAGTCAGCCTATGCAGCGCTTACTTGCTCTCATCGTCCCCATGTTCGCTCTGCTGCTGCCGCTGCTCGCCGAAGCTCAGGACATCACGGTGACACAGGACCATTTCCGAGGTGATTTCCCACCGCTGCATTATGGCGCGGACGAGACACAAATCGAGGCGACCGCGCAGGCGGTGATCGAGCGGGTGTTTCGGGATGAAGACGGCTTTTTGCGAGGTAGCGTGAACGGCCGAACGATGAAGCCGCTCACGCCGGAGGACGTGAAGGAGCGGCCGGATGGCCGGGGCGGTCGCGTCGAGCACGCGGCGATCCCGAACGCCCTCAAGCCGGTGTTCATGAACTACGAAAACGCTGGCGAGGCGAGCGGAGCCTACCTCGTAGCGCTTTGCCTCAAGGCGCAGGCCACCGGCGATGCCTCCACGCGCGAACTCGCCCGGCGCACCGTCGCCGCCATCGTGACGCTTTGGAATAACGCCGCTGCGGCGCAGGGGCTCGGTGGCGGCGGACGCGGCTGGTTTCCTAAGCCCTACGGCGGCATTCGCGCCGTCGCCTGCATCGAGGAATGCAGCGCCGACCAATACGCCGACATCACGCTCGGCCTGCACGCCTACCATCGCACGCTCGCCACGGAAGAGGAAAAGCGGCAGATCGAGGACATCATCGTTTCCTTCTCCGACTGGTGGTATGATCACGACCACTGCGGCGTCTATTTCGGCCGCCCCATCTGGTGGAAGCGGCTCGACTGGCACCCCATGGCCGCGGCCTACTTCCTCTACCTCCACGCGCTCGCCGAGACCTGGCGGCCCGGCGACAAACCGAAGCGCAGTTTCGACACATGGTTGCAGCTTAAAGACACGCTCCAGCACCCGGACAAACCCATCGGCGCCACCATGCACGGCATCCCGCTGCTCTGCCTGAACGAGCTGCGCACCCTGCGCCCCGACCTCGACACCCTCTGGATGCCCGCCATCCGCCACCAAGCTGATCTGCTCGCTCGTGGTCTCGACGAAGCCGATGAAATCAAGCGCTACGACATGAACGCCTACTGCGCCGACTACTTCGCCCTCGCCCACACGCTCGTCCCTGATGCGAACTACGACCAGCTCGCCCAGCGCTGCCTCGCCGCCGTGAAAGACCGCGCCCACTTCTATCACCTCCGCCGCGGCCAGCCTCTCGCGAAGCTCTCACCCTTCGTCCGCGGCGACGACTATCGCGACGCCTTCTGGTGCGAGAATCACATCCACTACCTCGCCGCGTATTGGCGACTGCGGGTCAAGGGGCTGAGTGCTGGCAAGCAATGAGCGAAGCGCACTGCGATTGGCTTACAGTGCTAAAGATCACAGGGTGCATGGTCGTATTGGAATGAAAGCCGCGTTCGCAGCCACCCATGAATTTCACACGCAACCCTCTCTCCCGGATCCTCGCTCTGCCTGTCTTGTTTTTTGTCTCAACGGTCCACGCCCAAAATGGGGACGGAATGGGGAAGGTGCCGCCCTCGCTGGTGCCGGCGGAGCTTGTTCCGGACACGCGGGCTTTGTCTGCGGATGAGGAATTGAAAACCTTCCGGGTGGCACCGGGCTACCGGGTGGAACTGGCAGCCAGTGAGCCGCTGGTGGGGGATCCGATCTTTGCGCAGTTTGGTCCGGATGGGCGGCTTTGGGTGGTGGAGATGCTCGGGTACATGCCGGACATTCAGGGCAATCGTGAGGATGAGCCGGTGGGCCGGATCGTGATTCTCAAGGACACCGATGGCGACGGGCGCTTCGATGAAAGCAAGGTCTTTCTCGATCAACTCATCATGCCCCGCACGGTCCTGCCGATTGGCGAAGGCGCGCTGGTGGGCGCACCGCCGATGCTGTGGTATTGCCCGGACAAGAATGGCGATGACAAGGCGGATGAGAAGATCGAGGTGGCCAAGGATGCTGGCGCACAAACCATCCCTGGCCGCCCCGAACTGGCGAACCCGGAACATGGCGCGAACTCGCCGCTCTGGGCGCTGGACAACTGGATCTACTTTGCGGAATACGCGGCGCGTTTTCGCTGGCGCGGCGCTGGCGCCTTCGAACGCAGCCTCTCGTCCGTGCGCGGACAATATGGACTCAGTCAGGATGACTTTTGCCGTCTCTTTTACAACTACAACTCCGGCCACTTGCAGGGAGACATGTGGCCCTCCCATTACCGTCTGCGCAATCCGAATTATGAGAGGTCAGGAGGCCGCATCAGCCCGCCGGTGAACCAGGCCGTGTGGCCCATCCGTGTGACCCCCGGCACGAACCGCGCCTACATTCCTGAGAACATGGCGGGTCACAAACTGAAGAACTTTACCGCTGCGTGCTCACCCTGGATTTACCGAGGCGATCTCTTCCCGGCTGATGCTCTTGGCAATGCCTTCGCCTGCGAGCCGGCCCTGCATCTCGTGAAGCGAGACATTGTCACCCTCGAAAAAGGCCGGCTCGTGGCGCGTGAAGCCTACGATCAGCGTGAGTTTCTCGCGTCCACGGATGAGCGCTTTCGTCCTGTAAGCATGACCACGGGACCCGATGGAGCGCTTTACGTCGTGGATTTTTACCGGGGCATCATCCAGCACCGCATCTCGCTCAGTCCCTATCTGGAAAAGTACATCCAGGAGCACGATCTTGTGAATCCACGCGGCCTGGGGCGGATCTGGCGCATCGTTCCTGAAAATGCCAAGACACGTCCTGCACCCAATCTGGCGAAGCTTGGCAATGCAGAGCTCGTCCCCATCCTCGCTCACACCAATTCCTGGCACCGGGAAACCGCCCAGCGCCTGCTTGTCGAGCGTGCGGATGCAGGGGTTGTCCCCGCACTGGAAGCTCTCGCGCGCAGCGATGTCGCGCTCGGCCGCCTGCATGCCTTGTGGACGCTCGATGGCATGGGCAAGACCACCTGGCCGGTGATCGAGGCAGCGCTCGCTGACGTCGATGCCCGCGTGCGCAACAGTGCCCTGCGCATCGCTGAAGTTTTCCTGGCCGGGGAAAAGCGCGCTGCTGTGGTGACCAGGCTCATCGCCCTCTCCGCCACCGAACCGGATTCGCAGGTGCAGACACAAATCGCCCTGACGCTTGGCGAGTGCCAGGACTCGGCGGCCGATCTGGCCATGGCTGCGATGGCCAGCCGCGTGCCCGATCACCCCTATCTGACCGAAGCCATCCTCAGCGGGGTCAAAGGCCGCGAGTTGGAACTGCTGGAGCATTGCGTGGCCACTGGAAGCGGCAAAACTCTGATCCTAGGCCTGGCGGGCTGTGTGGCCAGCGAACGCAATCCAGCCCGTGTCTCGCGGTTCCTGGCACTCGCGGAAAAGGCCGGTGCCACACCTCGCAAAACGCTGCTCGCTGGCTTCACCGCCAATTCGGCGGACTTCACGCGCCGGAAAGTGAAGCTCGAAGCCAGACCTGCTTTTCTCGACACTCCCGGCACCGAAAAGGTGGAGGCCATGCTGACCTGGCCGGGCAAGCCTGCGCCCGCCGGGTTCAAGCCACCGCGTCCGCTGACGGCTGATGAGCAAAGCCGTTTTGAGATGGGCAAGGCGCTGTACTCCGGCATCTGCGCTGGCTGCCATCAGCCCAGTGGTTCAGGCCTCGCTGGCATCGCCCCACCGCTGATTGATTCCGAATGGGTCAATGGCTCGCCCGACCGGCTCAGTCGCATCGTCCTCCACGGCGTGCGCGGCTACATCACGGTCAAAAAGACGCGTTACCAGCTCGACATGCCTCCGCTGGGCGCTTTGGGCGATGAACCTCTGGCGGCCATTCTCACTTATCTCCGACGTGAGTGGGAGCATGGTGCGGAGCCCATCTCACCGGACTTTCTCAAAGCGGTCCGCGAAAAGGAAGCGCGACGCACCGATTCGTGGACGGAACAGGAGCTGCTCAAGATTCCGTGACCGAGCGTCTCTCCGCCCTGCACTTTGCAGCGTTCTCCAAAACAACAGGCCTCGGAGCCGCATCAAGCGACTCCGAGGACGTGACTTTCTGAAAGGAGCAAGGCTCGGCTTACGCCAGCGCTTCTTTGCAATACTGCACGCACTTCTTCACCTCAGCGATAGCGTCAGAGCCCTCAGGGATTTTGTATTCCAGCTCGACCTCGGCGGGGAAGGTCCACTTCTCTTTTTTCATGAGCTGCAGCACTTCCTTGATCGGGGTCTGGCCCTGGCCCCAGGGGACATTGCCGCCGTCGGCGGTGCGGTCCTTGAGGTGCAGATTTGTGATGCGGTCGTGGTACTTCTCCAGCACAGGGATGGGAGACTTGCCCTTCGTGCCGGCGACGTAGTGGCCGATGTCGAGGTTCAAGCCGATGTACTGGCCGAGTTCCAGGATGGAGTCGAACTTGTCCATCTCAGGAAGGTTGTTGGTGTGGTTGTGAAAGCCGACCCAGATCTTGTGCTTGTCGGCAAAAGGCGCGAGACGCGCGGCGAGGATGGCGTTGCGTTCGGTGGTCACGCCCGTGCAACCCAGCGCCTTGGCCACGAGGAAGCTGAAGTCGATTTCTTCATCCGACTGCCCGAAGCCCATCTTATGGATGTGGATGTTGACGCCTGCATCGTTGTACATTTTGCGCAGCTCACGGCACTTCGCGAGCTGCTGCTCACGCTCGGCGTCGGTGGCTTTGCCTTTGATGCCCGTGAAGTCTTGGATGGGGCCGCCCATCAGTTCGGTCTCGCTGAGGCCATCTTCGAGCAGCGCCTTGAGCGTTTCTTCGGCGGTCTTGGCCATGCTGCGGTAGCTATAGGTAATGCAGCCGATGCGCACGCCGCCGAAGACCGAATTCGGTTTGTCCGCAGCAGAGGCAAGACGGGGGAAGGTGAGGCCTGTAGCGGCGGTGAGGGCTGTGCCGAGGAAGCTGCGGCGAGTGAACGAGGTCGATGTCATGGGTGGAAAAGGTGATTGATTAATAATGGTCAGTTTCGGGCCCTGTGTTTGACACATTCGCGTCATGAAGTCACGCCAAACTGCTGCATTGGAACCTTAAGCTTGAAAAGGGCACACTCTATTTGGTGTCTTTTTTCACCGGTGCTCCTTGCGGGACAACCTTGACGGCATCTGCCGGGACCGGGGCCTGGGAGGCGGTGGTAAGGGGCAAATTGTCTGGCAGGCTCTTGAGGAAAAAATCTTTGTACTGAATCTTCATGACGGGGCCGCGATGCACCTGGACGGCGATGACACCTTCGAGAGCGCGTCCTTTTTCGTCGAGGTCGATGACGTCCACGGTTTGCACGCCATCGATCCAGTGCTGGTGATGATTGCCCTCAACGAGGACGCGGTAGTCGTGCCATTGATCGGAGGGGAAGCTCTGGATGGGGAATTTGCCGACCACCCAGGGCTGCGCCTGGGTGTCGATGATGACTTTTTCTCCGGTGTGGGCAAGGATGCGGCGGCCGCGCTCTTCGTAGAGCATGCCGTTGTAGTCGTCCTTGTCGGGTACCACATCGCACTGGTAGCCAGTGACAACCCATTCGCCGAGATCCGGGCGCTCCAGGCCGCGATACTGCAGGCCGCTGTTCCCGCCTTTGGTGGCTTTCACTTTGACGCGGAGTTCGAAGTTTTTCACCTTGCCGTCTTTCCAGGTGATGAAACGGTTGTAGTCGAGCTTGCCATCGGTCACGCCGGTGAGGCAGCCGTCTTCGACGGACCACCAGGTGCTGCCGCCGCTCCAGCCGGTGAGGTCTTTGCCATTGAAGATGGCCTTGAAGCCTTCGGGCGGGGCCTCGGCACGGAGAGAAAGCGAGAAGGTGAGCAGCGACAGGCCAAGGCAGAGAGCGGTGCGGGGCATGGTGGTTGGGGATGGAGTGACGCGTTTCTAAACGAGGCGTCGGGTTGCGTCTTTATCAATGTTTCGGCGCATGTACGGCGTCCCTTGCGGTCCGCGCTTCGTTTAAGATTCGTGACAGGCCGCAGTTGACCGGCGGCATCGCATTGCTGCACAATGGAGCGCATCCACGGAATTCACTTCAACCAACCAAGGAGAGAGCCATGACGACCGAATCCAAATGCCCGTTTCACCAAACCGCCGGCGGCGGCACCACCAACCGGGACTGGTGGCCGAAGCAGTTGAAAGTCGATCTTCTGCATCAGCATTCCTCGAAGTCCGACCCAATGGGCGGGGACTTCGATTACGCCAAGGAGTTCCAGAGCCTTGACTATGCAGGGCTGAAACAAGACCTCGCGAAGCTGATGACGGACTCGCAGGACTGGTGGCCGGCGGACTTCGGCCACTACGGCCCGCTCTTCATCCGCATGGCATGGCACAGCGCCGGCACCTACCGCACGGGCGATGGTCGCGGCGGCGGGGGGAGAGGGCAGCAACGCTTTGCACCGCTCAACAGCTGGCCGGACAATGTGAGCCTGGACAAGGCGCGCCGCCTGCTGTGGCCGATCAAACAGAAGTATGGCCGTAAAATTTCCTGGGCCGATCTCATGATCCTCACAGGCAATGTCGCCCTCGAAACCATGGGCTTCAAAACCTTCGGTTTCGGTGGCGGACGTGAGGACACCTGGGAGCCGGATCATGATGTCTACTGGGGCCGCGAAACCAAGTGGCTGGGAGGTGACATCCGCTACTCGCAGGGATCTCCAGGAGTCGATGAAAGCCACGGCGTTCTTGTGAAGGACGATGACAGCAAAGTGCCGCACACACGTGACCTTGAGAATCCGCTCGCAGCAGTTCAGATGGGGTTGATCTACGTGAATCCTGAAGGTCCGGACGGCAAGCCCGACCCTGTGGCCTCCGCCCGCGATATTCGCGACACCTTCGGCCGCATGGCGATGAACGACGAAGAGACCGTGGCGCTCATCGCCGGAGGTCACACCTTCGGCAAAACTCACGGCGCTGGCGATGCGGGAATGGTGGGCTCTGAACCCGAAGCCGCCGATCTCGAGGAACAAGGCATGGGCTGGAAGAGCCGTTTCGGCACGGGCAAAGGCGGTGACGCGATCACCAGCGGCCTCGAAGTCACCTGGTCGCAGACACCGACGAAGTGGAGCAATTACTTCTTCGAAAACCTGTTCAAGTATGAATGGGAACTCACCAAGAGCCCGGCGGGTGCGCAGCAATGGGTGGCCAAGGGCGCTGAAGCCACGGTTCCCGACGCGCACGATTCTTCGAAGAAGCGTCTGCCGACGATGCTCACCACCGATCTGGCCCTGCGCTTTGATCCGGCCTACGAGAAGATCTCCCGACGCTTTCTGGCGCATCCAGAGGAGTTCGCAAACGCGTTCGCCCGTGCGTGGTTCAAGCTGACCCATCGTGACATGGGCCCACGCGCGCGTTATCTCGGCCCGGAAGTTCCGCAGGAGGAACTCATCTGGCAGGACCCCATCCCTGCAGCAAATCACCCGTCGATCAGCGAGGCGGAAATCGCCTCACTCAAGACACAGATTGCCGCATCTGGCCTGTCAGTCTCGCAACTCGTGAGCACCGCATGGGCCTCTGCGTCCACCTTCCGTGGCTCCGACAAGCGAGGTGGTGCCAATGGCGCGCGCATTCGCCTCGCACCCCAGAAGGATTGGGAGGTCAATCAGCCGCAGCAGCTCGCGAAGGTGCTCGAAACTCTCACGGGGGTTCAGAATGCATTCAACAAGTCAGCCAGCGGCGGTAAACAGGTTTCGCTCGCCGATTTGATTGTGCTGGCCGGTTGCGTTGGCGTCGAACAGGCGGCGAAAAATGCCGGTCACACGGTCACGGTGCCTTTCGCGCCGGGCCGCACAGACGCCTCGCAGGAGCAGACGGACGTGGAATCCTTTGCGGTGCTGGAACCGATTGCCGATGGCTTCCGCAACTACCTCAAAGGCAAATACAGCGTGCCCGCCGAAGCGCTGCTCATCGACAAAGCGCAGCTGCTCACGCTCTCCGCGCCCGAGATGACGGTGCTCATCGGCGGCATGCGTGTCCTCGGTACCAACGCCGATGGCTCGTCACATGGTGTCTTCACGCAGCGTGTGGGCTCGCTCACCAATGACTTCTTCGTGAACCTGCTCGACATGAACACGGAGTGGAAGTCCGTCTCACCCTGCGGCAATGCTTTCGCGGGTGTCGATCGCAAGACCGGCACACCTAAGTGGACCGCCATGCGGACTGACCTCGTCTTCGGCTCCAATTCCCAGCTGCGAGCACTCGCGGAAGTCTATGGATGCGCCGACGGCGGGGAGAAGTTCGTGAGGGACTTCGTCGCCGCGTGGGCCAAGGTGATGAACCTGGATCGCTTTGATCTGGCTTGATCACCAGTCTTGCCTCAACTCTCGATTGATCGTTCGTGGCTCCGCGCTAACGAACATGCATGACTCTGACGCTTCCCCAATGGTTTGATCTCCACACGCATTTCCGCCAAGGCCCGGCGATGACTGCTTATGTCAAAGCGCATCGCGACATGGGCTGTGCGGGAGCGCTGGCGATGCCGAACACCCAGCCGCCGGTTTCTCGCATTTCAGGGGCCGCGCAGAGCGATGGCTGGTCGATCGAAAGTTACTCGGCAGAACTGCGTGCGGCGGGAGCGGATGCCTTTGAGCAGCTCATTGTGCCTTTGTATCTGACCCGCCATACCACGGCGGCAATGATTCGCGAAGGCGCTGCCTCCGGGCAGTTGCGCGCCTGCAAGTACTACCCGCCGCATGGAACGACAAACTCAGAACACGGGGTGCCGATGGATGACCTGATTGGCGGAGAGGTGCTGCGGGCGATGGAGGAGTGTGGTGTGGTGCTGTGCATCCATGGCGAGCAGCATGCGCTGAGCGGACCAGACTACATCGATGCGCAGCAGAACGCGGAAACCCGATTTTATTCGGAGCGGATGCCGAGGTTGCTGGCAGCGCATCCAAAGCTGCGCATCGTGTGCGAGCACATCACCACGCGCAAGGCGGCGGAGTTTGTGGCAAATGCGCCGGAGCATGTGGGCGCGACGATCACGCCCCAGCATTTGCTCTACACTCTGGGGCATCTGATCCAGGGACTAAAATATCATCTGTACTGTCTGCCGATCGTGAAGTTTCAGGATGACCGCGCCGCACTTCGGCAGGCCGTCACGAGCACGGGGCAGAAGAAATATTTCGCCGGCACAGACAGCGCCCCGCATACCACCAAGGCGACGGCCTGCGGCTGTGCGGCGGGCTGCTTTACCGGAGGTTGCGCGCCTCAGCTTTATGCCATGGCGTTCGAAGAGGCAGGTGTGGATCTCGGCACGGCGGAGGGGAAGGCTTTGTTTGAGCGCTTCCTTTGTCTCAATGGTCCGGGCTTCTATGGATTTCCGGCGTCTGAAAAGCGATTCACGATGGAGAAGGCATCGCAAAAAATGGAAGTGCTCGAAACCCCTGCGGGCCCTGTGACTCCGCTGCCGGTGGGCATGAGCATGGAACTGACGTGGCGGCTCTCGGTTTGAATCAAGGCGCGGCAGGCCGCAGGTGCTTGGTGAAGAAGGTGGCGACCATGTCTCGAAGCGGTGGCGTAAAATGGGCATTGCCACCATGGCCTCCGCCCGGCACGACTTGCAGGGCCACTTCGAGCCCGGCCTTCTGATAAACATCCACCATGCGCTGAGATTGATCGAGATGGACTGTGCCATCTTTGTCGCCGTGGATGATGAGCAGCGGAGCGTCGCCAGCGCTGACCTGGAAGACGGGGCTGGCAAAGCGGGCGAGTTCGAGATTCTTTTTCACCGGACCGCCCAGCAGCAGGAATACAGTTGATTTGGGATCTTCCGTTTTGATGGGCTGATTTTCCGAACGCAGAATGAAGTCGCTGGGGCCAAAATAGTCCGCCACTGCCTGAACCGCCGAGCTTTGATCGAGATTGCCGCCGACGTTTCCTTCGTACTCGGGGACGCCGCCGGTGGTGCCGAGCAAAAGCACCAGATGCCCGCCCGCAGACGTGCCAGCCACGCCCACGCGGGTGGCGTCATACCCGTACTCTCCCGCATGAGCTCGCAGCCAGCGCACAGCGCCTTTGCAATCGTGAATCTGTGCTGGAAACACGGCCACCTGGGAGAGGCGGTAGCTGATGCTCGCCACGGCAAAGCCGCTTTCGGTGAGCCAGGAGGTCGAACAGTTTTTGTACGATCCGGCCTTCCAGCCGCCGCCGTGGATGAACACCACCAAAGGCGGTTTCTTCGAATCCTTCGGCAGATACAGGTCCAGCTTCAGCTCGTGGTCATTCACCTTGGCATAAACGATGTCAGCATGAGTGGGTGCGAGGTCCGGAGCAGAATGACCAAGGCTGGGAAGCGCCAGCAGCAGGACGGTGAAAAGGGGCAGGATGCGTGAATGAAAGAGCATCTTCGAACAACGCCGGAACGGCGAAAAGATTTCCAAAAGGAGTACCATCCATCACTTCCCCGAAGCCGCCAGTCTGATGCTGCGCACCTTCATCCATGCGCCGGGTTCGGCGCTGCCCACGGGATCGATTCTCAGGCGAAGCATGCCACCCCGATAGGAAGCGACTGAGGACAAGGGAATCACATGCCGGTGAAATTCACCATCAGCTATGAGTGGGAACGCGAGTAAGTTTTCAGCAGAAAAGCCCTTCTGTCCAAACGACTGCCACATGAGGGTGCCTTGCTTTTGTTCCGTATGAAAAGCCGCATCGATGATGAGATAGGGCGCATCAGCCGCCTGCCAGAAGGTCATGGGGCTGATGAGCTGTGGATCGTCTTGCTCCAGCACCACGTTCAGGCTGTCCTTCACCGGCCAGCCACTGTCGCGGGCGTTTTGATAATGCCAGCCCTGACGGTCATTCACAAAGCTCCACGTGGGAGCTGCCTGACTACGATGCACAGCCGCTCGGGCGCGGATTTCTTGGACGTTTCCCAGCACTAGCTCGTAGCCAAAATCATAGACGATGTTGTGGTCCAGAATCTCCTGGCCTTGACCGGCAAGGTAGCCGGTGCTGTTCCCATGCGTGTCATTAGGTCCCGGCTTTCCTGCAAAGCCGCCAGTGAAGTGTACGCGCCCCGGAGTGACCAGCCCAAGGCCATAATCTTTCTCATCCAGCAGCGCCGCCCAGCCCTCGGTGCCGGTCCAGAAAGACCACGGATGTTTGCCATGAGGCGCCGGTGCCGTGGACACCGCATCTTGGGTGAAAGGCTTCTCATTCATGTAGCTCACCACGCGATGAAACGCAGCATTGGCATAGACGGCGGGAAGCTCCTGCAAACGTGCGGGATACTGCACGGTGTCGCTGCGCTTGTTGGTGAGCCGCGCCCGCGCCTTCACTACGGCGCCGTCGAGTTCCAGCCATGAGTCGAAGGTACATTCTCCTGGCACATTGTTGAGGGGCCACTGCAGCGGCACGCAGGTGAGGTGGATCTGCCTCCTGTCGTTTTCGTGGGTCAAAATGCGGCTGGCGTTTTTGAAATCGTCGCCCGTTTGAATCGGGTTCCAGCCGATGTGCCGCCAGTGCTCCGCAGGCTTCTGCCCGTTCGCTTCAAAGGGAACCGGGCCGGAGTAGAACGAAAGCTGTACCTGCCGCCCCAGGTCGAAGTTGTTGATCACATTCGCGCCGTCCTTCACGCTGGCCAGAAAGGTAATGGCACCGCCGTGGTCAAGATCCACCCCCAGCTTGATGCGGTCATTCTCCAGCCAGCTCATGCGTTCAGCATGGACTGAGGTGGAGAGGAACAGAATGGAGAGCAGCAGGTGGGACAGATGCATGAAAGGTGAAGATGAGGCAGCCGTCAGATTCGGCAAGGGGTGAAGTATGGAGTGAGGATGGCTTTGGGCGGAGGAAAATGGCGAGGTGCCTGCGGTGACTGAATGGCCTGCAGGAAAAATTCCTTGGCTGTGATGTGTCACAGCAGAAAGGCCACGGGCTAAGTCCAGACTGCATTCACGTCACTTATCCACCATGACCCGAAACAAAAAAGGCAATCCGCGACAGTTCGCTCTCATCTTCAGCATCGTCGGTCTGGTGATGTTTTGTGTGGGAGTGAAGGAGGTCTGGGAATCCAACGCGAGCAAAACCTGGCCTGCCACTCAAGGAAAGGTTCTGGCTTCGTTTGTACGCACACCCAGAGCAGGAGCCAAAAGACTCTACTCTCCTGAGGTGCAGTATGAGTTTGCTGTCGATGGAAAAACATACGCGTCGCAGCGGGTGTCGTTTGGCAGTTATCAGTCGAGTCGTTCATCGGATGCAGAGGCTGTGGCGGCACGCTATCCGGTGGGAGCTGAGGTGAGGGTGCACTACAAAGCGAATGATCCTGCTGCCAGCGTACTGGAACCAGGAAGCGAGATGGCAAATATCATCCTGCCACTACTGGGCCTGGTCTTTGCTTCAGCCGGGCTCTGGCTCCTCAAGACTTCACGGAAAGAGGGTGGGGCTGGCGCTTCGGGAAGTGAGAGTGCATGAGGACTGCGACAGGTTTCAACAGCTTCTGCCTTGCCGTGCCGGATAGTCCGCCCTAGTTGCGGCATGATTTCATTGAACGTCATCGCCACCCTGCGCACGTGCTACACCGACAAGTTCGGTGTGCCGCGCCAGCCGGGGCTGGTGCCCAGCGCCTGGGGAGTGGTGGAGTTTGAGCCGGCCTATCGGCGAAAGGAGGCTGTGCGCGGCATCGAGCAGTTCAGCCACCTGTGGCTTATCACGCAGTTTCACCTCGTCACCGAAGAGCCGACATCGCTCACGGTGCGGCCGCCACGGCTCGGCGGCAATGAACGGCGCGGCGTGTTTGCCACGCGCTCGCCCTTTCGGCCAAACCGGCTCACGCTCAGCGTGGTAAAGCTGGACCGCGTGGATCTCGAAGGCGATGCCGCGCCGCGCCTGTTTGTCTCGGGCGTTGACCTCGTGGATGGCACGCCGATTCTCGACATCAAACCCTACGTCCGCTATGCCGACTCGATCCCGGAGGCGAGCAGCGGTTTTGCGCATGAGGCGCCGCAGCGGTTGCCTGTGTGCTGGGACTGCGACAGCCGCGTGCCGGATGATGTGCGCGTGATCATTGATCAGTCACTCGCTCTGCAGCCACAGCCTGCCTACCACGACGATTCAGCGCGGGAGTATGCCACGGAGATTGCCGGCTGGCGCGTGCGCTGGGCTGCGACGCTCTCGGGAGCGTGTGTGAAATCGTGCGAATGGGTAGGCTGAATCTTGACGCTTTCAATTTCATGCCTGACACCGATCTTCCCATTCGCGCCGCCACCGAAACAGCCATCGCCCATGGCATCATTCCGGACCGCTGTGACATCCTTCAAAACGGCAGCACGCTGGTGCTGCGCCTCACGGAAACACTGGTGGCGAGAGTGGTGCAGGACACCAGCGGTCCCAGGCAGGGCACGGAGTGGTTTGCGCGGGAAAACGCCATCGCCCAGCATCTGACGGCGAATGGCGCGCCGGTCATCCCGCTGCATCCTGATCTGCCACCGGGCCCTCATGAGCATCTGGGATATCCAATCAATTTCTGGCAGTTTGTCACACGCATTGAGGCCGAGCCTGAGCCACGAGAGATCGGCCGCACCTTGCGCCAGTGCCATGAAATCATGAGCCGCTTTGCGGAGCCGCTGCCGCATCTGGCCATCATCACAGAGAGCCTCCAGATTCTGCGGGATCGTGAATTGTTTCCGCACACCACTCAGCAGATGCTGAGGCATCGTCTCGAGCATTCGATGGAGGTGCTCAATCAATATCCTCATCAGCCTGTGCACGGAGATGCACATCTGGGAAATCTCATGAACACCACTCTCGGTCTGCTGTGGACCGACTGGGAGGATACCTTTTCCGGCCCGGTGGAGTGGGATGTGGCCTCCGCCATCTGGAATGCGCAGATTTTAGATGAAGATCACGCCACGGTTCAGGCGGTCTGTGATGCCTACTGCGCAGCGGGTGGGCGCCTGGATGCCGAGGCGCTGAAGCACAGCCTCATTGCCCGTGCGGCGGTGATGACGGCTTGGTATCCGATCTTGTATCCCCAGCCAAATGCAGAGCGTCAAATGAGGCTGCAGCGCCGGATCGAATGGCTGCGGGACCAGGCCGGCGATTGACGCGGCGGGGACAAAACGCATATTTTTTGTCACCGCAGGCCCTCCGCCGACCACTGATGGATGACATGAATACTGCAACTCTCATCCCCGGAACTTCAGACGATGCCCAGCTCGTGGAACTCAGCCTGCGCGGCGATACGCAGGCCTTTGGCAATATTGTGGAGCGGCATCAGTCGCTCGTCTGCGGGCTAGCCTACAGCGCCTGCGGCAATGTGCATGTGAGCGAAGACCTGGCTCAGGAGACCTTCATCACCGCCTGGCAGCAGCTGCGCAACCTGCGCGAAAAGACCAATCTCCGCGGCTGGCTCTGCGGCATCGCACGGCACGTGATCAACAACTTCCTGCGCAAGCAGCGGCGCACCCCCACCGCGATGGCGTCAGAGCTGGATGAACTCGCCCATCCCGCTTCGGAGGAACTCTCTCCAGACGAAAGCGCGATCAGCGAGCAGGAGAACGCCATGCTCTGGCGCACACTGCAGACCCTTCCTGCAAACTACCGTGAACCCATGGTGCTGTATTATCGCCAGCATGAATCTGTCGCTGAGGTGGCGGCCTCTCTGGATCTGTCAGAGGATGTGGTGAAGCAGAGGCTGGCACGTGGCCGCGCCATGCTGGCGGAGCAGGTGGAGCGCATGCTGGGAAACACGCTGCGCCAGACCATGCCCACCGCAGCCTTTACCTGCTGCGTGCTTGCGGCTCTGCCCCTGGCCACGAGCTCTGCCACAGCTGCGACCGTGGGCGTCACGACCATCGCCAAAGGGGGCGCGGGCGGCAAGACCGTGCTCGCTTCGACGCTCAACGGCCTGCTGAGCCCGCTTATGGCGCTGCTGTTTGCAGGGGTGGGGTACAAAGTGAGCATGGACAGCGCACGCTCGGAAGAGGAGCGGCGGCTGATCAAAAAATTCTACTGCGTTTTGGCGGTCGTGACTCTGGTGTTCGGGGCGATGCTTCTGGCGCTGACATTCTCGGGCAAGTGGCTCGCACAAACGCATCCGGCTTGGTTCGTTGCGCTGCAGCTCGGGCTGGTGGGAGCCTGTCTCCTCTTTGCACTCGGAGGAGTGGTTTGGGGCTGGAGAAAAAACAAGCAGATGCCGATGCGGGAGGCCGCGTTGGAGGCCACTCTCCCCGTTGGGAAATGGGGGGTGCCGCTGCTGGAATACCGCAGCAGACTCACGCTGCTCGGCCTGCCCATCCTCCACCTGCGCTTTGGCAGAAAGCGTGGCGAATCCGTGCGTCCGGTGACGGCGTGGTTTGCCATCGGTGACTTTGCCATCGGGGTGATCGGTGCCTTCGGTGCCATGGCGGTGGCGCCTTTCAGCCTGGGGGCTTTTTCGGTGGGTCTTTTGTCCGTCGGAGGCATGGCCGTCGGAGTTGCCTGCTGGGGTGGCATCGGCCTTGGCATGTGGGCCATCGGTGGCTGCGCGCTTGGCTGGACTGCCTACGGTGGTTGCGTGGTGGGGTGGGAGGCGGCTCAGGGAGTGCTGGTCACCGCCCGTCATTTTGCACTCGGCACGGTCGCCGTGGCAGAGCATGCGAATGACGCGGCTGCCAGGGCTGCGATGAACCAGAATCCATTTTTTCAGTTCACGCGTCAGGTCATGAAATATGCCTCTCTTCTGAATCTGACGTGGTTTGTCCCCATGCTGCTGCTGTGGTGGAAAGCCCGGCAGATGAAACGCAAGGAGAGCCTTGGCTGAAGACCGGTTTTTCGTCTCCGAAGGGGAGGACGGCGCGGCCGCCCTCCTTTTCGTTTGATTGCTTTCTCTACCGGATGAGGCACCTTCTCAGGCAGGTGAGCCATGAAAAAGAAACAGCCAGGCCCTCGGGTGATGCTGCGCTTTCAGCAGATGCTCGGTGTGTTTGTCATCATGGCGGTGCTCGCATTTATCTCCTGGGAGGTGCAGGATTTTGCCGCCTCCTTCGCAGCGACGGAGATGACGACCGAGACCCGGTTGAGAACCACGCAGGAGCGTGACGATGCTCGGGTGCTTCGGGCATTTGAGGCAGCCAGGCAATCCGTTTGCAGCCAGGCGAAGCTGGAGACAGAGAAGAACCCGCAGCAGCAGACCCGGGATGCCCGACTGACGCTGACGGCAAAAACTGAGAAGGAGGTGCTCGCGGAGCGGGAGCTTATGGTGCAGGCCATGCAAAATGCCTTTGCACGTGAAGGCCCGGGTGAACTCTTTGACATCGGCAGTGCACCCTATGCACAACCTGTGCCGAACGACACCATGGCCCTGATCAAGCGGATATGCCGCGGCCTGTCGCTCACATTACTCTTGGTTGGACTGGTGATGCTTGTCACTCAGTGGAAGCGTTCGCGGCTGCCGGTGGCGGCTTTGCTCGGCATTCTCGCCACCACCTCCACGATTTTCCTGCAAGGGCGGCAGGATTCCGCGATCGTTCTGCTGCTGGTGATCGCCATCGTCCCTGGTCTAATCCTTGCACTCATGATTTACATGACGCGCCGGGTCAAAAAAGCGGAAGCGTGGCTCGAGGGCCGCGCACGGATCACGAAGTCTAAAGTGGATGTGGAACATCATCGCTTTGTCGGCGACACGACCAAAGTCCGTAACCTGCCGTGTGTCGCCTACGACTTCAGTGTCGGCGGAAAAGTGGTTCATGGTGATCGCATCAGCGTCGGCATCGCACCGGCGGACAATGTGGATCAGGTGCTGAAGCGTTATGCGGTCGGTGCGGAGGTGCCGGTGTTTTATGATCCTGAAAATCCGGCGGACTGCGTGCTGGAGCGCAAGCCGCCGGTGAGCCTCGGCTGTCTCTGGACTGGCACCGCCATCGTGCTGCTCGTATATGCGGTGGTGGTCGCCAGCTTTTGGAATGTCACATCCATTAGCGAGTCCTTTGACTCCGCTCTTCCACAGGTGCACCATCCGCTCATCGTGGCAGTGGCGGGATTCCTGGGCTTGTTTTGCCTGGCGGCAGGCATTTGGAACCGCCTGCATCCACGCAAGGCCTTCCCATGGTTGCGCACGCCAGGTGTCATTGTGTCCAGCACCGTCGAGGCCTACAAGGAGTCCGTCTCTTCATCAAACAGTTCGATGAGGACGTTTTACAAGCCGGTGATCGAGTTCAGCTACAAGGTCGAAGGGCAGGAGTATCACAACATCGTGGGAGCCGGCAGTCCGGTGACGGTCTCGATCTCGGGCGGCCAGTCCTTCGCGGAGTCTGAGGCAGCCAAGTATCCCACAGGCATGGCATTGGAGGTGTTCTATGATCCGCAAAATCCCACCCGATCCGCTTTGAACATCGACACTGAGATGATGATTGATGGATCTCGGTCCCTGATCGTTGCTGCCATTCTTCTCGCCGTGGCGGTCTATGCAGCGCTCAATTGAGGAACATCAGTTCTGCAAAAACGGGTTCTCTTCGTGTCCATCCCTTGGTAAAGAGCATAAAGTCGTCCCCTATCCTCCACCATGCTCAGAGACCTTCCTCCCATCCCACGCCGCATTTTTCTCTCTTATGGTCTGGCCATGGGGTGTGCCGCCTCAAAAGTCTTCGCGGAGCCGGCTGCATCGGGCTTGCCGCCAGTGAATGCATTGTCTCTACTCAAAAAGAAGCTCGTGGATGGAGAATCTGCCACCTTGCTCATCATTTCCGACAGCACAGGCTACAAAGAAAGCTCCGGCACGCGGCGGTTCATCCGCTGGCTGGCGGCTCAGTTTCCATCACACCACGTGACGGAACTCTACTGGGCGGAATGGGTGACGAATGCACCTACTGGTCCGAAAAACTATGGGCCTCCCATCGAGATCTCGAAAGGAACGACCAAGGCCACGCTGACCGTCCTCAATGCGGTTCTCCCCGGCGCCTTTGCCCAAGCGATGATGGATGGCTCGCGGTGGACGCCCATGCTCGCGCCGCTCAGCGGGAACGCGCCTGATCTCATCCTGTGGAATCACGGCCACAACCATCAGGCAGCCATCGGGCCGAAAGACTACCCGTATGGACGCGGCACCTTTTTGGCACCGATGGGCCGGATAGGACTCGAATTTCCCCACACGCCCCAGGCGGCGATCCTGCAAAATCCCTGGCGCGACAACGATGGCTACGAGCGAGTCCGCGACTGGTGGCTCTGGGCGGCGAAGGCCATGCCAAATCTGACGCTCATCGACGGCTATACGCCGTTCATGGTTCAAAAGAGAAGTGCCGACCTTTTCAAAGACAATGTCCATCCGAGCGACAACGGCTACGAGCTGATCTTCCGGCAACTCACAGCTGCCTGGGAAACGACCACTCCGCAGGCTGAAGTTCCTGCAGTGAACTGGGTGAATCTTCCCGCCCAACCCCTGGTGGCAAATGGCGATCTTGCTGATTGGACCGGTGACCTGCCGAAGAACTGGCGTCTTATTCATGGTGCCGCCGCACGGAAGGATCACGAGCACACTTTTCGTGGAGCTCCCTGGTCTCTGGCCCTCACAGGCAAGACGCAAAACGACGGCCTTCAGATCAGCATCACGGGCGATGCCCTGGCCCGCGTGCGCGGCAAGACCGTGAGCTTTGCCGTGCTGTGTTACGTCCCGCACGAAGCCGAGCAGGACATCCAGGTGAGATTCACAACGAACTCCAGCGATCAGGTCACTGGCTCCATCCAGTTCGCCCGGGACAATTGGAAATGGATCGTCATGGCGGGCTGTGTGGTGCCTGCCGAAGCCAGCCTCGCTTTCGTGAGCATTTTTCGCTCCTTCGCCAAGCCGCCCGGTGAGACGCCCTTCTACATTCAGAAGTTGGTCATCGTTGAAGGAGACAGCCCTCGGGGCGGAATGTGAAGCGCTATTTGGTTGCTGCCGCCAGACCCGGCACGAGCTTCGGATCATACTTCGCTCCCTTGGACACTTGGATCAGCGTCATGCGCACCTTGGTGGGAAAAAACTTTTCCGGATCGGGACGCTTATGCGCGTGGAGGTTGTGATCGTCTTTGAGGACGAGGTGCATTTCCTTGATGCCTTCGTTCCAGACGATGTCGTTGTTCTGCCAGAAAGTGGTCATGGAAAGATCCTTCTCATGCACGCCAGCAGTGGTGTAGGGGCCGGTGCCGATGCAGCCATAGCCGTGGTTTTGGCCCTTGTAGGGGATGTAGCAGACGCTCCAGGAGGTGGGTTGATCCCCCGCAGGTTTTTCGAGAACTTCCAGCCGCAGATGCACCGTGCCATTGCGGTAATCCACAGGCGAGGTCCAGTCTTTGGGGCGCTCTGGATTCAGCCTGTCGCTTTTCACGTAGTAGTGCGATTGGCTCGGCTTGGAATTGAGCGCGTCTTCCTGCGTGAAAGTGAAGGTCACGTCAAACAGCACAAACTGATCAGCGCGGCTGGACGCGGTGAGGATGAAAATAAAAAGGAGGGAGGCGAGCAGGGTGCGCTGGTTCATGTCGGGAATCATTGATGGAAGACGAAGCCGGGTCAATGGAAGACGCTGCGTGAGAATATTCCGACGCCAATCGCAACAGGGGCTGTCATGGCTTCGTTTCGAAGTCATGCGCCTGCCCTTGCTCCTGTTGTCTATTTCACTCCCGGCTTTTGCTGGTGAACTGATCCACGAAGATTTCTCCGCTTCCAACCTGCCCAAAGGCTGGACGACTGGAGGACGTGCCAATTCGTGGACTGTGCAGGATGGAATGCTGCAAGGCACCTGCGCCAAGGAGGACGACCACGGTCCGGCGGTGTTTGCGCCTCTCGCGGGCCGCGACCTGGATGTGAGCTGCAAAGTGAAGCTGGATGAGAAGGGGAACTGCCTCATGCTTGTGGATGGTGAATCCGCCTTTGGAGGCCAGGCTCATCTGCTGCGAGTGTCCATCTACGGCAATACGCTGGTCATCGCACAGGATCGCGGCTCGCCTCAATCACACATCGAGCACGGAAAGCTGCGCGCCACGCTGGCGAAGGAGGGGAAGAAACTGCCTCCACCAACTGCGGAGGAACTGGCAGATCCGAAATACTATCGCACCGAGCGGCTGGCCTCTGCGCCGCTGCAGGCCAAGCCCGGGGAATGGGTGAAGCTGGACGTGGCGCTGCGGGGCAACCAGGTGACGGTGACAGTCAATGGCGCACAAAAACTTGAAGCAAAAGGAACGGTGTTTGAGGTGGCGAAGTCACGGCTGGTGTTTCTCGTGGGGCAGGGGAAGAAACTGTGGATCGATGATGTGAAGGCCGCGAATCCGTGACCTTCCGGCAAAAAACAAAGCGGCGAAGGATGCATGATCCTTCGCCGCTGCGGAAAAAAGCTGAGCTGTAAAATTACTTCGTGGTTGTGGGCTTGAAGTTCTTCACGAATTCAAGGCACTTGGTCACGTCGGGCTGGCTGGTTTCCCAGTCTTTTTCCCACTCGGCATCCAGAGGACCCATGAAGCCCTGCTCGGCGTAGAGGTTCAGCACGGCGGGAATGTCTGACTGGCCGGTACCCCAGACCATGTCCTTGGCCTCTTTCACGCCGAAGGCGTCGAGGTCCTTGATGTGGCTGTCGAAGATGCGGCCTTTGAGGATCTTGATGGCATCCGTGGGCTTCACGCCAGAGCGCACCCAGTGGCCGATGTCGGCGCATGAGCCCATGCGGGGATCGCGGTCCTTCACCAGGCTGAGCACATATTCGGGGTCCCAGTAGCGGTAACTGCGATCGAGCGGCTTCTTCGGATGATTGTGGATCGCCATCTTGATGTCGTATTCCTTCACCAGTTTTTCGATGAGATCGAAGGCGTCTTCGGCGGGTTCGCTGACCACGATGCCCACGCCCATATCCTTGCAGAAGTCGAAAATCTTGCGGCACTCTTCCTCATTGTTCTGCAGCCGCACGACGCCGTAGCCCACCGGGGTGAGGCCCAGCTCCTTGAGCTTGGCCTTCACCGGAGCGCGCTGCTCGGCGGTGGTGTTGTGGTCAAACTTGGATTTCGGATCGGTCTTGGACATCAGGTGGCCGGGGAAAAACTCCACCGTCTTGCCACCGCAGGCCGCGATCTTTTCGAGCGCTGTCATGAGGTCAAAAGCCTTGAACGTGTAGGCCTGACAGCCTGCATAGAACTGGCCGACTTTGGCGCTTTCAGGAAGGGGCTCAGCTGCAAAGGCGACTGAGGCCGTGCCGAGAAGGAGTGAGAGGAATGTCGTACGAATCATGGGAGCGAATCAACGCTCCAGGGCGTTCCTTCTTGCAACTCCACGTGCTCTCAGTGTCCTCAGGAAATCGGCAACGAGTGGCGAGACAAATGGGGGAATTCGGCTATTTGGTCGAAGGTGCTGGCTTGCTGGCCTCGTCACGTTCGGTGACGACGCGGTAGCTTTTGCCATCGCTGACAACCTGCACGCGCCCATTGAGTCCGGTGATGTAGGTCTTGGCGCCCACAGCTTTAAGCATTGGCGTGCTTTTCAGGCCACGTGCATAGCGCGGAAAAACACTGGCGATTGAAACCTCAGGCCGTGTGGCCTCTGCGAATTCTTTGGTGCAGTGAATGCCATGGCCGGGCGCGATGAGGACGTGGCATTTCAATTTGGCGGGATCGACCGACTTGAGCAGGCTTTGATTGATGTCCTCGCTCTGGATGTCTCCCGGTAGGTAGAAAATGATGTCGCCATGCTGAATCCGAATCCCCAGGGAGTTTGAATTCACGAGGTAGTGCGCGGGAGGATCATTCTTGGGACGCGATTCAGGATTGGGCTCGGTGAAGTAACTTTTGGGCGGAGCGAGGACCTCCACTTTAAAGGCGGGGTCGAGTTCGAGCGAATCTCCGGTGTTGGCTTGAAGATAAGCACCGCGCTTTTTAAAGCCATCGCGGAGCTTGTTGTACTGGCCGAGTTCTCCTGTGTAGTTGTCATCCGCCGTGCCGGGAAAGACGTAGCCTGAGTCGATGAGCCTGGTGATCGGGAAATGGTCCGTCAGCCAGAGAAGACCGCCAAAATGATCAAAGTGAGCATGGCTGATCAAAACGGCATCCACCTGCTTGACGCCTTGCTCTTTCAGGAAGGGCTCAATCAAGTCCCTGCCCGCATTGAAGTTCGCCTCCCAGCCGTCGGACGCGGCCCGGGCGGGATAACCGGAGCCCGTGTCATACAGGTAGGTTTTGCCTGCGGGTGTCTGCATGACAATCGCGAGCCCTGCGCCCCGCTGAATGTCTGGGATGTCGAGCACGGTGAGGGTAAACGGCTCCGCGGCATGGAGAAGTGCGGGGAGATGGAGGAGCAGCAGTGCAGTCAGAAATCGCATGCTGTTTCTACGGGGCAGATCCCGCTCTTCATCATCGATATTTGGGACTACCGCAGCGCCACGAAGTCGCCCTCAAACAGCATGCAGACCTGCTCCGCGTGAATCACCTGGACCTGGAGCTTGAGGTGGGCTTTGCCCGTGGCCTCGAATGCGGCTCTGAAAGCTGTCATCGAAGCCACGTCTGGGCGCGGGCACACGGCGCGGAGGGTGCCTTGCACGGGGCGTTTGTAGCGCAGAGTGCTTTCGCGAATGACGATGTGCGCGTTTCGGTCGCCCAGCTGCAGCCAGAGCATGGCGTACCCGGCGAGGGTGGTCAGGGCGCTGAGACTGCCGCCAAAGGCCGTGCCGAGGTGATTGTGGTTGGGCTCCAGCGGAGCGGTGAGGACGAGCTGGGAGTCATCATAGCTTTCCACGCACACGCCCATGGCGCGCGTGAGGGGGATCTGCTCATGCAGAAAGCGCTCGGTGTCACGCAGAAGGTCTTCGTTCATGGGAGGAGGGAAATGTCGGGATGCTGGGCAAATTCGCAACGATCTTCGCGATAGGCCGGGATTTTCAGACCGTTCTCACCCGCCCAGTCACTATGAAATCTCTTCCGCTCTTTTTTGCCGCCCTCTGCCTGGGCCTGCCCGCAAGTCTGCAGGCCGAACTGTCACTGCCCCATTTTTTCAGCGACCACATGGTGCTGCAGCGCGAGCGGGCGGCGGCGATCTGGGGCAAAGCAGATCCGAAGGCCGAGGTAAAGGTCGAGTTCAAAGGCAAATCGAGCACGGCCACTGCGGACGAGAAAGGCAAATGGCATGCCACCATTGAAACGGGAAAAGCGGATGCCAAAGGCGCGGCGCTCACGGTGAAGGCCGGCAGCGACAGCGTGACGATCAACGACGTGGTGGTGGGAGAGGTGTGGCTGGCCTCCGGACAGTCAAACATGTACTACACCATGAACCGCACCCCTGCGTACGCTGAGGTGATTGCAAAGGCGGATCACCCAGGCCTGCGGATGTTCAACGCACCGCTGGTCACGGCGGTGGAACCACAGGACGACATCGCCGGCGAGTGGACATCCAGCAACCCACAGACCGTGCCAGGCTATTCCGCCGTGGCGTTCTTTTTTGCCCTGAAACTCCATCAGGAATTGGGCGTGCCTGTGGGCGTGATCAAGGCCGCCTGGGGTGGCAAACCCGTGGAAACTTTCACCAGCCGCGAGGCGCTGAACACACTGCCTGGCACCAAGGCGTTGGTGGACAAAGTGATGGCGGAAGCCGCTTCCTATGATCCCACCAAGGCAAAGGCCGCCTACGAAACCAATCTGGAAAAGTGGAAAGCCACGATGGCCGCCGCGAAAGGGAAGTCCGCCGAGGAGCGCAAGCGCCTGCCGAAGAAGCCCGAGGCACCCAAGCCTCCGCTGGAGACCGAAGGCAAACCCGGCGTGCTGTTCAATGCAATGATCAACCCCTTCGCCGGCTACACCATGCGCGGAGCCATCTGGTATCAGGGCGAAGGCAATGCCAGACAGGGCGCCGTGCCGTATGACGAGACTCTCCCATTGATGATCCGGGACTGGCGCAAGCGCTGGGCGGATGAGTTCTCCTTCTATTTTGTGCAGCTTGCAAACTTCCACGCGCCTTCCACGGCACCGGGTACGCCAGACCCTTGGGCGCTGCTGCAGGATCGCATGCGTCACATCCTCACCTCCACGCCGAAGACCGGCATGGCCATCATCAATGAGGTGGGAGAGGCAAACGACATCCACCCCAAAGACAAACAGACTCCTGGAGAACGTCTCGCTCGCTGGGCGTTGGCAAAGGACTATGGCCGCGATCTCATTTACAGCGGCCCTTTGTTCAAAACGAGCAAGGTGCAGGATGGAGCCGTGCGTGTCACCTTTGATCAGGCCGGAGCCGGATTGAAGACGCGCGATGGCGGCGCTTTGAAGCGCTTCGAGATCGCCGGTGCGGACCATGTCTGGCATTGGGCAGACGCCAAGATCGACGGCACCGACAGCGTCATCGTCAGCAGCGCCGAAGTGAAGCAGCCCGTGGCCGTGCGCTACGCTTGGGCGGCAAATCCCGAAGGTGCCAATCTCATCAATAGCGACGGGCTCCCTGCCTCAATCTTCCGCACGGATGACTGGAACGATGTGGACGCTGCGCCTCAGCCCACGGCAGCCGACAAGGCCCTGGAAGAACGCCGCGCCCTCGCCACCGAAATCAAGACACTCAATGCCAAGCTCCAAGGGATGGACCGCAAAAGCGCCGAAGCAATCGAACTGCGCAAAAAAGTGCAGGAATTGCTGACGAAGTTCAAAGCTGGTGCGGCCAAGAAATAAAGCGGCGGATCATTTGGCCCACCAGCTCGAGAGGCAGGCCTTCGGCGTGTCTGGCTTGATCAAAGTGTCCTCGGAGTAGTGCGAGGTGTCGTTGAACAGCATTAGTCGGGCGCGCACCGGGTCTTTGAAATCCACGACATTCAGTGCAGCTGGGTTTTGATCCAGGTTGTCCCTGTATCGTCGCGGATCGAAACCGAGCAGTGAACTGAGCAGGAGCCGGATCGTCGCTTTGTGAGACACCACAATCACCGACTCGCCTTCGTGCTGCCTCACAATGTCGAGCAGGGCCGGCAGCGCGCGCGCGGTCACCGCGAGTCCGCTTTCGCCGCCAGTCGGTGCAAAGGTGAAAGGATCTTCGTCCCACGCAGCGGCTTCAGTGGGAAATTTCTGCTCCACCTCAGCACGCGTCATCTGCTCCCAATGTCCGTGCGAGATCTCACGCAGGCCGTCTCTGGGATGAACCTCCAGTTCATGCGCTGCAGCCAGAATGCGGGCCGTTTCCATGGTGCGGTCGAGTGGTGAGGCATACACCGCCGCCATCGGCAGGCCTTTGAGACGCTGAGCCAGATGTGCGGCCTGGGAGCGTCCTTCCTCTGACAGAGGCACATTGGTTGCTCCGGCAAATCGGTCTTCGGCTGTCAGTACGGTGGCACCATGACGAATCAGGTAAATGCGGGTGAGGGCCATGAGACAGCCTATAGCACAGGCCCCCCGTGTTTTTCGAGCAGTTTTACAGACTCAGCGCTGTTCACCGCCTGCCGTGATTGAAGTCCACCGGCCTGCTGATGGTTGTGGCTCCCTGGTTGTTTTCAATCAATGCATTCTTGCAGGTGGGGTCCACGACAATGGTGGTCGCCTTGTTTTGAAACGTGTTGCCACTGAACTGCAAATCGTGGCCGTTGGGAGCAAAGGTCACCGCTTCGGCGGGAGCGGAGTCGCCCAGGACAAAGATATTGTCCCTCACAATGACCGGCCCGTAGGTCGCGCCGGGTTCATAGATGGTGAAGTAAAGTTCGGGAAACTCGCCCGGCTTTGCCGTCCGATAGGCGATCCGGCCGCGCCGCATGTCCGTCTCGTTCTTCGTCGTGTTGTTGACGAAAATATTGCCCGTCATGATGAAGTTCACCGGTTGGTTGATCCATGCGCCACGCCCGCCGTTGCGAAAGGTGTTTCCCGTCATCGTCACGTCCGTGCAGCTCTTCTCCACGCTGATCACTCGGGAGCCATTGGTGCCGTCCACGAGGTTGCCGGTGATCGTGGCATTCTGGCAGTATTCCGCCAGAAAGAACGCGCCCATGCGGCTGCCGATGATGTGGTTGTTCGCGAAGATCACGTTCTGGCAGCGCTGGATGTGCATCGTGTCGCCGATGGCGCTGAGCTGGCAGCCGGTGACTCGCACCTCTTTCGCTCCCACAATGTCAAACGCTCCCTTGCCCGGCCCGCCGCCTGTTGGTGCATAGGCGCCCAAGTAGGTGCCGCTGAGGTTGAATGCAAGGCTGCCGCTGCCTTCACCTTCGAATCGCAGCGCAGCGCCTTTGGGCTGTTCGGCGATCTTGGCGTGGTCCGGCGTGGACTCGATCACAAAATACTGCCTGCCCCGCACGATGCTTTTCGGCAACTTTGAACCCATAAACGTGATCGCCTCTTTGGGTTCATCCGTTTCGCTGACGACCAGCGGGCGGTTCGTGTTGTCAAACTTCACCAGATCTCCGCTGAAAGTTACCTCCCGCATCAAATCAGTGCGGAAATACTTTTGGGCCCGCTCGACTTCCCAGGGTTCATACGACTCCGGAAAGGTCATGATCTGCCAGAGATAGCCGTAGTCCCACATGAACTTGCCACTGCGCATCAGGGTGCAGCTTTCCACCGCCACGCGTTCCGTGTACGCCATGACTTCACTCTCCTTTTTTCCGATCAGGCCGTGCACACCGATCACCGCCCCGGCCATGCCATTGGATTTCACCTCGCGAAAGAGAATGTCATGCGTGCCACCCACCTTTGTGGTGGTGATCTCGATGCCCTTGGTGTTGGCATTCGGCTCCCAGAGGTTCTCCTTCTGAGCCGGATCAAACACGTGGCCGACAAACTCACCTCCATGCCATGTCAAGTGCGAGATGTCCGCTCCGCTAAACAGCACCACGCGCGCCTTGTCCGGCAGCGTGTCAGGCAGAATGAACCTCGCTCCGTGAGCGAAAACTGTCATGTTTGAGGCAAGAGGCAGAGGCTTGCTGCCATCGAGATGGTAATCACCCGCAGGAATCGTCACCACGCCGCCTTTGGCCAGCAGGGCTTCGAGCGTTGCTGAATCATCCGCCCATGAAGCGGTGGCGAGCAATAGGAGGCAGAGCAGGGGCTTCATAGGAAGAAAAGTTGATCAGATGGGGTGGCTCATGGCTTCTTTGCCTTCTGCACCGGAGTGCTGGGCAGCGAGGAAACATCCAGCGTGAAGGGCTTGGCGGGCTGCTTGCCCAGCAGCTGGAGATCAAACCACTCCACCATCCGCTCCGTATCCTGCGCCATCTCCTGCCAGCCTCCGTGTCCCGCACCTTCGCGGATCACCAGTTCGCACACAGCACCCTCTTCATGGCAGCGTTTGAGAAAACGCTGCGACTGCGTGATGGACACCTGCGGGTCTGCATCGCCATGCACGATGAAAATGGGCGGCTGCCCTTTGTGAACCCAGTAGATGGAAGACAACTCCTTCCCCAGGGCCATGCGTCCCTCTTCAGTTGCGGCCTTCGGACCAAACGCCCCTGCGTACGCTGCCAGCTTGCCGATGCCCACCGCATTGTCTCCGGGTTCAAACCAGTTGAGGTAATCTGTTGGCGGATAAAAGCAGGCTACCGCATTCACGGCGCTGCTTTCGCGGTCGATGGGATCAGCCGCTTTCGCATCGCCAGCGCCGCCACGCGTGGCCAGCATTAGGCTGAGATGCCCGCCCGCGCTGCTGCCGGTGACGCCGAGCTTCTGCGGGCCCACGCCATAATCTGCCGCGTGGGCGCGCACGAAACGCACCGCACGGTTTAGGTCCGCCACGATCTCCTCCACTTGGAAGCGCGGCTGCGTGCCGTGCACGACGACAAACGTTGTGTAGCCAGCCTTCGGCCAGCCGCCGTCGCTGATGCCATTGTGGTTCGATTTCCAGCCGCCGCTGATGATCTTGATGATGCCCGCTCCGTTGGGCTTCGCCGGCTTGAATACATCCATGGTTAGCGCCACGCCGTCATGCTTCGTGTAGATGATGTCGCGGATGCGCTCCGGCTCCTGGGCATGAAGTGTTACGGCAAGCAGGGCGAGGCAGGAGAAAAGGAGAGTCGGCAGGAGTGGTTTCATGGTCGGGTGCAGAGATGTGTCCTACTTTTCAAAGCTCGCAATCGCCTTCACCACCTCGTTCCGAAACACCGGCTTCATCACGCAGGTCAGGTGGCCGGCTCCCTCGATCTTGGTCACCGGCCATTCAGGACGGATCTGGCTGAGTGGCTGCACATAAAGCCTGTCCACTGGATCGTGGTCGCCTACGATGACGGCTGCTGGCACTTTGAGCGCCTTCACCTGAGCCTCGGTCACCGCCAGACGTGCCATGCCTTTCATGCAGGCGCTGCCGCTGCTGCCGCCGATCAGCCGTTCTCGCACGGGAATACGTTCCCAGAAGGCCTGCAGCGTGCTGCCATCCTGCAGCCAGCCCATGCCGCACAGCAGCAGGCCCTGCACCCGCTCGGGGTGCAGCACCGCCGTCTTCAGGGCGATCATCCCACCCATCGAATATCCCGCGATGTGCGCTTTCCGGATGTCGAGGTGATCGAGCAGCGAGACCACATCCTCCGCCATCGCTTCACCGTACTCGGCGTCAGTTTGCGGCTTGTCAGACTTCCCATGGCCGCGGCAGTCCATGACGATGACACGGTGACTTTGTGCCAGCGCTGCCGTGGTGCCCGGAAGCGTCCAGTTCATTGCTCCGCTGGAGTGCAGGCCATGAATCAAAACCACCGGAGAACCGCTGCCCTGCACAGTGTAAAAAATTTTTACCCCATGGGAGGTGAACTCATCGGCTCCGGCATGGACGGCGGCGATAAGGAGGCAGATCAATCCGAGGCAGACCTTCATGGCTGGAGAGCGTGAGATGGTGTTGTTCCTACAAGCTGCGCCTTCCCGCGTTCTCGAAAGATGAAGCGACGACCGCGAGCAAAGTGAGAAATGGCATGAAGTGGCGAATGGTTTCATTTTTTCTCCGGAAGCATCCAGCGGTTTTGAATCTGGTCCGTCTCCTGGCTGTTGATGAGCCAGTTCAGCAGTCGTGTGCGCAGATCGTATTCGATCTCACGCATGTCCGCCTGCCCGGCCAGATTCTTCGTTTCCAGCGGGTCTGCCTTCAAATCATAGAGCTCCGCATAGCCGGCGGGATAGTAGCAGTACTTCCAGCGCTCGGTGCGGACCATCTTAGCATCGGGGTGGCGGATGCCGCCCACGCCCTGGCCTTTTTCAAACGGCATGTCCATCTTCCCGCCGGTGATGACTTCAGGGATGATGTTCTCGCTGAAAACTTCCGCATGCGGCTCGTAGCTCCGGCCCATGTCCGCGATCAGCGGTGCAAAGCTGCGACCCTCGACTTCGCGTGGTTCCGGAATGCCGGTGAACTCCAGCAATGTCGGCAGCAGATCGACGGTTTCGATGAGCTGGTCATACTTGGCGCTCTTGATCCGTCCCGGCAGACTGACCATGAACGGCACGCGCACCGACGGATCGAAGAAACAATTCTTGTCCGTGATGGCGTGCTCGAACAGCTGGTCGCCATGGTCTGAGCTAAACACGATAAGCGTATTGGCCGCCTTACCCGAGGCTTCGAGTGCATCCAGCAGCTGGCCGATTTCATGGTCCACATGGGAGATGGTGCCGTAATAACTGCGGTAGGCCCACTCGAGGCGTTCGCGGTCCAGCTTCGGACCGCCATGGCGCATGGCGAGCTTTTGCACGGGCAGCGGCAAATCCTTCACAGTCTCAAGACTGACGGTGGCAGGAATGGGAATCTCCACACTGTCATACATGCTGTCGTAAGGAGCAGCGACTTCATAGGGCGAGTGCGGCTTCCAAAATGAAACGTAAAAGAAGAACGGCTTCTCCTGCTTCGCCAAATCGGTGAGCACGGCACGGGAGCGTTCGCCGGTCCAGGCGGTGTCGGTGAATTTGAGGTCCAGCACTGAACGAAAAGGATTCTTACCCGGGGCAACGTCCTTAACCATGGCGCGGTAGTAGGGCTTAAAGTCCGGATTGTTCTCCCGCATCCATTTCACGTAATCCGACCACAGATCGGTGATGGACGAGCCGTCATGCAATTCGGCAGTTTCAAAGCCGGTGCGAAACGCCTCCTCACGGTTCGGCGGGTAGTAGTGCAGCTTCCCCACTGCGGCCGTGCGATAGCCGGCCTCTTTAAAACGGGCCTGCATCAACACCTCGTTTCGGTCCAGGGGCGTGTAGTTCACTCGATTCTTATGCGAGTGCGCGTAGCGGCCGGTGAAAAAGCTGATGCGCGAAGGTACGCAAACAGGCGAGGAGACAAAAGCGTTGGTGAAATTGGCGCCACGTGCCGCCAGGCGATCCAGATTGGGAGTTTTGATGATCTTGTTGCCATTCGCCGCGATGCAGTCCCAGCGATGCTGGTCGGTCATGATAAACAGAACGTTGGGTCGGGCCTTGCTGTCGGGGACAGGCTCTGCATGCAGCATGGAAGCCGTGCAAATAACAATGGCCAGATTGAGGCGGTATAAAAACGAGTTCATGAAGTTAAGATGGGGTTTGAACCATGTTTCCTTGGAGCATTGAAAGACCGTCTAGGGCGCAAGGCAGAGGGCCTCCTCCACTTCAGCCAACGTGGGTGCTGACGATCTGCCGCCAGGTTTGCGGACAGACAAAGATCCAGCCATGGAGGCAAGGCGCAGCACCTCCCTCAGCGGCATGCCACGTGCCACGCCAAACGCAAAGGCACCGTGGAAAATGTCTCCCGCTGCCGTGGTGTCCACGATGGCGGTTGAAAATGCAGGCAGTTCATCAAATCCGTCTCCCACATCATAAATCAGGCCTCGCTCTCCCAGGGTAACAATGGTGCGGGTGCCGAACTGGCTGCGCAACCGGCGCAGGCATTCCTGCTGTTCCTGTGCCCCCTTTAAATTCGCCATACCGGTGGCTTGCAACGCGAAGCGCTCAGAGGCCGCGAGGTATTGCACCTTGCTGGCAAGCGTGGCCGTGCCTTCGCGCCATGAGCCCGCATCGAGAATGGAAACAGCGTCTGGAAATTCCCGCATGGCGGTCAAAGAGGCCCCCAGTTCATGTCCGTCGAACAACAACACTCGCGGCGAAAGCGCGCGCACAGCGCCAGCATCCAGAGACAGCGCCGTGGCCCCGGCCTTCCGATTGATGATGGTTCGGCTGCCGTTCTCCCGGTTGACCAGAATCATGGACAAAGGTGTGACATGCCCACTCCGCAGCTCCATCAGGGACACGTTTGTGCCCACGGCTTCCAGTTCATCCCGCGCACGTCTGCCGTAAACATCATCGCCCACGAGTCCCGCAAAGCCCGCGCGAAGGCCCCAGCTCGAAAGCAGCCACGCGGCGTTCGCCGCCGGTCCGCCACAGCCTTCGAGGGACTCATGCGTTTCGCATTTGGAATTCTCCGGCGGATAAGAATCCACAAAGAGACTCACATCACAGGCTGCATGACCAATGCATAAGACATCGAGGTTCATGGTGGAGGGATGGGATGAATGGAAGGCGACATGGACGCCCACGCCTGAGCGTGCGGCTTCAAGGTTTTTTGGTGGGATGCTCTAATGTTTTCAACAAGACCTCATTCGGACCGAGTCCAAATTCGGCGCGCAATTTGCGATCGGTGTTCTCATTGCGCTTCAAATCTTCCGCCACTGTTTTGGGATCCTCCGGCACGGTGCCTTGATCATGAGTTCCGGAGATCCAGGCATCAAGCTGACGCCGCAGGCGGTTTAGGATTTCCTGATGGGCAGGATCTTCGGCAATATTATGAAACTCAAAAGGGTCGTTCTGCAGATCGTAGAGTTCCTCCGTGGGGCGCTGCGAGGCCATGAACTTGGCCTGGTCCGTATTGAGCTTTCCTTCAGCAGAAAGCTGGCGCATGCGGTTGTAGGTGGGGTTTGTCAGCTCAGCATAGGCCATGCGTTGCAAGTAGGGGCGCTGAGGTTCGAAGTTGTGAACGAGCTTGAAGCGGGCGTCTCTCACGGTGCGCACTCGGTCCGGCGTATCGTCAATGCGGTCGCGGGCTCCAAAGATGAATTCGCGTTTCTTCGCGGAGGGACCGAAGAATGGTTCGCCATCGAGGCCCGCAAAATCCACGCCGGCCAGCGAGAGCGATGTCGCATGTACATCCAACAGGGAAACGAGGTAATCGCTGGTGCTGCCGGGTTTCAACAGTGTCGGCCAGCGTACCATGAGCGGGACTTCGAAACCCTGCTCCGAAGGGAAGTATTTTCCGCGGAAGTCCTCGCGGCCATGATCTGAGAAAAAGAATACGACGGTGTTTTCCCGCAGGCCTTCGCTATCTAGGAGAGAAAGCAGTGCGCCGACTTTTTCGTCCAGCACGGCGACCTCATCAAGATACGCAGCCCAGTCCGCGCGAATGATCGGGTCATCTGCAAGATAGGGAGGCAGTTTCACAGTCGCGGGATCGGTCGGATGCTTCGCGGCACGGTAGTAGGGGCGGTGCGTTTCGTGGAGATTGACCTGCGCATAAAAAGGCTGATGTACTTTCAAGTCGCTCCATTTCGCGCTGTCGAATGCCTTGCCGTTATCAAAAAAATTCCAGTCCGTCTTCCCTGCGCCATTAAAGCCCAATGCCGGTGGCAGCGTGCGCACATTGGCGGTGAAGTAGCCCGCCTCACTCAGCCGTTCAGTGATCAGTCTCACCCCTGCGGGTCGTGTAAACTCCTTCGTTCGGTGGCTGCGATGATTGTGAGCGCCGATGCGCGTCTGATAGAGGCCCGTCATGAAAGCCGAGCGCGAAGCAGAGCACACCGGACCGGTGGCGAACGCATGGTGATAAAGACAGGACTCTGAAGCCAGACGGTCAATGTGAGGCGTGCGCGCAGCCTGCATCCCGTAACACCCGAAGTCTTTGCAAGCGTCCTCTGCGATGATCCACAGAATGTTTGGCTTCGAAACGCTTTCAGCGGCGATGAGCGGTGCCACTTGCGCGACAAGAGCACCGAAGAGAATAAGGAGGTGTTTCATGGCTTCACCTTTGCTTTTCCGGGTTTGAAATCAGGGTTCGGAGTGGGCAGCGCGGCATCCACGGCTGTGCGCCAGGCGTGGAGTTGATCGCGCAGGGCCTGTGCCTTCTCGGGCATCGCCTTGGCAAGATCCTTTTTTTCCTCCGCATCATCATGGAGGTTGTAGAGTTCGAGGTGGTCGTCCTCGAAGAACTCCAGCAGCTTCCAGTCACGCGAGCGCACAGCACTGACGGGCGTGGTGGTGTGGTAGTAATGCGGGTAATGAAAAAAGAGTGCGTCGCGCTTCAGCTTTGATTCCGGCTGTTTCAGCAAGGGAGTGAGATCCAGGCCGTCGTTTGCTTGAGTGGGAAGTCCGGCGGCGCCGAGAAGGGTGTTAAAGAGATCCATCGTGACTACGGGTTCATCGCAGACGCCTGCCTTGGTCACCGCAGGCCAGCGAATGATCAGGGGAATGCGAATGCCACCCTCATAGAGCGAGCCTTTCCCAGAGCGCAGGGGGGCATTGCTAGTCACCGGCATGTCGCGACCACTGGCTTTGTCAGAGCCAATGTAACCGCCGTTGTCGCTGGCGAAGATAACGAGCGTGTTCTTGTCGAGACCGCTCTTCTCGAGATGATCCAGCACACGGCCTACGTTGTCGTCGAGGTTCTTGGTCATCGCGGCATAGACGCCGTGCTTGTGATTCATGCCTTCGCGCAGCTTGGCATCAAAGTGCTTCACATCGGCTTCCTTCGCCTCGATGGGCGTGTGTACTGAATGATGGGCGAGGTAGATGAAAAAAGGCTGCTCACTTGCGCGGTCCATCACCTTGATGGCTTCATCAGTGAGTCGGTCAGTCAGATATTCACCGGGCTTGCCGAACTCTAGGTGTGGTACATAGCGGAACTCATCTCCAAAGCGCCCGCTGCCGCTGTAAGGCCACCAAAAGGTCTGCGGTGCGCCCCAGTTCGTGCCGCCGATGTTGATATCGAAGCCATGAGATTCCGGATAGTGCATCCAGTCTCCCAGGTGCCATTTGCCCACGAGTGCGGTGAGATAACTCGTCTCATGCAGATGTTTGGCAATGGTCGTTTCGGTGTGCGGCAGATTCCAAATGGAAGGGGCTTCGCGCAGTTTGCGGTTCTTCGCCCCTCCTCCCTCAGCGCCTTCGGCCCAGATCGTGAAACGCAGCCGCGCAGCATGCTTGCCGGTCATCAAGGTTGAGCGTGTCGGCGAGCAAACGGACATCGCATAGGCGTTGGTAAAGCGCACCGATTCGGCGGCGAACTGATCGATGCGCGGCGTCTCGTGCAGGTCCGCTCCATAGCAGCCGAGATCGCTCCAGCCCATGTCATCCACCAGGATTAAAAGGATGTTCGGCCGCCTGCTCTCCGCCGGTGAGAATTGCGGAAGAAGCAAAACACAGAGGGCTAAGACAAGCAGACGTTTCATGGTGGATTGAAGGACGATCTTGTCAGCGAGATTGCTTCCCAGCTTTCCCGAAGGCCTTCACCGCTGCCTTCATGAAACCGCCGTACATGACCTTCTGCTCCTCGCCCGTCATGTCAAAGCGCTCCACGAGGATGACCATGACCAGTTCGTTTTTCGGATCGATCCACATGGCCGTTCGGCGTGCGCCGCGGTGGCCAAAACTGCCGGCACTAGGGCCTTCCTCGTCCGTGAGTTTGACGGAAAATCCCACGCCGTAAGCCGAATCAGGGCTCACCGGAGTGTCGCCCGTCTGGATGGATGACAATTGTTTGACCGCCTTTTCAGAAAGGTAGCGCTTTCCATCCAGCATGCCGCCATTGAGCAGCATGCGGCAGAAGGTGCCCACATCAGCCGCGGTGGAATAGAAGCCGCCTGCGGGCTCACCAAAATGCTTGGCGTAGTTGAAGGCGACTCCGGCACCCATGTCCGCGGTCACGGCCCGCGGCACGTGCACGCCTTCGCTCCATTTGTCGATGATGCGCTGCTCCACATCCTTGTCCTGCTTGATCTCTTCAAGATCCTTCTTGTCTGCGGTGAAGCGTGCCGTGTGTGCGAGGCGGGATGCCTGCTCTTCATTCGGCCAGAAGGTGGTGTCCTTCATGACCAGCGGATCAAACAGCCGCTTCTGCATGAAGTCCGAATAGCTCATCCCGCTCAGCACTTCGATGATGCGGCCGCCGGTATCGACGCCGCAATTGTTGTATTCGTATTTGGTGCCCGGCTCCTGCCGCAGAGAGTAGGACGCAAACAAAGCCACATTCTCCTTCAGAGACTGCGTTTTCTTCAGCCCCTTTTCATTCGCCAGCACGAGACCGCTGGTGTGGCACATGACCTCACGCACAGTGATGGGATGTTTCGGCGGATGCAGCGAGCCATCCGCGGCCTTCACCTGCTGCCCTTTGAATTCGGGAAGAAACTTCTCCACAGGATCATCCAGGCTCACCTTGCCCTCGTCCACCAGCATCATGAGTGCGGCACCCGTGAGCGACTTGCTCATGGAGGCGATCCAAAACACCGCATTCTTCCGCATGGGCGTTTTGCTGGCGAGGCTTGCATAGCCAGCGGAGTCGAGGTCGAGCACCTTGTCTTTGCTGGCGACCAGCGCGACCACACCGGGAACAAGGTGCTTGTCCACAAACGATTGCAGCACAGGCTGGAGAGGGCCTTCAGCATGGGAAATCGAGGCAAGGGCGAGGGCGCTGAGAAGAGCGAGGGTTTTCATGGTAGATTATTAAGGAGCGGTGACGGCGCTGTCTGCCATGCCGCTTTTGTAGGCTACAGCTTGCACCTGGATGCCGGGCTGAACGCTGATGGCACCGCAGTACACATAGCCGCGTGTGCGCGTCGGCGTGGTGCCGTCGAGTGTGTAGCGAAACCACGCTCCCGGAGTCGAAGATTTAAGCGTGATGATCTTCCCATCGCTGCTAAACTGCGGTTTGCCGCAGGCCTCCTTGCCTTCTTCATACAGGCCGCAGTCCGGATAATTCTTCACCACATCCCAGGCGAGGCGCTCGATAAGTCGCGCCTGCTCGGGCGTGAAGGTGGTTTCTATGGGAAGCGTTTTGCCCTCTGGAGCTTCGCGATAGAAGGCGGAATACCAGGTGAGATCCACAAGATACGCACCATTCGCCGAGTTGTGGATCGGCCCGCTCGCAGGATGCACTTGGTCGTTAAACAGCAGCGGATAGAAAGATCCTGGCTTCACGCCGGGCACCTGATTGTGATCAATCATGTTTTTGATCCAGCCCATGGCCAGCGCGCTGGGAATGATGTGCGCTGGTTTGCCATCCGCGATCTGTGGATTCAGGCGATGCTGCAATTCCTCCACATAGAGCAGCATGGCGCTCATGGATTCCTCCCACGTCAGCGCGGGAAAAGTCTTCTTCATCTGGTAGCTCGGCACGGTGCCCTGGTCGCTGGGGCGGGCTCGCTTCATCTCCACCCACTCACAATAGAGCCACGGCTGAAGCTCTGGTGATTTCTCGCGGAACTTGCGGATGAAACTGATCTCGGCGGCGATCTCTTTGTCGAGGTCATAGTCACGCGGCTGCAGCGTGATGAGATCCACCTTGCCGACCTTCGCCCAGTAATCGTCCCAGCTCGGGGTGCCGCGTTTCAGCGCCTGGGTTTCTTTGGCATTGGCAAGCTTGTCATTTTTGTAGTCACCGGTGGCGACCGCCCAGTTCTCACGCGTGAGCGCACCGGGCCGCAGAAACGACTCCTGACGGTGGGCATAGCCAGCCGTGCGCGCATAGCGCCAGAAGCCACCACAGGTACCGGTGAGGCTGTTGCCCACATGGGCGGTGAAAAGGCCCGGCTTGCTCTGGCCCTTCACCAGATACGTCACGGTCACCGCGAGGCTCGGCGCTACGCGGTCAGGATCGATCGTAACGGCCGTGATCGTGGTATTCTTGTCCACATGGATCGGCTTCGTGTAGGTCTCTCCATGCTCGGCCGTGGGTGTGCTGCCATCGAGTGTGTAGCGGATGACGGCCTCACGCGGTCCGCTCAGCTTTACATCCGTGGGCTGGTCCAGATCGCCTCCTGCCGGGGTAAACGCAGGGCGGCCTGGGGTGGCGGTGGCAAACAGGTCAAATCCGATCGCGCTCTCGTTCACGCCGTCCTTGCCTTCGACAAAAGGGGTGAATAGGGCACCCTTGTTCTCATTTCCTGCAAGCAGCCGCTCACCGGCATAAACCTCCACCTTGCCCATTTTCGACGTTACACCCGCGGGCATGGAGAAGCGCACCCAGCGGTAGAGCTTCGCGTTGTCAAACTTCACATCTGTCCAGGTTTTGGGCGCCGGCGTTTCTTGAAGGGTCGCCAAAGTGACATAACCCTCCGTTCGGGAGGTATTGGACCCTTCCAATTTGGCCCCCACCATCGCCCGCTCGGTTCCGGGCAGCGGTTCAAATCGCAGGCGGTTGCACGCAGGCAGGACCTTGTCCGCTCCGAGTCCGAAGGTGCATAGCCAGAGTGAGACGAGCAGGGAGAGGCCTCCCAGAGAATGGGTTGAGTTTGTTTTCATAAACGAAAGGGGGAATTGACGGGCGGGCTACTGCGGCCAGTAGATCGCGATCTTCTTTTTCAAAAACTCCACGCTGCGCGCGAGCTGTTCCATGCCATCGACACCATCCTCAATGCTAATCCAGCCGTTAAAGTCCTTGCTCTTCAGTTCCGTGAAAATGGCGTCGTAGTCATTGAGACCTTTGCCAATCTCGCCATGGCGCAAACGCTTCGCATATCCTTGTGCGCCACCTTCTTCCTTGCGCAGATCTTCGATGGTGCCTTCGGCAAGGTAACGGTCACTGGCGTGCATGGTCACCACGCGATGCGACACGCGTTTCAGCAGCTCGATCGGGTCCTCACCCGCGAGGTAAGTGTTCGAAGGATCATAGTTCACGCCAAAGTTTGGGTGATTCACCGCATCCACCAGCTTGCAGAAGACATCCATCTTCTGTGCGAACTCGGGATACTCCCAGAAGTCATCCTTGTAGTGGTTCTCAATGATCAGCGTGATGCCACGCTCCTGTGCATAGGGCAGGCAGGCGTAGATGGATTCCGCCGCGAGTTTCACCCCTTCATCCAGCGTCAGCTCTGGGCGACGTTGCCCGCTAAGCACACGGCAGTATGATCCGCCCAGCGTGTGCGTCATGTCGATCCAGCGTTTCTGTTTGGCGATCTCCTTGTCGCGGAAAGCCGCGTCCGGATGCGTGAAGTCCGGCGAGCAGCACATCATCGGGATCACCCGGCCCGTGTCTTCCACTTCCTTGCGAAAGCGCGGCCAGTTTTTCTCATCGGCCATCTCAAGGAAACCGGCATACCATTCCAGCCCCTGAACATCGAGCTTGGAGGCGAGTTGAATCCATTCGGAAACGGTCATGGTTCCTTCTTTGCAGAGGGCCTGCATGAAGGCTTTGGGGAAAGCGGCGAGTTTGGGCATGGGAGAGCATAACGAGGGCTGTCCGCTTTTTTCCACGACAAAGACTGTGTGAAATGCGGCATCGCGCTGACCTCCTCCCGCTCTTTACGCCGCACTTCGGCTATATTTTGGCTTCGGCGGACAAGGCCAGCACACTTGCCTTCCTGCCACCCCTTCTCACTTCGGACGTCTCGAGCTGTCCTTGCCCTGATGGAGGTTGGCGATGGCCGCATTGATCTTCTGCTCCATCTTGCTCTTGTTGCCGGCCTTCAGTTGCTCGATGGCCTCGTTGATCTTCGCGATCACGTCTTTCTTGTCTCCCTCCCTGTTTCCCTTGTTGGCCTTGGTGATGCGGGTTTTGGCGGACTCCAGCAGGGGCATCGGATCTTCGGCTTTCTTCGCAGCCTGGAGTTCGTCGAGAGCTTTGCGTTGCTGCGGAAGATCAGCCAAGGCGGGCGTGGTGGCGGTGCAGAGAAGGAGCATCGTGCAGGCGATGCGGCGGAAGCTTTGTGAGAAGTGTTTCATGGCGGTGGGTGGATGGGTGGTGGGGCGTGATGCCTCATCCTCTTGCTCATGCCCCGCCTGTGCGCGATTCCGGCAAAAAAACCGTTTTTTTGTGTCCTGCTTGAGACTGATGGGCGCGCTGGTGACGTGTGCGTCAGGGTTTCGTGACCTTCACGCGATAGAATTTCCTCGTCCCGGTTGCGCTTGTGTCGGTGATGGTACGCGTGTTGCCGTTGTCGTCGATCGTGAAAGTGGTGAGCGGTGTCCACGCCGCACCTGCTCCGAGCGCTGGGCTGGTGATGACGGTGTAAGTGCGGTCAGCGAAGCGTGGGTTGATGACAAGGCGCATCTGGCCTGGCACCCCAGGTGACGGCTGCGGATTGAAGAAAAACCTGGAGCCACTGTTGTTTGGAATCAGACCGGCGGTGAACTTGAAGAGGTTGGTCAGGCCGGTGCCGTCGGTGATCACTTCGGGCGCGGCGAGCGGGTTGTTCAATCCGAAGTATTGAGCCTGCCACGCATCATCCAGGCCATCTCCGGAGTAGCCGGGGAGGTCGTCCGTGTTCACGTTGAGCACGGTGAGGGCACCAGTGGCGGTGAAAGAGAAATAATTCCCAAGGACGGAGGCGGCGGTGTTTTGGTAGACGACGGCTGCTGTGGCCAGGCCATTGGCATCCACTCCGGTCAGTGGGCCGCTCTGCACGCCCCAGCCCACAGCAGTGGCGGGCAATGCGGTGGTGGTGAGATCGTCGTTGAGCAGGCTGGCGCTGAGCTGGCGCGTCGTGCCTTCGTTCACAGTGGCGGGCGTGGCGGCGAGCTGGAGCGCGGTGACCTCTGTGAACTGGCCGATGTAGCCGTGCTTCATGGTTTCGCCGGGCGTGGCTACGGTGGAGATGCCGGCAATGCCTCCGGAGCTGCCGTCATTGGTGTAGGCTGTACTGGTGGCGCGGCTGCCACCGGTGTAGGTGCCGTCGGTGAGCACTCTGTAACTCGCGCTCGTGCGCGGGCCGCCATGGGCCGTTATTGCCAGCAGCGAGAGGAGAAGCAGGAAAAGAGACTTCATGATGGGTTTCCCTGTGGGGGCTGGATCGCGGTTGCTCTCACTTCCCGGTCTTCACCGGAGTGGCGGCCTTGGCAGGAGCAGGCATCCGGGGAGCTTTCAGCACCTCGTCCGGGTTGTTCACCCAGTCGTTGTAATACTTCACATCGAGTGCCTGGGCCAGGCGGGGGTTCTTGGACAGATCGGTTCCCTTCGCGGCCAGTTGCTTCTTCGCTGCATCCAGCATTTTGGCGAACAGCTCCGGGTGGTCCTTGATGGATTGCTTCAACTTCACCCAATCAGGCTGAGCAGCGGCAGCGGGGCGCGGCGGGACCGCGGGTGCGGTCGTGTCTTGCGATGGCTTCGCCGAGTTGGCGGCCACATTTTCTATTCCAGGGAAAGCGGGATCTTTGGCCTTGAGATAACTGACGATGCCGTCGATCTGCTTCTGCTGTTGAATGAGTTTGGCAGTCAGGTCATTCGTGTTGATGCCGACGGCCACATTGACCAGGCCTTCCCCACTCCCTTCGGTAGTCGCAGACCAGGCCACGCCGGCGATCTTTGGATAATCTTGGAGGGCCATGCGCTCCGGACGAATGCCAATGCCATAGCCATCATTCAAACCGGACGCGACCACATAGTCTCCCACTTTTACGGTGCCCCGGACTTTCACAGGAACCTGTCCTATGAACGCGACCTTCCTGAAACGCGGCTCGCTTTCCTTGGGCTGCTTGTTGCCGACGACGATTGGAGCGGTGGAGGCGATCATGCATCGTTCCGCACCTGTCGTATCCTTGGAAATTTTGCCGCCCGAGACGCCAATGATTTCGGCGGCTTTGATGTCTTCCGCGGGATTTCTCATTTCCAGCCACTCCGCGTAGTCAGCGGAACCCGATTGGAAGACCACACCGATGCTGCTATCCATCGCGATGGTTTGCTGCGCCCACTGCGCCAGGATTTGCGCGAACTCAACTCCGTGAACCGCCGCCTCTCCTAAGTCCACCTGGACTATCTCAGCCGCGATGATCGCCGCACTAAATCCGATCTGCAAAGAACTCATGCTCTGATACCAGATATAGTCGAACGAGTTATGCAGGTCGCCCAAGTCTTGTCCCTGGATGCTCCCCCAAAAGTAGTCCCCCGACTTGAAAGCGAGGTAGTTGTTGGAATGATTTGGCTGCCCATCCTTACCACCTCCGACCACATCAATCACGATGCCATGAGAACTGCCCCAGATGCCAACGGGATAAGCATTCCAATTGTACTGATCGAATCCAGTCGCCTCACCTTTCACCTCCAGCTTGATTGCCGGCGATGCGGTCCCGATGCCGACCTTGCCGTCACCTTTCACGACGAACGGAGTGCTTCCCGAGCCAATATCCTGCGCCCGGAGGAAATAACTCGACTGTGCATTCTCAGTGGTGCCGAACGAGGCAACGTCAATGCTTAGCGCCCTGATGTGCGAATTCGATGCGGGGACTTGGAGATAGGCATTTCCCGTCACATGAAGTTTCTCGGAGGGCGACATGGTGCCAATGCCGATGTCCCCCTCCGTGGTAATCGTTATTCTAGGAGTTCCGCCAAACGCGGATGTTGAAGCAATCTTGAATTTGTTCGCGTCGGCATTGTCCAGGCCGATTACCCATCCGCTCTCGCCAACAACATTGAAGGAAACGACGGGATTGCCGGCAGCGCCGCCCGCAACCCGGGCTGAGATGATGGCGGTGCTGCCAGCGGTGTTGCTGGGATTGAAGACGTCAAGGCCGTTGGTGTCGGGTGCGCTCCCGGCACCCGCAATGATTTGCAGCGGCGCAGAGGGGCTCGTTGTGCCGATACCAACTTTGCCGCTGTTCCTGCTAAGGAACATGACCGAGCTGCCGACAGGGTCTGAAAAGTGCCTTCGGATGTCCAGGCCGGCGTTGTTCACTCCGTCGAGGGATGAGATCGTGAATCCGTAATCATTCGAGAAATGCCTCAGTTTGATGCCCGCCAGGCGGTCAGCAGCCGGGCTCGTCGCATTTGGGCTGCTGCCGGAGACCGTGATGAAATTATCAACGCCAGCGGCAGAGTAATTGCCCACATGCAGCTGAGACCCCGGGGTTGAGGTGCCGATGCCGACGTTGCCGCTGTTCCTGCTAAGGAACATGACCGAGCTGCCGACAGGGTCTGAAAGATGCCTCCGGATGTCCAGGCCGGCGTTGTTCACCCCGTCGAGGGATGAGATCGTGAATCCGAAATCATTCGAGAAATTCCTCAATTTGATGCCCGCCAGGCGGTCAGCGGCCGGGTTCGTCGCATTTGGGCCGCTGCTGGAAATCGTTACGAAATTATCAAGGCCGGCAGCGGCGTAGCTGCCCACATGCAGCAGGGACTCCGGGGTCGAGGTGCTGATGCCAACGTTCCCTCCGTTGCGGAAGACGTTCACGCCACTGGTCCCCCAAAGCCCCACATCCGGGCCTAGCTTTGCCAAGGTCACCGCACCGTCGGCGAGTTTTAGAGTTCCAACTGCGCCATTGCTGAGCTTGATGGTTGTCACGGCACCATCGCTGAGCTTGACGGTGTTGACCGCGCCGTCAGCGATTTTAGGGCCGGTCACAGCACTGGCGGCAATCTGTGCGCTCGTCACGGCATCAGCGGCGATCTGCGCGGTGGTGACGGCGTTGTTGGCGAGCTTCACGGTCGTCACGGAACCGTCATTGAGTTTGATAGTGCTGATCGCACCGTCGGCGATTTTAGGACCGGTCACGGCACCAGACTCAATCTGTCCGCTCGTAATCGCATCGGCCGCAATCTGCGCGGCGGTGACGGCGTTGTTGGCCAGCTTCGTGGTGGTGACCGCGCCGGTGGCGAGAGCGGGGCTGTCCACACTCCCGTCGGCGAAGTAGCCGGCAGGCGCGATGCGCTGGTCAGGGGTGAGCAGCTGGTTGCCGTTGACGCCGTCGTTGAACCAAACACGAAGACGGACTTCTGCATGGTTCCACGCGTTCGTTGGGATGGCGGCCATGTTGTTGATGGAAGTGTCGCCCAGCAGCACCGAGTAAAGCCCCTTCGTAACCGTGAGATTGACGGCGGCGTCTGGGATGCCATTGGCAGGCGACACATCGGGTGAGTTGCTCCAGTAGACGTTGCTACCGTTGGCGCTCACGAGGGCGAAACGGAAATTGCCCGTGCCCTCGAAGTTGACAGTGCCCACGGCAACTCGGCCCTGGTAGCTGACAAGACTCGGCGTCTGGGCGGAGGCCGGTATGACAGCCGGGCAAAGCAAGACAGCTAGCACCGCGAAGACTGTGCTGCTCCGCAGGAGTGAGCGCAGCGAAGCAAAGACCGAAATCAGTATGACGAATGGAAGAGGAAAGCGTTTCATTGGGTTCGCTTTTCACATGCCCCGTTCGGATTTCGTTCCGGCAAAAAACCGAAAAGTTCTTTCAGCGCCTCATTTCACGCTGGAGCCGAGACCTGCGGGCGCGTCTTTAGGATCGCCCCCGATGAAGTTGGGGCCGACCTGGGTGAAATCGCCGTAGATGTCCTTCTCTCCCGGGCTTTTGGCTGCATTTCCAGCCACGATGCAGCGGTCCAGCGTGACCTTGTTTCCACGGATGCGGAGTGCTCCGCCCACAAGCACGTTTGGGGCGACCAAGCGCTCATGCTCCGCGGCGGCGTCTCGCTTGGATGCGGGATCCCAGATGTTGCCGGTCACGGTGCACCGTGTCAGGTGCGCCTGAGCCTTCGATGACTGCAAGCCGATGTTGATGGCGCTGCCGCCGTTGCCATAACAGACATTGTCCGCGAAGAGGCAGTCCTCGATTTCCACCTGCTGGGCACCGGTACATTTGATATTGAGCGCGCCGCCCATCATGTTGCTGAAATTGCCCTGGAACACGCAGCGTCGCAGCGTGAGCCCTCCTTCGCTGACGATGGCCCCGCCAAGGCCCCCGCCGCCGTGTTTCAAGAAGCGGCAGTCCGTGGCGGTCAGTTCGCCGTTGTTCTCGATCGCTCCCACGCTGCCGCGTAGGTGGGCGTCCGCAGCCTCACCACTGAGCGTCAGGCCTTGCAGCGTGACGTGGCTCCCAAATTCGATGAACAGAGCACGGTCGATATCCGGACCATTGTGAATCTCCACATTCGCGCCCTTGATCTCGATGCTGCGCGCGATGCGGATGCCGCCGAGCGCTGGAGACAGCGTGAGCTTGCCCGCCTGGGAGAACACGATGTGTCCACCATCGGGCACATCGCGCACTGCTTCGCGCAGGGAAAGGCCGCTTCCGGTGGTGCCGGGCGGATCCAGCTCATCCTCCATCGTGGTGACCACCAGGCGCTCTGTTCCCGGCCAAAATGTCTTGGTGCCGAACACGAGCGCTACGAATGCGGTGACTGCCGCTGTGGTCATTACCGCTTGCATCAGCGTTCGTTTCGCCACGCTGCTGCGTCGGGCGGAAACGGGCCGCGCCTGTAGCCAGCGCTCCAGGTCATCGGCCAGATCCCCTGCAGTGGCGTAGCGGGCTGCGGGCGACTTTTCCAGGCACTTCATCACGATCGCTGCCAGATCGCGATGCGGCGTGCGCATTGCAGGTGGCGATTTTTCGGCCACCTGTTGCAGCAGCTCGATCAGGTCTTCCGACTGAAAAATCCGCCGGCCTTCCACCAGCTCATAGAGGATCGCGCCGAGGCTGTAGATGTCCGTGGCGGGCGTGAGCTCGCGGCCACCACCACGCGCCTGTTCCGGACTCATGTAATGTGGCGTTCCCATCACCACTCCGGTCATCGTCAAACCCGACTCCAGGCCGATTTTTCGCGCCAGCCCGAAGTCGGTGATGTGAGGCTCGCCGGCGGCATCGATCAAGATGTTGCCCGGCTTCAAGTCGCGGTGCAGGATGCTCTTGGTGTGCGCGTGATGCACGGCGCGCGCGACCTTGACCATGAAAGCCGCAGCTTTTCGTGGATCCGCCTGGAACTCCGCCGTGCGAAATTGCAGCGTGCCGCCCTCGATGAGCTTCATGCTGAAATACGGCTGCCCCTCATAGGCGCCGACCTCGTAAATCGGCACGATGTTCCGATGGTCCAGCGAGGCTGCGGCCGTGGCCTCCGCACGCAGACGCCGGGTGTCCGCCTCTGTGCTTAGCAGCGGACGGTCCCTCAGCATCTTCAGCGCCACCACACGGTCTAGGGATACCTGCCTGGCCCGGAACACCACGCCCGAAGAGCCATGAGCGATCTCATCCAGCAGCACATAGTCGCCGAAGTAACCAATCTTCTCCCCCACACCCGGTATGGCGACGGAATTCACCAAGGTTTCGTCCGGTTCCAGGAAGCCGTCCGCCTTCACCCCCAGCATCACCTCGATGCGCGTCCGCAGTTCGGCGTCGTCACCGCACGCATCTGCAACAAATCGGGAACGTTCACCGGCGTCCACGATCTCACGAGCCGCCAGAAAGATCTCCTTTTGGCGTGAGATGGATGAACTGGTGGAGGACATGAGTCGCAGGATGGGAGCAGATGAAACACATGCCGGCGCGGAAACACAGCTCTAAAAATAGCATGATCAGAGATACATGCCCCGTCGCTCATCCAATCCGGCAAAAAAATTCAGGTCAGTTCGGTCCGCAGCCATGCACGCGCAAAGGTCCACTGCCGGTTCAGCTCCCGCTCAGAGACCCCGGTCATCTCTGCGATCTCCGGCCACTTCAGCCCGGTGAAGTAATACAGTCCCACAATCTCGGCCAGGAACGGATCCTCCTTCGCGAGCCGGTCCAGCGCCTCGTCGAGCGCCAGCAGATCTGCTTCGGGTGCTGGCGCGGCGATTTCCACGTCATCCAGGGCCACATGCTCATGATTGCCGCCGCGCTTAAGCCGGTGCTTGTCACGCGCTCGGTTCAGCAGGATACGCCGCATGGCCTGTGCCGCTGCACCGAAGAAATGCCGCCGGTTTTCCCAACGCGGTTCCTTATCCTTGGACACGCGCATCCAGGCTTCATGCACCAGAGCGGTCGCTGTGAGCGTTTGATGGGCATTCGTCGCCACCATCCTGCGTGCCAGTTGCCGCAAATCCTCGTAGACCTGCGGTAGCAGTTCCGAGGCACTGGCATCAAACTGGGCAGGCGGGAGGTTTTCTTCCACAACGCACGTTGTTCGCGTCGCACCCGCCTGTCAATTCACGGAACACTCCTCTCAGGGCTTCGCCGGAATGGTGGAGGAGTCTTTGGGCGGATTGCGACCGATGAAGGGGTGCTGCTCCAGGTCAAAGACCTGGCCGCTGACCGGGCCGCATTCGTCGGCCAGCAGCCACGCGGCACACGCGGCAATCTCATCCGGCCAAAGGATGCGACCCGCAGGCGCATAGACCTTGGGAAGATCCGCATACCAGTCTTCACGCAGACCGTGCTCGCGCTTGCGCTTGGCCTCGTTTTCCGTGAGCACCCAGCCGGGATTGATCTGGTTCACTCGCACACCGTTTTCACGCATCAGCGTGTCACCCAGATTGCGCGTCAGCGTCATGAGTGCTCCCTTGCTCACGCTGTAGGGCATCAGGTTCGGCTCGCCGCTATACGCATTCACGCTGCCAATGTTGATCACACTCCCGTGCGTCTCGCTCAGATGAGGCAATGCCGCGCGAATGATCAGATACGGCACCACACAGTTGATCTCCAGCATGCGTCGAAACCACGCGCCATCCGTGGTCTGCAGATTTCCCGTGCCCACCTGCGCCGCGTTGTTCACGACCGCATCGATTTTCCCGAAAGCTTTCAAAGCGGCGTCCACCAGGAGCTGCGGTGCGGCTTCATCCGCGAGATCTTTAATGACAAGTGCGGCATTCTCCGCGCCGAGTTCCTCCACAGTCTGCTCTCCCAGATCCTGCTCCAGACCATGGATGAGCACGCGAGCTCCTTCTGCGACGCAGCGTTTGGCGATGGCCTTGCCGATGCCGGTGACACTGCCGGTGACGATGATGACTTTGTTTTGAAGACGCATGACACATCATAACGGGGGCAGTCGTCATTTTGCACGACAAAGTCTGTGTGAAATGCGCCCCTCGCCAATTCAGGTGAGTGGTGTTATTTCGACCCTCCGCCTACGTTTGCACTAGCGATGAAACATCTGCTTCTCTGCCTCCTCCTTTCTGTGGCCTCCGCCCGTGGCGAATCCGTGCTCGTTCCCGTCCTCACCGGTGGCTGGACGCCCGTGGAGCAAAACGCCGCCGTGCAGGAGCTGCTGAAGAAGCAGGACCGCTCATGGCATTTCACTGCTGACAAGGAGCTTGCAGCCGCCGATCCGCTGACCGTCGAGATCGGCCCGCTCTCTCACAGCTACTACAGCGCCAGCAAACCGGTCACCACCACCGTCAAAGGGAAGTCGTCTACCAAACAGGTGGGCGCGGTCTATGCGCGGACCTCGCCGGATGGCAAGACGTGGGGCAAGCCGCAGGTCGTCGCCTGGGGTGGCCAGGCGGGCGAGGATCTGACCAGCGCGGGCCATCCCAGCATCGTGGAACTGCAGCCCGGGCTGTTTTACCTCTTCCGCACCCAGACCGGCAAGGACAAGGCCATAACGAACATCTACCGCAGCAGCAATCCGCTGGATTTCGGCCTCTATGGGAACAATGCCGACGCGTTGCACTACGTCACCTCGCTCCCATTCGTCATTGAGTCGGTGGTGCAGCATGATGGCCAGTGGTTTGCCATCCAGGACGGCAAGATGGCAAAGCTGGCTTGGCGCGATCTGCCAGCGCCTTCCCTTCCCATCACGCGCGCGCCCGGCATCACCATCCGCGTGGCCCTCTACGATGACAGCGGCAGCGCGGGCAAGGGCATTCCCAAGGTCACGGAGCAGCTCGCGAAGTGCAAAGACATTGAGGTGACGAAGCTCAATCGGGACGGCATTCGTGCCGGCTTGAGCGGCTATGATGTGGTGATCTTCACCGGCGGCAGCAGCGCCCGGCAGGCCAATACCATTGGCTTGGTGGGCCGCGAGCAGGTGCGGCGTTTCGTGGAAGCGGGTGGCGGTTACGTGGGCATCTGCGCCGGAGCCTACCTCGCCTGCGATGGTTTTTCCTGGGGCATCAAAGTGCTGGATGCCAAAACCCCTTCACCGAAGTGGGAACGCGGCATCGCCGATCTCAAAATCGAAACCGTGGATGAAGGCCAGAAGCTGTTGGGGCTTCCTCGGGAAACACTGGTGAAATATCACAACGGCCCGCTGCTGGTGCCCAACGGCAACTCTGCCATCCCGGACTTCGAACCGCTCACCTTCTTCCGCACCGAGGTGGCCAATAACGGATCCGACGCCGGCCTGATGGTGAACACGCCTGCCATCGCCCGCGGCCAGTTCGGCGCCGGCCGCGTCATCGCATGCAGTCCACATCCGGAGCAGAGCGACGGCCTGGAAGGCTGGATTGTGCAGACCGTCCGCACAGTGGCTGCGCAGTGATTTGGCGATTTGAGCAAACCGATACCCCGCTCACCTTTTTAGCCTGATGGAGCGTGTTAGGAAACCGCCATGCCAGCTCATGCGGCGTCCGTAAACGGCCCCGCGTTCTGCGTGACCAGCGCCTCACGCACCCGCTGACCATTCAGCGAGGCCACGGCAGTTTTTTCCTTCAAACTCAAGGCTGCCGCACAGCCCGCTGCTTCGCCAAGAGCCATCGCGGTGACGGTCACGCGCGTGGAGGCATGCGCGCCACGCGTGGCGCTGTGGCAGCGTCCGGCCACCAGCAGGTTCTCAATCTGCTGCGGCACCAACGAGCGGTAGGGAATGTCATATGGCCCAGGCTGCACCTTCTCAGGATTAAAGTCATTCGCACTGCCCACCACGGTCTTGTTCGGATGCAGATCCAGATACCAGCATCCCGTGGCGATGGCATCATCAAACCGCCGCCCTCCCATGACTTCCTTCTCATTCAGCACATGCTGGCCGATGAGCCGCCGCGACTCGCGCACACCGATCCATGGATAAGCCTCCAGGAAATAAGAATCCGCAAAGGCAGGAATGTCACGCTTCCATGCCCGGTGCATCGCCAGCGCATCGGCCCGGCCCTGCATCTCCGCACGGCTCAGGTCCGCTGCATCAGTGGGGTTCGCGGGCACCCGCACACCATGCACATAAACCTCGTCTTTGGCATACATAAACATCACCCCGGGGCCATAGAAATGCGGCAGCTCGCCCATCTCCTGTGCTTTCACCAGCGAGGCACGGCATAGCTTGCTGATCCCCGGCACACCCTGCACGCGGCCGATGCGGAAGTGAAGCGTCAGCGGCTGCACCTCGGCGCTCTGCTCCGTGGGCGCACCCGCGCGAGCCGCCACATCGGCATCACCCGTGCAGTCGATCACCACCTTGGGCTTGATCCGAACTAGCCCATCTTTGTTCGCGATCACCACGGATGTAACTCTCCCGTTCGCGGACTCCGCATCACACACAAACGAATTGAACAGCACCGTCAGCTTGTCGCCGCAGGCCTGAAGCTCACGATCCAGCAGCACCTTGAACTCAAACGTGTTCGGGATCGTCGGGTTGTGCGGTTTGATCTCCCGCGCATCCGCCTTGCACACGCCCGTCTTGGCCAGCAGTTCCAGCGCGATGCCCCGCACCACCACACGATGCGTCTTGATGTCCGCAATGCCATCGAAATACGGCAGCCCCACACTCGTGATGATCCCTCCGGCAAACGGTGCCTTTTCCACCAGCAGCGTCTTCGCCCCGTTCCGTGCTGCGCTCAGCGCCGCGGCCGTGCCTGCACAGCCACCACCGCATACCAGCACGTCCGTCTCGATCTCGCGCATCGGCGCTTTCGTGATCGCCTGATCCGCCGCCATCGTGGATGCCACAGGTGTGATTGCCGCGACGGCAGACGCTTTCACAAACGAACGCCGCGTGCGCTGATCACTGCTGGTTGAGCTGGGATTCATGAGTGTGAGCATAACGGAGGCACGCCCCGCACTTCCACGACAAAGTCTGTGTGAAATGCGTCAGCCATTTTGTGCTTGGGGAAACGCCAGCCTTCAGCATATAATCACACCATGAAAATCAACCGTCTCAGCCGTGGGTTTACGTTGATCGAGTTGCTTGTCGTCATCAGCATCATTGCTCTCCTGGCGGCTCTGGTGATCGGCAGCGGAAATCCCGGAACTTCCAAACGACAGGTCACGCAAAGCACCAAGAAAGCGATCGAGGTTTCCTTGGAGCGCTATCAGGCACAATTTGCCGAATACCCCGAACCCGTAGATGCCGAGGAAACGGCCGAGATCATGCCCGGGAAAGTTTATCGCATCGGTGCCGCCCGGTGCCTCTATCAGGCGCTGACAGGAGACGGCAGTGATGCCATCAAGGGAATTGGAAACAATTCATCTGACGGAAAAGTCAGCTCGGAGGAAATCAGAAATGTCATTATGCAGGATTGGCCGGAGGGCATGCGGCGCAAGGTGGGCAGCAGCTACTTTCTCGTAGATGCCTTTGGCCACCCGTTTCAATACATCAAAGCCGACAGCGAAAAGAAAAACACCATCAATTCCAGCTTCGATCTCTGGTCCTATGCGGAGGACGAGAAAAACATCATGGCCAAATCCAAAGACACCGAGGCCAATGCCAGCCTCGGTGCCAGATGGGTCAAAAACTGGTGAGTCCGCTTACTTCGCGACACCCTTGATGCTGAAGTCGTCGTAAATCACGTCAACGCGGTTGGTGGTGAGGCTCACGACCGTCTTGTGATCATGCGCGACACCAGGGGACTGGAAGGTGCTGACGACCTTGCCGTCGATGCTGGTTTCGACCACGTCGCCTTGGGTGCGCACAGTCAGCGTGTGCCATTCTTTGAGCGATACCGTGGTGGGCACGGACTTTGTCCACTTGAGCATGTTGGCCTTGTCCTCGGCGGTCAGCGTGGGTGGCACGGCCTTCTTGCGTGTGTAAATGTCGTTGCTGAAGGTGCCGGTCTTGGCATCAGCTACCACGACCGACTTCGGATTCACCGAGATGCTGCAAATGTGACCTGCGTGCGAGCCTTTGTAGTCCTTGTCATCCAGCCAGATGTTGAAGCCCTTGGCCTGATCGCTGACCAGTTGAAACTTCACAGACACTTCCAGATCTGTCTCCGGGGCGATTTTGATCACGTCCACCGCTGCATGATCCGACTCCGGCGCGGTGATGCCCACCAGCACGCCACCCTTCACGACGCTGGAGCTCTTGTAGTGGCCCCAGGCCTTGCCGAAGCCCTCGGCGGAAAAGTCATCGGAAAAGATCACTCGCGGATAATCGAGCGCAAAAGCGGAGCTGGTAAGCAGGGCAGCGGAAAGAAGAAGTGGGAATCTCATGGGAAAGAGGAAACGCCGCTGAGATGCCATGTTTTCGCCAAAGATCAGCCCGCCTGCTCCAGTCCGGTCAGTGTGCCAGTGCTCGTGCCAAATTGATCCGTCTCAATTCCCAGGCGCTGCAGCATGGAGACATACAGGTTGGACAGCGGTGGCGCTTCGTCTCCGCTGAAGGCCAGGTGCTGCCCGTGCTTGAAACCTCCGCCACTCAGCAGCACCGGCATGTTCTTGGTCGAATGGTTGGAGGCATTGCCGAGATTGCTGCTGAAAAAGACCTGCGTGCCGTCGAGCACGCTTCCGCTCTGTTCCTGCGTGGATTTCAGCCGCGTCAAAAACTCCGCCACCACCTTCATGAGCTCGGTTTCCACCGTGCGCAGCTGTGCGATCTTCGTCGGATCCTGGCCGTGATGCGAAAGATCATGGTGCCCCATCGAGACACCTTGAATCGGCGGCACCGAGCTCGTGCCCAGCAGCATCATGGTGATCAGGCGCGTCGAGTCCGTTTGCAGCGCCAGATGGCTGAGCTCAAACATCAGCCGCGTTTTCCCGATCAGATCCGAGCTGTTCATGTTGTTCTGCAGCGGCTTCGCCTCCACTTTTGGCTTGGGCTTTTTCGACCACTCCTCCGCCGTGGTCATGCGCTGCTCCAGTTCGCGCACGCTGGTGAAGTACTCGTCCATCTTTTCGCGGTCACGCGCCCCTAGTTTGGGCTGCAGCCGCTTCGCCTGTTCGCGCACAGTGTCCAGGATGCTCAGTCCATCGCTCAGTCGGCGCGCCTGTGCCTGCACCTCATCGGGCCGTCCTTCCAGAAACATGCGCGCAAAGACTGAGGCCGGACCACTCTCCGCCGGCACCATCGCCCCGCTGCGTGTCCACGAAAGGCTGAAGCCCTCGCTCGTCAGAGATAGGCTCGGAAACCGAGTCAGACCGCCGATCTTTTCCGCTGCGAACTGGTCCAGCGAAATGCTGTTGCGGAAACCCGCGCGGTTCTCCGGATGCCGCGCCGCCGTGAGAAAGCTGAAGATCGAGTCGTGCGTCGATCCCACACCCGGATGCGAAAGTCCGGAGATCACCGTGAAGTCATCGCGCAGATCCTTCACCGTCTCCAGGTAAGGCGAGAGCGCATAGCCGCGTCCGCTTTGTTCTGGAAAGAAAAACTCCGCGTGCATGCCCAGCGGTGCGCAGATGCTCACCATGCGGCGGATCGGCTTCACCTCACCTGCGAGAGATTCGAGCACAGGCAGCGAAAGCGTGACGCCTGCGGAGCGGAGAAAGTGTCGGCGGTTCATGAGGTTACTTGGTTTGGAAGAGATCGCTTTGCACCAGTTCGTGGATCAGCCTGCGGAAGCCCAAGCCCTTGGCCTGCGTGCGCTCCACGATGCCGTTGATCTCACGCAAGTCGGTGGCTTCAAGCAGTCCGCCCGTTGCATAAATCGCCAGCTTGGTGGCCAGACCGCGGGCAAACTTGTCCTTCTCTTCGAGCAGCAGCGCCTTGTACTCGTCGATGTTTTTGAAACGTTTCCCATCCGGCGTCACATCACCTGCGTCCACGGGTTTGCCTTCCAGGTAGGGCTGGCGCCTTCCGTCCGTCATCACCGGTTTGCCGTTCCCCGTGGTGCGGTAGTACTCTCTCCAGCCGCCGATCACATCAAAATTCTCCAGCGCAAATCCGGGCGGATCAATGCTCACATGACAGCTCGCGCAAGACTCCACACTGCGGTGCTTGGCGAGCTGCTCACGAATCGTCGTCGCTCCGCGAATGTCCGGCTCGATCGTTCCTGCGGAGGGCGGAGGTGGTTTCGGCGGCGTCCCGAGAATGCGATCCAGCACCCACGCACCACGTGTCACAGGCGAGGTGTTGGTGCCGTTTGCCGTCACCTTCAGCACTCCAGCCATGGTCAGCAGTCCTCCGCGGTGGCTGTCAGCCGGGAGCTTCACCCGCTGAAATTCCCAGCCGTCCACATCCGGAACGCCGTAGTGCTTCGCCAGTCGGCCGTTGAGCATCGTAAAGTCCGAAGCAAGAAAATTCACGATGCTGAGATCATTTTTCAACAGCTCATCAAAAAACAGCTGCACTTCCCGCAGCATCGAGGCGCGCAGCATGTCATCAAACTCAGGATACAGCCGCGCACTGGGTTCGGTGAAATCGAGGTCCCGCATGGCGAGCCACTGTCCGGTGAAGTTCTCGGTGAAAGCCACCGCCTTCTTGTCCTTCAGCATGCGTTCCACCTGCGCATGCAGCGTCATTGCATCGCCGAGCTTCTTTTTCTCCGCGAGATCCAGCAGCTCATCATCGGGCATCGAACTCCACAGGAAATACGAAAGCCGGCTGGCCAGCGCAAATGCATCAAGCCTGCCCGGCTCCTCGCGCAGAAACAAAAACTCCGGCGAAGTCATGATGCCCGCGAATCCCGCACGCATCGCCTGCTCAAAGGTTGTGCCTCCGCCGAGTCGCTTCAGCACCAGCGCCACAAACGGCTCCAGTTCCTCCGCATCCACCTTGCGGCGAAACGCCCGCCGCGCGAAGGCCCCGAGCAGTCGACGTGCGTCCGCCTCCGGCTTGTCAGAGATGACCTCCACACGGTCCCTCATGTTGTAGCCAGGAAAGGGGCCTTGCTTCAGATCTCCAAAGAGACGCACATGGCTGGGCGGCGGCCACGACTCATGCAGCGGCCCTTCCATCTCCACCCAGTCCACCTGCAGCCCAGGCCCTGTCCACGCTTCCTGGCCGGTCTTGCTCACAGTCTGCGCGTTCGGCAGCGCATACGGCAGGATAAAGATGGAGGTTCGGGGTTCCAGTCGGTCCTCAAATTCGATGACGCGTGCTTTGTCTGCCGGTGCGTCAAAATAGCCCGCCAGCCGCGACTTCGGGCCGCCCATGCCACCACCGCCGCTCTGCACCTCAAAGGTCACCGGCTTTCCCGCGCTCTGCACGCCACGCACCTGCATGCGGAAACGGTAGCGCCCCCGCTGGTCCATGTAGAACAGCGTCGCGCCCACCCACTTGGACGAAGAAAACATCACCACGCTCCCGTCATCCTGCTTGCGGAAGACACTCTCTTTGGAAGATCGCACCTGGTACGCATCATTCAGCGTCACGCGCTTCGTGGCAGACTTCTGCTCTGGTCGGTTCACGATCGCTTGGTTCAGCGCCTCTTCCGCCGCTTCCAGATACTTGGCCAGCAGGAAAGAGGAGGTGTGCAGGGCATCGCCCACATTGTCAAAACCCGCTGCTGCCGCATCCTGCGGCAGCAGCTCACGCAGCTTCACCTCCACGCCCAGCAGATCGCGCACGGTGTTTTCATACTCATTGCGGTTCAGCCGCCGCAGCACCACCCGGCCCTCGGTTTCCCGCAGCTTCGCACTCACCACCTTCACTTGCTCCGCGATCCAGTCCGCCGCCTTGCGCACTTCCTGGGCAGGAGGGCGCGGCTTTGACTTCGGAGGCATCTCTCCCGTCTCCATTTTCTCCAGCACGTGCTGCCAGACCGTCAGCATTTCACGCTCGTCGAACTGCGGCTTCAGATTGTCGAGCCGCAGGTCACCCTTCGCCTTCTCCTCGTTGTGACACTGGATGCAGTGGTCCTTCAAAAAGCCCTCCACGGGAGCCGCACCTTCTGATGAAGTCGGCGCCAGCAGCCCTCCGATGAAGAGACTGCCGAAAAGCCCAAAGATGGCGCGAGAATGCATGGTGGTGCCATAATACGCTCGCTCCCGCCCCCACTTTGCCAGCGGCCCCAAGGCTGCGCTATTTGGCAAACTTCTTCACAAAATCCAACACCGAGCGCGTGAAGGTCCATTCGCCCGTTTCCGGCAGACACTGCGACGGAGCGCTCACCCAGCTCTCGATTACCATCTGATCCGGCCTGCCATCCACCGCAGCATAGTCATAGCCCTGCTGCATGATGGAGGTGTACCACGTGCTGTCATCGGCCAGCCCGCGCTTTTGCATGCCAGGATAACCCGACGCCCAATAGATCAGCGAAAAAGGCAGCTTCTTCTGACGGCAGAAAAGCTCAAGCTGCCGCACCTCCTTCCAGGAGCCCTTCTGCTGCACGTTAAAGCGCAGCCAGTCCACATCCAGCCGGTAGAAGTCCAGTCCGCGCACCTTCTTCTCGGCAAGCTGCTGCTGCAAACCTTCGATCCACTTCTTGTGTTCCTCAACGGTGGCCGATGGATACGCCTCGATGTCGCCAATCAGCACCTCCGGAAAATGCTGCCGCACCAGCGCGATGTAGTTCGCCGTTTCCTTCATCGCATACTCATCGCTTTCATGAATCTGCTCCCGCGCGCAAACCAGTGGCTCATCCATGGCGATGGCGTACAGATTCGCCCCCAGGCTCTGCAGCCTCTCCCAGTTTTTACGCTCGGCATTGAAGCACGCTGCACCAGTCTTTCCCCACGGCTTCACGGCCCCGACCTCCATCGCCAGCCTCAGCTTCCACTCCTTCATCATCCCGAACCACTTGCGCAGCTCATCATCGCTGAAGTGTCTCTGCAGGTTCAGGTCCGTGATGAAAAGCACATCCGTATGCGCCCTCGTTTCTTTCCACGCCTCCGGCTGCTCAAACAGCTGCCGAAAGGCCAGACACTTGTCCTGCCCCGGCGGGCTGATCCAGACCGAGGGCTTCGTCTGAGCTGCGGCCATGGAGCCACAAACAGACAGCACCAAAGCCGTCAGGAGTCGAATGCTCATGCGATTGAAGGTTGGAGATGATCAGACCGGACGCAGCACGCTCTTCACCACTTCACCCTTGTGCATCTTCTCAAAGGCTTCGTGCCATTCCGTCACGGGCCACACGCCGCCGATGATCGGCTTCACGTCAAACTGGCCGCTGCTGAGCAGGGCGATGACGCGTTCCCAGATCGGCCAGTTGTGGCTGAAGCTGCCTTGCAGTGTGATGTTCTTCTGCACCAGCGGATCGAGATTGAAGCCGAGAGGCTGCGGACCCCAGCCCACCTTGCTGATCCATCCGGCAGGACGCACGATGTCGAGTGCAATCTTGAGTGTGATGCTCGCTCCTGCAGCGTCGATGACGCCATCGCAGCCGAGGCCGTCACGAGCGGTAGCCCAAGGCTTGGCATCGCCGATGATGACTTCGCAGCCATACTGCTTCGCGATTTCAAGGCGGTGCGCATCCTGCGGCAGGCCCACGATGGCAACCTGGGCACCGCAGAGGCGAGCCATCGCAGCGCAGAGAATGCCGATGGTGCCTGGTCCCAGCACTACCACACGGTCACCAGGCTCGATCCGCGCATTTTTCACCACGGCGCTGTAGGCCACGCAGCAGGGTTCGGTAAGGCAGGCCTGCTCAAAGGGAAGCTGATCCGGCACATGGTGCAGGATCCTGCTAGGCACGCGCACGTATTTCGTCATCGCTCCATTCACACCGTAGCCAAAGCCTTTACGGGTCGGGTCCAGGTTGTAGAGCCCGCGCTTCGTCATCGGGTTGTTCGGGCTGATGATGGCGGCGGTCTCGGAGACGACGCGGTCGCCTTCCTTCCAGCCTTCCACTTCCTTGCCCACTTCCACGATGCGTCCGCCAAATTCATGGCCGAGCACGACGGGATAGTTCACCGGCCAGGAGTGGTCGGCGGTCCACTGGTGGAGGTCGGATCCACAAACGCCCACATTGGCCACTTCGAGGAGCACATCCTCGCTGCCAATGGTAGGCGTTTCGATTTCACGGACTTCGACGGAGCCTTTTTCAGGCGCGTAATTGACGACGGCGGCGGATTTCATGGTTTGGAAAGAGGTGGAATTAGAAAGCAGGAACGTCCTGAGCATGCACGGCCTCGCAAATCATGCGCAGCGAAGCTTCAAGATTGCCGTCCGCGGTTTTGAACGCATCCGCATCAATCGTCAGCGGAGCACCCAGCACCACCAGCGGCGCACCATATTTCGGGCACTGAATGGCCTGCTCCAGGCTGAGGCCACCGACGGCCTGCACCGGAATTTTCACGGCATTCACCACTTCGCGGAGCTGATCCAGCGGGCTGGGCATGCGCTTGCCAGCAGCGGCGATACCGCGGCGTTCGTCGTAGCCGATGTGGTGAATCACATAATCACAGCCGAGGTCTTCCAGCCACTTGGCACCATCGACCATGTTCTCGGAAATCATGTTGTCTCCCATGACCTTGCAGCCGAAGTCTTTACCTGCGTTTACGACGCATTTGACGGTTTCGGCATGCGCGCGGGCCATGACGACGACGTGGGTGGCTCCGGCCTTGGCCATCATCTCGGCCTCCAGGTAGCCGCCGTCCATGGTCTTCAGGTCCGCCACGATCGGCGTGTTCGGGAAAGCCTTGCGCAGGGCGCGCACGCCATGCAAACCTTCCGCTAGGATCAGCGGTGTGCCGGCTTCCAGCCAGTCCACTCCGGCGCGCATGGCCAGGGCGGCGGTTTCGAGCGCTTCGTCGATGTTCGTCAGGTCGAGGGAGATTTGAACGATGGGTTTCATGGGCGGTTGTGAGTGCAGAATAATGCAGAACCGTGCACCTGCGTCACGACAAAGATTATTTGAAATGCGACAAGCGGTCTCGGCCTGGGGATCTGCCGAATTTCCGCCGGTAACAGCGGATGAAATAGTTGGCATCACAGAAGCCGCAGGCGTGCGCAATTTCAGAGATGTTCAGGTGCGGATCTTTCAGCAAGGGCTGGGCGCGATCCAGCCGCGCCTGCAGCAGATAATCGAGAAAAGACTGACCGCAGAACTCCCGGAACAACCTGGAAATGTGATTGGGGTGCAGATTGAGGAATCTTGCGACATCCTGCCTCCCAACAGGGTGGTGGAGGTTCTCTTGAAGAAACCTGCAGGCCGCCAGCCAGGTAAAACGCGCCTTGCCAGCTGCGGAGGCAGGCGGCTCGGGTAGCGCGGCCATCTCGGCTGCCATGATGAGCAGGAGCTCCACGAGGCGGCGTGCGGCCAGGTCGTCGGGTGGTTCATTGCGGCGGTTTTGCAGGGCCTGGAGAAAGTGCCGCCCGTCCTCATCCAGCGCGCGTGAAGCATGATGAGCGTGTAGAAACCGGTGGCCGACGGGGCCTTTTTTGGCCAGCAGAAAACGTGTCATTTCCGGCGTGAAGACGAAACCGATGGCAAGATAGCGCGCGGATGCGTGAGGCTCCATCAGCGCCTGCGGCGCAGCCATGATGGCGTCCCCGCGCTGAAGCGTGATGATTTCCTGTTTCTGCTGCCGCAGGACGATGTAGCGCCCCGTGCCGGCGAGGCAGATGGAGAAGCGCGGACTGTCATGCACAGGCAGCCCGCCACGCAGGGCTGGAGTGCCGGACTCCAGGGCCAGATGCACACGCCGGGGCCAGCCGCGCCGGAGCAGGCGGCGGATCCATGTGGGCCATTGGCCGGCGGGGGCATGGGGGGTGGGCATGTTTCGTTTGTGCTATCTTTGTTAACAACCTGGGCTGGGAAGCTGGTGGCGAAAGACTCAGACTGCAACGCGTACTCACTGTCCTGGAACCAACCATCGTCTCTCTTTCATGAAGCCTGCTCCTGCTGATTTTTCCCGCCGTCATTTTCTACGCGCTGCACTCGCAGGTCCGGCCGTGCTGCCTGCTGCCACGTGGGTGTCTGCTGCTGATGGGCCGAGTGATGCCGGGGTATTTGACGAGCCGAATCGCACTGTGCCGCTGGTCAACGACGCTGATGTCATCGTCTGCGGCGCAGGGCCTGCGGGTGTGGCGGCGGCGGTGGCTGCGGCTCGGTCGGGCGCACGGGTGCGTTTGTTTGAGACCAACGGCTGTCTGGGCGGTGTGTGGACGGCGGGGTTGCTAACCTGGATCTTTGATTTCGACAAGCCGGGCTTCACCCGGGAGATCAGGCGGCTGCTCGATGAGCGCGGGGCGCGTCGTGGCACGGATGAGGGGCGCTTTGTCTATGAGCCGGATGAAATGAAGCTGCTGCTGGAGGATCTGTGCAGCGAGGCCGGGGTGAAATTCCGCCTGCACACGCGACTGGTGGCAGCCTATCGCGAGGGGCGGCAGCTCACGACGGTCATCACCGAATCACGCTCAGGCCGGGAGGCCTGGAGGGCTCCAGTCTTCATCGACACCACGGGCGACGGTGTGCTGGGGGCGCTGGCAGGCTGCAGCTGGGATCTGGGCAAAATGGCGCAGGACGACAAATCGGTGGAGTGCGCCTGCCAGCCGCTGACCATGAACGCGCTGGCGGTGGTGAGGGATGTGACGCAGATGGGGAAATACATCTCGTTTTATCAGGGCGACCTCAAATGGCATGTGGAGGCCACAGCCAACTTTAAAGCAGAAATCCAGCGCGCCGGAGTGGATCCCTCCTACGGCATGCCGACCATTTTTCATGTGCGCGACAACATCGTGCTGCTGATGCTGAACCACGAATACGGCGTGAGGCCGGATGATGCGGACGCCATGACCACCGCCACGGTGCGTGCACGCAAGGAGGTCTTCACCATCACCCGGGCGCTGCGGAAGCTGGGCGGAGTGTGGGACGGGCTGCAGGTGGTGGCCACGGCGGAGCAGATCGGCGTGCGGGACGGCAGGCGCATTCATGGCCGCTATGTGGTGACGAAGGAGGACCTCACTCAGGCCGCGCGACACCCTGATGCCGTGGCACGTGTGACCTTTGGCGTGGACATTCATGCGAAGAGCAAGGCGGACAATGACAAGCTGACCATTGAGCGCGGCGGTGTGCAAAAATTCACCCCGTATGACATTCCGCTGCGTGCACTGATCGCCAAGGATGTGGACGGCCTGATGATGGCAGGACGATGCATCAGCGGTGATTTCGTGGCCCATGCGAGCTACCGCGTGACGGGCAATGCCGTGGCGATGGGGGAGGCCGCTGGTGTGACGGCGGCACTGGCCGCGCTGAACAAGCGCCAGCCTCATGAAGTGGCTTGGGAGGACTGCCGGACGATGCTGGAAAAGATCGTACGCTGAGGCCGCAGGCCAGTTGCATGCGGGCTGCGTCACGCCATTCTGTTTTTCGTGACGACCCCCAGGCGATCTGACGCACCCTTGAGACCCCGCGAGCGCGCCAGGCGCTCGGCGGCGGAAATAGCGCGCTGGCGAAAGCAGCGGACGGCATGGATGGCCGCGCTGGAGCCGACGCTGCTGTTTCAACGTCTTTTTGACCACATCCCGGGCGTGTACTTCTTTGCCAAGAACAAGGCCGGGCACCTGATGTTTGCCAGCGAGGGGCTGATGCAGCGCTACCAGATGCCGGATGATTCCGAGATCATCGGGCGCACGGACTTTGACCTGAACCCGGACACCATGGCGCAGGCCTATGTGGATGACGACAAACGCCTCCTGGCCGGCAAGGCGGACGTGATCGAGCGGGTGGAGTTGTGGTGGGACTCCCAGGGCATCCCGGACTGGTTTCTGGTGACGAAGCTGCCGCTTTTTGACCGCAGGCGGAAAATTCAGGGCGTGATGGGAACGCTGAGGCGCCCGGATGAAGCGGAGCGCAGGCTGCCGGTGTTTCAAACCGTGGCGCAGGCGGTGGAAATCATCCGCCATGACTACGCAAAGCCGCTGCTGATTGAAGATGTGGCTAAATCCTGCGGGCAGTCGCTGCGGCAGCTGCAGCGGCGGTTTCAGAGTGCGTTTGGGATCACGCCGCAGGAGTTTCTGATCAAGACGCGGGTGCTGGCGGCGGTGCAACTGCTGGAGCGGACGACCATGACCGCCAGTGAGATCGCGCAGCAGTGCGGGTTTGTGGATGCGAGCAGCTTCACCCAGCACTTTCGCAAGCGCATGGGTGAGTCCCCGGCGGCGTACCGGCGCGCACGAAGATGAAACTCAGTGCAGCTCGTCGCACAAAGCCAGCGCCTTGAGTGCCTGGGCTGTGGCTATGTAGGTGATGTAGTGGTAGTTGCCCCGATACAAAGAATGCATCCACCAGCGGCCGGAGACGCGCTGCTCGCGCTTGAGCCAGGTGATGGCGCGCTGGATGCGCTCATCGCTGGCGGGAATGTTGTTTTGACGCATCAGGACGACGGCAAAGGCGGTCATGTAGGCGTCGCTCTCCGGTTTGGCAGCGTCTGGGAGGCCGCTGACGAGCTTAACGACCGTGTCGCTCATCTTGAAATGCCAGTCGCTGAGGGCGGACATGTCGCGCAGTGACCAGCCGCCATCGGCGTGCTGTTTGGACGAAAGCAGGGCCAGGGCTGCATCTCGCTGCGTCTGCGGGACGAGATCGGGCATGTAATGTGCCAGCTGAAGGCGCAGGATGCGGTCGTAGTCGTTTTTAGGCTCGGCAGTGCGCAGCCAGGACTTCATTTTCTCAACGCGGGCGAGGAGTTCTGCATCCTTCAGGTCGGAGAGCCAGCCGGGTGCTGCGGTCACAGCGCGGGCTGCCTGCAGGGTGAGCTCGAAGTCGGTGGTGATGTGCGGGATTTCGACCTCGCCATAGCTGACGAAGGAGCCGTTGGCGGACTGGCGCATGAGCATCTCGTGAAGGGAGCGCTCAGTGTGCGCGGAGAGTTTGCCGGTCACGTGCTTGTCCCATTCGGCGAGGCCGAGGGAGCGCCAGATGCTGGTCCAGGAGCCACCGTAGTATTTGATGCCATCCTTTTCCGTCTCCTTCTGCGGTTTGACCTCTGCTGGCACGGTTTTGACAAAGTCTGCCAGCACTTCCTCCAGAGGCTGGCCGAGCTGCCGGGAGAGGGCGGGGCGCTCGCTGAGGTAGGGGCCCGTGGTGTGGCAGTTCACACAGGTCTTTTCACGCACCCAGCAGATGGCGCCGTCATCGAGATACTTGGCGGCGGCCTTGATGGTGTCGGGGCCGAAGGCCTTCACACGGGGCTCGTCTACAGTGGGAATGCTGACCTGGATGCCCTCGGTCTTGTATTGGAACTCGGGTTTGGGTTTCGGGTCAGCGGCGAACACCACCGTTGTGGTCAGCAGGAGGAAATAGGCGGACTTCATGCGCCTGACTGTACGCTGCGACTTTCTGCAATTAATCGACCGAGGGGAATTGAGTCGTCTTCATAGAGCCAGCGGCGGAACGCGGTGGCAATCTGCGGCCATTCGTGGTCGAGCATGGCAAACCAGGCGGTGTCGCGGTTTTCGCCCTTGATGATCATGTGCTGGCGGAAGATGCCTTCAAAGGTGAAGCCGAGGCGCAGGGCGGCGGCGCGGCTGGGTTCATTGCGTGAATCGCATTTCCATTCCATACGGCGATAGCCGAGTTTTTCGAAGCAATACTGCAGAAGCAGGTAGCAGGATTCGGTGTTCGTCTTGGTGCGCTGTGCTGCCGGAGAATACCAGATGTTTCCAAGCTCTGCCACGCCGTGCTCGGCGCGGATGCTCATGAGCGAGATGCTGCCCAGGGGCTGGCTGGTGCCGGTGGCGCGCACGGTATAGGCGATGACGTTGGGCGTGGCCTGCCATTCGCGGAGAAAGGCGGCCTGCTCTGCGACATCGGCAAAAGGGCCGCGGGGCATGAAGCGCCACAGTTTGCGGGTTGATTCATCGACATGCGAGATGGCGTGGAGTTCTGCCACATCCGCAGCCACATCGAGCGGTGTGAGGGTGACAAAGCGGCCTTCGAAAATCTGGGGAGAGGGCTGGGGTTTCATCTCAGGTGCGGGGGTGAACAATGACGTCTGTCTTGATAGAATTGGCAATGAAGCACTGCTCATGGGCAAGATGATGCAGATGCTCGACTTCGGCGGCAGAAGGCTGCTTTTCGCCGCTCCAGATGATCCTGGGCTGCAGGGTGATGCGGCTGAGCCAGAGCACGCCGTTCTCATTTTGCGTCATGATGCCTTCTGCTACGTCTTCGTAGCTTTCAGGGAGGAAGCCGGCGTCGCAGGCCACGTGGAGGAACCAGAGCATGTGGCAGCTGGAGACGGAGGCGACGAACAACTCCTCGGGGTCGATGCCTGCGGGGTTGGACCACGGGGCGGGCACAATCTGCGGGGAGGGAGAGCCCGGCATGACAGCGCCGCCGTCGAAATGGAGCGCATGTTCGCGCGAATAACGGCGGCTGAGGAAATCAGGGCCTTGGTTCTTCCAGCGGACAGTGGCGGTGTGGGTGGACATTAGAGTCTCTCCTTCATCATTTTGGCCGTGTCGCGATCGGTCTGATCCATGCTGTCTTCGAGCATGGCGATGACAGATGGTGCATCTTGTGGACGATTTTGGCTGAGCTTGAACTTGCCTTCGAGGCGGGTGATCTCGATTTCGATGCCGACGATGCCTTTTATGAGACCGTCACGGAATTCGGGGGGAAGTTGGCCGTGCCAGCGGTTGGGGCGGCCGGATTCGTGGAACTCGACGAGGTCGTGGAGCATCTGGGCGAAGCGGTCATGCTGCGTTATGATGCGTGGAGTGCCGTAGGCGTGCACGGCGGTGTAGTTCCAGGTGGGGACGGCGGGCTGGGTGGTGTACCAGGCGGGGGAGATGTAGGCGTGGGGGCCGGTGAAGATGACGAGGACTTCTGACTTGGTGAAATGCGACCACTGGGGGTTGGCGCGGGCCATATGGGTGAGCAGACTTCCGTGCGAGTTGTGTGTCGGATTCAGCAAAAAAGGCAGGTGAGTGGCATGCGGAATCTGGCCGTCGTGGGTGACGAGGGTGGCGAAGTTGTGGCGCTGCATGAATGCCTGCAGGGTGCCAAGGTCATCGATTTTGAAATGGGAGGGGGTGTACATTCCGAGCGACTATTTTTTCTTTTCGGGAAGCGCGGGAATTGGGGTGACGTCAATCGGGGTGGTTTCGCCGCGGAGGGTGTTGCCAATGAAGATTTTGGCGCGGGCGATGACTTCGGGGTGGCCGACGGAACTGTGGCCGCCATCGGTGATGGGGACGAGGAGGGAGGGGACGCCGGCTTCTTTCAGGGCGGCGTGGATGGCTTCGGCGTGCAGGTAGGAGACGCGTTTGTCGGCGGTGCCGTGGAAAGTGATGAAGGGAGGATCGTCGCTGGTGACGTAGGTGACGGGGGAGGCGGCAAGAGCTTCCATGTGTTTCTCTTCGTAGGTGCCGCCCAGGAGGCCGATCACGGCATCGTCTTTGGAGATGGGCTTGTCGTCCTTGTCGAACATGAGGGCCTGGGTGAAGTCTTCGGGGCCGCAGAGATTGACGACGCATTGGACGCGGCTGCTGAAAGTGGTGCTGGGGCCGAGGTCGCCTTCGAGTTCTTTGACATCGCCACTGGTGCCAATGAGGGAGGAGAGATGGCCGCCGGCTGAGCTACCCATGACGGCGATTTTGTCGGGGTCGAGGTTGTATTCTTTAGCATGGGCGCGGATCCAGCGGATGGCGGCTTTGCAGTCGTAGATCTGGGAGGGCCAGTGCGCCTCCTTGGTGAGGCGGTAGCCGACAGCGACGGAGGCGTAGTCGCCAGTGCGAGCGAACTGGATGGCGGCGGCGGCGTAGCCGAGGCGATCGCCATTGACCCAGCCGCCGCCGTGGATGAGGGCGACGACGGGGAGGGGCTTGTCGTTGTTGCGTTTTTTGGGGAGGTAGAGATCGACCTTTTGCTTGGGGTTGTCGGTGCCCGCGTAGGGCTGGTCGAGGTGGAGTTCGAGATTGTCTTTTTCAGCTTTGCTGATGACGTTTTGTTTTTGTGAGGCGAGGTCCTGGGCCCATGCGGATGATGTGACGAGAAGGAGGAGTGGGAGGAGGTGTTTCATGATGGGAGGAGAACGGGGTGGGTGGTGGAAACTAGCGGCGGCGGTAAATCAGCATGGGCATGCCGAGAATGGTTTCCGAATGGGACAGGTCAAAGCCAAGTTTTTCCAGCACGCGGCGGGAGCGCAGGTGGTCGGCGTGCACGTCTGCGAACAATGGGGTTCCGGGGTGGTGGGTGTCGAACCATGCGAGCCAGGCGCTGCCCACCTCGCTGGCGTAACCCTGTCCCCAGTAGGGTTTGGCGAGGCGAAATCCGAGTTCGATGCGTTTGCCGTCGGGAAGGTGATAGAGACCGCTGTCGCCGATGGGCTCGCCGGTTTCTCGATGAAGGATGAGCCGTTTGCTGAAGCCGAAGAGGTGCTGATGTTCGCGGTATTCGTGGATGCGCTGGCGTGAGGCCTCCAGCGTGGTATCTGTACCGCTGGGAATGAACCGCATGACCTCGGGATCAGATAACCAGGCGAAGGCGTGCTCGGCATCCTCTTCCTCGAAAGGGCGCATCCGGGTGCGCTCGGTTTCGATCCAGTCATGGTTCTCCGAGTTTTGCGTGGAAGCGGTCATGAGGACTGGCTGCGATGGAGGTGCAGCAGGTCGGTGACGAGGATGCCATCAATGCGCATGCCTTCGTAGCAGGCGTCTTCGATGGTGAGATGGGAGCAGTTGGCGTTGCGGATGGTGGTGCCGGTGAGGTTGATGTCTTCGAGGCGTGCGGAGGAGAGGTTGACGTCGATGAATTGGGCGGCGGAGAGGTTGACGTCTTGGAAGGTGGCTGAGCTGAGGCGGGTGTTGATGAAGGATGCGCCGCTGAGGTCGGCGTTTTCGGTTTTGGGCGGCATGAGGAGGTGTGGATGCAAGGGATGAGCTGAGGACTGCAGTGTGGCGTTGCGGAGGGGGCGGTGCAGACGCTGCTGGTGGGCGCGGCGTGTTTAGGAAACGATGGGTTTGCTTCCCGATTTGTTTGCGAATCACCCAGGGCGACGCTTGCTTAGGCTCGCTTGGCCCTGGGCTACGATAGGCCGCACCTTTGGTGCTGAGAGTGGTGATGGAGGGCGTGGAGTGAGGTGGTTGCGTTTGGGAGGGCGATGGGGAAGATGCAGGGATGCTGGAGTGGGAAGTTGTTGGGGCGTTGATCTCAGGATGGTGAGTCGAGTGTTTTGGGGCCGGAGAGGAACCAGGCGTTGAGGATCTTTTGGTTGTCGGTGGAGACTTCGTAGGTGGCGATGAGTTCGAGGGTGCCGGGGCCTTCGGGGAAGGTGCGGGTGACGCGTTCGTGGTCGATGATGAAGCGGCCCATGATGATGCGGCTGAGGAGATGGGCGTGGAGATTGGGTTCCTCAAAGCGGAGTGCGAAGCGTTCGCGGAGTTCGGCGGTGCCGGTGGCGAGGAGGGTGGAGGGGTGCTCGAAGAGGCGGGCGTTTTCAGCGTAGGTGGCGAGGAGGGCGTCGAGGTCGTGGGCGTTGTAGGCGTCGAGTTGCTGCTGGATGAGGGAGGCGGGGGAGGTGTGGTTCATGACTTGATCCAGCGGTAGTCCATTTGTTTGGCGGTGGCGAGAGCGAGGGATTCGGATTGGAGGCGGGAGACGAGGTGGAGGGCCATGTCGATGCCGGCGGAGATGCCTGCGGAGGTGATGAGGTGGCCTTGTTCGACGAAGCGGATGTTTTCCTGGACGGTGACCTGAGGGAAGAGGGTGCGCATCTCTTCGATGTCGGACCAGTGGGTGGTGGCATGCTTGCCAGTGAGGAGGCCGGCTTGGGCGAGGAGGAAGGAGCCGGTGCAGACGCTGGCGGTGAGCTTGGCTTTGGCGGAGGTGGTGGTGATCCAGTCGATCACGTTTTGTTTTTTGAGTTCGGTGACGATGCCGCCGGGGACGAGGAGGAGATCGATGGGTGGATGCGTGGCGAAGGAATGGGCGGGAGTGACGATGAAGTTGTTGCGGGCGCGGACGGGGGCGGTGGTTTCGCCGATGGTGAAGACGTTGAAGGGTGGTTGTGATCCGGGTTCAAGACGGGCTTTGACGCGGGTGGCGACGGAGAAGACTTCGAAGGGGCCGCCGAGGTCGAGGACTTCGATGTCGTTGAAGATGAAGATGCCGACGTTCATGGGATGCGGGGACGGTCAAATGACGAATGACGAATGACGAATGATTGGCCGAAAGAGGGAAAAGAAGGAAAAAATGGGGGAGGGGATTGGCCGCAAAAAGGCGCAAAGAGACGCAAAAAAATTGAAGAGGGAATGGAATGAATGTGGAGGGGATGAGGGGGAAGTTTTGCGGCTGAGAGGAGTTCGGGGTGTGAGTGATTGACGATTGATGAGCAATCGATTTTTGATTTTTGAAGTGGGGGGGACCGATGGGGTGTTGAGTGGTGTTATGCGGTTGGGGGATTTACGGTGGTGATGAACCACTCGACGGTGGCGGAGAGGGTGTGGGTGCCGGAGGCGTCGTGGAGTTCGACGGTGATGGTGATGGTGGCGCGGTTTTTGGCGGTGAGGTCGGCGCGGAGCTGAGCGAGAGCTTCGGGTGGGGTGGTGACGGTGGAGGTGAGGGAGCCGTGGGCGGGTTTGCGGAATTTGGATTCGAGACGGCGGACGACGGGGATGACGCCGGAGTCGGGGCCGAGAGCGCGGAGGAGGAATTCGCCGCTGGTGGCCTCGGCGAGGGCGAGCTGGGCGCTGGCGTGGACGGTGCCGAGGTGGTTCAGATATTGAGGGCCGGAGGGGAGGCGGAGGAGGTGCGTGGGGTCGGTGGAGGTGGCTTGTTCGAGGCCGAGGAAGCGGTTGAAGGGGAGTTCGGTGACGCTGGTCATGGGGGAGTTGACGGTGGTTTACCGTTGTTGACGGTTGTTTTCCAGAAGTCGGAGAGAGGATGGCCGAAAGAGGGGGAAGAGGAGAGAAAAGGTGGGGAGGGGCAGAAAGATTTTGGGCAGAAAAATTTCAGAAGGGGGATGGGTTCGGATTTTGAACTGAGGAGATTTGGAGTCTGTGGAGACTCCGGATTGGAGTGGCGACGGAATACACGGAATAAACGGAAGTCGGAATGGGGGCTGCTAGGGCTGGGGTGGGGAGAGGATTTGGCCGCTTTTTAGCAGGTGGGTTTTTAGCTCGGAGTAGGGGACTTGTTGGATGTCGGACTGATGATCGAGGGCGATGGAGGCGGCGGTGGCGGAGGATTGGGCGGCGATCATGAAAGTGAACTCGATGCGGTAGGCGCCGTAGGCGACGTAGCTGGAGGAGGGACAGGTGGGGGTGAGGAGATTGGTGCACTCGGTGGAGCGAGGGACGAGTGAGCGGTAGGGGATGCCGCAAGGGAGCCAGTCGGGGTCTTTGGATTCATCGAAGACGGCGCCTTCATTCCATACGCGGCCGTCTTTGATGATGCGGCGGGCGTGATGCAGGTCTGGCGGCCACCAGATGAGGCCGACGCTGTCGGTGACGGGCTCGGGGCTGGCTTTGCGGGCGTGGGCTTCGGTGAGGACGAAGTCGCTGAGCATGCGACGGCCGTTGCGGATGTAGAAGATGCGGGGCCAGCCGTCGTTGTCGGTGAATTCGTCTTTGCAGCGGCCCCATGAGGCCCAGGTGGCGCGCTGGGCCTCGGGGACGCTGGTATCATGTGCCATGAACCAGTAGACGCCCTGGATGTGGTCGCGGCTGGTGCGGAGCATGTGCTCGCGCTCGGCGTAGGTGGCGATGGGGTAGCGATGATTCCAACCGGTGAAGTTGCCGGCGAGGGAGTGCCAGGAGCCTGGATCGGTCTTGCCATTGGGGACATTGGCGCCGGGTGGTGAGATGATGCCGCCCGCGGCGATGTAGCGGCGCTGAAGCTCGTAGTGCGCGGGATCGTAGCCGGGGGGCTTTTCCATGGGGATGCGGTTGGCGGCGTTTTTGGTGAGGCAGAGGCGGAAGGCGAAGCCCTGGATGCTTTCGTCTGCGGTGCCGTGCTGACCGAGGGGTGAGTCCTGAACGGAGAAGATGATGCCGCTGGTGGGATCGCCGGGGGTTGTGTAGGGATCGATGCGTTTATCGAGCTGGCCGTGGCGGGTGTCTGTGCGGATGCCGTTTTTGGTTTCGTGGTACTTTGCGTTGCCTTCACGGCCGAGGGTGAAACTGATGCCGGCGAAGGCGAGGAGATCGCCCTCGTAGGTGGCGTCGATGAACATCTTGGCGCGGACTTCGGCGCCGTTTTCGAAATGCAGGGCGGTGATGCGGGTGCCGGTTTTGGTGACGCCGTCTTTTTCTTTGAGGCGGTGGCCGCGGAGAACGGTGATGCGGGGGGATTCTTTGACCCAGTCGTCGAATACGGATTCGGCGACGTGGGGCTCGAAGCCCCAGAGGGATGAGTTTTTCGAACGCTGCTGCACCATGGCATCGAACTTGGCTTCGCGGTGGTAGCGTGCGCTGATGCGGCGGTAGAATTCGAGGGTGAGTCCGCCGACGGCGGGGCTGTTTTGGAATTCTTTGTGGTTGTCGATGTCGGTGCCGCCGAGGCCTTCGACGCTCATGCCGCCGAGATGCTGGCCGGGCTCGACGAGGACGACGGTGCGGCCTTCTTTGGATGCCTGCACGGCGGCGATGACTCCGGCGCTGGTGCCGCCGTAGATGCAGATGTCTGCCTCGGTGGCGGCTTGGGCTGGGAGGGTTAGCGTGAGCGTTAGCGCTGCGGTGAGGGTGAAAGTGAAGAGGAGAAGGCGAGTCATGGGGAGACAGACAGTGAGAGGCGGGAGGGAGGGGTTTTTGGACGGAGGGGAAGAGTTTAAAGTTTAAGGTTTGAAGTTTAAAGTTTGATTGGGCTTAAGAGGGCGGTGGAATGGAAGGGCGGCAGACGGGCTGAAGCCCGAACTACGTACGGGGAACCGGACCGGCTAAAGCCGGTACTGCAAAACTGCTTTGTGATGGTTTGGTGGCGGGGGAGATGGTGGGAGCGCTGGGTTCGACAGACAGGAGTGTCTGTCGTACTGCCGGAATGGGGTGCTGCATGTGGAAAGATATTATTATGTGGTATTAAGAGGTTTTGAGGTTTGTTTGAGTTTGTGGGAGGGAGCGGCTTTTTCGGCGGGATTTAGGCGGCGGGCCTTGGGGCTTTGGAGGGGAAGAAACGGCGCCAGCTGAGGGCGAAGCCGGTGTAAACGAGGACGAGGCCGGCGAGGCAGGAGAGGAGGCCAGCTAACTGGCCCCAGTTACCGAAGAATTCGCCGGTGTGGCCGAGGCGGACGATGGAGCGGGCGCGGCCGGAGCCGTCGCCGCTGCTCCAGCCACGCTCTTCGATGATCTGGCCGCTGTGGGTGTCGAACTTGATGTCGAGGGAGCGGGTGGTCTGGCGGAAGGTGCCGTATTTGACGGTGAGGGCGAGGATGCCGTTGGGGTTTGGCTTGCCGCCGTTTTGAAGGAGGATGGAGCGCCAGCCGGGGTATTGCTGCTGGATGCGGTGCATCCAGGCGGGCCAGGTGGTGGCGGGTTCGGCGTGTGGGGTGGGTTTTGTGGGGGCGATCGAGGGGCCGAGGACCTGGGTGCCGCCGAAGCTGCGCCACCATTGGTCGGCGAAACGGAATGACATCACGAAGCCGGTGAGGCAGATGAAGAGGAGGGGGAGGAGGAACCAGAAGCCGAGGGCGTTGTGCCAGTTCCAGTCGCGGGCTTTGCCTTTGACGTCGAAGCGGATGGCGAGGGAGTTGCGGAGGGCTTTCCAACGCCACTGGCGGGGACACCAGAGCCAGAGACCGGAGAGGATAAGGAAGGCGAAGGCGGTGTTTGCGATGGCGATGGTCCAGTTTCCGGTGTGGCCTGAGACGAGGTCTGTGTGGAGATTGGTGGTCCACTTCATGAAGGCGCGGAGGCCGGGGGCGCCGGTGCCGAGGATCTCGCCGGTGTAGCCGTTGATCTGGGTGGCGGTGCGTGTTTTGCTGATCAAGCGCACGGGCATGCCGGGGTCTGAGAACCATTCGGCATACTGGAGTGTGGACGCGGTTTGAGGGCCGGCTTTGGCGAGGAGTTCCTGAGGGGAGAGGAGCGCGGCGGTGGGTGAGGGTGGCTGCGCCCGTGGGTCGCGCTCGGCGTAGTCAACGATCTGGAGTTCGAAGGCAAGGATGGCTCCGGTGAGGCAGAGGAGGAAGATGAAGAGGCCGGTGATGAGGCCTGCGATGAGGTGGGACCAGAAGAGGAGTTTGCGGAGCATCGCGGGGAGGGGGGATGGGGAGGACAATGAGACAATCAGATGGGGAGATAATGAGATGGAGGGATGGCGATAACACCGCGAAGCGGCTAAGGTTGTTTTACGAGCGAATGGGCGAAGGATGAAGGTACCGGATGTTTGAACCACGGAATACTCGGAGCCGGGCCAAGTTTGAGGTGGGGAGTTTGGTTTTGGAAGAACAATGAATGAACAATTGAAGGGGTTCACGTACGAACTGGACATGCAACTTTCCGGTTATTCCAAGGTGCGCTCCATTTGTTGGGTCGTGTATTCTGTTGTCGCCCTGGCTCTCATAAGCTGCGCTTCAAAAACGACACGGTCCTTGGAGGCTGACAGGAATTTTGAGGCGATTGTTTCAACCTTGCCGCTTGAGGGGCCGCTTATTGACAACTCAGGGAACGAGGCTCATCGGCAAGTTAGAACGCACCTTGTCAACGCGACACGATTTGCTTTTGCTGAGCGCTTGGGCCATCGCAAAGTGAGGGTTCTCAACGCCGATGAGGTACTGCCGCCCATTGATGCGGCGCTGACAAAATCAGCTGCACATGCTTCCAAGTGGGGAGAGTTTCCTGTGCGATTGATAGGACGCAATCTTTACGTGGTTTTCTTTGATGAAAATGGCCAGCCCGCGGGTGCTCTCTACGGCAGGGACCGGCATTATGAGGTTTATCTGGGAGCGAAGCCAGTAAAGCCGGGGATCATCGTGTTGTCCGTCGCGGTGGATCCTTTTGTTCGAGCGCCTGATGGAAAATTTTTGGGCCGGAAAGAGTTTGTCGGAGGCATGAGCCGCGTGCGGATTTGTAATCAGGGGATCATTTTCAAGAAAGACCCGTTTGATATGAATCTGGAGAACTATTGACGGCGAATGCGGGCTGGGGTGCCTCGTTTCGAGGAATGAGGTTTGGGTGAGAATGGAGAAAAGGAGACGCTGTTTTTTAAGATGGGAATAGGAGAGCAGAGGATGTGCGGTGGGCGGAGTTTGTACCGCCGAGATTTGGAGGGCGCAGAGCCGCAGACCGGCTGAAGCTGCCACTCCGATACGTGGTGCGCGTTTTTTTGAAGCGCCGGGCGCGGGCAGAGATTTGTGCCACCGCTACGCGGTTCCACAGGATGGGGACGATCGTGAATGCGTGACCGTGGGTTGGCACCCACGGCTACGGTTGTGGCACCGCTACGCGGTTCGGTAAGGAGATGATATGCGTGTTATGTGACAGTGAACTTCTGGCTACATCATGGGCAGAGGATGGAACTGGTTCTGCGGAGCGGCCGGAGTTTGTACGTCAGCGGGCTTGAGAGCTGCACAGGGGGGGGGGGACGCGCTTCGCGAGGTGCGAGCGGATGGTCACAGCGAGTGGTGGCATAAGGTGCCCCGAAGACTCTAAACCTTGCGAAAGCGGTGTCGTCGATGCAGGCTTGCGCCTTGCATCTTTGCCACCGCAGTCCAAGACGCTGTCGCGTTTCTCCGGGACGCCAGTTTATGAAAGCCGCAACGGGGTTGGGCTACACCAAGAAAACTGCATGACCGGCATTGGCGCCTCGTTGTTATTTGAGCTGCTCCAGCTTCAAATTATCAATGAAGAAGGCGGTCTTTGTCGTTCCTAATGCGCTGAAGAGCATGTAGCTGGCGCTGGTCCATTCGGGCTTGCATACCAGGTCAGGGAAAGAATGCTTGGTGCCGTCTTGACGGGTGATCTCTAGGCACCATTTGCCTGCGGCGGTGGTGGCGGTGAGGGAGACGCGGAACCATTCGTTGGCGGGGATTTTGAGGAGCTGGACTTTGCCGTCGGTGCTGGCGGAGAGCTGGCCTTTCTGCCAGCGGAGATAGGGGCCATTTCCGAAGTCGCCGTTTTTGCCGCGGATCTCGAAGAACCAGTCGGCGCCGGGCTGGGCCATGACATCGAACTGAATGTGGAAGATGCCGGTGTCCCAGGTGGTGGGGTAGATGTCGAGGATGGGATCGTAGCTGTGTTTGAGGTCGGGGGCGTCCTGAACTTTGAGGGAGCGCTGTGAGGATGTGGGGGCGTTTGCGGTTGTTTGCGGTGGTTTGCGATTGTTTGCAGTGGTTGGTTCAGAACCAGAGGAGGAGTTGAATGGGGAAGAGACTTCATTGGTGACGCCGATGCTCTCGCCTTTGTTTTCGTGGGTGTATTTGGCGCCGCGAATGCCGAGGGTGCCGAGGCCGGCGTGTTCGAAGTCTTGATCGATCTTGTAGGCGGGAGCGGGCCAGGGTTTGGCGTCGGTGTCCCAGGTGGGGTAGTCGTGTCCTTCTGCGGCGAGGGTGCGCCAGGCGGCGTCGGTTTTACGAACTCCGGCGAGGGTGAGGTCCCAGGACTTGAAGCCGATTTTTTCGGCGGGGGAATTGGGTTTGAGACGAAAGTCGCGTGTGGTGAGGTTTTCGAAGAGGGGATCGGCAAAGAGGCTGTCTTTGTCGCGGCCCATCTTGCGCCACTCGTCCCAGGTGAAGTTTGTTTTGGTGAGCTTCGCGGGGATTTTGCCGTCGGTGGGCCAGTAGAGGTTTTTGCGGAAGACGAGGCTGTCTTTGGGATCGCCGCGCTCGGTTTTGTCGAAGAATTTCCAGTTCCATTCGCCGCCGTCGAGGAGAGGGGATGAGGGATCCCAGACGACGATGTTTTGGAGGTAGCGGAAGCGGAGGCGGGGTTCGTTGCGGGAGGCCTGGATCTGGGCGGTATGGCCGAAGGCGAAGATGTTGTTTCGGACGGTGTTGAAGTAGCCGTAGTGCTGATGGAAGCCGGCGTTCCATGTGTCGTGGACGAGGTTGTTTTCCATGAGGGTGTCGGCGCTGCCTTCGTCATTGTAGAGGCCCCAGCCGCCGTAGCGGTGGCTGGCGACGTGGTGGACGTGATTGCCGCGGATGATGGTGCCGGGGGATGTGCCGAGGCCGTAGTAGCCGCCCATGTCGCTGAGGTAGGCCCACCCGAGGTGGTGAATGTGGTTGTTTTCGACGGTGGTCTCGCGGGAGGCGGTGTCGCCGTAGCCCCAATTCCACCCGGCGCTGATGCCGGTGTAGTAGAAGTCTGCGATGTCGCAGTGGGTGACGGAGCTGTGCTGGGTGTGGGTGAAGACGACGCCGCAGGCGCTGGGGTGGAGGCGGCCGCCGTGCTGGATAATGGAGTCTGAGATGGTGATGTGGTGATTCACGCGATCGTCGGCAGGGCGGCTCGTTTCGCCGATATAGACGCCGCCGCCGCCGAGGTCGTGCAGATGGCAGTGGGAGACGGAGGAACCGGAGCAGCCGTTTTTAAACCAGATGGCGTGGAGGCCGGTGTGGGAGATCTCGCAGCCGGTGAAGTGGATGGCGGTGCAGTCTTCGAGCTCGATCGCGCCCTGAGTGGTCATGGCGGCCTGCATGTCGTGGAGGCCGTCTGCGGGGTAGAGGTACTGGCTGGAGGTGAAGGAGAGGCCGTCGAAAGTGACGTCGTGCGCGCCTTTGAGGGTGATGAATTTTTCAACGACGGGGGCGATGACGGTGGCCTTGGTCATGTCCTCGCCGGGGAGGGGCATGTAGAGGACTTCGCCTTTGGCGCGGTCGAGGAACCACTCGCCGGGGGCGTCGAGTGCGGCGCGGAAGTTTTCGACCCACCAGCGCTGGTCGGGCTCGAACTCGACGAAGGGGTAGCGGGAGCGGCCTTTGATGCGGATGGCGAGTACTTCGTCGTTGAGTTCCTTGATGCGGCACTGGCCAACGGCCCAGGCGTGGGTGACGGTGAGGAGGACGGAGTCGCGTTCGGGCTGCGGGATGGATTTAAGGATGTCGTACTGCTCTTTGGCGATGGAGAAAGCGTGGAAGTTCATGTTCTCCTTGAGGTCAGGGAACACGCCTGCACCGACGGCTTCGGTGATGTGGTAGTAGCCTTTGTTGGGCGAGCGTGCGAGGGTGGCGCGGCGGCCATTGATCCAGAGTTGTTCGAAGGTCCAGGCTGTGTCGGGCAGCGTGGCTTTCCAGAGGCCACCTTCGGTTTTTTGCCAGCCGGTGATGGGTTTGCCGGCGTTGAAGGTGGCGTCTTTGCCGGACCAGGTGACCTGGGAGTCCTCTGCGCCGAGGGTGAGGGTTTCGGTGAGAGGGTAGGAGCCGGGGGCTATGACGATGCGAGCGGGCTTGGGAGCTGCGCGTGCGGCATCGCGCGCGGCCTGTGGGGTGGAGATGGGACCCGCGGGGGAGAGGTAGATGTCTGCGGCGAGGGAGAGCGAGGCCGCTGGCAGGAGGAGGGCGATGTATCTGAGGAACATAAAAAGTGTGGACCCGGCAAAAGAGTCCACACTTCATGGCTCAGCTGAAATGCTGATACAAGTGCCTGCGCAGTGCGCGAAATGGCGGGATTACTGCATCATCTGCCGGATGGTGGTGGCGACGGGGTAGATCCAGACGATCTCGTCAGGAGTGAGGGTGACGGGAGGATACAGGGGATTGAGACTGGAGAGCACGATGGAATGACCGTGGTCCGTGGTGCTGTAGATGCGGAAAAGGACATCGCCGCCGAGGGAGTCGCTGAGGCGGGCGATGACGCGGTTGCCGGTGTGGGGGACGCTGTTGGGGTAAAGAACGGCGAGCTCGCCATCGTGATGCTGGGGCAGCATGGCATCGCCAGCGAGGCGCATGGCGAAAGCGTCGGGGTCGGTGACGCTGAAGGCGAAGTGCTCGGTGGCGGAGAAGGCGGCAAGTCCGGGAGCCGTGAGATCGCGTGCGGCAGGAATGGTGAGAACTGGGAGTGCGCAGATGCGGGGCATGCCGGAAACAGGCGCTGCGGGGATGGAATGATGGAGCGGCTGGGGTGCAGGAGCGGCGGGAGCTTCCTGAACAGCGGCAGGCTGGGCGGGCGGTGTGACTGCCTGGGCAGCAGGAGGAGCCTCGTGAAGGGGGGCGGCAGTGGTGTCCGTGGCTTCGTTGAGGACTTCAGCTTCGAGTTTTTCGATGAGCTTGATGACGGGGAGGGAGGCGTGGGCGCCGTTTTCGATCTTGGTGACGTACTGGCGGGAGACGCCGAGGCGCTGGGCGAGCTTGGGACGCGTCACTCCCATTTTGGCTCGGAGCGCAGCGACACGGAGGGCGAAGGCGGTTTTTTCCCGGAGGACGGGCTTCTCGGCGGAAGGGGCTTGTGGAGGGGAGGCTGGGGCGGGTGCGGGTGCGGGTGCGGGTGCGGCGGCTGCTTCGGACTGAGCAAGGCGGTCGAGGGCTTCGATGGCCGAAGGCGGAAGGCCTGCCAATTCTGTGGAGGGCGAAGTGCTGTCTGGCTGGGGCATGTGCATGGCGAGCTGTTTGAGATTGGCGGCAGCCTCGAGTTTTTCGATCAGCTGGAATACGGGCCATGAAGGAGCCTGGCGGCCTTTTTCCATGACGTTCACGTAGCCACGGCCGACGCCAAGCCAGTGGGCGAGTTCGGGCTTGGAGACGCGGAGTTTCTGACGCAGCGAGACGCAGCGTGCGGGGAAGCCAACGAGCTTTTCTTCTGAGACAGGTGAATGAGGCATAAACGGGGGATTTGAGGGGTGTGCGAGGAACAGGCACCGGGGGGGATTTTGGTGCTGATTTTTTTCCTATGCATAATCTGCGCCAAAAGGACTCGCGCATTTGAGTGAGGGACAAAAGTATTACACTGAGGCACAATGAGCTGACGCTTTTCGTGCGGTGTCTCTTTTTGCGCCGTGGGTGGGCGGATGACTCCCCGTGGATGTGGCGCTCGGTAAGGCTGATTTTACTCGCCGTTGACCCGCGTATCTGTCACAGTCCGCCGCTTTTTCCCATGTCCGAGGATTCCACCAGCCAGCAACAGCCGCCGTTCGACGTTCCAAGCGTTGAGGAGATGGCTGCGTTGCTGCCGCAGTATGCGTTTGAGAAGCTGGCGGCTTATGGGGGAATGGGGGCGGTGTATAAAGCGAAGCAGGAGAGCCTGGACCGGCCGGTGGCGATCAAAATCCTGCCGCCGGAGTTTGGGATGCAGGCGGACTTTGCGGAGCGCTTCAAGTCTGAAGCGCGGGCGATGGCGAAGCTGAACCACACTCACATCGTGGCGGTGTACGACTTCGGCATCACGAAGGAAGGGCACCTGTATCTGGTGATGGAATGGGTGGAGGGGCAGACGCTGCACACGCTGATCCAGAAGGGGAGCGTGCCGGTGAGAAAGGCGGCGAACCTGGCGATGCAGCTGTGTGATGCGCTGGCGTTTGCGCATCAGCACAAGATCCTGCACCGGGACATCAAGCCCGGGAACATCATGATCAACGAGGATGAGCAGGTGAAGGTGGCGGACTTTGGCCTGGCGCGACCGATCACGGGGGAGGCAGAGGAGAATCCGTATGGGACGCCAGATTATGCGGCGCCGGAGATCCTGGGAAAAGGAGCGGTGGACCAGCGCGCGGACATCTTTGCCGCAGGGGTAGTGCTTTATGAGATGCTGACGGGACGCGTGCCGCAGCAGCCGCGGAGATCGGTGCAGGAGTATGCGCCTTTGTCCGCGCGGTGGGATGAACTGATTGGCAAGGCGATGCATGCGGACCCGGCGCAGCGCTTTCAAGAGGTGGGGGAGTTCCGTGCCCACATTGCGATGCTGATCAACCAGGCGTCCCAGGCGGTGAGCGTGGTGGCAGTGGTGGAGGATGCGCCGAAAGCAGCGGCGGGAATCAAGCCGCTGCATCTGGTGCTGGTGGGGGCGGCGGTGATCGTGATCGGCTTTGTGCTGAGCGGTATGTTCAGGTCTGTGCCTGCCCCGGTTCAGGACGTGGTCGTGAAGAAGGGCCGGGCGAGTGCCGAGCACGCTGCTGAAGCGCCGGAAAAGCAGCCGGAGACGAAGAAAGGCGAGGAGACTGCAAAGAAGAATGAAGTGGTTGTGGTGCCGCCGACGGTGGAGCCGGAGACGAAGCCGCCGCAACCTGAGACACCGGCTAAAAACATGACGGCAGAGGCACCTGCGACGGGGCCTGCGCCATCGAATGCACCTGCGAATGCGCCTGCGCCAGCCACAGCACCAGGGAATGAGCCGACGACCGGGCCGATGGCCAAGGCAACGCCCGCCCCCGAGGTGGTGGTGATGCCTGCGCCGGTCACGCCGCCGCCGCCGGAGACACCGGCAGAAGCGATCCTGCGGCTGGAGGAGAGGGATCCGGAGCTGGCGAAGCTGGTGAATGATTTTGGCAGTGAATGGGGGGCCAATGAGGAGATCGACACGGAGCCGGAACTGAAGGAACTGGCGGGGAAATACATTCCGGCGCTGCAGCGGGGCCTGACTGGCACGACGCCGGAGCAGCGTGATTTCATTCTCAGCGAGATCTCCCATGTGGCGAATCGTGAGGCGGGGAATGCGCAGGAAGCGGCGTGGCCGCCTGTGCTGAAAACTTTGCGCAAGGCGTATCAGGCGCAGGTCGATGTGATCGAGTCGCAGGCGAAGGATGCTGCGCATAAGATGCGCGCTGCGCAGTGTGACCTGGTTTTGCAGAAGGCGAGCGAACTCAGGGCCGCCGGCAAGGTGGATGCGGCGAAGCGTGCTGAAGCGGTGGCTGCAGGGCTGGCGAAACTGAAGGCTGCTCCGTCACTCAAGGCGCTGAAGGAAACGGCCGCCGCTCCTGAGGGGAACGCCGGCGCTGTTCCGGACATGGCGGCTCAGCCGGTGAAGTAAGCGTTTGATTTCAAGATGGTTCGCTAAGGTTTTTTTCTCGCGGCGTGGGAAAAGGGACGGTAATAGGGGGCATGCCTGAAGCATCCATCTCCAGTGAAGCGCCTTCGTTTGACGTCCCAAGCATCGAGGCGATGAACGCCTACCTGCCGCAGTTTCAATTTGAGAAACTGGCGGCATGCGGCGGCATGGGGGCGGTGTACAAAGCGTATCAGGAGAGCCTGGACCGGCGGGTGGCAGTGAAGATTCTGCCGCCGGAGTTTGGCAGAGAGAAGGAGTTTGCGGACCGCTTCAAGGTGGAGGCGCGGGCGATGGCGAAGCTGAACCATACGAACATCGTGGGCGTGTATGACTTTGGCATCACGGCAGGCGGGCATTTGTATCTGGTGATGGAGTGGATCGAGGGGAAGTCGCTGCATGACATGATTCACAAAGGGAGTCTTTCGCTGCGCAAGGCGACGAACCTGGCGATGCAGCTGTGCGAGGCGCTGACGTTTGCGCATGAGCACCAGATCATTCACCGCGACATCAAGCCGGGGAACATCATGGTGAATGATGCGGACCATGTGAAGGTGGCGGACTTCGGGCTGGCGCGGCCAAACACGGGTGAGGTGGAGGAAGAGAACCCCTTTGGCACGCCGGACTACGCGGCGCCTGAGATCCGTGGCGGCAGTGTGGTGGACCACCGGGTGGACATCTACGCCGCCGGTGTGGTGCTGTATGAGATGCTGACGGGGACGGTGCCGCAGGAGCCGCGGAAGTCGGTGACGGAGTTTACCAAGGTCTCGACGCGCTGGGACGCCATCATCGCCAAAGCCATCGACCCCGATCCGGAGAAACGGTATCAGGACGCGGGCGAGTTTCGTGCGCACATCAATGTGGCAATGAAGCAGGCGGCAGAGGGTGGAGAGAGCGGAGGGAATCCCATGGCGATTGATCTGGGCATTGGTCTCGGAGCCAAGAAAGCTGCGAGTGCAGTACCCAACAAGCCGGCGGTGCCGGCGCAGGCGCCGGCGCAAAGAGCGAAGCCCGCGGTTCCTGCCAAGAAACCTGCGGCGCCGATGACGCAGCAGCAGCAACTGATGCTGACGGTGGGGGTGGTGGCGGTGGTGCTCGTGGGTCTTCTGGCGCTGCTTTTCTGGCCCTCATCCAGGAGCGGTGGCGGCAGTGCGATGGGCGCCGAGGCGACGGCGGATGAGATCCTGCAGGTGATGGAGAGACTGGAGCAGAACGACAGCGAACTGGCGAGGATGGTGAACTCCTTTGCCGAGGACTGGAAAATGACCGGAGCAGATAAAAGTCCGGCTTCCGCAGTGGCTCAAAAGCTGCGGGAGGCGCAGCTGGCCATGGTGCAGGCGAAAGCCAAGGACCGGGTGGAGGCGGCGCGGAGGGCTCAGATCGTGGCTGCGGAGCTGGAGAAGCTCAAGGGGGCACCGTCGGTCAAAGCACTCAAAGAAGCAGCGGAAAGGTAGTCCTTTGCCCATGCGGGCACCTTTCCGGCGGGTCTTTCAATGCAGCGGTGACGGTCATGGTTTGGCTGCGAGGCAGATGCGATGCGGAGAATGGGGTGCTCTGCATTCTCCCCGCGCTGCATGCCAAAAAAAGCCGCCACCCGATACCGGGTGGCGGCGTTGCTGGCCGGGGGCAGATTACTTGCCCTTGCAGCAGTCCTTGGTGCAGGTCTTTGTGGCTGCCTTGCAGCAGGCAGCGCAGTTGGCGCACTTTTCAGCGGAGAAAGCGCTGGTGGAAAGGGCGGCGACGGAGGCTGCGGCGATGAGGGTGAGGATGGTTTTCATGGTATTGGATGTACTGTGTTTGTGTTGCTGTTTCGTTGCTTGTGCCTGCTTGGAGGATTCCGGCTGCGGCGCAGGCATGCGCGTGCCGGGGGTGCCATCGAGTGGCAGTTGAACTGGCGGTGAGGCCAGACGGCCGGGCAGGCGGTCTGGGTGGCGGCGTCAATCGGTGCCGCAGGAAAAGCGAATCACTGCCCGGAGCGTCTGGCTTCCAGACGCTTGGCGCGTGGCTTCAAATGAGCAGGGCGCAGTGCCGCGCGTAAAGCGGCGGTGCGTGCAGGGGCGGCCCATGGTCGTGACGGGACGCGGTGGTGCAGGTGGAAATGGATGGAGCCGAGGCAGCCGCCGATGGCGCAACCCAGACGAGGTCGGTGAGGAGCTGCAGGGAAGGGGCGGGGGTTTTTACGAAGGTGGAGGCGACATCGCGCGAGTCCTCGTGTTTGGCGCAGGGGCAGCTTGGCTCCCTGGAATGGGACGGAGCATGCTCGGAGGCGGCGTGATGCTTTTTAGCACAACAGCTTGCCACCTTTTCCTGCTGCGGGGCCGCGATGCAGCACCAGCACATCGGCAGGCCGATGCAGAGGGTGAGGATCAAGGCTGTGAGGCGGGTGAGCATGTGTGCTTTGTGGTAAGACGAAGTACGTTATCATTTATTCCGAGGTTGCAAAGGAATGAGTGTGCGGGGTTTGCGGGCGGGTGTGCCAAATTCGACGCGGGCTGCTAGCGGGAGCGGACGTGGCGAGAAGGGACACCGAGCGTGCCTATAACCGTGCCATCCTCACGGCGTGAGTTTTTCGATCCAATCCGCGATCTTCCCACGCCATTCATGCGCCGTGGAGTTGCTTGTCGCGTTTTGGGTTTGCGTTTGAGCCATCGTTTCCGCATCGCCTCCGCCGCGCACGATTTGGGCGGCGGCGGTGTGGAGAAGTTGCTGGGCTTCGGCATTTGGCCGGGCCTTCAAGGCCTCCCGAAGCAGCCACAGGTACTCGTAGTCGTCGCAGCCTTCGCGCATGAGCTCCCAGCGCAGGCTGGCCAGTGGCGCACCGCTGAGCGGATCGGGGTAGAACATCTGCCCCATGCCCCAGACCGTCGCTCCATTGAACTGTGCATACACCAGCACCGGAGCCTCCCATGCGGTGCGGTAACTGCCGAGTGTCTCATAAGTCAGCCAGCCGCGGGCTCCGATCTGCCAGGCCAGCCAGCCGAAGCTGCGGGCACTGATGGCCGGGTAGTCGATGAAGCTGCGGTAGTTGTCGCAAAAAGTGACGATCTCGCCGTGCTTCTCGGCACGTTCCCTGGCCGCTGCGGCGTGATCGAGATTTCGCAGGCACCAGTGGTCGATGTGGCCGATGAGCCCCTCCACGGGATCAGCCGTGCAGAATGTGCGCAGGCCGGGAGCGACCTCCCGCACAAAGTGAACGTAGTTGCGTACCACCTCGTAGTTGTTGGCCGGGATGTCCTGGGCGCGATCACCCGTGTGGTAGGTGTAGGGCTCGTCCATTGTGGCGATGAAGGCGCGGTCCAGCCAGCCGCGATGCTTCAACACGCCATGCATGTGCTTCAGGTAGCTGCCAAAGAGCGTGGTGAACTCCGGCGTCAGCGTTTTGTCCGGCTTGCAGATCACCGCGCCCAGCCACTTCTGATTGGTCACCGCCGGAAAGTGATGCAGGAAGTACATCCCCTGCGCCAGGGCCGGTTCGGGATAAAAACCCCATACGGGCACAAACACATGCGTGCCGCCGTTTTGAAACAGAGCCTCCACCGCCTGCTCCCACGCGGCGCTATCAACCGTGAGCGCGCCGTCCTTGCCAATCTTCAGTTTGGGGGAAGGCACCAGCGGCTCCGGCGTCTGCCGGTGCTCGATGAAACCGCGCTGCATCTCTGCCAGACGCTCCGGAGTGCGCTGCGCCTCAGGGAGCTCGCGCAGATTTGCATAACTCGTGTTCAGCAGTGGCGAACGCTCCGGCAAAGCGAAGCGCCGCACGTTCAAAACCACGCGGATCGTGTCCTCCGGCGCGAGATCGGGCTTCATCCATGTCTCCTTGCGAAACACCAGCTTCACCGTGCCTTCGTAGCGCCCCGGATGCGCATCCCGCGGTACCTGCACCGTGATCAGAAACTGCAGATTGTGCCCGGGCCGCACCTCGCCGCGATTGGCCAGCAAGGGATCCGGAAACTGCCCCACGCCCACCGGATAAGGCATCGGCTGCTTGATCCGCGTGCCGCTTGGCTCGTCGATGAAAACGTAGCCCAGCCGCTGGGCCGTGACGTTTGAAGCAGGGATGACGCTGCCATCGGCATGCTTCAACATGCCCGCCACAACGCTCACCTCCCGCAGCGGCACCGAGGGTCGCAGCACGGCCACAAACGGCTCCCGCTCTCCGCGTGCCGCACTCATCGTCACCGCTGCGGCGACGGGCGTGACGGGCAGTTCCTCATCCGCCTTTACCTTCTCCACCGGATAGACCGCCCATACCCGATGATGCCAGCCCTCCGTGACGAGATCAGCGGCGGCGAGGCTTTGGAAAGCCAGAAGGAGAATAAGGAGGCGCATGGGGGAGTGTTTTGAAGCACACCTTGCCTTCTTGGCGGGAAACTGGCGAGCTTGATCTACCCAGTTTCGAGCAGGATGCGTCCTCGAAGGCGAGGCGGAATGTAAGCAGGCCATGGCTCGAAGAGGACGGGCCGGAGGCGAAAGACGTTTTGTGTCACCGCTACGCGTTTCCAGGAATTTAGGCACGATGTGTGATGCGCTTCCGTGGGCTTGCGCCCACGGCTACGATTGTTACAGCCCTACGGGCTTCTGAATGACTTTAGAGGAGTTTGACGATGGCGGATTGTGGTGTGCGTTGTCGAGAGTAGCAGAGACTCTTGGGCCTGTTTGCGCTGGCAGGAGGGGAGTCGGTGGAATGGATGGACAGGCCGGAGGCACTGTCTCCCCCTGACAGCCGGGACGGCCATCCTCCACGGGCTGGCGATGCATGCGGAAGGAAGAGGGTGCAAAAAACGCCGCACGGTTTCCCGGGCGGCGTTTTGATTTTGAATGAGCGCTGTCCGACTGGATTAGCGGAAGCTTTTGGCGAAGTCGTCGGCGGTGGCCTTGGCGACGACTTTGGTTTTTTGGAAGGTGGATTTCTCGCCCTTCTCGATGAGGAGGCGCTCGTAGTCGGCGGAGGACATGGGGAGCTCGATGGTCTTGTCCTGCCAGGTTGAGAGGAGGATGGCGTTGGCGAGTTCGACACTGCGGATGCCTTCTTCGGCGGGGGAGAGGAGTTTTTCTCCCTTGAGGATGGCGTTGGTGAAGTTTTGCAGGATCTCGACGTGCTGGCCACCGGCCTGATCGACGTGGATGTCCATGTGCCAGCTTTCGGGCATGGCGAAGGCGGCTTCGGCTTCCATGCAGAACTTGCTCATCTGCTGGCGGTTGCGCTGGAAGTGGATGCGGGTGCCGTCGGTGACGGTGAGGCGGCCCTGCTCGGCGGAGATTTCGAGCTTGTTGATGCCGGGGGCTTCGCCAGTGCTGGTGACGAAGGTGGCGGTGGTGCCGTTGTCATACTGCATGACGGCGGTGACGTCGTCTTCGACTTCGATCTCATGGAAGCGGCCGAACTGGCAGAAGCCGCGCACTTTCTGGGGCATGCCGAAGAGCCACTGGAAGAGATCGAGATTGTGCGGGCACTGGTTCATGAGGACGCCGCCGCCTTCACCCTTCCAGGTGCCGCGCCAGCCGCCGGTGGCGTAGTAGTAATTGGTGCGGAACCAGTTCGTGACTTCCCAGTGGACGCGGCGCACGGCGCCGATCTCGCCGCTGTCGATGAGGTCCTTGACCTTCTTGAAGCAGGCGTTGGTGCGCATGTTGAACATGGCGGCGAAGATCTTGCTCTTGTCGGTGTGGGCGGCGATGAGGCGCTCGCAGTCGGCCTTGTGAACGGAGATGGGCTTTTCCACGAGGACATGGAGTCCGGACTTGAGGGCCTCGATGCCGATGGTGGTGTGGCTGAAGTGGGGGGTACAGATGAGGATGGCATCGATGTGACCACTGCGGATCATGGCATTGACGTCCGTGAACGCTTTTTCGCCTTCGATGAGGTTCGGCAGGGTGCCGACGCTCTCGCAGAGAGCGGTGACGCGCAGGCCGGGGATCTTCCCTGCGCGAATGTTTGCAAGGTGTGCCTTGCCCATGTTTCCAAGCCCAACGATGCCAATTCTGACGGTTTCCATGGATGCGAGCCTAGCGGGGCATGCGTGACGGTCAAGCGACTCAACAGTTGCGCTTTTACGAGCAAGCCTGCATTTTACCCCATGCGACCGACCCGCCGTCTCCGTGATCTATTCATCCTGTGCATGGGATGCGTGGCGGCGCTGCTCAGCACACCTCTCATGGCAGACGACCTCCGCATTGGCATCATCGGCCTGGACACTTCGCACTCGGAGCAGTTCACGCTGCGGCTGAACGACCCGGCGAACCCGAACCACATCCCGGGAGCGCGGGTGGTGGCGGCTTTTCCCGGCGGGAGCCCGGACATCGAGGAGAGCAAGACGCGGATCGAAGGATTTACGGCCACGGTGAGGGACAAGTTTGGCGTGAGGATCGTGGGGAGTGTGGCGGAGGCGTGCAAGGATGTGGATGCGGTGCTGCTGCTGAGCCTGGAAGGGCGCCCGCGGCTGGAGCAGATGAAGGAGATCATCGCGGCGGGGAAGCCGGTGTTTATGGACAAGCCGGTGGCGGCCTCGCTGAGGGATGCGGTGGAGATTTACAAGCTGGCGGCGGCGGCGCAGGTGCCGGTGTTCAGCGCCTCGGCGGTGCGCTGGTACCCGGGTGTGCTGGAAGTGGCGAATGCGGAGCAGACGCCGGCGCGGAGCGCCATCTCGTACGGCCCGGCGCATGTGCTGCCGCACCATCCGGACCTTTTTTTCTATGGCATCCATCCGACGGAGGCGCTCTTTACTGTCATGGGAACCGGGTGCGTGTCTGTCGCGCGCACCACGACGGCATCCGCGTCTGTGGTGACGGGATTGTGGACGGGCGGGCGCATGGGGACTCTGGAGGCCATTCACGAAGGGGCGATGGCTTACAAGCTGATCCGCTTTGGCGACAAGCAGGTCACTGAGCAGAAATCGGACGGCGATTACACGCCGATGCTGAGGGAGATTGTGAAGTTTTTTCAGAGCAAGCAGCCGCCGGTCTCCCCAAAGCAGACGCTGGAGATCTACGCCTTCATGGCCGCGGCGGAGGAGAGCAAGCTGCGTGATGGCGCGCGGGTGACGCTGCGGGAGGTGATGGTGAAGGCCGACGCTCCGGAGGCGTGGCTGCCGGAAGATGGAACGGTGCAGCCAAAGCCGGAGGAGCCGAAGTCGGTGGAGAAGGGGCTGCCGAAGCCGGGGGGGAGCTAGGGGGCGACGTTGGTGGTGGGGCAAGAACCGGAGCTCAAAATGGGCTTGAATATTGGCGCACTTTTGGGTGTACTTTCATTAATGAAAGCAGGTCTCTTCGGCTCGTGTGATGCCAAGCTTCTCAAAACGAATGTCACTCTTGGTGCGAAGAGTTCATGAAACTTACAAACACCCGCTTATGAACCTGCGCCGATTGTTGTTCCTCGTGGCGGGTGCCGCATGTGCCGGTGTATTGGGGGCGGGGCTCTTCAGAATCAGCACAGCCCAAGGTCGAATTATGAAGTTTCAAACCTCTGATGAAGAGGGGGTGGAAATCTGGATTGGCAATCGACAGCTCGGAAAAACGCCTCTCGAAATATCTGCGGATCAACTTAAACAAATCATCCTCGCGGAGTTTCCCGATTCAGACTGTGCCAAAGCCAAGGACAACGAATTTGGATTTGTGTCCAATGACGACCGAAAGACGACGAAGTTTCAGTTTTTTTACGATGGTGCCCCCCATATGAAGTTTGTCAGAAACCGAAAGGAAGTGCAGGTAAAAGCAGGTGTCTTCGCGCGATCTGACTCCAACGTCACTCGGTTTACGCTCACCGTGAATAAACAAGGGTAAGGCTTCGGAAAGGGGGCCAGCCAGGTGCGGCACGATGGCTTGCGATTGGCGCCTTTGGGGCTCACTCCGCGTTCTGCACCTGCTCGCGGATCTTTTCCAACTCGGTTTTGGCGGTGACGACGTGGTGGGCGATCTCGGCGTTGTTGCACTTGGAGCCCATGGTGTTGAATTCGCGGAAGAATTCCTGGAGGAGGAAGTCGAGACTGCGGCCGGCGGGGGCGCCGCTTTCGAGGTAGGCGCGGAACTGCTGCACGTGGCTGGCGGCGCGGGTGAGCTCTTCGGAGATGTCCGTGCGGTCGGCGAAGAGGGCGATTTCTTTGACGAGGCGTTCGTCGTCCAGCGGCAGGGGCAGGCCGGCATCCTCCAGGCGCTGGCGGAGGACTTTGCGCTGGTGCTCGGGGACGGTGGCGGCTTTGGCGCGGATGGAGTCGAGGATAGAGACGATGAGGGCCAGGCGGGTCTCGATGTCTTTGCGAAGACTGACGCCTTCGGCGGAGCGCATGGAGTTGAGCTGCTTGAGTGCGGCGGCGAGGGCCTCCTGGATGGGTGGCCAGGCGTCTTCAGTGGCGATCTCGGTCTGCGCCTGGGAGATGACGCCGGGCATGCGGGTGATGTCCGTGAGGGAAATCTCCGGGGGAATTTCCAGCTTCAGCGCCAGTGCGTGCATGGCGTGAAAGTACTGCTCTGCGAGGAGCTGGTCGACCCGGATGGCCTCGGCGGTGGTGGACCCGGACTCCTTTCGCACGGCGACATTGACGCGGCCACGGGAGACGGCGGCGGAGACGTCAGAGCGGATGGCGTTTTCGAGTTCGGAGAGCTCGCGTGGGAGATTCACGGCGACTTCGAGCTGCTTGCGGTTCACGGAGCTGCACTCCACGCTCCAGGTGACACCTGAGCGCTGGGCTTCACCACGGCCAAATCCTGTCATGCTTTTCATAGCCATCAGATGGAACGATATTTGACATTGGTAAAGTGTTGGTATGGGGGTGGTGCAGATTCGCAACGATTCTGGATTGCAAGGTCCCGAGTGCTCCCTAGTCTCGCCCTCCCTATGGCAAAAGCGGTACTCGGCAAAGGTCTCGGCGCACTCATCTCGGCATCTCCCGCGGTGTCGGGAGTGTCGCGTCTGCCTGCTTTGGCCCAGCCTGCGCCAGGAGATGTGGTGAACCGTGTGACGCTGGACCAGATCGTCCCGAGCCCGCTGCAGCCGCGAAAGGAATTCCAGCCGGAGATGCTGACCGAGCTGATGGAGTCGATCCGCGAGCACGGGATCATCCAGCCGCTGATCGTGCGCCGGGTGGACGGGAAGCTGGAACTGATCGCCGGTGAGCGACGTTTCCGTGCCTCGCGTGAGCTGGGGCTGAAAGAGGTTCCGGTGATCGTGCGGGAAGCCAGCGACAAGGACGTGCTGGAGATGGCGCTGATCGAAAACCTGCAGCGCGAGGGGCTGAACCCGATCGAAGAAGCGCAGGCCTACTCGCGCCTGGCGAAAGATTTCCAGATGCGGCAGGAAGACATCGCACAGCGTGTGGGCAAGAACCGCGCGACGGTGGCGAACACGATGCGCCTGCTGGAACTGCCGACCGGCATCCGCGACATGCTGGTGGCAACGAAAATTTCCACCGGGCATGCGAAGGTGCTGCTGATGCTGAAGAAGCACGAGGAGCAGGAGCGCCTAGCGCAGCAGATCGTGGCGAAGAGCCTCACGGTGCGTGCCACGGAGAAAGCAGTGGATGCCATCCTGCATCCGCCGCCGCCACCGCCGCCGAAGCCGACGGAGACCGACCTGATGCGCGCCATTCAGGCGGTGGAGCAGAAGCTGATCCAGCACCTGACGACGAACGTGAGCATCCACCATTCCGAGAAAAAAGGCCGCATCGAGATCGACTATTACGGCGTGGAAGATTTGAACCGGGTGCTGAGCGTGATCGGAGTGCCCGAGGAGGCGTTTGTGGAGGAATAACCGGCGCTGAGCGCCCAAGATGGACTCTGCATGACAAACCTGGAACCGGCCCCGCTGCACCGCGTGATCACGAAGTTTGTCGTGGGCTTCTTCCTCCTGTTTCTGCCTGCGGCGCTGCTCGTGAGCTGTGGTACGAAAGAAGAGGCGCCGGATGGCAAGGATGCGGACGTGCGCGAATTCCTCACGCGCTATTTTTCCACGTGGTCTGCCAAGGACATGGACGGGTATGGAGCGTGCTTTCATGAGCAGGCGCGGATTTCCTTTGTGCATCAGGGGGCGCCGCAGAGCCAGGGGCTCACGGATTTTCTGCACGGGCAGAAGCTGAGCCATGCAACCACGACGGTGCCGATGACGGAGGTGCCGACGGACATGAAGATCCTCCGCGACGAACGCACCGCCCAGGCAAGCGTGCGCTGGAAGCTCACGAAGGGAACCGACATCACCCTCGGCACCGATTGTTTCACGCTCATCAAAACGCCCGCCGGGTGGAAGATCATGAGCCTCGTGTTTTACAACGACTGACCGCCCAACCGCGCCTGCACCCACCCATGTCCCGACCTGCACCCAAGACACCCGCACCACCTGCCGTGGTGGAAGACAGCTCCGCCCGGAAAACACGCCTGTTTCTCGGGCTGGTGTGCTTCTTTGCCGGGGCGGCCATGATGGTGGTGGAGATCAGCGCCTTCAGGCTGCTGGCGCCGAATTTTGGCAATACGATCTACACTTCCACCGCTCTGATTGGAGTAATCCTCATTGCTTTCAGCGTGGGCGGCTACCTGGGAGGCAGGCTGGCGGACCGGAGGCCGGCACTGGACCTGATCGGCTGGCTGCTGGCGGGCGCTGCGGTGCTGACGCTTTTCATTCCCGCAGTGCATATGATCTGCAGTGTGAAACTCAGCGAGTATGGCGTGATCAGCGGGCCGCTGATGATTTCGCTGGTGCTGTTTGCGCTGCCGGGTGTGCTGCTGGGGGCGGTTTCCCCTGCCTCGGTGCGCTTTTACAGCCTCACGCAAAAGGACACGCATGTGGGCGTGGCGGCGGGAACGATCAGCATGCTGGGTTCGCTGGGCAGCTTTGTGGGCACGTTTGTTTCCGGATTTTTTCTGCTCTCCACGTTTGGCGTGCGCGGCATTTTTATCGGGTCGGGAGTCGTGCTGCTGCTGCTGGCGGTGGCGTCGTTCATTCTGGCGCGCAATCCTTCCAAGCCGCATGTGCAGGTGCTCATCGCAGGATTGATCGCAGGCGTCATCGGCGGGACATCTGAAAAGCCGGCACTCAAAGGAGTGATCCATGAGCAGGAGTCAGTGTACCATCACATCAGCGTGTATGAAGAAGGCACCTCTCCAAACAAGCAGCGGCTGCTGGCGCTGGATTCCACCTCGGAGGGTGGGATGAACCCGGAGACGGGGGATCTGATCATGCCGTACCAGGAGTACTGGAAGCTGGCGCTGCTGCGGGAGCCTGCGGAAGTGAAGAGTGCGTTGTTCATCGGCGCGGGGGCTTTTGGCATGCCGGAGAATGTGTCGCGTGATTTTCCGAAGGCGGCGGTGGATGTTGTGGAGATCGATCCGCAGGTGATCGAAGTGGGGCGCAAGTATTTCAAGCTGGACGAGCACCCGCGGGTGAATGCGCATGCGGATGATGCGCGGCGCTTTTTGCGCATGGCGGGAGACCGGAAATGGGACCTCATTTTTGGCGATGCGTACAACGGCCGCCATGCCATTCCCTCCCACCTGGCGACACAGGAGTTTTTTCAGCTGGTGGCCGACCATCTGGAGCCACACGGTGTGTATGTGATGAACATCATTGCCGCGGTGAACGGGCCGAAATCTGAACTGGCCGGCGGCATGCTGACCACGCTGCGGAAGGTGTTTACCTCGGTGGAGGCGTTTGGCGTGGACTACCGGCTGCAGGCGACGCAGAACATCATCCTCTTCTGCTCGCGCGATAATTTGCGCCCGCTCCTGGTGGACCGCTATGTGACGCCTGGGTCATGGCAGGAGCGGCTGATCCGCACGCACATCCGCGCGGGAACGGTGCCGAGGTCCGAGGTCGTTTTTACGGACGACCACAATCCGGTGGATGCGATCATCGCGCGGGGATTGCTGGAGTAGCGGGCCGGGGCGCTGACGCCTCAACAAGGAACTCGAAAATCGATTGTGCGAGAAGCGTCAATCGGTCTGGCACACGAGTGCCCTGGGCGTGCGCGATTGACGATCCGTCCTTCGCTCTTCGAGCTCCGGAGGACAACGTTGATGAGCAAGGATTGCTGATTTTGAAGTGCCGAGCAGGGGCTTACTTCTCCAAGGGTTTGGCGGCGGGAGCGAGGGAGGGGGCGACGAAGGCGTCGAAGACGAGGACGCCTTTGAGGGAGTCGACGGCGCGTTCGAGCTGTTTGTCGCCGAGATTGGCCAGTTCGAGGGCGGCGGCTTCGCCGGTGCCGTGGGAGGCGCGCCATTTGGCAATGCGGAGTTCTTCCTCGGAGGTGAGGGCGGAGACGATGTTGGGCTCGACCCCATTTTCGTGAATGGTGCGGTGGCTGGGGGTGTAGTACCTGGCGGTGGTGAGGCGCATGGCGGCGCCGTTTTTCATGGGAAGGATGGTCTGCACGCTGCCTTTGCCGAAGCTGGTGGTGCCGACGATGATGGCGCGCTTGAGATCCTGCAGAGCGCCTGCGGTGATCTCTGAGGCGCTGGCGCTGCCGTGATTGATGAGGACGGCAATAGGATACTTGCGCGGCTCGCGGCCATTGCGGGAAGGGGTGCGGAAAGGAGGCGGATTCTGCGAGGCGACGCGGCCTTCGGTGGTGACGACGACGGTGCCCTCGGGCAGGAACTCGCCGCAGACGGCGACGGCGCTGTCCACGAGACCGCCGGGGTTGTTGCGCAGATCGAGCACGAAGGCCTGGATGCCCTGCTTTTCGAGATCGTCGAGAGCCTTGCTGAGTTCGCGCGCGGTGGGCTGGTTGTACTGGGAGATGCGGGCGTAGCCGATCTTGTAGGTGCCGGTCATCTTCGAAGACAGAAGCATGGGGTCATGCAGGGAGGTCTCGGCCAGGGTCTCGTGCTTCACTTTGAACTCCAGAAACTGCTTGGTGCCGGGACGGTGGACGGTGAGGGTTACTTCGTCGCCCGCCTTGCCTTTGAGAAGCTGCATCGCCTCCACGATGCCGACGGAATCGGTGAGCACATCGTTGATGCGGACGATCTGATCGCCCGAGAGAACACCTGCGGCGGCAGCGGGGCCGTCTTCGCGAACGGTGATGATGGTGAGATTGCTCTGGCGCAGAGCGATGGTGATGCCGATGCCTTCGGAAGTGTCCCGCTGCTCGCGCTGCATGTCTTCAAAAACGGATTTGCCCATGTATTCGCAGTGGGGGTCGAGGCGGTGGAGCATGCCTTCGAGTGCTCCTTCGACGAGCTCTGCGTAGGTGATCTTGGACTCATCCACGTAGTTCTGGCGCACCATTTCCATGGCGCGGGTGAGCATCTCCATCTGAACGTAGGCGTCTTCAGGTGGAGGCTTGACGGGCGGGGTGGCGGCAGTCTTGGGCTCTGATTTGGGTGCGGACTTTGGCTCGGCGGGTTTGGTGGCGGGCTTGGGGGCCGGAGCTGGTGCTGGCGTGGCTGCTGGAGGTGTGGCGGGCGCAGGAGCAGCGGGTGGCGGAGCCGCGTGAAGGCTCAGGCTAAGGGCCAGGAGGGTGAGGAGTGCGGGAGCGCGACGCATGGAGGCACAGTGCATGGATCAGCGCTTTGGAACAGGGGAAATTCTGGGCAGAATGTGAATGGTGTATGAGGAGGATGCGGGCGGGAAACCGAGTCCAGGCGGAGCGTTTCCAAATTTTGTCAGAGCGTTTTATTGGCGCAAAGGGCGTGAACGCGACGATTGGAGCGCTGACCGACAGACAGGAGTGTCTGTCGTACTCCATGCATTCGCTCGCGCGGGGGGCTACTCGAGAGTGATCGAGCCCCAGTAGGCGAACTCCATGTTCCAGCCGTTGGCGTGGGATTCGAGACGGACGGTGATTTCCTTGCCGGTGTATTGGGAGAGGTCGAGTTCGAGGATTTTCCAGCGGGGCTTTTCGTGGTCCACGGTCATTTCTTTGACGACCTGGCCGTTGACGGTGGCTTTGGCGGTCCAGTCGCCGCGATCATCCGCCGCGACGGTGGCGGTGAGTTTGGTTTTGCCGGGTTCGACTTTGAATTTGCGCTCGAAACTGGCGGGCGTTTTTTTGTCGGGGAAGGGGTGGATGAGGAGGACGTTCTTCTTGCCGTAGTACTCGCTGAGCTTCATGGGGGTGCGCTCGAAGTCGGGGGCGCTGACGATCCACGCGGGATTCCAGAGGCTGACGCTTTCCCAGTCGATGGCGCGGGTGCTGTTGGTCTTGGGTTTGGTGAGGCCGGCGTCTTCGACGCCTTTGATGAGGAGGTCTTTTTTCTCCTTGGTGAGCGGGCCTTCTTCCGGTGGTGCCAGGACATACCAGATGAGATCGCGGAAGGCGGTGTCAGGGAGATTGCCAAAGCCCATGGGCATGAGGCTCTGTTTGCTGTTAGTCAGGGTCGCAACTTGATCGCGTGGGACGATCTGGGTGGCGCCGCCAGCGCTGAGGAGTTTCACGTGAGCGGGTGTGTCCTCCACGACGCGACCGGCGAGGGTTCGGCCGTCTTTGGTGCTGACGGTGAAGTTTTCGTAGCCGTTGCCGATGATCTGGTTGGGGTCGATGACGTTGGCGAGGATGGCGTCGAGATTGCTGCGACCGCTGCCGATGAGGTCGGGGCCGACTTTCTGACCGCCGCCGTGGAACTCGTGGCAAACCATGCAGGTGGCGGTGAACATGAGCTTTCCATTGGCGAGATCGGGCTCGCCGGTGAGGCAGGCTTGTTTCTTCTGGGCGATGAGGGATTTCACATCGTCAGAGGAATCCTGCCAGGCACCGAGGACTCTGAAGGCGTGATCGCGGATGGCTTTGTCTTTGCTGGTGGCGAGGGCGCGGCGGACGGGGGCGGGGAAGCCGGTGGCGGTGACTTTGCCTTCGCCGATGGCGCTGAGCATGGCCTGCGTCCAGGTGGTGCGGCTGCTGAGGGCTTCGATGGCGGCGTTGTAGAGGAGGCCGCGGGTTTGAGGTGAGGAGGGCGAGCCGGAGGCTTGCGCTACGGCGAGAAGCGGGGCGATGAAGTCATCGGTGCCGAAGTCTGCAGCGGCGCGGATGGCGGCGATGGCGAGAGCGGGAGAGTTTTTTTCAGAGAGCAGGTGAAGCAGTGCTTTTTTGACGGTGTCTGACTTCACTTTGGCGATGGACTGGAGCAGGGCGACGCGGTCTTTTTCGGGCTTGGCGGTATCGCGCAAGGCGGTGATGGTTTCCTGCAGGGCGGCTTCATCGCCCCAGAGGACGGCGAGGGTCTGGGCGTGCTTGCGGACGTCGGTGTTTGAGTGGGCGCGCCATTTGGCGAGACTGGCGGAGATGTCCTGGGTGGGCTTGATGACACCGCTTTCCTGGCCTTTGACGAGGCCGCTGAGGGCGTGGGCGAGAAGGATGTCGTGGGCGGAGATTTTGTCGCAGAAGGCGATGGCGAGGTCGAGGTTCTCGGGCTTGCGGGTGTCGCAGAGGCGACGCATGGATTTGTGTGAGAGAACCTGGGAGAGGGGCTGGGTGGATGGCGCGATTTCAAGAAGCTGGTCGAGAGCATGTTGACCTAACGCAGCTAGTTCAGGCTCGAAGACCTCCCAGATCATAAAGGCCAGCACCTGATCTGCATCTTTGGATGTCTTAGCCGTCTCCATCCATTGGGTGAGAATGGCGCTCGGAGTTTTGAAGCCTGCGGCACCGGGCTTGGTTAAAAAACGAGTGCTCTCCACCCTCAACTTTGCCATCTGGGTCAGTCTCACAAGCGGATCCGGATCTTTGGCCAATGGCAGTTGAGTCGCTAAATTCTCTGGGGTGGAATGCCTTGCGGCAATGACCCGATGTTGTGAATTGGAAGATGCTGTCAGGGCGCGCACAATTGCGTCAGTCAACATCCCATAAGATCTGAGCAATAACGATGCATCATTGCAGGCTGACGGAGAAGGAAGTTTGACGAGCAGTTTTTGAAGCAAGGGACCAGCGCTGTCAGAGCGGTTTCTTTCCACCAGCATCCTGCGCGCCATGCGGCGCATCCAGTTGTTGGGGTGTTCGAGGGTTTTGACGAGATCGGGTGTGGAGAGCGATTTGAGGTCGAGTGCCTGTGACCAGCGGGATGGAGATTTGTGATCGGCGAACATTGGGAACGCGATGCCTCCTGGAGTGATTTTATTGGAGACATCTGCTGGAGCGGGCTGAGTCTCGCCATAGCACACCCGCCAGATGCGGCCGCGTTCGCGGTCCACGCCTTCGGGGTTGGCCTTGGCGTTTTGGTAGCAGGGGTATTTGTCGCACCAGTCCATGATCCAGAGAAAGCCGTCGGGGCCGGTCTGGGTGCTGACGGGGCGGAACCAGCCGTTGTTGGCGCGGAGGAAGTCGCGGCGGGGCTCGCATTTGAAGGTGGCGCCGACGGGAGTGAGGACTTCTTCGTGGATGGCGTTGTCGTGGATGTTGCCGATGAAGGCGTGGCCGTGGGTGTCGGCGGGGTAGCGGCCGCCCTGGTAGATCTGGATGCCGGCGTAGGCGGCGCGGAAGTGTTTATGCTTTACGATGCTGGGGAGAAGCTCGTAGGCGTAGGGGTTCTCGGGAGCGCCGCCTTGGCGGGTGTAGATGCCGCCGGGGGCCATGTGGAAGAAGTGGTCGATGACGCAGGCGCTGACGAAGAAGTTGCCGGCGGCGTCGTAATCGCAGCCCCAGGGGTTGCTGGTGCCGTCGGCGAAGACTTCGAATTCCCAGGAGGGGGCGGCACCTGCCGGATTGCCCCCGTTACTGGGGCGTGCGCGGCCGATGCCAGCGTCGAATTTGAAGCCTTCTTTTTCGGGCTGGCCGGGGCGGCGGACCTGGCTGTGGGTGAAGACGCCGTGGGTCATGTAGAGCCAGCCGTCAGGGCCCCAGGTGAAGCTGTTGACGAGTTCATGGGTGTCTTCGCGGCCGAAGCCGGTGAGGATGACGCGCCAGGCATCGGGTTTGTCGTCGCCGTTGTCATCGCGGAAGTGGATGAGGTGCGGCTGCTGGCCGACGTAGATGCCGTTGTCTCCGCAGATGATGGCGCTGGCGAGATTGAGGCCTTCGACGAAGACGGTGCGCTTGTCGGCGGTGCCGTCATTGTCGGTGTCTTCGAGGATGATGACGCGGTCGCGGGGGATGGGCGGGGGCGCAATCGTTGTGGCAACAGGGGTTCCTTTGCAAAGCTCGGGAACGGGGTGGTAAAAGTCGTCTTTGGCTTCGCCGCCGAAGGGGCGCTGGTTCACCGGGAGAGGAGTGCCTTCGGGGTATTCGTAGGCTTCGACGACCCACAGGCGGCCGCGGTGGTCCCAGGTCATGGCGACGGGATTTTGCACCATGGGCTCGTGGGCGAAGCAGCGGACTTCGTAGCCTTCGGGCACGGACATTTTGGCGCGGGCTTCTTCGGGCGTGGGGCAGACGGTGGTGGCGGCGGCGCGCTCGCCTTCGAGTTCCTTGCCTGCGGCGAAGAGGTGGGAGGTGAGAAGGCAGAGCGAGAGGGAGAGCAGCGAGCGCATGGGTGGGGGCTGGTTGTAGCAGAAGCTACGGAGGGAGGGCAAGAGGGATGTCGGACGCGGTTTGGGTGGAATCGGACGGGGAAGGCTTGCAGGCAGCACGGCCTACAGTCACAATGTTTGAACTGGCTCCAGCGTGTTATAAACAATCGAGTGACGCATGAAGTTCATTTTGTTCATCCTACTTTTTGTGGCCACCCGCATTGCCATGAGCCACGAACTGTTTGCCGATTACGCAAGATCGACTGAGCTGACGGTTGATCAGATTTACACAGTCGAGAGTCTGGTGGAATACGCGCGTGGAGAACTGGAGGAAGACTATTACTCCCACGGGTGGCAGGAGCGTGACGATGCGAGAGCCAAACCGGACTATCGCCCTGTCATTCCTCAAGAGTGGGCTGCAAAGGCCGGTCCGTGGCTTGCCAAGGCCAAGTGGATCAGTTTCCAACGACTTAACGAGAAAAAACGGCCGATACGTTCGCTGGATGCTTTCCAATACCTGCGGTCTCTGACAGAGCTGATCCTTCAGAGAAATGAGATCAAAGACATTCAGCCTCTTCATGCCTGCAAGGCACTGAAAAGGCTCGATTTGTCCCGCAATCAAATCGAGGATATGTCTGCGCTCAAAGCATGTCCTGCCATCAAAGAGCTGAACATCGCGGAGAACCCTGTGAAGAACTTGGCGGTTCTGGAGGCGCTGCCTGATCTCGAAACTTTGGAAATCTCATCGGATCAACTGCCTGTTTTCTCCAAGATTCGGAGGCTGTCAAAACTGCGCAAACTGGAGATTCATGGCGATACGTTTTCCTCGTTTGAAGGCTTTCCTGAGATGCCGGGGCTTCGCATCATCTGGGGAGCCCATGTTGATGATCTTGCTGGCGTGGAGAAGTTTCCGAGCCTGGAGAATCTGGCGAATATCTCGGGAGGTTTTGTTTCACTGGCGCCTTTGAAGGGTGTGAAACGACTCACTCACGCCAATTTGCATGGTGGCGTGATCACGGATTTGAGTCCGCTTTCGACATTGAATGAGCTGCGAGAACTTTGGCTCGGGACGAAAGCGGAAAAGGTTGATCTTACGCCTTTGGGCGGCCTGCCCAAGCTTCATGGACTCAATATAAAACGTGACAGCCAAGAGCTGCCGGGTGTGTCGGAGTTTCGGAAAAAGCTGTCTGGCTGGGACATCGAGTTTCAAGCGGAGAAGGTCAGGCATATGCCTTCGACAAGACTGGAGGTTGTCAGTCAGGAGGAGTTTGACCGATTTGATACCCATGAACCGTTTGGAATGCTGCCAACCGATGGAAATTATGAGCTCCTGGAATCTGAGTTGGAGTGGCTGCAAGAGCGGATCGAAACGTCATTTGCATCCGAATTCAAAGAACGTGAGGACTACAACATCCCGCTTCAGTGGGGAGGAGCAAGATCGACCACGATCGTGCTATTGAGTGAAGAAGCGATGCATGCATTTCCTCGCCTTGTGACTGGCATTCAGAAAGCACTCGCTCACGCCCGCAATGACTGGATTATCTACTTTCAGTCGGATGCGTCTGAAGATGATTTTATTGTCTGGGTCTATCCCGACAAGATTGTGACCACGCGTGAATTTGAGGGAAACGTGAAGAAACTGCTGCAAGCTCGCTAACCCCGAGGCATCCTGTTACACCCTCTGAATCTTGTTACTTCTCTCCTCATGTCCTCCCCTATAGATCCCGCACGCAAAACTCCTGAGCAACTTCGATCCTGGCGCTGGTATGGCCGTGATGAGCTTCGCTCCTTTGGGCATCGGTCACGGGCGAAGCAGGCTGGGTGGGGGAGTGAGGATATTGTGGGGAAGCCGGTGATCGGGGTTTTGAATACGTGGAGCGATTTGAACTCGTGCCACATGCATCTGCGGCTGACGGCGGATGCGGTGAAGCGTGGGGTGCTGCAGGCGGGCGGGCATCCGATGGAGATCCCGATCATGTCGGCGGGCGAAATGCTGACGAAGCCGACGGCGATGTTTCATCGCAACTTTCTGGCGATGGAGACGGAGGAGATGCTGCGGGCGAATCCGATCGACGGGGCTGTTTTGCTGGGGGGCTGTGACAAGTCCACGCCGGGGCTGCTGATGGGCGCCTTCAGCATGGACATTCCCGTGATCTACATGCCGTGCGGGCCGATGATCAAAGGCAACTGGCGTGGCGACACCCTGGGCAGTGGCAGTGATGTGTGGAAGTACTGGGATGAAAAACGTGCGGGGAATCTGAGCTGGGAGCAGTGGTGCGAGATCGAGGATGGCATCGCGCGCAGCCCTGGGCATTGCATGACGATGGGCACGGCGAGCACGCTGACGGCGCTGGCGGAGACGCTGGGGCTTTGCATTCCTGGGGCGTCATCGATTCCTGCGGTGGACAGTGCGCATACGCGGATCGCAGCGGCAGCGGGACGGCAGATCGTGGAGAACGTGTGGCTGGACCGCAAGCCGTCGGGGATCGTGAGCGAGCGCTCGTTTGAGAATGCGATCGCGGTGGACATGGCGCTGGGTGGCAGCACGAATGCGATTGTGCATCTGGTGGCGATGGCGGGGCGTCTCGGCATCAAGCTGCCGCTGGAGAAGTTTGACGAGATCAGCCGGAAGATTCCGCTGCTTGCGAACATGCGGCCTGCGGGCAAGTATTTGATGGAGGAGTTCTTCCTGGCGGGTGGTCTGCGCGCCTTGCTAAATGGCATGCGCGAGCTGCTGCACACCGATGTGCCGACGATCACGGGCAAGACGCTGGGCGAGGACATTGAAGATGCGATCATCCACAATGAGGATGTGATCCGCACGCCGGCGACGGCGCTGCAGCCGGATGGCGGCACGGCGATTCTGCGCGGGAATCTCTGCCCGGATGGCGCGGTGATCAAACATGCGGCGGCGACGAAGGAGCTGTGCACGCATACCGGGCCGGCATTGGTGTATGACAGCTATGCGGAGATGAAGAAGCACATCGATGACATGGAGCTGGATGTGACGAAGGACACGGTGCTCATCCTGCGCAATGCGGGTCCGGTGGGTGCGCCGGGGATGCCAGAGTGGGGACAGCTGCCGATTCCGAAGAAGCTGATCATGCAGGGCATACGTGACATGGTGCGCCTGAGCGACTGCCGCATGAGCGGGACGAGCTACGGGGCGTGCGTGCTGCACATCGCGCCGGAGAGCGCGGTGGGCGGACCGCTGGCGCTGGTGAAGACGGGCGATTTGATTGAACTCGATGTGCCGAACCGGAAGCTGCATCTGCATGTCAGCGATGAGGAACTGGAGAAGCGCCGCGCCGAGTGGAAGCCCGCGCCGGTGCGGTATCACCGCGGGTATGCGAAGCTGTTTGTGGAGCATGTGACGCAGGCGGATCAGGGCGCGGACTTTGACTTCCTGCAGTATGGCCCTGCGGTGCCGGAGCCGGATATTTTTTGATCGCGTGGCTTGAGGCGCGATTTCGCGAAAGGGATTTGGGCGACGTGCGGCGGCGGGCTGAGGACAATTACGTCGCAGCGGAAGCCGCCGTGCGTTTCATCGATGCGTATGCCGAGTCGCTCGACTTCAAGGCCCTGGGCTTTGAGCGCTGCACAGCCAAGGGCACCGGGCGTCCGCCTTACCATCCGGCCGACCTGCTCAAGCTCTACCTCTACGGCTACCTCAACCGCATCCGCTCCAGCCGCCGCCTGGAGGCGGAGGCTGCGCGCAACCTCGAAGTCATCTGGATGCTGCGCACCCTGCGCCCGGACTTCAAGACCATCGCCGACTTCCGCCGTGACAACCGCAAGGCGTTCAAAGGCGTGCTGCGCGAGTTCAACCTGCTGTGCCGCAAACTCGAGCTCTTTGGCGCGGAGCTCGTGGCCATCGACGGCAGCAAGTTCAAGGCCAGCAACGGCAGGCGCCGCCACTTCAACGCCGAGCAGCTGCGCGAGGTGATCAAACACATCGACCAGCGCATTGATGACTACCTGCGCGAGCTCGACACGCATGATGCAGAGCAGGGGCCGCCACCGCCGCCTTCCTCTTCGCCACCCGCCGGCGGCAGGAAGCCTGAGACCATGGCCGAAAAGATCGCCGGACTGCGCGCCAGCCGCCAGGAGCATGCCGCGCTGCTTGCAGAGATGCAGAAGAGCGCCCGGACCGAAGTCTCGCTCACCGACGCCGATGCACGCAAGATGTGCGACACGCAGCGCGGCGGGTTCTTCATCGGCTACAACGTGCAGGTCGCCGTGGATGCAAAGCATGACCTCATCGTCGCCGAAGAGGTGGTGCAGTCGGCCTGTGATCGAGGCCAGCTCGGCGCCATCGCCCAGGCCGCGAAGACTGAACTCAAGGTGCCGAGCCTCGAAGTGGTCGCCGACAAAGGCTACCATTCGGCCGACGAGCTCGAAGCCTGTGAAGCCGCAGACATCATCACCTATGTGCCTGCGCAGGGCAGCACCAGCGGACGCAGCAGCAGGGACGGCAGCAGAGTGTTTGGCAAGGAGCGCTTCACCTACGACGCGGTGGCAGACGAGTATCAATGCCCCGGAGACAAGCGTCTCAGGCTGCGGGGCAAATGCCGCAGCCACGGCAAGACCGTCCTGCACTATGCCAATGCAGCGGCCTGCCGCAGCTGCCCTCTTAAGGCCCGGTGCACCGGCGGCAGCTACAGGAAGATCCACCGTCTGCGCAATGAAGCCGTGCTGGAGCGGGCAGCGGCACGCATGGCCGGAAAATCAGCGATCAGCGCCCGCAGGCGCGAAGTGGTCGAGCATGTGTTTGGCACGCTCAAGCAATGGGGGCACGGCGACTTTTTGACCCGCGGACTGGAGCGTGTGAAAGCTGAGTTCAGCCTCAGCGCGCTGGCCTACAACCTCAGGCGCGTGCTCAATCTCAAACCGATGAGCGAACTGCTCAGAGCGCTGCCCAAGGCGGCATGACGGGAGTCAACGGGCCTCAAATGCCCTGCACCCTCCCTCTGATAAGCGCATTACAAGCGCTCAGGAAAGCAGCACAGCACTGAAGGCAAAATCGCTTGGCAGAATGCCAGAATTTAACCGGCATTCCGGGCAGGCCTCTCTAAAAAGAGTGTTTTCACACAGCCTGAAGCGCATTACAAGCGCTCAGGAAAGCAGCACAGCACTGAAGGCAAAATCGCTTGGCAGAATGCCAGAATTTAACCGGCATTCCGGGCAGGCCTCTCTAAAAAGAGTGTTTTCACACAGCCTGGACAGCCCGCCCTACCGACGCTGGGCGGCTGATATATTGGGGCGTTGCCATGCGCTGATGGACGGGCGTGCTTACGCCACACCCAGTCCTACTGGCGGACACAAAAAAACCTCCCGGTTTGCACCGGGAGGTTTTGAAAACCTTGAAGGGTTGAAACAATCGTTCAGAGAACGATTGGATTAGAAGCGGACGCTGAGGGTCACGCCGTAGTAGGCCACGCTGTGGAAAGCGGTGGCTGGGCCGCCACCGAAACCAGCGACGTACGGCTGGGTGGAGGAACGGGCTGCATTGGAGAATGGGCCCATTGGCAGGTTGAAGGCGACGTAGGGGGTGAGGGTCGCACGGCTGTTGAGCTTGATTGGGAAATCAAGACCAACGTTCAGTGCGGTCCAGCCGCTGAAGCCATTGGTAGCAGCGCTGGTGCCGAAGAGGCCACCGCCACCGATGAGGTTGCGGGAAGCCTGGGTGAAACCAGCATTGTAGTGCAGGCCGTAGCCAAGACCAGCGTGTGGGACGATGCTGATGGCATCGGTCACAGCGATGGTGGACTTGGCGTTCACGTCGAAGTACCAGCCCGTTGGTGCTGACGCCCAGAGTGAGCTGCTGGATGTCGTTCATGCCGTAGCCACCGGAGATGGGGGGACCAAACTGGTTGAGGCCCATGCCGTTGGCCAGGGCGCCCATGTTGTGGATGTAGCTGTAGCCGAAGCTGACGCTGGCAGGACCAAAGTCATGCGAGACGGCGGCGCCGAGCTGGAGGCGCTGGAAGGAGTTGGTGGTCTTCACCGGACCAGCCAGGGGGGCAGCAAGGGTAGGAGAGAAGCTGTCGTGGTCACCGGCAAGAGAGCCGTAGTCCACATTCCAGAGGAGGGAGGTGCTGCCTGCACCGTCTTCGGAAGCACCGCCGACGAGGAGGAGAGCGCCATTGAGGCCGGCACGGACCCAATGCTGGCCGTAGTTGATGCCACGCCAGACGTAGTTGGAATCATAGCCGAGGGAGGCGGTGATGCCGAGGTCGTCGTTCGCGGGAGGGGGAGCGACTGGGTTCTTAACGGGGGCGGACGGACCGGCCACAACAGGAGTGGCGGCCAGAGCCAGGAATCCCAGTGTTTTCAGCAATGCATTCAATTTCATGGTCTGATCAGGTTGGTACTAGGTTGGGTTGAGGTCGGGACACTCGCATGAATGGGCGCAAAACAAATGTTCTGGTCCACCTTACGGGGGTCGTTCGGCGGCGATGGTAGCCGGGGAGGTGACTCCGCAAAGCCTTTTTTACATTATATTCGATTATGGTAAATTATATTGACTGTAGAAATTTAGTTGATTGGAAAATGGGGAAAATCATTCGCCAGGGGATAAAAAGCAAAAAACCTCCCGGCTGAAGCCGGGAGGTTTGAGGTACCTTGGAAGGTTGGAACCGTGGAAAAAACGGTTAGAAGCGGACGCTGAGAGTCACGCCGTAGTAGGCCACGCTGTGGAAAGCGGTGGCCGGGCCGCCGCCGATGCCAGGAGCGTAGGGCTGCGTGGAGGAGCGGGCGAGATTCTGGAAGGGACCCATGGGCAGGTTGAAGGCCACATAAGGAGTGAGGGTGGCGCGGCTGTTGAGCTTGATCGGGAAGTCCAGACCCACGTTCAGTGCGGTCCAGCCAGTGATGCCCTTGGTGTAGGCGCTGCCGCCGAAGATGCCATTGACGCCACCGCCACCGATAAGGTTGCGGGAACCCTGAGTGAAGCCTGCATTGTAGTTGATGCCGTAGCCGAGGCCTGCGTGTGGGACGATGCTGATGGCATCGGTCACAGCGATGGTGGACTTGGCGTTGAGGTCGAAGTACCAGCCGCCGTTGACGAGATCGTAGTTGGCGCTGGAGGACAGGTTGACCGGACCAAGGTTGGAGCTGACGCCCAGCGTGAGCTGCTGGATGTCGTTCATGCCGTAGCCACCGGTAACGCCGGGAATGGAGTTAAGACCGCTGCCATTGGCGAGCAGACCCATGTTGTGAATGTAGCTGTAGCCAAAGCTGATGCTGACAGGACCGAGGTCATGGGAGACAGCGGCACCGAGGGACAGGCGCTGGAAGGAAGAGGTGGTCGGAACACCGACAAACGCAGGAAGAGTGGGGGAGAAGCTGTCCTGGTCTCCGGCGAGGGAGCCGTAGTTCACATCCCAAAGGAGAGAGGTGCTGCCAGCGCCGTCTTCACCGGCACCGCCGGCGAGAAGGATGGCGCCATTGAGGCCTGCGCGGACCCAATGCTGACCGTAATTGATGCCACGCCACACGTAGTTGGAGTCATAACCGATGGATGCAACGATGCCGAGATCATCGTCCACAGGAGCTGGAGCGATGGGGTTTTTGGGAGCGGGCGCCGTTCCGGCAAGAACAGGAGTGGAAGCCAGAGCCATGAGGCCCAGCGTTTTCAGCATTGCAGTCAGTTTCATAGTCTGAGTCGTTTGGTCGTGGGGTTGTTTGAGTTGAGGTCGGACCTTTCAAGTGCACCGGACAAAACCGATGTTTTGGCACGAGGCACATGAGAGATTCGGGGCGCTGAAATAGAAGGTGTCCCTGTCTCGCGAAAGCTGTTTGTGCCTCCTGATGGGTGGATCAGGTGTCGCCCCTATCCCCCCTCATTGGGGCCTTATCTTTCCGCCCTTGATGAGGCTGCCGGAACAAAAGCAAACGCCGGTTTGCGCGGGTAAGTTTAATCGTTCTGAGAACGATTCGAAGCGATGAGCCCCGCGCCGATGCAGCCAATGCTGCGGGAGGCATTGGGTGGGCCGTTGCCTCCGTCGAAGAAGGGCACGAGAGGGCCACGTTTCCCATGGACCCCACTTGCAAACTGACTGCGATTCAAAGGGGGAAGCGGGCGTGAGGATCGATCTATCCTCGTTCCCACACCAACGGGAATTCCAACTCAGGGCTGGGAGGTTTTCTTGCGGCTGAAGATGGACTTCATTTTGCCAAAGAAGCTCTTTTTAGGTTCAGCCGCAGGAGCCCCAGCGGGGGCGGCTGCAGGGATGGGGGGAGGCAGAAGATCATTGGGCTTCTGGCTTGCGACTGCAGCCGGCCGGGGCACTTCATTTTCAGGCATGCCGGCGAAGGCGGCTGTCTCGTCAAAGTTGCCGCTGTAGTCGCCGAAGCGTGCCTGCTCGAGCAGGAGGGAGTCGGCGTCAGAGAGAATGCGAGGCTGAACGAAGATCATCATCTCGCGGCGTTCCTTGGCCTGGTTGGTGCTGCCGACGAGATACTTGATGAGAGGAATGCGGACGAGGAAAGGAAGGCCGCTTTTGTTGTTGGTGTCCCGCTCGGTGATGAGGCCGCCGAGCATGGCGGTGGCGCGGTCTGCCACGATGAGGTTGTTGGACAGGCCCTGCTCGGAGATGTTGGGCACCTGGTTGCCGCTGATGGTGGTGTAGCTGGCGATGTCGTTTTTCTGCTGCCGGAACTCGAGCATGATCTCGGAGTCGTTGAAGATGTGCGGGGTGATGTCGAGCTGAAGGCGCACGGGAATGTACTGCGTGGTGGAAGTGAAGCCGCCGCCCACCACGCCGCTGGTATAACTCTGTCCAGCAATGGCGACCTGCTGGCCGATGTAGATGCGGGCGGACTGATGATTGAGGGTGGAAAGAGTGGGCTTCTGCAGGACGTGGAAGCGCTTGGTGCTCTCCAGTGTTTGAAGGAAGACGTTGAGATTTTTGTTGATCTGGCCGTAGGCGGTCAGGCCACCCAGCGCGGCAGGACCACCGGTGCCAAGGAAGCCTGCAATGTCCTTCAAATTGGAGGGATTGGCAAAGGCGGTGCCCTGCGTGTTGAGCACACCGCCGACGAGGCCGTCGTTGCCGACCTGCTTCAGGCTTTGAATCCAGTCGAGGCCGAAATTGAAGTTATCGGTGAGGGTGAACTCGCCGATGATGGCGGAGAGCAGGATCTGGCGGGGGCGCACATCGAGTTCCTCGGCAAGTTCTTCCAGCGCCTTGACTTGATCGGGCGGTCCGCTGGCCAGGAATTTGGAACTGCCGGGATCCGCGATGACCAGGGTGTTGGCGATGAGAATGCTGAGGGGTTTCTTGGTGATCTGCAGGTCCAGGGAGCCGGAACTGCCGCTGAAGCCCTGGCCGAGGCCGGAGCCGCTGCCGAGCATTCCTGAGGAGCTTCCACCCAGGCCGCCGAGGCCGCTGTTGAGCCCGCTGCCGAGACCGCCGCCGAGACTGTTGGAGCCAAGGGAGCCGTTGTTGAACCCCTGGTTGTTCGTGTTCTGATTCGTTCCGGTCTGCTGATTGCGCTGCTGAGAGGCCAGGGAATTGTCCTGCCCTTTGAGGTCATTGCGCATGAGGGCCTTCTCCGCGATGGTGAGGAAGGTGGTGAGGTCCAGGTAGTTGAGCTTGCGCGAGAAGTACCGATTGGTGGTGGGGGCGGCATCCAGCTCCCGCACCAGGGACTCGATTTTAATCATGTCCGAGGGCCTGGCGATGACTATGATGCTGTTCGTGCGCGCCACCGCCTGCATGACGGGTTTGACCGAGTCCGTGGAGGTGCTGCCAACGGAGGATGACTGGGAGGCCCCGCCGCCCGCGGCGGAGGGCTGAATGGAGGCAGGCACTGCACCGCCGCTGGGAGCGGAGGGCCTTCTGCTGGGGGCGGAGCCGCTGCTGCCCAGCCCGAGCAGCACGCCGAGCTGCTCGACGATTTCGTCCGCCTCAGCACGTTCGATTTTGATGGTTTTCTGCACCGTCTCCATCGGCGGCTGGTCGATGCGTTTGGCGAGTTCGACGTAAGCGCGAATGGTCTGCGAGGCCTCGGTGATGATAAGGGAGTGCACATTGGGCACGGCCAGCATCTTGCCGTAGGGATGGAGAGGAATGATGTCCTGGAGTGCGGCCTTGGCATCTTCGGAACCCAGATGGTTCAGCTCCATGACAAAGGTCACGACCTGGTCGGTGGCGGGAAGGTCTTCGCCGCGCAGAATCATGGGCACATTCTGGGTGGAAGGAACGGTGCCCTGCTCGGTGGCGACGAGCTTGTCGAAATTGTCGCCGCTGGGAACCAGGGCGTAGCCATGCATGAGGAGACCCTTTTCAATGATGATGCGGTATTCCTCATCGCTGAATTTTCCCGGCACATCGATGGTGACGGTGGAGTTCTCCAAGCCGCGGTCCTTGAGCACGCGGCGACCGGTGACGCGGTGATACTCGGCGATGACTTCCGCGAGCGGGGTTGCGACGAAGGTGATGACATTTTTGCCCGTGTCCGTGGGACTCGCCGGGCTGGTGGTGTCCGCTGCTGCGGGGGCTGGAGCCGGGCCTGCAGGCGCGGCCGGGTTTGCGGGGGTGCCGGGATTGGCCAGGCCGCCGGGTGTGGGAGGGCCCACGGGGTTGGGAGGAAAGCCTGGGCGGTTCGGCTGCGGGCTGGGAATGCCAACGGGCGGGCGGCTCTGCGCAGCGGCATGAAATGGCAGCGCGCCAAGGAAAACCATGAAGAGGAGGAAGAGAGGAAGGTGCTGTTTCATGGCTGGGAGCGCTCAGGAATTTACTGGGCTAGTGCTGGCTGATTGGTCACGGGGGCCACCACTCGAATGCGAGGAGGCACGACGGGAGGAGGGGCGGAGGGCTGGCCCGATGCGGCAGGCTGCGGCACGTTTCTGGGTTGTTGACCCGTGGAGAGCGCGGGCTGGGTGAAGGGGGGCTGAGAGCCGCTGGCTCCCTGCATGGCGGGGACGCCGGGCGGGTTGCCTGCCGCTCCCTGATTGGGAAGAGGAGGAGCCGGCACCATCGGCCGTGTGTTTGACGCGGCGGGATTCCCATTTGGCAGCTGGCGTGGCTGCTGACCCTGCGGCTGAGCGGCGGGGGCTCTGGCAGATTCGGCTGAAGCCACCTGCTTGCTGTAGCTGTCGTTGAAATGCAGAGTGGCCGTCTCAGGGCCGAGCGTGACGTCGGCAGCCACATCCTTCCGGCTGCTGCCATAGCTGATCGAGTTCAACTTCATGCCGCTCGAATGCACGACGCCTTTTTTGAGGGGGATGCGCTGATTGGTCTTGGTGTTGACGATGACCACGGTGGGATCTTCCTCCGCGCCGTAGAACGAGCCGATGGCGAGATCCGCCGCAAACGAGGCCGTCGCTGCGACGACGGGAGCTGTCTTCAGAGTGAACGGGTTTTTGTTCCAGCCGGCTTCATAGCGGTCCAGCGGATAGGCGGCGGGAGGAGCAAAGCCGTCAGGCTCCTGCTGCGCGAGGAGGCGCACGCAGGGGAGCAGCAGCAGAAGCAGACGAGGGAGGCTCATGATTCGGGAGCCTCCTTGGGTGCGGTGGCTGCGGACGCAGGTGCGTAGAACCGGCTGAATATCACCGTGCATACCACGGCGGATTTGTCTGCTTCATCGGGAGTGATTTTCAAAACGGAAATGGCGCGGAATTTCGAGGGCTCGAGCATTTCATGCAACCAGCGGAACATGGCGGGCAACTGCCCTTTCAGCGTGAGAGAAACGCCCACTTCGCGATAGAACGGCCGCGTCACGGGCTCCTGCAGCGCCCGCTTCTGCACCACAAGGTCGTTTTTGGTGGCGGCTGTCACCAGGGTGTCGAGGAGTTCGTTGCTGGCCTGGCTCTCGCTGGTCATCGAAGGCTGAGTACTCTGCAGCCAGTTCTGGCGCGCATGCCAGAGATCTTTGTCCGCCAGCATGCCATCCGCTTCAAGCTGGCGCAGGGCCAGTGACTCCTCCCGCCGCTCGATGAGATGCTGCTTGCGAAGCAGGAACTGGGAAAGGATGGCGCTGCCAGCCACCAGGGCCAGCACGACCAAAATCGTGAGGAGCCTGCGTTCACTGGGCTTCATGTCCTGTGGCGCCTCCGGTTAAAGTTCCTTCTGCGCGAAATTCAGCACGGTTGTCCTCATCACGGATGCGAGGCTGGGGGACGTTCCAGCTGTAACGCTGCAAGGGGACACAGGCGAACAGCTTGTCCCTGAACAAGGTGGCCATATTGACGGAGGCGGCCTCGCCACTGATGACGATGCGCTCTGCATTGACTTGAAACTCCTTCAAACGGATGCCTTCATCCGGGAGGAGCGAAACGACCTGATGAAACAGCTCCACGGGATAGAGATCGGGATTGATGGCAGGCTCCACATCCATCCACTGCTGCTGGGTTTCACGAACGCTGTCGATCTCCGGCTGGGCGGCGGCCAGGACGGCCTCGGTACGCAGCAAACGGGTCTCGCGCAGGCTGAGGCTGGCCCACCAGGCGCCAAAGAAGGCGAGGTAGATCATGGCTGCGGCCGCCATGAGAAGCACCCTCTGGCGGCGCTGCTGCTTCTGCCTGCGGATGTGCACCATCTCTGCTGGAAGCATGCCGGAAGGCTGGGCGGGGAGAACGGGAGCGGGGCGCTGGTCTTTGATGATGTCCGCAGCCTCAAAAAGGCAGGCCAGCTGCGGAGCGAAGTCGGGCTCGCTGTGGGTCCAGATGTGCAGGGTCTGGACGGCCTCAGCAAAGCCGTGCGCCTGAAGGGCGGCATGCAGATCCCGCAGTTCAAAGGCAGCGTCCGCATCCAGGCTGCGTGAGGTCAGCGTGGTGACGTGCAGCAACCTGGGGCCGTGGGTGAAGGCCGCCACGAAGCGTCCGAGCTCCTTCCATACGGTGATGGCATCCGGCGGCAGCGGCAGCAGGCAGGCGCTGGGCTCAAACCACTCCGGGGAAAGACGACGCCAGTCCGTGAGCATCGATTCGCCATTCAAGGCCACGGTGGCGATGAGCATGCGCTTGCCCGATTTTGCAACGGTCCAGTGCACCCACGGTTTTGCCTGGCCTTCGCTGGCAAGTCCCAGACTTTCCCAGCGGAGGGAGACTGCATCCGCAGCATCGGCGCTGCCCTCGCTGAGCAGCAGCCAGAAAGGGGAGCTGTCAAAAGCCAGGGTTTCGACGGCCGCCACGCCGCCTGTGGTGGCGGGCGCATCTGGGGTGAGCTGCAGCTGCTCACCGGACGCGCCGGTCCACGTCTCCCAGGCTTCCTCTCCCGGAAAACGTAGGAAATGCCCGGACTGGCGTTTCAACTGGAAGCCGCTCATGAGCGCCTCCTTTCAAGCATGAACTCACGCCATTCCGCAATGCGGGCACCGCCGCCGCCATCGCGCACAACTGACACCGCGATGCCGGCGCGTTCATCGCCAGCCGTTCCGATGCTCTCAATGCGCAAGGTGGGGCCGTGCAGGGTCAGCATTGGGAGAATCTGAGCCGCGCCCGGACCGCCTATGCCCAGCAATGCGACGACTTCATCGAGACTGTTCAAGGCCCGGTCATCCTCCGTGTGGGGCAGGCCGTCGAGACCATTGCGCAGGCTGACAAGCTGCTGGGCATTGGACAAAGAAGCACCCGTCAGCGCTGCCAGCACTTCCGCCGATGCTTCATTCACATCGAGCTGACCACTGCCGCGCAGGGTGAAGAGCGAGCGCCAGTCAGGGCGGACCTGGCGAATTTCTTCGATGCGGGCCACCAGATCCACTTCATCCAGGCTGGCCAGCGGGCGGTTGGAGGGGCGGTCACGAAAACCGAGGAACTCGTAATCGGAGCGCTCTGCGCTGTCCGGCCGGATTTTGAGGTCGTCCGCGTCGGTCCAATCCAGCAGGCTGGCGGCAACCCCCTGAGCATTCGCGGGAGAGAGGCCCCACGAGATGAACATGCGCTCAAGAACGGGCAGGCGGTCCTGTGTGAGCAGGCGGTTGAGATTCAAACGGGATTCTTCAGTGGTGACGACGGCATTGAAAGATTCGATCGCGGAAATGCTGGCGGAGAGGGCTGGATCGCCGGGTTTGACCATGGGATTGACCGCCACAGCCACACCCATCTCGGCGAGCTGCCGTGCGCGCAGCAGTCCGATGCGGGTCTGCTGCATGCCGGCATGCTGCATGGAAAGCCCCATGGTCGAAATGATGATGAAGGACAGCACCGTCACCAGGCAAAGCACGGCCAGCAAAGCCGAGCCAGCGGCAATGCGGATCTGATGGTGACGTCGGACTGGGGGCGTGGGCCTCATCAACTACGTAGATTACCCTGTCTGGCGGTGAAGGCCATATGAATTTCGCCATGGAGCCGGGGTCCGCCTCGAGGTTCGCGGACGGGTGTTCGCGGGGGGCACCCACCGTCCCGTCTGCGCGGTGGCTGCGCGGAGGTGAATGCAGGCAGAAAAGCGTGCCAATAATGTTGCACCTGGAATCTGGATTCGTGGCTCACGAGCCAGATTTTGAACTCCGCTGCGAGGCTCTGAATGCAGCAGGTTTTTGGCGTGGGCATTAAGGCAAGTACTTACCGTGGCCTCAGATGCAAGAGGATTTTGCGGAACGAAGCAAGTACAGCTTAAGACTTGCTTTGAGCGTGCTAATCCCCGTTTATGCCGGAGCGAACGCATGACGCTTCGCACCACCTCTGCCTGCGGCATGCCTGAATATCACAACGATGGATTGGTTCCTCCGAAACACGGAGTGCTCTCGCCCTTTGCCATTTTTGCGTGGTGTGCGGTGATCGCCGTTGTGCTAGGCTTCGCCTCTCTGTTTGTGATCAAGTTTGATTTGGAGCGCTTCCGTGGCTCTGCGCATTTTCTTGAGAAGGCGCGGAAGGCGATCGCCCAAAAGGACTGGGCGGGGGCGGTGAGCGGGATCCAGCATATCCAAGGCCGGGACCGGGAGGAGCCTGAGTTTTTGCGAGTGGTGGCGGATTACCTCGAGGCCACCCGTCTGGAACCTGCGGAACTCCACACCATCCTCGACAAACTGGAGGCCAAAGGACGGATGCTTCCAGTGGATTACATCTGGGCCTGCCGGCTCCATCTTGCGGCCGGCAAGATTGACGCTGCACGCCGGGCGCTGGAAAAGGTGCCGGCAGAGGACCGCAGCAGCGCTGATGCCCTCAAGCTGAGCATCACGATTTTGAACGCAGAGGGACACCCGAAAGAGGCGAATGCAGAGGGGGCCCGGCTGTTCCGCCTGTTTCCAGGCGACCCGGAGGTGGTCTTTCGCACCGCCATTAGAGACCTGTCGGGAACATTTCCTGAAATCCAGGAGGCGGCGCTGCGCCGGTTGTGGGACCTGGCGCGCCAGCCCAATGAGTGGGGGCAGAACGCTGTGCGGGTGCTCAGCCAGCAGAAGAACCTCACGGTGGCTGAAGCCAGCAGGCTGCTGGATCTGGCCAACAAACAGCCTGGAATCTCGCCCACTGACAGACTGGGTGTAGTCACGATCCTGCTGCAACTAGATCCGTCCCATCGCGATGACCTGATCAATGCTGAGGTCTCGCGTTACCAAAAAGGAACGAAGCTGGAGAAGGCCCATCTGGGGCGCTGGCTGGCCACGGAGAAGGAATATGACAAGCTGATGTCCCTGGTGCCGGAAGAGGAACTGATGAAATCTCCCGAGCTGTTTCCCATGGTCGCGCAAGGGCTGGCGGCGCAGCAGCGCTGGAGCGAACTGATGAGCCTGATTTCAAAGGACAAGAGGCTGCCGGTGTCCAACGCGCTGGCCGAAACGTGGAGGGCGCTGGCCGCAAAGAATTTGAAACCGGATGATTTCCGCGAACCCCGGGCCCACCTGGAACTGGCGCTGCGTGAAGCAAAAACAGGGAGAGAGCCGTTTGTGCTCTCCTTGGTGGGGCAGATGGGCAACGATGGGAACATGCCTGACATCGCGCTCCAGGCTTATCAGGCGCTGGCGGATCCCGCCTATGGGCAGGAATTTGAGATGTTGGTGAAGTGCTGGGACATGGCCATGCAGATGAAGGATTCGGAGGAGTTGATGAAGATCGCCGTGCGGATGGCGGAACTGCGGCCGGAAAATCATGGGTATGCCTGGAGGCGCGATTACCTTCGCCTGCTTCGGGGAGAAAGGGTGGAAGTTACCCTGGAAGAGGGCCAAGCCGGCCGGTCGGAGGATGAGAAGAACGACGTTCTTCAACTCATGCGGGCCTTGAAGGCTTATCGAATGCATGACATGGCGCAAGTCTCCGAGCATCTCGGCAAGATTCATTCGCCCGAGAGCTTCACGAAGGGGGAAGGGGCGGTGTGCGCGGGACTTCTAGCTGCCAACGGTGACCAGGCCCGGGCGTATGCGATCGCTGAAAAGATTCACCCCGACGTCCTGCTCAAAGAGGAAGAGGTTCTGTGGCGGAAAGCGCTGTAGGAAAGGACTGAAACAACCCGGAGGGTCGAATCAATAAACTGCCGCTGGGACGGGATGAACGTTTGATCTACCTTTTCATTATAGGGGGCTCTGCGTGAGGGAAGGGGCTTTTTTCAACAAAAGAACGCTCATTGATCTCAGTAAACGAAACGAACATGTTGGTTCGCGGATAGGAACGAGCGCGAAACTTTCGGTGATATTGCGGAGTGGCACGAATCAAAATAAAAGAGCGACTATCCGAGGGATAGTCGCTCTTTGTTGGTGAGAAATATTCCAGGAGAACTAGCGACGGCGGCGACGGATCAAGAAAATTCCGAAGCTAACACCAAGCAGGAGTGCGCGAGAAGGTTCAGGAGCTGCAGTAACTGTGGCAAGCTGAACAGCGTTATTTGTGGAAGCAAAACCCGCAGCTGTCAGGTTTGTATTGTTAGCTCCCGAAATGTAGCTGCCAAAAAGCATATTGCGGCTTGCACTGGAGAGGTCGGAGATATCAAAATTCTTCTGCCCGGAGATGTCGGAGGCAGGAAACGTCCAGCTTGGCAGGGTGAAAATCGCCTGTTGGGTTACTGAAGCCTCAGCTGCGCTCAGGGACGAATTATTTGTGGAATTCATCACCCAAAAATACGCTTGGTGACCCGCGATGAACGTAGGATTCGAAGCATAAGAGAAGTTATTGGTCAACTGCTGCCAGCCGCCAGGTCCAGCCGCCCCCAAGCCAGAGTTGGGCGTAGACGTTCCATTTGCAGAGATTTGCAGCGAGCCGAAAGTGTAAAAGTCGGCCGCAAGCGCAGCAGTGCCAGCCACCGTGGCGGCATCAGCGGTGACAGTAGCATCCGACAGGGTCTTGAAGTACCCAATTTGCACCCAACTTCCGATTGGAAGAGCTGCAGCAGTAGAAACGGTGCCTGTGTTAATGACGCCAGTGTCGTTAAAAGCATTCCATGCGACCGAGGCGGCGTTTGAAATATTGGCACCAGCAAGCGCCATCAAGAGAATCAGTGTTTTTTTCATTTTATTGTTCTTTCGGCTCAAACTTGCGGATTTAGTTGAAACTTGCTGGGAATTGAGGAGCTACCCATGAAAATGCGGCGCCATTGCGTTGGATAAACAGCGCGGCACCGGCAGGAATCGGAGTGCTGCTAGCATCGACGTTCGCATTACCCGCTTGCACCCATGTGTTCAAAAGACCGCGGCCGCTGGTCTGATAGTAATACGCAACGAAGGCCGTGCCATTCCAAAACATTACCTGATCTGCGGAGGTTGAACTTCCTCCTGCAACTCCAGTAGACGCATTCCCTGTATACAAATTGGAGGTGCCAAGGGTCATTCCAGTTGCGTAAACGTTGCCAAGAAGGGTGTAACCTGAATTAACGGGAATTGACGTCTGGCCAGTCTTGACGGATCCAGAAATAGTGACTGAAACGTTCGAACTCTGGTTTCGGACGATAAGAATACCATCATCGGGATAGATGACCGTCGTGCCAGCATCAACATTTGCATTGCCACTCTGAACCCAAGCGTTGGTCAAACCACGTCCAGAAGTCTGATAGTAGTAGCTTACGAATGCATTCGCACGAAACAGCTGAACCTGGTCCGCACTGGTGGATGAACCACCTTGCAGTGTGACGGAGGCGCCCGTTCCAAAGACGCTGGCGATGGTCCAATGCTGACGTATTGCATACGAAGTTCCTGCCGTAACGCCGAGTGATGCGAGGCTGACGGAATTAGTGTTCAGCGTCAAAGTCTGGCTTGATGCTGATGTCGCAGTGATATCGATGATATTTCCTGCGGCTGATCCTGACAAAATTTCGATAAAATGAGTCGGAAGCGCACCTGCAGTGGTGCTGTTATAGGCATTGTCCAGCCAAGTTGCAGCACTGTCCGTAATTGTGCTGGTGCCAAAGGAGGTGATTGTCGATTGCAGAAGTGTTGGATTTACAAGCCCCAACGAGGCAAACGTGTATGCAGGTTGCCCGCTTCCACCATTGCCTGCAATGGACATGGTTACGAAGCCCACTGGAGTGGTGGTCACCTGAGCCTGAGCGTAGCTCGCGAGCACAGACAGCAGAACAAGGGTAGGACGGAGGAATTTCATGGCAAGGTGGGCGGAGAATAACAGATTTAGGGAAAGTGGGTAGCAAAAAATTGTCGAATTTTGATCAACTTTTGATTCGTGGCGTACTTACATTGCTGTTTCTATACCCCGCCAGTGCTTCTTCGTTACAAAAAATGTACGAATTCTCCCAGTTTTTGTGGGTGCTGGCGTTCGCGGGTGGGTGGGGGAGGCGATGGGGAGGATGGCGCGGGGGTGGATGGGCGTGAATGCTTAAGAAGAGGGGCAGGGTGGCGTCGGTGCATCATAAATGGCACCTGCCGTATCAGTTGCTTGACGTCTGTTCGCCTTCAGCGTTCAATCATTGCTTTCTGTTGCCCCATTTTCCTCAATGACCACGCTCTTACAATCCAGCGCCCAAGCTGCTGGCGTGGACCCCGCGGACATGCACACCGCCCTGGAACACGCGGCCACAGGCGGAATGTCTCCAGTGCAGGCTCTTATAGAGAGCGGTGCCGTAGACGAACGGCAGTTCACGCGCCATCTGGCGGAGAATCTCCTGTGGGAATGGGTGGAAACTCCGCAGCCAGATCCGGCGGATACCGCAGAACTGAAAAGGCTGATCCCGGCGCGGTTTGCCGTCCGCCACCAAGTCTTTCCGCTGGGATTCAGCGGAGAGGCGCAGCAGAACAACCGCAAACTCCTGCTGGCCTGCCATGATCCGTTTGACCTGACAACCAAGCAGGCGGTGGCGAGGGTTTCGCTGCTGCCGGTGAAATGGTGCCTGACCCCGCGCAGCGAACTTCTGGGAGCCATTCAGCAGCTTTATGGCGTTGGCGCTGAGACGTTTGATGCGCTGATTGAGGCCCGCGGAGACGCCAATGCTGACGGGCACCTGCGCGACGAGGCCAATGTCATTGATGACGAAGACGAGGACGCCTCCGTGGTGAAGTTCGTCAATCAGATCATTCGCGAGGCGCTGGCGCAGAAGGCCACGGATATTCACGTGGAGCCGCAGCCGGACAGCCTGCGCATCCGTTACCGCATCGATGGTTTCTTGCACGAAATTCCCGTGCCGGAAAACATCAAGTCGCTGCAAGCCTCAGTGATCGCGCGCATCAAGGTGATGAGCAAGCTCGACATCGCCGAGAAGCGCCTGCCACAGGACGGACGTATCAATCTGATGGCGGACGGCCAGTCGATCGACGTTCGCGTGGCCTGCATTCCAAGTGTGGAGGGCGAGTCCATCAGCCTGCGTCTCCTGGGACAGGAGCGCTTCACCCTGGACCGCCTGGGGCTGAACCCAGAACACCGCGAGATCATCGAAGGACTGCTGGCCAAGCCGAACGGCATCGTGCTGGTGACGGGGCCGACGGGTTCCGGCAAGTCCACCACGCTCTACACCTTCCTCTCCCAGCTCAACAGCGTGCATCGCCGCATCGTGACCATTGAGGATCCGGTGGAAAACAAGCTGCCGGGCATCGTGCAGATTCCGGTGAAGAGCGAGATCGGCCTGACCTTCGCCAGCGGCCTGCGCAGCATTTTGCGCGGAGATCCAAATGTGGTGATGGTGGGGGAAATTCGTGATCTGGAGACGGCGGAGATCGCCGTGCGCGCCTCGCTGACGGGCCACCTCGTTTTCTCGACGCTGCATACGAATGACGCGCTTGGTGGCATCACGCGTTTGATTGAGATGGGCGTGAAACCCTTCCTGGTCAGTTCGTCTGTGCGCGCATTCATCGCCCAGCGGCTGGTGCGCTGCCTGTGTTCCGCCTGCAAGTCGCCCTCCCGCTACACGCGTGAGGAACTGGTGAAACTGGGTTTCCCCGAGGTGAAAACCAAAACGCTTTATCATGCCACGCCCGGAGGCTGCCAGCAGTGCCGGGGCACGGGGTATGCGGGTCGTATCGCGCTGTATGAATTCGCCATCATGAGCAATGCCATGCAGGCGCTCGTTTCCAAGCGTGGCTCGGAGGCGGAGCTGCTGGCGCAGGCGCGCAAGGAGGGCTTCACCACCATTCGTGAATACGGACTGAAAAAGGCGCTCGAAGGGATCACCACCCTGGAGGAAGTCGCGCGCGTGACGACGGATGAACTTTCCTGACCCGACTCCACGTCATGCCTGCCTTTCAATATCAAGCCCTGGCCGCGGACGGCACCGTCAAAACGGGCTCGCTCGAAGCCAGCGACCGCGGCGATGCGGTGCGCATGCTCTCGCGGCGCGGCTGGCAGGCGCGCTCCGTGCAGCCGCTTTCGGGCGAGCGCCCGAAAGCCGCAGCAGCGCAGGCGGCCGCGGCGGCGCCGGCGGAGATCCGGGTCACCAAGGCGGACGTGATTCGCTTCACCGAAGACATGGGCGATTTGCTGGCCTCCGGCCTGCAGGTGGAGCAGGCGCTGCATGCGATGGAAAACCGCACCTCCTCAGGTCAGGGGGCGCTGGCCAAAAAAGTCCGTGAACTGGTGCGCGATGGCGTGCCGCTTTCCGCTGCGCTGCGGCAGATTTCGACCTCGTTTGACGAATTGTACTGCAACATGATCGCAGCCGGGGAAAACAGCGGCTCGCTGCCGGAGATCATGGACCGCCAGTCACGGCACCTGCGTTTGATGGAGACGCTGCACGGCAAGGTGGTGGGAGCGCTGATCTACCCGGCCTTCCTCATCGTTTCAGGGGCGGCACTGGCCATCGTCATGGTCACCTACCTGCTGCCCAAGCTGGCCGGCCTGCTGGGAGGCGGGGGCAAGGAACTGCCAGCGATGATCAAGGCGAGCCTGTGGCTTTCCGATTTTCTAAAGCACTGGTGGTGGGCCTTGCTCATCTTTTTGGGCGTGGTGTTCATGGCGCTGTTTGCGCTGCGGAAGTCCGCCGCCTTTGTTTCGGAATGGCACAAGCTGCTGCTCACGCTGCCTGGCATCCGGGACATCACGCGTTCGCATTTTGAGCTGCTGTATTTTGAGACGCTGGGCAGCCTGCTGAGCGGCGGCGTGCCTCTGCTCTTTGCGCTCGAACTGGTGCGCAAGGCGGTGACCAACCTGCATCTGCGCAAGGGGCTGTCCAGGGCCGAGGAACTGGTGCGTGAGGGAGCTTCCCTGAGCACCGCCATGCGCAAGACGGAGGTGCTCGGCTCACAGTCCGTCGACGTCATTCGCATCGGCGAAGACACGGGGCACCTGTCCGAAGTGCTGGGGAAAGCGGCAGGCCGCATGGACGTGCAGCTCACGCGGACCATTGAACGAGTGACCGCGCTGATCCAGCCCTGCCTTCTGCTGGTGATGGCCGTACTTGTCGGCGGCCTTGTTTGGACGATGGTGAACATCGTTTTCTCCACTCTCAGCCAGTTGAATCATCGTTAACCACCCATCGTATGAAACACATCCGTCGCCAGCCCTTGCACACCCGTGCATTCACCCTCCTCGAAATGATGATCGTGCTGCTCATCATCGCCCTGATCATTGGCAGCGTGGCAGTGATGGTGAACGGCATTGAAAAGAATGCCGAGTCAGTCGCCGCCGGGGCCAAGATCAAGCAGCTCCAGAGCGCGCTGGTAGCCTACAAGATCGCGAATCTCATCCCGCCGACGCAGGAGCAGGGCCTCGAAGCATTGAACAAACGTCCGACCGCCGCCCCCGCGCCGAAGCGGTGGACCCAGTTGGTGAAAGAGGATGCGCTCATTGATCCCTGGGGGCGCAAGTACGCATATCGCAATCCCGGCAAACACAATGTCGGCGGTTATGACGTGCTCTCCTTTGGCCCTGATGGCATCGAGAACACCGAAGACGACATCGGCAACTGGTAACCGGCCATGCCGATGCAACGCCGCGCTGGATTCACCCTGCTGGAGATGATCGTGGTGCTGGCCATCGCGGCTCTCATCATTGGCATCGGTGCTGGTGCGGTGCAGCGGATGGCGCAGGAGAACGAACTGCGGAAGGTGTCGCAGGATGTGGAGGCGTTGTTCATGCAGGCCGCCCAGAGGGCCTCCGCCACCTCCATCACCCAGATGGTGGTGTTTGATCAGGACGGGGTGGAACTGACGGGCGCCAATCCCCAGGCCGGTGGCGCCGGGATGCGTGTGGCATTTCCGGCAGGCACCAAGTTCCAGCTGAGACGCATGGGCTCGGACCGATGGGGGGCTGCCGCAGGGCAGCGCCTGATGATTCTTCCCGGCGGATTGTGCGAGCCGCTGGGACTTCGGCTCGACTGGCAGAATTCCACGGTGCGTGCCTCGCTGGATCCGCTGACGGGCGGTTTCGTGGACGTGGAGGAGGTGCTGCAATGAATTCTTCCGCACATCTTCGCAGAGGCCTGCGCTTCAGGGCGGCGGCTTTCACCCTGCTGGAGGTGCTGCTCGCTGTCTTTGTCTTCAGCCTGGCTGCGGTCGCGCTGGTGGAGGCGGTGCAGCAGGTGGGGGATTCCACGGTGCTGCAACGTCAGGAAGGCATGGTGCAGGATCGCATGAACTCCCTGCTGACGGAGCATTCCCGTCTGCTATGGAAACAGCCTGCGCCAGCCAGTGCCACGAGCGAAAAGGTGCTCGAAGAAGACGGGGTCACCTACACTCTGCAGGTGGCTCCGCTGGAACTGAAAAACAAGGACGGACAGCCTCTCCCGGAGATGGTCCAAGTGGCGATCGTGGCGACTTGGAAAGAGGGCGCCAGCAAGCAGGAAGCCTCCGCCAGCACATGGGTCTTCCGCCCGCTGTTTCGTCCTGGCCAATAACTTTTCCCCCATGATCACGTCACTCCGCGCCGGCACTTCCAGAAGGGGATTCACCCTGCTGGAAATGGTGATCGTGCTGGGGATCACGGCCATGCTGCTCACGGCGATGTACAGCATCTCGCAGGGGACGATCACACTCGCGGACGACATTGAAAAGCATCAGCGCCGGGAGCGCCGCCTCTACTCCTACATTGATTTCTGCCAGCATCTGTTTTCCAACCTTCCCGCCAGTGCCGCCATGAACCTGAAGACCACGCAGGACGGCTCCTCCTACCTCTGCACCTTGGAGTTTCAAAACGTGCGCTCGCCTTTTGATGGAGCGCCCCAGCAGATCGTGACGCTGAAAACGGCCACGCTGGCAGGTGGAGGCCTCAAGCTCATCCTCACCTCCCAGAAGATGCCAGATCCGCAGGTGCTTCCTGGCCACAGCAGCCATCCCCTGACACAGGTCGTGCTGCTGGACAATCTGGCGCAGTATGAATGGCGGGCGTTTGACACCGCCAGTGGTCAGTGGACTTCCACCTGGCGCGAACAGCTCCCCAACCTCATGACCGCTCCGCCCACACCGCCGGCAGGAGTGGTTCAAGGCACAGGAGGAGCTGCCGGGACCGCCGTCGCAGGGGGCGTCGTCGCCGGTAATATCAATGTGGCGAATCCCAACACCGTGGGGAATGCCGCCGCTGTGCCTGTCATGGACACGGCGGTACGTTCCCTGCACCCGCTCATGCTGGAGTTGAAGATGGCGTCAGGCATTGATCCTCCGCACCGGTGGGTGTTTTGGATTCCGCCATCGGAGCAGCCGATGCGCTGAAGGCAGGCAGTTTTCAGAAGCTGTGGGAATGACGAATCAGCTTGCCCTTAAGAACGGGGAACGCATAATAACGGGCGTTTGACGGGCATGGGCCTGAGCCTGCTCCAACCTTCCCAGACTTCTGCGGGCCGCCTGCCGGGTGTGCCCACGGTTTGTGAAAGTGGAGCTTGCAAAGCCGGTGTTTCCGCGAACTTTTGGGGCCTGCCGGATCAGCTTCAAATTCTTTGAGTTAATGTATGATTCGGGCTGTAGCGCAGTCTGGTAGCGCGCTTCGTTCGGGACGAAGAGGTCGTGGGTTCGAATCCCGCCAGCCCGACCACGGCTCCTGCGCGTAATTGAGTTTCAGAGGCTAGACATGGCGACTCCAACCCCACCCAAAAAAATCCTGCTCGCCGAAGACGTGCGCGCACTCTCCCTGCGGCTTTCGCATGCGCTTGAAACCCACGGCTACATCGTGCGTGTGGCGGAAGACGGGGAGGAGTGCCTGGAGCAGATGGAAGAGTTCAAGCCGGACCTGCTGGTGCTGGACCTGATCATGCCGAAAATGAACGGGCTGGAGGTGCTGCGGCACCTGCGGTCTCAGCAGGCCACGCAGCACATGCCGGTGATCGTCTGCACGGCGAAAGATTATTCCACGGAACTCAAGCACATTCAGCAGACCGGGCCGGTGGACGTGCTGATCAAGCCGTTTGATCCCGAGCTACTGCTGGAAAAGCTGCAGCAGTATTTTCATGAAGCCGCCTCCACCAAGGGGATCACGCACCGGGATCATCTTCCCGTGACCGCGGAGCAGTACGCGCCGGTGCTGGACGTCAAGCGTCCGCACGTGAAGCTGTGGGGCACGCGTGGTTCCATTCCGGTGTGCGGGGCTCGCTACGCGCAGCATGGTGGCAACACCACCTGCTTTGAGTACAACACAGGAAAAGAGCGCATCATGTTTGATGCCGGCTCCGGGCTGCGGGATGCGGGGCAGTCCTTTCTGGCGGGCGGTCCCTGCCACATCCACCTTTTTATCACGCACACTCACTGGGACCACATTCAGGGCTTCCCCTTCTTCACACCGATCTACGTGCCAGGTTTTGAGATCACTGTCTATGGCGAGCGCGGCTTTGGCAAAAACATCGAGTCGCTGCTGTGCGGCCAGATGGACCGCGACTACTTCCCCATCCAGCGCGAAGATTTGCGCGCCAAGATCAACTTTGTGTTTCTGGATGACGCGCCGGTGAAGATTGGCGATGTCTCTGTGACACGCGAGTTCACCCAGCATCCCGGCGCCACGGTGGGCTTCAAGGTGACGCACAATGGATGGAGCGTGGCCTTCGTGCCCGACAATGAATTCCTGCAAGGTTACATGGGGCCTCCGACCCAGCTGACGCGGGACTCCAATCTTGTGGTGCCCTACGAACCCATGCTGGCCTTCCTGGATGGCGTGGACCTCCTGGTGCACGAGGCCCAGTACCTGCCGGCAGATTATCCCAAACGCATTGGCTGGGGACATTCCAATCTGGCCACGGCCTGCGCGCTGACCAGGCTGGTGGGTGCCAAGAAATGGATCGTGGTGCATCATGATCCAGATCACGATGACCCTGCGCTTCAGGCCAAGCTGAACCTGACGCGGCAGATTCTAAAGGAAGTGGGGCACCCGATCCACGTCGTGCATGGCTATGATGGCATGACGGAGTACCTTTGAATCAGATGCCGGGGTCAAACGATGCGGTGAGGGCGTCTCCAAGCAGGGCGCACTCCTTCTTCAACTGATCATACATCATTCGCGCGCCCTTCAGGTCTTCCGCGTGGGTGTATTCGCACAGCTCGTTGGCAAGCTTCAGCGCCTTGTTGGCGGCATAAACTCCCAGCATGCCCTTGAGGGAATGCGCGGCCTCATAGGCGGGTTTGGCTTTGCCGGAGGCAAGCGCCTTCTCGGCTTTGCGCAGGTACTTTTGCGAGTCTTCAGAGAAGATGGCCACCAGCTTGCGCATGAGTTTTTCATCCCCGGTGGACTCACGAAACTCGGCAAGATCAAATGGAGGGTCTTCAGGCTGGGGGCGGTCGGCCGCGGAGGCGGAATCTGCCGCGGCGTGGCCAGGCTCCTCTTCCGTCTTCCGCCTGGAAAACTGTTCCACGACCTGAAACAGTTCAGCGGAGCGCAGCGGCTTGGAAATGTAGTCGTCCATTCCTGCGGCCAGGCAGAGCTCGCGGTCGCCCTTCATGGCATTGGCCGTCATGGCAATGATGGGGACATGCCTGCCGGTGTCCTTCTCTCCCTGCCGAATTTTTGCGGTGGCCTCATAGCCGTTGATGCCGGGCATGTGGACGTCCATGAGAACGGCGTCGAACGGCTCCTTTTTGAGGAGTTCAATGGACTCCCGGCCTGTGGACGCCAGCGTCACCGTGTGGCCGCGTTTTTCCAGCATGCGGGCACCGACGAGCTGATTGATGTGGCCGTCCTCGACGATCAGCACCTTCATGGATGAATGAGCGGTGACGACCGGCTCGATGCGGGGGGACTTGGGCTTGATCGAGATGCCGCTGGTGCGCCCAAAAACGGCGTTGAAGTGGAAGGTGCTGCCCGTGCCGGGCTGGCTCTCCACCCAGATGCGGCCTTGCATGAGAGCAACGAGGTCCCGGCAGATGGCCAGCCCCAGGCCGGTGCCGCCATAGCGCCGCGAGGTGGAGGTCTCCGCCTGGGTGAACGCCTCGAAAATGCTCTCCTGCATCTCATTGGCAATGCCGATGCCGGTGTCGTTGATCTTGAAATGCAGGGTGACGAGGTCTGCGGTCTCGGACTCCACGGAGACCTCGATGGTGACGCCGCCCTTGTGCGTGAACTTGATGGCGTTGCCAATCAGATTGATGAGGATCTGCCGCAGCCGGCCGTCATCGCCGATGAGGCGCGCGGGAACCTCCGGGCTCAGGTGGTGGAGCAGCACGAGGCGCTTTTGAAACGCACGCACTCCCATGGCCTGGGCCACCTCGGTGACGATCTCATTGAGATCAAACTCATGCGAGTCCAGCTCCATTCTGCCGGCCTCGATTTTGGAGAAGTCGAGGATGTCATTGAGCAGCTCAAGCAGCGAGTCGGCGGAATGCTTGAGCATTTCCAGGTATTCGCGCTGGGTTTCGTTCAGGCTCGTCTCCAGCAGCAGCTCGCTCATGCCGATGACGCCGTTCATCGGCGTGCGGATTTCATGGCTCATGTTGGCCAGAAAGGCGCTTTTGGCATGGTTGGCGGACTCGGCGTCGTGCCTGGCCTTTCGCAGCTCCTCCTCGTCGCGCTTGCGCTCGGTCACGTCGGTGTGGGAGCCCGCCATGCGGTAGGGCTTGCCATGCTCATCCCTTAGCGCACGACCGCGGGCGAGAATCCAGCGCCAGCTGCCATCCTTGTGGCGGAAGCGGAACTCCACGGCATAGCGGGGGATGCGGCTTTCGAGGTAATCGTTCAGCGTGGCCATCACCCGGTCATGATCCTCGGGATGAAGGAGGTTTTCGAACGTGCTGAAGTCGTTGGCGATCTCATCGTCCGCGTAGCCGATCATGCTCTTCCAGGGCGGAGAGAAGAAGACCTTGTTGGTGCGGATGTCCCAGTCCCAGATGCCGTCACTGGTGCCTCGTACGGCGAGAGCGAAGCGCTCCTCGCTTTCCGCGAGTTCGCGCACGGCCTCGGCAGGCGCATTGGGCAGGCGCAGGCGGCAGGCATGGAGCATGGTCTCCAGTTCTCGAATACGCTGCTTTAACTCCGGTACGGAGTCTTTGGCGGCATGCTCTTGAGTCTCTGACATGGGGTTGGTGATGTCCGCGGCACGGTTGGGGACGGACACGGGAGATGAATAGACACAATTCTGCGCAAACAAACTCAAAAGGTGAATTCAGAGCGGCAAAGTACCACCCGGGGCCGGGGGAAAGCCGCAAAATCCATCTAAGTGCGTGTTTGCCACCGCGGCTGACGTTCTTGTCCCCCGCATGAACCGCCGCCATCTTCTCGCCTCCCTTCCTGCTGTTTTCGCCGCTTCCAGCTTTGCTGCCGCGGCTGACTCCAAACTCCGCGTCGCCGTAATAGGCCACACGGGCCGTGGCAACTACGGCCACGGACTCGACACGATGTGGCTCAAAATCCCCGCAGTGGAAATCGCCGCCGTGGCCGATGCTGATGAGAACGGGCTGAAGGCTGAACTGAAAAAGCTCGGGGTGGAAAAGGGCTACGCCGACTACCATGCGATGCTCAAGGAAGTGAAGCCGGACATTGTGGCGATAGGCCCGCGTCACCTGGACCAGCACCGGGACATGCTGCTGGCGGCCATCCAATCCGGTGCGCGGGGCATCTACATCGAAAAACCTTTCTGCCGCAGCTTGGCCGAGGCTGACGAGGTGATCGCCGCGGCGGAAAAGGCAGGAACGAAGATCGCCGTGGCGCACCGCAACCGCTACCACCCGGTGCTGCCCGTGATTGCGAAGCTGATCAAGGAAGATGCGATCGGCCGGGTGCTGGAAATGCGCGGCCGTGGCAAGGAAGACCCCCGCGGCGGCTCGCTGGATCTCTGGGTGCTCGGCACGCACCTCTTCAACCTGGCCACCTACTTTGGCGGAGCACCACAGGCCTGCTGCGCCACCGTGCTGCAGGACGGAAAACCCATCACCAAGGCTGATGTGAAGGAGGGCGACGAGGGCATCGGTGCGCTCGCGGGCAACGAAGTGCACGCCCGTTTCGAGCTGGCCGGCGGTGTCCCGATGTTTTTCGACTCCATCCAAAATGCGGGAACCAAGGAGGCGGGCTTCGGCCTGCAGATCATCGGCACCAAGGGCATCATCGATTTCCGCATCGACAAGGAGCCGGTGGCGCATCTTTGCGCCGGGAGCCCGTTCAATCCGGCGCTCAAGGAGCCGCGGCAGTGGCAGCCCATCACCACCGCAGGCATCAACAAGCCGGAACCCATCCCCAATCTCGGCGCGCAACTCGCCAGCCATGAAACCGCCGGGCTGGATCTCATAGCCGCGATCCGTGAAAATCGTGCGCCGCTGATCGATGCGCTGCAGGGGCGTGAAACCATTGAGATGGTCAGCGCAGTGTTTGAATCTCACCGGCTCAACGGCCAGCGGGTGAGCCTGCCGCTGAAGACACGCGTCAATCCGCTCACGCTGCTATGAAAACGGCGCCGCTGGTCATTCAAAATGGCACGCTGATTCTTCCTGATCGTCTGATCGAAGGTGGAGCGGTGCTGTGCGAGCGTGGAAAGATCAAGGCCGTGGGCAAACGCATCGCGGTGCCGAAGAATGCGGTGGTGGTGGATGCCAAGGGCGGTTACATCAGCCCCGGATTCATCGACATCCATGTGCACGGCGGAGCCGGGGCGGATTTCATGGACGGCACGGTGGCGGCGGTGCGGACGGCGCTGAAGGCCCATGCGCGGCATGGCACCACCTCGATCTTTCCCACCACCACGACGGGGGCGCCGGAGCAGATCCTTGCAATGCTGGGCGCATGCCAGGAGGCAAAAGGTGCGTGGCACCCGGAGCATGGCTCCCGCATCGCAGGGGTGCACCTGTATGGGCCGTATTTTGCAGAGGACAAGGTGGGCTGCCACTCGCGCGAGGGGCGGCGTGCTCCCTTGCAGGAGGAATATGCGCGGTGGTTCAAAGATGATCTGGTGCGCATAGCCACCTGCGCGGCTGAGCTGCCAGGAGCGGAGGATTTCTACCGCATGGCGCGCAAGAAGCGCTGCCTGATCACCTGCGGGCACTCCAACTCCAACTGGGCGGAGATGGCGCGTGCGTACAAGGCGGGCATGCGGCATGTGGACCATTTCTGGTGCGCAATGAGTTCCGTGGCCTCCCTGCGCACACGCTTTGGCACGCCCATGCAGGCGAGCATGGAGCAGTTCGTGCTCGCCAATGCGGAGATGAGCACCGAGGTCATTGCGGATGGCATGCACCTCGCCCCGGAGCTGCTGGATTTTGCCTTTCGCATGAAAGGGCCGCGGAGGCTGTGCCTCGTGACGGACTGCAACCGCGCGCTGGACATGCCGCCGGGCAGGTATCGCTTTGGTACCGAGGAGGATGGCTCCTGGTTTGAGAGTGATGGGAAGGTGGGCTTTGTCCCCGGGCAGGGGCTGGCGAGCTCGGTGGTGGGGCTGGATCACATGGTGCGCCACATGAAGAAGAGCACCTCCGCCACGCTGGCGGATGCCGTGCGCATGGCCAGCCTCACGCCGGCGGAGCGCACCGGCATGGCCAGAAGCTGCGGCAGCCTGGAGAAAGGAAAGCTGGCGGACGTGCTGGTGCTGAACCGCCGCCTTGAAGTTCAACGCACCTTCATCTCGGGTGTCGAAGTGCCGCATGACTGACCTGACCCGCCGCAGTTTTCTTTTTTCCGCCTGCGCCACTCTGTGCCATGCCCAGCAGAGCACTCCATCCTTTGCCGAGCGCTTGGTCCAGGCGGCGCTGGAACGCCTGAACCACCGGGTGCGCTACGATCCCGCGTATGTGCAGCTGGACTATCCCAATGGTGATGTGCCTGCTGACACCGGCGTGTGCACGGATGAGGTCATCCGCAGCTACCGTGCGCTGGGCATCGACCTGCAGAAGCTGGTGCATGAAGACATGAAAAAAGCCTTTGCCGCCTACCCGAAGGAATGGGGGCTGCGCACCACGGACAGAAACATCGACCACCGCCGTGTGCCGAATTTGCAGACTTTTTTCAAGCGCCGCGGAGCTTCACTGCCTGTTACGCAGAAAGCGGAGGATTACCTGCCCGGAGATCTCATTACATGCACGGTGGCAGGCAGGCTGCCGCACATCGCCATCGTGGTGCCAGCGCCAGACGGCGGTGCGGAGCCGTGGATCGTGCACAACATCGGCCAGGGGCCCAAGCATGAGGGGCGCCTGTTTGAGTTTCCGCTGACAGGACACTACCGCTATCACCCGCGCTGAACGGAAGCGGAGGTTCGCACGGCCTCCAGCGTGAGCTGCCACTGCTCCGTGCCACGGAACCAGCCGCGCTGGATGCGCATGGCCACATCCCACGGGGCAGGGGGGAGATTGCCGATGGGCGCATTGAACCAGCGTGCCTCCATGGAGGCGCCCTCCTGGGTGAGGATAATGCGCAGGTGCTTTTCCTTCATGGTGCGGCCTGGCAGCTTGGGCTTCACATTCCGGCAGAGGAAGAGCGGCTCGGGGTTCTTCTGGCCAAAGGGCTCCAGCAGCTTGTAGCTGTCAAAAAAGCTTAGCGAGAGATCGCGCAGCTTCACCTCGGCATCGAGCTCCAGAACGGCGGTCATGGCTTCCTTGCTCAGGGCTTCGCGTGCAGCCACCTGAAAGGCGGTGCGGAAGGCGTCGATCTTGTCTTCATGGACGGAAATGCCCGCGGCCATGGCATGGCCGCCACCGCCGAGAAGGTGAGCGCGGCAGATGTCGATGGCCTCCACCAGGGAGAAGCCAGGAATGCTGCGCCCGCTGCCTTTGCCGACGCCATTTTCATCGATCGAAACCAGAATGGTCGGCCGGTGGCACAAGCGTGAAATGCGGGAGGCGACGATGCCGATCACACCCGGGTGCCATTTGCGCGAGGCCAGCACAATGGCGGAGACTTTTTCCATGTCGCCCAGGGAATGGAGCATGGCCTCGGCCTCCAGGTGCACCTGCTGCTCCACGTTTTGGCGGTCCTTGTTGTGCGCTTCCAGCAGTTCGGCCAGTGCCTCCCCTTCTTCTGGATCTGACGCGAGCAGAAGCTGCAGCGCCGTGGCGGCGGTGTCGAGCCGTCCCGCCGCATTGAGGCGCGGCCCCAGGCGGAATCCCACGTGATGCGTCTGCACCAGGCCTTCCACGCCTGCGATCTGCTTCAGGGCCTTCAGGCCATGGCGCGTGGTCTGTGCCAGTGCCTCCAGCCCGCGCCGCACCAGCAGGCGGTTTTCATCGACCAGCGGCACAAGGTCCGCCACAGTGCCGAGCGCCACAAGATCGAGCGTCTCTTTGAGGTCGTAGCTGCTGAGCATGCGCGTCTTCAGCAGCGCATGAGAAACCTTGAAGACCAGTCCCGCAGTGCAGAAGTAGTGGTAGTCCTTGCCCAGCTTCGGATTTACCAGCGCCAGACAGTCCGGCCGGCCAAGCGGGGAAAGCTCGTGGTGGTCGATGATGACGCAGTCCACACCGTCGGCGCGCAGCTTGGCCACCTCCTTGATCGACGTCGTGCCGCAGTCGAGCGCGATGAACAGGTCCGGCTTGCCAAACTGCTCGTAGCATTTGGCGATGCCGTCCATGCTCAGCCCGTAGCCTTCCTCCATGCGAGTGGGCAGGAACAGATGCGTGGAGAGTCCGTAGGCCTTCAGGATGAGATGCATCAGCGCCATCGAGGTGACGCCATCCACATCGTAGTCGCCGTAGAGAACGACGCTTTGTTTGGCATCCACTGCGCGTAAAATGCGCTCCACGGCGGTTTTCATCTCCGGCAGCACGGTGGGATCTCCCAGGGTGGCGAGCTTGGGCACGAGGAAATCGCGCGCGAGCTCCACGGTGCTGAGGCCGCGCTGCACCAGAAGCTGCGCCATGAGCTGGGACAGCCCCATGTCCGCCGCGAGCTCGGCAGCGCCCTCCACTGCGGGCTTCAGAAGCCAGCGTGGCGGACGGATGGAGACGGGGACGGGTTCAGACATGCGGAAATTTGCGAGATGTGCGCATCTCTGTATGGAACACGCGTGAAGCGTAGTCAAAGCCTGCTTCCCGAACGCATGTCGCAGAATCAATTTGCATCTCAATCAGGCCGCTGGTGGCTTGGCACGGTGGGAGTCTTCCTCATTGTGGCAGGTTCCTTCTTTTCGTGGCGCATGTGGCTCTCGTACAAAGAGGCGCAGATCACGCGGCAATGGCTTCAGGTTTCATGCCGCATTCTGTCCTCCCGCGTGGTAAGCGAGCGCCCCACGCCGCACTCAGATCCCGCGCACCGCGCCGAGGTGCGCTATGAATATGAGGTGAATGGAGTGAAGCACAGCGGCATGCGCATCCGGAAGGTGGAGGCTGCGCCGACGCTGCATTTGGAGAACGCACGGCAGAAACAGCAGAAATATCCGCCGGGTTCGGAGCAGGTTTGTTTCGTGAATCCTGCGGCACCGGATGAGGCCGTGCTGGAGCACGCCTCCCGCGCGGCGCTGTACTCCATCTGGTTTCCGCTGCTCTTTGTGCTGGGTGGGTTTGGTATGCTGAGGGGGGCCTTCAGGCAGGTAAAGCAGCCGCTGCAGGGCGCCTCATGCAGCCCCTGAAAAGCGGGAGGAGTGTGCCAGTTCCCGTGCACAAACCTCCCGGACACAGTTTCGCAGCCAGCTATGCGCGGGATCGGCATCCAGCCGCGGGTGCCAGAGCAGCGACACAACAAACGGAGGCGCTGGAAAAGGCAGCTTGAAGCTGTGCATGTCCGTCCGCAGAACACCTGTGTGAAGCGCTGGCACCGTGGCGATAAGGTCCGACGCCCGAGCCAATGAGAGCGCGGTGGCAAAGCCCCCCACGACGACCGCCACCTGCCTTTGCAGACCCAGCGGATCCATGGCCGCCTCCACGAGGCCCTTTTCAAAGCCTTTGCGCGAGACGGAAACATGACGCCCTCCCGTGTAGAGAGAGCGGGTGATCTTCACCTTGCTCAGCGGATGTCCTTTTCTCACCACACCCACAAAGCGATCCTGGAACAGCGCCTTTGCCCGCACCTCAGGGCCGAGCGCTTCGTCCACAACTCCGGTTTCCAGGTCGACCGTCCCTTCGCGCAGCGGACGGCTGTCCTTGTCGGCTTTGGACATGAAGCACACCCTCGCGCGTGGGGCTTCTCTTTCCATGCGGGAAAGCAGCGCAGCGCCAAAGTTTTCCACAAAGCCCTCGCTGGTACGCAGGAAGAAGGTGCGCGTCAGCTGAGAAAGATTGACTGGCCGGGAAGGCCGCAGCACGGCCTCGGCCTCCCGCACCACCTGGCCGACGCGCGCGCGCAATTGCTCCGCCCGGGGAGTGAGCACCAGGCTGCGCCCGGCGCGGACTAGCAGGGGATCTCCGGTGGTCTCGCGCAGCCGTGCCAGCGCCCTGCTCATGGCCGAGGTGCTGAGCCGCAGCCTTTGTGCGGCGCGTGCCACGCTGCCTTCCTCAAGCAGCACATTCAATGTCGGTAGCAGGTTCAAATCCGCCGTGGTCATGCCGCAACGCTAACGCTCTGAGACATGGCGTCAAACGCAACAATGAAGTGCATACAGTGCGTCTTCCGCCATGTCTCAAAAGGGCTTTGCTGCGGGCATGTGGAAAACAAATCTTCAATCTGCCAGTGTCGCCGCCGGGGACGCTGCATCTCCCAAGGTTTCTCAGCGCGGGGCCCTTGCAGGTCTTTCGCTGGGCATGCTTCTGTCCTCCCTCGGGACCAGCAGCGCCAGCGTTGCACTGCCTGAGCTTGCTCGTGTCTTCCATGCTTCAGTGCAGCATGCGCAGTGGGTTGTTCTGGCCTATCTGCTCGCGGTTACCGCCCTCAGTGTCAGCGCGGGGCGTTTGGGAGATGTTTTCGGCAGCCGGAGATTGCTCATGGCGGGAGTCGCCCTCTTCACCACGGCATCCGTGTTCGCAGGTGCCGCTGCGTCTCTCGGCTTGCTAGTCGGTGCCCGGGCACTGCAGGGAGCGGGGGCAGCAATGATGATGTCTCTTTCGGTCGCCCTGGTGGGAGAAACTTTCCCCAAGGAGAGAACCGGCAGGGCCATGGGCTTGATCGGCACCATGTCAGCCCTGGGCACGGCGCTCGGGCCGTCGCTGGGGGGCATGGGCATCGCGGCAGCTGGTTGGAGAGCGATCTTTCTGATGAATGTTCCCTTGGGTCTGCTGACCTTTGCTCTGGTTGGCCACTACCTTCCATCCGATCGGGTGCAGCCCCGGGCGCGGATGAATCTCTCCGCCTTGGACTTGGCGGGAAATGTCTGGCTGGCTGTGGCGCTCTCAGCTTATGCACTGGCTATGACCACAAACCGGGGGCATTTCGGGGTGGGGAATCTGGGGCTGCTGCTCGCGTCGGCGGCTGGAGTCCTGACTTTTTTGCGAACAGAAGCAAAAGCAGAGTCACCTCTCGTGCCGCTGAAGGTGTTTCACCTGGCACCCGAATTGCGAAGCGGGCTGACCGCAGGCGCATTGGTTGCCACGGTAATGATGTCCACCCTGGTCGTCGGGCCCTTTTACCTCGCAGTCTCTCTGGGGCTGGATGCTGCTGCGGTGGGTGTGGTGATGACATGCGGGCCTGCAGTGGCGGCGCTTGCAGGAGTTCCCGCCGGCCGTCTGGTGGACCGCTTCGGCGCGCGGTGGACGGTCTTGACCGGCCTGAAGGGAATGACTGCGGGTTCCGTGCTGCTGGCCCTCCTGCCCCAGGGGGCTGGCATCGCCGGGTATGTCGCTTCTATCGTCCTGATCACAGCGACTTATGCGCTTTTTCAAACGGCAAACGTCACGGCCGTCATGAAGAACGTGGCGCCGGCTCAACGCGGCCTTGTTTCCGGCATGCTCAATCTCTCGCGTAATTTGGGCCTGATCACCGGAGCATCTGTGATGGGAAGCGTGTTCACACTGGCGACAGCGATGGCCGCAGAGCCTCTCCCGGCAGGCCCGGATGCCATCGCCCAAGGCTTGAAAGCGACCTTTGCGGTGGCGGCTCTTTTGGCGAGCATCGCTCACGTCGTGATATCAAGGCAGCGGCGTGCGGAGAGTTAAGCAATCACGGCGCGCGCCAGGAGGCCTGCATGAGCTTTTCCAGCTCCGCCACGATTTCGGGCTTTTCGGCAGCGAGATTCTTTTCCTCGCCGATGTCGGACTCCAGATTGTAGAGGAGTTTTTCGAGAGACCTGGCCTTGCCTTTGTTTTTGACCTTCGTTTCTGAAGGCTCGCCTCCTGTATTGAGGTGGATGAGTTTCCAGGGCCACTTCAGCACGGCAAGCTTGCCCCCTTGCTCATTGAAGGCCCAGTAGAGATGGGAATGCTCCCGCTGCCCCGGTTTGCCGAGCAGGGTGGGGGCGAAGGAAATGCCGTCGATCCGTGTTTCGCTTTCGAGCTTCGTCAGGCTGAGATCCGCCACGGTGGGGAGGAGGTCTTGAAAACCGCTGACGTGCTCGCTCACGGCTCCGGCTTTCACCTTGCCGGGCCACCAGGCGATGAAAGGCTCGCGGATGCCGCCGTCGGTCATGTCGCGCTTGATGCCCTTGAAGTCGCCGTTGCTGTTGAAGAAGTCGCTCTGGTGCCCGCCCTCCTGATGCGGGCCGTTGTCGCTTGAAAATATGACCAGGGTGTTTTCGGCGAGGCCGAGTTCCTTGAGGCGGGCCAGGATTTTGCCCACGTCATTGTCCAGGAAGCGCATGAACTGGGCGAAGCCTTTCTCAGCGTCGGGCCAGTCCTTGTCTTTGTATTCGCCGTAGTCGGGAGATTCCATGCCATGGCCGAGAGGAGAGGTTTTGCCGGCCTCGTTGTTGGCGTGGGGGATGTTGAAGGCGTAGTAGAGGAAGAAAGGTTCTTTCTCCTTGGCACGCTCGCCCAGATAGCGCTGCACATCGTCGGAAAGCAGCTGAGGTGCCCAGGCCTTGCGACCGTCCAGCGGCGCCACGCCGGTGCCCACGAGGTCGCTGTCAGAATAGTCTTTCGCATCTTTGGCGGAGCCTGGGATGACGGTGTTTGGCAAGTTCACGATCTTGCCGTTCCGGACAAGAGCCTTGGTGTAGAAATTGTGCGCGTGGCTGGTGCCCACGTAGCCGAAGAATTCATCGAAGCCCTTGCGCTGAGGGTCATCGAGAGGAAGCGGCTTTCCCAGGCCGTATTTGCCGATGCAGGCGGTGTGGTAGCCGGCCGATTTCAGCACCTTCGGCAGAGTCAGGTCCTCATCCGGGATGTGGCCTTCGCCATTCCCACGCACGCGGCAGTGGCCGGTGTGCAGGCCCGTCATGAGCACGCAGCGCGAAGGCGCACAGACGGTGCAGCCTGCATACATGCGCGTGAATTTCATGCCCTCGGCGGCCATCTTGTCGAGGTTCGGCGTCGTCAGCATTTTCTGCCCGAAGCAGCCGGCATCGCCATAGCCCATGTCATCGGCCAGGATGAAGATGATGTTCGGCTTGTTGTCCGCGGCGTGGGCTAGAGCGCCGAGCAGGAGCAGTGAGAGAATAAGGAAGGGCTTCATGGAGTGACACCAAAACGCGGGAAGTCGCGGGTTGCTTCAGGAAAAGAGGCTGTCTAGCGTGGAGAACCATGAACAAGATCCTCGTCCTGTATGATTCCCGCAGCGGCAATGTCGCGAAGATGGCCGCGCTTGTGGAGGAAGGGGCACTCCAGGTATCGGACACCGAGGTGCGCCTGCGCCATGTCGATCAGGCCACAGCAGATGATGTCGTGTGGTGTGACGGTCTCGCTGTGGGAAGCCCGACGAACATGGGCATCCTCTCTTGGAAGATGAAGCGCTTCTGGGACGAGACGATGGCCGACAAGTGGCTGGAGGTGGATGGCAAGATCGCCTGCGCCTTCAGCAGCGCAGGCGGCTGGGGCGGCGGCATGGAGATGGCCTGCCAGTCCATCCTCACCGTGCTCATGAATTTCGGTTTCCTCGTCTTCGGTGTCACCGATTACTCCGGCAAAAAGATGACACTGCATTATGGAGCGGTGGCTTCCAAGGCACCGCGAGAAGAGGAGACCCAAGAGGCCTGCCGCATCCTCGGCCGCCGACTCGCGGAATGGACCGCGCTCTATGTGCACGGCCGCAAGGATCAGAACCCGCTGACGAAGAAGGTGAAGCGCTTGTGCCCGAGTGATTTTGTGGAGGACAAGCCTGAGGCGATCTGATTTTTGAGGATTACCCGCCACTTGCTGAGGGGTAGAGATTGTGGGATTATGAGCCTTACCAGTGTGACAAATCGCTAACCGTAGGCACAGTCCATGGATAAACTTCAAACCATAGTCGATTGCATTCGCAGCCAGGTGGGCCCCCCACGTGAAATGTCCGAGATGTCGAAAATTGTGCTCGAAGCAGGTCGTGTAGCCACGGAAAAGATGCTCGACTATTACAAGCGCATGGGGATCAGGGTAACGCCGCAGATGACGCTGGCGCCGGAGAAAACTAGGAGGAGGCGAAGGAAAAAGCCTCTAGTCGAAAAGGTACATCCTATTCATGCCATCTCCACGCCTCGAACCATGCTTGCCTCCAACAGCCTTCAGGAAGTTCCACCGATGGAAATGTCGGAGATGGTGCGCATCGGCCTCGAAACCAGCCGGGTGGCTACTGAAGAGATGCTGGACTACTACAAGCGCATGGGCATCAAAGTGACGCCTCAGATGACGCTGGCGCCGGAGAAGCCGAAGAGGGCGAGCAAGAAGCGAGCCTCGTAAAGATCGGGAGGCATGCCGCTGATGGAGACCCATGACAGAAACCATGCGGCGTAACCGGCTTTTACAAATGGGATCGCTCATGCTGGTTCTTGGCGCGGGTTTGGTGTGGAAGTCTCGCTATCTTCCTCTGTCGCCGTTTCTCGCCAAATACGGTGGGGATGCGCTTTGGGCGTTGGCTATTTTTCTCGGAGCGGGGCTTTGCTTTCCCAGAGCATCCACGTGTCGGGTGGCCCTCATCGCTCTTGGCTTCGCGTGGGGAATTGAATTCTCGCAGTTGTATCACGCTCCCTGGCTCGACCAAATCCGCAGCACCCTGCCAGGGCGGCTTGTTCTGGGTTCCACCTTCAATGCGCCGGACCTGCTGGCGTATGTGGTAGGGATAGTCTTGGGAACCGGCGCGGAATTTCTTTGGCGACGACGACGATAAAGCTCAGGTGGTTGAAGGAGGACAAAAATGAATCGAAGGACGTAGGACACAACCGGCATGCCCGCGAGAGCCGTATCATGCTGCATGAGTGCGGCACACGCAGTTCAACCAAGTCACGAAGACAGGGATTCACATCTGGACGAGTATCTGCCGCTGGCGGTGAGCATTTTGCTGTCACTGCTGGCTGCAAGTGCCAGGCAAATGGAGATGGCCGGAGGCGCGTGGCAATGGATGAGCTGGATGCACGACTTCACGGGCATCTTTTTGATCATGTTTTCCATGTTCAAGTTCTTCGACCTTTCGGGGTTCGTGTGTCGGTTTCGAAGGTATGACCTGCTTGCAAAACGGGTGAGGGCTTATGCCTATGCCTATCCGTTCATCGAGCTGGTGCTGGGATTTGCCTACCTTGCGCATTGGCATCCGGGGAGCGTTTATGCAGCCACCATTGTGGTGATGCTCTTCGGAGCCGCGGGTGTGGCAGGAAGGCAAATCAAGAGTGCGCCTCTTTCGAGCGTGCCTCTGCTGGAGGATTTAGGAATCGCGGCGATCGCTTGTGCCATGCTAATCCATGGCATCTAGGAGCGCCTGCAGCTTGATGTGACATCCTTCCACAGACAAAGGTCTGTGGAAGGTGCTGAAGGAGGCGGAATGCAGGCAGGAGGGTTGAGCTGTCTCACCCCTTCACAAACTCCACCTTCCCCTTCTTCATCTCGGCGGTGATGTGGTCGCCTTCTTTGAAGCCGCCTTCGAGGACCGCGAGTGAGAGCGGATCGAGGAGATGCTTCTGGATGGCGCGTTTGAGGGGGCGGGCGCCGAAGACGGGATCGAAGCCAGCATCCGCCAGATAGCGGGTGGTGTCATCCGTGACCGTGAGGTGGATGTTCTGCTTGGCGAGACGGTCGATGACGCGCTGAAGCTGGATCTTCACAATGCTGTCGAGCTGCGCGGCATCGAGGCGGTCGAAGATGACGATCTCATCGATGCGGTTGAGGAACTCGGGGCGGAAGAACTGTTTCAAGCTGTCGCGCACCAGGGCGTCGCGCTGTTCAGGATTGGTGACGTCCTGGATGGCGCTGCTGCCGATGTTGCTGGTCATGATGAGGACCGTGTTTTTGAAATCGACCGTGCGGCCCTGGCCGTCGGTGATGCGGCCGTCATCGAGGACCTGCAGCAGCACATTGAAGACATCGGGGTGCGCTTTTTCGACTTCATCGAACAGCACGACGCTGTAGGGACGGCGGCGCACAGTTTCGCTGAGCTGGCCGCCTTCTTCATAACCGACATATCCCGGAGGCGCGCCGATGAGGCGGCTGACGCTGTGCTTCTCCATGTACTCGCTCATGTCGATGCGGGTCATGGCGCTTTCGTCATCAAAGAGGAATTCGGCGAGGGCTTTGCAAAGCTCGGTCTTGCCGACACCGGTGGGGCCGAGGAAGAGGAAGCTGCCGATGGGACGGTTTTCATCTTGAATGCCCGCACGCGCACGGCGCACCGCATTGCTGACGGCGGCGATGGCGTCCTTCTGGCCAATGACGCGCTGGCTGAGGCGCTCCTCCATTTTCACGAGCTTGGAGCGCTCGCCTTCCTGAAGACGTGAAACGGGGATGCCGGTCCAGTTGGCAACGACGCGGGCGATGTCATCCTCCGTCACTTCTTCGCGCAGCAGTGAATGAGCGGCACGCGGTTGCGAGGCTTCCACAGGGGCGGCGCTGAGTTTCTTTTCGAGGTCGGGGATGAGGCCATACTGAATCTCACCCGCGCGGCCGAAGTCGCCACGGCGCTGGGCTTGTTCGAGCTCGGTGCGGAGGCGGTCGATCTCTTCCTTAACCTTGCGGCCGGCATCGACGGTTTCCTTCTCCTTCAACCACTGGGCTTTCAGAGCGGCGGAGCTTTCCTTCAGATCGGCGATCTCCTTGTCGAGTTTTTCGAGGCGGGATTTAGAGGCGGCATCCTTTTCTTTTTTCAGAGCTTGGCGTTCCATCTCGCCCTGCATGATCTGGCGTTCGATGACGTCAATCTCCGTGGGCATGGAGTCGAGCTCGATCTTGATGCGGCTGGCGGCTTCATCCACAAGGTCGATGGCCTTGTCCGGCAGGAAGCGGTCGGTGATGTAGCGATTGCTCAGCGTGGCGGCGGCGATGATCGCACCGTCCTGGATGCGCACACCGTGGTGCACTTCATAGCGCTCCTTCAGACCGCGCAGAATGGCGATGGTGTCCTCCACGCTGGGCTCGCCCACCTTCACCGGCTGGAAGCGGCGCTCCAGCGCGGGGTCTTTTTCGATGTATTTGCGATACTCGTCCAGCGTGGTCGCGCCGACGCAGCGCAGTTCGCCACGGGCAAGCTGCGGCTTGAGCAGATTGCCAGCATCCATGGCACCTTCGCCTTTGCCGGCGCCGACGATGGTGTGGAGTTCATCGATGAAGAGAATGATCTCGCCTTCGCTGGAGGTGACTTCTTTGAGGAATGCTTTCAGACGTTCTTCAAATTCACCGCGAAACTTGGCACCGGCCATCATGCCGCCGAGATCCATGCTGATGAGGCGCTTGCCTTTGAGAGAATCGGGCACGTCCCCCGCAACAATACGACGCGCAAGACCTTCGGCGATGGCAGTCTTGCCCACGCCAGGCTCGCCAATGAGCACGGGGTTGTTCTTCGTGCGGCGGCTGAGCACCTGCATCACTCGGCGGATTTCTTCATCGCGGCCAATGACGGGGTCGATCTTGCCCTGCTTCGCGCGGGCGGTGAGGTCGGTGCCATATTTTTCCAGCGTCTGGTATTTGCCTTCGGGGTCTTGATCCACCACGCGCTGACTGCCACGCACGGCGGAGAGGCCTTTGGAGACGGTGTCATAGGTCAGCCCGGCCTGCTTAAGCAGATCGGTCAGTTCGGTCTTCGTTTTGAACAGGGCCAGGATGACGTGCTCCACGCTGAGGTATTCGTCCTTCAGCTTTTTCTGCTCATCCTCGGCCTTGGTCATGAGCTCGCGCATCTCATTGGAGAGATGCAGGCCGCTGGTGCCACCGCTCACCTTGGGCTGGCGGGCGAGGAGGGCTTCGACGTTGGTTTTCAGGCTTTGAGCCGCAGCGGGATTGACCGCTGACTTTTCAAACAGCGGCGTGGCGATGCCGCCTTCCTGCTCCAGAAGTGCGAGCAAAAGGTGGGAAGGCTTCAATTCCTGATGCCCATGGCGGGTGGCGATGGACTGGGAGGCATTGAAGGCTTCCTGCAGCTTAACGGTGAATTTTTCGGGTGACATGGTTGATGGGAGAAGGGTTGGTTTCTCTATCTTTCTTGCTGGAAGCATGCCACAGCCACGGCAGGGCCTGCTACGCCTGATTTGCCTAGTGAAGGGCCTCTTTTAATACGTTTGGTGTGCACGAATTGAGTGCATCGCTGTCACTGCGAAAACGCCGAAGTGGCACAGATGTGCAGCACAAAGGTGGCGCTACTTTTCCCGCCCCGGAAACTCCGTGCTCGCACCGCTGCCGATGGTTTCCTCGTCGTTCATCATGAGGTCATACCCCGCCATTTCCACCTCCCCATGGCGCACCTTCTTTTTCGCCATCGCGACGGAGATCCACTGGAACTCGGCGTTGTTGTCCAGCAGCACCTTGAGCACCATGGTCAGAGGCACGGCCAGGAACATGCCCAGCGGCCCCCACAGCCAGCCCCAGAAGATGACGGAGAGAATGACCACCAGCGGGGAGATGCCAAAGCGATTGCCCAGCATGGTGGGCTGCACGAAGTTATCGAGGAAGAAATTGATGCCGCCGTAGCCGAGAGCGACGAAGACCGCGGTACCAGGACCGTGTTGCACCAGCGCCTCCACGATGGCGGGCACGGAGGCCGCCGTGCTGCCCACGGCCGGGATGTAGTTAAAAAGGAAGGCCAGCAGCGCCCAGAGCAGCGGGTAGTGCAGATCAAAGAACCAGCACCAAAAACCTGCCAGCAGGCCTGTCAGCGCGCTGATGAGAGTTTTGACGCCCAAGTATTTCTGGATGTCATCCGCGCTGCGCAGCAGGCCGCTTAAATCAGGCCCTCCGGAAAGCTGGACTGCCTGCAGCCGGCTCTGGGTGCCGTGCGCCTCCATGAGGATGAACATCATCACGATGATGACCATGATGAGGCTGGCGAGAAACGTGGCCAGGGTGCCGAAAGTGCTGATTCCCAGGGAGCCGAGATTGCTCATGACATCCTGCTGGGTGGCCCAGCCGATGAGGTTGTTCCAGTCAAACAGCCCGCTCACCGTCGTTTTGGCGTCTGGCACACCGTTTGCCTCCAGCCATGTGGCGGCTTCATTGGAGTAGCGCTCCAGTCCGCGCAGGTAGTGGGGGAGATCCCGCCAGAAACTGATGAGCAACCGCACACCGACGGTCACCAGACCCGCCAGCACGCTCAGGTTTACCGCCATGGTGATGCCAAGCGCCAGACCAGCCGGCACCCTGCGACGTCGCAGCCAGCGCACCATCGGGTAGCTCAGCACCGCGAGGAAAAATGCATACACAATCGGAACCAGCACATTCGCCGCGATCTTCATGCCCGTGAGCACCACAAACAAACACGCGAGCGTCACCACCGCCTGCGAGCCTTTGCGGCCCCAATCCACGGTGTGGTCCTGATCCTGAAACAATGACATGATCTGCAATGCCGCAAAATAGCTGCTGGCTCAAGATTTTTCCATGAAGTATAGAGCACATCCATGATCTCCACGCACCGCCGCCTGTTGAATCTCAATCAAAAACACGTCTTCGGAGACGATCGCAATTCCCGCGGGCTGGGCCTCAGTCCCCGCGTCATCATGGGTCTGCTCATCATGGCCGGCACGTTGCTCTACTACCAGTTTGGCACAACCAGCTACCATAATGAGTTCACCGGGCGGGATCAGAAGCTCTCGCTGGCCACACCGCAGGAGGAAATCGCCATGGGATTGGAATCCGCCCCTCAGATGATCCGCCAGAGTGGCGGCCTCTCTCGTGATGCTGCCGGTCGCGCGATGGTGGACCGCGTCGGTGCACGTCTGATCGCCTCCACGGCAGCCCGGGAGACTCCTTATCAGTTCCAATTCCACCTGCTGGCCGACACACAAACCGTGAATGCCTTCGCCCTGCCCGGCGGGCAGATTTTCATCACCGAGGCCTTGTTTCGCCGGCTAAAATCCGAAGACCAGCTCGCAGGCGTGCTTGGTCACGAGATGGGTCACGTGGTGGGCCGGCACTCCAATGAGCAGATGGCGAATTCCCAAAAGTGGAGCGGCCTGGCGCAGGGCTTCGGCATCATGACCTCCGATGGCCGCAACAACAGCGGTGCCTATCTTGCCAATTTTGTGGCCCAGTGGCGTGTGATGTCTTTCAGTCGTGAAGATGAATCAGAGTCCGACGCCCTCGGCGTGCGCTTCATGATGCAGGCCGGCTACAATCCTGAAGCGCTCATCGGCGTGATGGAAATCCTCGCCCAGGTGAGCGGTGGCGGGGGCAGATCCGAATTCATGAGCTCGCATCCGAGTCCGGACAATCGCATGGAGCACATCCGGGCGGTGATTGCGCAGGAGAGAGCAGCGCGGCGCTGAGGATTGGGATCATCCTGATTCCTCAAGACTTCGCTCCAGCCAAGGCTCCCAAACCTGAGACGAAGAGACCCGTATTACGGTGCCATTCCCAGCGGGCGGTTTTCCGCGCCTTTCACTTTTTGCAAAGCATCCCCCAGCTCTCTGCGCATCGGCTCAGCAAGCTTTTGCAAACGCTCCACGATCTCCGGATGATCCTTCGCCACATCGCGTGTCTCGCCCGGGTCGTCCTCCAGGTTGAAGAGTGAAAGGCCGATGTTCTCCACGCGATAGCCATGCCGCGAGGCGATGCCTGAGATGCCGCTCTGCGTGATGGCCTTCGGCTTCATCTGCCCAAAGCGTGCCGGTTTCCCATCACGCCCCGGCTCGCCATCCACGGTGATGTAGGGGTGTGGAAAGTGCAGCTTCCACACTCCGCTGCGCACGGCTTGCAGTTCATCGCCACCATAGAAAATCAGCGCCTCATGCGGCGACTTGGCGCCCGCTTTTCCTTCCAGCAGCGGGAGAATGTTACTGCCATCGATTTTGCGCTCGGAGAGCTTGCCTCCGATCAAGGTGGAAATCGTCGGCAGCAGGTCAATTTCCATCACCGGTTCGTCGCACACCTTTGCCGCAGGCACACGTCCCGGCCAGCGGGCGATGAAGGGGCTGCGCACGCCGCCGTCAAAGGTCGTCAGCTTGCCTTCGCGCAGGGGCCTGGCACTGCCCGCGTGGTTGCCGTAGCTGAGGAAGGGGCCGTTGTCGGAAAAGAGGATGACCAGAGTGTCGTCCTCGATGCCGCAGCTCTTGATCGTGCCGAGGATCTGGCCCACCGACCAGTCGAGTTCCTCCACGACGTCGGCATACACACCTGCGCCTGATTTGCCACGGAAGGCCTCATTGGCAAAGATCGGCACGTGCGGCATCACATGCGGCACATAGAGGAAGAAGGGGCGGTCCTTGTTTCGCTCGATGAAGCTCGTCGCGCCTTTCGTGAAGCGCTGGGTGAACTGGCTTTGATCGGGGTCGGTTTCGACGACTTTCAGGCCATCATAAAAGGGCAGGGGAGGCATCTCCTGCGCAAGCGAGGGGTGGTACTTGCTGTTGTCATTGGAATAGGGGATGCCGAGGAATTCATCGAAGCCGTTGTTCAGCGGATTGAAAAGCAGGTCGGTGCCCAGGTGCCATTTGCCAAAGGCCGCCGTCGCATAGCCGCGCGCTTTGCACATTTCAGGCAGCAAGAATTCATCGGGATGGATGCCTTCCTTGCTCGTGTGGTTCAGCGCACCCTGCATGCCCACGCGGTTGGCGTAGCATCCGGTCATCAGCGACGCCCGTGAGGCGCTGCACACCGCCTGAGCCACGTAGAAGCTGGTGAACTTCGTGCCCTCAGCCGCCATGCGGTCGATGTTCGGCGTTTTAATTTTCTCTGCGCCAAAGCAGCCAAGATCAGCGTAGCCCAGGTCATCGAGCAGAATGACCACCACATTGGGAGGACGCTGATCCGCGGCGGAAAGGGACACGGTGGCAAGGAGGAAGGCGAGCAGCAGGCGCATGAGATCATCGTGGCAAGGGCGGGCGGAAGTGGCGAGATTTTTTGCAGCAAAATGCTGTGGCGCTTGCCAGCACGCGCGTTTCCTGGCTACTATTCAGGCAATGTTCTGGCGTGTGGCGGCAGTTTTGGCGGTGCTTTTCTGGGCGGTGATGTCCGGACTGCTGGTGCGTGACATTTATTTTCCGGAGGCCTCGCGCTTCGCCATCGTCCCGCCCAAGATGGTGATGAATCTGTTCTTGCGGCAGTCGGAAACCTTCGGCACCACGCTGCATCTCTATCATCATCGCGAAAAAATCGGCCATGCAGATCTTCAGGTAAGCCGCCGCAACAAGGCGGAAGGCCTGGTCATGTACGACCTGATCGCCCATGGTGTGGTGGAGCAGGCGGAGCCGGGCGATCAGATGCGCAGCATCGCCGCCACCTGGAGCATCGGTTCCACCCTGGCAGATGCGGAGCGCTGGCAGCATCTGACTCTCAAAGCCAGCTTTCCGCACCAGGATGCCAGCATGCACCTGAACTGGAACGAAGACCAGCCCTCGCCAGAAGTTCAGGTCAAGCAGGGAGACCGTGTGGTGATGAATTCAAAGGATGTAAAGATGCTCGTGGACATGGTTTCAGGCAAAGGCGGCGCCATGGCCGTGCTTTCCATGTTTGGCGGCAGCCTGCCGAAATCAGGCAGCACGCAGCCGGAGGCAATGACCTTGCAGGCGCGGGAAGGGCTCATGGCGCTCGCTGGCAGGCAGCGGAAGTGCTTCATACTCACGCTGCCCATCCTGGGAATGTACGAAGTGAAGATGATCTTTACCGAAGCCGGCGAGCTCGCGCGCATCGACCTGCCGGACGACTACGTGCTGCTGGAGCCCACCATCCACGGACTGCAGGACTCGGCGCACTGATCCGAACTTATTCTGACACATGATCGAGATCGAAGACCTCACGATGAATTATGGCGAACTGCGGGCGCTCGATGGCCTGAATCTCACCATCAAGCCCGGCGAGCTGTTTGCTTTCCTCGGCCCGAATGGCGCCGGCAAAACCACCGCCATGAAACTCCTCACGGGGCTGATGAAGCCGGATGCCGGGCGCGTGCGGCTGTGCGGGCACGATGTCCAGCTCGAATCTCTGCAGGCCAAGTCTCTGCTCGGCTATGTGCCGGACGTGGCTGTGTTTTATGAGAAGCTCACCCCGCTGGAGTTCATGGAATTCATCGCCGAATTGTTTGAGATGGATCCTGCCCATGCGCAGGCGCAGACGGCGGCCCTGTTCACCAAATTTGCCCTGCATGAGTATTCCCGGCAGCGGATTGAAAACCTCAGCCACGGCACGCGGCAGCGTCTCGCCATCGCCAGCGCCTTGCTGCATGACCCGAAGGTCTTCGTCATCGACGAGCCGATGGTCGGACTGGACCCCATTCATGCCCGCACGGTGAAGCGGGAGATCAAGGAGCGCAGCCTGGCCGGCACCACCGTGCTCATGAGCACCCACCTGCTGAACATCGCGGAAGAACTCGCCGATCGCATCGGCATCATTCATCATGGCAGGCTCGTGGCTCTCGGCACGCTGGAGGAGCTGAGGCGCGACCATGAGCAGCGCGGCAGCAGGCTGGAAGACATCTTTTTAAGCATGGTCGAATGACCTGAAACCCTCGCGCCGGTCCGCGCGTTCCTTCCCACCATGAAAGCCCTCCTTCTCTCCCTTCTTATGACATCCGTCGCTCTCGCCGCCGACACCAACGTTCAGGACATCAAGGTCAAGGACATCGATGGCAAGGAGGAAACACTGAAGGCCTATTCTGGCAAAGTTCTCCTCATAGTGAATGTGGCCTCCGAGTGTGGCTACACACCGCAGTATGCGGGCCTGCAGGCACTGTCTGAAAAGATGAGCGGCAAGGGCCTGGTGGTGATGGGATTCCCCTGCAACGACTTCGGTGGCCAGGAGCCCGGCAGCGAGTCCGCCATCAAGGCCTTCTGCACCGAGAACTACAAGGTGACGTTTCCCATGTTTGCCAAAGTGGCGATCAAAGGAGATGGCAAGCACCCGCTGTATTCCGCGCTGCAATCTGCCACGGGAAGTGAAGTCGGCTGGAACTTTGAAAAGTTCCTCGTCGGCAAGGATGGCAAGGTGTTGCAAAAATTTGGCTCGGATGTGGAGCCGAATTCACCGGAGCTGACAGCGGCGATCGAGGCGGCGCTGAAGTAGTCTCTTAATGCTTCGCCATCCAATCCGCGAGCTGCCGCCTTTGCACCGGCAGCTTCCTGTGAAAGCTGTCCTCAATCGCCGCCGCCGCCATGCCACTCTCTCCTTCAGGAATAATGCCCAGCATTTCAGCCAGACGCTGCTCAAAGCGCGTGATCAAAGCGGGCACGGGGTCCTTCCCTGAGAGATAGTCCAGCGCTTTGACGAGCAGTTCGTGAATCTCAGGAATGGGCGAATCCGTTTCGGCGACGAGGGTGACGAGTTTGACCAGGTAGGTGGCGGCAAGCACGCGACCGTAGCTTTCACGCAGGCCCAGGCGCGGATTCGTCCAGCGGGCTTCGGCCAGCGTGTGCAGATCGCTGGACTTGCTGCGCACAAAGCGGAGTTCGGCGGAAACAAAAAGGTCCAGCACGCCGGCGAGGGGGGATTTGGGCCGCAGCGCGCCTTTGGCGATGGTCTTGAAAAGACCGATGTCCGGCGAGCACCATTGCACAATGAGGCTGGCCTCCGCGTAGCGCGTGCGCCCGATGAGAATGGCCTCGGTTTTTTCCATGATGACAAAGGCGTTGAAGTCCCGCGCCCAGCCGCTATCTACGCTGCATCATGGAAAAAACCAGCAAGACCATCCTCACCGACCTCCAGGCCCTCGACACCACCGCCCTCAAGGCCAAGTTGGGGGAGCTCCGGAGGTATCTTTGACGTACCGAAATTAAAAGACGAACTGGCCATGCTGGAGGACCGCATGGCGGCTCCCGGCTTCTGGGATGACGCAAACGCGGCGCGCAAGCTGATCGACCGCACCAACGTCATCAAAAAGAAAATCGGACCGCTGCAGGAGCTGGAGACGCGTGCCGCCGACTTTGACGGACTCATCGAACTGGCCAAAGAAGCCGGAGACATGGAAACCTGGCGCGAGGTGGAGCTGGAGCACAAAAAGCTCACGGAAGACGTGGGCACCTTTGAGCTCAGCCAGCTGCTCAAAGGACCCTTTGACCGTGGCAATGCCTTCATCAACATCCATTCCGGCGCCGGCGGCACGGAGGCCTGTGACTGGGCGGACATGCTCATGCGCATGTACCAGCGCTGGTGCGTGCGCCGTGGCTACAAAGTGGAGCTGATCGACCATGAACCCGGCGACGACGTGGGCACTCGCTCCGCCACGCTCGAAGTCATCGGCGAAAATGCCTTTGGTTTCCTGCAGGCCGAGCGCGGCGTGCACCGGTTGGTGCGCATCTCGCCCTTCGATGCCGCGAAGAAGCGGCACACGAGCTTTGCCTCCATCGACGTGACGCCGGACTCCGAAGAGGACATCGACATCGTCGTGCGGGATGAAGACCTGCGCGTGGACACCTATCGTGCTGGCGGCAAAGGCGGCCAGAACGTGAACAAGGTGGAAACCGCCGTGCGTCTGACGCACATTCCCAGCGGCGTCATCGTCGCCTGCCAGATCGAGCGCAGCCAGCCGAAGAACCGGGCCAAAGCCATGGCCATGCTCAAGGCCAAGCTCTACCAGATCGAGGAAGACAAGCGCAAGGCCGAGATCGACCGCCAGTATGGCGAGAAGAGTGAAATCGGCTTCGGTTCGCAGATCCGCAGCTACGTCTTCCAGCCCTACCAGATGGTCAAAGACCTCCGCACCGGCGTCAAAACCAGCGGCATCTCCGACGTCATGGACGGCGAACTCGACCCCTTCATGGAAGCCATGCTCCGCGGCCAGAAAGCCGGGGAAGGGGACAAGGACGACGACGAGTAAAACCCGTTTGCGGTTGTTGGCAGTGGTTTGCTGTTGTTTGCGATGGTTCAACAATCGCAAACCATTGCAATCCATCGCCAACCATTGCAAACTCTCCGCCCATGAAGCCTGTCTTTGAAAAAGTGCCCAAGCGTCAGTGGGAGTCGTTTCACTGTGAGGTGGTGCGTGCGCTGGACTATGGCACGCGCTGGCATTTTCATCCGGAGTATCAGCTCACGCTGGCGATCGAGAGCCGCGGGCATCGGGTGGTGGGGGACAATATTGGGCCCCTGACAGATGGGGACATTGTTCTTATCGGGTCCAATCTGCCGCATGTGTGGCATCAGGACACGAGCGCGAAGTCGCGCCGAGTGAATGCCATCATCGTGCGGTTTGACGAGGACTTCCTGGGACGTGACTTCATGGCGCTGCCGGAAATGGAGCCGGTAAAGCGGCTGCTGCAGCGCGCCGCGCGTGGCCTGGAGGTGCGTGGTCCTGCGCGTGCAGCCGTGACGGAGCACATGAAGCGCCTTGCAGACAGCGAGGGGCTTGCGCGGGTGATCGAGCTGCTGGCGATTCTCAACGCGCTGGCGAAATCGGAAGATTTGAAGGCGCTGGCCAGTTCCAATTTCGAGCCCAAGCTCGAATCCGCCGACCAGGGCCGCATGGAGCGAGTGATCGACTTCATCCACACACATCTGACGGAGGAAATTGATCGCGAGCGCTTGGCCAAGCTGGCGCACCTCAGTCTCGGGGCTTTCAGCCGCTTCTTCCATTCACGCACGGGCAAAACCGTTCCCCAATATGTGAACGAAGTGCGCATCGGCCGCGCCTGCGGCATGCTCGCGGAAGATGTGTCCAACATCACAGACATCGCCATGGACTGCGGCTACCGGAACCTGGCAAACTTCAACCGTCGCTTCCGCGAAGTCATGGGCACCACCCCGAGTTCTTACAGGCAGAAATTTCGCGGCATGGCCGGGAAGTGACATCCAGCGCCACTTGCACCGCCGTTCATCTGGTGAGATATGCAGGACATGAGTCAGATGCTTGAACCGGATCTTTCCGTGGTGGACCTTCGCTCCTACTTCGTACGGAAGCGCAATGCGCTGCTGGTGCGGGGACGGTTCAGTCCGCTTTACCTCGACTACTACCTGCACCTCATGCAGCACGGCATCCAAAACGCCGAGCCTCTGGATCAGATGCTCAAGGACGCGCTGGCCGGACTGGCGCTGCACCTGTGCTCACGTCCGCAGGACGAGGGCTGCGCATGGACCATCCACGTCAAGGAACCGCAGCGGGCGAACATCTTCGTGACTGGGAGCACCCGTCCCGGCCGTGTCGCGGGGCGGGTCTTTACGGAAGATGTGCGCCAGGATGGAGAGGCCCTGTTCATCGCCCAGACAACCCGCCCGGACCAGCCGCCGCGGCAGAGCATGATCGAGTTTTATGGCAGCGACATGCTGAAAGCCGTGGAGACTTTTTACACCACCAGCGAGCAGCGCATCACCCGGTTTTTCCGTCTCGAAGATGAAGAATTTGTGCAAATCTCCGCGGAGCCCGACTGCGATGAAGAATGGCTCAATGCGCTGACGCTGGAGAAGGTGCTGGAAATCGAGACCGCGGAGCACCTCACGCTGCTGGAGACCCGCGGCTATGTGTTTGAGTGCGGCTGCTCCATCGAGCGGCTGATGCCCATCATCATGCGCCTGCCGCAGGATGACCTGGACCATATTTTTGCCGATGGCGTGGCCCAGATCACCTGCCCGCGCTGCGGCGCTGTCTTTCGCACTCCAAAGGAGAGCTTTGAGCAGTGGCGCTCCGCGCACTCGTAGGGCAAGCGTCCCGCTTGCATTTCCCAGCCGCAAACGAGACGTTCGCACAACCACCAGCCGCAAACGGGACGTTTGCGCCACTCCCATGAAACTCGCCCTCATCCGCCGTCAGTTCTCCGCCACCGGCGGCGCCGAGCTGTATGTGCAGCGGCTGCTGGCGGCGCTGACCGCCGCTGGGCATGAGACGCACTTGTTTGCTGAAAAGTGGCAGGGGCAGGCGCAGGGAGTGCAGTTTCACAGTGTGAACGTCCATGGCTCGCGGGCGGAGCGTCCGCTGCATTTTGCGGAAGCCGTGAGCGCGGAGTTGCAGCACCAGCGCTTTGACTGCGTCTTCAGCCTGGAGCGCACGGTGAGGCAGGATGTCTATCGTGCAGGCGACGGCCTGCACCGCGTGTGGCTGGAGCGCCGCAGGCAGTTTGCCCCTTGGTGGAAGCGCCCGTTCGTGGGCCTCGGGGCTTTTCATCGCAACATGCTGGAGCTGGAGGCGCGCACCTTTGATCCGCAGAACACCGGACGCATCATCGTAAATTCCGAGATGGTGCGCGATGAGATTGCGCAGCATTTTCCCGGCTTCCCACAGGAGCGGGTGCACACGATCCGCAATGGCGTCGAGACGCGGCGCTTCACATCCGTGTCGAAGGCCAAGGCACGCAAACGTTTCGGGCTTGAGGAAAACGACTTTGTGCTGGTTTTTGTAGGCTCAGGCTGGGAGCGGAAAGGACTGCCGTGGCTGCTGAAATTCATGGCAGGACGCGGCGATGATCCTCACCTCAGGCTGCTTGTGGTCACTCGAGACCGCATGCGCGGCAAGATCCCGCCGAATGTCATTCTCACCGGCCCGATGCCAGATGTGGAGGCGGCCTATGCCGCCGCCGATGTGCTCACCTTCCTGCCCATTTACGAACCCTGCTCCAATGTGGTGAGCGAGGCCCTGGCCACTGGCACCCCGGTCATCACCACAAGTTTCAACGGCGCCAGCGAGCTGATCGACTCCGGCATCAATGGCCACGTCCTGCACGATCCCCGGGACCTGGCCACCCTGGGCATGTGCGTCAACCACTGGCGCGCGCGCGGCAATGCAGGCCCGGTCAAAACCCGCATGCCGCTGGATCTGGAGGTAAACGTGATGCTCACTTTGCAGGTGCTGGAGCTGTCTGTGAGAGGAGCTTGAGCAGAGCCTGACGCTGCTGCAGATTCGCCAGCGTCAGATTCTGCTCCTTCATTTCATCCAGGCAGACGCGAGCCTCATTGAGTTTTTTCAGACGAATCAGAGCGCTGGTACGATTGAGCCGCCAGAGGTTGAGAAGTTGGCTGGAGGTGGTGTCCGGTGTTTGCTTTGCGGCCTTTTCCCACAGCGTCGCGGCGGTGTCGGCAAGATCATGCGGCCGCATAAAGCAGGCGAGGGCGTGGAGATGATCCGGCGGAATCATCTGCAGCGCCGCGACTGCTGCATCCCGTTGCTGAAGCAGTTCCTGTTCGTCAAAATAGTGCTTCTTCACCAGCGAATCCAATGCGGAAGGGTGGTGTTTTAGCAAGGATGTCTGACTGAGAAGACGGGCGTAAAAATTCAGCCGCTGCGGGTAGGTCAGCCGCTCTGCTCCCGTGCCGCCAATGGCCGCCACCATCGCGAGGGTGAGATCCGGGTCATTGTAACTGGTTATTTTGGGGACGTCTGCAGCGGCAGGTACAGGTTCGTTTTTCAGCACGGACTGCCAGGTCTCCAGCGCGAATTTTAGCTCAGGTACTGAGAAGCGGTGGTCGTCATAGCCCTTCGTGGAATCGTTCAGCACTGCGAGTCGCGCGATCTTCTCCGGTTCGCGCGCCAGACCTGCCTGCCAGAATTGAACCAGGCAGAAAAAAAGCGTGTGGCGATATTCGGACTTCGTGTTTGCGGTGGATGGTTGGTTCTTTAAGACCAGCGGATCACTTTTCACTCGCTGCAGATGGCTGTCAGCCGTCACATAATCACCGGTGCTCAGCTTCAGCGCCGCATGAATGGCCAGGAAGTCCGTCCAGAGACGAAGGCTGGAATTGGTGTCCTTGAACGAATCAGCCGTGAGGACCTTCGCCACGGCATCAAACTGTGCCAGCACGTGTCGCGCTGCCATCGGACTTGCCACTCCGAGTTTCACCAAGGTCCGGGCACGGTCCACGACCTGGACGGGCAGCGGCGTGGCTGAAAGCTTTTTGGCGAACGCTTCAAGGCCCTCGTTCCGCTGAAGCCAATGCTGATGTGGATACAGCACACGGGTGGCATCGTCGTCGATGTCCAAAGCAAGCACTTCGGCCAGCAGGACAGCTTCCGGTGATTGCGACTGTGTGACTTTGATCGGCTCGGCTGCGGGTGGCAGCCAGCCACGAAGGTCGCGGCGGAAGGTGGGCAGACGATGGTAGTCAGAACGCAGCCGTTCGCCAACGGCGTGATCCCAGTCATGCGATTCCAGGAGGATGCCAGTGCATTGGCGGCTGTCATCATCCCGTTGCTTCAGCAGCGTCTCCAGCATCGGGATATCTCCGGACCGGACAGCGAAACGCATGATGAAGGGCAGCAGGCTGCTTTCCACAAAGCGCATCTTCCGTTCATTCATGCTCGTCTCGCGCAGCTGCCAGCGCTGCAGCGCCAGGTCGCAAGTGCGCCGCCAGGCATCAGTCATTGGGAGCACTGAGGCGGACGTGAGGAGTGTTTCCATTTCGAAACGGGTGATGGGGCTGCCTTCGTGCCACGCCCTCGCGGCAGCCTCCCCCCAGAGCTGCCGTGTTTCCTCGCTCAGCAGGCCGGGATAGGCGGAGGTGAGGTGGGAGGCGAGGGCAAGGCGCACGTGAGGCAGAATCTTGACGTCTTGAAGCAGCGCGGCGGCCTCCTTGGCGGCTGAAGCAAAGTTTTTCTCCGCCTGTGGCGAGGAGGGCTGTAGCAGACGTGGGCTGCATGGCTCGGCCTGCAGCGGCTGAGTGAAATCAAAAAGCGTCCCGGCCAGCTTGAGTTCATCGGCGACGATCTTGAGACCTGGCGTGTTCTGTTTCGTCGCCCAGTCGTTCAGCTCACGCCTTTCCTGCGGGCTGACGCGCGAGAGCAAGTCGTGCAGTTGCGGCAGCCAGAGACCCTCTGTGCCGTTAAGGGGGATGAGCTTGGCCATATCCCGCACCAACGCATCCAGCACGGCCGCCGGTGCCGCATGTCCGCCACGCTGCTCCCATTCGGTGAAAACCTCCCCGCCTCCATAGATGTAGTCCTGCCCTCGGAGATCCTCCGGCATCATCCTCACTTCAGGCATTCGGGCCGCTGCTTGAAACAGGCAGGCGAGCAGCGCGGTTTCCTGCCCCGGCTGGAGTTTTGGGTGGCACAGAAAGTGGCTCAGTTTCTCGCCATCGCGGTGATAGCGGCCTTTGCCAAAGAGTGCCGCCGCATCCTCGGGCTCGAGCTGGCGGCGGAACGCACGCACCAGATGCATCGCTTCGTCGGTCTTGGCACCGTTCATCAGTCGGACAATCTCGCGCGTAACCACCACGTCACGCCCACGGCACGGCTCATCCAGCCTCGGCTTTTCCGCCTTCACCGCTTCGAGGTAGGCCTGCTCTTCGGCATCGCGCAGCTGAAACAGCGGCGCAAAGCTGGCCAGCTCTCCAACGGCCTGTTCGGCCTGCTCGATTTTGAGCAGTGCCGGGTGCGTGCTGGAGAATGCAGCCAGAACGGCGCCCGCGGCTTCTTTCCGCACCTGGGCAAACTGGGCGGCGCAGCGGGCGAGGTTTTCGTTCATGCCATGATCAGGTGCGCTGATCACAGCTGCCAGCAGCACGCTGCCAAACGGCGCGTCTTTTTTCTGCGTCAGCTGCAGGGCGATCTTTTGGCGCTGGTCCGCGTCTTTCTTGCAGAGTTTCCAGATCACCAGTTCCAGAAAGCTGCGCGTTTTGAGGTTCGTCAGCAGCACGGGATCGAATTCGGCTGCGCTTGTGCACAGGCCCATCTTAGCCAGCACGTCTGCGGTGGTTTCTGCACTGGCCAGGGTGGTGGCGGGAAGCGCCAGATCGATCAAGGTGTCTTCCGTCCAAGGCTCCCCGAACGAAAATGAGGGGATGCCATCACTGGGGCGTGTGGTTGCTGCGAACTTGAGCGCGGTGGCGGTCAAAGGCGGCGAACTGCACAACCTTTTGAACATCAAGTCCAGCGGGGGCTTGTGGAAGGGATCGTATTCTTCGGTCCGGAACTGGGAGTGATAGATGCTGGCAACATGCCGCAGTCCCTCCCTCGCCTTGTCAGGGTTGAGCGCGGCAAGCTGGAACAACTGCGACACCAGACTTCCGATGGCTGGATTGGACTCTCCAGGCGGGTAGAATCCCGAACGTCGCTGCATTTCTGGGAATGGCTGCTGTGGCATGCCGTTGGGCGGCATTGCTTGGCCGGAAGGTTGCGGTGTCTTATAATACATGTCTTCAATCTCCTCCCATTTTTTGGTGTGGAGCAGGTCAATGATGAATGCCTGCGATTTGGCCGCCTGTTTTTCAGCCGCCGCCTGCTTCTCGGCCTTCATTCTTTCCAGGATCGGAGCCAACTCGGAACTCAAGGCCGGAACATTGACGGCAAAGATTTCCGCCCATTGCTGGCGTGCGAAATAGCCCGCGAGCATCTGCTGCTGGGCGATGGTGCATGCACCGATTTCATCAGCGTACTTTCTGGCAAAAGCTTCGGGCGTGCCCTCCTTCGAGCCAATCGCCAGCATGACCAGATCAACGCCAAAGGTGCGCGGCTGGCGCTTTTGCAGTTCCTCCGCGAGCCCCGGCACGATGCGCTCATCTTTCAAATCATACTTCCAGCTCTCCAGCAGGGTGAAGGGAGTGGTTTGGAAGGTGCGTTGATCCGGCGAGAATCGCCTGTCCGCAGGCAGACCCGCCTGCAGGCGCTGATGCTTTTCCATGGCACGTGGGATGGGGCGCGGGTTGAAGGTGGCCGCTGGATTGAGCATGCCGGCTGCCTCCATCAGCGCGAGGACTCGCTGCGGTTTGCCGCTGAAGTGAGACAGGTGCTGGACGTGATCAAGCGCCTGCTCCATCCAGTCGTCTTTCCCCGCCGCCCCGCTTTCCTCAGCGCGTTGCATGACTTCGCCAAACAGTTCCGGAACATGAGTGGCATCTTTCAGCCATTCGCCCACCAGATTTCGATGTGGCTGTCTTTTCTGGCTGCCATTGTAGTACTGGCCCTCCTGCTGGTCCAACAGCCTGCTGATATGATCGAGCAGCTTGATGGCGCGTGCCTTGTCTGTTTGTGCCAGGCGGTCCAGCAAAGGTGCACAGCGAAGGCTGGCTTCGCTGTCTTCCTGATTCGCATCGCCCGAAGAGATCATCTGCATCCAGCGGCTGATGTCGGATTCAAACTCAGCCTCCTCGGCGATGTGCAAAGGCTGCAGGGCTTGTTTCAGCGCAGAGTCTTTCCTTTCTTTCTCCTCCAGGTCCGGGATGCGCGCCTTGAGCAGCACCATAAGATTGGCTGCCGCATCAGGCTGGAGTTTGCCCAGTTCATCACGGCGTTTCTGGATGAAGGCCAGGATGGCCGAGTCATCCGGACGCGTGTCATTGTAGAAACTGCGGCGGTACCGGTAATCACCCGAAAAAGGATGCAGCAGTGCCAGCAGGAGCTCATTGCCAAACGTGGGCGGCTGTCTGGCCAGGTGCTCACGCAGCCCCGTCGCTATCTCTTCCGAGCCCTCAATCTGGTCCACGAGATACGCCAGCAGAGTGGGTTTGTTGGTGTCGTTATACTTTGGATCACGAAACGTCGTCGCTTCTGCGACCCACGGGACTTCCGTGAAGATAAAGGGCAGGGTGGCGCGATCTGCCAGGGACGAGCTGAGGTAGTGGGCGAGGCGGCCGTTCCAGTCTCGTGATCGGGTCAGACCTTGCTGCTCGGCCAGATCCAGGGTGATGGGCAGCAGTTGCGGCTTTTCCGCGAACTTCCACAGCATCAGCGTGACGGGCGGCCCCTGATCTTTTTTGAGCATGAGCTCCTGCTGTACCGGGCTGGAGCGCAGCAGTTCCTGCGCATGGCGTGATGCGGCCGAGGCCTTGACAGGATCGATGAAAATCATGTCACGCATCATGGCGGGAAAATGATCGGTGAACTGCCACTCGTCCTCGTTCAGGTCGCTCCACGTTTTCGCGGCAAGAACCTGGTCAACTTTGCGCACGAGAGCCGCGGCCTCCATCTTGAGCAGCGGACCCAGAGCGTGAGTGAGATCCTGCCCCATCTGCTCCGGTTGCGGATACCCCTTTAACTCGATGCGCAGCAGCGCGGACAGCTCGCTCAGGCCGGTGGCGGACAAGCTGGCGATGTCACTCTCATGGTTCTGGAGCACCCGGTGCAGAGCCGCATCACGGCTGTTTTTGAGCAGGAGCGCCTGCATGAGATGGGCACCCAGGGTCGGCTTGCGCTGGTCAAGCCGGGCCCGCACGGAGTTGATCGTTTCATCATTCCACGTCTCCCGGTAATGAAGCGCCAGACCACCGAACCACGTCGTGCGTTGCTCGCCCCTGCCCAGAAGATAAACGCGGAAAGAGCCGAACTCGCCGAGGAAGCCGAGAGCATCTGCAATCTCCATGAAATCATCGACGGCATAGGCCCTGTCATTGTAGATGTAGCGACTGGCGATCTCGTTCAGCCACTCTGGCGAGGAGGCCAGATCGTCTTCCGTGATGAGATGGAGCAGTGGCAGGCCGCGACGGTCCGACAGCAGGTTTTGCAGCCATTGAACGTAGGATGCCACGGCCTGCCGGTCCTGCGAGGGCGGCACGGGAGCACGGCTGCGGCGCCGATTCTGGTACTCTCGCCAGGCGGCGATGTTTTGGGCGCGCAGTTCAGGGGTGGCGCCGATCCAGCGGTCACGCAGGCTGCGGATGAAAGTGCGCATGGACTCGGGATCCCGCTGGCCAATAGCAAGGGCGTAGGTGTTGAGAGCCTCGGGGATGTAACCGTATTGAAAGCCGGTGCGCCTCGGGTCCTGCTCCAGGAAGAGCTGGTCGAGGGGAGCCTTGATGCCGCGGATCTGCCAGACGCGGACGAGTTCGCCCAGGCGTCCGCCTTTTTGCTGGGTGCCATAGGGATCGATGGCGCCCGCAGGTTTCAGCCATGTCGTCGCGGCGGAGAGGAAATGGGAGTCGTCCGCAGTCAGAACGGCAGCGTAGGCGCGGCAGTATTCCTCGGCGGTCTTGCCGGAGGATTTGAGGATGGCAGGCAGGACCACTTCATCGAGCATGCGCTGATCTCCGCGCATGGCGACGCTGTAGGCGGCGAAGACAGAGGGCAGAGGCATGGCGATGCGCTCCGGAGTGGCGAACATGGAGTTGAAAGGCGAAACGAGTTCGCTGCCGCCTGAGTACTGCCGGCCATAACCTTGAGACACGAGGAGCCGCTTCACCTTGGGCATGGAGAACAGGCTGAGCAGGTCGAGAGCGATTTTTTCGACTTCATCGAGCCCGCGATTCTCGAAAATGGCCAGACCTGCGAGGGGCGCGAAGCCCAGGCTGGCGAGCTCCGGATGACGCAGCATGGCATGACACAGCTCGTCATGAGCCGCACGGCGCAGATCGCGCGCTTTCTGGCTTTCGGGCGTGAGCTTGAGAGAGCCGTCTTCATTGAAGGACCAGCGGCGTCCATTGCGTGAGTCCTCTTTTGAGAAGGGGGCCCAGAGGTCCGGGTAGGAAAGGTTCTGGCCGGAATCGCTGTTCTGGAGGGCGTTCAAAGCCTGATTGAAGTGCTGGGCGCTGTTTGCCGGCAGCGGGCGGTCTGCGGGCAGGGCGCGCAGCCATGCGGAGAGAAGACCGGAGAGAGCTGCGGGGCGGGGGATGGAGACATCGCTGCGCTCACTGAGCTCGTGGACGAGAGCCGGGACATACAGAGCCTGGGTGGCGGCAGGCATGGCGTTCCAATGTTCAAGCGCGGCCGGGAAATCTCCTTCGACGGCGAGCAGGGTGGCGAGGCGCTCATGGGATGCGTAGGCGCGTGGATTGGCGGCGATGACGGCGCGGTGAGCCTCAATGGCGGGCGAGGTCTGGAGTCCGGTGTGCTCAAGAAGGACAGCATATTCCTGCTGACTTTTCCAACCTGCGGCGGCGGAGGCCTGCATGGCCTTCATCACTTCATCGGCGAGCTTGTGCTGCTCGAAAACCTTGATGACGTTGTGGAGCTGGTGATGGGCGCTGGAGCTGTTCTGGGGATTGAGACAGCCCTGAACGGCGGCGCGGACCTGCTTGACCAATTCGCGCACCGCGGCCGGCTTGTCGCCTTTGTTCAGCAGAGACTCGATGGAGACGCGCCTGGGCTGGTTCTGCTGGTGGGAAAAGCTGCGCGCGTAGGGATTGGTGATCTGCGGGGCGCTCGCGTGCAGAGGGGTGCCGGAACCGGCGCGCGCGGCCTTGCCCATCTTCAGCGCCTCCTCCTGCAGGCCCATGCTGTTCAAGACCTGGGAGAGCTGGAATTTCTCGTCCGGAGTGGAGGCGGCCTGAGCCAGCCGCTCGAGCGTGAACTGCATGGAGGCGGTGAGCTTTTTGAAGTCCGCCTTTCCGGACTTGCGCTGCACATTCATGGTATGAAACAGCATGGCGAGATCGAGCTGGCGAATCTTGTCCGGCTCTGTGACGAGCACCTGGGCGAGCTGGAAATAGGCGAGGGCTTTGTCCGACTGATTGAGCTGCTGGCAGAGCCAGCCGGCGAAGAGGAGATCGTCCAGGGAAGCGTTGCCGCTGAGACGAGGGGCGAGCTCGTCGAGCAGGGCTTTTTCATCTCCGAGCATCAGGCGGAGAATGAACTTAAGCCTCGGGTCCTGGGCCTTGTCCGCAAAGGGGCGCATGCCAGCCCGGAATTCCTTCTGCCATTGCACCTGCAGATCCGAGAGGCGGGAATCTTCTTCCGAAGACTGAACCTGGGAGAAGGGGGAGACCCAGCTGAGGATTTCTGGCGGCAGCCTGAGCGACGTGGAAGGCATGGGCAGGGGGGCAGGATGAAAGCCTGCAGCGCGGCCGGAAAAGCGCGCGCCGGAGCGGGAGTTTGCAAAGGAGGGAAGCTGAGCCTGCGGCTTCTCCGGCAGGCTGAGCTGGAACTGAATGACCTCCACGACGGCCTCCCAGTCTTTGACCGCGGCAAAGGCATTGATCTCCTCGTTGATGTTGTAGTCCCGCATGTCCTCGGAGGAGCGCACCCAGCGTTTTAAAATTTCCTTGATGTCGAGAAGCTGCTCCGCACTGAGCTTGAGCTTGGAGGTGTTGGCATTCTGCTGGGGAAAGAGGTCTGACTGGCTGCGCAGCATGCCCAGGAGGATCTGGCGCTCGGCGTAGCCTCTTTTGGGCGAAGCCTCACAGAGGGCTATGATGCGCTGCGCCCAGACGGGGGACTGATCTCCAGCGACGCGCCAGGCGAGCGATGCGGTGCGCAAGGCCAGAGCAGGGTAGGGCTTCTGGAAAAGCTGAAAGCAGGTCTCCCAGACGGGAAGAGACTCCTCGGCGTCGGTTGAGCGAGGCTGCAGGAGCCATGCGGCATGAAGCGTGGTGTTCTGCGGCTGCTCCGCCAGCATCTCGGGAGTGATGACGAGCTGGGGCGAGGCCTCAGCGGCGGCGAGGAGGAGGTCAGCGTCTTTAATGCCTGCCTGGCGGAGACTGCGCAGTAGAGGCTCGCGGTCGGCAACATTCCACATGGCGATGATCTGCAGAACATGAGCGAGAGCGAGGACGGGGGATTCCGTGACGCCGGGAGCCTGCTGCACAAAGCCATTGGAAGGGAAACCGTTTGAGGCGCTGCCGCCAGAGGAATTGTGTGAGCCGTAGCTGGCACGGCCGCCCTGCTTCTGGCGGTGAACGTACGCGGCCTGGGCCATACCAGGAAGCACCAGCCAGTCCTCCGTGCCGGGCGGCAGGGAAACGCTGCTGAAGTAGCTGCTGCGACGCAGACCAACATTGCGCCCGGTGCTCTGCACACTGGGGAGCTCCTCATTCATGCTGATGATTGCGATGAAGGCGCGTACGGCTTCTTTTTCGCGGCCTGACTCCTCCAAGGCCACGGCATTGAGGTAATGGAGACGGTAGTCCGTCGGGTGCTTTTCGAGCACGGGTTCAAGGAAGACGATGACGCGCTCCCATTCGCCTTTTTCGGCGAGGGTGTCGGCCATCTGCTCCAGGGCGCGGGCGTCCATCTGGCTGCCGCCGGCGAGCTCGAAGAGCATGCGGTAGCCGAGGTCGGCATCACCGCTTTCGATCTGCAGACGGGCGATGTTTTCGCGGGTCTTGGTGGTTTTGTCGAGCTTGGCGGCGGTGTCGAGGGTGCGGAGGGCTTCGGCGGTGAGGCCGATTTCCTCTTCGCTGCGGGCGATGTCCAGAAGCAGGGCGAGATCCTGCGGGCGCAGGCGCGAGGCCTCGTAGAGGCAGCGGCGGCGCTCTTCATCGTTGCCGATGGCGCGGTGGATTTCGGCGAGGGCGAGCCAGGGCTGGGCGCTGGCGCGGTTTTGCTTCTGGCGATGCTGGAAGTTTTCGATGAGGCGGGGCAGGCTGTTGTGCTGCTGGGCGGCGAGTGCGAGCGGAGCGATGAGGCGGAGGCGGGCATTGGCATCCGTGGTTTTTTCGTAAAGGGAGAGGTAGGTCTGCTCCGCCTCCTCGGGCTGGCCGTTTTCCAGGCAGAGAGTGGCGTAGCTGGAGGCCAGCTCGATGTTGTCCGGAAATTTGCGCATGGCGGAGTGCAGGAGATTGAGGGAGTCCTTGGTGCGCCTGAGTGTGATGAGCAGGCGGGACTCATCGAGCCATGGCTGCACCGCGGAGGGAGAGAGCTTTTTCCATTCGGCGATCCAGGTGAGAGCGAGTTCGGGCTTTTCGGCACGGCGGTAAAAGTCCGCGATGCGCTGGACGCGGGCGGTGGTGCGTGCTCCGGGAAGATCGACAACCTGCTGCAGCGTTTGCGCGGCCCTGGCCCATTCCTGGCGGATCTGGAACAACTGCGCGAGCTGGGAAAGGGCGATGAGCTTGTCCTCTGAGGGAGCGTCGTTGAGGGCTTTTTCAGCCTCGGCTTTTTTGCCTGCTGTTTCGAGCAATGTGGCGAGGAGGCAGCGGTCCTGAATGGTGAGAGTGCCGGAGGTCTGAAGCTCCTGCAGGAGAGGAGCGGAGAGCTTGTTTTCTTCATCACTGCGCAGCGCGAGGAGGATGTCTTTGACGGCGGGCTCGATGGATTCGGCATCCTGTGCGAGGCGCAGGCGGGTCCGTGCCCAGGGAAGGGTGCGGGCGAGTTCTTTGTTGGCGATGCCGAGCTGAACGAGCAGTGCGAAAAAGCGGGGTTCATCGGCAAAGTCCTTTTCGCGTGGAAGCAGAAGATCGAGCGCGGTGCGTGACTCCTGGCGTGCCTGCAAGGCCTGGGTGATGCGGAGGAGGTCTTCCAAAGATGCGGATCTGGCGAGGCGGGTCCAGATGGCGAGTGCGGCATCGCGCTGGCCGGCGCGGTGGAGGTAGTGGGCCTGAGCCTCCTGAGCGCCGATGCTGGCAGGGTATTTTTCAACGACAGCGGCGTAAGCAAGAGCGGTGGGACTGCCTGGCTGCACGGGTGATTCCTCCCAGTTTTCCATCAGGCGGGCGACGCGGAGGTAGTCGGCCTCGGTGGCACCTGCTGCCTGAAGGAAGCGCTGCAGCGTGGCCTGCGCTGCGGTGTCATCCCTGGCGCGGTGCTGAAGGCTGGCGAGGCGGATGAGGAGTTCTTTGTCGGCAGTGTTTTGCTGGGAGAGTGTGTGTGCCTGCTGAACAGCTTCCTTGATGAGGTCGAGGGATTCGAGGAGATCAAGGAAGCCCTCCTGGAGATCGCGCCGGCCGGGATTGGACTGGAGGAGGGCACGGGCTTGGGCAAGCGCCGCGTCTTTCTGACCGGACTCGGCGAGGAGCCTGGCATGCTGCCAGGCGAGGGCGGTGCGCTGCGGGTTTTCTCTGGCCAGGGAGGCGAGGAACTTTTCAAGTCCTTCCACGTCATCGCTCATGCGGAAGACGCGGCTGATGCGGCCGAGGACATCGCCTTCGATCCAGGTGTCTGAGCCGGTGGCGGCGAGGGTGTCGCGCAGGTTTTTGAGAGCTTCATCGCGACGCTCCGCGAGAAGGAGGATATCGGTGAGACGAAGCTGGCGCAGGGCTTTGGAAACGGGATCGCGGGTGCGCTTGATCAAGGACTGGGCGGCATCGAGGGCGGAGTCGTACTGGCCTTCGTCGGTGAGGAGGTCGATGACTTCCTCGGCGAGATCTTCGTCATCGGGATGAGAGGCGGCGAGGTCGTGCCAGGTGCGGAGTGCGACCACGTTCTGGCCGAGGCGCATGAGGGCGCGGCCTCGGAGCTTGCCGATTTCGACGGAGCTGGCGGCATCGGGCTTGGCCTTGAGGGCTTCATCGAGAGACTTCAAAGCAGAAGCGAAGTCGATGGAGCGGGCTTCGAGGCGGGAGCGCTCGATCCAGGCGGAGGCATTGGCGGGGTCCATCTCCAGGGCGGCCTTGTAGGAGGAGAGAGCCGCCGGGTCATCGCCGCGATGGGCGTGGTAGATGGCGAGGAGGAGGTGATCCGAGGCAGTGGCGGAGGGGAGCTTGGACTTGGAGTCGAGGTAAGCGCCGAGTTCCGCGGCGCTGTGTTCCTCCAGCCAAGCGGCGTAGAAGCGCTCGAAGAGCGTGCCAGGCTGGGGGCGCCTGACGAGAATGTCGAGGTAACGCTGCGCGGGCGCTGGTACTGCTGGTGCGGGCGCTGGTACTTGTGCGCGTGCACCAAGAGACAGCAGCAGAAGAAACAGGACGATGCGTGGGTGCATGGGGAGGGATTACCGGTCCGATGGTGTGGCGGGCAAAAGCGGCAGGATGATCTTTGCCCACGGCTGAAGCTGGAAAAAATGGGTGAGGATTTTTTGCTGCTCGGGTGCGGCGGCGGCGAAGTCGGCGGCGTAGGATCTGGCGAAGGCGGCGATGCTTTCATCTGTGGGGTTGCTGGTGCTGAGCAGGAGCAGGAGGTCGGAGCCGAAGGTGCGCGGCTTGCGCGCGGTGAGGGCCGCGATGAGGCCGGTGTGGTGCTGAAGCTCCGCCTGCCATGCCTCGACCAGGGTGTGCGGATTTTCGGACTGGGGAACGGGCCAGGGATTGAATGTGGCGAGGGGATCGAGCAGATGACCGGCCTGAAGCATCGGCATGAGGCGTTCGGGCTTGTGCCGCAGGTGGTGGATGTCCATGACGTGGACGAGCGCGCGCTGCATCCAGACACCATTGCGGGCCGCGCCGCACTCAGTGGCACGCTGCATGATTTCATCAAAGACTTCCGGAGTGAGGGCGGCAAACTGCAGCCACTGGGCGACGGATGTGAGGTGCGGCGCCTGCACTTTGCCCCGGCTCTGAGCAAGGATCCCCTCAGTGGCCATGATCTTGCTGACGTGGTCGAGCACTTCGATGGCGCGGGGTTTGTTCACGGGAGCGAGCCGCTCGATCAGCAGCTGGCCCTGCTGCATGAGCTCGTATTCGGTGCAGCGGGCCTGCTTCAGATTGATGAACTGAAGGAAGGCTGCCGCTGCTGCGTCAAGCTGACGTGAGTCGGCCTCGACAAGCGGCTGAAGGGCGGCCTGGAGCGCGGGATCTGATGCCATGCGAGTCTTCAGGTCCGGCAGGCGCGCATGGAGTAAGGCGAGCAAGGGGCCGGCGCTCTGAGGAGAAATGAGAGTGAAGTCGTGGTGGTGCTGGCGGATGAAGTCGAGAAGGTGGGAGCCGTCCGGACGGCGGGGCTCGTCGTAAAAACTCAGCAGCCCCGGTGGATCTGCGGAGCCGCGCTGCATGAAGGCCTGGAGCAGGCGGGTGCCAAAAGTGGGTGGCTGGCGGGCCAGCCATTTGCTGAGCCTTGCGCTGATCTCGCGTTCATGCTCGACGCAGTTGATGATGCGTGCGAGGAGCGTGGGCTCATTCAGATCGTCCACGCGGAGGTCGCGGAAGGCGGAGGCATCTGCGGTGAAGGGGGTGTCCTGAAACACACAGAATGTGGTGTCGGGATTTTTGAGGGCCTCTTCAAAGACAAAGCTGTACTTGCCGCACCAGCCGAGGGACTGGTCCAGGCCGTCCTCTTCGGCCAGGGTGAGTGAGGTGCCGAGCAGCGGCGGCACGCGGGCCAGAGACATGATGAGACGGCTGGAAGGAGTGTCAGAAGATGCCTCTGCTGCGGCCACACGCTGCAGCCTGCCAATGTGCAGCAACTTCAACGCATGGTGCGCAACCGCTGTGGAGTGCGCCTGATCAGTGGCCACGAATTTGACCAGGAACTGGGGAAGGTCTTCACCAGGCCTTTGAGCATGGGTGAACTCCTCCCAGGTCTTGCAGGCGAGCATGGTTTCCGCCTGCTGACGCAGGCCATCGGCCTCGGCGCGCAGGATGGGAGCCACGGCGCGCATAAACGCCTCGTCCGCGATTTCGAGTTTGGGGAAAGCGGGGAGCTGGCTGGCGAGGAAGTCTCCAAGATTTTGGCGCTGTTCCGGAGGAAGAGAGGCGATTCCACTGGCATGACGGAGCAGCACAAGGTGAAACGCAGCCTGCCTGAGATCGCGGTCGCTGGTGGCATCCGCGGCTTGAAGCGGAACCGGTGAGCCTTCGAGCGAGAGGGAGGTGATGTGGGCACGCACCAGCATGGCCTGCAGCAAGTGGGCCGGGAGACCGGAGGAAGGCTCCGCGCCGATCTGGGCGATGGTGGCCTGAATGACTTGATCTTCCTGCAGGTCTCGGAAGGAGGTGGCGAGGGAGGCCATCAGAGCCTGGTGCTTGAGGCGGGTACTGGCAAACGTGGGGAGTGCTGCAGCCTGCGGCTGGTGAAGGAAGCCCAGCGCGCGAGAGACGCGGATGAAGTCATCCGGAGTCCGCATGCGTGCCTTCAGCTCGGCGGGATCGAGCTGGTCCATCCAGTCCGAGGACTCAAGCATGCCATCCTCCGCGGCGCTCTCCAAGGCGGCATAGCAGCTGTTTCCATTTCGAACGAGGAGCCGCAGCCAGTTCTCATATTGCGCGGTGCTGCGCTCCACCGGGGTGTAGCGGGCCTGCCTGCCACGTTGCTCTTTTTCGCGCATGGCGCCGAGGATTTGCCGGCGGGTGGAGGCCTCAGGGCTGACGAGCACATCGCGCATGCGACGGATGAAACGAGGCAATGACTCAGCATCACGGCGCATGAGCGCGAGAGCATAGTCATCGAGTGCATTGCGGTGAAGGTTGTAGGAAAACGGGTTGGTGTCTGGCAGAATGGCTGCGCGGTGCTCGATGAAGAGGTCATCCAAGGGGGCGCTGATCTGGCGGGCCGTCCACAGGCGAACGATCTCACGTGCCATGCTGCGAGAGCTGAAGGTGTTCGCCTGGCGTGCCCAGGGCCGGAGCCAGGTGGCGGCAGCGGCGGAAAACTCCTGATCGCCGGACAAAAGGAGGGCGGCATAGCCACGGCAGAAGTCGAGGAGTGTCTGGCCTCCGGCTTTGAGGATCGCGGGAAAGACGACGTCCTCGAGTGTGCGGACATCGCCACGCTGCGCAGCGCTCCAAGTGGCAAAAACGGCGGGAGACGGCTGTGCGGTGAGATCGCTGCTCTGAAAGCTGCGGTTGATGTCGTCGATCAAAGCCGGGGACGAGCGCGGACTTTTGAGCTGGCGCCGGATCTGCGGGCTGGTCTGAGAGGACATGATCTGCAGGGCGATCTTTTCGATGTCCTCCACATTTCGGCCCTCCAGCATGGCGAGACCAGCAAGCGGACTGAAGCCCTGGCCGGCGAGCGCGGGGATGGATACCAGTGCGTGACACAATGTGTCATGGGCGAGGCGGCGCTCGTGCCGCGCCCTGCGTGCGGACTCGCTGAGCCCGGGCATCCCGGCGTTGTTGATCTCACTGTTGGACCCGCCGAGCCGCGGAGGGGCGGGGGATGAAATCTCCCAAAGGGCCGGGTGGTCCGGACCGCTCATCTGGACCTGAAAAAGCAGCTCAGAGATGCCGGACGAACATCTGGCAAGCATGGGGTCCGAGGGGTTGACGTTTTTGAGCCATTGAGCGGTGAGGCGCGCATGGGCGATGGACCTGGCCGCGGGTTCGGCGCCGTAAACATGCTGCTGAGCGAGGGCGAGAGGCACCTCCGGCTGCCGGGCCTCTGGCAAAGCAAGCCAGTGCTGCAGCGCGGCGCGGGCGTTGGTCTGGGCGAGGAGGAGGACCAGGCGAAAGCGGGCTGCATGCCCCTGAGGATTGGCTTCAAGGACGGAACTGTATTCTGCGATGGCACGGGAGAGCAGCTCGTCGGTCGAAAGCGTGCGGTCGCCATCGTTGTTCGGGAACACCAGACTGGAGTCATGGAGCATGGCGAGCGTGGCGGCGTAGTCCTGGCGCTGCTGCCAGCTGGAGGCGGCGGCGGTCTTGATGCTCAGGAGCAGAGGCTGGCGCAGGCCCTCGACGTCCAGCCGGGAAAGAAGCAACTTTAGAGCTTCCTGGGCTTGTGTGGACTGCTGCTGCGGAAAGGGCTTGTGCCAGTCCGCGGCAATCCTGCGCATGAGGCGGCGTGCTTCATTGAGGGCGCCGGAGGCGTTGTTTTGGGTAAAGAGGCGCTCCAGCGCATCGAGTCCGCCGCCGGATTTTGTTTGCAGCAATGCGCGGGCGTAGGGATTGACGATGGCGGCGGTGGACTGCGCGAGGACGGGGACGGAAGCATTGGGGAGCGACTGGCGGAGCTTTTCCGCCTCGGCATGCATGTCGTTTTTTTCCATCAGGCTGACGAGGCTCTCTTTGTCAGCGCGGGTGGTGGCAAACGGGAGCACGAACTCAAGGGTGGAGCGGATGATGGCGGGAGCCTGGGCGGCCACGGCGGCCTCGTCCGCCCCCGCCAGCTTCTGCGCATTGAAGAGGATGGCGTTGACCGTTTGAAGGCGCAGGTCATTGGACGTGATGAGTGATTTTGCCTGCTGAAGATGAGCGATGGCGGCGGCATGCTGGCTGGACTCCTGGCAGATCCAGCCTGCGGTGAGGAAGTCTTCCGCCGTGGCGGCAGGGGTGGACAAGCGCGGCTGGATCTCCGCGAGCAGCGAGGCGCTTTTTTGGCAGAGCATGCCGAGCATGAACTTGAGGGGAGGGTCGGAGATGGTGGCAAGCCGGGGCTGAATGGCGGCCTGGAAGGCGGCGATGAGACGGGTTTCCTCGTCTTCTTCAGTGGTGGATTTGGCACGGATCTCTTCGAGAAGCTGCGTGAGCATTCTGGCTGCAAAGGGGGGCAGATGAGCGGCGGTGGCGGAGAGGGGAAGGGGGTTCGCCTGCAAGACATTCAACTGAGGCGGCAAGGCCTTTTGCTGCGCTTCAAGGGTGATCATGCGCTGCAGGCATTCGACGACGACATCCCACGCGCGGGCTTCGACGAGCGCCCCGAGCATGTTTTCCATGTCGTCCAGCTGGCTGCTCTCCATGGCCAGCATCCAGCGGCGGAGAATGGCGATGACGGCCTGCGACTGCGCCGGAGTGAGGGTGAGGAGTGGGTATGTCTCTGATGCCGGGGGGCTGCCAGCCTGGCTGGGAAGGAGGTTTTTCAGCGTGGTCCATTCATCGGTGGTGGAGCGTGGCAGCGGCTCGCAAAGACCGATGATGCGCTGCGCCCATGTGCTGGCATCGGCTTCCGATTCCGCATCGGTGAGGGCCCCATGGGCGGCGTTGAGCGCGAGCCTGGTGTAGCTGTCTTTGAACAGTTCGTAGCATTGCTGGTATGAAGTGGCATGAGGTGGCCTGTCCCTGCGCGACTGTTGAGTGAACAGCCATGAGGCATGCAATGCGGCATCCTCCGGATGGGCCGCGAGCAGATCCTCGGTGACAAGAAAATCCGGGGACTGCACGGCCATCTCCATGAGGAGCGGTGCGTGGGCGACACCTTCGCGCTGCAACTGGCGCAGCAGGGGCTGCTGCTCGCTTTTTGGCCATGCGCTGATGATCTGCAGCACGTGAGCCAGGGCGTAGGTGGGGGATGCGACGACGCTGGAGGGAAGGGCGATCTGGGAGCCGGTGCCGTTCGACTGGCGGGGGTTGATCCTCTCGACGCGGTATGCATAAGCCGTGCCGGCAATGTCTGGGAGTGAGAGCCAGTCTGCGGTGCCGGGGGGGAAGTCCTGAAGTGTGAAGGAGTTCTGAGGCCGGCTGTGCGGCAGCACGGGGGCAGGTGCGGGTGCTGGAAGGCTGGGTAGTTCTTCATGCATGGCGAGAACGCGCATGAAGGCCTGCACGGCGGCGGGCTCGCGGCCCGCTTCTTCCAGGGCGACGGCGTGGAGGTAGTGGAGGCGGTAGTCCGCCGGGTGCTTTTCGAGGAGGGGATCGAGAAAGAGGACGGCGCGCTCCCAGTCATCCTTGGAGGCGATGACGTTCGCGATCTGCTCGATTTCGCGAGCATCCATCGTGCTGCTGCCGGCAAGTTCGGAGAGGATGCGGTAGCCGGTGTCGGGATCGCCTTTTTCGATTTGCAGACGGGCGAGGCGCTCGCGGGTGCGGGTGGTTTTGTCGAGCCTGGCGGCGGTCTCGAGGGCGCGCAGGGCTTCTACGGTGAGTCCTTCCTCTTCTTCGCTGCGGGAAATTTCGAGGAGCAGGGAGAGATCCTGAGGACGGAGGCGGGAGGCTTCGTAAAGGCAGCGGCGGCGTTCTTCGTCGTTGTCGGTGGCTCGGTGGATCTCGGCGAGCGCGAGCCAGGGGTAGGCGGAGGCGCGGTTTTGTTTCTGACGTTGCGTGAAGTTTTCGATGAGCTTTGGGAGGCCGTCATGACTGCGTGCGGCGAGGGCAAGGGGGCCGAGCTGGCGGAGGCGGGAGGCGGGGTCGGTGGTCTTTTCGTAGATGGCGAGGTAGATGCGTTCAGCTTCGGCGGACTGGCCCACATTGAGGCAGGCGGTGGCACATGCGGTGGCGACTTCGGTGGCGTCGGGAAATTTGCGCAGGGCGAGGCGGAGGACTTTGAGGGAGGCCTCGGGATGAAAGGTTTCTTCGAGGATGCGGGCTTCGGTGAGCCAGGGCTGGACGGCGGTGGGGGAAAGGGTTTTCCATTCAGCGAGGTATTTGAGCGCCTGCTCCGGCTGCACGGCGCGGCGGTGGAGATCGACGAGTTTTTGGAGGCTGGCGCTGGTGCGGCCGCCGGGAAGATCGAGCATGCGCTGCTGTGTCTGCGCGGCTTTGGGCCAGTCGGTGTGGGCCTGATAAATCTGGATGAGCTGGCTGAGGGAGATCAAGGAAGGCTCGGCATTGAGCAGCTTTTCGGCTTCGACGGTTTTGCCGCTGAGATCGAGCAGGGTGGCGAGGAAGCAGCGGTCCTGGGGGGAGGGCGGGGATGGCCTGCAGCTCGGCAAGCAGTGGGGCAGCAAGTTCGCCGCGCACGATGAAGCGGATGTCTTTGAGGGCTGCCTCGACGCCATCGGAGTCCTGCATGAGGCGGAGGCGGGCGCGTGCCCAGGGGAGGGCGCGGTCGAATTCTTTGTTGGCGATGGCCTGCTGAACGAGGAGGGCGAGGAAGCGTGGCTGGGTGGCGAAGTCTGATTCGCGGGAGAGGAGGAGATCGAGGGCGGTGCGTGACTCGAGACGTGCCTGCAAGGCCTGGACTATGCGGAGGAGATCTTCGAGAGAACCGGTTTTGGCGAGGAGACGCCAGATGGCGAGCGCCTCTTCACGGCGGCCATTGCGGTGGAGGTACTGGGCCTGGGCCTCCTGGGCGCTGATGCTTTGCGGGAAGGTGGTGACGAGGCGGAGGTAGGCTTTGGCGGCGGGTGAGTCGGGCTTGGATGGCGGGTCTTCCCAGTTCTCGAGCATGCGGGCGATGCGGAGGTGGGAGGATTCGTTCTCGGCGTCAGCGGCCAGAAAGGTTTCGAGGGTGGTGCGAGCGGCGGTGGCATCGCCGGCGCGATGCTGCAGGGTTGCGAGGCGGATGAGCAGTTCTTTGTCTCCTGGGTTTTGGGCGACGATGAGCATGGCCTGCTCGACGGCTTCGGGGATGGAGTCGAGCGATTCCAGGAGATCAAGAAATCCATCGCGCAGGTCGCGGCGGCCGGGGTTGGATTGCAGGAGGGTGCGCGCGCTTTGGAGGGCCTCGTCGTTTTGGCCGGTGGCGGCGAGGTTTTGCGTGTGCTGCCAGGCGAGGGTGACGCGCTGGGGATGGGTTTTGATCAAGGAGGCGAGATGCTGCTCGAGGCCGCTGAGGTCGTCGCTCATGCGGAAGAGGTGATCGAGACGCGTGAGGATGTCGCCTTCGATCCAGGTGTCTGCGCCGGTGGCGGCGAGGGCGGTGTCGAGTGTGGCGAGGGCTTCATCGCGCCGTTCGGCGAGCTGCAGGATGTCCGCGAGGCGAAGCTGGCGGGTGATTTTGGCGACGGGGTCGCGGGTGCGCTCTGCGAGGGCGCGTGCGGATTCCAGCGCGGCTTCAAACTGGCCTTCATCGACGAAGAGGTCGGTGATCTCCTCGTGGAGGTCCTGGTCATCGGGATGCGAGGCGGCGAGGTTTTTCCAGAGTGCGAGAGCTTCCTCGCTCTTGCCGAGGCGGAGAAGGGCGCGGCCGCGGAGCTTGGTGATTTCCAGGGAGAGCGAGGCCTCGGGTTTTGCGGCGGCGGCGCGGTCGAGTGAGGCGAGTGCGGCGGCGAAGTCGAGCATGCGGGCCTCGATGCGGGAGCACTCGACCCAGGCGCTGGCATTGGCGGGATCGAGCCTGAGGGCGGTCTGATAGGAGGTGAGTGCGGCGGGGTCATTGCCGCTGTGAGCGTGGAAGATCGCGAGGAGGAGATGGTCGGCGGCCTTGGCATCGGGCTTGGCCGCGCGTGTGAGGAGGTGCTGCTGCAGTTCCGCGGCGGTTCCGTCCTCCAGCCATGCGGCGTAGAAGCGGTCGAAGAGGGTGCCGGGCTGGGGGCGCTTGAGAAGGATGTCGAGGTAACGCTGTGCGGCGGGCGTCACTGCCGGCGTGGGCTGCTGAGCCAGGGCAGGGGAGCAGAGCAGCAGCAGGCAGAATGCGGCACGAAGGAGCATCCGTGTTTTTTAGCGGATGAGGCGTTTGTTTGGCAATAGCGGAGGTTGATTTGATGGGTGAAAAGCATTTAGCAGTTAGGAATGATTCCCGAAGAATTTCCTGCAACCGCAGCGCGCCTCTGCGCGGCCTGCGGGATGTGCTGTGACGGGACCATGTTTCAGATCGTGCGGATGCAGCCGGGAGAGGTGCCGGCGGAGCTGGGCAGGCTGGGGCTGAAAATGAGATGCCGCGATGGCGAATACTTCATGGAGCAGCCATGCAGTGCGCTGGTGGAGAAGCGGTGCACCATTTATGAAAAGCGGCCGGTGAGGTGCCGGCTCTTCAACTGCCAGCAGCTTGGAAAAGTGGAACGAGGGGAGAGCGCCGCGGCGGAAGCGATGGCGATGATCGTGGAAACGCGCTCGATGGTGGAGCGGGTGAAAAATTTAATCGAGCAGTGCGGACTGCGTGAAGACGGGCAGGATCTGGTGACGCGCTATGAGCGGGTGATGCACACGCCGGTGAATGAAGCTCTGGAGCCGGAGATGGTGAGCGTGCGTGAAGAACTGGATGAGACGATGCGGAAATTGAAGCTGAGATTGAACCGGGAGTTTCGGGTGCCGCCGATTTCTCATTGACGGAATCAATCAACATGCGAAGGTAGCTTGATTAGATAGGTAAGAATAAGATGGAAAAGAAACTACTGAGGTTGCTCGGCAGTGAGGATTACATACCCTCCAATGTGCCGGAGCTTCTCTCCCAAATGGGCATGAAGCCCAATCAACAGCAGGTGCTGCAAAGCCTGCTCAAAAGCCTGGAGAAACAGGGTAAAATCGTACGGACGAAAGGCAATCGCTACATTGTGGCGCTAGAAGCTGATCTGGTGCCGGGTGTGATTCAGATCACACGCGGAGGCCGGGGTTTTGTACAGCCGGAGGAATCTGGCATTGGCGAAATCAGCATTTCGGAAAGCAATACAAGCACCGCCATGCATGGCGACCGTGTGCTGGTGCGGCTGGATGTGAAGCCGGGGCAGCAGGAGAAAAGCGGCAGCGTCGTGAAGGTGCTGGAGCGCAAGCGAACGCAGTTTGTCGGCACGCTGCAGCGCTCGAAAAACTTTCTGCACGTAACGCCGGATGATCCTCGTCTGCCTGGGGCGATCTATGTTTCGGAGCCACGGGATGTGGGCCGCAAGCCGAATGTGGGCGACAAGGTGGTGGTGGAAATCACGCAATGGGAGTCGAAGAAAACGGCGCCTGAAGGCGAGATCATCGAGGTGCTCGGTCCGCCGGACGAAGAAGGCGTGGACATGCTCTCGGTGCTGCGGCACTACGACCTGCCGCTGCACTTTCCGAAGAACGTGCTGCATGAGGCGCATGCGATTGCGAAGTCGCGGCCCGACAACCAGCCGAGCGCGCATGAATGCGCGGGGCGTGTAGACTGCCGGGCGCACAACGTCATCACGATTGATCCGGATGATGCGAAGGACTTTGATGATGCCATCTGCCTGCAGAAGCAGGGCGAGCAGTGGAAGCTGTGGGTGCACATCGCGGATGTGTCCCACTACGTGCAGCCCGGCAGTGCGCTGGATGTGGAGGCGAAGAAGCGCGGCAACTCGACCTACCTGGTGGACCGGGTGATCCCGATGCTGCCAGAGGCGCTGAGCAACGAGCTGTGCTCGCTGAAGCCGAACGTGGACCGTTTGACGAAATGCGTCGAATTTGTGCTGTCCAAGGACGGGCATGTGGAGAGCGCGAAATTTTACGCGGCGGTGATCCGCTCGAAGCGGCGCTTCACCTACAAGGAGGCGTTTGGGGTGATCCAGGTGCCGCCGAACAATGAGACGGAGCAGATGCTGCACGATGCGCATGCGATGGCCCAGAAGATCCGGCATCACCGCTTCAAAAACGGCTCGCTGGACATGGATTTCCCGGAGAACAAGATCCGTCTGGATGAGCATGGCAAGGTGCTTCGGATTGAGCGGATCGAGAACGATGAGTCGCATCAGTTGATCGAGGAGTACATGCTGCTGGCAAATGAGGCGGTGGCCGGACGCTTGATGGGACTGAACCGGCCTTCGGTGTATCGTGTGCATGAGTCGCCGAAGGAGAAGAAGCTCAATGATTATCGCGAAGAGGTGCTGAGCCATCGCGTGCCGTGCGGAAATCTCACGCACCGCGCTGAAGTGCAGAAGCTGCTGAGCCGGCTCAACACGCTGCCGATTGGCCCGGCGCTGAAGATTGGCTTTCTTCGCTCGATGATGCGGGCGCGGTACGCGGTGGAGCCGCTGGGGCACTATGGCCTGGCGAAGCCGAAGTACACGCACTTCACCTCGCCGATCCGACGCTATGCGGACCTTGTGGTGCACCGGTCGCTGTTTGAGAAAGTGGAGCTGAATGCGGGTGTGGCGAAGCAGATCGCCGAGCACATCAGCATCACGGAAAAGAATTCATCTGACGCCGAGCGGGACAGCAAGGAGGTCAAACTCTATGCCTATCTCAAGGCGCAGATCGCTTCGAAGAAGCCGCAGCCGTATGCAGCGCTGGTCACGGATGTACGGAACTTTGGGTTCTTTGTGGATGTGCCAGATCTGGGGCTCAGCGGCGGAGTGCCGCTCTCCGCGATCCGCGATGACTTCTATGTCTTCGACCCGGTCGCCCGTCAGATCATGGGGCGCCATACGCGCCGCGTTATCCGCCTCGGGGACAATGTGGTGGTGCAGATCTACAAGCTGGACACCTTCAAGAAGCAGGTGGATTTCCAACTGGTCGTGCCGAAGGAGGAAACGCAACGCACGCGCAAACCCGAGCGGTCTGAGCGTCGTGAAAGAGACCGCAGCGAAATCAAGAGCGCTCCGCCGCGCAAACCCGGCCATGGGCACAAGCGTGCGCAGCAGAATAAAAAGCGGAAGAGATGAGCGGCCGTGGCGAGAGATTGAGGATCGACAAGCAATCGATTTTTGATTGTAACCATTCAGGCCGGTAGGGATCTGGAAACGACAATTCGGGGGGCAAAGACTTCTTGTGCCGCCATCTTCCATCCCATTGCCACTGACATGGCGAGTGTTTTTGATTTTCAAAGTTCCGATGGAGCGGCCACGCATGCCATCATTTTGGCAGGCGTGGGGCTTCAAAAGCATGCGACCGCTTAGCCCAAGCCGACGGCATCGCGCACACGGCTCAGCGTTTTCCGCGCGACCGCCCGTGCCTTCTCAGCGCCTTCGGCGAGGACTTTGTCCACGTAGCCTTTGTCGGCGACGATTTCATCGCGGCGGGCGCGGAACGGGGCAAAGTAGTCGGTGACGCCCTGGAGGAGGCGCTTTTTGAAATCGCCGTAGCCGACGCCGCCGTTGAGGTGGTCGGCCACCATGGCGTCGTAGTCGGACTGTGACGCGACGAGTTTGTAAAGCGCGAGGATGCTGCTGCCTTCGACGGCCTTGGGAGCTTCGACGGGGGTGGAGTCGGTCTTGATCCCCATGATCTTCTTTTTGAGCGGGCCGGGTTCCTCGAAGAGCGGGATGGTGTTGTCGTAGCTCTTGCTCATCTTCTGGCCATCAAGGCCGGGGACGACTGCGGTGGCTTCCTGGATGCGTGGCTGGGGCAGTTTGAAGAGACCTTCGCCGAAGGTTTCATTCATCTTGATGGCGATGTCGCGGGTGACTTCGACATGCTGTTTCTGATCTTTGCCGACGGGGACGATGTCGCTGTCATAGATGAGGATGTCCGCGGCCATCAGGACGGGATAGGCGAAGAGGCCGTGGGAGGGCTTGATGCCATTGGCGATCTTGTCCTTGTAGCTGTGGCAGCGCTCGAGCAGGCCCATGGGGGTGATGGTGCTGAGGATCCAGGAGAGCTCGCAGTGCTCGGGGACATCGCTCTGGCGGAAGAAGACGCATTTGTCGGGGTTGAGGCCGCAGGCGAGAAAATCGACTGCGAGCTCGCGGACGTAGCTGCGAAGGGCCTTTCCGTCGTGAACGGAGGTGAGGGAGTGGTAGTCAGCGATGAAGTAGTAGGCGTCACCTTCGTGCTGCAGCTTGAGGGCCGGCTCCATCATGCCGAAGAAATTGCCGATGTGGAGTCTGCCGCTGGGTTGAAGGCCGGAAAGGATGCGCATGGTCTAGGAAAAGGAAAAATGAGGAGGGAGAGTTTGAATGGCGAATGGGGATTGTCGAATGCGGAATGACGGATGTGGAGCCGGGGCCGTGGAGACGTTCGGTTTGGCCGCAGAGGGGCGGAGAGGCAGAGAAGGCAGAGTTTTTGAACCCCGGAACGGAGGTCGGAACGGGCGCTTTCGAACACGTATGGCCGCGAACGTCCGCGAATTTTCAGGAATGATGACCTCAGGCGTTCGTGCCCAAATGTCTTAAAATGGGCGACATCGAAATTACGCAGGCCGCTTCGGCGGCACCACAAACAGCGGCACCGCCGCCTTGTGGCGCACGGCGTCGATGGTGCTGCCGTGGATGATGTCCCCGATCAACCGGTGTCCGTGCGAGGCCAGCGCGATGAGGTCAATGCGCTCCTCGGCGGCGACCTTGAGGATCTGGTCGGGCGGCTCGCCGAGGACGAGGCGGATGTTCACCGTGAGGCTGGAGTCGGCGCGCAGTCTGGCAGCGGTGGCCTCGAGATAGCTCAGGTCCTGCTTCATCTCCTCGGATTCGGCGAGCTTGAGCTGGTCGAAATTGCGCGCGGCCCAGCCGTCGGCGACGTGCACCAGGAGGAGCTCGCTGTGCATGAGGGTGGCGAGGGCGGTGATGGCGGGGAGCAGTTCCTGATCGGAAGCACCGGTGTCGAGGGCAACGAGGATTTTGCGGTACATGGCGGTGTTAGATTCCGAGGGCGTTGATCCAGGACTGAGGGGCGAAGAAATCGAAGAGCAGCTTGAAATTGAGGATGATGATGACGACGGCGCTGGCCCAGGCGAGGAGCTTGATCCAGGCGGGGTTGGCAAAGCGTCCCATCTTGGCTTTTTCATCGGTAAAGCGCAGCAGGGGCACGACGGCAAAGCTGAGCTGCATGGAGAGGATGACCTGGCTCCAGATGAGCAGGTTGGTGGTTTCCCCCTCTCCATAATAACCGATGACGCAGACGGCTGGGACGACGGCGATGAGGCGGGTGATCAGGCGGCGCAGCCAGGGCTTGAGGCGGATGTTAAGAAAGCCCTCCATGACGATCTGGCCGGCGAGGGTGCCGGTGAGAGTGGAGTTCTGCCCGCTGGCGAGGAGGGCGACGGCAAAGAGCGTGCTGGCGATTCCGACGCCGAGGACGGGAGTGAGGAGCTTGTAGGCCTCCTGGATTTCCGCGACCTCCCTGTGGCCGGTGGTGTGGAAGGCGGCGGCTGCGACGATGAGAATGCCGCCATTGATGAAGAGGGCGAACATGAGGGCGAAGGTGGAGTCGATGGTGGCGAACTTGATGGCCTCGGTCTTGCCGGCGTCATTGCGCTCGAAGTTGCGGGTCTGCACGATGGAGCTGTGCAGGTAGAGATTGTGCGGCATGACGGTGGCGCCGAGGATGCCGATGGCGACGAAGAGCATCTCGCGATTTTTCAAAATGTCGATGGAGGGGACGAAGCCGGAGGCGATGCCGCCGAGATCCGGCTTGGCAAAAAACATCTCGGCAGCGAAGCAGCCGCCGATGGTGAGGATGAGGGTGATGACGAGGGCCTCGACGTAGCGGAAGCCGCGGTTTTGCAGCAGGAGGACGATCATGACATCCAGCGTGGTGATGACGCAGCCCCAGACAAGGGGGATGCCGAAGAGGAGCTGGAGGCCGATCGCAGAGCCGACAACCTCGGCAAGATCGCAGGCGGCGATGGCGGCCTCGCAGAGAATCCAAAGGAACCAGACGACGGGGCGGGGGTAGTGATCGCGGCAGGCCTGGGCGAGATCGCGGCCAGTGACGACGCCGAGCTTCACGCAGAGGTGCTGAAGCAGGATGGCGATGAGGTTTGAGATGAGAATGACGGACAGCAGGGTGTAGCCGTAACGGGCGCCACCGGCGAGGTCGGTGGCCCAGTTGCCGGGGTCCATATAGCCGACGGAGACGAGGAAGCCGGGGCCGGCATAGGCGAGCATTTTGCGCCAGAAGGAGCCGCCCTGCGGCACCTGGACGGAGCGGAAGACTTCGGGCAATGAGTCACCTCCGCGGGAGCGCCAGCCAGTGTCAGGAGTGTTTTCCATGGGCATGGGGATCTAATTAGAAGCGGAAAGAGACGCCGACAAAGGGATTAATGGCCTCCTGGGCGTTGTAGTACCAGTTTACGCCAGCGTCGAACTTCAGATTCGGAGTAACGAGATAGGTGATGCCGCCATCGAGGGAGGACTGCCAGTAGCGCCGTTCGTCATTGAGGTAGCCCTGATAGGTTTCCACATAGAAGCCGAGTTTTTCAGTCAGATCCCGCCCGATCGCGATGGTGAAGGCGGGCTCAAAGTAGCGCGTCTGGTGGTCGGTCACCGCTCCCGCCAGGAAGATGCTGGAGCCAAGCTCCCAGCCGCCGCCGATGTCGAGCTCCTGATTGACGGTAAGGCCGTATTCCCAGCACTGATTTCCCAGGCCCTCCTTGGCGGTGGGCACTTTGAACCAAGGCAGCAGGGCGATGGCGTAGGGACCTTCGTCATTGCCTATGAGATTGGTTTTCGAGCGGAGGTACAAATCACCGCTGCCGGAGGTTTTGCCGATGAGCACGCTGCCCGCATCCTGGCTGCGGTGGAGGATGCGCGGCGCCCAGCCGATCTGCAGGTCGGTGTTGTGGGTGATGCCGTATTTGAAAATGAAATCGCAGAAGGAGGTGTCGTCCGAGCGCTCGCCCGCCTGACGGGAGCGGGTGAAGGAGATGAGATTGCTTTCGACCTGGAACCACCCTTTGGGGACGGTCTGGGCGGATTCGGTCTGGTCGGGGCGGTCGGTGCTCAGGGGGCGCACGTTTTTCCGCTCGGTTTCCAGCCAGTCATCGGCGGCGGCCAGCGGGCTGATGGCGGCAGCGATGAAGGAGAGGATGTGTTTTGTCATGCTACAAGTGTTAGTCATGGCTAATATTGTTTGCAAGAGCGAATATGCCTTTCGTGATTGAAGAGGCGGCGGGGCGCTCCATTTTTAAGGCTGCACATGCCCGCCAAACGCAAGGAACACACCAGCCATCTCGGTTCTCCCGCCATTGAGGATTACCTGGAGCAGATCCATAATCTGATCGCCACCAAGGGGTATGCCCGGGTGGTGGACATCGCGAAAAACCTGGACATCTCGCAGGCGAGCGTGACGAACATGATCCAGAAGCTGGATGCAGAGGGATTCGTTGTCTACGAGCGCTACCGGGGGGTGGTCCTCACGGAAGAGGGCAGCAAGGTGGGGGCGGCGATTGCGCGGCGGCACGAGGTGCTGACGCGGCTGCTGGCGGGGTTTGGCCTGGACCCGAAAACGGTGCACGAAGACGTGGAGGGCATGGAGCACCACATCAGCCGGCAGACGCTGGATGTGCTGACCCTGCTGATGGAGGAACTGGAGGGAAATCCCGTCTTGATGCGCAAGCTGAAGCGCAAACTGGCCGCGCTGGCTTGATTTAGAGTGGATAAAGGAAATCCGAAGATTGGTTGAAGAAGATGAAAAGCCCTTGATAGTCCCATCCACCAACCTTCGTTAAGACACGCGGCCGATATCAACCATGCGCTGGTGCCTGTCCATCCTCCCATGCCTCCTGATCCTGCTTGTGCTGGGGGCTGAGTGGTGCACTTCTCCGGGGGCGATCATGGTGAAGGATCCTTCGCATCTGGCCTGCCTGCTGGACGACGACAACACGGAGAACGAAACCGAGGCGAAGGACGGCATCCCGCGCGACGAATATTCCGGGCTGGACCTGGAGATGAATTTCGCAGGGCTTTTTGTGATGAGCCAGTGTGCAAAAACCGAAATGGTTTTGTCGCTGGAGGGAACTGCGGTGCCGAAACTCCTGATGGGAGTGAGGAGGCACCGGTGGCTGTGCAGGGAGAGTTGCTGAAGAGCGGAACAGATTCTGCTCACTTTTTACAACGGTCAGTCTGCTGAGGCCTCGCCCAGACCATGCCCGTGCAACTTTCTCCCGAACGAGGTCAGCCATACCCATTCCCTGCTACCATGAACATTCGTCTTACCCTTCTTTGCAGTCTTCTCCTCACCACCGCGGCTTCCGCCGGCTCCGTCATGCTCACAGTCAAAGCTGACAGTGAAAACAAAACCGCCGACAAGAAAAAAGCGGAGGTCACCCGCGCCACCTGGCTCAATGTGCGCATGACCAATACCAGCGCCACCAAACTGGAAGGGGTGACTTTGAAGTGGACCCTGTATGCAGCCAACCTCAGGCGTGGGTCGGATGACATCGTGGTGGAAAAATCCGGTGAGATGAAGGTGTCCATTGATGCCAACGGCCGCTATGCCGATGTGGCCACGCCGAAGGTGGCGTTTGTCTACACACCCATGCACACCGAAAGCTCGGGCAGCGGCCGCAGAATGCGTTCCAAGACAGTGGAGGAGTCCGGGCACCGGTATCATGGCTACCATGTCCAGGTGGTCAATGGTGACGCGGTTCTCGGGGAAGCATTCAGCAATGAATCTCTCAAGAAACACCTGAAATAACCGTCCATAGCCCGAACTGCTGATCCGACTGGCAAGCCTGGCTTTCATCCGCAGGTGGAGTTCCGCCGCCTGCGTTTGCGGGGGGGGGGAGGTGCCTTGAAGGGCGAGAGATAGTCGCGCCCTCTAGATATTACCGGAAAGTCCGGCGTGACATTTGAGTCCACGGCGGGCTAAAACCCCAGCTGTTTGTTCAGCGCTTTGAGGGCGGGAGTTACCGCTCAGCGATGCTGCAAATGTTTGAATATAAGTATACTGCCTATTTAACAAAGATTGCATGAAAGGGTATTGGTTGGTATTGCTTTGAATTATTTGTCGTGTTTTCCGCTACAACTTCATGAAAAATGTTACCTCTATTTTGCTGCTGGCACTTTGCCTCACCGTGCGGGCTTACGCGGAAAAACCAGCGGCTGCGCCGGAACCAACGGCAGGGCCTTCGGCAGAGCGCCTGGCTGAGCTGACGAAGCGCGTCACCCAGAAAAAGACGATCAAGCTGGAGGACTACCTGGCCAAGGTGGCAGCCTCGAATTTGGGCTATGCCTCGCAGAGGTACAATGTGTCCGTGGCTGATGCCGCGATCATGGCGGCCAGGGTTTTTAAAAATCCGGAAATCCAGATCAGCGGCATGAAGGATGTGACGAACTATGGGTCCAGCCAGCAGCTGCCCGGCTTTTACAGCGCATTCATCACCCAGACTTTTGAGACTGGGGGCAAGCGGCGCGAGCGCCAGCTGGTGGCGCGCAAAAATTACGCGGCAGTCTCCACATCGCTGCAGGGATTTTTGCAGAACCTTCGTCTGGATGCCGCGGCAGCGTATGCGGATGCGATCGCGATGGGGCAGGTGGCGGCGCAGTTTCAGCGCACCGCCGGCCTGCTGAAGGACCTGCTGAAGGCCCAGGAGGAGCGTCAGAAAGCCGGCGACATCAGCGATGTGGACCTGTTGCAGACCCGGGTGGAAGTGCGGCAATACGAGGCTGAACTGCTGGATGCCCAGGGCAAGGCGGCAAACGCAGAGCTGGGGCTGAACGCGTTTCTGGGACCGCAATTCTCTTCAACGCACTGGGTGCCGGTGGGCACGCTGGACGTCGCACCGCAGACCACCGAACTGCTGAACCTGCTTTCCAGCGCCATCCGGAACCGCCCGGATCTCATCGCCATGCGCTACCGTCGCGATGCGGCGGCGGAGAACATCAATTTGGAAAAAGCGAACCGCGTGCCCGATGTGACCGTGGGAGTCGGCTGGACCAACAGCACGTACTCGGGCAATGCGACCTCCCCTCAGCCGAACTACAACATGGCGGGCGTGCAGCTGAGCCTGCCGCTGCCGATTTGGAACCGGAACAAGGCGGGGATAGCCTCCGCAAAGGCGCAGGCTGAGCAGGCACAGCTGGATCTTGAAGCTGCCGAAGTGAAGGCCGGCGTGGATGTGCGTCAGGCACTTTCGCTTTACAACGTCGCCCGTGAGCGGGTGGGGCTATATCAGGCCGGCGTGCTCAAGGATGTGGATGCCGCGCTGGAAAAACGCGTGGTCAGCTACAAGCGCGGCGGCTCTTCGCTCCTGGAACTGCTGGATGCCCAGCGCAAGGCCAATGAAGTCTGGCAGAGTTTCTACGGTGCACAGAGCGATTACGCGAGGGCGGTGATCGAACTGCACCGTGCGGCAGGCATCTGGATCGTCCGCTTCTGACCCCCTTTTTTATTTCATCATGCAAATCGTCAAATTCTCATGGCCTCTGGTTTTGCTCCTCGCGGCCTGCAAGCCTGCCGCAGTCGTTGAGCCGGATCCTCACCCCATCAAGGTGGAGCAGAACCATCTCATCTTCACCCCTGGTGACCCGCAGATCAAAGCGATCGGCGTGCAAAAATCCAAAGAACGAGACGAAGTGGTGCTGCACCTCACCGGCAAGCTGGTGTGGAACGAGGACGTCACGACGAACATCTTTTCGCCGCTGGCCGGACGTGTGGCGAGCATCAAAGGAGCGCGCGGACAGAAGGTAAGCGTGGGGGATGAACTCGCGCGTATCACCTCTCCGGATTTCGGCCAGGCACAGGCGGACGCGACCAAGGCCGAGGCGGATCTGGCGCTGGCAAAACAGGTGCTGGATCGTACCAAGGATCTGGTGAAGCAAGGAGTGCTGCCGCAGAAGGAGCTCGACACAGCGGACAACGCCTTCCGGGATGCGCAGTCCGAGCGCGACCGCGCGGTGGAAAAGATGGCGGTGTGGGGCGGGCGCGGCGGAGATGTGAACGGCTCCTTTGCGCTGAAGGCGCCCATGGCGGGAGTGATTGTGGACCGCAACGTGCAGCCGGGCGCGGAAGTGCGATCGGATGCCATGCTGGCGGGAATGGCGGTGGTGGCCGCGCCGATGTTTGTGATCTCGGACCCGGAGTCGCTGTGGGTGCATCTGGATGTGAGCGAGCAGGATCTCTCCAATCTGCAGGTGGGGCAGAAGCTGGAAATCCGCTCACGCGCCTACGGTGGAAAAGTTTTCCCCGGCGAGCTGACCGTGATCGGCCAGTCGCTGAATCCGGACACCCGTACGGTGGTGGCCAAGGGCACCGTGTCCAATCCCGAAAGGCTGCTCAAGGCGCAGATGTATGTGGACGTGAACGTGATCACGCATGTGCCGAAGATGCCTCAGGTGCCGGTGAAGGCGGTGTTTCTGCGCGAGGGGAAGGCCTGCGTGTTTGTCCGCGTCTCCGAGACCAATTTTGAAATGCGGCAGATCGTGACGGCGGCGGAGGACTCCGGAAATGTGTTTGTCAGCAAGGGGCTCAAAGCCGACGAAGAAGTGGTGAATGAAGGCGCGCTCGTGTTGGAGAGCCTGCTGGACGCCAACACCAGCACCGCAAACGCCGGCGCAGAGAAGAGCACGGAGAAGAAGGCCGAACACTAACCTCCATGGGCACGCTCACCAAATACGTACTCAAGCATCGGCCGATTGCCTTTGCGCTGATGATTCTCTTTGTGCTGGCGGGAGCGCTGGCCTTCAACCGCCTGCCGGTCGAGGCGTATCCGGACGTGACCAACGTGTCCGTGCAGATCATCACCCTGCTGCCCGGACGCGCGGCGGAGGAGGTGGAGCGCCTGGTGACGGTGCCGATTGAAAACTCGATGAACAGCATTCCGAAGCGTTCGTCCATCCGCTCGGTGTCCCTGTTCGGGCTCTCGCAGGTGACGATTGTTTTCGAGGACGATGCGGACCGCGCCTACTGCCGGAACATGGCGTTTCAGCTGCTTTCCAGCGTAAGCCTGCCGCCGGATGCCGAGACGCGTCTTTCTCCGGACACGACACCGGTCGGTGAGATTTACCGCTACACGCTGGATGCGCCGAAGAGCATGCCTTCGACGGAGCTGCGTGCGATTCAGGACTGGATCGTCGAGCGCCAGCTGCGCACGGTTTCCGGTGTGGTGGATGTGATCGGGTTTGGCGGCGCCACAAAGCAGTATCAGGTGCTGATCGATCCGATGAAGCTGCTGTCGTATGACATCTCGCTGCGGCAGGTGCTGGATGCGCTTTCCGCCGGGAACAAAAACGCGGGCGGGGCCTACATCGAGCACGGACCGGAAATGTTCATCGTGCGCGGTCTGGGCTTTGTGCAGTCGCTTGAAGACATCGGGCTGATCGCAGTGGAGACGCGTGGCGGGACGCCGATCCGGGTGAAGGATTTGGGACGCGTGCTCATTGGCGAGCAGCTGCGGCTCGGACGGGTGGGCCGCAACATTCCTGCCGAACATTTCGAACTGGATGACGCCATCGAGGGCATTGTGATGCTGCGCAAAGGGGAGAACGCCATGGAGGTGCTGGAGCGCGTGCGGGCGAAGATCGACATCATCAACACCAAGTTTCTGCCGCCTGCGGTGCACATCCGCATGCACTACGACCGCACCAATCTGATCAACCGCACCCTGCACACGGTGCATAAAAACATGGCGGACGGCATCGGGCTGGTGCTGCTGGTGCTCATCATGTTTCTGGGGCTGGGGAACATCCGCTCCGCGCTGGTGGTGGCGGCGGTGGTGCCCTTGTCACTGCTGGGCGCCTTCTTCATGCTGGATCTGCGAGGTATTCCGGCGAACCTCATTTCGATGGGGGCCATCGACTTCGGCATCATCGTGGACTCCGCGGTGGTGGTGATCGAGGACCTGCTGCGCATGATGCATGAGCGACGGGAGAAAAAAGAGTCGCTGTTTAAACTGCTGCCGAAGGCCGTGGGGCAGATGGGACGCCCGATCTTGTTTTCGAAGGCGATCCTGCTCACCGCATTCCTGCCGCTGTACACCATGCAGCGAGTGGAAGGAAAAATCTTCAAGCCGATGGCGCTGACGCTGACGTTTGCGCTGATCGCCGGAACCATTCTGGCGCTCACGATCGTGCCGCTGCTGGCCAGTTACGCGCTGAAAAAAGGCCCGGGGCCGCATGAGTCCTGGCTCGTGCGCATTCTGCTGAAATTGTACCGCCCTTCGCTCGGGTGGGCGCTGAACCATGGCAAGATGATCGTCATCTGCGGTGTGGCCATGCTGGCGGTGGCGGGTGTCGTCTCCACGCACACGGGAACAGAATTCCTGCCAAAGCTGGACGAAGGCTCGCTCTACATCCGCTCCTTCCTGCCACAGACGATTTCGCCCTCGGAGTCGGCGCAGATCATGCGGAAGATGCGCGCGGTCATTGCTTCTTTCCCAGAAGCAAAATCCATCATCACGCAAAACGGGCGCCCGGATGATGGCACGGACGTGAACGGTTTCGACGTCAGCGAAACTTCAGTGGACCTCATCCCGCGCGAGGAATGGACCTCTGCGCCAGATCGTGACGGCCTGGTCAAAAAGATGAAGGCAAAGCTGAACATGGAAGTGCCCGGGGTGCAGTATCAGTTCAGCCAGATCATCGAGGACAACGTCAACGAGGCCATCTCCGGCGTGAAGTCCGAGCTGAGCGTGAAGATCTTCGGCGACGAGCCCGAGAAACTGCAGCAGCTCGCGGATCAGATCGTGGACATTCTGAACACGGTGCCCGGTGCCGCCGACGTCGGCACGGACCGTCTGATGGGACAGCCGCAGGTGCAGATCGCCGTGGACCGCTCCGCCATTTCTCGTGCTGGCTTGTCGATGATGGACGTGCAGTCCGTCATCGAAACCTCCATGGGTGGCTCCGTCGCCACCAAGGTTCTTGAAGGCGAGCGTACCTTCGACCTCGTCGTTAAGATGATTCCGCGCTCAGTCGCCAGCATCGACGGCATCCGCCGCATTCCCGTTTCTGGCTCCGATGGCGAGCGCCTTACCCTCGGCGCCCTCGCCTCAGTGGATGTGAAGCCGGGCTTTGCCCGCATCTATCGCGAAGAAAACGCCCGGCTCACCGCGGTGAAGCTGGCGGTGCGCGGGCGGGACCTCGGTACGCTGGTGGCGGAAGCCCAGGAAAAGGTGAACGCCCAGGTGGTGCTGCCCAAGGGTTTCCGGCTGGAATGGACAGGGGCTTTCGAAAACCAGCAGCGCGCTGTGAAGCGGCTGATCCTGGTGGTGCCCATCACACTCGTGGCCATCTTCTTCCTGCTCTTCACAGCGTTTGATTCGGCAAAGCTGGCCACGCTGATCCTGCTCAACGTGCCGTTTGCCGCCGTGGGAGGGATTCTGGTGCTGCCGCTGGCAGGGCTGGCGATGTCTGTGTCAGCCCTGGTCGGCTTCATCGCTCTCTTCGGTGTATCGGTGCAAAACGGGGTGCTGCTGGTGGAGCGAATACGCGAGCTGCGCAAAGAAGGCATGCGCATGGCCGAGGCGGTGCGTGAAGGCTCCATCAGCCGTGTGCGACCGGTGGTGATGACCGCCGCGATGGCCGCGCTGGGCCTGCTGCCCGCAGCCTTGTCCCATGCCGTGGGTGCGGAAACCGCGCGCCCCTTTGCCTGCGTGATCATCGGCGGCCTCGTCACCGCCACTCTGCTCACCCTCTTCATCCTGCCGGTTCTCTACCCGCTGTTTGATGCCGGCGAGGAAAGCCTGCACAGCAAGTACGTGCTGATCGAAGGTCCGGGGCATCAGCCCTTCCTCTCACTGCACAAGAAGAAAAAGCCCGCGGAGCCGGAGCCGCCGGCCGAGTCCCCAGGAGAGCACGGACCGGGGTGATATTTGGCGCTGGACTGTGGATTCAGCCGTGATAGCCTAAAGAAACCACTGCCATGAACCTCCGTCGCCGCGATACCAAGCCTCTGGCTGCGCTGGTGCATTTGCTGCTGCTGATCGGCCTGCTGTTCTCGTCTCAGGGAGTGGCTCCGGCCCTTTGCATGGTGGCCGCGGTGATCGATGGTGACCACCTGGTGAAGGTGGGCGTCTCCCAAGAAGGTGCGATGACGGTGGTGCTGTCCCATGCGGGAAAGTCCAAGGCTGAGCTGACGGCCCATGAGCATGATGCGCTGTGCCGGATGCTGCTGACCTTTGCCGAAACGCCTGCTCCCGGAGCTTCGGACCATGTGCTGGCCTTCAAGAGGGTGGAGGATGTGGCGCGTGCCCAGCGCTTCGTGTCCGGCATGCAAAATGTGGCCAAACAAGCCGCGCCCGCGATGATTTTGAATTCTATGCGCATTCAAGCGCCCGCCGCAGACATGGCGGACCGGCGTCTGCAGAGACGCGTGTGGACGCAGGGGCTGGCGCTCAAGTCCTGCAGGATGGTGATGCGGTGTTGAGAGCGGCAGGATGAACCTCCTGGGTCCGTGCTGCTCACGGACAAAGCGGGCAAGGGACGCGGATCAACTCCGTATCTGCCCGTTACGCGCCACCTATTTTCCAAGCCTGCACCATGAAATTTTCTGCCCGTATTCTCTGCCCGTTTCTCGTTTCCCTTCTGCCCGCCCTCAGCATGGCGGAGCCGGTCTCCGTCAATTCCCTCGTTCTCAAAGCCCTCATCACGCATCCCGAACTGCGCTTCTATGAAGCCCAGATCGATGTGGCCAGGGGAGGTAAAACCAAGGCGGGGGAGATCAAAAACCCTGACATGATGATCGGCGTGGGGAACTGGAGGCTGCGGGATCTGGCCACCAACTACGTCACCGACGGCCCGACCTGGGCGGTGCAGCTGACGCAGACCTTTGACTGGCCGGGACGGCTGACGCTGCGCAAGGCCATCGCTCAGAAGGACGTTGAACTGGCGCAGCTGGGGTTTGATCAGTTCAGGGCGGCGCTGGCAGGGCGGGTGCGCACCATCGCGTGGAAGCTGCTGGCAGCGCAGGAGCAGACGCGTGCGGCGGACGAGGTGGCAAAGCGCTTTAAATCCCTGGCCGATGTGCTGCTGCAGCGCGACCCAGCCGGAGCCGCGCCGCGTTTGGAGGCCCGCATCATCCAGGCCAGCGCCCTCACTCTGGGCGCGGAGGCCACGCTGGCACGCAATGAACTCGCGGCGGCGCGCTTTGAGCTGAACCAGCTGCTCGGTCAAAAGGCTGAGGAACCGGTCGAGATCACCATGGAAAAGCTGACGCTGAATCCACCGCCCCCCATTGAGAGCCTGATGGCCGAGGCACGGCGAAAAAACTTCGCGCTGCGGGCGCGCTTCTTGGATGTGGAGCAGCAGGGATATCACGTGGAGCTCGCCAAAAACGAGCGCTGGCCCAGCATCACCGTGCAGCCCTACATGCAGAAGCAGACCACGCTCACGCGCGAAACGCAGGTGGGCATCGGCGTCTCTATTCCGCTCCCTTTGTGGAACCGGAACAAGGGCGCGATCGACGCCGCCCAGGCCAAGCAGGTGCAGGCGGAGGTCATGCTCACCGCGCAGATGCGTCAGCTCGAGCGTGACGTGGCCGCGCAGGCAAGCCACTACCGCATTCATGTGGAAGAACTGGCCAAATGGCCGGCGGACACGCTGGAGAGTTTCCGCAAAGCCGCTGCCGAGGCGGACGAGCATTACCGCCTGGGAGCCCTGCCGCTTGCCACGTACACGGAGCTGCAGCGGCAGTACATTGCCTCCGTCAAAGCGGTGCTCACTTCGCAGATGGGAGCGGTGGATGCGCGCCTGCAGCTGGAGCAGCTGACGGGCACGGCCGTGGCGCAGTAAGGTCTGGCCTTTTCACAATCCTGAGTCTTTGCGGCCATGCTCAATTTCATTCTCGACTTTTCCGTACGCCAGCGCGCTCTCGTGCTGCTGGGCGCTTTTGGCCTGCTGGGGGCGGGCCTGTATTCCCTCATGCACCTGCCGATTGATGCGGTGCCGGATCTCACCGGCCCGCAGGTGCAGGTGAACGTGTCGGTGCCGGCGCTGGCGCCGGAAGAATCTGAACGCGCGGTCACGCGCCCCATCGAAATGGCACTTTCTGGTATGCCAGGGGTGCTGGACTCGCGGTCGCTGACGAAATTTGGCCTCAGCCAGGTGACGATCCAGTTCGAAGACGATGCGGACATCTTCCGCGCACGGCAGCTGGTGACCGAACGTCTCACTGCGGTGATGCGTGATCTGCCGCCGGGCAGCGCGCTCAGCCTCGCCCCCATCAGCACCGGTCTCGGTGAAATCTTCTACTACACGCTGCACTGGAAGAAAGGCGCCAGGGAGAAGCCTGCCGATGAGCGTGAAGGGCTGATGCGCCTGTGGGAGACGCATGAATACATCGTGAAACCTCACCTGCGCGTGGTGCAGGGGGTTGCGGAGATCAACAGCAATGGCGGCCATCAACGCCAGGTCACGGTGGAGCCCATGCTCGACAAGCTGAAGGCGGCCAACATGACCGTGGGCGAGCTGGCCGCCATCATCCGGGGCAATGTCGAAAACGCCGGCGGTGGTGTCATCAATCGCGACGGCGAGCAGCTCACCATTCGCAGTGTGGGCCGTGTGAGCACGGCCGAGGAAATCGCGAAGCTGCCGGTCAAGTTTGGCGCCGCCATTGAGCCGCTGCGGGTGCAGGATGTGGCGAAAGTGCAATGGGGCGCGGGGTTTCGCGGAGGTGCGGCGACGATGGATGGCGAGGAAGTTGTCCTCGGCACGGTGATGATGCTCATGGGCCAGAACGCGCGCGTGGTCTGCCATCGTGTGGCGCCCAAACTGGAGGAGCTGCGCGAGAAGCTCCCCCCGGGAATGGATGTGACGGTGGTGTATGAACGTTCGGACCTTGTGGAGGCTACGGTCGGAACGGTGGAAAAAAATCTCGTCGAAGGTGCGGTGCTCGTCATCGTCGTGCTGCTGGTGCTGCTGGGGAACTGGCGTGCGGCATTGATTGTGGCGCTGGCCATTCCGCTCTCGTTTCTCTTTGCCATCTGCGGCATGGTGCAGGGCGGATGGTCAGGGAATTTGATGAGCCTTGGCGCGGTGGATTTCGGCCTCATCATCGATGGCGCCGTGGTCATGGTGGAAAACATCATCCGCAGGCTCGGCATCAAGCAGCATCATCTGGGCCGCAGGCTCACCAACGAGGAGCGTTCACGCGAAGTACTCGCAGGCAGCAAGCAGATGGCCAGCCCGATGTTCTTTGGCGTGCTCATCATCACCATCGTCTATCTGCCGATCCTCACGCTTACCGGCGTTGAGGGCAAAATGTTCCGCCCCATGGCCGTGACGGTAATCTTTGCGCTGGCCGGAGCCCTGCTGCTGGCGCTCACGCTCATGCCTGCGATGTGCTCGTTCTTCCTGAGCGGCGACATTGCGGAAAAGGAAAACTGGATCATCGCGGGACTGAACCGCGTGTTTCAGCCCATGCTGCGTGCGGCCATCCGCCTGCGCTGGCTGGTCGTGCTGGTTGCCGTCGGTTTCTTTGCCTTTTGCGGCTGGCGCTTCACCACTCTGGGGGCGGAGTTTGTGCCCAAGCTGGATGAAGGTTCCATCGCCGGCATGATCTACCGCAAGGTGGGCATGAGCCTCAAGGAGTCGCTGCATGAGGATCTCGTGCTCGGTGAGATGGTGAGGAAAAAATTTCCCCAGGTGACGCGCTTCTTCTCCCGCAGCGGCACCAGCGAGGTCGCCACGGATCCGATGCCCCCCAATGAGACGGATTTCTACATCTTCTACACCCCGGTCTCGGAGTGGCCGAAAGGTCCCGGGCTGCCGGCCAACAAGGCCGAACTGTGCGAGGCCATCGAGAAGGAGGCGCTCAGCGAGCATGACGACCAGACCATCGAGTTTGGGCAGCCGATCGAGACACGCTTCAATGAGATGATGGAAGGCTCCAAGGCCGAGCTGACCGTGCGCATCTACGGCATTGAGTTTGATGTGCTCGAAAAGCTGGCGGAGCAGGTGCGGGAAATCATCAGAAGCACGCGGGGCGGAGATGCCGAGCTCGAAACAAACGGGCGGACCAGCACTGTCGTCATGCAGGTGAAACGCGACATTCTTACCAAATACAATGTCCCGCTCGCTGAACTCAATCATGCTGTTTCAGCCGGCCTCGGCGGCGAGGTGGCAGGCCAGGTCGTCGAAGGCAACCGCAAACGTGATATCGTCGTGCGCCTCCCCGAAGAGGAGCGTGCCAAGGAGGAGATCATGAAGAGCCTGCCGCTGCGGGTTGGAGATTTTGGAATGCTCGCGCTGGGCGATGCTGTGGACATTCGCACGGAGAAAACGGTCGAGCCTATCCGCCACAGCCGCACTCAACGGCGCGCGGCTGTGCTGGTAAAAGTGGGCGGAGGCAGGGACATGGAAGGCTTTGTGAACGAGGCCTCGGCACGGATCAAAAAAGAGGTGGTCTTCCCCGAGGGCTACAGCTTCGAGTTTGGCGGAACTTTTGAAAACCTGCAGGAGGCGCGCGCGCGCCTGATCATCGTGGTGCCCACGGCGCTGGCGCTGATTTTGATGCTGATCTTTTTCGCCTTCGGCAGCATCCGGCAGACGCTGCTGGTGGCCACAGGTATTCCGCTGGCGCTGACGGGTGGAATCATCGCGCTGGGGCTGCGGGGCATGCCGTTCAGCATCACGGCGGCGGTCGGTTTCATCGCGCTCAGCGGTGTGGCGGTGCTGAATGGGCTGGTGCTGGTGAACTACTTCAATGAATTGCGTGAGGAAGGCATGGGCGTGCGCGAGGCGGTGCTCAACGGCGTGGCCACTCGATTACGGCCCGTCATGATGACGGCGCTCGTCGCGGCGCTCGGCTTTGTGCCGATGGCCCTCGCGCACGGCGCGGGAGCAGAGGTTCAGCGCCCGCTGGCCACGGTGGTGATCGGCGGCATCATCAGCTCCACCCTGCTCACGCTGCTGCTGCTGCCGATGCTGTATGACTGGATCGAGCGACCGGTGAAAAAAGAATGATCAGATCAGAGCGGCGATCGGCACCCCGCGTTTGGCGCCGGTGCCGCCGTAGATGCTGAAGCTGCCGCCACCACCGGAAATGGTTTCTTGCGCAGGGATGCCGAGAAGCGCGCCGATGGTGGCGTGGAAGTCGAGCACGGTGACGGGATTTTCGACCACGTGCGTCCCCGTTTCATCCGTCTTGCCATACGCCTGGCCGCCTTTGACGCCGCCGCCGGCGATGAAGGAGGAGAAGGCTATGGGATGATGACCGCGCCCAGTTTTTTCGATCTTGGGAGTGCGTCCGAATTCGGTGGTCAGAACCACCAGCGTGCTCTCCAGCAGGCCGCGGGCCTCCAGATCTGCCAGCAGGGTGCTGACACCGTAGTCCACGCGGCTGGCGTTGTACTCGACCTTCGCAAAGTTGTCCTCATGCGTGTCCCAGCCGCCGAGCTCGATCTCGACGAACTTGGTGCCGCGCTCGACGAGCCTGCGGGCCAGCAGAAGTCCCTGGCCGAAGTAGTCGCCGCCGTATTCCTCCAGCGTGCGGTTTTTTTCCTGGGTGATGTCGAAGGCTTCAAGATCCTTGCTGGTCATGAGCTTGATGGCATCGGCGTAGACATCAGCATGCGCCTTCACATCGGCCATGGGATAGCGGTTGAGGAAGTCGCTGTTGAGCTTTTCGGCGAGGCCGCTGCGCTTGCGCAGATTGGTCATGGAGTCGCCGTTTTGCAGCTGGGTGTGCTCCAGGCCTTTGGCGGCATCCAGCACTGGGACCGGGGCATAGCGGGCATCCATGAAGCCGCTGCCGGGATGACCTGCGAGACCTGCGAGTCGGATGTACGGCGGCAGGGTGCCGTGACTTTGGGTGACCTGCCGCGCCACCCAGGAGCCGAGGGTGGGATGACGAACGGACGCGGACATCTCGAAGCCGGTGAGCACTTTATAAACGCCCGGCTCGTGAGCGCCCTGCGTGTGGTGCATGGAGCGGACGACGGCGATTTTTTTGGCATGCTCCGCCAGCATGGGGAAATAGCCGGAGAACTGCAGATCGTCCGCCTTCGTCTTGATGGTGCGCACAGGGCCCTGGTGGCCGTCGGGGGCATCGGGCTTGGTATCAAAGGTGTCGATGTGGCTCATGCCGCCGCGCATGTAGAGATAGATCACGTGGCTGGCGAACTTGGGCGCGCTCGTTTCCAGCGCGCGCGCCAGGCCCGGTGGCGGCACCAGGCTGACGCCGAGGCATGTGCGGGCCAGACGTGTGATCAGCTCGCGGCGGGAGATGTCATCGAGGCGGTTGAGCGAGTGTTTCATAAAAGCCGGGCGGTTATTTTTGGAACATGAATTCGGCGGTGGAGAGCAGGGTGCGGGCGAGCGCCTTGGCGTTGCGTGTTTCTCCCAGCGTCTCCTTGCAGGCGTCGAGTTCGGCCTGAGTCGGCTCACGCGTGAGCACGGCCAGGAAGGAGCCGCGCGCAACTTCGCGGATGTTGTTGAGTCCGCGCAGGCTGTCGGAAAGCGGGCTGCCGGAACGGGCTACATGGTCGAAGAAATCACTGTTCAGCATGAGCAGGGCCTGAGGCACGGTCGAGGCGCTCCAGGCATCGCCGATGAAGTCGCGGTTGCCCTGGCCAAACATGCGCAGGAAGTGGCCGTCCGGAGTCGGCTGCGGCAGTTCAGAGGCACGCTCCAGACCGCCGCCGGCAAACTCTTGCGCCATGTCTTTGCGCAGGCGGGCGCGGCGCTCCTCGACGAGCATGGCGCGCTCTTCCTGGCTGGCGATCTTGCGCGCCATGGCGGTGACCTCGCTGACTTTTTTGGCGGCGACGGCGGCTTCCAGTGCCGCGACACCCGGCGCTTCGAAGTCCAGAGTGGCATCGAGATCCTTCACGGCGAGGGACATCATGGAGTCCCACACTTGCTCGGCCGTGAGTCGGCGGATCACCGGGCCGGGAAAGCGATAAGCCACGGTGGAATCTGGCGGCGGCATGCCGGCCTCGCGCTGGTACGCCCTGGTGAGGCAGAAGATTTGCAGGATCTCACGCACGTTGTATTTCGACTCGCGCACCACGTTGACCAGGTACTGCGCGAGGTCGGGATTCGCGCAGTCCGCAATTTCACGCACTTGATCGACCCGGCCGGCGAAGGGCACGCCGAAGAGCTTTGCCCAGAGGCGATTGGCCAGAGTGAGGCTGAAGCGGGTGTTGTTGGGTTCCGTGATCCATGCGGCCAGCGTGTCCGCCGGGCGTGCACTGTCAGGGGGCGGTGCACCGTAGAGCACTGCCGCGGGAATCATTTCACCCGGCTTGCCATCCGGGTATTGATAGTCTTCGGGAAGCTTGGCAGGGCTGCCTTCTCCATTGACCACGCCCGCGCCGCCTGCCGCACGCTGGAGGGCCAGCAGGGCATCCCGGATGCGCTTGTACTTTTCTTTTCGTTCGTAGTCGTAGTCGTTCTTGGCGTTGGCCAGTTTGTTGTAGTGAGCGACGGCTTCGCGAATTTCTTTTTCGTCAACAGCACCGACAGCTTCTTCCTTGCTGGCCGTGCGGATGCCGGAGGTCCACGCGAGGAACTGATGGTAGTCTTTGCGCGTCCAGCGGTTGTAAGGATGGTCGTGGCACTGCGCGCAGGAAATCTGCGTGCCGAGGAAAAGGGTGGCGGTGCTCTCGATGTTGGCGGCGCGGTTTTCGCCATCGCGCAGGTAGTAGCCTGCGGCGGGTGCGCGCCAGCCGTAGCCCTGCGGGCTGAGCAGTTCGCGCGTCCACTGATCAAAGGGTTTGTTGTCACGGATGCTCTGCTTGATCCACGCGAGGTAGAAGTCTCCCTGCACGTCTTCGGCGAGCTTGTCTTTGGCGCGGAGAAGATCGCACCAGTAGTTGAACATGTGGCTGATGTGGCCGTTGGAGGCCAGCAGTTCATTGATCAGGTGGGCGCGCTTGTCCGTTTCCCTGGCAGTGATGAAGCGTTTGGTTTCATCGCTGGTGGGAATGCGGCCGATGAGATCGAGATACACGCGGCGCAGCCAGACGTAGTTGCTGGCCATGGGGCGGGGCTCCTCCGCGTGCTTGCTGAGATCCTGCTCAATGAGCTGGTCGATGCGCGCGGCGACCGATTGCAGGTGAGAGAGATCAACGGTTTCGTTCAGGGTGGTGATGGTGACCTCCTTGGAGCGCGCCGAGGTCCATGAGCCGAAGTTTGCCCCTTCCTCGACCCAGCGCCGGATGAGAGCGATCTCCTCGGCGCTCAGCGGCTTGCCATCGTTGGCAGGAGGCATGAGATCGTCGTCACCGGGTTTGCGGGAAATGGATTTCACCAGCGTGCTTTTGGCGGCCTTGTGTGGGAGCACGAGATTGTCGGTCTGGCTCTTTTCACGGATCGCCTCCACGTCATCCAGGCGGATGCCGCCTTTCGGCTTCTTCATCTGGCTGTTGTGGCATTCAAAGCAGGAGCGCTCCAAAATGGGAAGGACCTGCTTTTCAAAATGGACCTTGCCGGAGATGCCGGGAATCTCAGCGGACATGTCGTGCACGGGTTTTGATGCAAGACTCTTGGAAGGGACCATGCCGGTCTCCCTTTTCTCGGGCGCCGGTGGTGTGGGGGCTGGAGGCGCTGCCACGGGAGCCGCCTCAATTTTTGGCTCCGCGACGACGATGACGGGTGCTGGCGGTGGTGGTGGCGGAGCCGGAGAAGGGGCGACGATCGGCACGCTGGGTGGAGGTGGCGTAGGCGCAGGCGCAGGTGGCAGCTGAATGGGTTCCGCTTCCACCACCACGGGCGGTGCCGGTGGATTGGCGATGATGCGGCCGTCCATGATCACGCGTTTGCCAGTGCGCTGGGCCACGGTGGGGGCGAGGTCGAGCCAGAGAAAGGCCTGCGGCCACAGGAACGTGCCGCCGAGGAAGCCGATGATCAGGGCTGCCGCCGCTGTCTTCCAGTTTGGCAGGAAGGTGAACCAGCGCCGCTGACGGCGGCCGATGGTGGCGGCCTCGATGCTGCGCATGAGGTCGTCGATGGGGGAGACGTTCACGCTGGCTTCGATGGCGTCCTGCAGTGCGGCCGGAGTGTCGCTTTTTTCCAACTCCAGGCGCAGCAGCGCATCCATGCCGAGCTGCAGCTCAAGCTCCTTGAGCGTGTCAGGATCGCTCATGAGCACCTGCCACTCCTGATTGGAAAGCACTCCTTCCAGGGCTTTGTCGATGGCTTCGTCGAAGTTCATGCGGGGCGTTGCTCCAGCTGGGATTCGATGCATTTGCGCAGCTGCTGGCGCACACGCATGAGCAGGGTGCGCACGGCGAGGGTGCTGCGCCCGGTGCGCTGGGCGATCTCCTCGCTGGAGAGCTGCTTCTCGTAGCGCAGGTCAACGATGGTGCGCTGATGGTGGCGGAGCTTTTCAAGGCAGGCTGCGAGGTGGTCCGACTCCGCGCTCACCGGATGGTCGGAAGCCTCCAGCGCCATCTCCCAGCGCACCTGTTCGGAGTAGCGCTCGTGTTTGACGCATTCGCGCGCATAGGCCTTGAGGCGGTCGCGCAGCAGATTGTGGGCAATGCTGCGCAGCCAGGGCTGCAGGGAGCCTTCGGTGAAGTCGGCCATGTTTTGATAGGCAAACACAAAGGCGTCATGCGCCACCTCGTCGATCAGGTCCGGAACGGGAGCACGCAGGGCGAGAAATCGGCGCAGCGGCTGCAGGTGCCGTTGCATGAGCATGCGAAATGCAGCTTCATCGCCACGCTGGACCTGCCCGGCCAGAGCGGCGTCGTTTGGAGCTTCAGAGTCGGAGGGTGTTGCCATGCACTGGGGATATGGACGCCCGAAGCTGAAGTGTGGCAGAAATTTTCAATTCTATCTCCCCTCGTATCCCGGAGGTGGCGGCGGCAGCCCGGCCGGAGGAGCCATGGTGCCGGCGCCTGCAGGTGGAATCGCTGTGGGCCGGCGGTAGTTCGAAGCTGGAGGGGAGTAGTAGTTTTGCGGTGCTGATTTCTTTTTCACCGCCACGGTCTTTTTGGGTGCGGGAGCCGGAGCCCGGTAGTTGGACGGCGGAGTAGGGTAGGTGGCAGGCGCAGGGGCGGCATAGCCGGAGGACGGAGCGGCACCGCCGGGAATCGTGTCGGCCGTCACCGTGACATCGCTGAGCTGGTGATAAGGAATCTGGATGTACTCGGCCGCTCTGCGCGAGAGATTGATGACCCGGTTGGGATAATAAGGGAAGCGGTCGTTCACGGTCACGTTCACGGTGCGGCCGTTGTAGTTGTTCTTCACTTTGACCACGGTGCCAAAGGGCAGCGTGTTGTGTGCAGCGGTCCAGTCCTGGGGCTGGTAGATGGCGCCGGAGGTGGTGTAGTGACCGGCATACTGGTCGGCGATGTAGGACGCATATCCGCGGGCCTGGTAGGCGGGCTTGGCGCAGCTGGCCAGCAGGGCGGGCAGTGCGATGACGAAAAATCGGAACAGCGCAGAATGATTCATGATTTTCAGGGCGCCGATCATAACCCGATTGGCACCTGGCACAATCCCGCTCATCATCGGCACGTGAAAAGAAAACGAATCGTGCTGGGAGCCGTGCTGCTGCTGGTGCCACCGCTGGCGGGATGGCTGGCGGCGGATCAACTGGCGCACCCGGCGCGCCGGCCCTTGCAGGATTACCACCATGAATTTCTCGCGAATCCGGCCGCGCACGGGGTGGCTCTGAAAGCCTTCACCTGCGCCGATGGCACGCCCTGCCTGATGTGCGAACCCCTGCCGGGCGGAGAGGTGGGAAAACGCGGGCAGTTGATCCGCGAGCAGATGCAGAAGAAAAACATCACGCTGCCACCGTCGGCAAAGATCGTGGGCAGTCTCGTGCTGGTGCATGGCCGGCGTGGGCGGAAGGAGGACTATCTGCTGATCGCGGAGCGTTTCTGCGCGGTCGGCTTCCGCTGCATCCTGCTTGATCTGCCAGCGCACGGCGACCACCCCGGAGCTACCGCCTGCTATGGCGTGAAGGAGGCCCACCTGCCGGCGATGGCGCTGAAGGAGGCGGTGTCCCGCTTTGGGTTTGATCCGCAGCCTGCGGGCATCATGGGCATGTCCATGGGCGGCGCGGTCAGCATTCAGGCCGTGGTGAAGAATGAAGTGCCCTGGCGGACCTTGGTGCTGGTCTCGACCTTTGACACTCTGGACAACGCCGTGCGGAACCAGGCTGCGAGCATGCTGGGCTCATGGTGCGGCGCGGGGCTGCGCAGCCTCGCCGGCCCCGTGTATGAGTGGCAGACCGGGATGAAGATTGAAGAGGCAAATTCCGTGGCGCTCGTGCCTGCACTGAAATGTCCGGTGCTGGTGGCGCATGGGACGGCAGACCGCGTCATCCCGATTGACTGCGGGCGTCGCTTGTACGGCGCCCTGCCGGAGGGCATCGAGAAACGCTGGATCGAAATACCCGGCGCGGATCATGACAATGTGCTGATCACGGATTTTCCGATCTACGCGGAAATGGCGGAATGGATGCTGCGCCATGTGCCTTGAATGAGAAGGCGATTCTAGGATTTTGCCAGATTCGTAATTGGCAGCGGGAGTCCGAGGCGGCATGGTATCGGGTTGTTGAAGCTCTTTTCATCGCATGTCTGAATCGAATCCTGCACCTGCTCCCCGCCGTCGGCCGGGATGCTTTGGTCTGATGGCCCTGACATTTTTCGGGGCCGTGATCGTCGGCGGCGTTGTCGCGTGGAAGTTTATGGATTCGGGGTTCGGCATGAAGTGGCTGGCGGAGCATTTTCAGAAGCAGACCATCTCCCACAGCTTCCGCGAAAACGTGCGCCGCATCGCCTCCACTCAAGGAGATGTGTTGGAACTCGCAACGCTGGACACGGAGGAGACGGTGACGAAATACGATACGAAGACCCTCTTCAACGATGCGGTGTACCTCGGCACCTCCGTCGCGGAAATCCGGGCCATGGTGGTCTTTCGCTACCACTTGAAGCTGTCTGACGAGTGGGACATGTCCGTCGAAAACGGGCGCTGCACGGTGATCGCGCCGCACATCCGGCCCTCACTGCCGCCGGCGGTGCGGTCCGAAACGATGGAAAAAAAATCCGAGGCGGGCTGGTTCCGCTTCAATGCGGCGGAAAACATGGCCGCACTGGAGAAGGGGCTGACTTCGATCTTAGAGGCACGTGCCGCCGCTCCAGGAAAGATTCAGCATGTGCGTGAGGCCAGCCGGCTGTCCGTGGCAAAGTTTGTGCAAAACTGGGTGCTGAAGGAGCAGAAAGCACACGAGTACGGCGCCATCCGCGAAATCGTGGTGATCTTTTCGGATGAACCCGCGGCGGCTCATTCGGCGGAAGCTTCGAAGCAGCCTGCCACCCTCAAGCTGGAAGTGCGCGCTGACTGACCACATCAGGGCTGCCGGCCTTCAGGATCGTAGAGCAGGAGGCCGGCTTCGAACTTCACAAAGGTCAGGGCGCCCGGCAGGTCAGCGGGCCTGAGATTGGTCAGGCGGAAGAGTTTGTCCTTCCACACGCCTTGCTGCCCGGTGACGCCAACGACCAGATTGACCGCCGTGGCCTGCTTGTCTCCCGGCACAATGAAGTCCGCACCGCCCATGGTCGCACACACGCCCAGAGAAACGATTTCCTGCGCATTGCGCTGATGAATCACGCGTTCGATGGCTTCCTGGTTGTTGCCACCATACCAGCCCAGCGCCACGCTGCTGAGAATGCCGACCAGGCAGATCACTGTGAGAAGTTCCACGATGGAAAAGCCCCGTGCCATCTGGATCCTCAGACGAAAGCGCGAATGGAAAGGCTGGTAAAAAGAGGGTGGCACTGGTTTATAATTACCATAAACATCTTTTTGCCGCAATCTCTCGTTTTGACGGATGGCAGTCTGCCATTAGGACAGCATTAAGGACAGCTTTACATGAAACCCAACCCCATCGCAGAACTCCCAAGAACCCAGCGCGAAGCTGTCGAGTCGGCGGGTTATCGCGTGATGCGCTGGAAGGCGGCGCGGGAGGTGCTGCGGGCACGTGTGGACAAAGGGCGCATCGCCGGCGAGCTGGGAGGTTTTCTCAGCCACTGGATGGCGCTGGCTCCCGCCCATTCGCCGGAGGGAGAATTGTGGCTCTCCTTTGATCACTCGCCTGTTCCCATGAAGCTTTCGCTCAGCGGTGGGAACGCAGCGCTGGCGGATTCCCCGCTGGAGCAGGCGCTGCTGCATCTGCCGGCATTGCGCGGGTTTTGGCGGCAGGAATTGCGGCAGAAGCATTTCGCAGCCTTGAGAGCTGTGGTCCCGCAGGCGTGGCTGCTGGACCCGGCGGCCGTGCCGAATGGCGCTGTGATCGCGGGTCTGGGCACCGGCTCCTGGGAGCAGATCATCCAGGAGCGCGGCCAGCAGGGGGAGATCCACAGTCTAAGAGATTCCTTAAAGACTGACTGGCGTGCTGCGTTGGAAGCGCGGGACAGCGTCTGGATCCCGCAAAAGTTCTCCGAAGTAAAACTCAACGCCGGCTATGGGCGTAATGACAAAGGTCAGGTTGTTCTGCGTTCGGTGGAAGCACCTTGACGTGCATCCTGCTTCCGTGCGACATTGCAGCATCCTCCAAAATCATGGCACGCGGTTCCAACGTCACTCTCTGCTCCTTCTGCGGCAAAAGCCATGCAGAGGTCAAAAAACTCATCGCAGGTCCGGGGGTGTACATCTGTGACAACTGCATCCACGTCTGCAAGAACATCCTCGACAAGGAAACCTCCATCGATTCCGAGAGCGGCCCCTCGCTGCTCGTGCCGCGCCCGGCGGACATCGCCGCCTTGCTGGACCTGCACGTGATCGGCCAGCCGCAGGCGAAGAAAGTCCTCAGCGTCGCGGTGCACAACCACTACAAGCGCATCCTCCACACGCAGCAGCAGGCCACTCGCGCCAGCAGCGGCGCGCGCAAAGTGACGACCGCCATGCCGGACATGAACGATGTGGAGATCGAAAAGAGCAACGTGCTGCTCATGGGACCCACCGGCTGCGGCAAGACGCTGCTGGCCAAGACCCTCGCGCGCATCCTCAATGTCCCCTTCAGCATCGCCGATGCCACCACGCTGACCGAAGCCGGCTATGTCGGCGAAGACGTGGAAAACATCGTCCTCCGCCTCCTTCAGGCCGCCGACTACGATGTCGCGCGCGCCGAGATGGGAATCGTTTACATCGATGAAATCGACAAGATCGGCCGCAAGACCGAAAACGTCAGCATCACTCGCGACGTCTCCGGTGAAGGCGTGCAGCAGGCCCTGCTCAAAATCATCGAAGGCACTGTTTGCAACGTCCCACCGCAGGGCGGGCGCAAGCACCCGCAGCAGGAGTACATCCAGGTGAACACCGAGAACATCCTCTTCATCTGCGGCGGCGCCTTTGTCGGCCTCGATAAAATGATGGAGCGCCGCCGCGGCGGCAAGACCATGGGCTTCGGCAATGCCCACCTGATGAAACAGGACACCGGCAAAACCGCGATGCAGGTCGAGCCCGAGGACCTCCTCTCCTTCGGCCTCATCCCAGAATTCATCGGCCGTCTCCCCGTCGTTTGCTCCCTCGAGTCCCTCACCGAGCAGGAACTCATGCGCGTGCTCACCGAGCCGAAGAATGCGCTGATCAAACAGTATGCAAAGCTCATGCACATGGACGGCGTCGAGCTCTCCATCACTCGCGATGCCATGCTCGCCATGTCCAAGGAGGCCGTGAGTCGCGGCACCGGTGCCCGTGGCCTGCGCAGCATCTTCGAGCGCATCATGCTCGATGTCATGTACGACGTCCCCAGCCGCATGGACGTCCGTGGCGTCACCATCAACGAAGGCGTCGTCAAAGGCGAACGCGCCGCCATGCTGCGCAAGCGCGTCGAACGCAAAGCGGCTTAAAGCACGGTCACAGCACCCGCGGGCGTTTTGCTGAAGCCATGCAGCACCCTGCCCTCCGTGGAGACATGGCGCACCACCAGCGCCTGCGCGCTGATTTCCAGATGACTGAAGCCCTGGACTTTCTGTCCAAAAGGCCCGCGCTTTTTGGGATCTTGCTCGATCTCCGTGAGGCTGGCCCCACCCGCACCCGAGATCACGAAAGACGTGGGATGAGCGTCCAGCTCCAGGTGCTGCATGTCATGATCGTGCCCGCACAGATACAGATGCACACCATGCTCGCGGAACAGCGGCTCCCATGCCTTGATGAGCGTGCTGCTGTCTCCATGTTTGCCATTGGAGTAAAGCGGATGATGCGCAAGCACGATGAGAAAAGGCGTCGCGCGCGGACGTGCCAGCTCCACTTTCAGCCACGCCATCTGCGCCGCCTTTTCCTCCTCGCTCAGCCCGCCTTTGCCCTTCTCAGGTTTGCGGTAGTTGCTGTCGAGCACCAGGAAAGTGGCGGTCGGGATCTCAAAGCGGTACCACTTCGCAGGCAGCGTCCAGCGGGTGCCGCCTTTGGCCGCATACGCCAGCTGATCGTCCGGCTTGCTCACGGGCTCCTCGTGGTAGTCGTGATTGCCCAGCATGGCGTAGCAGGGGCAGTCGAAGGCAGATCGCGGATACATCTCTTCAAACTGCGTGCGCCAGCGCGGGGAGTTCACGCCGCCTTCAAATTGGCCGTAAAAATTGTCTCCCAGCAGCAGAAGAGCGCGGGTCTGGAGCGCATTCCTGGCGGTGTAGTCCTGCATCGCGCGTGCGACGGAGCGCTGGCGGTCAAGGCTGCCCTCGGAGCCCCAGTCACCAATCGCCAGGAAATGCTGCGCATCCGGGCTGGGGGCGGCGGTGGAATGAGTGTGCCAGGATGCGGCTGAGAGAGCGCTGAAGGCAAATGTCTGGCGGAGAAAGCGCCTGCGGGTGGAGGGACTCATGGACAGGGGGGAACGCGCTGAGGATGGTGCGTCATGCGCAAGAAACGCACAGGTGCAGCCCCTGCCGCTGTCTTTTGTTACAAAGGGGAGGCGAAAATTCTTCTGGAGGTTTGAGATCGCAGGTCATAGTGCGGTCAACCACGCTTATGAGTTCCAGTTCCTTCTCCCGCCGCCATTTCCTGCAAGCCCTCACCACCGCCGTCGCCGCCGCGGGTTCTCCGTCTGTCTTTGCGGCAGACAAGAAGGAGCCCTTCAAAATCTCCCTCGCCGAGTGGTCTCTGAATAAAGGCATCTTTGGCAAGGGCAATGCGGAGCGCCACGAGCACCTCGATTTCTGCAAGATCGCGCGCAGCCTCGGCATCGATGGTGTGGAGTACGTGAACCAGATGTTCTTCGACAAGGCCACCGACGCCGCCTACCTCGGCGAAATGAAAAAGCGCCAGGACGGCGAAGGCGTGAAGGGCCTCCTCATCATGTGCGACCGCGAAGGCAATCTCGGCGACCCCGATGAAGCGAAGCGCGCCAAGACCGTGGAAAACCACCTCAAGTGGCTCGATGCCGCCAAGACCCTCGGCTGCCACAGCATCCGCGTGAACGCCGCCAGCGACCCGAAGCTGAGCTGGGACGAGCAGATGAAACTCGCCGCCGACGGCCTGCACCGCCTGAGCTTGGAGGGCGACAAACGCGAACTCTTCGTCGTCGTCGAAAATCACGGCGGCCTCTCCAGCAACGGCCTCTGGCTCACCGGCGTCATGAAAGCGGCGGACCACGCCCGCGTCGGCATCCTCCCCGACTTCGGCAACTTCTACACCGACCGTGTGAAGGGCGAGCTCTACAACCCCTACAAAGGCCTGCGCGAGTTCATGCCCTGGGTGAAGAAAGGCATGAGCGCCAAAGCCTACGACTGGGATACCGGCGCCGGCAAATTCTACACCGAGGACCGCCGCGAAGGCCGCGAGATGACCCTCGACTTCGAGCGCCTCATCAACATCGTCGTGAAGGCCGGCTACAATGGCTACATCGGCATCGAGTACGAAGGCGACAAGCACACCGAAATCGAAGGAATTAAGCGCACCAAGCAGGCGCTGGACGAACTCAAGGCGATGCTCTGATTTTTCCGACCGCATCCTCAAACCCGAACACTCCGCACATCATGAATCCTGTCGATCCCCCCATTCCCGCCGCTGCTGTGGAAACCCACCTCTGGTCCGGCCACACTTCCCAGTGGGTGCACTTCTGGTACTACTTCTTCTGCATCCTGCTCGCCGGGGGCATCGGTTTTGCGGCCACCGTGTTCGGTCTGGCCACCGCTGGCATCGGCGCACTCGGCTACGTGGCCCTCGTCATTCCGCTCCTGATGTGGCTGATCCGCTGGTGGGCCACGAAGTGCACCACCTATGAGCTGACCACCCAGCGCCTGCGCATTCGCTCCGGCATCCTCAACAAACGTACCGATGAAATGGAGCTTTTCCGCGTGCGCGACTACACCATGGACCAGCCCTTCTTGCTGCGCCTCGTCGGCCTGGGCAACATGACGCTCATCACCTCGGACGCCACGACTCCCACGCTCAACATGCGTGCCATTCCCGGCATCGAGGATGTGCGCGAAAAACTGCGCACCGCCGTCCAGAATGAGCGCGACCGCAAGAGAGTGCGCCAGATGGACGTGGACAATGTCGAGGACGGCGCCTCTCCGCTGCATTAAAACGAGCCGGGCCGCATGGACTTCACTGGCATGGCATTCGTGTCAGTCCATGGCGCATTCCTCACGAAGAGCCTTCGAGCTTCTCCGCCTTCACCACGCTGGTCTTTCCGTCTTTGACTTCCAGGCTCAGCTTCAGGCGCGCAAATTCCTTCTTGTAGCTCCAGCCGGCCTCGGCCTCCCAGGTGCTGGCGCTGGCGGGTTGGAGTTTGCGAAGCTGAAGAACGAATGCCGGCAGGCGTGTCTCGGGATCGGCGATGGTGTGGTTCGGCTCGATGTCCTTCAGATTCTGCGCGTTGATGAACTTGAGCTTCAAGTCGGCAAAACGCTGGGTGAAGGCATCGCTCGCGGGCGTCATGCCGTCTCGGTTGATCTCGCCGAGCACGATGGAGTAGCTCTTCGCCACGCCGGGATTGAGCTCGGGCAGGCTGGAGATGAGATGGCGCACGGCAGCCTCTCCGGCATCGCATTCATAGAGGTTCAGCGGCAGAGGGGCGGTGTCCGAGGAATCGCAGGCGGCGAGACCAAGGCAGAGGCTGAGCAGGAGGAAAAAGCGGCGGGTCATGTCGGCCTTTTCATGGCATGGATTCGAGGGCAGGGCGAGGGGGAAGTTTGCCGGCACCGACGGTCGTTTGCAGCAGCCGGCGGGTGGGGAGGGGGGAAGGTGGCGGAGCCGCCGTTAGGGGAAAGAGAGGGTGACGAGTTGCTTGGCAATGGTTGGCGGCGCTCCATACTGGGAGCCTCATGTTTGATATCCGAGAGAAACCCAACCAGGTGGAGAATGCGTTTTTGATTGCGGCTTATTTTGACCGTCGGCAGAAAGAGGAGGCCTCCGACTTGCTGGACGAGTTGTGCGAGCTCGTCGGCACCCTCGGCATCAATATCATCGGCAAGGAGCTCGTCTTCGCCCGCGAGCACACCGCCCGCTACCTCATCGGCAGCGGCAAATCCGCCGAGCTCATGAAGCAGGCGAAGGACCTCGGCGCTGACTGCATCGTCTGGGACAATGAGCTCAGCCCCGGCCAGCAGCGCGCCTGGGAAAGCGAAGGAGACATCGCCGTCATCGACCGCCACGAAGTCATTCTCGACATCTTCAACATGCGCGCCAAGACCCGCGAAGCACGCCTCCAGGTCGAGCTCGCCCGCCTCGAATACTCCATCCCCCGCCTCACCCGCATGTGGGCGCATCTTGACCGCCAGGGCGGTGGTGCCGGCGGCGGCATGGGCGGTGCAGGCGCCGCGCGTGGTGAAGGTGAAACCCAGCTCGAAGTCGACCGCCGTCTCGCCAACAAGCGTCTGGACCGCCTCAAGGCCGACCTCGAAGAAGTCAAAAAGCAGCGCGATACCATGCGCAAGGAGCGCAGCCGCGTCCCCGTCCCCCACGCCGCCATCGTCGGCTACACAAACGCCGGCAAATCCTCCCTCCTCAACAAGCTCACCGCCGCAGACTCTTACGTCGAGGACAAGCTCTTCGCCACGCTCGACACCACCACCCGCCGCATGGAGCTGCCCGACGGCCAGCCCCTCCTTGTCACAGACACCGTCGGCTTCATTCGCAATCTCCCACACGACCTCGTCCAGTCCTTCCGCGCCACCTTGGAAGAAGCCATCCAGGCCGACTTCCTCATCCACGTCATCGACTCCAGCTCCCTGCAGGCCATGGAGTTTTACCAGACGACCACCCAGGTGCTGAGCGAACTGGGCGCAGGCGAGAAAAAAGTGCTGCTCGTGCTCAACAAGGTGGACCTCATCGATGACGCGCGGGTGATGGAGCTGAAGCGCGAGTTTCCGGAGGCCGTCTTTGTCTCCGTGAAGTCAGGGCAGGGGATGGAAGATCTGCTGCACCGCCTGCACGACTTCATGATCGACCGCGTCGTGCGCCTCACCCTCAGCCTTCCGCTCGACCGCATGGACCTCGTCGCCCTCGTCCATCAGGAAGGCAAGATGCTCAGCGAAGACTACGAAACCGGCCGCGCCGAAATCCAATGCGTCATCCCCAAACGATTTGAGAGCCGGTTTGCGGCATTTCTGCCGGAGAATCCAGAATTGGCTGGCCGAAAAAAAGGAAAGAAGTAAAAAAGCATCACCAATCTCTGTTTCTTTTTGCTCATGTTTTCACTCGCCAATAAAACCGTCATCATCACCGGAGCCGGCTCCGGCATCGGCCAGGCCATTGCCATTCTTTTTGCCAAGCAGGGAGCGCATGTGGAAGTCCTGGACCTGAAGCAGGAGGCCGCCCAGAGCACCGTCGATCAGATCAAGGCCGCCGGCGGCAGCGCCCGCGGCTCCGCCTGTGATGTCGGCAACTACGCCGAAGTCAAAGCCCTCTTCGACGACGTCGCCAGGACCCACGGCAAGATCGACATCCTCGTCAACAACGCCGGCATTGCCCACATCGGCACCGCCGCCACCACCACCGAGGAAGACATGGACCGCCTCCACCGCGTCAATATCAAAGGCGTCCACGCCTGCGCCCAGGCCGCCCTCGCCCACATGACCCCGAACAACAAAGGCGTCATCCTCAACATGTGCTCCATCGCCGCACAGATGGGCCTCGCCGACCGCTTCGCCTACTCCATGACCAAAGGCGCCGTCCTCATGATGACCTACTCCATCGCCAAAGACTTCATCAAGCAGGGCATCCGCTGCAACTGCATCGCCCCCGCCCGCGTCCACACCCCCTTTGTCGACGGCTACCTCGCCAAAACCTACCCCGGCCAGGAAGCCGAAATGTTCCAAAAGCTCAGCGAAGCCCAGCCCATCGGCCGCATGGCCAAGCCCGAAGAAATCGCCGCCCTTGCCCTCTACCTCTGCAGCGACGAAGCCTCCTTCGTCACCGGCAGCAGCTACCCCATCGACGGCGGCGCCGTCAATCTCCGCTAAAGCATTCCAATCAAACATGCAGCCGGTTGGTGGAGTGAAATCCCCACAGCGCCTCGCGAGTGCGCCAGCATAGTAGTCCGCTCAGTCCCTGAGCGGCATCTGGGATTTCGTACACACTGGAAACCGCACAGAGAACCATGCGGACCACAACCTGCGCCAGCTTCCCCTAGCTCATCTGCCGCAGCTCCATTCGGCCATGAGACAATCAAAACGCTCCAATCGCGTTCGTCGCGCTATCCTCAGCCCCAAAGGGGCGGCATAATAGAGCCCAAGGCAAAACGAGCCTCGGCGAGTGCCGCCCTGGGTTGCCGCAAGCACATCGGGAAGCAAACCCACCACTCCGCCGCATCCATCGCTTGCCAGCAGCGTCTGCACAAAACGCCGCCACACGCCCACACACCTTACAGCGTCCCCCTCACTCAATCACCTTCACACACCGCAGGCACACCCGGTTCGCCGGCTGCAGCTCAGTCGGCAGCAACTCCAGCGCCGCACGGCGGCCATTCGTATAGGCCTCACGCACGCCCTTGTAGGCCTCCCATCCGCCCTTCTCTTTCTTCGACTTGAAGATCACGAGAATGCCGAGCACCACCGCCACAAGGCCCAGCGGCACCAAAGGCACGCACGTCAGCCCCGCCACGATCGCCAGCACTCCAAACACAACGGTGGCTTTTGAATGCCCCGAAGTGGGCAGATGGTAAGTCACAACCCCATTCGTTTTCACCCGCAGGATGTGTTTGGGAACCTCGCCCGTCCAGTAGCTGTCCCACTGATGAACCAGCGAGCGCGATTCCCAATGCTCCGACCACGATTGAAAAGCATGCAGTTCCTCCCCGCTCAGGCAGCCAGACATGCGGACCTTTTCGACGATCTGATTTTGGATGGGATCCATGGTGTTCGATTCAATTCAGTTCAATTCGCAATTTCTCGTGTTTCTCTCAGGCGTTCAGTCCCGCGTCGTGTTCAGTTCAGAGACCGCTACTCCGTGCATTGCAGACACTTAAGGCAGATGCGTGCACCCGGACGCTGCGCAGCCGCCAGCTGTTGCAGCTGCAGGCTTCGAGCCGTTGAATAAGCCTGCAGCAGCGGCCGATACTTCTTGCCGCTTTGAAAGCTGGTCACCGTCCAGAAAAAAAGCACACAAGCCACCACGAAGCCGCCCACCGCAGTCCAGTAACCCAGCGGGCTAGGTGCCACGCCCGCGTTCGTCTGCACCACAAAGAAAACGCCCAGGGCGAAGGAAAGAATTCCAAACACACCATAAGCCACCGTGTCACTGATCGTGGGCACATGCGGCTTCCCTAGCTTGGCCACCCGGTAAACGTGCTGCTTCAGATCAGCCTCCCATTGACGGTCCAGTTGATCAATCTCCAGCAGCGCCTGCCATCCATGCAGCATCCCTTCCTGCCTCTGCATCTCCTCATGGTCCAGACAGCCCGAATCCTGAATTTTAGCCAAAATACGATTCAACTCCTCAATGTTCATGCCTCTCATCAAACAAGCATTCCCAAATCTTGGCCACCGCTTTTTGAATCACAGCATCTAAAGCTTTGGCTCTCCCCTGGGACCGCGGCGCTCCGATGCCGCAGAGCCCCGCCCTCCCACAACACTCCCACCTCCCCCACCCCAGCCTTCACGCGCAAAGCCCCCCTGGGAGCGCGGCACTCCGATGCCGCAGCACCCCGCGCCCGCACAACGCCCCGCACCTCCCCAGCCCGCCCTTCGAAGCTTCAGCGAAGAATGGGCACTCCGTTCGTAGGTCGGCCGTGTTTGGCGTCGAAGTCATTGCCATGCTCCATGACATCCCCCGCCAAACCGCCCGACTGCGAGGACATCCGCACGCCACAACTCACCCTCACTCCGACAGACGCCCCCGGAGCGCGGGCCTCCGAGCCCGCAGCGCTCCGCAAAAACACAAGACTCCCCTCTGCCACAAAACCGTCTCGCTCTCTTCTCAGCCCCAAAGGGGCGGCATAATAGAGCCCAGGGCAAACGAGCCTCGGCGAGTGCAGCCCTGGGTTACCGCAAGCAATTCGGGAAGCAAACCCAGCACTTCGTCGCATCCACAGCTAACCAGCAGCTTGTCCTTCATAGCTTTAGCGAAGAATGGGCGCTTGCAGAAAGCTCCGCCGCATCTGGGAGCATTCTGCGTCCTTCGTCCCGGCCACCCCACCATTCAACGTTGAGCTCCCCTCAAGCAATCACCCACCGCCCCTGATAGCTCACCCTCCCCAGCCTCGCATCCGCAAACTCCGGCAGCCTCCTCAGCCGCAACCAGATCGCTCGCACCCGCTCATCCGAGTATGCTTGGTGATACCGAATCTGCGCCCCTTCCGCAGTCACCAACCCCGCCAGCGCATTCCCCTTGTAATCATCTTCGTAACTCAGGCCATGCGATTTGCAGTCCCTGTGCTGCACCGCCAGCGGAAAAAACACCACCGTCGTATCGCTCAGCAAAAACTTCACACTGGCCCCCTGGCTCGCCAGCGTCTCCCGCAGCAGTTCCGGATGGATGATTTTCATAGCACGGCTGAAAGCCGAATCGAGCATATCAAACTCCCCCGAAAACCGTAAACCGAAATTGTCGTGTAATACCATGAGCAGTTGAAAACAGGTCTGGACGTTCAACCTGCTGCTGAGGCTGCGGGTATGAATGAAAATGGCAGCCTTTGCGAAGGGTTGCGGGACCAAGATGGTCCCGCTCCTGCCAGAGCTTCGCTTCGCGGATGCCTTGGAGGAGAGGGATCATCTTGATCTCTCAACGCTGCGCAATCACCCGGCGTCTTGTGTTGGTGCAAGCTCCTGCTGGACAGGCCGAGACCTGTTTTTAACTGTCTGTGGTATAAAATGCCAGTCCACACTTCCAGAGGACTGTCTCGCCAAAATCTCCGCGAAGACCAGCCTATCGGTCGCATGCCCAAGCCGACGAAACCGCCCTCCCAACCTCTACAGTGACGAAGCCTGCTTCGTCACCGGCCACTACTATTCCATTGACCGCGACGCCGTTAATATATGTAAGGTGAGGCGCATCGCTGGCCGCACCAGCATCGTGACGTCCGGTGACAGAGATGCACGTCGTGAACCCGTATGTGATCACACTTCTCTCAACGCACCTATTTCTTCTATTTTGATAATATTGCAGTCCGGCAAAGTCTGCTTCAGCGCCGCAACTTCCTCTTCAGTCACTTTGGCGCAACCGGTAAGGTCAAGTGACCGCAGGGGCAGCCCACGCAGCGGCTCTAGGTTCGTCACGTCCTCGCAGCCAAAGAGTGAAAGCGATTGCAAGGGCATGGCGATTAGTGGTTCTAAATCCGTGATCCGATGGCAATCCGCGATGAAAAGCTGCTCCAAGCGCAAGCCACGCAGCAGTTCCAAGCTCGTTATCTTTGTGCAGCGTATGAGGCTTAGTGACCGCAAGGATAATGGCAACGACTCTAAATTAGGCAGCTCAGAACAATCACAAAGGTCGAGGGAAAGCAGCTGAGGCAGGCGGGTGAGAAATGTGAAATCGGTGAGTTGGGAGCATCGTTGCAGGCAAAGATGTGTCGAGCTTGCAGCCTGATCGACCAAGGCTTGAACCACCTGCGACTGGTAAGGTGTAGCTCTCAGCAACACGGGGGCAATAAGCCAGTTGTGCCATAATTCATGGTTGAACGGCCAGCGCAAATAGGCCTGCCAGAGACTGTTCCAGATCCTTTGCCGGTGGCTGTCGTGAAGACTCACATCGCGGTTGATCGAAAGACTGGCAAGCAGCTCGGCGGCGGGGAGAGGCAGGCAACGTTGTAACTTGTCGTTTAGGTCGGGTTCCTTTTCTTCCTCATTTGCTGCGTCTGTAAGAAAGATTTTCTGCACTAGCGCCCAGGTGATATGGACATCCTCCTTCTGGCTCTCCACCAGAAAGATGAAGACCTCCCGCCATGTGTTTCCGCGCGACCACTTGATGAGCTTCTCATAGCTGGCCTGAATCGCTTCCACAGGTAAGCTCTCAGGGTCATCGCTGCCGAAGCTGAGGCGGCTGAACTCTGCCTTCAGATGCCGGGCGGCGTAGTATTCCTGAAAGGAAAGATGCGCAAAGGCGAAAACCCCCTCACCACGGGGCAGCAGCAGGCCGGCGCGGCGGGCAACAAACTGGACGAATTCATCCACCGCAGCACAATCCTGTTTTTTTTGCGCTCCCTTGAAACTCCTGGCTAGCCACTGGCGCAACTCCGCGCTTGTAGCCAGCACCTCGCCCTCGTGTTTTTCGTTATACCTTTCTGCTTTACTTGCTAGTTCCCCGCGTCGCACTTGCATGTGCATGGCGATGGTGGCTAGAAAACTCTCTTTTTCCTGGAGCGTGTAGGGTACCGAGAGTCCTGGCTGATGCTGAAGCTGTCGCGCCAGAGTGATGCCCTCTAGATACGCATCCGATATGGCGGCATACACCTGCGCTCGACCGTCGGGCAGGTGCGCCTTGTGTCGGTATAGCAGAGCCAAGAGATAGAGGAGATTCGGCACACGGCCGATCACTTGCGTGGAAGAATGCCGCCGCACCGCTTCCATGAAGTTCGCCGCCCGCTCTATGCCCGCAGTCGCGCCGAGGCGAGGCAGATACCAGTTTCGGGCAAAAATGTCCTGCTGGGTGTCATCGAAGGGGGCTAAGTAGAAAAGCGTGGCAAGATGTTCAGTAACGTTTGCATTAGGCACTCGGGATCGAGGCAACTCAAAAGGGTAACGCTCGGCATCTCCGCGGCTGGTTACATCCATGCCGCCATCTGGGTTGATTAGCGCCAAATGCTTTTCGCCGCCAATTTGCTGTTCCTCCAAGTCTGAAAGCACAGCGTGACGCACATCGACTTGTGCCTCATCATACCCAACGATTCGCGAGGTAACGAGGAACCGTGCCTGAGGATGTGCACCGAACCCTTGCCACAAACTTTTGCGCATTGCCCTTCGTCGCTCGGGATCACCAATCTCATCGAGACCATCAATGAGGAAGAAAGCATTCTCCGAGTTAAGCAGCGTAGCGAAGGCAACCTTGTCATTGACCAACGGCGCAGCTAGAGCCGCGGCAGCGGTGCGGCCGGGTTTGTATTCCTTGAATGCTTTTAACAAGGCTGGCCAGTCCCAATTGTGATGATCCTTCGGGAGCAAGGACACGAGATCTCGTAGGATGAAGGGCAGCGGTATTGCTTTGGGAAAGGGTGTGCTGATCTCGGGGTCAAGCAACTGCCCGGCTAGGCTGCTGATGAGCCACTGTACCAAGGTCGATTTGCCCATGCCTGGATCTGCCAGTAGGACGACCCTCTTGTCTTTTACTAGTAGCGGAAGCAATGGATTGGCGGGATTTTGCTCCTCCCGTAATGAGGTATCAAAGTCGTTAGGAGTGAAATACCGCTCTGTGCATGTAGGGCTGACGAAAAGCTGCCGAATGCGCAGCGGTTCGTCTTTTTCCTCCGGGTTTCCAGGTGGCGGCAGGCCAAGGTTTTCATGGACCTCGAAGACGCGCTGTAACTCTGCGCAGTAAGTCATGATGGGATCATGACGGGCGAGGGTGGTAGCAAGCATTTCATTGCCTGCTTGCTGTCCTGCTTCAAGGCGCGCCTGGTTCTCGTGTGTTAGTTGGTGGTTTTCACAATTCGCCGCATCAAGCGTCTGGACCATGTCGCTCAGTTGCTTATCGTTCTCCGCGCAACGCATGAGCAGTTTCAACGTGATGGAAGCAAAGGCTCGACCGTGTATGCGCGAGCGCTCCGCGTCGAAATCGAATTTCAGCACTTCAAAGAGCTGCCGATGAAACCGGCGCGCGATTTCGCCACCCAAAGCATCGAGCACGGTTTGATTGATCGCTGGCAGGCTGTCGAAAGCCTGGATGACTTGATGTAAGAATGCTGTCCACAGCGATGGTGAACCAGCCTGCTCTTGTTGAAACGCGCTTCCCTTTGCCAAGGATTCTTTAACCTCATCTTCCGTGATCACCGACATGGGCATGTCATCATCAATCTTGTCGTAGTAACTGGCGGCGCTTTCGGCGAGCTTGATCACCGCTGCTTCGGTGGCTGCGTTAAACTCTGATGCCTGCCCCTTGATGATGTCGCTAACCGCCAGCGCACTCGCTTTCAGCAGATCGTGATTCCACCTCCGTGCATCAAGATCTGGGACTGGGCGATTGAGTTTGTCATGGAGGTCCGTAACCAACGAATTACCCGCCAGCCCGCTTAGGGCACCCAAGACGACATTTGACAAGCCTAAGGTCGCGCTCGGAGGAAGGTTCAACATGACCGAGGCAGCACTCAGCCCTGCCTGCACTGCAAGAGTGGTGCCCGTGACAATCATTCGAGTGTGTGTATCTTCGAGCGGATTCATATGGGCTGAAAGGAGCATAGGTCAGCAAATCAGCTACCAGACTTTTTCAAGCTACCCTTAGAACTTGTCCTCGGCGTCTTCCCAAAACGGAAGCTCCGATGGCCCCAAGCCCAATCCAACTGTTCTGCAATCACCAAACCTCGCATCCCTTCGGCCCCCTCTTTTGCCGAATCCGACACACACAATCGCCAAAAGCGTTCCCCAAACTTCCTCAAAATCGATCCCTCAAACGGCCCCTTTTTTGCCGAATCCGACACACAACTCCCCTCCAAACGACGCTCCAAATCACCCAAAAACGGCTTCCTCCACTTCCTCTCAACAGCCCCCAAGGTGCCCTACGCACAAAAAAGCGGCAGCAGGTTGCCCTGCTGCCGCTGAGGTCGTTCGAGGTGCTGACAGGTCCGATCAGGCCTTCCACCCAGCCCGATAAGACGGACGGGTGATGAACTTGTTCGGAGCCTCCACATTCGTCACCTTCATCGCCGACTTGTCCCACTGCACCGTCTGCTGGGCGCGGATCGCCAGATTCCCCAGGAGAACGAACTCCGTGAGCGGGGCCGAGTAGTCGAAATTGGAGGAAGGCAGGCCGCCATTCACGATGTGGTGCGCCCACTCGCCCTGTGGATTGTCCGGCATCACGCTACGCGTCTCCGTCTGCTTGATCTTGCCAGACTTCATGTCCTCACGGACCTGCTTGTACTTCTCCAGAGGATAGATGATCGGGCTCTTGCAGTACGCATCTCCTTCAAACACAACGCCATCCGTGCCGATGAACATCATGCCGCTCGTCGCCTTCTTGAAGGTCTCCTCGGGAATGTCCGGGTGGCGCTCCGGCTTGTTCGGCACACCATCTTTCTCCCCATCGTGCCACGAAACCGTCAGGGCAGGGTGCTTGCCCGCAGGCATGTGATACACCAGCTTGCTCCACATCGGCGCATTAAGGTCCGAGATGGGACCACTTTCCGCCTCGATCTTCTCCGGAATCAACTGGCCCAGAATGCTGAAGCTCGAGTCCATGATATGGCACCCCATGTCCCCCAGCGCACCCGAGCCAAACTGCCACCAGCCACGCCAGTTGAACGGCGCCGGACCCGGGGAGCGCTGCTTCTTCTTGGCAGTCACCGGGTCCAGATCGAACTCAAAGTAAGGCTCAGACGGCTCACAGGACAGCCAGAGGTCCCAGTCTAGATTGGCCGGACACTCCACCAGCTTCTTCTTGATAGGCCCCTGAGGCCAGATCGGCCGGTTCGTCCACAGGCGGATTTCCTTCAGGGTGCCAATGGCACCCTGCTCAATCCACTCTTTCGCCATGCGCTGTCCTTCCATCGTACGCCCTTGGTTGCCCATCTGGGTCACAATTTTCGCCTCCTTGGCAGCCCGGTGAAGGTCTCTCACTTCTGAGATGTAGTTGCACAGCGGCTTCTGCACACAGACATGCTTCCCATGCTTGATCGCATGCATCGCCGCCAGGTAGTGGGTATGGTCCGGGGTCGAAACGATGACCCCGTCGATCTGGTTCGACATCTCATCGAACATCTTGCGGAAGTCCTGATACAGCTTCGGCGCGGGAGGGGCGGGCTGGCTGGAGTCGAGGTGGTGCTTCTCGCGCTTCTTGGCGGCTTCATCGAGGCGCTTGGTGTCCACATCCACCATGGCGACGATGTTGTGATTCAGCGTCACCATGCCAGTATCTGCCAGCCCTTTCCCATTGGCGCCAATCTGGACCAGGTTCAGGCGCTTGGCCGAGGCGTCCTGGCCGCGGAGGAGAAGATTGGGGCCTGTAAAGGCGCTGGCGGCGAGACCGGCAGAGGTGGTGAGGAAGCGGCGGCGGGAGAGGGCGGGGGTGCTCATGAAGGGCGGGTTGGTGTGAATGCGGAACTCTTGGCAGCATGGGGATGCCGCAGTCGCAGGGGAACGTGGAAGCAAAGAAGATGTTGCATCCCCTTGCAAGCTTCATTCCGCTGTTGAATGCTGGTCTGATCCGGTGAAAACATGCCGGGTATCCGTTTGTCCCCGTAGTTCAATGGATAGAACGAGGGTTTCCTAAACTCTAGATACAGGTTCGATTCCTGTCGGGGATACGAGGTTTTAAAAGAATTGGGGGGCGGGCGAAAAAAAATTTAAATGGGTGAAAGGATTAGAGGGATGCGGCGCGGGGGGGGGGTGAACGCCCATTTGGGTCAATTTGTCGTGCTAAAAGCTACAAAACACTGAGTCGCAGGCCTATTTTGCGCCTATTCGTTTAAGGCAAAAGCTTACCGATTAAATGACCCGGTGAAGTTATTCACATCATTGGCAATCAATGAGTTATATTTTTTTTCCAAAAGAAGAAAAATGCGTTGGCGCGTAAGGGTTCATTGTGTTTTCATACAAAGACTACCTTTAGATGTTACCAACCACAGTCTGCTCTCAAACAAAGAAAGCATTTGCCGCGTCCTTTACCCGAAGGAGCGCGCAAATGCTTCGCTGCGTTTGTGGCTTCAGTCCCGTGCGTTGATCCACCCATTTTTTTTACTTATGAATACATTACGCCGCCACCGCTCAATCATCGGATGGTTCATGCTCTGCCTAATGGTCATGTGGATGCCTGTCTCCGCCCGGGGGGCAGTGCTCTTTTACGATGGATTTGATGGTCCTTGGGACACCATCACAGGCACCTGGAACAGCGGGACGGCCACCTGGACCAATGGCGGCGACATCGCCAACTTCACCACTGCGCCATCGGGACTGGTCAGCTTGAACGAGGCGATCACAGCGGGCGGTCTCGTCTTTGGCCGGGATGCTTATCGAATCGACGGTGGAGGAGATCCAGTGAACAACACACTCACCCTCATCGCACCCTTGGGCTCGAATTCGCCGGTGATCAATGTGGCGAGCTTTAACCGGGCGACGATGGATGTGCTGCTTGCGGGCACCTCAGGCTTCACCAAGACTGGCAATGGAACGCTGCAGCTGACCAACAGCAACAACACCATTTCGGGAGATATCGTGATCAATGGCGGCAACCTGGTGATCACCAACCAGGCCCAGCTGGGGACCGGGACCAAGGCCATCTCGGTGAACGGCATCGCCAACACCGGCAATCCTGGTTTCAGCGGCGGCAGTCTTGTTTTGATGGGAAATGCAGTCGGAGCGGGCATGACGATCAATCGTGAGATCAGCATCACAGGTCGTGGTCCTCAGGCCGCGAATGCCAGCGGTGGTTTGATCAGCGTGGGCAACAACACCATCGCCGGGGACCTGATCTTTGGCAGCACCGGTTCGGAAGGCCGTGTGCTCGCGACCTCCGGCATCACCACGATTTCGGGCGGGGTGCAGCTGGGTTTAGGGGCGGGCAACATCATCTATGGCAACGGCAACGTGATTGTCTCGGGCCAGATCACCGGCTTTGACAACAACACACAGGACCGGTTCATCAAGACTGGCACGACGATCGTCAGCACGCTCTGGCTGCAGAACACAGCCAATGCCTTTGGTCAGACGTTGCGCATTGACACCGGAACGGTGCGTGTGACTGACAACGCTGTCCTGGGTTTAAGCAATTCGCTGCGCGCAGTCGATTTGAATACGAGTTCCTCAACCTTGGGATTGGAAATCCGTACCGACACCCCCAACTTTGACACCCGCAATGTGGCGGTTCGCGGTAATGCCAACAGCATCTTTCTCAGCCGCGGCCTGAATGGTTCCGGTCTTAACAAGACCGTTAATTTTGGCATCCTCTCGCTCGATGCGAACGCCAACTTTACCCTGAATGGACGTGACGGCTACAATGCGACCTTTCAAGGCGTCTCCGGTGTCATGAACTGGGCCAATGGTGGCACGCTGACGCTGGCCAATTCCAGCGACGGCATTCTGACCTTGAACGCCAGCATCAACCGACTGAATGAAACCACTGCGAGAGCATTTGCGTGGAACGGCAACGGCGAGTCGGTGCTTACTGGGAGCATTTTGCAGACTGGCACCGGGCCGGTGAGTTTCTCGAAGGGTGGGCAGAGTCTCCTGACCATTCAGGGGAATGCCTCCAGCTATGCGGGCAGCACCTTTGTGAACGCCGGTACTCTGGCGGTGAAAAGCATCGGGGGCGCCTCGGGCGGCAGCCTGGGAGGTGTGGCCGGTGGCGCGCTCAACCTGGGTGCCACCACTGTGACGGGAACGCTCAATTATATCGGCTCGGGAGAAACCACCGCCAAGGAAATCAACCTGGCTGGCACGACGGGAGCCGGGGTCATCCTGGCCAACCAGCAAGGGGCCTCTCCCTCGGCGCTGGTGCTTACCAGCAGCATCAGTGCGGCGGGGGCGGGTGCAAAGAACTTGATTCTCGGCGGCTCGAACACCCTGGCCAATGAGATCGCAGGTGTGATCCAGAGCAGCAGTGGCGCCACCTCGCTGGTCAAGATCGGCTCGGGCAACTGGCTCTATGATCCCGCTGCCTCCACCTACAACGTGGCCAGTTCTCCCGCCACCACGGCGGCCAGCGCAACCAACTCCACGACTCTCACGGTGGCGAGCACCGCAGGCCTCACTGTCGGCCAGACTGTCACGGGCACCAACGTTCCTGGTGGTTCGGTGATCACCGCGATCACCAGCAGCACCACCTTCACCATCAGCAACAATATCAGCACGGCGGTCGCCAGTGGCACCACGCTTACCATTGGTGCGGCTACCAACTTCACCGGCAATGTCACGGTGTCAGGTGGCACCTTGACCTTCCGCCCGACGGCTGCGAGCGGCAATGGTTCGGATCTGATCAACTCTGCTGGCCAGCTCATTTTCGCCGCTGACACGCTGACTGGCAATGGATTTGCGGGCGGTACGTTTGAGTATCAGGGACGTTCCGGCACTACTCTCACGGAATCCTTGGGAGCGCTCACACCGAATGCCGGCCTTGGCATCGTCAAAATCACAGCGAACGGCGGCACGCCAACGCTCAGTTTTGGCTCCTACACGGCACGCAGCGCGGGTGCGGTGGTGAATTTCCAGCCGACGACAGTCGGGGGCATTCAGTTCGCAGCCGTTCCGACGGCCGTGTCGAGTGGCATGGTCAGCGGCACTTACATCACGAATCCCACCACCGGCGCGATCGATTTTGTGGCAACGCCGGGGGCCGCTTCCAACATCGCAGCCTTGGGGGCGGCCACTGCGCTGCCAACAGCAACGGGGTCTGCCACTGGCAATTATTTGATGAGCGCCAACAACACCACCACCAACGGGGTGGCGGCGAACTCGATCCGCATTACCGGCGGAAATCTGACCCTGGGGGGCGACCTGAACATCACCTCCACGGCTGCTGCCACGATGGGTGCCATCCTGCAGGACAATGCAAGTTCAGCATCCACCATCAGCGGTGCCTTCAACATCGGCACGTCAGGTTCGAATCAGGAACTGCTGATCATTACTGGCGGAACTGGAACAGCCCTTAACCCGCTGGCGACCACCAATACTCTGACCATTTCCTCAGCGCTTGCCAACGGCAGCGGCCAGGTGACGAAGGCGGGCAGCGGCGTCTTGGTGCTGAGCGGTCAAAACACTTTCACCGGTGGGCTGAACATTGATGAAGGAGTGCTCCGTGCATCTGGCACCAACACCCAGACGCTGGGGGCTCCGGGTCCCTCGACGGTCAATGTGCTGCGTCAGAATGCCATTTTGGATGTGAATGCTGCGGGAGCGGTTGCTGCTGCGTACACTGGCACGGGGGTCACCTCCATCTCGACTTTGATTACGGCGCCCGTCAATGGAGCCGGCTCGATCACGACCACCGCGGCAGGTGCGCAGGCGATCCAGTTTGGCACCAGCGCGAGCTCGGGCAACGGTGTGTTTTCGGGCGTTATTTCGGATGGATCTGGCACGATGACGGTGATCCGTAACGGAGCCTCGGGTACGCAGGCGCTTACGGGCTTGAACACCTATACCGGAGCCACGATTCTGAGTGGCGGTGCGATTCTGCAGGCCAATGTGCTGGCCAACGGTGGGGTGGCGAGCTCCATCGGTGCCTCCAGCAATGCGGCGGGGAACCTCGTCTTCAATGGAGGCACGCTGCAATACCAAGGCGCCAACTCGCTGGTTTACAGCCTCACGGGGACTCCATCCGTGAGCACCAACCGACTCTTCACCCTGGCGGGGAATGGCACCATCGACTCTTCCGGCTCCTTTGGCAGCAACATCCTGCAGAACACCCAGGACAACGCCAGTCTGGTTTTCAGCAATACAGGATCGGTAGGCTTTGCCGGCAATGGAGTGCGGACGCTGACACTTACCGGCAACTCGACTGGCGACAATGAGATAGCGCTCAAGCTGACCAACAACCCGAATGACAGCTCAGCGCTGTCAGTGACCAAGTCCCTGGCGGGTCTCTGGATTTTGAGCAACGCAGGGAACAACTACAGCGGTCCGACGACCATCACCGCAGGTGCTTTGCAGGCCACGGATGGTGCGGGCCTGTCCAGCGGCAGTGCCTTGCGTCTGGCTGGAGGCGTGTTCCAAACTTCGGGGACGTTTACCCGCAGTATTGGCACCGGCGCGGGTCAGGTGGCCTGGACCGATGCAGCCGGTACAGCGGTGAATCAAAACGGTGGTTTTTCCGCCGCTTCGACCAAACTCACAGTGAACATCGGCGGAAATCCGACTCCATCCACATTGACCTGGGGGACGGGCGGCATCGGCAACGGCACCGGCACGCTGATCTTGAGTTCCACCACAGCGCTCGCGGATGTGGAAATCGTCAACAGCATCGACCTCAACGGTGGCAACCGGACCATCCAGGTGGATGACAACGGTTCCACCGGCCTGGACTTTGCCACTATTTCCGGCACCATCGTCAGCAATACGGGCACCGGCGGCCTGACGAAGACCGGTGGCGGAAACTTGATCCTGGGAGACGCGAACACCTACAATGGCAACACCAACCTTCAAGTGGGTGCCCTGGTGGTAAGCTCCATTGGTGCGAGCGGCGCCACCTCCTCCAGCCTGGGCACCAACGTGTCAGGGGGCAACCTCGTCATGGGTGCAACGACCAACACTCCCAACCTGCTTTATGTGGGCGGCGGTGAAATAACCACCAGGAACATCACCTTTGCCGGCAGCACAGGCACAAACACCATTGACTCCTCCGGCGGCGGGGCGCTGGTGCTGACGAACATCACCAACAGTGCCACCGGGGCTTTCACGCTTCAGCTGCGTGGCACGAACACCGATGCCAACATGATCACGGCTTCGCTTACCAACAGCGGGGCCAACTTGCTGGCTGTTTCCAAGGCTGACGGTGGCGTTTGGGTTTTGAATCCTACGAGCGGCCCAAATACCTTTACCGGCGCAATCACCGCTGGCGGCGGCTCGCTTGGCCTTACCTCAGACGGCATTGGCAGCGCGTCCCAGATCAACCTGAGCAACGGTTCCATTTTTGCCTATGGTGGCGACCTGACGACCGCCGCGCTGGTGCAGATGAACAACAACACGACGGATGTCTTTGCCGGACAGTACAACATCACCATCAACAACAATTTCCAAAAGCAGGCCGGTGCCAACGACCAGACGATCAGCAACAATCTGGAAAACGGCTCAGTGCTCACGATCAACGGCAACATCGTCAATCTGGAAGCAACTGCGAACGCCACGCGCATTCTGAACTTCCGCGGGTATGGCTCCACGGTCATCGCTGGAACCGGGGTGATTGCGGACAACGGGACCAACCTGCTCAAGCTGGATATCCGTCTGGCAAACAGCGCCAGCTTCACCTTGGGTGGCAGTTCCGCCAGCACCTTCACCGGTGGTGTTTTGCTCGGCCAGGGAACGCTCGTGCTGAACAAGGCCAGCGCACTTGGCGGCACGGCCGGAGCTTTCACCTGGGATGGTGGTGTTATTCAGTCCACACTTGACCTCTCGGGCTCCAGCAAGATCACCAATGCGGTGTTCATGCAGGGCGATCCGATGACAGCCAATGGTTCAAACAACATCGAACTTGGGGGCTTGGTAACGCTGAATGGCAACCGCCTGCTGCTCAACAACATCGATTCAGGGGGCATCCTGACCATTTCAGGCAACGTGACCAACTCCGCTGCGGCAACGCTGACCATTGCAGGTTCCAGTGCAACGGTCATCAGTGGCAATGTGACCACTGGCACCGGCGCACAGGGGCTGCAATACGCAGGTACTGGCACCCTGACTCTGACTGCTGCCAACAATTCCATCGGCGCGTTGACCGCCAGCCGTGGGGTGACCACGTTATCCGGGGCCGCTGGTGCCTGGACCGCGGGCACCTTTGCCTTGAATGCTGGAGCCACGTTGAGCTTCGACAACAGTGTGACGAACAACAACAACCGCTTGTTTGACACCGGCGCCATCACCTTCAATGGCGGAACACTGCAGCTCATCGGCAACAACACCACGGAAACCGCGGGTGCGGTGACGGTCAACACGATCATGGGAACGATTCAGATGTCGGGAACGGGCACCAACTCCCTGACCTTCGCCTCGGTCAGCCTCGCCAACACCGGTTCCACGCTGGATCTGAGCAGCATCAGCGGCCTGGGCAGCAGCAACAAAGTCCTCTTCACGACGAGCACGGGACTTAATATGACCAACAATGTTGTTCCCCGAGTTTTCATCGGAGGCACGGATTTTGCCACCTACGGTGCCAATGGTCTGGCGGCACTGCCTGCCGGCTCTTACAACAGCGGCAACAATCTGAACACTGCCGCAGCAACGGACACGATGAACCTGACCGCGAGTGCGACCATCAGCAACAACCGGACGGTCAACGCCATCAAGATCAACGGCTCCGGCCTGACACTGGGCAGCGCCAACGGCAATACTCTGACCCTGAGCAGCGGCGGTCTGCTCAACACGGGCGGTGACAACACCCTGGCCCAGTCAAACATTGCTCTCGCTGGCAACACTGGTTACTTCCAGGTGCAGACTGGCACCACGCTGACTGTGACCGGTGCCATCACGGGCACCGGCAGCTTTGCCTCGGCACTTGGAGGCACTCTGGTGCTTTCGGCACCGCAGTATTTTAGCGGCACCACAAACATTTTGGGTGGAACGCTGAAACTTAACGCCGGAACAAACACGATCTACCCAAGCAGCGGCGTGATGAACATCGCCGTTGGCGCCACACTCGATCTGAATGGTACGACACAGTATGTGGGGCAGCTGCAGGGTGCAGGTACGATGCCCGGCACCGCAGGAACGGTGAACAGCAGCACCGGAGCTGGCACCCTGGTGACGAACATGAATGCGGGCAATTCCAACTTTGCCGGCGTGATCGACGGTGCCAATGTCAGCTTGGTGCGTGTCGGGGGCAATACCCTGACTCTGGCCGCTGCCCAGACTTATGGCGGACAGACCATCATGATGGGTGGCGCCCTGGCCTTGGAAAACGATGCCACCATTCTGAACACCTCCTCCCTGGTGCTCAACTACTCCACGCTGAGCCTGAACAACAACAGCAACCTGCAGACCACTAACAACAACCGAATCAGCGACACGGCGGGGATCACCCTGCGCGGAGGCACGATCACCTTCAACGGCCGCGTGGACGATGCTGCTTCTGAAACCCTTGGAGCTGTCAATGCCGCCCAGGGAGCGAACGTGATTTCCTCCAATACGGGTGGAACTGGCACGGCGGGTGCCTTCGTCTCCGCTGATCTCACCATCGCCAGCCTGACCCGGAGCGCTGGTGCCACGGTCAACTTTACCGGCACGAACCTGGGCAGCCTTGGAAACAACGCCCGCATCTATTTTAGCACTCCGTTGACCACTTACGCTGCGGGTGTGCTCGGCGGGTGGGCGATTGCGAACACGACTGACTACGCCGCTTACAACACGACGAATGGCATCGGTATCGTGGGCAACGGTGGCTTTGCAGGATATGACGCTGTCTTTGGCAGTGGCAAGATCACCGACTTGGGCTCGGTCTCCACGGTGCCGCTTTCCACTTCGCTCACCAGTCCCACCACCACGGCTGCGTTGCTGCGCCTCAGCGGCAACTTCACCAACAACATCACGTTCTCCAGCGGAAGCAATGTCTTGAACCTGGAACTGGGCGGCATCCTGCGCAGCAACAATACTTTTGACACCAGCATCGGCACAGTGGCGAGCCGCGGTGTGATTACTGCAGGCGGAAGCGAAACAAGCGGTGTTCGTGAACTGGTCGTTTACAACAATGCCACGGGCAATCCCACGTTTACGACCACCGGTACAACCACACTCGGCTCCAATGTGATCACCATGGGGTCAACCCAGGGAATTCAGGTCGGCATGACCATCGCCAATGGCAACTTGCCTGCTGGCACCACTGTGGTGTCCATCGACAGCATCGGCCAGGTGACAGTGAGCAATGCGGCCACCGCCACGGGGGCTGGCAACCAGACTTTCACCGGCGGTTCCTACGTTCTTGGCACCACCACTCTGGGTTCGGCGGCCATCACCATGAACTCCACCGTGGGAATCGCCCCGGGTATGACCCTCACAGGCACAGGCATTCCTTCGGGCGCGTATGTGGTTTCCGTGGACAGCCCCACGCAGGTCACGCTCAGCCAGCCGGCGACAGCCGCTGGAACGGCCATTACCTTCACGGCTGGTGTCAGCAACATGATCATCAACTCGGTGATTGCAGACAATGGTGCGGGCAATTCCGTGATGATGGTGAAGTCGGGGGGCGGTGTCTTGAATCTCTCCGCAAACAACACTTACACGGGCGGGACGGTCATCAATCAGGGCACGCTTAACTTGATCGGCACGGGAGCGGTCCTGCCGGCTGGTGGAGTGACTCTGAACGGGGCGACCTTGGTGGTGAACACGGCGGTCAACCAGATCAATACGGCCAACACGGTGACCTTGAACGGCAGTTCAACCCTCACCTTCAACACTGCCTTTGCGGTCGCCAACACGCTTAACAGCCTGGTCTTTAACAACAACGGCGGCACCGGCAACCCGGCCGTGAACATTCCAACCGGTGGCATCCTGGCCCTGACGAGTGCGACGCCGATCACGGTCAACACCAGCAATGCGCTGACAGTGCCGACCATCGCGGGTGGCTTCCTGTCTCTGAGCAGCGGGACAAACACAATCAATGTCGGGGCGATCCAGTCGGCCGGGCAGACATACACCACCATCAATTCGGCGCTGAACATCAGCTCCGCCATCATTGGCACGGGAAGCCTCAACAAGACCGGCAATGGCGTGCTGCAGCTTAGCGGCCAGAACACCTTCACCGGCGGCGTGAATCTGATGGCCGGCGGTCTTCTGCTCGCGGCCAGCAGCAATCCAGCGCCGAGCGCCAACGGTGTTTTCTCCGGCCCGCTGGGGCAGGGGACTCTGACCGCCTCTGATGGCACCTGGATCGTTGCCACGGGCACACAGACCGTGCAAAACCCCATGAACTTCTCCGCAATCACCTCCGGGGTGCAGTTCTACAACCAGACCAATTCGGCCTCGACCCTGACCCTGAACGGACCGATCACCATGCGGAATGGCGCGGTGGTTATCGGCGTCAATCATCCGCTGCTGACGGTGAACCTGGGGTCATTGACCAATGCTGCATCGGTCACTTCCATCACGAAGAATGGACTTGGTGCGCTTAACATCGGCCTGGATGGTTACTCAGGCTCCCTGACCATGAACGACAGCAACACCTTCGGTCTGCTGATGGATGGCAACGGTTCAGGTGTTGCAGAGACGCTGACCTACAGCGGTGCCATCACCTTCACAGGCTTCCCGAACATCACGGTGGGCCGCTCTGGAGCGCTGGTGCCGTATTCCCAGGCCGCAAACAAGATCATCAATGCGACCAATTTCGCCGCGCCTTCGGGTTTTGGTGACGGTCTGAACCTCACTCCGGTGAATGGCTATGGTCTGCAGATCTCCCAGGCCTTCACGGTCAACTCCGGCGCCACGTTCAACGTTGGCGGCTCCGCCACGGCCTCGAATGTGACCCAAGGCTTGTACCTCAGTGGTGCACTGACTGGTACCGCAGGATTTACGAAGGCGGGGGCCGGCACGTTGGTGCTGACTGCAAACAACAGCGCTTCTTTGACCGGAACGCTGACGATCGGACAAGGGGTGCTCTCCGTGAATGCCGACAACCAGCTGGGCAACGCCGCCAATCAGGTGACGATCAATGCCACCACCGGCACCTCCGCACTGCGCGCCACAGGCAGTTTCAGCACCGCCCGCACGCTGAACTTCAACAACGCCACCGCCGCCAACAATATTTTGGAAGTGTCCGACGGCAGCACTCTCACCATCAGCGGCACGAACACCCTGGTAAATGCCGTCGGCTTCGTGAAGCAGGAAAACGGCACGCTCGACATCACGGGCAGCCAGAATTTCGCGGGCTCAATCACGGTGAATGCGGGAGCGGTCAAACTCAGCAACGCCAGTGCGCTGGGAACTGGATCCATCACCGTGGCAGGACAGATCGGAGCGGCCATTCAGCTTAACGGTGTGAGCGTCTCGAACGCTCTCAACCTCAACACCTCCGGGACCAACGTCGCGCGAGGTGGTCTCAACTTTGGCGGCCAGCTGCAGGCGCTCGCGGGCACGACCAATACGACCACCGGTGTGGTGCGAATGGATGCTGACTCCGCGATTGGTGCTGACACAGGCGCCACGCTCAACATCAATGGCACGATCAACAACACCACCACCACGGCACGTGCGCTGGTGTTTAATGCGGCTGGTACGATCAACCTCAACAGCAACGCCACTGCGGCCACGGCCACTGCGAACCAGTATTTCAGCATTGAGAAGTGGGGGGCGGGAACGCTGAACATCACCACGGCAAACACGATTGTTTTCACCAGCAACCTGACCGTCTTCCAGGGGACGATGAGCCTGAACGGAGCCGGCACGCTTGCCGGGGGCAACACGATTGCAGCCACAGTGAATCCCAACGGCACACTCAACCTCAACAACAGCGCGACCAACACCAGCAACCGCCTTGGTGGACGCCCGGTGACGCTCCAAGGCGGCAGCTTTACGCTGACGCCTTCGACCACGGCTGCCGTGGCCGAAACGATTGGTGCCCTGACCTTGGGCCGAGGCAACAGCATCATCACTGAAACTGCCAACGCCGGCTTCCAGTCCAATCTGGTCGCCGCCAGCCTGGCACGATCCAACCAGGGAACTGCGCTGATCCGTGGCACTGGCCTTGGCACAGCGGCGGGCAATGGCGTGGCAACCGTGGCGTTCACGGCAGCGCCGACTTTTGTGGGCGCCGGAGCAGCCGGTACAACGACCAAAGGCATCCTTCAGTACATCATTGTGGATGCCAGCGCGAGCGGTCTGGGCACCAGCTTTGCCACGACTGATGGTGCAGCCTCGAACATTCTGCGCCCGCTGAACACGAGCACGGAAATGGTCACGAATGCCTTCACAAGCGGCACCAACGTGCTGCTGACCAGCACACCGGCGGCGGTGGTGACGGGGACGGCGATCAACTCGCTGACCATCAACACGGGCGGTGGCGTGAGCATCAACCCGCTCGTCACACTCACGAATACGAGCGGTGGCTTCCTGGCCACGGACAATGCAACGATCAGCGGGGGTGTTTTGACCTCGGCTGGTGCTGATTCGATCTTCCACGTGATTGGAGCCGCCAAGACGGTGACGGTTTCCAGCGTGCTGGCTGGAACGGGCGGCCTTACCAAAGCGGGTGACGGCACCTTGCTGCTGACCAATTCCACCAGTGCCTATGCGGGCTTCTCCGGCAACGTGATCTCTGGAAACACCAACCTCGGCCAGGGCACCATTCAGCTCGGCGCCAATAATGCGCTCTTCCCCAACAGCTTCCTGGTGCTCAACGGCGGAACATTTGATTTGAATGGCAAAACGCAATTCATCAGCGGACTCCTGAGTGACACGGTGGCGCCCGGAGCCGGGGGCCGCGTGCTTGGCATCTCGGCAGCTGGAACGCTGGTGGCCAACCAGGATGCGCGCACGTTTGCAGGCACCTTTGAAGGGGCCTTCACCTTCGCCCGCAGCGGCTCGGGAGCTCTGGCATTCACCAACACCAGTGCGCTGTTCACCGGCAACCTGCTGCTGAACAACAACACGACCACGCTGCAGGATCTGGGGGCTTTCACCGGTCTGACCGGCACGTCCACCATCGACATCAACTACGCCACCCTGAGCATCAACAATCAGGGGCTCTATGACATGACCGACCGTTTGAGCGATGCGGCGGGCATCTCCCTGCGTGGTGGTACACTGACCCTTCTGGGGCGCGCGCAGACCAACTCCACTGAAACCGTGGGATCGGTGAGCATTGCCCAAGGCGCCAGCTCGATCACAGCCACCCAGGGTGGTACAGGTGTAAACTCCGCGCAGCTGACCCTGTCTGGACTTACCCGCACTGCGGGTGCGACGGTGAACTTCAGCGCAGCGGGACAGCTTGGCAGCAGCACACGCATCCTGATTGGCGGAGTTTCCAACAACGCGGTTCTTGCGCCTTGGGCCATTGCCAACAGCGGTGATTTCACCACTTACAACAGCACGCTCGGTATCGGGTCTGTGGGCAGCGTGGGCTTCCGCAGCTATGATGGAGCGTTTGCAAGCGGCAACATCACCAACATCAGCTCCACCTACAACATCCTCGCAAACACCACGACGGGCATGCTCCGTCTGAGCGGTGGTGCGACCACGGATGTCGGGTTCCTGGGATCCAACTATGTGCTGAATCTTGAACAGGGCGGCCTGCTGCGCAGCAACAACAACAACAACTCCACGATCGGTGTTTCCGGCCTGGGCCTGTTCCCCGGCGTTCTGACCGTCGGCGGCACCGCCACCAGCGGCACCACGGAACTGATCACCTATAACAATCAGGCCACCATCACGATCAATTCGGTGATCGCCGACAACGGCCTTGGCAATTCCCTCGCCCTGGTGAAATCCGGTGCCAGTGTGCTGACGTTGCAGCCATCCTGGATCGTCACCAATGTGGTGAACAATGCGGGCAGCGCAACGGTGACGGTGCCGGATGCCACGGGATTGACGGCTGGCATGCTGGTGGGTGGTGCTGGCATCCCGGCGGGAACCACGATTGCTTCCATTTCCGGCAATGTCGTCACGCTTTCGGCCGCGACGACCGCCATCATCACGCAGCTGCAGGTGGGTCTTTCAAACACTTATACCGGTGGCACGACGGTGGATCAGGGCACGCTCAACCTGAGCGCCACCAGTGCAACGACGGTTCTTCCCGCCGGTGGTCTGACCATCAGTGGTGCGACTGTGACGATGAACAACGTCTCCGGCCAGATCGCCGCGAGCAACGTGGTGACCCTCAACGGTGCCAGCACCTTGAACCTTTTTGGCACCAATTCGCTTGCCGGGTTCATCTTCAACAACAACGGCGGCGCTGCACCGACTCTGAACGCCAGCGGTTCCATCGGCGGCCTGCTTACCCTGACGGGTGACATCTCGGCAAGCTCCTCGAACGTCACCACTTCAAGCACCATCTCCGGCGGGCTCAGCCTGGGCTCCAGCTCGCGCACCTTCACGGTGAACCCGGTCACAGTGAACGGCGCCGAAGTGGCTCCGTTCGTTTCCGCACTGACCATCACCGGCGCGATCCGCGGTTCCGGAGTGGGTGTCACCAAGCTCGGAACCGGGGTGCTGCAGTACAACACCATGAACACCTATACAGGTGCGACCGTGGTGAACGCAGGCACCTTGCAGTCCGGCGCCAACTCTTCAGGCGACGTGTTTTCCGCGCTGACCATTGGTGCCAGCGGGCGCGTGAACCTGAACGGAGCTTCGCTGCTCTTCGGCAGCCTTGCGGGTTCAGGGCAGGTGACCAATGCATCGGGCACTGCGGCCGCTCTCGGGGTCGGTTTCGACAACAGCAGCACCACATTCTCCGGATCGTTTGCACGTTTCAGCGATGGTCTCTCCAACACGCTGAACATCACCAAGTTCGGCACGGGAACGCTGACGTTCACAGGATCCGGAACTTCACTCGGCACCCTGCTTGTCAATCAGGGAGCCGTTGTTTACAGCGGCAGCGCGAGCAGCGCGTTCCTGGGCAATACTCTGAATGAAGGCGGCACCCTGACGCTTGATAACAGCACGACCAATGTGAACAGCCGTCTCGGCGGTGGTGCCATCCTTGGGGCAGGCACGGGCGCCACGCTGACGCTTGCTGGTGGCAATCTCAACATTCTCGGCAATGCCTCTGTCAACACGACCGAATCCCTCGGCAACGTGGTCAGCCTGGGCAGCGTCACCACGACGGCGAGCACCACGGTCACGGTGGGAAGCACTGCCGGGCTGGTTGCGGGCATGGTGGTTTCCGGTCCAAACATTGCGTCGGGCACCACGATCGCCTCCATCACCAATGGAACCACTTTTGTGCTGAGCGCAGCCGCCACGGCGGGCACCGGCGCGATCACTGCCGCTTCGGGTGGCACCACCACTCTGGCGGTGGGAGGCAGCACCATGACTCTGACTCCGAACGCCACGAAGTCGCTCGTATTCAACACAGGTTCTCTTTCGAATGTGGCTGCGGGAGCGTCCCTGCTGCTGCGCGGCACCAATCTTGGTGGCACCGTTGGTGCGGCCAACACGACGAACTTTGTGGCGCTGACCACGCTTCCTGCGGGCATCGGTGGTGGGGGTGCGGTGGGATCTCTGACCATGAGCATTCGTCCGGACATCCTGGTGGACGGCTCGCTGACCGGCAATGGCACCTCGTTCGCGACCTACATTGGTGCCACGGGCGCCAACACCATCGGCGGACCAGGCTTCAGAGCTCTGGCGGCCAGTGAATTCACTCAGGCAGTCACGTATGCAGCCACGAACAACGTCAGCCTGGTGCATTCCAGCGTCGGCGGCCTGATCGCTGGCGCGCAAAGCACCAACAGCATCACCTTGAATTCCGGTGGTGGATTCACGGCGGTCGGACCTTTGCTCGGCGCGGATGTTCTCACCATCACCTCTGGTGGTATCCTTGCACTGGCTGGCAACACCGGTCTGAATGGTGGCGTGCTCGCCGCTCCGGGCACGTCCATGTTCCTTTGGACGCCGGGTGCTGGCACGAACTTGAATCTGAACAGCGCCATCACCGGCAGCGGTGGCATCACCAAAGATGGTGCAGGCACCGTGGTCGTAGGCACCCGCCAGCTCTTCACCGGCACCACGAACATCAACAACGGCACCTTGAAGCTTTCCGGTGGTGACAACCGCATTTTTGTCAGCGGAGTCGGCGGTGTGCAGGCCGTGAACGTGAACAACGGCGGCACCTTGGATTTGAACGGCACCAACCAGGCTATCGGCACCCTTGCCAGCAGCAACACCACCGTTCAAAACACCGGCGGCTTTGTGACCAACTCCTCCGCAACAACCTCGACCTTCACTTCGGCCTCAGCTGCGGGAACTTTTGCCGGGGCCATCACTGGCAATCTGAACTTCACCCGTTCAGGCAATGCCACCAGCGTCTTCCTCAGCAACAACACCTACACCGGAGCCACGGTGCTGCGCGGCGGCAACCTGACCCTGCAGCAGGGCGGCGCTCTCTCCGCCACCTCTTCTGTGACGAACTATTTTGGCACCCTGGTGCTGGACAGCACCAACAACCCGCTGGCGGACGTCAGCCGGCTCAATGCAGCGGCTCCGATCACCCTGCAGGGCGGTACTTTGCAATACCTTGGATTCAGCGGGGCTGATTCCACGCAGAGCTTGGGCGCGGTTTCGCTGCTTGCAGGTGCATCCACCATCACAGCGACGCGCGGAGTGGGTGGTTCGGCGGTTCTTACGCTGGCCAGCCTCACCTCCAGTGCCAATTCCACCCTGAACTTCACCGCAGGTGCGGGCACCCTCGGCCTTGGCGGCCAGCTGGCCGTGGGCAACAGCCAGATCCTCATCACAAGCACTCCGACGCTGACCAATGGCATCATCGGCGGCTGGGCCATCGTCAATGGCACGGACTTTGCCACCTACCGCAGCACCATGGATGCCAACACGGGAGCGATCGGTGTGGGAGCCTTGGGAGCGAACCCCGTCGGCGCCTTCCCGAATCCGTTCGGTGCTTATTCCACAGCCGCTCTGACCGCAGGTGCGGGTGCGGATAACATCAGCATTGCAGCCAGCGTTGCGGGTGTGACTACTCGGACGATCAACAGCCTGAGGATTAACGCGGCTTCGACGGTGACCATGACTCCGGCGAACACGCTGACGATTGGCACGGGTGGCCTGCTCTCCTCGACCGGCACCAGCGTCATCACCCTGGGGCAGTTGACCGCTGGCGCGACCGCCAACTCCGCGTCCACACTGTATTCTTACAACAACACCGCCCTGACGATCAACAGCCAGATCGTTAACAACGCGAACCAGGTCATTGCCTCCAACACCACCATTGGCTCCAATGTGGTTACTGTGAGCAGCACCACGGGAATGTATGTTGGAGAAGCCGTGAGTGGATTGGGGATCCCTGCCGGTGCAACGATTGCGAGCATCGTCAACGGCACGACCTACACTCTTTCTGCGCCAGCCACCGCCATTGGCACGGTGTCGGCAACCTATGGCAATGGGGCGAGCGGTGCCCTGACCTTGGTGAAGTCCGGCGCCAGCACGCTGACGTTGACACCTGCCAACCAGCAGGTCGCCACCACGACTGCGGGCAGCACTGCGGTGACGGCCATGAACAACACTGCGGGACTCATCGTTGGACAGGCCATTTTTGGCAACGCAAGCATCCCGGCAGGAACGACCATTTCCGCAATCACGGCAGGGACGACCATCACCTTGTCTTCCGGAGTGGGTGTGCTGGCGGGAACCACCCTGGCCACCACCTTTGGCCCAGTGCCCGTGACCGGAACGCTTACTGTCGGGTCGAATGTGATCACGGTGCCCAGCACCAACGGTCTGACAGTGGGTTCCGCCATCAGCGGCGTCGGTGCTTCCATCGCGCTTGCGGGTGGTGTGACCGCCGCAGGCAATAACACTGTGACCGTTACATCGACCTCCGGTCTGGGTGTCGGCATGGTGGTGACAGGTGTCGGCATCCCCGCCGGAACCACGGTCACAGGCGTCACGAGTGCGACCCAGTTTACCATGAGCAACAACGCCACGGCGACCATCGCCTCCGGCGGTGCCTTTACGGCGAACTCGGCCATCCCCGCCGGTGCGGTCATCACCAGTCTGACGCCAACGACGATCACCCTCTCCCAGCCTGTGACTGCCGGCGGCGCAGTGGCGCTTTTCGTGGCTCCGCTGCAGCTGAACACGACCACGACTGCGGGCAGTGCCGTGGTCACGGTCGGCAGCAACGCGAATCTGGTCATTGGCCAGGCGGTGACGGGAGCCGGCATCCCAGCCGGCACGACGATCGCCTCCATTTCAGGCACGAACATCACGCTTTCCGCGGCGGCGACGGCCACGGGTTCGTCCAGCTTGACCTATTCGTCCTCGCTTTCGAACACCTACACAGGCCCGACGATTGTGGACCAGGGTACGCTCAATCTTAGCGGCATCGCCGGAACCATCGTCGTCCCAGGGGACTTGGTGCTCAACAACGCCGCAGCGACCATGAACACGGTGGCGGGGCAGATTGCCGCATCGGCCAACATCACCATCAATGGAGGCAGCACCCTCACTTATGTGGGCAACAACGCTCTCAATGGCACTCTGGCCTTCACTAATGATGGCGGTAATGCCAACCCGACCCTCGCCGTGGGAGCGGGCATTCTGACTCTGGGAGGCAACATCACCAGCAGCAACAACAGTCTCAGCTTCATTCCGACGATTTCCGCCACTGCTCCGGGCTATGTGAACCTGACCGCGCAGAGGACCATCACCACCTCGGGCCTCGCGCCAATCAGTCTCGACATCACTGCACCTGTGCAGGGAACCGGCGGCCTGACCATCGCTGGCACCGGTGGCGTGCGCCTGACCTCGGCCGGCAATGGCTACAGCGGCGCGACAACGCTGAGCGGCGGCACCTTGTTCCTCGGAGTGGCCAACACCATTCCGGACTCCTCGGTGTTTACGATGGCGGCGGGCTCCACCCTGGACATCAATGGATTTGGTGAAGTGATCAGCCAGCTTTCGGGCGCCGGCACCATCACCAACAACGGTGGTTCCGCGACGCTGACCTTCGGTGCCAACAACACCAGCACGACCTTCAATGGCAGCATCAACGCTTACAGCCTCTCCACGCTGGGCAATGCGAACATCACGAAAATCGGTTCCGGCTCCTTTGGTCTGACCGGCGGCACCAGCACCTCCACCGGCACCTTCACCATCAACGGTGGAGCAGTGACCTATTCTGGCAACGCCAATACCGCTTTCACTTCCACTGTGGTCAACCAGTCCGGCTCGCTCATCCTTGATGACAGCAGCACGAACGTGAACAACCGCCTGGGCGGCCTGCTGAAGAGCCTCACGGTTGCGGGTGGCGAGTTTAAAATCCTCGGCAGTTCGGCCGGCAGCTACGAGTCGTTCAACGTGCTCAATCCAGGTTCTGGTGCCGGATTCCTGACCGTCGTGCCAGGGGCGGGATCCACCACGCTGAACTTTGCATCGGTGGCAACACTGGCCGCCAATGGTGCACATCTGGTTGTTCGTGGCTCCAATCTGGGTTCGGCACCTGGCGCAGGCGTGGCGAATGTTTATGCCACAACAGTGAACAACCTCACTGGTGGCGCCAACCTGCCGGGTCTCGCCAACCGCAGCATCCGTACTGACATGCTTGCGGACACGTCCGCAACAGGCACGGGGACTTCCTTTGCGACTTATCTTCCCGGCCGCGGCTTCCAGGCCCTCGGAGCAGGTGAAGTCCTTGGCAGCATCACGAGCATGAACACCACCACGGCGAACCTGAGCCTCACCAGCGGCCAGTCGTTCTCCACGGACACCATCAACACGCTGACTCTTGAAAGCGGTGGTGGAGTCACCGGCTACAACAACGGCAGTATTCTGACACTGGGTGGCCTGGCATTCCTGGCCAAGAGCGGCAACACGGGCTTCAATGGCGGCCAGATCACCAACGGCGGCTCGCACTTCTGGGCCTACACTCCTGGCGATGTTACGGTCAACAGCTACATCATCAACACCGCCAACGGCTTCACCAAGGCCGGGGCAGGAACGATGACGCTGCAGAAACCGATGTTCACCATCGGAACCCATTTCGTCAACGAAGGTACGTTGATGCTCAATGGCGCGGCGGACAACACTCTGGTGGTCAACCCGACCGCCACTGGCATTGGTCTGCAGGCTGTCACCGTCAATGGTGGCGCTCTGGACCTGAATGGCCGCAGCCAGGCCGTGGGTGCGATCTCCAGCAACAACACGCTGCCTGGAGCCGGCGGCATCATCACAAACAGCAGCGGCACGGCGGCCGTTTTCACCACCAGCGGCGGCGGCACATTCGGCGGCAGCATTACGGGCAACCTCGCATTCACCCGCTCCGGTAACACCACCACAACGCTGGTCAGCGGAAACACCTACACCGGTGCCACAACGATTCGTGGCGGTGTCCTGCAGTTGCTGAACGCCGGTGCCATCGCACCTGCCAGCGGAGCGCCTGCGATCAACAACTACTTCGGCACGCTGAACATGGACTTCAGCGGTCTGACGACCTACAATTCCACGAACCGCGTGGCGGACACGCTGCCGATCGGACTTCAGGGCGCGACCCTGACACTCACCGGCGCCCCCGGCCTGCTCACAACAGAATCCGTCGGTGCGGTGACGCTTCTCGGCGGCGCAAATTCCGGCGGGTTCAACACCATCAGCGCCACCGCTGGCAACACCGGAACGGCTACATTGACGATGGCCAGCCTGGCCCGCCAAACGGGTGCCGCTGTGAACTTTACGGGCACGAATCTGGGCCTCAACAACTACGCCAGCACGGCAGTCGAAGGCAATTCGAATATCTTTATCACTGCCACTCCAACGCTGACCAACAACTTGATCGGCGGCTGGGCGGTGGTGAACGGTCTTGAATTTGCCACCTACAATGTGAACGCAGGTGTTGGTGCTCTTGGCTCCGGTGGCTATTTTGCCAACTATGATGGTGTCATTCTTCCAGCCGCATCCCAGGCTGCCTACAACATCAAGCTTTCTGCTGCAGGCGCTGTTCCAGCCATCCCTTATCAGCTCAATTCCCTCAACCTGGTGGGTGCAGCCAACCTGACCTTCACCTCGGATGCCACAGCCAATGCGCTGAATCTCGTGAGCGGCGGTCTGCTCCACAGCGGTGCCACTGCCACGATCGGTACAACCACGGCGGGTGCTCGTGGTGTGCTGACCTCGGGGGGCACGACGGCATCGCTCGCCTCTGAACTCCTTGTTTACAACGCCGCCAACACGCTGACGATCAACTCGCAGATCGTCAACAATGGTGCGGCTGGAGCAACGACGGCGCTGGTGGTGACCAATGCAGGCACCGTCACTCTTTCGCCTCAGGTGGCCAACACCTACACCGGTGGCACCGTCTTCAACGGTGGCACGGTCAACACCACCGGTGCTGCAGCAGTCATCGTGATTCCTTCCGCCGGCGGCCTGACGATTAACAACGCGGCGGTGACAATCAGCACGGCGGCGCAGATCGATACAGCCACCGCGATCAACATCAACGGCGGCGGTTCGCTGACCCTGACCGGAGCGAACACCTTCAACGGCGGCGTCACCTTCAACAACACCGGCGGTGCCGGCAATCCGACACTGACCAGCGGCGGCACCCTGACCCTCGGCAGCAACATCACGGCCAACAACGACAGCTTCAGCACCTTCCCGACGCTGGCAGGCACCATCGACTTTGGCGGAGCGGCCCGCACGTTTACCACCAACGGTCTGTCCACCGTGAGTCTGGTCAGTTCGGCGGTTCTTCAGAATGGTTCGCTGGTGAAAGCGGGTTCCGGCCTCCTCTCGCTCAACGCGCAGAACACCTTCACAGGTGGTGTGACCTTGAATGCAGGCATCCTGATGATGGGTGTCAGTGACACGCTGACGGGTGGTGTCAAAACCACCGGCCCCCTGGGCACCGGCACACTCACCATCGCAAACGACGGTGTGAAGGTCACCGGTGTGGGCAGCACGATCTACAACGCGGTCACTGTTTCCAACCCCAGCAACACCCTCGTTATTGACGGTATCAGCTCCAATAACCTGGTCCTCAACGGACTCGTCACCTTTGGTGCCGGTACAAAGACCATCAACGTGGACACTCCCGCCGTCGTCGGCACCCTGGGCGCTGCCTACACTGGTTCCTTTGCGTTCACCAAGACCGGCCCGGGCGTGCTCGTGCTGGCGAACATTGGCAACACCTACAACGGCACCACCACCGTCAATGATGGCACCCTGCGTGTGGGCAACACCAATGCCTTCTCCCGATTCTCCAGCATCTCGCTGGCGACTGGCGGGACTCTCGATCTCAGCGGTGCATCGACCGCGAGCGGATCCATCACCGGCACTGGATTGATCACCAACAATTCGGGCACGGGCGCCACCCTGAGCACCGGTTTCGACAATTCGTCATTCACCTTCTCGGGTGTCTTTGCCTCCAGCAACCAGACGGGCACGTCCTTCAACCTGTTGAAGCTCGGCACCGGCAACATGACGCTGAATTCAGCCACGGGTATGAACACCATGAGCAACGGCATCTTTACGACCTCGCAGGGCACTTCGACCCTGAGCGGCGCGGGAAGCGCGAAGTTCACCACTTACACGGTGAACCGCGGCGGCATGCTCGTCCTCGACAACAGCGCCACCAACACCAACAACCGCCTTGGCGGTACCGACTATGCGGTTGGTTCCGGCTTGTTTCGCAACCTGACCCTTGTGGGTGGCGAGTTCAAGATGATTGGAAACAGCGCTTCCGACACGGTCGAATCCCTGAACCTCGGCACCAACGGAGCTCTGAACGTCAGTGCCAGCGGCGGCATCATCACTCTGGACGCTGATCTTAACAAGTCGCTGATCCTCAACGTCGGCAACATCGCCGCTATCACTGCAGGCGGCTCCCTGATCGTGCGTGGTGACAACCTCGGTGCCAAGCCGGCTGCAGGCGTCGCCAATCTGTTTGCTCCGAGCATTGTCAACTTCATCGGTGGTGCCACCGGTGACGGCAGCAATACCATGAGCATCCGCAATGACATCATTGCCAGCGCGGACATGACCGATGCCATCGGAACGACAGCCTTTGCGGCCAGCGCAAACTTTGCCACCTATTCCTCGATTGGTGGTCTTCGTCCGCTGACGGCTGCCGAGCTTGCGCCTGGATTGTTCCGTGCGGTTGCCACGACCTCGAACGTTGCGATGACGGGATCGCAGATCTTCGGCACCGCCACGGTGAACAGTCTCACGCTGACCAGCGGTTCTTCCCTGACAGCCATTGGCAATGCCGGGGCTTTGACCCTGGGTGCCAGCGCCATCCTGGTGAAGGACGCCAGCGGGGCCGACTTCAGCGGCGGCATCGTCGGAGCGGGCGGCGCCCAGCTTTACGTTCACCAGCTCGACACGGTGAACATGTTCACCTTTGGCAGCTATGGCCAGTTCTCCAACAGCTTCGTCAAGGCCGGTCCTGGAGCGATGGAGTTCACCAAGCCGCAGTTCTTCTTCAACGCCGGCAATTTCACCACCATCAATGACGGCATTCTGAAACTCAACAGCGGTCAGGACAACACGCTGCCTGTGTTCGTCACAGCCGCCGGCGTTGCGATCAACAACGTGGCGGTCAACGGTGGTTCTCTTGACCTGTTCGGCAAGAATCAGGCGGTGGGTACGCTCAACAGCCAGAGCGTGCTGGCGGGAACTGGCGGCATCATCACCAACAGCGGTTCCACAGCGGTGACCCTGACTTCAGTCGCGGCGGGCAGCTCCACTTTTGCAGGAGTCATCCAAAACGGCACGGGCGTGATGAACTTCACCCGTTCAGGCAACAACACGACCACGCTGGTCAGCAACAACACCTATACGGGTGCCACGATCATCCGCGGCGGCGGCCTGACACTGCGTGATCAGGGCCGTCTCTCCGGCACCAGCGGAGTGACCAACTACTTTGGCACCCTGACGCTGGACGACACCGGCCTCTACACCGCCTCCGATCTCGGAGCCAACCGCGTGGCCAGCAGCATCGACCTCTACGGCGGCACTCTCACGTATCTCGGGGTTCAGGGCAGCGCCTCCACGGGCACGGTCAATCTGCAGCCCGGCCAGAACACCATCACGGTGACTCCTGCCACGGGAACCGTGCTGCCCACATCGTTCACCATCGGCAACCTGGTGCGCAACACCTCCTCCGCTGTGAACTTCACCGGGACCAACCCCGGCCTCGGCGGCACCAACAACAGCCAGATCATTTTGACCCAGGTCAACGGCGTTGCACCAGCGACGACCAATGGCATTCTGGGCGGCTGGGCTACCGTCAACGGAACTGACTTTGCCGGTTACATTGCGCCGAGCGGAACCAGCGGCGGCGTCGGTGCCTTGGGAACGACGGGTTATCCAGCCTATTCCGGCAGTGCGCTTACGGCAGGTGGCGCGACCGACAACATCACGGTTGGGGCGAACGTGACGGACACCGGTTCCCGGACGATCAACTCGCTGCGTATCAGCGCGGTTTCGACCATCACCCTTGCGGGTGGTGAAACCCTGACCCTGGGCACGGGCGGCTTGCTGGCCAATGGCGCTGCGAGCACCATCACCGGCGGCACCGCGCTGACCTCTGGCGGCAGTGAACTGTTTGTGTTCGCCAACAACACGCTGACTATCGCCACGGCCATCACAGGCGCGAACATGTCGCTGGTCAAGAATGGCGGCAGCACGCTGACGCTGACTGCGGCCAACACGTATGGCTCCACCAGCGGCGGCACGGTGGTCAATGGCGGCACGCTCACACTCAATGGTGTCGGAACAACGATCCCTGCGGGCACCACCGGTTTGACGATCAACAACGCTGCGGTCACTGAGACGACCACGGCCAACCAGATCGCAGCGGCTACGAACATCGTGCTCAACGGCGGCAGCACGCTCACCTACACCGGCACCAATGCGGTGAGCGGCAACATCACCTTCAACAACACGGGTGGAGCGGCTACTCCGACGATCACAGGTGGCACGATCACCTTCACCGGTGGCAGCATCACTTCCACGAATGACAACCTGAGCTTCATCCCGACTATCTCCAGCATCATTGACCTGGGTTCTGCACAACGCACGATCAACGTGGGCGGGGTTTCCCCCGTGGGTCTGATTCTCAGCGCGGCCAACATTGGAACGGGCTCGATCCTGAAGAATGGCACGGGCGGCCTCGTCCTGAGCGGTGCCAATACCTTCTCGGGTGGCGTGACTCTCTCCGCCGGTTCGATCATCATCGGCAATGCCGCAGGCTTGGGAACAGGCACGCTGACCATCTCGGGCGACAACACTCGCCTGCTGGCAGGCGGCGGCGCGATCACCGCCACGAATGCGATCAACGTCACGAATCCATCGAACACCTTGAACTTTGGTGTGACCCAGCAAAACCTGACGCTGACGGGTGCAATCACGTTCAACACCGCGACGCCGACGATCACGGTTGAAAACGCCTTCCAGGCCAACACTGCCGTCACTTCCACCATCGGCACCGCCTTTGCAGGAGGCACGATGACCGGCTTCATCAAAAACGGCCCGGGCGTGCTGTCCATCACTGCCGCATCGAACGCTCGTCTCACTGCAGGTGGCAGCGGCATTACCGTCAATGATGGCACGCTGTCCGCCGGTGCCCAGTATGCCCTTGGCGGCTCACTGTACACAGCGGGTTCGACCATCACGCTGGCCACCGGCACCTACAACGCGGGCGTCACCAACACCTTCTTCCTCAATCCGGTCAGCGTTACTTCCTCCGGCATCCTCAGCGCCACCGTCGCGAGCACCGCTGTCGGTGCGGTGACCATGGGATCGGGAAGCACTTCCCTCGGCGTCCAGGGTGGCAATACCAACACCATCTTTGGTGCGCTCACCATGAACGGCACTGCGGCCACGACGATCTTCACCAGCAATCAGCTGAACGTTCTCGGCACGTTCACGGGTTCCACGCCTTCCATCACCAAGGTGGGCACTTCGAACCTTGTTCTCGGCGGTGCCTCCAGCTACGCCGGCAACATCATTGTGGAGCAGGGCGTGCTTGAATCGCGCGTGGGCAGCACAACGCCTGCGAACGAAAAACTTACCTCCGCAGGGACGATCACCGTCAATCCGGGTGCCGCGCTTCGCGTGCTCAGCGCCGCAAACATCGGCACCACGGCCACCACCATCAACACAAGCAACGACGGCATCGGCGCCTTCGGCATGGGCTACAATGGCACGATCCCTGGCAGCGTGACGTTCTCCTCCACAAATGCCAATGTTGATGGCACGCTGGCGATCGACGTTCTCGGATTCAGCACTGCGCTCACGCAGGCTGGCACCAAGCTCTACCTCGGCTCCACCGCAGGCGGCAACTACACTGCCGCCACGCTCGGAGCAGGTTCCGGCAACAGCTACCGCATCGGTACGGGTGGCGGCACGCTGCAGATCAACAGCGCAGTGCTCAGCGGTGCGAATGCAGCGATCTTCGGCGCTGTTTCCGGTACTCCTGGGGCGAACTTCATTGGCAACGGTGGCACGGTGATCCTGAACACCCCAAACACCTACAGCGGTGGCACGACCATCAATGGCAACGCCACCGTGCGTCTCGGCAACGCCGGTGCGCTGGGCAGCGGCACGATTTCCTTCAACAGCGGCACTCTTGAAGTCAACCAGACGGGTCTTGGCGTCACCACCACCATTGGTCTGCTTCGACCGATGACGATCACCAATAACATCAACTTCACCTCCACGGGTGTCATCGGCGCCCTGGCCGGTCCGACAACCACCATCGGAGCATTTGGCGCTGACGCATTCATCGGCGGCGGTGCGCAGGGTCAGATTGATCTGACACTGAGCGGAGCGGTGGATCTTGGCAGCACGACTACTTACCGTGCTCTGAACATTGCGGATGCCACCCGCATCGTCACCCTTTCCGGTGTGGTCTCCGGTTCCTCCACCCTGATCAAGACGGGTGCCGGCATCCTGCGCCTTACCAACGCTGGCAATTCTTACACCAGCACCGCCATCAGCCAGGGTACGCTCGCGCTAAGCTCCACAGGCGTGCTTCCAGGCAGCATCATCCTGAATTCCGGCACGCTGGCAGGCTGGGACCAGAATTTCACGGTCGCCAACAACATGCAGTTGATCCAGACCAGCACCATCGACGTGGGCGCGGCCACGACACTGACGGCCTCCGGCATCATCAGCGGTGATTTCACCTACGTCAGCGCTCAAACCGGATTTGCCAAGACCGGTCTCGGCACGCTGGTTCTCAGCGGCACTAACACCTACCTCGGCACGACGACCATCACCGCTGGTATCCTGAGCATCAGCAATGACGTGAACCTCGGCAATGTCGGCGGATTGAACGTGCTGCCGGGCGGTATTTCGATGAACGGCGGCCAGCTTCTGGTCACCGACAACATCACCACCAACCGTGTGATCACCATGACGGCCGCGGGCAGCATCAATGTGGCCGCCGGCAAGACATTCACCGTCAACGGCATCACCGCCAACAGCACCGGCCTGCTGACCGTCAATGGTCCTGGCACATTGATTCTCAATGGCAACCAGACGGGCGGCAACGCACACGACAACACCGCCATCAGCAATGGTGCCACCTTGATGACCCAGAACACCCAGGGCACGCCGTTCGGCGACGTTGCGGTCACCATCAATGGCGGTTCGCTTCGCGTGAACACCAATGGCCCGGGCGCTGCATTCACCATCCCGACCCTGAACTTTGCCGGTGGTTCCTACCTGCGTCTCGATGCGCAGATGGGCAATGACATTCAGGTCACCGCCACCACCCTTGCCCGCGTGGGTGCCGGTGTTCTGGCCATCGTCCCGGGTGTGGAAGGCAGCCTCGGCAACACTGCCGGCTCGGACGCCCGCGTGCTCGGCACCACCATCCTGAACCAGACCACGGCTTCTCCTGGCAACGGACTGCTCACTCTCAACAACTTGGGAGTCGGTTCCAATTCGGGCATCGTCGCTGGCAGCATCCTCCGCCTCGCCTCCCCGACAGATGCAACGGCCGATTTCGTCAATTATGACCCCGCAGTCGGTTTTGTCACCGCCACGCCGTTCTCAACACTGACCAACACCTTTGCAGGTGCCACCACGGCCAGCGTCGTCAGCATCAACAGCACCACTTCGGTGGGCGTCGGCAGCTTCGCGGACGTATTCGGCCTCAAGGTCACCGGCAACATCACCGACGGCACCATCAGGCTGCGCAGCGTGAACCTGAATGACATGGGTGCGATTCTGTTCAACGCGGGCAGCACCGTTTCTTCCAACCTTGTGGTGAATGGCCAGGCTCCGGCCATCAGCATCACCAATGCTTCCACCAACTCCTCGACGACGGTGACGGTGCCAAGCACGGCCGGTCTGGTTGTCGGCATGCCGATCACCGGCCCCGGCATCCCTGCCGGTGCGACGATCGCTACCATTGCCAGCGCCACCACCATCACCATCAGCGCAACGGCCACGGCCACTGCGAGCGGCATCACGCTTTCGGTTGTGCCATCCACCAGCGGTGCGGGAGAAGGCATCGTCTATGTCAGCGGCACAGCCGGTGCTCCAGCCACCATCAGTGGCAACATCGAGGCCAGGACGGTCACCAAAGCGGGCGCAGGCACGCTGGTTCTCTCCGGCAACAACAGCATCTATGGAGCGCTCAACGTGAACAACGGTACGCTCGCGCTCGGCAGTGCTGTGGCGACCACCCGGCAGACCACCGCCCTGGTGCTCACAGACACCGGCACGCTCGACCTTAATGGTGGCAAGGCCACCTTTGCCAGCCTGGCTGGGACCGGCGGCGGCATCGTGGGCAACTCTTCCAGCACGGCCAACGGCACTTTGACGATCAGTGGCATCACCAGCACCACCTTCCTCGGCAACATCGTCGATGCGATCGGAGCCGGCACCAAGAAGACATCTCTGGTCAAGAACGGCTCCAGCACGCTGACACTCGGCAACATCACGGCCAACAACACCTATGCGGGGCAGAACAGCTTCACGGGTGGAGTGCTCATCAATCTCGGCCAGCTGACGGTTCAGGATCCGCTTGGTCTGGGTGGTGCCAATGGCACGACACCCGGCACGGTCACCCTGAATGGCGGCACGCTGGCACTTAACAGCAACGGTGGTGGCCCGAACGGCGTCATCATCTATGGCAACCAGTCCTCCAGCGGCATCTCCCTGGCGGTGACCGGTTATGGCACGGTCAATGTGGACCGTCCGTCGGCCAATACTGGCAATCAAATCCAAATCGGCGCACTGTCTGTGGCCAACAACACGCTGACGCTCTCGGGCGGGAACAGCTACTCGCTCAAAGTCGCCGGCACGACGACGCTTGGCGGTGCTTATGCCAATGTGAACACCACCACCGGTGGCGCCAGCTTCCTTGAACTGGCCGGCCCCATCACCGGTGCGGGCGCCCTCAACAAGTTCGGCGGTGGCACCACCACTTACGGCACGCTGCGCATCTCCAGCTCAGGCAACACCTACAGCGGTGGTACCTTTGTACAGGCCGGCGCGGTGCAGGTGACCACGACGGCAAGCGGTGCGCTCGGCACCGGCCCTGTCAGCGTGCTGCCCGGCGCGGCGCTCCGCATTGCTGGCAACGGCAGCCTTGGCGGTGTCTCCAGTCTCTACCTCGACAGCCAGATCAACAGCCTCTCTGCCCTTGTTCTCGACACGGATTACAATCCTGGCACCGGTCTGAATTCGATCATCAAGGCGAGCGGCGGCTTCGGTGCGGTTCTTCAACTGGCGGTCCCTGAGTGGAATACGCCGCTGAACATGGCCAGCTACGGTGACGGCACCTGGTTCCTCGGGGGCTACGGCTCGACGGAAATCCAATATGTTGCCCCGACGCTTGGCGTTGGTGCGGGCAATGTTTACCGCCTCGGGGCAAGCACTGGCCCCAACCTCGCCTTCACGGGCTCGGACAATGTTCTGGGTTCTGCCAGCGGTGCCACCACGGCCAGAGTCATCATTGGTTCGATGCTGGGCAACATCAACGGCCTGACCACCGGCAGCGGCGGCGTCATCTTCCGCAACTCCAATGACTACACCGGTGGCACCAGCATCTACAGAGGCTCCACGGTCACTCTGGACACGGGATCTACATCCACCCCTCTGGGCACCGGAACCGTTGAAGTCTATGGTACTCTGCAGCTGGGCGGACCTGGCGGCTTGAACAGTCCTTCATTCTTCAACTCCATCCTCAATGCCAACAGCAACGTCATCCAGCTTCGCCCGGGTGGTGCTCTGACCATCACCGACCAGATTGGTGCGGTGGCGGATGGCCAGGGCCGCTGGGCGGATGCCACCGGCCAGGATCTGAACGGCGCCACCTTCCGTTACAACGGCGCAGCCAATGCCCAGTCCTATGAAAAGGTGGGCACGCTCACCGTGAGCAAAGGCTCCACGCTTACAGTGATCCGGGCTGCCGGCGCTGGTTCGGCTGCTTTTGAAGCACAGGATTTCTCACGTGTTTCAAACGGCACGTTGAGCCTGACCCACACGGCACTCACGCTCGGCATTCCGACCAGCGGGGTGTCCACCGCGTTTGAGCGCATCATTCTCACGAACGGTCTTGCCAGCATTGGTGCGCGCGGCGGAAGCACCACCAACGGCACTGGCGTGACCAACGGCGGGATGGTGGCACCATGGATCGTTGATGCGACCGAAAACAGCTTCGTGGGCTATGATCCGATGGGCATTGGGTCCGGCTTCCAGGCGCTGCTTAGCACGGGCTCTGCGGCAGCAGGACAGATCGAATACAGCGCTCGCATGACGGGCACGGGCACTTTCACCACCGGCCTTGCCTCGAACTCGATTGTTGATGTCAGCGGCGGCGCGCAGACCTTGGGCGACAATCCGAACGTGTACGCCCTGCGCACCAACCAGAACATCACCGGAACAGCAGCCTTCAGCAATCTGACCATCAGCAGCGGCGGCCTGCTCTTCAACAACACCTCCGGCACTGCAACGATCAGCGTCGCGCAGACAGCATCCACCTCTGTGTCTGCGATCACTCTGCCGATGAACCTCATCTTCCCAGGTGAAGCCATCATCTACACGGCGTCTGGCGGTACTGCTCAGATCAACGCCCAGATCACGGCGACCGGACTGACCAAGTTTGGCGCCGGCACTCTGCTGCTGACAGGCGCCAACACCATCACCGGACCGGTCACCTTGAACCAGGGCACGCTGTCCCTGGCCACTGCTGTGGTGAACTCTGGGCTGGCCGCTCTGAAAACTCCGACCAATGGCCAGGCGCTGATCATCAACGGCGGTGTGCTCGTTCTTGACAGCCTCATCTCCAATGATGCGGGTCGTGACTCCCAGATCGCCAGTGGCTACCGCGTCACCGGCGACCTCCTTAGCGCTGTGACCGTCAATGCCGACGCCACCATCACGAACAACAACAGTGGGGTGATGCAGCGGATCGGATCTCTGACGATTGCCGACCTCGGTGCCAACTCTCCGATCTTCCTGAACTTCTCGCAGAACGGTGTCACCGTCACCGGCACCACCACGCTGGGGGCGAACAGCAACATCATTGGCAGCAGCTTTGGCACTGCCAATCAGACCATCTTCGAAGGCACAGTCGTCGGCGGCGCCAACGGCAAGCTTATCAAGGTGGGCAACGGCGGGCTGATGTTTGCCAATGCCGCCAACACCTTCGGCACTGCCGGCCAGACCAGCCTGGAAGTCTGGGCATCCACGCAGAACACTGCCACCAGCCTCATCGGCAGCACGACGCTCACGGGCACTCCGTTCGGCGCGGGCGACGTCAACCTCCTGCCTGGCACGCTGATCCGCCTTGCGGATGCGAGCAACATCGCCTCTCAGAAAGTCACCTCAAACAGTGACAGCTACGGCTACTCCGGTGTGTCCTTTGGTTACAACAACAACGGCACGAAGCTGACCCAGGCCAACATCCTGAGCCTGCTGACCACCGCCGGTGCGACCAATGGCAAGGTCCAGTTGAACTCGACGGGTCCTGCCCTTGGCGTTATCTCGCTCGACAATTCCTGGCAGTATGGCGCCCTCGACCTCGGTGCCATGGAACTGGCCCTTAACGGCGGCTCCAGCGGACCGAAGCTCTGGCTCGGCACCTCGATGAGCGGAGTCAACAACCAGCTCTACTTCAACCCAACGCTGGGAGCCTCCACGGATGGCGTTTACCGCTTCGGCGGCGGCGGCAACCAGGGTACTCTGCAGATTGGCGCGGGTGCGTTTGAAAACGTCCTTACCGGAGCCACCTCCGTCCAGGTCGGCGCCACGGTTGGCGGAATCGGTTACGACAGCCAGTCGGTCATCAATGGCAACTTCAACCTGACGCTCATCAACCGGAACAACTTCTCCGGAGACACGTGGGCCAACCGCGGAACGAGCCTCAACATCTCCAACAACTTTGCCCTCGGCACGGGCAACCTGGTGATCAACCACACCAGCAGCACCGGGGTGAACATCGGTCAGGCGGCGGAAGGTGCGGTCAGCGCAGGCGGCATCAGTCTTTTCAACAATGTGAATCTGGTCGGCGATTTCCGCACTGCGGGCGCCAACTTCGTCCTGCGTGGCAATGTGAATCTTGCCCCGAACGGTGTTGCAGCCACCCGCACGATCGAAAACACCGCGGAAATGAGCATCCTGGGTGTCATCAGCGGTGCAGGGAGCAACCTGATCAAGACCGGGGCCTCCGCCTTGGTGCTGAACGGCATGAACACCTACTCCGGCACCACGACGCTTAATGGCACCGGCGGTCTCTTCGTCGGCAACAGCGTGATGAACAACACCAACGGCGCCCTGGGCAACAGCGACACTCCGCTGGCTGTGACCACCGCGGCCTCGACACTTGGCCTCAGCGGTCAGGTGAACTTCGGACGTGACCTGATCCTCAACACGACTGCGCTGACGGTTCTGGGCAACTCCATGTACACTGCGCGCTTCAGCGGTGGCACCAGCCTCATCACCGGCAGCACGCTCACCATCCAGTCCCTCACCACGGGCCGCATTGAAATGGCAGGCGCGATCACGGGCCCTGGAGCGCTGGCCGTGGGCAGTGCCGCAGCCACCAGCTCCGGTGTGGTGTATTTCGGCGCGGATGCCAGCGGCTACTCGGCCAACACCTTCACGGGTGGCACAACGCTGAACAATGCACGTGTCATCATCGGCGCTGACAGCTATTATACTGGCACTGCGGCCATCCCGACCGTCGTCAGCAGCCCGTTCGGCACCGGAGCCCTTACTTTCGGCTCCGGCAATGCAAACGGGGGCACCTTGATCGGATCGAACGGTGTGAACCGGACCATTGTGAATGCTCTCGGCGCTCTCTCTACTGGGGCTGCCCTGCCGATCACCTTCGAAGGGCGCGGCAACCAGGTGTACAGCAACACAATCGCGGTCTGGGACGTGAACTCGAATGCCGCTCTGCAAAACCGCCAGTTCGTCGTCAACACCACCCAGGGCATCATTGAATTTGATGCCAGCATCACCTCCAGCGGTGCTGGTGGTGTCGCCCTCTTCAAGCAGGGACCGGGCGTGCTGGTGCTCACCGGCAGCAACGTGGCAGCCTACAACAAGACCACCGCCGACGGTAGCTACGGCACGTCCTGGGCCGTTGACGCAGGTCAGCTGCGTGTGACTGCGGATGCCCAGCTGGGTGATCCGACCCTGAGCCTTGCCGTGGGCTCCACCGCCCACCTGGTGGCCGGCCTCGCTGCGGATGTCCGCCTGCGTGGCGGCGTGCTTTCCATTGGCGGTTCCTTTACCACCTCTCATCAGCTGATTCAGACGGTTGCCAGCACGATCGAAGTCTCCAGCGGCAGCACCTTCGGTGAAGCGCTGCCGATCACGGGTGCCTTCGGCCTGACCAAGATTGGCGGCGGCACGCTGGTGCTCAACTCCACCACCAACGCCTTCACCAGCCTGACCATTGGCAGCTTCGTCGGTGGTGGTGCTACGGTGACGACTGCGATGGGTGCGATTGCTGGCCAGCAGCCGTTCGGCACTGGCACGGTGACCTTGGGCGGCGGCACGCTGCAGATGACGGCCGTGACAGGCACGGCACCCGCTGGTGTGACCGTCGGCACGACCCAGGGCGCGGTCAGCTACATCCTCAATGTGAGCAACTCCTCGGGCATCGTTCCCGGCATGACGATCACCGGCACAGGCATCGCCGCAAACACGGTGGTGACGGCGGTCAACGGCAACAACATCACTCTGAGCGCACCCACAACGGCGGCAGCTACCAATGGCACGACTCTGACCTTCGGCATTGCCAACCAGGCGCTGACGGTCACCGGCCTCACCTACAATGGCGGCAGTGTGCAGGCGCTCAAGGGGCTCTCAGGCGGCGTCACCACGGTGACTTCGGCCCTGACGGCCACAGCGCTCACGCGCGGCACCAACGGCATGCTGACAGTCATCAGCTCCAATCTGACCTCCGACCTGGGAACGAATGAAAAATTCATTCCAGGCGCCGCATTGGGCAACACCAATGGCATCCTGACGACGCCATCGATCGTCGGTCTTGGCCTGAACGACGGCAGCCTGAACTTCCTGCGTTATGTGGATGCGACGAGCGGCCTGGCATTGAACAATGCCACCACGGTCGGCACGCTGGGCGCCTCTGCCGCCACCTCCCTGGCGGACATCAGCAGTGTGCAGGCGGTGGCCGGCAGCACTATTGATGTGCTGGCCCTGCGCACCAACAGCAACATCACTGCCACCAATGGCACCTCCCTGCTGCGCATTGCCAGCGGCGGCTTGATCATGAACAACGGCCTGAGCGCCGCTCCCGTCATCAGCAGCAATCTGCGCTTCGGCACCGGTGCCACAGCACAGGAAGCCCTGGTCTTTGTCAGCGGTGGTCAGACGGGCAGTTCAGTCCTTTCCGGCAATATTGAAGCCACCGACTTCACCAAGGCTGGCCTTGGCACCCTCCTTCTCTCGGGCACCGCGAACGTGATGGCTCCAACCGCCACCCTGTTCCGCAACCTGACCATCCAGGAAGGCACCCTGATGTTTGCCGCCCAGAGCGCCGTGCCTTCCGGCGGTCTGATCAACCTCGTCGTCAACAATGCGGGTGTGTTTGATCTCAACAGCCAGAACATCTCTGTCGGCGGCCTCGCTGGCACGGGCACTGTCACCGGCACATCAGGCAACCTTACGGTCAACGCCGGACTTGGCCAGGCCACCACCTTCTCCGGAGTCATCACCGGCAGCGTCGGCCTGACCAAGACTGGAAACGGCACCCTCACTCTGAGCCAGCCGATCAACAAAGACGGAGCACCGCTCGCCAGCACCTACACCGGCGGCACGGTGATCGGAGTCGGTCGTATCACCAGCGCAGTGGCGGCCAACTCCTCGCTGCCTACGGGCACATCCAGCAGCCTGATCGTTCGCAACACGCTTGCACTTGGCACCGGCGGTGTCTCGCTGCAGGGGGGGGCCCTCGACCTCGCGGCGGTCACCGGCAACGGCTATGTGACCGGCGAACTCGTGGACGGCATCAACGTGATGCAGTTTGGCGCCGGCAGCGGCCTGAACATCACCGTTCCCGCGCTCAACAGCGGTGGCCAGGCAAACACCACCTCCGCGCTTTCCACCAGCACCGCACCGGTCGCCTGGAACATGGTCAACAACGTCATCCTGAATGCACCTGCACTGACATGGACAGGCGGCCAGGGCACCAACGTCTTGATTGGCGGCACGCTTGATTTGAGCGCCAATGCCAACTCCAACGTCATCCTGAACACGCCAACCGCTTCCGGCACCGTCGGCGGCAACGGCGTGATCTCCGGCCAGATTTTGGCTGCGAACCAGACCCTGACCAAGATCGGCGGAGCCACGCTGTTCCTGACGAATGGCCGCACAAGCATGCTGCCGGATGGCAGTGCCGATCCGCTGGGCCAGGGTGCCAACAAGGTGGGTGCCTGGCAGATCATGGCGGGAACTTTGGAAGTGCGCACTTCGGGCAATGCTCTCGATCCGTTTGGCGGCACCAACGCCAGCGCGCTGGTGGGCAGCCTCAACGGCATGGCCTACAGCAATGCCTCCATCACGCTCAATGGTGCCACCCTCAACATCCGTAATGATGGTGACAACACCGCCGACATGCAGGTGCTGACCTCCTTTGCCAACAACAGCCTGACCATCGGCTCCACCGCCGCCATCGGCAGCAGCTACATTGGCAGCACCAATACCACCATCAGCCTGGACCGCCTTGCAACGGCCACCTCCAACAAGACCGTCCGCTTTGGCGATCTGAACTTCGGCGGCCCGCTGGGGACCGCCTTCCTGACGGTGAACACCGCCAACAATTACAGCATCGCGTTCAACAGCGTCACCATGGTACGGAATGGCTATCTGAGTTTGGGCGCGAACAACCCGAATGCCACGGTCAATGGCGGAATCTCCGGCGATGGAACGCTGTATAAACAGGGTGCTGGCAATTTGTACATCAACAGTGACAACAGCGCCGGCTGGCAGGGTGGCACGGTGCTCAACGGTGGCATCACCTTCTTTGGGGTGTTTGAAGGCAACATGGCCGCCCTGAGCGACACGGCTGCGGGCCTGGTCCCCGGACTTGTGGCCAATTCCAACCTGGGCCGCGGTAACATCTTGGTCCAGCCGGGCGTTGCCCTGCAGTTCAACAGCCTGAACAACATCGTCTCCGGCTGGACTGGCATTGTTGATCTGCGCAGCAACCTCATGGCAAGCTATGGCATCCTCCGCATGGCGGCGAATGCTCCGCTGTCCTCTTTCAACCTTCGGATCGGCAGCCTCGGCGGACCGCAGAGCACCTCCTGGTACGGCCTCGCGGGTGGCAACGGCTTCAATGGCGGCGGCAAGAATCCAGGCGGCGCCGTCATTGCTTTGAACACGGTTTACAACCAGGTCATCAACCTGATGAACATTGGTGACGGCACTGCCTTCCTCGGCTCGACCACCAACGGTGTGGGCCTGAACGGCAGCTACAATGCCTCCACCCTTGGTTACGGCCTCGGCACCACCTACCGCCTCGGCAGCGGTGGCAGCACGCTCTATGTCGGCAGCGACATGGCCAGCAACAACATCCTGACCAATGGTCTGGTGCGCGACGCCAGCCTCATTGTTGGCATGATCCACAGCGCGCTGAACGTCGATACCCTCACAGGTAGCAATGGCCGCGGCACGGTGGTGCTGCTGACCAATAACGACTACCGTGGCTCCACCACGGTGAACCGCGGCAGCGTTCTGGACTTCCGCGGCACTCTGGCCTCGAAGAATTACGATGTCTGGGGCACCATCATCGCGGGTGGTCTGGGCGGCACGTTCCTCAATGCAGCCGGCACCGACAGCATCTTCAATGCATCCGGCGGCAGCTTTGTCCTGCGTCCAAGCTCAGAACTGCGGTTTGATTACGCCACCGGTCTGCTGGCCACCAGCAGCCTGGAAGGCTACGGCGGCCAGGGCCGCTGGCTGAACACGCAGGGCGTGACCCTTGACTCCGCCACACTGCGCCTGCTGGGCAATCGTGACATCGAAGTGACTGAAACCGTCGGTGATGTCACGGTGAAGGGCTTCGGCCAGCTGCTGGTGCAGCGTGATCTGCTGGACCGCACCGTCTCCCTCGTGGTGGGCGGTGGCTCCGGAACCGATATCAACCGCACCTTGAACCGCACCGTCAATGGTCTGGCCATCACCGGCAACAACGCCACCCTGCAGATCAACGAAGCCAATGGCAGCCAGATCGGCAATGACGAGCGCATCAAGCTCTTCTCGGGGCTCGGTGCCAACGGCATCGCCGCACTCGGTGGAATCACCAACGGCATGCTGGCTCCGTGGATGGTCAATGCCACCGACGTTCAGTTCCTCACCTACACGGCCGCCAATGGCTTCGTGAATGCTGGCTTTGACGCCACCCGCTCCGGTCTGATCACCAATGGCACCGCGGTGGCAACCGAGCGCACCTTTGTCAATGCAGCTGCCACGATCAACGGCGCCGGCGGCACGGTCCTCGACACCTATGCGCTGCGCATGGATGCCAACATCACCTTCGCCAACAACACCACCGCCGCAGCGACCGACCTCATCCGCCTCCAGAGCGGTGGTCTCATCACCAACGGTGCGGTCAGCCTTGTGCCAGGCCTGGATGTGGGCCCCACCGCCAAGGAACTCGACATCTACAACAACAACACCTTGGTCATCGGCAATATCTTGACTCAGGCTGCGTCCTCCACCCAGCCAGGGATGACCCCGGGCACCACCGGTCAGATTGTCAATGCCACCAATGTGGTGAAACAAGGCGGCGGCACGCTTCAGATCGACTCGCCGCAGGCCAGCTTCAACGGCAACTGGATCATTAACCAGGGCAACCTCACTTTCCGCGCTCCTGCCACAGGGACCACAGCCTTTGCGGCTGGAAACCTCGGCGGTACGGCCACCCTGGCGCAGATGAATGCGGGCACCAACGGTCTGGTCGTCTTGAACAACTACAACACCACCCTGAACCTTGCGTCCGATGTCGGTGCGGTCGTCACCAGCACCTTCACCAGCACCTCGGGTTCCAGCTCCATCACGGTCACCAGCGTCACGGGTCTGGTGGTTGGCCAGCCGATCGCTGGCAACGGCATCCCTGCCGGAACCTACATCGGTTCGATTGCCGGCTCCGTCATTGGTCTTGTGAATGCCACGGGAGCTGCGGTGACTGCCACCGTCACCCAGGCCTCCGCCACCAACAACAATTTCGTCGCCAATGCTGGCGGTGTGGTGAACCTCACAGGCGTTACCACCTCGACCGGCACCACGGTCACGGTGGCCAGCACCGCCGGCCTTGTTCCTGGCATGGTGCTCTATGGCCTGGGTTCAGCCGGTCTCACCGTCACCCAGATCACCAGCCCGACCACCTTCACCATCAGTGCCGTGCCTGCCGCGACCTTGACGGGTGGGCAGCTCACAGCGGTGGTTGGCACCACCACCTTCAATGTCGGTCTGGCCATTGGTGAAGGTGTGGCGCAGGCCATTCTGACCGCCAACCGCGTCGGTGCGAATACCGGCATCACTTCGGGCAACCTCGTCATGGCGGGTGGCATCCGCTTTGGCGGCTCTTCGGGTGAGCAGGGACAGACACTGTATGTGAACAATCCGACCGGCAGCACCACCTTCAACGTCCTTGCGCGGGGTGGTTTGGATCTTGGACCCGGAACCATCGATGGCAACCCGGCCTTCGCCTTCATCAACACCGGTGCCAATGGCATTGCCACCACCCTTAGAATTGACGGTCAGGTGACTGGCGGGGCGACTCTGGTGAAGACCGGCGGTCAGACTCTGGAACTCAACAACGTCAGCACCGGCCTGCTGAACACGAACTCCGGCGGCATCCAGGTGCAGCAGGGTACGCTGACCATCCGTGGTACCAGCGTGGGCGTGCCGATGACCGGCGCCACGGTTGCGGCCAGCGCCACTGTCACTGTTCCTTCGACGACAGGCCTGGTGGTAGGCATGCTGGTGTCTGGCCCTGGCATTCCTGCGGGTTCCACCATCCAGACCATCCCCAACGGCACGACCTTCACCATTGGCTCGGCGGCCACCGCCCAGACTGGTCCACAGACGCTGTTCTTCTTCGCTGCCGGTTCTCTGAACTCCTTCGCCAGCGGCAATCCGAACGTGCTTGGCAACTCCAGCACGATTGTCGGGGGAGTGACCACGACCGCCCTGTTTAATGGCGGCATGGGCACGGGAGCGCTGACGCTTTGGGGCGGTGCCACCAACTTCCGCCTGGACGTCGGCACCAATGACAGCACCCGCCAGCGCTTCTGGCTGGGCAACAGCGCCACAGGCAACAGCCTCATCGTCAACGGCAACTCTTCGCTCACCATTGACCGCAACTCCGGCTCTTACTCGAACAAGCACCTGGCATTCAGCGACATGACGATCGGATCGACCACCCTTGGCGTCACCAGTGGCAACTATGTGCTCGAAATCAACGGTGGCACGACTCTTACCGGCACTCCGGTGCTGAGCATTACGGGCGGCCAGATGCTGCTTAACGGCGCCATCACCGACGGCGGCACCGGCCAGGCAATCATCAAGAACGGCGGCAGCGATCTGTGGCTGAACAGCAGCTCCAGCCTCTTCGGCGGCCTGTATGCGGGCACCGTCGGCACCAATGGCCTCGGCATCGTGGTCAATGGCGGTCTGCTTCGCTTTGGCGATGTGAGCAGCGAAAACCCGACGCTGAATCTGAACACCATGCTGCGTGGCAGCCAGATCCGCATCAATCCGACAGGCAACATCTTGATTTCCGCCGCTGGCGGCGCGACGCCAAATCTGACCTTCGCCGCCGGACAGATCGTCCAATACAGTGTGAATCCGCAGCTGTCCTTGTTCCGTGTGAACAACGCCAGCATCACCGGTGCCAACCTGCAGAGCTGGCTGTCGAACGACTCCAGCGGCGTGATCGCCCTGAACGTGAGCAACGCCAATGCGATGGATCTGTCCGTCATTGGCAACGGCCAATACTTCCTTGGCGCAGTCGCCGCAGTGAACTACACCGGCACGACGCTGGGCGTGGGCGCCGGCAACCTCTACCGCATCGGTGGCGGCGGCAACACGCTTACTGTCACCAACGGCGTACTGGCCGGCTCCGGCAACTCGGTCATCGTCGGCACCCAGGGCGGCAATGGCAACAGCACGGTCGTCCTCAATGCCGTGAACACCTACACTGGAACCACGGTCATCAGCCGCAACAATACGCTGCGGTTCACGGCTGCCTCCTCTGGCGCCAACAGTGCCCTCGGCACCGGCGGTCAGGTGGATGTGTATGGCCAGCTGCAGGCGGAAAACGCCGGCACGTTCCGCAACTCGGGCGGCACCGCCAACCAGAACGCGATTGTGCTGCATCCAGGATCGATTCTCCGCTTTGAAAACAACGTCACAGCGCAGAATTTCAACCGCTGGGATGACAACACGGCGATCGATCTGAACGGCGCCCAGCTGCAGATCAACTCCCTTGGCAGCGCACCGGCTTTGACCAACGTGGAAGCCGTGGGTGCCATCACCTTCCGGAAGAACGCTGTGATCCAGGTGGCTGCAACGGCCAACGGATCCGTGGGCCTGCAAACTCCGTCTCTGACCCGCAGTGGCGCGGCCACCCTGCAAATCACGACCACCGCAGGGACCCTTGGAACAGGAACCCTGGCGACTCTCAACCACAGCAATCTCCTTGTGGGCGGCGGCGCGGCTTCGATCACCGGTGGAAGCCTCGTCAATACCATCCTGCCCGCCTATTACATCAATGGCACGGACAACACTTTCGTGACTTATGGTGCGAATGGCTTCACCAACGCCACCTACACCTCTGGCTTCTCTCTCACGACCGGCGCGTTTACCACCAACGGCAACGGCACACAGATCGTCGATATCAGCACGGCGGGGATGACACTGACGCAAGACCAGAGCATTTATGCCCTGCGCACCAACCAGAGCATCAGCCCAGGGTTTGGCCAGATCAACACCATCACCTTTGCCGATGGCACAACGGATGATGACCGCGGTGGTCTGCTCAACACCGGCACACCGACCATTTCGGTGAATCTGAAGTTCGGCACCAACGGCAACAAGGAAGCCATCTTCTACAATGCCGGAAACCTGACCATGAGCGGCGACATCTATGCCGGCAGCATCACGAAGTTCGGCGGCAGCGCTCTCATCATTGCCAAGGACCAGACCACGGCTGCCCGCGGCACCGGAAACGGCTTCGGCGGCAATTGGGTGGTGAACCAGGGAACACTGCAGTTCAACACCTTCGGCGGTGGCGGCGACGGCGGCAGCATCACGCTGAATGCGAACGGCACCACCTCCGGTGCAGGAACCACACTCCAGCTCAGCGCCACCAGCGGCAGCACGCTGACCGGTCAATACAGCTTCGGCCGGATCATTGTCGTGGACAATGCGCTGATCAATGTGGACCAGGGCGCGGACGACCGCACGGTGAACATCAACGATGTTGAGATCAACTCCACCGACACCACCGGGCTGTCGCCTGCTCGTGTGCGCTTCACCCTGAACCGCAACCGCAGCATGGTGAATGCCGGAACGCTCTATCTCTCGGGCACCGGTGCCTCCATCCTGGACGTGAACGCCACTGGCACGAACAACCAGATCACTTCGGGCGCCACCACCGGCATCTCCTTCACCGGCCTGTCCGGCAGCCAGAACCTCATCAAGTGGGGCAACGGCTACGCCTTCATCGGCGGCGACAATTCCGGGTACACCGGCAACACCGTCATCGAACAAGGTGCGCTGGCGGTGACAAGCGCCAACGCCCTGGGATCCGGCTCGCTGACAGTGCGCCGTTATGGCATCCTCGACATCATGACCACCGGCTTCACCAAATCCGCCACTTACGAAGCGGGTTCCATCGAGCGCTGGAGCATGGACAACGCCCGCAGCGGTGCCATCAACCTGGGTGGTGCCTCCCTGCAGGTGAACGCCGACCAGTTCAGCACCAACGCCACCGTCACCCTGAACGGTGGTTCCATCGAGGGCTTCCTCCGCTCTGATGACCTGATCAGCGGTGCATCGGGCGCCGTGTTCCGCACCCTGGGTTCGGGAGTGAGCGTCGTGCTCGCAGGCAATTCCTTTGTGGGACAGAATTACCTCACGGACGGGCCGAACGGCACGGACAATGGCCGTGCAACGGACGGCAGCCCTGGCCTTGGCCAGCCAGACGTCAACAACAACAGCGTGCAGAACGACTCCGCACGTGGCGTCATTCTGGAAATCAAAGGCAACATCAGTGGTGCCGGCAGCCTGACGAAGCAGAGCGGTGACACGGTGATTCTTTCCGGCAACAACACCTACACGGGCGGAACCAACATCGTGGATGGCACGGTGCGCCTGAACTCCAGCACGGCCCTCGCACAGGGTGGCGATCTGAGCACCAACGGACGTGGTGTTCTGGACTTGGGAGGCTTCAACGCCAACGTCAAACAGCTGACTGCGGCGGCTACGACCGGAGCCTTTGTGAGCAGTTCTGGCTTCATCACCAACTCCGCCACCACCGTGAACACCCTCACCGTGGGAACGGGATCCACCGCTGATTACACCTACGGTGGCGTAATTCAGAACAATGTGGCTGTCACCAAGACGGGGACAAACACCATGACTCTCACCAATGTGAACACCTACCTGGGGAACACGCAGATCAACGCCGGTGGCGTCACGCTGGGAGCCAATGCTTCCATCGACGACACCCCATGGATTGGCATGAACACTGCCACCACGCTGGATGTGAGCTCCAAGGGTGGAGCTGGCTACACCTATGATGGTGTCATCAGCGGCGGCGGTGTCGGAGCCCTGAAGGCTGACAACGGCAACCGTGCGACGATCGTGGGCAACTTCGTGGTGGGAGATTCCACGGGCAGCGTCGGTTCGGTCGGCAGCATGTCTCCTGGCAATTCCAGCGTCAATACTCTGGCTACGGCGGGAGATCAGGTCGGCCATATCAATGTCACCGGCAATCTGACCTTGAGCGGAGCCATCACTGGAACCACGACGAACACGACCCGCCTGACTCTGCAGGCCAACACACCCACGACGAATCTCTCCGCCCTCGGCTGGGATGGAAGCACCGACATCACCACCTTCATCAATGGCCTTTCGACCGGAACGGCCGACCAGCAGGGTGCGCTGAACGGAACCTTCGGCAATCTCACCGGCCATGACTACGTCAATGTCGGTGGCACGCTGAATGTGAACTCCCTTGGAAACATCGTGGTGACGCACACCGCAGGGTCCATTGGTGGCGGCGATGTCTTCAATCTCCTCGACTGGAGCTCAGTGACCGGCTTTGGGTCCTCCTACGGCACCGGATTCTTTGTCGGCAGCAGGACTCAGGATGGCACGGCGTTGCTTTCCACACAGGATCTGCAGCTCGCCACTCTCGGCTCGGGTCTCCTTTGGGACACCAGCCTCTTCGCCAGCTACGGTGTCTTGATCGTCGTCCCAGAGCCTTCCAAGGCGCTGTTCCTCATGTTTGGCCTCCTGGGCCTCATGCTGCGCCGCCGCCGCCGCTCCGGCGTCTGCTAGAGCTCCGCTGCTTTGTGCACAAGCAGAAAGCCCGATCCGCCCTGGAGGCTGGATCGGGCTTTTCGTATCACGAGTGGTTGAAAACGAGACTTGCTCTGACCCAGCGAAGGTTTTCGGCAGGCCTTTCCGACATTCATACGCGGGAGGCGGGACGGCCCCCCATCTGTCAGCATGTTGAAAGGCTTATGACGCGCGAATGTCCTCGTAGGCGGGCGGTTTGGCGGAGTGCGCGCTGGAGCAAACTACGTCCATGGAGCCAAACACGGTCGACCGACGGGCGGGGGCTATGCTGCTGGCCCTGTTCGGAATCGGGCTCCGGCTTCGATTCTGAAATAGACCCAATTTCAAGAGGTCGTGGTGTGATGGCCGGCTACCCCGCTGGAAGCAGGCCTTGCCCGCCACGCTGCCTTTTGCTTGGTTGAAATCAACCGGGCAGGAGTCGCGCAGCCACCTGCCGGGCGATATTGAGCAGGCGTTTTTTCTCTTCCTCGGTGAAGTCATAGGGCACCAGTTTGCCGATGCCCAGCGTGCCGCACAGGCGCGCTCCATCCATCACAGGCACGGCCAGCGTGCCTTGCACCTGAGTTTGTTTTGCTCCCGGCTTGGCGACGCCAGACGTGTCCGTTTGCAAATTGCACATCTCCACGGGCTCCTGCCGCTCGGCCGCCACTCCGGCGATGCCTTTGCCTACCGGAATCGACTGGATGATCGGCATCAGAGCTTCTGGAATGCCTTGATGCGCCACCAGTTTCAGGTGGCGGTCCGCAGGATCCAGACGGTGCAGCGTCCCAGTCGTGCAGCCGAAATCCGTGATCGTTTGGGAAAGGAACTCTGCCCAGGTGGGAGGAGGGGTGGAAATCATAGGAAAAGGGGGACGGATGAAGGCAGGATTTGTCGTTGTCGCGGCGGGCGCAGGCGTTACTCTGGTGCAATCTTCGTTTCTGTCATGAAATCCTGCTTTGCTTTTTTTGTCCTTCTTTGGCTGACATCTGCCGCTGCGCAGCCGGCCGTCCAGTCCAATGCGCCCATTGTGGCCAAGAGCACCTATCACAAGGACAACTCACACTCTGAGACCATCCTCGACAAGACCACCAACGAGCTCATCGAGTCCACCTACAACCCTGGCGGCGCTCTTGTGGCCAAGAAACACTATCTCCTCAACGAGCGCGGCCTGCCCACCCAGGGGCACATCTACGACGGCCGGGGCAATCTCGTCGCCCGCTCCCAGGTCTATTTCGACGCCTATGGCCGTGCCACTGAAATGCGGTCCTTCAATCTCAACGGGCAGTGCTATCAGCAGGTGATTTATGGCTACGATGCCCAGGGCAACGCCAAAAAGCCCCAGGTCATCAATGTGGATCCTCGGGCCGCCCCCACCATCCGTCCTGGCGTGATGGACTTCACGCAGACCACGGCTCCTCCCAGCCAGGTTCCGACTCAAATGACACCCCAGATGCAGATGCAGCTGCAATATCAACAGCAGCAGATGCAAATGCAGCAGCAAGGCTCTGCCCAGCCGGCCCCTGCTCCTGAGCCCCCAAAGCAAAAGTCTCTTTGGAAGCGTATCTTTGGCCCCAAAGAAAAGTAAACAGCGTTCCTACCGGATGGAAGTCCCCGCACCCGGCCAGCGCTGGATCAGTCAAAGCGAGCCCGAACTCGGCCTCGGCATCGTCAGCAGCATTGAAGGCAGCTTCATCGACCTGCGCTTTCCTGCCGCAGGCGAGCAGCGCCGCTACGCACGCAATGGCGCCCCCCTCCGGCGCGCCAGTTTCCAGGCTGGCGACAAAATCACCCTGCGGGATGGGGCCGAGCATCAAATCGACTCTGTCAGTTCCATTGACGGCGCCTTGCTCTACCACTGCGGCCCGCACCGCATACCCGAGGCTGACCTCGCGGACACTCTGAGCCTGGGGGGGCCGCAGGAACGCCTCCTTGCCGCCAGCATTGATGATCTTCAGGCTTTCGCCCTGCGCGCTGAAGCCGTCGAGTGGCGCTGCCGCATGCAGGCTTCCCCGGTGCGCGGCTTTATCGGAGGCCGCGTCGATCCCATCCCGCATCAGATGTCCATCGCCGCGGATGTCACTGCACGACTCCTGCCGCGCGTGCTTCTGGCGGATGAAGTGGGGCTTGGCAAAACCATCGAAGCCGGCCTTATCCTGCACCGCCTCCATCTCACCGGCCGCGCCTCGCGCATTCTCGTGCTGGTCCCGGATGCCCTGCCGCACCAGTGGTTTGTCGAGCTCCTGCGCCGCTTCAATCTCATGTTCAGCCTCTTCGATGAAGAGCGCTGCGCCGCCATCGAAGCCGGCGACCCCGAGGGCAATCCCTTCCTCGACAGCCAGCTCGTGCTCTGCCCTCTGTCCCTGCTTAGCGGCTCGCCAAAACGCGCCCTGCAGGCCGCAGAGGCTGCCTGGGACCTGCTGATTGTCGATGAGGCTCACCACCTTGAATGGACGGTCGAATCGCCAGGAACCGCCTATCAGGTCGTGGAGGCCATTGCCCGGCGTGTGTCAGGCGTTTTGCTGCTGACAGCTACGCCGCAGCAGCTCGGTGCCGAAGGCCATTTCGCCCGTCTCCGCCTTCTTGATCCCGACCGCTATGGCGATCTGAACGAGTTTCTGGCCGAATCCTCCCGCTACGAGGCGGTGGCCCAGGTCGTCGATCGCATCCTGCAAGGGGGGCAGATGAGCGATGCGGATCGTGAGCTCTTCGCCAGCCACTCTCCGCGTGTCCAGCAGCACGCTGCTCAGCTGGCAGCCGGGGAGGAATCCGCCCGCCAGCGCCTGGTGGCCGACCTCCTCGATGAATTCGGCACCGGCCGCGTCATGTTTCGCAACACGCGCGCCGTTATCCAGGGCTTCCCGCCGCGCCGGTGTCATCTCCGTCCGCTCGGCGTGCAGGACCATTCCACGCCGGAAGACACGCTCATCCGCTGGCTTGCCGCCACGTTGCGGGAACTGGGAGAGGCCAAGGTCCTTCTCATCTGCCGCACCCGCAAGCTGGCCGAAGACGTCCACGAGCGTCTTCTGCGCGAGATCAATGTCCACGCGGTGCTTTTTCACGAGGGGCTCACCCTGATGCAGCGGGACCGCCACGCCGCTGCCTTTGCCGATCCCGAAGGCGCGCGCATTTTGATCTGCTCAGAAATCGGCAGCGAAGGGCGCAATTTTCAGTTCGCCCAGCACCTCGTGCTCTACGATCTCCCCCGCGATCCCGAACTGCTGGAGCAGCGCATTGGCCGTCTCGACCGCATCGGCCAGAAGGGAGCCATCAACATCCACGTGCCGTTCATCACCGGCGGGGAAGGGGAGGTGCTTGCCCGCTGGTACCATGAAGGGCTGGATGCCTTCGAGCACAGCCTGCAGGGCGCCACGCAGCTGTTGCACAGCTTTGCCGCTGAAATCGAAGCGCTGTGCGCGGAGTTTGATTCCAAAAAACTCGCTGCGTGCATCCGCCGCAGCAAGGCGCTGCGGCTCGAAGTGCGCCAGAAGCTTGAACGCGGTCACAACCGCCTCCTCGAACTCAACTCCTGCAAGCCCCGCCTCGCCGCACGCATGATCGAGCGCATCCGCGATGTCGACGCCCAGCTCGACTTCGAGCGCTTTTTCATCCGCCTGCTGGATCACTTTGGCATGCATGTGGAGGAGATGACGCACCGCACCTGGTACATCCGGCCGGACAATCTCATCACCGATGCCCTGCCTTCGTTGCCGGAAGAAGGTCTCACGTTTTCCTTTGATCGGGAGCGCGCCCTTTCCCGCGACCATGAAGCTTTCATGAGCTGGGATCATCCGCTGGTCTGTGCAGCCCTCGATGTGCTGCTCGGCTCTCCCGCAGGCAATGCGGGCTTTGCCTTCTGGAAAGCCTCCGGTGGCGAAGGGCTCGTCCTGCAGACCTGTTTCATCGCCGAATGCATCGCACCTCCGGCGCTGCATGCCACACGCTTCATGCCCGCCACACCTCTGCGCATCGCGGTCGATCACCAGGGCCGCGATCTCAGTGCAGATCCTGCTTTCAGCCGCGCCAGGCTCACCCCGGGAGATCCCACCCGCACCGTCGAAAACGAAGCCGTGCGTCACAAGCTTCTTCCCGCCATGCTCAGCAAGGCGCAGAAGCTTGCCGAAGCCCAGCTCAAAACGCAGCAGCAGCGTGCCGTCACTGCCATGCGCAAGCAACTGGACGAAGAGATAGCCCGTCTTGAAGACCTGCAGGCGCGCAATCCCCACGTGCGTGCCGAGGAAATCACCGCGCTGCATGCACAGCGGGAGGCTCTTTCTACTGCGATCGCGGCCACCGCCCTGCGCCTTGATGCGGTGCGGCTGGTGCTGAGGCTGAAATAAAAAGCCGAAGTCTTTCGACTTCGGCTTCGGTGTGAGTGGTACTCTGTCGTCGGTTACGCCGGCACTCCGGTCAGCCCGGGAGCCAGACCGCCATCGTCTTCGTCCTCACGCTTCACAGGACGTGAGTCCGTCGCCTTGGGCAGCGGCGGTGGGGGCGGGGGCTTGCTCCGGCTTTCCGGCGGATTGATCAGGCGGCCATGCTCCATGAGTTCCTTGATGTGCGAGCCGTCCAGCGTTTCGTATTCCAGAAGCGCCATGGCGATGGCATCGAGCTTGTCCTTGTATTTCAGCAGGATGGCCTTGGCTTCGGCATAGGCTTCATCAATGAGGCGCTTCACTTCCTCGTCGATCTTCTGTGCCGTGTCCGGGCTGTAGTTGCTGGTGCCGCGGCCCATGAAGGCGGCGCTTTCGTTTTCGCCGTATTCCACCATGCCCAGTTTGTTGCTCATGCCCCAGGAGCAGACCATGCTGCGGGCGATGCGCGAGGCCATGCGGATGTCTCCGCTGGCGCCGTTGGTCACATCGCCAAACTGGATTTCTTCGGCCACTCGGCCACCCATGGCCACCACGAGGTCGTCCACCAGTTCGCTTTTGCGGTCGTTGTGCTTGTCCTCCTCTGGCAGCCACATCGTGGAGCCGAGCGAAGGGCCGCGAGGGATGATGGTCACCTTGTGGAGAGGATCCGTGTGTTCGAGCACCTCGATGAGAATAGCGTGTCCGGCCTCATGGTAGGCGGTGTTTTCCTTTTCTTTCTCCGTCAGCGCCATGCTGCGGCGCTCACGGCCCCAGCGCACTTTGTCACGGGCTTCTTCCAGCTCCGGATTGGTGATGGACTTCATGTTCTTGCGGGCGGCCAGCAGCGCCGCTTCGTTGAGAAGGTTGGCCAGCTCCGCACCGGAGAATCCGGGAGTGCCGCGGGCGATCTTGGAAAGGTCCGCACTGTCGGCCAGCTTTACCTTTTTGGCATGCACGCGCAGGATTTCCTCGCGGCCCTTCACGTCTGGAAGATTGACGGTGACCTGGCGGTCAAAACGACCGGGACGCAGGAGCGCAGGGTCCAGAACATCGGCACGGTTTGTGGCAGCGATGATGATGATGCCTTCCTGCGTGTCAAAGCCGTCCATTTCGACGAGCAGGGCATTCAGCGTCTGCTCACGTTCATCGTGTCCGCCTCCCATGCCATGTCCGCGATGACGGCCCACGGCGTCGATTTCATCGATGAAGATGAGGCAGGGGGCGTTCTTCTTGCCCTGCTCGAACATGTCGCGCACACGGCTGGCACCCACACCGACAAACATTTCGACGAAGTCAGAACCGCTGATGCTGAAGAACGGCACATCGGCCTCGCCGGCGATGGCCTTGGCCAGCAGGGTCTTGCCGGTGCCGGGAGGGCCGGTCATGAGCACGCCTTTGGGGATCTTGCCGCCGAGGCGCTGGAACTTCTTCGGGTCCTTGAGGAATTCCACGATTTCCTGCACTTCTTCCTTGGCCTCTTCCACGCCTGCCACATCCTTGAAGGTGACCTTGTTGCGGTCCTGGGCCAGCATCTTGGCCTTGCTCTTGCCAAAGCTCATGGCTCCACGTCCGGCGCTGCGCAGCTGCTGGCGCACCAGGAAGTAGAAGAAGGCCAGGATCACCAGCAGCGGCAGCAGAAAGCCGATGACGGAGGACCACATTTCGGGATCAAACTTGGGGATCAGGACCAGGCCGTGCGCTTTCAGGAGCTCACGCAGCTCTTCCTTCTGAAAATTCACGTTCACCTGCACATTGAACTCCTTGGAGTCCAGCTTTGAGACGCTGTGCGCCGGCAGCTTTTCAGGGGTGCTTTTTTCAGGAGCGCTCTTGTCCGTCTCAGGCGAGAGGGGCTTGCTCAGATCCGGAGCCGCCACCGGCTCGGCTGCTTTCGCAATGGCAGAGGCGCCAGCAGAAGGCATCGGGAAATAAAATCCTTCGATGGTCTGTTTGGACGTGGCGTCCGAGTTTTTGAGGTAGAGTTTCTTGGTTTTGTCGATCCGGTCGTTTTCGACGTGGGTCTTGAATTCTGCGTAATCGAGCTCCTTGGAGCCGCCGTTGATTCCTTTGTTCATCACAAAGGCCGCGATCAGCAGCATGATCGCGAGCGCAAAGAGCATGAAACCACGCCAGTTGAACTGCGGATCTTGGTTGCGGCGGTTGGGGCCCTCGGGGCGGTTGTTAAAGGGGTCGTCTGACATGAGCTGGGGGTGTTACATCTTAGTAACGCGAGTCCCAGCATACACGCCGGTAATTTTTTTGCAAAAAGCGTTTCTTCGCGAGTGCTAAAGTGTCCTTTATGGGGGATACGGGGATTTTAGCGTCCGAAGGGCACCTTTTTGAACTCCCGGGTCAGGCTCGTCAGAGACTCCTCCACTCCCATTCGTTCCAGGCTGCTGGCTCCCACAAACCCGTCCGCTGTGGTCTTGCTCAGAATGTATTCCACGTCCTTCGGGGTGTTGATGGGGCCGCCGTGGGTCAGGGTGAAGACATTCGGATTCACGCTCTTCGCGGCATCGATGATCTCCTGCGTTACCTTCACCGTGTGGTCCCAGCTCACCACTGCATTTGTCACGCCGATGCTGCCACCCACCGTGGTGCCCACGTGGGCGATGATCGCGTCCGCGCCGTTTTTGGCCATTTTGATGGCCTCCTCAGGCGTCGCCACATACACGATGCTGAACAGGTCCATCCGCGTGGCCAGTCCTACCATCTCAAATTCCTTCTCCACGCTCATGCCCGTCTCTTCCAGCACGCCGCGGAAGTGACCGTCCACGATGGTGTGGGTGGGGAAGTTGTTCACACCCGAAAAGCCCATCTCCTTCACTTTGCCCAGCCAGTGCCACATGCGGCGGCGTGGGTCCGTGGCATGCACGCCACAGACCACCGGGATCTCCTTCACCACCGGCAGCACTTCATATTCGCCGATCTCCATGGCGATCGCATTCGCATCTCCATAAGCCATCAGGCCGCAGGTGCTGCCATGGCCCATCATGCGGAAGCGCCCGCTGTTATAGATGATGATCAAATCCGCGCCGCCCTTTTCAATGAATTTGGCGCTGATGCCTGTGCCCGCTCCCGCCGCGATGATCGGCTCTCCCTTGGCCCGGGTGGCTTTGAGACGGTCCACGACTTCTTGTTTCGTGTAGGGATTTCCGATTCCGGTCCAGGGATTGGGCATGGCAGTAGGTGGTTGGCAGTTGTTTGCAGTGGTTGGCGCTGCGCGCGCTTGCAGTTGATTGGGAAACCATTGCAAACCACGGCCAACGACGGCAAACAATCGCAAACTCACGTTTATGCACGCTCAAAATGCCATCCAAGAGCTATCCGAAACGCACACTCACGGACCTGACACCGTGTATCGCATGGTGCGCGGATCGGAGCGCGACACCCGCGCCTGGCTGCGCAGTGCGCCGCTCTGCACCACGCTGGCCACCCATCGCATCGCGCATGCCGGCGTCATGACGGCGCGTGCGCCCTACCGCATCGTGCGCATGCATCAGGGCGGGCTCTACTTCCTCGCCTGCCTGGAGGGGGAGGGGCGCGTGCTGGTGGACGGTGCCTGGAAAAAATGCAGCGCGGGCATGGCCGTGGCGCTGCCCCCCTTCATGGTGAATGCCTTCCATGCCGTCCCCGGCAAGATCTGGCGCTGCTGCTGGGTACGCTATGAGCAGCAGCCCGAGCAGACTCCCATCCTCAGCAGCAGCTCCCCCCTGATGGCTCCCTTTGCCGGCGAGGCGCTGTGGCATGCCATCGAGGGTGTCATTGAAGAAGCCGGAAACGCCGCCCAGCCCGCCGCCATGTTTCACTGGGTGGAGCTGATTCAGCACTACATTGAGCGCTTCGCCCAGCCCTGGCAGGTGGACGACCGCCTGCACCGCATCTGGGAAAAAGTCTCCGCCAATGTCGGCTACGACTGGACCCTCGACGAACTCGCCCATCAGGCCCACGTCAGCGCCGAGCACCTCCGCCGCCTCTGCCGCCGCGCCCTCGGCCGCACCCCCATGCACCACGTAACCTGGCTGCGCATGCGCAAAGCTGCCGAACTCCTCTCAACCACCAGCCTCAAGATCGAAACCATCTCCCACGAAGTGGGGTATCAGAACCCGTTTGTGTTTAGCAACACGTTCAAGAAATGGATCGGCTGGCGGCCGAGTGAGCATCGGAGCCGGGTGGGCGGGTGAGCAACTGCTGCACGGCAATCCGTATAATCATTCAATCCAAGGAAGCTGAGCGCCGCAGGTTGCGTGCATTGCCATGGTTGGAGAAATTGGAAATGCTTGACAAGCTCCGTCAACGTCATGTGTGGCTGCAAACGATGCGTCCTGTGACGAAGAAGCGGCCTGTGTGAACTGTGGCAGATTCCTCAATCATCCCCATCCTCACGCGAAATCCCCGCATACAATTCCGGGAACCGCCGCTCCAGCGACTTGGGTGTGATGTAGCCGATCAGCTGCGCTTCGTTCCAGTCTGCCAGGCCCCAGAATTCGTGGGGGAAGGCCATGATGATGGCCGTGCAGGTGGGCACTTTCGGGATGTTTGCACGCGCCAGGATGTGCTCCGCGAAGTCATGCAGGCCGGGATTGTGGCCGAAGGCGATCACATGGTTCCAGCTCTCTTCAAACCCCCGCATCACGTCCAAAATGGTGTCGGCCTCCGCGAGGTAGAGCTTGGACTGCAGCACCAGGCTTTCCACCGGCATGGCAAAGACCTCTCGCATGATCTGCGCCGTGCTCAGCGCGCGCAGCGCCGTGCTGGTCACCAGCCTATCCGGCCGTGGCAGCAGGGCAGGGGAGCCGTTCCCCCCGAAATAGGTCCTGTGCAGAAACGTTGCCACCGCAGGCGCCGCGCGCTGCCCTCGTTCATTCAGCGGGCGATCATGATCCGCGAGTCCAGGCTGTCCCCAGCTGGATTTGGCGTGTCGCACGATCGTAAGGTACTTCATGAATAGGGAGCTGACTTGGTGGATGGCGGGAGATTTGACAGAGCCTAAATGGCTGAACCTTGCGGCTGCGCAATCATGAAAATGGGGGGCTGGCCTACACGCCCACTTTTTCAAGCTTGACCGGGTATGTCTGAAAAGCGTTCCACTGGCAGACGATGAGATCCCCGTTTTCGAGCACACAGACATCGTGGCCATGATCAAAAATGCGCTCGGCCTGCATCAGCGGCTTGAGCTTGCCCTCTTCATACACAGGCTCGGTGCCACCAGGGGCGCTCACCACTTTTCCGCCGGCGTCCAGCACCACGGTGAAGCCGCTGGGGTTTTGCGGCAGTTTGTTGATCTCAGGCGTCTTGGACCAGCACACGCCTGCGTAAAGCTCCTGGCCGGCGATGACCGGGCGGCAGACCATGGCCCCGGGCACGGCCAGCGTTTCGAGGTATTTGCCATCCAGCGTGAAGCGGCGGAAGCAGTTGTCCGCGCGTGAGGTCACAATGACCGTGGCCTTGTCCGCTCCGGCCCGGGTGTCAATGGCGATGCCATGCGCGTTGTTCAGGCGCTCCTCGGCAGGCACGCCTTCCTTGCCGCCGAAGCGCTGGATGAACTTCCCCCGCGCATCGTAGCGCAGCACAAACTGCGAGCCGTAGCCGTCCACCACATAGATGTCTCCATTTGGCGCGATGGCGGTTTCCGTGGGATTGAAAACCATGTCCGGTTCATAGGCGCCCACGCTCATGGGATGGCTGATGGAAAAAATCTCCTTGCCGCTCAGGTCGGTCTTGGTGACGCGCCCCGTCTGCCGATACCCACCGCTGCCGGACTTCCACAATCCGCTGTCGGTCACGAAAAGAAACTCCGCGCCATTCTCATCGGAAAGTGTCAGCCCATGGCCGCCGGGCCACACGCTGCCCCAGGAGTCGAGGATGGTGCCGTCCGGTTTGAAGACGAGCATCTGGTTGTCCCAATGATCGCCGACCATGAAAAGGCGGCCGTCTTTCACCTGCACCATCTCGTGGCAGTTGAGGATCGGGTGATGCCGGCCCTGGCCTGCGGGCACCCATTCCTTGTTCACTTTGTACCGATGGGCGCCGTGGCCAATGACCACGTCTTTTTTCGGGTCGGGCGCCGCACGCAGGGTTTCAGTGAAAGTGGCGGCGGCTGCTGTGGCCAGGCCGGAAAGGAAGTGGCGGCGTGTTTTCATGCGGAGGGAGCGGAAACGGTCACTCAAGCACGCAGGTGGCCCTCGCTCAATGGCGTTTCATCATCGTGGCCACCTGGTGCACCACCTGTGTCAGCTCGCCGGCCTCGTAGGGCTTGGGCAGCACGCCAACAAAGCCTCGCTCAAGGAAGACCATCTGCACTTCTTCAGTCACGCTGCCGCTGGTGCAGACGATGCGTGCGTCAGGATCCAGCTGCAGGATCTCGGCCGCGGTTTCCGTGCCGTTCATGCCTCCGCGCAGCGTCAGGTCCATAAGCACTACGTCCGGCGGCGTACCCGTGCGGAAAAGGCTCTGGTAAATGCGCACCGCGTCCTGCCCGTTGTCACACTGCACGACTTCATAACCGCAGCGGCTCAGGATCATCTGCGCGACTTTGCGCAGGTCATCCTCGTCATCAACTATGAGCACGGTCCCCTTGCCATGCTTCAGCGGCACCGGCGCTGTGTCTGCGGGCACCAGCGGCCGCGTGCCATCGGCGCCTGCTGCGGCAGGGAGAATGAGCGTGAATTCCGTGCCAATGTTCGGCGTGGATGCCACTCGGATGTCGCCTCCCATTTCATCAATGAAGCGCTTGCACGTGGTCAGGCCGATGCCGTTGCCGTCCGGCTTCGTGGTGAAGGATTCGCGGAACAGCCGGTCCAGGTTTTCCTGCGCGATGCCACAGCCGCGGTCACGCACGATGATCTTCACATGCTTGCCCGGCTTCAGTTTGCCCTCCCCTTCGGCGCCCACGACGTAATTGAGCGCCTGCACATCCATGTAACCACCGTGCGGCATCGCCTGGATGCCGTTCATCACCAGGTTTTGCAGCACCTGGCTCAGCTTTACCGGATCCGCCATGCCCTGCCGCAGATTTTCGTCGTTGCGCACGCACACATGCACATTCGAGCCCGCACCGGCAAATTCCACGGTGTCTCTTATGACGGACAGAATGTCGGTCGGCTCCAGCTTGCGCGGCGTTGACCGCGATGCCGTCACCACCTGGGAGGTGAACTGTTTCGCCCGCTTCAGGCCCGCAAACACCAGCTGCAGTTCATTGGCCAGCGCCGGGTGGTCCTGCACCTGTTGAATCAAGGCGGAAAGGCGCACCGTCACCGGACCCAGCAGATTATTCACGTCATGGGCGATCCCCTGGGCCAGTGCAGCCAGGTTTTCCTTCCGCAGCTGCGCGGACTGGGCATCCAGATCATCCACCGCCGGTTTCACCTCGGCTTTGTTTCCACCGGCGGCAGCCATGCTCTGCGCCGCTGGGCTGATGAGAATCGTGTAGTTCAGCAGCTTGCGCATGCCGTTAAAGACCGCACGCACCCGCCATTTGCTGGGCACCGGCGTCTGGGTGCGCAGGCTCTGCAGCGCGCATTCGCACTCATGGCAGCCGCCCTGGTCCACGGCCAGACGCAGGCTTTGGCGCAGGGTTGCCGCATCTTTTTCTCCTGCCACCAGATCATTCAGGCCAAGGCCGCGCAGGCCGGATTCTGGGTCGGCACCGGCCAGCATGGCAGCCGCCGCGTTGCTGAACAGCACCTTGGGCCCGCATTTTGGATCGCTTGCTTCGCTTTCCACGATCACCACGCCGTCCGCCACCTGGTCCAGGGCCACGCGCAGGTAATAATTCGCCACCTTCAGGTGCTCCAGCCCCTGCTCCAGCTCAGCGATCGCTGCTGGATTTGCGGAGGAGGTGGAGGGAGAAGAAGTCATGAATTATCCGCGTGATTCCAGTTCATTTAGCAATCTTAGATTATTAAGACAACTTTAATTTTTGATATTCTGGAGTTTTTTGACTCCCATAATTGAGAGGCGGCGTATAGGCCACCACGCCACAGACTTCCGTACAGTGTGAAAAACACCTTGCCGAAACGTGCTTCTCCTTTACCATCGCCGCCCCTATGTCCAAAAATGCCGGTATCGCCAAGACGAGGAAAGCTTACGCCAAGCGGTTCAAAATAACTGCCACGGGTAAGGTGCTGCGCCGTAAACAAGGCAAGCGCCACATCCTGCAGAACAAGAATCGCAAGCGGAAGCGTAACCTCGGTAAAGTCGCCCTCGTGGCGGAAGTGGATGTCAAAGCTATCAAGGCGAACATGCCGTTCTCCCATCGCTAAGACTCCCACGGTCTCTCAATAGAGACCACGATGAACATGCCTGGCCTCACTCGTGAGGCCTTCGACCAGGTGAGGCAGGTCATCGCTACCCAAACAACAGCCTGATCATAGAGAAAGATACATGTCCAGAGCCACCAACTCCCCCGCCAGCCGGAAGCGCCGTAAGCGCGTGCTGGCAAAAGCCAAAGGCTACCGCGGCTTCCGTTCCACGCATTTCCGTTATGCGAAGGACGCCGTCCGCAAGGCCGAAACCTATGCAACCCGCGACCGCAAGGCCAAGAAGCGCAGCTTCCGCAACCTCTGGGTGCAGCGCATCAACGCCGCTACCCGTCCTCTCGGCTTGAGCTATTCCCGTTTCATGGAAGGCCTCAAGTTCGCCGGCATCGAGCTTGACCGCAAGGTCCTCGCCGACCTCGCCGTCAAGGACATCGCCGCCATCGAAGCCCTCGTTCAGCAGGCCAAGGCCGCGCTGGGCAAGAAAGCTGATGAAGCGCCGAAGGCCGCAGCAGCTTAATCTGCCGGCAACAACCAACTTAATTAAACCAACAGCCGGGGCCACAAGCTCCGGCTGTTTTGTTTCGATACAGTAGCCATCTCGCTCCGCGAGATGAGCGCAACGCTCTCTTCCCTGCCGCAACCCCTCGCGAATCCAAGATTGAATTTCGAGCGTTTGCGGTGCATGATTGTCAGCATAAAGGAGACGTCGCCCTCCTGGTGCGTCGTTCCTTCATGCGCCTTCGTATCATCACATGCGCGCACATGCTCTCACTGAGCCAGCCCATTGATCATCCATCATGCCCGTAACTCACTCCCGCCGCAACATCCTGCGCCAGCTGACCATGCTGGCTGCCGTTGGCGCTGCTTCACCCGCCGTCGCACGCGAACGCAAACAAAAGCTCATCGTTGAGCGCGTCGAAATCCAGGTGCCCGGCCTCCCTCCAGCCATGGACGGGTTCCGTATCGCCCAGCTTAGCGATCTGCACCTGGAACCCTTCACCACGGAGGAAGACATTCTTCACAGCGTCACCGCCTGCAATGCCCTGCAGCCGGACATGATCGCCCTCACCGGCGACTTCGTCACCCACACCGCACGCCCGGCACCCAAGGTTGCTGAAATTCTCTCCCAGCTTCACGCGCCTTATGGCGTCTATGCCAGCCTGGGCAATCACGATTTCCAAAGCGGCGCGCCCGAAGTCATCCGCGCCCTCACCGAGCGCCGCATACCTGTGCTGCGCAATGAGACCCGCAGCATCCGCACCGACAAAGGGACGCTGTTTCTCGGCGGATTTGACTCCCGCTACGTGTGCAAGCCGGACCTCCGCAAGACCCTGCAGAACTGGAAGCAAAGCCAGCCCCTCGTGCTCATGATGCATGAGCCTGATGCTGCGGATACGATCGCTGCCGCAGGCGTGAAAGCCCTGCAACTTTCCGGACACACCCACGGCGGCCAGCTCATCTTCCGCGGCAAGGCACCCATGTCCCTGCGCCGTGCCCCCTACGGCAAAAAATACCTCGCCGGCCATTATGAAGTCGGGGGCCTGCAAATGTATGTGAACCGCGGCATCGGCTGCATCGGCATCCCCCTGCGCATCGGCTGCCCTCCGGAGGTGACCGAGCTGACCCTCCGCAGCCCGGTGCTCGCCCGTGCTTGAGCCGCGGAGACGCTCGTTCCAACGGTTGCATGCAGGCCGGGTCGCAGCTATGTGGCCGGTTCCATGCTTTCCGACCTCGACTCTCTCAAAACCCAGGCTCTCGCCGCCCTCGAAGCCGCCCAGGATGAATCCGCCCTCGAAGCCGTTCGGGTAAACTTTCTTGGCAAAAAAGGCAGCGTCACCGCCCTCAGCCAGGGCATGAAGGATGTGCCCGTCGATCAGAAGAAGGAAGTCGGTGCCAAGCTCAACGAAGTCCGCACCGCCATCACCGAAGGCATCGACACCAAGAAGCTCGCCCTCCAGGCTGCGCAGGATGCCAAGGCCGTCGAAGGCATCGACATCACGCTGCCCGGCCGTCCTGGCGCAGGCATCGGTGCCTTGCACCCACTCACACAGATCCGCGATCTCGCCATCCGCACGCTCCGTCGCATGGGCTTCGCCCTCGCCGAAGGTCCTGAGATTGAAACCGAGTGGCATTGTTTCGATGCGCTGAACACACCGGCCGATCACCCTGCTCGCAATGAGAAGGACACCTTCTACCTTCCCGATGGCCGCCTGCTGCGCACCCACACTTCCAGTGTGCAGATCCGCACCATGGAGGCCGCCAAAGCGCTGCCCATTCGCATCATCGCTCCCGGCGCTGCTTATCGCCGCGATGAAATTGATGCCACCCACCTCAGCGTCTTCAATCAGCTCGAAGGCCTCTACGTCAATACTGACGTCAGCCTCGGCGATCTCAAAGGCACGCTCGAATACTTCTTCCGCGAGATCTTCGGTGCCGGCACCGCCGTGCGTTTCCGCCCGCACTTCTTCCCCTTCACGGAGCCAAGCTTCGAGATCGACGTGAAACTCGAAGCGAAAGGCAAAGACGCCCGCTGGATCGAAATCGCCGGCTGCGGCATGGTCGATCCCGCCGTCTTCGCCGAGGTCAACAAAGCCCGTGGCGATACCCTCTTCGATCCCGCCACCACCACCGGCTTCGCCTTCGGCCTCGGCCTCGACCGCCTCGCCATGATCATGCACGGCATCACCGACATCCGTCACCTCATCGAAAACGACGTCCGTTTCCTGCAGCAGTTCGCCGCGTGATCTTCCTGTCCCTTTTCTGATTTTTTTCGCCCTTCTTCTGTCATGCAAGTTTCTCTCTCCTGGCTCAGCACTCACCTTGACCTGAGTTCCTACACCGTCCCGCAGCTTTCCGATCTCCTCACCTTCGCCGGTGTGGAAGTCGAAGGCATCGAAGAGCGTGGCGTCTCCACAGACAAAGTCGTCGTCGCGCAGATCCAGTCCTTCGAGCAGCACCCGAAAGCGGACAAGCTCAGCGTCTGTCAGGTGGATGATGGCAGCGGCACGCCGCGCCAGATCGTCTGTGGCGCGAAGAATTTCAAAGCCGGAGACAAAGTGCCGCTCGCTCTTCCGGGTGCCGTTTTACCCGGTGGCTTCGCCATCAAAGAAGGCAATCTTCGCGGCGTCGATTCCATGGGCATGATGTGCAGTGGCAAGGAGCTTGGCCTCGGCGAAGACCACGGCGGCCTTCTCATCCTCGCGCCAGATGCCCCCGTCGGCACCGTCTTCAACAAGCTCTATCCCGCCGATGTGCTGTTCGATCTCGAGATCACGCCGAACCGCCCGGATCTCCTCAGCCACCTCGGCCTCGCCCGCGAACTCGCCGCCCTCACCGGCCTGCCCCTCAAAGGCCAGCGCGACTACGCCAAGACCTCAACTGCAGCTCAACCTGCAACTTCAAACATTAAACTTGAAACTCCGTCTGCCTGCCCGCTGTACACCGCCCGCATCATCAAAGGCGTCAAAGTCGGCCCCAGCCCCGAGTGGCTTCGTCTTCGTTTGGAAAGCATCGGCCTGCGCCCGATCAACAGCATCGTGGACATCACCAACTACGTCATGATGGAGATGGGCCAGTCGCTGCATTGCTTTGATCAGGACAAGCTCAACGGCGGCATCACCGTCCGCATGGCGGCTGAAGGAGAAAAATTCCTCGCTCTCGATGGCCAGACCTACGAACTGAAAACCGACGACCTCGTCATCGCCGACAACCAGCGTCCCGTCGCCATCGCCGGCGTCATGGGTGGTGAAGAAACCGGCGTCACCGAAGCCACCGTCAACGTGCTCCTGGAAGCCGCCTACTTCGCACCCAGCGGCATCCGCCGCACCTCACGCCGCCTCGGCCTCAGCAGCGACAGCAGCTACCGCTTCGAGCGCGGCATCGATCCCCAGCAGGTCCAGGGCGGCTCCGAACTCGCCACCAAGCTCATCCTCGAAATCGCCGGCGGCACTGCTGAAGACGTCGTCCACGTCGCAGGTGCGGCGCCCGCTCTCGTTGGTGAAGTCACGCTCGATGAAACGCGTGGGCGCAGCCTGCTTGGCACGCCAGACATGCCCGCCGCTGAAATCCACGCCATCCTCACCAAGCTCGGCCTCATCAAGAAGTCTTCCGGCGCGGACGAAAGCCTCTGGACCATCCCGACCTATCGCCTCGATCTCCAGCGCTCCGTCGATCTCGTCGAAGAAGTCGCCCGCGTCATCGGTCTCGATCGCGTGCCATCACGTCAGGCCGCCGTCGCATCGCCCGTCGAGGCTGCGGACCGCACCTATGACTTCGCCATGGGCCTGCGCCAGACCCTCGCCAGCCGTGGCTTCTTCGAAGCCCAAACACTGCGCCTCATCGCTGATGCCCAGCTCGCCGACAGCCTCGGTGGCGGTCAGGGCGTGGCCGTGAAAAACCCGCTCAGCGAAGACCACACCACCCTGCGCCCCAGCATCGTCACCGGCCTCATCGCCACCGCCGCGCTCAATATCCGCCAGGGCCTCCACCGCCTCCGCTTCTTCGAGCTTGGTCGCGTCTTCCTCACCCAGCCAAAAGGTGGCAGCCGCGAAGAAGAGCGCCTCGCCCTGCTTCTCAGCGGCCCAGTATCACCCACTAGCTGGCACGGTCGCGAAACATCGCCTGCGGACATCCACGAACTCGTCGGTCAGATTCAAAACCTCACCCGCACCATCATCGAAGTCCGTCCCGCCAAGGAAAACCCCGCGAACTTCCTCCTCACCAGCGAGCTTCGCTCCGGCAATCGCATCCTAGGCTGGATCGCTCAGCTTCATCCGGCCCGCGCGCGCGAAATCAATGCGCGCCATCCCGTCTATGTCGCCGAGCTTCTCCTCAGCGCCCTGCGCCAAGGCGTTGCCGGCCCCGCCAAATTCGAAGAACTCCCACGCTTCCCCGGCATGACGCGAGACGTCGCCATGGAAGTCCCCGCCGACCTGCCTCACGCCAAGGTCGCCGCCTTCTTCGCCACGCAGAAGCACCCGCTCTTCGTCGGCGCCGAAGTCTTCGACGTCTTCACCGACCCTTCCGGCACCAAGATCGCCAAAGACCGCAAATCCATCGCCTGGACCCTCACCTACCGCTCCTCCGACAAAACCCTCGAAACCGCCGAAGTCGATGCCGCCCACACGGCTATTCTCTCGGCGCTGGAGAAGTCCTTGCCGGCCGTGGTTCGGAGGTAAAATCCTGTCATAGGCTATGGCTGGGTGACAACGATGCGCAGAAAGCGTCGGTTGGCGCCCGTCAGTGGGACGGTCGCAGTCCAGACTTCGACACTGGCGTCCTCGCTGATTTTGGCGTGCGTGATGCCGGTGCCCGTCCAATCCTGCTGGAGAGTGGTTGAGGTCTGAGGTGCCCAAGATATGCCAGTGGCATTCTTGCTGCGGCGATAGGTGCACACAAGGTTGTTGCCTGCTTTGCCAATGCTGGGCAGTGCAACAGCAGCCTGATCCAAGGGATGCACGCCAAAGGCATAAGCGAGCAGATTGGGAACACCATCTTTGTTCGGATCATCGACCGCGCCATTTTGACCAGAGGGTAGCCCGTAATCTCCGGTCCACAGGGCAAACGTGCGGGGACCGGTGGGGGTGAAACTGACGGCGTCCAGCCAAGCCGTGTCTTGACCGGAAGCGTTGAAACTGTTTTTGAGATAAGTCCAGCGTACGGTCTGCGAGCCGCTGCCCAGTGTGAAACTACGCTGCACCCAGTCGAATTCGCCTGAGGTGCTGTCCACGGAGGTGCCATTGACGGCGAAAACGATGCCATCGTTGCCTGCCTCAGAGGACACCTTCCACGAGAAGTTGAGTGTTCCAGGCCCCACGACCGTGGTCTCCAGCCAGGAGGTTTGCCCGTCGGTAATCGTGCCTGCCTGGGCGGCTATGCCATCATTCTGGGTCACATAAAACTGGCTGTGCCAGTCAGCATCCCCGCCTGTGCGCCAGGTGAGCAGCGGAGCGCCAACTGCAGGGCCGAGGTTTTCTTTAAAGACGGCGGTAATAAACTGATGTGCGGACGTCGTGAGATTCAGTGGATTTGTGGAGCTGGAGGTCGTTCCGGACCAGCTGTCGAAGTAGTAACCATTTCCCGGTGTTGCTGTTAGCGTAACGCCGGAGCCGTTGGCATAGGTTGTTTGATCGGGGCTTCGGCTGACGCTGCCGTTGCCGGACGGGCTGGCGGAGAGGTACCAGCCTGGAGCAAAGCTAAGGTTCGCCACCCACCCACGATCTTGGCCGCTGCTTCCAAAGCCATCTTTGGCATAGTACCAGGTCAGCGTGTTGCTGCCAGAGTCGAGAAGGAAGGCCTGTTGAGTCCAATCCTGCTCTCCAGAGACGGATGTAAGGGGGCTGCCATTTAGATACACGACTATCCCGTCTGCATTCGCCTGGGAAGACACCTTCCAGTTCCAGTAAATGATTCCTGGCCCGTTGATCGTGGTGGAAAAACTGGTGTTTCCACCATCAGCCACAGCCCCGCTTTGCAGTGCGGGGCTGCCGTCGAAGCTTACAGCTGTCTGGGAGAACCATGGGGGGGACCCTGCGTAACTCAGGGGCAGCCCATAGCTCTCTCCACCGATGGCCCAGGGCTGGAGGTAATCGACTCGGGCGCTGGCCGAGGTTGCGCTCCCGGCTGCATTCGTCACGACGACGGAGTAGTTCCCCGCATTGGCGGCTGTGAAGGAGGGAATGATCAGGCTCATGCCTGTGGCTCCGCTGATTGGGACTCCGTTCTTCAGCCATTGGAAGCTAAGCGGCGGCGCTCCGTCCGCATCCACGAACAATGAAGTCATTTGCCCCAAAGTCGTGGTGTAGCTTTGCGGGTCTCTCAGGATCACCGGCGTGTTTGCTGCTGGCCTTACTTGGATGTTTATGACGCTCGTGCTGTTAAATGCCCCCGAAGTCACCGTGACCGAGACCGGATAGCGCCCGGCAGTGGTGGGACTGCCCGCGATGACGCCCGTGCCACTGGTTAGCGAAAGCCCCGGCGGCAGCCCGGTGGCCGCAAAAGTGGCCGGTGTACGGCTGGAAGTCAACGTGTGCGTAAAGGCCACGCCCACCTGCCCCCAAGGTGCCGGATCACTCGTCAGCACCGGCGTCGTGCCGCCGCCAGGAGTGACGGCCATCGCAGTGATGTTGCCGGTCGCATCGTAAGTGTAGGAGATTTGGGAGCCAGTGGGCTGGGTGGCGGAGGTGAGATAGCTAGTGGCTTGATAAAGGTGAGTCGCTGCGTAGCAAAACTGAAATGGAAATAAGAATAGCAAGCCAGTTATGAAAAGATATTCATGCAGTCTAGCATGCGTTTTTAAGCAGCTTGGTGATTGGCTCTTTTTATTCACAGGAAATGGCAGTGCTGAGAATTTGTGTTCCAGATTTTCATATGTTGTTTCAATTGAATTAGCGTTCAACGCCTGACCCACAGTGAAAAGTTTTCCGCCCAGCGGTTTGGTGCGGCCATGACTCGTTCTGAAAATGTTGACGGATCGTTTGAGGCGTTCCCAAGCAAGACGTACGGAACTACGTCAAAGGCTCCATGGAGATTCGGATATCTTAGCGGATCAAACAGATTATAGGATCCTATGTTCCTCGGATCCAAAACTAACACACCGTTGCGATTAAAGACTACTTCGCTGTGCCCGTCCGGTGAAATATATTTCGTGTTGTATCTGGCACATGGCGATTCGTTTGTCTGTTGATGGAATATGCTCTCATCATCCGTTAGCCTGCGCCATTTTTGATCTATTGCTTCATTCGGATTGGCTGGCGTCACATTAAACATGTTTCTCTCGTAATGAAGGAACACTAAAACATCATGCAACAATTGGACCTGTCGTCCGAAGGACAATAGAGCATGACGAATGCCTCCATCATTCGGCTTATAGGCGCTTAGCCCAAAAGGATCCACAAAGTTGATTGGGTTACCATTTGCAAAAGAAAATCTGTTTAATGAAGACTGATCAACAAGCGTACCAAATACGATATCCTGATTCACAAACCGCCTGATCCCCGGATGGTAATACCGCGCCCGCATGTGGCAGAGACCGTTGGGATCCGTCATCACGCCGTAGATGCCATTGAAAAGAAACGGCGTGGCGGTGTCATTCACCCGGCTGGCGATCTCGCCGTAGGGACCGTATTCGACACGGCCGGTCACGGTGCCGGAGGCATTGGTGAAAGCCACGGCGCTGCCGCGGTAATCATAGTGGTAAAGGCGCAGGGTGGAGCCTGTCTCTTCGTAGATGAGGCCCAGGCCATGCACCGCGCGGGTAATGGTGCCATCGGGTGCGGTGCGGACAAGAACCTGGCTGAGTGCGGCATTGGGATTGATGACGAAACGGGTGGTGCCCGTGCCATCCGTCCAGGAGACGCGGCGGTTCTCGGCATCATAGCCGTAGGAAACCCCACCGAAACTGGTGAGGCGGTTGCGTGAGTCATAGGTGAACGCGCCGAAGCCTGAGCCGCTGACGACGGGTCCAGTGGTCATGTTGCCATCGACATCGAACGTGACGGACGTGCCGTTGAACGTGGCGAGACGATTGCCGGTGTCGTAGGTGGCGGTGAAGGGAGTGGGCGTAAAGGCAGCTGGCAGGGGCTGTGGGTTTTCCGAAACGATGCGACCCGCCAGATCATAGCTGTAGGTGTATTGAGCGAAGATCGTCGTTCCTTTGCGATCATCGAGCGAAGCCAGCTCGCCCGTGGGCAGCCAAGTGCGCGTCTCGACCGAGCCATCCGGCCTCGTGGTGGTGGCCAGCCGCCCGTCCGCATCATAAGTATAGCTGGTGACGCGTGATGCCCAGTCTGTGACGGTGATCAGCCGGTTGGCAGCATCGTAGACGTATGTCACCGTCTTGTTGTCCGGATAGGTGAGCACGGTGAGGTTCCCCGCACTGTCATAGGCATACTTGAGCAAATTCCCCGCTGCGTCGGTGAACTGGGTGAGCCTGCCCGCGGCATCATACACCCGAGTGATGGTAACGGCGCCCTCGGTCATCGTGAGCAGTCTGCTGGCGGCATCGAAACCGTAGCTGATGGTGCCAGCGGGATCGACAGACTGCGTGAGGCGACCCGCATCATCATACGTCAACGTCGTCTGTTGCCCGGATGGCTCGGTGACGGTGCTGAGGAGATCGCGCGAATTGTAGCCGTAGCTGGTGGTGCGGTTGTCCGGGACGGTGACGCCGGTGAGCCGCCCTCCAAGGTCAAAGGTGAAATTGGTGGTGGCGTTCCGTGCGTTGGTGAGCGTGATGCGGTTCCCATCGGCGTCGAAGGTCTGGCCGGACACCTGATTGAGCGGGTCCGTCACCGACACGAGTCTGTCCAGATCATCATAAGCCATCTGCAATACCTCCCCGAGGGCATTGGTGGACTGGGTGAGACGGCGGAGGTTGTCAAAGCTCAAGGACGTCTTTCTAGCATGAGGGTCTTCGATGGAGGTGTTGACGTTGCGACTGTCATAGGTGGTTCGCGTGCGGTTGCCGCGCGCGTCCACAATGGCAGAGCGATTGCCTGCGGCGTCGTAACGCAATGTCTCAGTCTGACCGACCTGGTTGGTCATGGCAACGAGGCGGCCGACCGAGTCATAGATCATGTCCGTGCCACCACCGCGTGGGTCCACGATGCGTGCCAGCCGGTCTTCGCTGTCATAAAAAAAACGCGTCTTGTTTCCCAGCGGGTCTGTACGGGTGCTCAGGTTTCCATTGCCATCATAGGTGTAGGTGATGATCTGGTTGAGCGGGTTCTTCTCCGTCAGTCGCCGGCCGCGCTTGTCGTAGGTATAGGTGGAGGTGTTGTTCAGTGGATCCTTGGCGGTCAGGATGCTGTCTGCTGCATCGTAGGTGATGGTGCGTGTTTTGCCAGCCGCATCCGTGATCGACAAGAGGCGTCCCGCCGCATCGAATCCCATCGTCGTCGTATTGTTGTTGGCGTCCGTGATGCTGGTGGGAAGGCCTGCCGTGTAGGCATAGGTGGTGACGCCATTGCGCGCGGAAGAGCGCTGCGTGGGCAGACTGTTGGAGTTGTAAGCAGTCGTGATAGACTGATTCAACGCATTGGTCACCGTCAGCACATTGTTGTTGGTGTCATAGGCAAAGGTTGTGCTCTTTTGTGCAGCATTGGTGATCCTTGTGAGATTGTTCTGTGCATCGTACGCCATCGAGGTCACGGCATTGGCCGGGTCGGTTATTGAGGTGACGTTTCCCTGCGCGTCGTAGCTGAACGATGTGGTGTGCCCCAGCGCATCCGTCGTGGACAGCCTGTTGCCATTCACGTCATAGGTGTAGGCCGTCGTTTCGCCATTGCCATTGACGATGGACAGAAGCTGGTAGGCAGTGTCGAAGGTGTAGGTTAAAACCTTTCCATTGCGATCCGTTACACGGGTGATAAGACGGCCTGCTGTGCTGGTGGCATCGTACGCAAAACTGGTAAGCGGGGTTTCTTGACGCCCATCGTTCTGTGTGATGACGCGGGAACCATCGTCATAAGTGTTTACCAGGAAGGTCACGCCATTGTAGTCCTGCGCAGCGGTGATACGGGACAGCCCATCATACGCATAAAGCGTGCCCGACACGATGGTGCCGTTGCTTTCAGTAATTTGCCAGCCGTTCAGAGTGTCCGCCCCTGAAGTGTAGCCTAACATCGCCATGCGTCCCAGCGTGTCCGTAACCTGGGACACCCTCCCATTCCCGTCATATTGAAATGACAAGGTCTTTCCCGAAATCGCCTCTGTAACGGTGACGAGCTGGTTTGCACCATTGTAGGTGAGGTTGATTGCCTGCCCGTGCTTGTTGCGTTTCTGAGTTAGACGACCGGCGGAGTTAAACTCCATTCGCGACATGTCGGAACGAACGAGGGTGAAGCTGCCATCGCCATTTTTGGTGAGCGTGTCATAGCGCATCGCCAGATCTGTCGTCGTGTAATTGTTCGTAGTGCCGACGCGGTCAAAATAGTTGCGCCGGTTCTGGGTCCAATTGAAGATCAGTGTCTGGCCGGAATTGATTGAATCCACGCGGGTTTCAAAATTGTGCCCCCAGCCGGCACCTAATGGCCCAGTTGCTCGCAATGTGGATCGATATTCAATGGTGAAGTCCAGAGATGCAGGGCAGTTTTGTTTGAGAAGAGTGTAACTGGCGTAATAGGCACCCGTTGCAGTATCCACCGGATCATTAACGAGAGCCTCGGGATGGGTTGACAAAGAGAAAATTCCTTTCGTCGTCTCCCATGTGCCTTGCACTGGCAGACGGCCATCGGTGTAAGTCAGCGTCACGGTGCCGCTTGCCCCTCCTCCACCCGGCATGACAGTTCCTTTCCAGTTTCCATGTTCACCTGGGAAATCCGAAACCAACGAAATCGAACCGCTGGCAGACACAGATCCAGAAAAGCTCGGCCTGCCAAAGCCCCCCCGGCCACCTGACCCAAAAAAATCCACCAGCTGGCCCGAGGTATTGAAATCTAACTGGATGAAACTGTAGTTCGCGATGCCTCCCGTCAATGAGTAGTCGCCCACATACCTTCCGGCAAAAGAACTGACTGCAGCAGGTGCTTGAGCGGCGGAATCCTGCCCTTCTTTTGGCTGCACAATCGTCGGACGTGTCTCACGATGGTCAGCATCTGGGATGGCTGTGGGCTCAGCCGACGAGTGACTGAATTGCGCAGGCAGATTGCCAGCCGCAAACATCGCAGTGGCTAAAACAATAAAAAAGCATTTACTCATAGTTCGTGCCGAATAATGATTAAATGAGCTTGTGTGAATGGAACAAGCAATGTTTTTGAATTTGGGTGCACGATATCGCAAACCTATGAAAAAAGCTGAAATCGGTGCTCGCAATCAGCCTGGCCTATAAAAGTATTAGCGGCACCTGAACACCTGATTTGAACAGAGATTGCCCAAATCTTGGGATCACTTATTCCAACAATGCTGTGGATTCTGCACTAGGCCCTACCGTGCGGGGCTTCATGCGCAGCTCCCTGTCCATGCTTCAATCGATTTCAGTGAGGAGAGCGACGGCGGTTATACACCCTTCCCGATCACCCTCGCCACCCGCTCCATCTCTGCTTCCGTATTGTAAAAATGCGGGCTGAATCTCAGCAGCGGCTGACCTGCGCGGTTGTGCCTCAACGAAGTCGCGATGTTATTCTCGCTCAGCTTCTGCGACACCTCCTCCAGCGAGCGCTGCGGATGCTGCACCGTCGTGATGCCTGAGGCATGGGCGCTGTCCTGCGGATCAGGACCTAGGAAGGTAAACCCCTGCGGTTGCAATCCCGCATGCAGTCTCGCTTTGAGCTTCAAAAGCTGCGCACTGATGGCTGGCAGTCCTACTTCCAAAATCAGATCAATCCCGGCCTTCATGCCAAGGATACCGGAGATGTTCAACGCACCCGGTTCATAGCGCCTGCCACCTCGTTCAAAGGCGATCTCCTCCTGCGCGATGAAGTTCGGGCTGCGCACATTCCACGAGCCGAGCAGGCTCGGGCGCAGCATCTCCTGCAGTTCTTCGCGCACATAAAAAATGCCCGCGCTCATCGGTCCCAGCATCCACTTGTGGGAATCCGCGGAGAGGAAATCGACGTGGTCCACCCGCGTCTCAAACGCACCCACCGTTTGGATGGCATCCAGGCAGAAGAGCACGCCGCGTTCCCGCAGCATGCGGCCGATGCGGTCGATCTCGATGCGGTAGCCGCTTTGAAAATGGCAGGACGCCAGGGCCACAAGCTTCGTCTTTGGGGTAAGCATCGCCTCGACCAGTTCCGGCGTGATCTCTCCCGGCGCGGCCGGTTTGAGCCGTTTCAGCACCACGCCATGCCGCTCCAAATCCGTCCACGGGTACACATTCGCAGGATAATCATCGAGATAGCTCACCACCTCATCACCCGCCTGCCACGGCAGCCCATTGGCCACCAGGCTCAAGCCCACGGAGGTCGGCCCGATCAGCGCGATCTCGCTCGCCTTGGCGCCGATCAGTTCCGCCGACACCACGCGTGTCTCATTCACCGCTCTCCAAGCCTCCGGGTATTCCTGCATGCGCAGGCTGCAGTGCTCCAGGTAGTCCTGCATCGTCTTCGCCACACGGCGTGGCAAAATGGTGACACCGGCATGGCCGAGGAACAGGCTGTCCTTGATCACCGGAAACTCCTGCTGGCGCAGGGCTTCATCAGACAGCAGGGCATCGAGAGTAAGCATGGCTGTAATAACGAGCGAACACTGCCCTGCGCGACGAAATTCGTCATGCGTGAGGCGTCATTTCACTACGCCACCTTCAGCGTCTTAGCTCCCTCATCAATCAGGTGCCAGAAGCTCTTCGACTGGCTGAGAGCCTCGTCTTCGCCGCCACCTGGCAGGTTGCTGCGGAAAAGGAAATCTGTCAGGGTGTTTTTGTGCAGCACCCGGTGCACGCGTACATTTCCTTCCACGATGGCGAAATAGATGCGGTGATCTCCCGCGCGGCAGCGGTAGAGCTTTTTGCCGCCGCGTTCCAGCACGCCGTAGCGTTTGGCCAGGACGGTTTCGTCGACGTCCGCGGGCTGGATGTTCAGCGCCTCCAGCAGATGAAACTGCACCTGCGTGGGCAGGTGGGAAAGTTCGGCGGCGCTGATGTCATTGAATACGATCTGGATCATTGAGCTGCGGGTGTTTTCGTGGTGGTCGCCTGAAAGCGCTTGATCACATGCTTTTTGCGCACGCTCTCCATCCAGCGGTCAATGTTCGCCTTGGACTTTTCAGCGTTGATCATTCGCTCGATTTCCGCGCGATACTGCTCCAGCGACGGCGCTGCGCCGAGTTTTTTGGCATCGCACGAGACAATCACGTAGCTGGTTTCCATGTCCAGCACCGGGCTGATGCCGCCCGTTTTCAGGCTCATGGCTGCATCCGCAATGGCGGGCATCAGATCAGTCTTGTACATCCACTCCCACGCACCGCCGTTTTCGGAGTGGCTGTCTCGGGAAAATGTTTTTGCCAGCGCTGCAAAATCCGCCCCCTGGAGAATCTTGGTGCGCAGTTCCTCCGCTATTTTCTTCTGCTTTTCAGGAGTGGATCCCGACTCCGGGGCAAACTTCAGGATCGTGATGGTGGAGATTTTGATCTGGTCGCCTTCACGCCACTTGTCCACGTTCTTGTCGTAGTATTCCTGCACTTCGCGCGGCGTGGCCGGCGGGTGCTCGCCGGAATGGCGCTGCCGCATCACCTGCATGATGAACATCTTCTCCTGCTCCTCGCGGTATTTTTTCATCGAGGTCCCCACCTTTGCCAGTTCATCCACCAGGGCGTCTCGATTCCCTTTGAACACATCCCGGATGATGGTGTTGATCTGTTCGTCAATGTATCGCGGCATGATGACGCCGCCCATCTTGCGGAATTCTGCCAGCAAGATCTCGCGGTCGATCAGGTTTTCCAGAGCTCCTTCTCGCACGAGGGCCAGTTCTTTCTTCAACTTCGCCGGATCATTCTGATATTGAAACATCAGCATCTGCTCACGCTCCCGGATGTTCTGCGCCACCTCGGACGACATGATCGGCACTCCATCCACGACGGCCGCGATGCCAAACGAGGTCTGCTGGGCTGGAGCGCTGGAGCAGAAGGTGGCCGCAATGAGGAGGATCAGACTATGACGCAGGGGGTTCATGACAAAGAAGAAGGCATCTATCGTAGGGCTTGGGGGCGCGGTGGCAAGACGAAGTTCGCCCGTCTGTGCCCGGTGGATGCAGCTTCACCTTGCACGCGGGCGGCTCCGGCTTCTAGTCAGCGCCTCCCAATCGCCGACCACCACCCGCCATGAGCAAGAAAGCCGCCGCCAAATCCTCCCCCAAAAAAGCTGTCAAATCCGCCGCCAAGTCCGGCAGCAGCTCCCAGTCCCTCCTGATCGAAAACCGGGTGTTTAAACCCAGTGCGGAGTTCTCCAAAAAAGCCCGCATCAGCTCGATGGCGCAGTATAAGAAAATGCATGAGGAGTCGGTGAAGCAGCCCGACAAGTTCTTCGGCCGTGAAGCCAAGGAGCTGCACTGGACCAAGCCTTTCACCAAAGTCCTCGACTGGAAATGCCCGAACGCCAAGTGGTTCCTGGGCGGCAAGCTCAATGTCAGCGAAAATTGCCTCGACCGCCATCTCAGCGGTCCGCGCAAAACCAAGGCCGCTCTCATCTGGGAAGGCGAGCCCGGCGAAAAACGCGTCCTCACCTACCAGCAGCTTCATCGTGAAGTCTGCCGCTTTGCCAATGTGCTGAAGCGCAACAAGGTGAAAAAAGGCGACCGCGTCATCATCTACATGCCCATGGTGCCTGAGGCAGCCATCGCCATGCTGGCCTGCACCCGCATCGGCGCCATGCACAGCGTCATCTTCGGCGGCTTCAGCGCCGAATCCATCAAGGACCGCGTGCTCGACTGCGGCGCCAAGATCGTCGTCACTGCCGACGGTGGCTACCGCCGCGGCGCCGTCGTGCCTCTGAAAAAGAATGTGGACGACGCCCTCAAGGCCAAGGACACCCCCGTCGAAACCGTCATCGTTTACAAACGCACCGGCCAGGACGTGCACATCGAGGAAGGCCGCGACGTCTGGTGGCACCGTGAGCTGGAATACGTGGACTCCCATTGCGCTCCCGTCGCCATGGACTCCGAGTCCCCCATGTTCATCCTTTACACCAGCGGCTCCACCGGCAAGCCCAAGGGCATCCTCCACACCACCGGCGGCTACCTGCTGCATGCGCAGATGACCTGCAAATACGTCTTCGACCTGCGTGATGACGACGTCTACTGGTGCACCGCGGACATCGGCTGGGTCACCGGCCACACCTACATGGTCTACGGCCCTCTCGCCCTCGGCGCCACCTCGCTCATGTTTGAAGGCGCGCCAAACTGGCCTGAAAACGACCGTTTCTGGAAGATCATCGAAGAATACGCCGTCACCGTTTTCTACACCGCACCCACCGCCATCCGCGCCTTTATGAAGTGGGGAGACGAATGGCTCAAGAAGCACGACCTCAGCAGCCTGCGCCTGCTTGGCACCGTTGGCGAGCCGATCAATCCCGAAGCCTGGATGTGGTACCATAACAAAGTCGGTGGCGGTCGCTGCCCCATCGTCGATACCTGGTGGCAGACCGAAACCGGCGGCCACATGATCACCCCGTTGCCCGGCGCCACTCCCACCACTCCCGGCACCGCCACGCTGCCCTTCTTCGGCGTCGATGCCGCCATCGTTGATGACCTCGGCAAAGAGGTCGGCGTGAATGAGCAGGGCAAGCTCGTCATTCGCAAACCTTGGCCTTCCATGCTCCGCGGCATCTGGGGAGACAAGAAGCGCTACCAGGACGCCTACTGGGGCGACTTCAAAGGCTGGTACTTCGCGGGCGACGGAGCACGTCGCGACAAGCAGGGGAATTTCTGGATCATCGGCCGTATCGACGACGTGCTCAACGTCGCCGGTCACCGCCTCGGCACCGCCGAAGTGGAGAGCGCTCTCGTTTCCCATCCCGCCGTCGCAGAGGCTGCTGTCGTCGGTCGTCCGGATGAAATGAAAGGCCAGGGCGTCGTCTGCTTCGTCACCGTCAAGGAAGGCGTCACCTCCAACCGCGACCTCGGCGAAGAACTCAAGAAGCACGTCCGCAAAGTCATCGGCCCCGTCGCCACTCCCGATGAAGTCCGCTTCGCGGCCGCACTGCCGAAGACCCGCTCCGGCAAAATCATGCGCCGCCTCCTCAAGCAGATCGCCGCCGGCGAACTCATCAAAGGAGACACCACCACCCTCGAAGACATCAACGTCATCGCGCAGCTCGCTGCCGGCGGCGAAGACTGATCTAGTTCTGCGATTCCGTGGCTGCCGCGCATCTTCCTCTCAAAGATGCCGGCAGCCATTTTTTGTACGCCCGAGCTGCGCGGCAACGTTTTGGAGTGCGGTCGCGCAGATGCAAGGCGCAAGCCTGCATCGCAGCTACCGCTTTCGCAGGGTCTTAAATCCTGTCTTATCTGACCACGTCGTTGGCCGTGCAAAGTTCACGATCGACACCTCCTCAATGCCCACCCCGTGCCTTGACATCCCCCCAGCCACTTCCGCTATCCTGAGGTCCATCATGAAAATGAACCTCGCGCTGCCTCTGCTCCTCGGTGTCTGCCTTCCGTTGTTGGCTGAGGACCCGCTGCCACTGGATCAATACTGGCCCACCAAAAAATTTGTCCCCAACCACGCGAGAGTCACCCTCCGCCTTCCTGAGTCCGTCATCCTCGGCCAGGAAGTCCCGGCCGCACTCGTGGTGCACAATGACGGCAAAGAGCCCTTCGAGATCACCCCCGGCGGTGACTACCGCAGCACCGGCTACCCCCAGCGCATGAAGGTGCGTGTGCATGATGCCGCTGGAAAGATGCTCACCGAACTGCCACGAGAGGCCTATGGCTTCGGCGGCGGCGGCATCTCAGTTCCATACACCATCGCTCCCGGTGCCAGCAGAGAAGTGGATTTCCCGCTGGACTGCTACGTTAGTTTCCAGCAGGCGGGAGAATACACCGTCACTGCTGGGCATGATCTCGGCTGGAAGCTCGATCCGCTTCATCCTCATCCGATCGCGAAGGCGACAGTGAAAGTCGTGCTTCCGACTGAGGACGAAGCGAAACGCTACATCGATGCCGCCTTTGCCCGCCAGCCCGCCGTCCCGCCCAGTGACACATCGGATGCCTTGAAACTTCAGATGGAGCTCGATAAAACGCTCTGCGTCCTGCGCCATCCGCTCTACCTGCCCCTGCTCATTCCGCATGCCAGGGCCGGATCAAAGTCTGCCATGAAGGGCATCGGCCATATGACCACACAGGAAGCCACGCAGGCACTGCTGGACTTGCTCGATCACGCCTCTGCCGATGTCGTTGAAACCAGTGCCGTGCAGATCCTTCGCCGCCTGCCTTCTCTTGAAGACGGCAGCAAACCCGCGCAGGGCTTCTACTGGGGCTCCGAGTATCAGATCGACCCGCTGCTGCCAGCCTCTTGGGACGCGCGTTTTGAGAAGCCCCTGCTTCAATCTTCCCTCAAGCTCCTCTGGCACGACTCAGTCTCGGTGGTGCGAACCGCGGCCCAGATCCTGCAAACGCGCGCACGTCCGGAACATGCGCCGCAGGTGCTGGACGTCCTGGAGCAATCCTTTTCGCGGCAGTATCCGCTCCCTGCGGGGTGGAAGCCGAACAGCCTGGACCTGCCAGGGCCACAAGGCCTCCTGCTGGAAATTCTGGATGGCATGCGCAAGCGCGGCTGGCGCCTGGAGAACGGCAATGGCGGCACCGCGCACCAGGTGGCGTGGCTGCGCCAGCTTGCTGACAAAGAGGTGCCAAAGCCAAAGGGTGAGAAATGGAAAAACAGCATGCTCGATTCGGTGGAGCACGGTCAGCCCGCGCTAAAAATCTGCTCCCTGCAGGCCATTCCGCAGCCACTGAATGATGCCGCTGCCAAGATGGTGCTGAAGGCGCTTGATGACGACGATCTGCGGGTGCTGCGCATCGCATGCAAAGTCGCAGGTGAGTCAAAGCGCGCGGAGTTTGCCCGCCCTCTGGCGCAGATCGTCGAACTCGAGCACGAGAGCTTCTTACAGAGAGAGGCTCACCACGCGGCGCTTCTCTGCGGCGGCGGATTGCCCCTCTGGCAGGCCTGGGCCGCCGCCATTCCCGACAAGGAATGCATGCACACTGCCATCAGCGCCTTGATTCGCGGCACCATCAGTCTTCCCGCCTCCTCAGGCAGCAGTGGCAACTCCAACTTCACCCGCGAGCAGCGCTTTGCCATTCGCGCTGCCTGGCTCGCCTTCTTGCAGCAGCATCAGAAGCAGTTTGCTGCCGGAGAAAAAATCTCCCCTCCAGACGCGGAGACCTCAGCCAGACTGACCGGGGCAGACATTCATCCCACGATGCCAGCCGCGCGGATCAACCTCAAGGACGGCTCAGAGTGGCCCCCTCGGCCCGGGAAGGCAAAGAAACGAAAGTGATCAGTTTCTCGTCCTCCGTTTCACAAATCCCAGCAGCAGTGCCGTCCACATCACCAGCACGCCCAGCGCCACCCACGGAATCAGCCATCCCAGCCTGGTATAAAATGTCAGATCCGTCTGCCGCTCAATCGCGCCGCTGAGGATGCCCGTCTTCAATGCTCCCAGCGACTTCATCGCCCGGCCGTGAGAGTCGATGATCTGCGAAACCCCCGAGGACGCCGCCACCACCATGCTGCGGCGGTTCTCCGCAGCACGCACCCGGAACAGCTGCGAGTGCATGATGTGCTGCCGCTCCGACCAGCTTGCGGCGTCCATGGAAGGCACTGCAAAAAACTCAGCCCCCTCCAGCGTCATCCGCCGCACCACATCCTGGAAGTCGCAGTCAAAGCAGATCGGCGTACCGATTCTGCCCAGCGGTGTCACCACCGGCAGTGCGGTCTTGCCGTGCTCGCCATCGTTGAAGAAATGCACCGTGTGGTTCTTGCCATGCTCTCCCAGCACGTTCGTGCCGTCGATGGTCAGTGCTGTGTTCTGCCACTTAGGCCCTTCGAGACGTGTCTGCGTGCCAAACACCAGCAGCGCCCCGCGTTCCTTGGCAAACGCCTGCACTTTCTCCAGCTCGCTCCTGGCCACGTTGCGAACATCGATGGGAATGGTGTACTCCGGCCACACGATGAGCTCCGTGTCATCAGCAGCTCCTTCTTTGGCCAGCGACATGTAAGTGCCCGTGGCAGCTCCTTCCGCCTGAACCGCGACGACCTTGATCTGCGACTGCCCCGGAGTCCGCTTCGAAACCACCAGCGTATCAATCTGCACGATCATCAGCACTCCGAAAGCCACCCACCCGGCTTTCGCTCTGAAAAGCGCCGCAGCCAGCGTCAGCATGCACACAAACCCCAGTCCATACACCCCCACTGTTGACACCAGCGGCCACGGTTCCAGCGCCAGCCCCAGATGCATCCAGGGAAACTTCAGCGGCATCACCTCGCACCGCACAAACTCCGTCCCCGTCCAGGCCACCGCAGTGAAAAACGCCAGCCGCCACCCTGCGGTCACCCCGCGCTGCTGCGCTAGGCAGATCAGCCAGCCAAACGCTGCCGGAAACACCGCCAGAATGCCCCAGAGCAAAAGGCTAAACGGCCCGAACAGCTGCCACAGCCACGACAGCCCCGTGCCAAAAGCGATCATGCCCCACCAGTAGCCGGTCATGAGCCCATGCATGGGACGCGCTCCATGCAGCAGGCCCGCCAGCACTCCTACACTGAGCAGTGCCAGCGGCCACCAGCCATGGGGTGGAAAGGCAAACGCATACGCCACGGCGCTGGCCACCAAAAGAAGGATTCGATTCGCGTGCACCATGGTTCGGGTGAAATTACAAAAATGCTTCCTTCATGTGCAAGCCCACATCTTCCCGCATGATCAAGAACATCTGTTTTGCATCGACGTCAGCACCAAACAGACCGAAGCATGCGCTGCCTTCCCCTCTCATCGCACCCATGATCATGCCGCGTTCCCTTTTTCTGCTGATGTTTCTCGCCCCTTTGTTCGGCTGCTCCAAAAAGCAGTCGCAGGAAGTGTCTGTGGCAACCCCAGGCCTCCCTGCATGGGTCGTGGGCGATACCGAATCTCTGCCCGTCAAAAAATCCACCTCACCTGCCTACCTGCATGTCGAAAAGACCGTCTCGGTCCTTCGACCTCGCGCACTGACAAAAATCGAGGCGCTCGAAAAGCTCAACCCCGGCCTCTCCTCAGCCCTCCCACAACTCGCCGGACTCCTCAGCAGCGCCGAGGTCTCCCCCAAGTTCAAATCCTTCTACGATGCCAAGATCAGCGCCATCAAAGACGGCGATACCATGAGCACGGACGACTACTTCGACTGCGCCACCGTGCTCCACCTCACCGCTCCCGCCACCGGCCGAAAAGCAGTGCTCTTCCAGTCAGACATGGACGTGGACACAGACGGCACCGACCCCGTGCGCCTCGCCCGTTTGCAGGATTACGATGACGCCCGCATCTCCCGCAGCTTCCAGCCGCTCCTCGCCTACTCCTGGGCGCAGTCTCCCGGTCAGCAGGCTGCCAATCCCTTCGTGCAATACTACGCGGACACTCTCACCAAGCTGCGTGGCTTCCGTCAGCAGGTCTCGCAGGAGGCCGCTCAGGATCACGGCTACATCTGGCAGTCCCTGCAAAAGCAGCTCGATGAAACCATCTCCAGCCTCGACCGCCGCGCCAAATACTACGACGAAGACCTTCGCACGCGCCGCTCTCTCGTTGGCAGTCTCGATCCCTTCATCGTCGTTCCGCAGACCTGGCCGGACCGCCTGAAGCAGCCCTTCAGCGTGCAGGTGGGAGATTTCGTCGCCGTCATCGCCGGTGGCAAAGTATACCCCTGCGTCGTTGGCGACACAGGTGGCGATGCCAAAATGGGCGAGGCTTCGCAAAGGGTCGCGCAGGCCATCAACCCCAAAGCTTCCGGGCGAAACAGTGCGGCTGATGATGTCACTGTGACCTACGTTATTTTTCCACAAACAAGGCTTGCCATGACCGCGCCGGACCTGTCAGTCTTCCAGACCGAGGTGGCCCGCCTGCTGCAGGAATTCGGCGGCCTCGGCGCAGACACCCCTTTGCACCACTGGCAGTAACACGACCCCATCCACGATTCGACATCCCATGAGCAACGACGTGACGCCTCCGCCCTCTCCTTCGCCGCAGCCCACGCCTGCCGTTCTTCCGCCGCCCTCGGGAGTGCGTGTCAAAAACAAGCGTCTCACTGAGCTCATCCAGCGCCTGCGAGTACTCCTCGCCCCCGGCACCTTCAATCCCAAGTTCAGCTTCCTCGCCCTCATCACCGTCCCGCTGATCGTCTTCGGCCTTCATGCCTTGTTCAACAGCGGCATGATCATCATCAAGCCTCTCGGCGAAGTCGTCGTGCCCGTGGGACCCGATGTTCCCTCTCAGGTCGTCTTCGCTGCACGCCTCGGCGAATGCGCGGACAAAGGCGAGCAGATGGACGGCGCACGCGGCGTGTTCATGCCGCCCATGCTCACCGTCTGGGTGCGCAACTTTGACGGCTGGCTCATGGACCGCGCGGAGGGAAATGAAGCCCTTCTCAAAGACTCCGGCTTCACACCCGCCACCTATCGCACCTACCTCTCTTTGCGCGCCAACAAAGGCCGCGTCCAGAGCGCCGCGCAGGAAGCCGGCTTCCGCAAATGGCTGCGCGAGATCATCGTTGACCCGCGCCTCATCGGCAAGCCAGGCGTGCCCGAGCCCGCCTCGCTGGAGCAGATGTTTGCAGATGCAGATGTGCACAGCCAGACGGACAAGCGTCCCGAGCTCGCCCCCGTCATCGTCACCCCCAGCATGCTCACCTTTCAGGCCAGGCTCCTCGAGTACGTGCAGCAGAAGCCCGAACTCCTCGGCAACTTCAAAATCACCGAAACCCTTTCTCACAATGTGGAAACCTTCACCCGTTTCCTGGCGGAGCGCGGCGTCCGCTGGGAGCAGAAGCTCCGCGATGACAAGCTCAAGTTCCAGTCCTGGCTCGAGTCCAGCCGGCGCAATCTCTGCCTCACCATTGGTGGGCGCGAGTTCACCAGCATGAAGCCGGATGCCAAAGGCCACAGCACCCTCGCCGCCGGTACGCTCAAAGGCCAGACCGACGACGACACGCTCAATATCCTTCTCTTCCGCCGCCTCACACCCTCCAGCACAGAGGAGGAGCAGTGGCGCGATCTCGTGTCCACCTATGGCGTGGACAGCAAGGCCGCCATCACCGTCGCCATGCGTACCTCGGACGACAATGGCAAAATCACCTCCCTCAAAATGGCCACCGTGGTCAATGGCGGCACGCTCGAGCACGACAGCGTCGTCGCGCTGCCGCTGCGTCCCGTGCTCATGCGCTCCATCGCCTGGGCCGCGCTGGCAGGCGTGCTCTGGCTCATCATCCTCGTCTCCATGCAGACCGGTACTCTCCGCGCCTCCCTGCCGGAGAATGATCCCGTCATCACCGACTGGACGAAAAGCCCCTGGAGCGCCTCCCGCGTCGTTTTCGCCTGGTGGCTCGCCATCTGCACCGGCTGCTATCTTTTCCTTTGGGCCATGAAAGCCCAGATGGATGTGCTCTCCGGCTCCGCACCGCTCCTCCTTGGTATCAATGGCGGCACTCTGCTCGCCTCCTCCTTTGTCGGCGGCAGCGCACCTGCTCCCCATCGCAGTTTCCTCGAAGACATCGTCTCCGAAGGCGGACAGGCGGAAATCTCACGCCTCCAGCTGCTCGTGTGGAATGGAGTTCTCGGCCTCGTCTTCATCTGGCAAAGTCTCGCCGACTGGCAGATGCCCACCTTCGATCCCTACCTGACCACCCTCCTCGGCATCAGCTCCACCGCTTATGTCGGTTACAAGGTTGCCGCCAAATAGTGCCGTCATTTTTTCCACCCACCTCTCCCTCTTATGAAACTCGTCCTCCTGCTGAGCCTCGCCCTGGGTCCCATCGCCGCGTTGCATGCTGAGAACTGGCCCATGTGGCGCGGACCGAATGGAGACGGCACCACCACCGAATCAGGTCTGCCCGAAAAATGGAGTCAGACGGAAAACGTCGTTTGGAAAGTGGCGCTGCCAGACCGTGGCAACTCCACCCCCGTCGTCTGGGGAGACAAGGTGCTAATCACCCAGGCCATCGAGAAGGAAGGAAAGCGCTTGCTGCTCTGCTTTGACAAAAAGACCGGCAAGCAAGTGTGGGAGGCGGGCATCACCTACAAGGAGCCAGAGCTCACTCACGGCACCAATCCCTACTGCTCCGCCTCGCCCGCCACCGATGGCGAGCGCATCATCGTCTTCTTCGCCTCCGCCGGCGTTTATTGCTACGACATGAAGGGAAAAGAGATTTGGAAGCGCACCGATCTCGGAAAGCAGCATCACATCTGGGGCAATGGCACCTCGCCCGTCATCGCAGGCGATCGCGTCTTCCTGAACTTCGGCCCCGGTGAAAACACCGTGCTCTATGCCTTTGACAAAAAGACCGGCAAAACCCTTTGGCAGCACAAAGAACCCGGCGGCGCCTCCGGGGAAGGGGAGGGCAAAAAATGGCTCGGCTCCTGGGCCGATCCCCTCCTGCGCAAAGTCGGCGCACGCGATGAACTCCTCATGTGCTTTCCACGCCGCGCCTGCGCCTTTGATCCGCTCTCTGGCAAAGAACTCTGGACCTCCGCCGGCCTCACCGACCTCGTTTACAATTCCCCTCTGTATGCCGATGGCGTCATGATCGCCATGAGCGGCTACAACGGCGCCGCTCTCGCGGTCAAAGCCGGCGGCTCTGGTGACGTAACGGAGAAGAACCGCGTCTGGCAGCTTCCCAAAGTCAGCCAGCGCATCGGCAGCGGCGTCGTGCATAACGGTTATCATTACATCCTCAGCGACGGCGGCATCGCCGAATGCCGCGATCTCAAAACCGGCCAGATGGTTTTTCAGGAGCGACTCAAAGGCAACAACTGGTCCTCCCTCGTCCTCAGTGCCGATGGCAAATGCTACGCCGCCAATCAGATCGGCGACTGCTTCGTCTTCAAAGCCGCCCCCAAATTCGAACTCCTCTCCACCAACTCCCTCGGCGAAAAAATCATCGGCTCCATCGCCGTCAGCGACGGCCACCTGTTCATCCGCGGCTACAAAAACCTCTGGTGCATCGGCAAGAAGTAAGGCCGCGTTAAACCACCGCTGAGTCAGGCGTTCTTCATCCTGCTCTTACTCATACTCCTCTCCCCGGAGGTACGGCCTGCGTCGTGCGCACAAGCCCATCGTTGCGCACGATGTTCGTAGGATGGGTGTGGCGTAAGCCCGCCCGTCTGCGAGCGTGTCGCAAGCACCATGCCGTGCGAACATCCTCGCAGTCGGATGCTTTGGCGAAAAGCACTTTCGAGACAGTCAGATCTCTCGACGCCAAACCGGCGAGCCTGCAAAACAGATTGCCGTCTGGTTTGAAAAACAAGGCTGCTCTTCTCCGCGTTCTCCAAATCTTTGCGACGCAAATCTCCGGCTATTCCCTTGCTCCTTATTGATTCGCTCCGCTCACCCTCCGTACTCACTTCGTTCGTCTGTCTCGCTCCGCTCGGCTCCTCTGCCAAAAGAGGCAGCGCCCTCTTTCCCGCAAAACCTCCAAAATCCTTCCCCTTTTTTCCTCTTTCGGCCAATCCCTCCTCCCCAAGACACCATGCCCCCTCCACGTCATCACATCATTGACATCCACCCGCCTCCTACGGCTAAACTCCACCCAACTCATGAAAACCCTCTTACCCGGCCTCCTCCTCTTCGCGTCGTTTCTCCATGTCCGCGCTGAAACCTCGCTCACCATCTACAATCAAAACTTCGGCGTCGTCCGTGACGTCGTTCCCCTCGATCTGCAGCAGGGCGTCAATCAAGTGCGCTTTGCCGATACCACCGCGCATCTCGAACCAGATTCCGTCATTCTGCGCGATCCCAAGACCGGCATCAAGCTCAGCATCGTCGAGCAAAACTACCGTGCCGATCCCGTCACCTCCGGCCTTCTCCTTAATCTCAACGAAGGCAAGGTCATCGACTTCTTCGTGCGCGAGCCCAACAAGCCCGACCGCGTTGTGAAAGGAAAAATCATTCGCAGCGGCTACGTCATGCACAATCAGCAGGCCATGCAGCGCTACGGCAGCCGCTACTACCAGAGCCAGTCTGTCATGGCTCAGGGCACCTCGCAACCCGTCATCGAGGTGGATGGCCAGCTCCAGTTTTCCCTCCCCGGAGAGCCGCTCTTTCCCGCCCTCGCAGATGACACCATCCTCAAGCCTACCCTCGACTGGCGCATTCACACCGACAAACCCGCCAAGCTCGACGCCGAGCTCTGCTACGTCACCGGCGGCATGGGCTGGGAGGCCGACTACAACGTCGTCTCCCCCGAGAAGGGAGATCTCATCGACTTCACCGGCTGGGTCACCCTCGACAATCAAAGCGGCAAGACCTTCAAGGATGCGAAGCTGCAGCTCATCGCGGGCGATGTGGCAAAGCTGCAGAATGCTGACGCGCGGAGCTATGGCATGAACGAAATCGTGGCCTTTGCAACGGCCAATGGCAGCCGTCCGCAGGTCACCGAAAAAGCCTTCGATGAATTCCATCTCTACTCGCTGCCTCTCCCTTCCACCCTGCATGACCGTGAAACGAAACAAATCGAGTTTGTCCGCACCGCAGGCGTCAAGTCACAGCGCCTTTACATCTACGATGGCGTTCAGATCGATCAAAATCGTTACCGTGGCTCGCGCATGGAAAACATTCGGCACGACGAAAACTACGGCGCTCTGAGCAACCCCAAGGTCTGGGTCATGCGCGAGATCAAAAACAGCGCTGCAAATCACCTCGGCATGCCGCTGCCAAAAGGCAGGGTGCGCTTCTATCGTCAGGACGATGACGGCAGGCTCCAGTTCGTTGGCGAAGACGTGATCGATCACACCGCCCGCGATGAAACCCTGCGCCTCTACACCGGCAATGCCTTCGATCTCGTCGGCGAGCGCAAGCGCACCAACTACAAAAGCGACAACGGCAATCACTGGGTGGACGAAACCTTCGAGATCAAAGTGCGCAATCGCAAGCAGGACGAAGCCGTCGAAATCCGCGTCGTCGAGCATCTCTACCGCTGGACGAACTGGGAAATCCGCGAGTCCAGCAACACCCATCTCAAGACCGACGCCCAGACCATCGAGTTCCGCATCCCGCTCAAAGCGGGCGAGGAAAAGACCATCACCTACACAGTTCATTATTCGTGGTGAGTTATGGGCCGCATTTTCACTGCGTGTCTGCTGGTCTGGCTGCTCTTGACAATGGCAGCACCCGCTGAGTTCGTCAGGCCAGTTATCGTCGGCATCGCATCTTCGGCGGAGGACGACTCGGACGAAGAGAGCCGGGATCGCATCATGTCCATCGTTGCCGATGGAGAGCATCACGTCTGGGGCATCTTTGGCTCTCAGGGCGCGCGTCTGGCGCTGTTGAAGGAGGGCAGGTGGTCACTCGTTACGCCCAAGAACTTTCCAGAGACGCTGCGTGCGTTGCAGATCGCGCGTCTCAGCGATGGCAGTGTCGCCTGTCTCTGGCGGGATGAAGCAAGGGAGGACGTGCACGCCCTCAGCCGTCACACAACGACATCTCATCAGGTCATCGTCAGCGGTCCGGCCAGGCTGCCCCAGCCTCTGCTGCTGCCGCTGGCAGAAGGGGGCATGCTCGTCACCGCCGCGAGTCGCGAGCTCTTCTGCATTCCCAAAGCCGGTGCCCAGCCCGAGCACATCACGCTTGATGAAAAGCTCTTCATACCCCCAAAAAAGAATGATGACGGCTCTCCGCGGACCGATGTCCTGCAAGTGCAGGCGGTGCAAGATGCGCGCGGCAGCGTCTGGCTCTGGTGCCCCGCCATGCGGTCGGTGGACTGGATGTGGCGTCTGCGTGGCATGGGCAGGCTGGCAAACAAGCAGCTCCGTCTGCAGCAGTTTCCTGGCGCTTCTCCCGAGCAGCCCATTTCCGTCCTCGCTCCCTGGAAGGACGGCCATCTCGCCATTGCGGTGGCTGGCACCGGCTGGTTCGACTTTGATGACGAAAAGCACCACGTCACTTCGTTTCAGGGCACTGGAGACGAGATGAAATATGTCGAGCGCATATTCTCCGCCGGCTCCGGATGGCACTTCATCACTACGCCGCGTCCCACCGAGACCACCGTCGAAGGCTCAATGGCATTCAATGGACAGATGGTGTTTTCCGAGCAGCGCTTTTACGATCCGCTGAAACGCACCAGTGCACTTTTCAGCCTTCACGACTCCACGCTCGAGCTGCGGACTTGGAAGCTGGATGCCGAGCCGGAATTTGGCTGGACGGACCGGCCGGTCATCCAGGCCCGGGATGGCTTCTGGACCTGCGCCGGCACCTGCCTCGCCTTCGTTCCTTACGATCCCAAGCTGCCACTTCGCCGCGTCGACTGGCGTCATGGTCTGGATGTGAGCGAGCCACGGGAGCTGGCACAGTCTGGAGACTCGGAGCTTGCCGTGCTGGACCGTCGGACGGGGAAAGTTCACTTGCTTTCCCTCAACCAGCTCCCTGTGGAACCAGCTGCGCTGCGCGTGGACAGGCTGGAGACACTCTCCTTGCTCCTGGAGGACTCTCAGGGGCGCATCTGGGGCCGCTTGGCGGATGGCGCTTTTCAGTGCTGGGAAGACGGCCGCTGGCAGACGCTCAAAGTGCCTGAGGCTCTCAGCACCATGAATGATCATGCCTTCGTGGCCGACTCGCACGACCAAGGCTGGCTTGTTCCCATGCATCAAGGCGCGGCTGCCGTGTGCGATTTCGCCACCCGCGAATGGTCTGTCTTCGAAAGCTTGCAGGCGGCCCTGACCGCAAAGATGCACCCTGGAGATGCTCTCAAGCTGCGGGACTTTCCCAGTCTGGCTCCCATCTCCTCCACGGAGACTCCATGCCAGATCGCTTTTATGCGCAAGGCAGGCTCCCTGCATCACTTTGACGGGCATCGATGGCGGGACTGGACCCTCGCCGATGTCGCTGGTCCAGATGCGCGGTTTACCAGTTCCTTATCCTTCGCGGGGCCGCAGCTTTCTGTGGCCATCAGCGGGCGCCGCTGGAAACTCGTGCCGGAAGGCCGGTGGCAGAGCACCGAAGACGAGCCCGAGGTGGAGGATAACATCTATCGCTATCAGGAGATCTCACCCCCGTCTGACTGTCCGGTGTTAAAGATTACCAGCACGGCCTATGATCGTTATGGCGTCTGCTGGCTCACGGATAAAGCGGGTGGATTTTGGAAAAGCATTCCCGGCTGCACGGTGCCCATGTTGCAGCCGGGCGAGTCCATTCCTGCCCTTGCTGGCATGCATCTTTATGATGTGCGTTCGGACTTAAACGGAAATGCCTTCCTGCGCCTCAGATTCGGCTGGCAGGGCGGGCTTCACCTCGCTGTCCGCTCCCGCCTCCCTCTGCCGGAGACTGTGGCAGCTTTGACAAAAGTTCAGGCCGATACTGCGCACCTCACCTTTGGTGCCGGCGCATGGCACACCTGGCGCATCGATGGCGGCGCGTGGTCCCTGGCTACCGATCAAAAAGAGCGCGCCATCATCGGCCTTCTTCCCGGCCCGCATGAATTTGAAGTCTTGGCCTACAATGCCGACCTCACTCCCGCCAAAGCTAGCGTCAAACTCAAGGTCACCATCGAAGCCGCCGCCATCGCCGAAACGAATGCCCTCATCCAAAAGCTCGGCGGTGACGATCTCGATGCCAGCGAGTCCGCCGCACGCCGACTCCGCAGCCAGGGCAGCAGCATTCTCCCCGCCCTCAGGATTGCCCGTGAGACAGCGTCAGACAGCACACGCTGGTGGCTCGATGCCGTGATCCAGCACATCGAGTCGCCACCCTCAGCCCAACGTGCCGCATCCGCAGGGGCTGCGCCACTCCTGTCACCGGTGAACGAACCCTAGCCTAAAGAGGGGACACCCTCCCCCTGCATTTCCCTTTGACCCTGCCGGGGCACGACGCTAACGAACGGATTCCCAGCCTATGGCAGCCTCCGACCGTCAGCACACTCTCGCCAAGCCCGTCTCCATGAAGGGCACCTCGCTGCATACCGGCGAGCAGGTCACCCTCACCCTTCAGCCAGCCCCGGAGAACTTCGGCTTCAAATTCCGCCGCATCGACCTGGAGGACAAGCCCTTCATCCCGGCCCTCGTCGAAAAAGTCCAGAAGGTCGAGCGCGCCACCACCATCTCCGAGGGCGGCGTCAATGTGCACACCGTCGAGCACGTCATCTCCGCACTCGCGGGCATGGGCGTGGACAATGCCATCATCGAGATGGACGCCAACGAGCCACCCATCGCCGATGGCAGCTCGATGCCCTTTGTCGAGCTGATCAAATCCGCCGGACTGCAGGAGCAGAAAGAAGCACGCAAGTTCTTCGAAGTGCGCGAGCCCATCTACCAGGAGACCCGCGACGGCACGATTTTGACCATCGTCCCCGATAAAAAATTCCGCATCTCCTGCACCAACGTCGGCCCCGGCGGCCGCTTCACGCAGTACTTCAGCACCGAGATCACGCCCGAGACCTACGAGAAGGAAATCGCCGCCGCGCGCACCTTCGTGTACTACGAGGACATCGCCCCGCTGATGGAGAAGGGCCTCATCAAGGGCGGCACGCTGGAAGCCGCCGTCGTCATCCGTGGCGATACCCTTCTCTCCAAGCAGCCCCTGCGTTTTGCGGATGAATTCGTCCGCCACAAGATCCTCGACATCGTCGGCGACCTTATGCTCTCCGGCAAACGCATCCTCGGCCACGTCATCGCCGTGCGCCCCGGCCACGGCCCGAATACAGAACTGGCCCGCGCCATCGTCGCGCAGTACAATCAGATGCGCAGCATGGTGCCCGCCCCGGTGAACATTCCGAGCGGCGAAGCAGTCCTCGATATCAACGAGGTCATGAGCATCCTGCCGCACCGCTATCCCTTCCTGCTGGTGGACCGCATCATCGGTTTCGAAGGCGAGTCGAAGTGCACCGGCATGAAGAACGTCACGATTAACGAGCCTTTCTTCCAGGGCCACTTCCCCGGCCACCCCATCATGCCCGGAGTGCTTCAGCTTGAGGCCATGGCCCAGGTCGCCAGCATCGTCCTCCTGCGCATGCCCGGCAATCAGGGCAAGATCGGCTACTTCATGAGCGCCAACAACGTCAAGTGGCGCCGCCCCGTCCTTCCCGGAGACACCCTCATCATCGAAACCGAAATCCTCAAGACCAAGCGCAGCATCGCCAGCGGCATCGGCCGTTGCAGCGTCAATGGCCAGGTCGTTTCCGAAGCCGAGCTGATGTTCAGCGTGGTGGACCGCTAAAAAATCTGTTCACGCATGCCAGCCTCGATCCACCCGACCGCCATCATTGATCCCTCCGCCAAGATCGGGGCAGACGTCCACATCGGGCCGTATTGCATCATTGGCGCGGATGTGGAGCTTGGGGACGGCTGCTGGCTTCAGCATCACGTCACCGTCATGGGGCCGTCGAAGATCGGCAAGAACAACAAGTTCTACGCCTACGGCTCCATCGGCCAGCAGACCCAGGACCTGAAGTACAAGGCCGAACCCACCTGGCTCGAAGTAGGAGACAACAACACCTTCCGCGAGTTCTGCTCCGTCCATCGCGCCACCTCCCCCGGCGACAAAACGATCATCGGAAGCCACAACAATTTCCTCTCCTACGTGCATATCGCGCATGACTGCATCGTGGGAAATCACGTGATCTTTTCGAACAACGGCACGATCGCCGGCCACGTCGTTGTCGAAGACCACGTCATCATCGGCGGCCTCACCGCCGTGCACCAGTTCTGCCGCATCGGTACCCGTTCCATCATCGGCGGCTGCGCCAAAGTCGTGCAGGACATCCCGCCTTACTGCACCGCCGATGGCAACCCCGCCCGCGCCCGTGGCCTCAACATCGTCGGCCTGCAACGCGCCGGTTTCTCCCGCGAGCAGATGCGCTCCCTGCGCGAGGCCTTCCGCAAGGTCTACCGCTGCGGCTTGAACAACGCCCAGGCCGTCGAGGAACTCCGCGCCGGAGACCTCACCCCCGAAGCCGCCGCCTTCACCGATTTCGTAGCCTCCACCAAACGCGGCATCATCCTTGGTGGCAAGGCCACAGCAGACGAAGAAGAATGACCTCCGTCGATGCAAGTCCTCCTTGTCACCGAACCCGGCGTTGATGGCGTGTTTCGGCACGTCGAGGCCCTCGCGTCCTTTCTGCTCTCGCACGGCCATCGCGTTCACCTCGCCTACTCCGACGTTCGCGGCTCGGACCGCCTCACGCAACTCGTCGCCAAAGTCTCCGCCGCCGGCGGCATGACCACCAACCTCGCTGTCAGCAACTCTCCCGGCCCCGGCGATGTGGGAGCCATCCTCCGTTTGCGCAAACTCGTGCAGCAGTCCCGGCCAGACGTCATCCACGCCCACAGCTCCAAAGCCGGAGCACTCGCCCGCGCACTGCCCTTCCTCGGCATCCGCCAGCCCATCTTCTACACCCCCCACGCCTACTACGGCCTCTCCGGCAAAGGCGGAATGAAAGCCCGGGTCTTCAACGCCGTCGAAACCCTCCTCGGCCGCGTCGGCACCACCATCAATCTCTCCGAAGGGGAGAAAGCCTTCGCCGCAGACACCCTCCACATTCCCCAGCCCCGCCTCCGCCTCATCCCGAACCCCGTGGACTGCGTCCGCTTCCAGCCCGCCGATAAGGCCAAGCGCCAGCAGATCCGCACCTCCCTCGGTGTCCCCGATGGTGCCATCCTGCTCGGCTCCGTCGGCCGCCTGGCATTCCAAAAGGACCCCCTGACCCTTTACCGGGCATTCGCCAAGGCCTCCCAAGCCCGCCCCGATTTGTGGCTTTATCATCTCGGCGATGGCGAACTTATTGCCGAATCCGACACACTAGCGGGTGAATTGGGCATCCGTTCCCGCATCGTCCGCCAGACCTATTTGTCCGAGCCTTTGTCCTTCTATCAGGCCCTGGACGGCATGATTTTGACCTCCCGCTACGAAGGCCTGTCCTTCGCCGTGCTGGAGGCCCTGGCCTGCGATCTCCCCGTCATCCTCAGCCAGGTCCCCGGAAATCTCGATTTCACCGAGATGGGCCTCTCCCACTGCTGGTCCGCCCCCAAGGAAGATCCCGACGCATTCTCGCGCGTCATCGCGCAATGGGCGGCAGATTGTGGCAATGGACGCCCTTCCAACCACCGCCAGATCGCCGAATCCCGCTTCAGCCAGGAGGCCTGTTTCGGTGCCATCGTGCGCGAATACGAAAGTAGTTAAGAGCTTCAGCTCGCTCTGGAAAGCCCCCAAACCACCCAGAACGAGCTAAAGCTCTGCACTACTTTATTAGCTCCCAACCCCTTGATCTCCTGAGCGCAGGGCCTTAGCTTTTAGGCTGAAATGCTAGCTTTTCGATATTTTCTAGGCTTGTTATGTCTTTCCACTTTCTGGGGGCATGCCGCCGAAGTGCCATGGGAACCCGCCCCCCGCGACGCGACTCCGTACTGGGAAGGCGTCGTCAAACAGCAGGCCGAAACCATGAAGCAGTCCCAGGCCAAGATCCTCTTCATTGGCGACTCCCTCACCGAAAGCTGGGACAAAACCATCTGGGACACCCGCATCGCCCCCGCCAAGGCCCTCAACTTCGGCATCGGTGGCGAGGGGCCTCAGCACGTCCTCTGGCGTATCGAGCACGGCATTCTGGAAGGCCCATCGCCTGAAACCGTGGTCCTCATGATCGGCATCAACAACTACTGGCGACACTTCACCGCCGCAGGCACTGCCAAAGGCATCGAGACGATCGTGCAGCGCATCCATGCACGTCATGCCACTTCACGCATCGTGCTGCTCGGCCTTCTGCCGGTGTATGAGGTTGAATCGCCCATCCGTCCCTGGATTGCCGAGATCAACCAACAGCTCAAGCAATGCCCCGACGCGGAGTTTCACGACCTTTCCGCGGCTTTCCTGGAAGCCGATGGCAACCAACGCCTGCAACTCTACCAGGAGGATCATCTGCACCTTTCCAAAGCGGGCTACATCGTGCTCACGCGCGAGCTTGCGCCTGTGCTCAAACTGCCAACGGCCCTGCCATGAAGTCCATCAATCCCACGCTGCGAATTTCGGAACTGGACGCTTTGCGTGGCATTGCCGCCATGGCGGTGCTGCTGTTTCACTTCACCAGCGGCATCGCCAAGAACTGGACCTTTCATCTCTATGACCCTCCATTCCAGTTCCCGCATGGCGGTGCAGGGGTGGATCTGTTTTTCATGATCAGCGGCTTCGTCATTTTCATGACGTTGGACCGCGCCCGCTCGGCCACGCATTTTGCCATCGGGCGCTTCTCACGACTTTATCCCACCTTCTGGGCCTGTGCCGCCATCACGCTGCTCGTCACGGCAAACTGGGGCCTGCCGGGCATGGAGGTGACGCCGCGCGATGCGCTCTGGAACATCACCATGCTGCCACGCTTTGTGCGGGCGCAGATGATCGACGGTGCCTATTGGTCGCTGGAGTTTGAGCTGCTGTTCTATGTCGCCATGCTCATCCTGCATCAGCTTGGTGCTTTTAAAAAGCTCACCATTCCCTTGCTGCTGCTCTGGCTCGCGGCGGCTGCGGCAGCCCATGGCATCTTGACGCATGGGAGCGCAGATTCGACGCTCTATCGCCTCACCGGAAAGATCAAAGCGGTCACCAGTCTCGACTACATCCACCTGTTTGGCGTCGGCATGATCCTCTACGATGCTCACCGCCGCCGTGCCTGGAGTGTGGGGCACACGCTGGTGCTGCTGGCCTGTGCGGCGATTGCGTGGTGGAAGGCAGCCTTCCCGCTGCATTTCCCGCTGGTGGTCGGCTTCGCCCTCCTGCTGCATCTGGCCACCACCGGCTGGCTTCCCTTCCTCAATGTGAAGCCGCTCGTGTTTCTAGGTGCCATTTCCTATCCGCTCTACCTCATTCATCAAAACATCGGCTTGGTGTTGCTGAATGCTCTTGGCGCTGTCACGCCGAACGCGTGGCTGCGCCTTGGAGTTACCATCGGTGCCATGGTGCTGCTCGCGTGGGTGGTCTCTGTGTGCATCGAGAGGCCCTCAATGCGCTGGATTCGAGACAGGATGAAGCGCTTTACTTGAAGTTCGCCTGCTGCCACGCCTGGAACATGAGGATGTCCCACAGATAGAAGTGCCAGTTCCTTGTGCCGCTGAGGTGTTCCCGCCATTTCTGGCGGATGGGGGCGGGGTGGAAGAAGCCTTCGCGTTTGAGGCGGGATTCGCTGAGGAGGTCTTCGGCCCAGTCGCGCAGGGGGCCGCGCAGCCAGATTTCAAGGGGGATACCGAAGCCTTGTTTTGGGCGGTCGATCATGGCTTTGGGAACGTGGCGATAGAGAGTCTCGCGCATGAGCCACTTGCCTTTGCCGTCGCGCACTTTCATCGAATACGGGATGCGCCAGGCGAACTCGATCAGCTCAGTGTCTAGAAGCGGGATGCGGCCTTCGAGGCTCACGCCCATGGCGGCGCGGTCCACCTTGGTGAGGATGTCGCCGGGGAGATAAGTCTCCATGTCGAGGTACATCATGCGGTGGGTGAAGTCGCTCACACGCGGCCAGGACTTGGGATTGGTGAGGGCGGTCACGGGGTCCTTGCCGTTGATGACGATGTCCGTGGGGTTTTTCCAGTAGGACATGAGATTGAGATACAGCGCCTCCGTGCCGGGAGCGGCGACGACTTCGGCCAGCTTGTGCAATTTATCACCCACAGGGATGTGGCGCTTGCTCTTGGGCAATACCTTGGCACCGACGCTGTTGAGCACTCCAGGGGGCGTGAGGGTGAGTGCGGCTGCTGTGAGCTTCTTCAACGGTCGCGGCATCCAGGAAAATTTGTTCCAGATGCTGCGGCCCATGGCGTAGCGCTCGTAACCGCCGAAGAGTTCATCGCCCGCATCGCCACTCAGGGCCACGGTGACGTGCTGCCGGGCCATCTTGCAGACAAGGTGCGTGGGGATCTGCGAGTAGTCGGCAAAGGGTTCATCGTAGAGCGAAGGAAGCTGTGGAATGACATTGAGCGCGTCCTCGCCGGTGACGTACATTTCGGTGTGCTCGGTGCCGAGATGGTTGGCTACGCTCTTGGCGATCTCCGCTTCGTTGTACTGTTTTTCGTGGAATCCGATGGTAAAGGTGCGCACGGGGCGGGCGCTTTGCTTCTGCATCATCGCCACGATGAGCGAGGAGTCGATGCCGCCGCTGAGGAAGGCACCGAGCGGCACATCCGAAACCATGCGCATGCCCACGGCTTTCTTGAGCATCGATTCGAAGGTGTCGATGGCTTCGGCTTCGCTGCCGGTGAAAGGATTGTCGAGACCGCGTTCCACGGCGTGTGGCAGGCTCCAGTAGTAGCCGGGCCGGGGGCGCTCTGCGGGCGCTTGCAGGCTCAGCATGGCAGCAGGTGGCAGCTTGTGGAAGCCTTGGTAAATGCAGAGCGGATCTGGGATGTAATTGAAGCGCAGCAGCGAGGTCAGTGCTTCACGATCCACGCTCGCATTGAAGCCGGGGAAGCGCTGAATGGCCTTCAACTCGGAGGCAAACACAAACGTTTCGCCGATCCATCCGTAGTAGAGCGGCTTCTCGCCCATGCGATCCCGCGCGAGGTGGAGCACGCGCTCCTGCTTGTCCCAAACCGCGAAGGCAAACATGCCGTTGAAGCGCTTGGTGGCCTCGATGACGCCCCACTGGCAGAAGGCGGCGAGCATGATCTCCGTGTCGGAATGTCCGCGCCAGGTGTGGCCGTGGAGTTCGAGTTCAGCGCGCAGGTCCTGGAAGTTGTAGATCTCTCCATTGAAGACGAGCACGAAGCGGCCGTCGGAGCTGTTCATCGGCTGATGGCCGAGCGGTGAGAGATCAAGGATGGAGAGGCGGCGATGCCCCAGAGCGACACCGCTGGTGGACTCCACCCACGCGCCTGCATCATCGGGGCCGCGCAGGATGATGGCGTCCGTCATCGCGGTGACGATGGCGTTCATCTCGTGGGAGGGACGCGCCGAGGGAGGATTGAAGAAGCCTGCGATGCCGCACATGGTGGGTCAGGGATGGGGAAGGGGAGTGGCGAGAGGAAGCGGTGAAGGCGCCTCTGCCTGAGTGGAAGGCGCAGTCACCGAGTGGAGCAGGGCTGCAAATTTCTGCAGCACGCTGTCGATGGAGAAATGCTGCTCAATGCGTGCGCGTGCTGCGAGATCCTGCGTGGGGCCGGCATCGAGCAGTTCAATGCAGGCCTGCGCGAGCGCTGCGGGATCGCCAGGAGGCACGAGGTGGCCGGTGTCTCCGGTGACCCAGCGGGTGTCGCCGATGTCTGTGGCGACGACGGGCACGGCGCAGGCCATGGCCTCGCCGACGACATTGGGGAAACCTTCGCCAAAGGCGGAAGAGGACACCGCGATGTGCAGCGATGCGGTGAGCGCGGGCAGATCGTGGCGCTCGCCGAGAAGCTGGATGCACGACGGCACTTCAAGCGTCTCGGTGTCGGCACCCACGATGATGAACTGCGTGCCAGGGCGCTGCTCGCTGATGATTTTCGCGGCAGCGATGAAGGTGGGATAGTCCTTCATGGACGCATTGCGACCGAAGCGGCCGATGAGGCCAGCGACCTGTTTTCCAGGCTGCCATTTGGCGAGATCGAAGCCGTTCGGAATAAGCTGTGTTTTCTCCGCACGGAAGCCGAGTGCTTCGTGCTGACGTGCGCCGGTTTGCGTGTTGTAGGTGATGCGCTGCGTCATCCAGGACAGCCACGTGAGTGCGCGAATGACGAGGGCGGAGCCGCGCTTCTCGTGCTTCAGATCGTAGAGGCTCTGGCGCACGTTCCAGATGATGGGCACGCCTTTGAAACGCATGAAACGGGCGAGCACCGCGGCGAAGCAGCCATGGTACATCCAGCCCATCATCACATCCGCCTTGGTGGCACGAACGACCCTGAACAAGCGCCACAAGGAACCAAGCGTCGGTTTGCCCGCAGGCATGTCGAGGCTGTGAACCTGGATGCCAGCCTCGCGCAATGCCGTGGCGTGTTTGCCGCCAGCGGTGAGGGAGACAACGACGTGCTGAAACTGCGGCAGTCCGCGAATGAGCTGCACCAGCATCATCTCCGCGCCGCCACTGCCGAGGCCGGTGCTGAGCCAGAGGACTTTCTTGGAAAGCTGGCGTGTGGTGCGCTCGACGAGCTTGGCCACGCTGAATTCTTCGACGATGCGCTCTCGCGGGTCGCTTGGCTTGAAACTGCGCATGCATTGGGCGAGCGCCGCGTGATCGCCCACGGGAAAGACTTGCGACTTGTTCCCGATGATCCAGGCGCTGTCGCCCACATCGCTGGCGATGCAGGGGACGCCGCTGGCCATGGCCTCGCCGATGACGTTGGAAAAACCTTCGCCAAAGGCGCTGGAGTTTACGAGGCAGTCAAACTGCGCATACACAGCGGGCATGTCGTTCTGCGCGGGCATCCAGGTGAGGCGATTGTCGAGACCGAGCTGGGTGGCAAGATCACGCATCTGGCGTTCATACGTGGCATCGCCGGAACCGACGATGATGAATTTGGCATCTGGCACCAGCGCCGCCGCTCGGAGGAAGGTGGCGATGTCCTTCATCGGGTTCATGCGGCCGACGAGGCCAAAGGTGCGCACTGCGGATGGCGTGCGGGCTTGCGGCTGGAATTTCTCGGTGTCGATGCCGTTGGGAATGACGTTCATCTTATTTCGCGGATAACCACGGGCGGCGTAGTAGTCGCGTCCGGCCTGCGAGTTGCAGAGGATGACGTCGGCAAAGCGGGCGAGGAGGCAGTTCAGGCGGAAGCTGGCTCTGCCGAGGACGCCCCAGAGGTGCGCGTCTGTCTGTGAGTCGCGTACGCCCCAGGCGATGCGTGGGAAGCCGCAGAAGGGCTTCAGGAATAGCGCCATGAGATTGGACTCCGCGAGGTAGCCGTGGATCACGTCGGGGCGGATTTGGCGCGCGGTTTTGACCAGACGCAGGAAGAAGCCCGCGAGATCCCAGCGGCTCTTTTTGCCAATGCACAGCGTGCGCACGCCGCTGGCTTCGAGCTCGGTGCGGAACGGACCGTCGTAGAAATGAAGCACGCTGACTTCATGCCCTTCTTTGACCAGGCTGGCTGCGAGCATGACGAGCTGACGCTGCGCGCCGCCGTGGCCGAGATCACGGATGATGAAAGCGATTTTCATGACTGCGGCAGCGGCTGGTGAGGGGTGGTCTGCGCCTTGGCTGGCGCGGTGAGCACGATGCGGAAGCGGCCGGTGTAAACGAGATTGCTGCACACGGCGGCGGCAAACCAGTAGTGCGGTGACTCCACCAAAATCTGGCTGCATGGTATGAACAACCAGAGCGGTACGAGGCAGTAAGCACCATGCAGCCTGCTGGTGACGCACCGGAAGGTCAGCAGCAGAAGGCCGCCGATATACAGCAGCGGACCCATGATGCCGATGTCGATCCATAGGGAGACGATCTGATTGTGCGGCTTCCACACGCTGGTGCCAGCGCCGGTGCCATGGCCCCACAGCGGCTCCTTGCCAGCGGCCTCCCAGCCATCCTGAAGGTCCTTGCCTCGTTCGGGTGATTTGATGCGCTCGAAGTCAAGCTCGTAGATCGCCTTCAGGCGGTCTGTGGTGTCCTTGTTGGTCATGAGGCCGGACTTGGTGGAGGTCTGCGCGAGGATGGCTACGCCGCCGACGGCCAGAGGCACACTGATGACGACCATGATCAGCATGCCCATGAAGTGCTTGCGCAGATTGGCCGCGATGTAGCAGAGCATGAGGCAGGAGAACACCGCCATGCCGCTGCGGCTGAGCGTGAGGGCGATGGCAGGTGCGACGAGCCCCACAAGCACCATGTTCCACCAGAAGCGCGGATTGAGCGTGAAGATGACGCTGAGCATCAGGCTGATGATGATGGGCGGATCATTGGGATCCTCCGGGAATCCGGCCATGCGGCCCGGGATGCGCGTGAAGGCACGGAAGCCCAGCCATTCATAATAGACACCCGCCGCACAGAGAAGGCAGGTGCAGACACCCACCCACACGGCCACGCGCTTCCACGGCTCGGCGGAAAGGCAGAACACCACGGTGAGGGTGACGAGGAAATTGGAAAGCAGGGACATCACCACTATGCTGTGGTCTCCCAAAGCGGTGATGGTGAAGCGCTGCAGGAAGGTGACGTCCAGCACGCGCAGCAGCGGCACGATCAGCATGAAAAAGGCGGGCGGGCAGAGGCTGGGCTTGTTCAGCATGACCATGGTCCAGACACCGGCGACCGTGAGCAGGGTGTAGTCTCGCGGCTTGAAGGGAAGGACGCCCACGGAATCTCCCCACATGAGGTATTTGGTCATGGTGGGGACCAGCAGCGCGAGCGCGGCGAGGATGAGCAGCTTCACCATGCGCTCGCGGCTTTTGGCAGCGGCTTTCATGAAGGCCGGCAGCATGGGACTGGCGGGCGCGGAGTTCATGCGCTGGCGGCCTCCCTCCGGCGGATGACGATGAGACAGGTGGCGCAGGTCGCAAAAGCGCAGATGCAGTGAACGATGGTGGTGGACAGGGCGATGCCCGCCGCACCCATCTGGCGCATCAGCAGCCAGTTCAGCGAGGCATTCAGAAAGAGTGCGCTGAAGGCCGTGGTGAGCATGAAGCGCGAGGCCTGCAATGAGACCGCTACCCGCGCGGCGACGATGCCGAGGATGTAAAAGGGGATCTGGAAGGCGGCGCAGCGCAGCACCTCCGCCACGCGCTGGGTGTCCTGCGGGCCGAAGGCTCCGCGCTCAAACAGCAGGCTGATGATCCAGGGCGCCATGAAGAAGAGCGCCAGCGTCATGGGCAGAGAGGCCGTGACGATGATGCCCGCGCTAGTGAAAAGGCGCCTGCGCAGGCCGCTCCAGTCACGCTGGGCCACGAGCTCGGCAAAATGCGGAAACAGCACGTCCGAGGCCGGTCCTGCGGTGACGGCCAGCACCACGGCGCAGACTTTGTCCGAATACCCCAGCACGGCCACGGAGCCAGCGGGCAGCCATGCAGCCATCGCTTGATCGACCACGGCCGCACTGCCAAAGGCGACGCCGCCGATGAGGAAAGGGGTGGCATTTCGCAGCACGGTGCGCAGTCCTGGCTCCCAACGCCGCAGGGTGCAGCGCCACCAGCTGAGTCTGCGCGGCAGCCGCCGGGCGATGGCAAAGGCCACCACAGAGAGATGCGCGAACGAGCCGCAGACCGTGCCATACACCAGCGTCCAGGCGCTGAGCTGATCTCCCGAAAGCAGCAGGAAGATCACGATGGTCAGTGGCACGAGCATGGGAGCGGAGGCGGCGAGAAGGAAAGTTTTCCCCACACGCAGCCAGGACCCCAGATGCATGGACAGGCCAAAGAAGACCAGGAAAGGCAGCAGCCCGCGCAGCAGTCCCACCGCCAGAGCCTGCTTGGCAGGGTCAAAGCCCTTCGTGGTCCAGGCGATCATCCAGGGGGCTGCCAGCGCCAGGACCACGCCGCAGGTTAGCAAGGCAGCGAAGTGACAGGCGTTGGCCTGCACACCCAGACGATAGGCCCTGCGCAGGCCGCGACGCTCGCGCAGCTCTGCGTACGCTGGTACAAAGGCCTCCGGAATGCCGCAGCCGAGCACGGAGCAGACAAAGGTCAGATAGCCAAAGACGAGGACGAAAGCATCCAGCTCGCTCGCCGTGCCGAATTTGTCCGCGACGAGGGCGTCCTTCGCAAAGGAGACGATCTTTCCCACCATGGTGAACACCGCCACAACCAAAAACCCCGAGACCATGGCGGACCCAGCCCCTCTGAAGAGCAGGGAGCGGAGCGGCGCAGGCAACGCGAGACGCATGGAAGGCATTCGCATAAACTATAAACACCATAATATGATTGAGCAATGCGGAATGACGAGGGAAGACTCCACATTGCCGAATATTGGCACCCGAAACCAGCCCACCAGAGCCTGCGCTTACTGCCTCGGGATTGGGGTCAGGTCCACAGGCAGAGGGTTGTTGGTGGTTGTGTGACCTAACGAGGTTGACGTTACATTTTGAATGTCTCGCTAGGCGGCTACGCACGGTTGGGAGGTTGTTCACACCCATTACCCGGCGGAGTCATGGTGAGAGACCAAGACGGTCTGGCTTCCTGCCGGAATTTCCGCTAACGGAGCGAGAGCTCTCTTAACCTCCCGGTCCCCAGCGGAGAAGGGGACAGACGATGCTGAATATAATAATGCCAGGCATTATTTAGTCAATTCCCTCGCAGTTTGTTGAAAATCAACGGTGAGACTTGCGATTAGAGATCGATGATTGGCGCGTGATCACGCTTGGGCCGGTTGTTACTGCCCTCTTTGCTTCAACTCCACACTCAGCTCACCCTTTCGGTTCCAGCGTCTCCCGATCGCCAGAGGCGAGGGTGAGGCAGACGACGCCTTGGGAGACCAGGGGGTAGGCCTGGGTGCCGGTGTAGGTGGAGGGTTTCGTGGGGAAGGACGGGGAGAGGGCGGTGTCGAAAACGAGGCTCCAAGAGATGCTCGTATTTCCCGGCAGGACAAAGGGCTGGGGATCGGCGCTGTTGTTGAAAAGCAGCAGCAGGGGGCTGGTGGACTCGCCCACGGTGCCAAACAGGGCGCCGAAGCAGCGTCGGGTCTCCTGATGCCACTCCTCGTGGTGCAGCAGGGTGCCGTCATTTTCCAGCCAGATGACATCACGCAGGCCGGTGGCAGGATTCAGTTTGCCATCAAAATAGCTGCTGCGGCGGAAGACGGTGTGGCTGCTGCGGAAGGCGGTCATCTGGCGGACGAAGATGAGCATTTCTTCGTCGCAGTCAGCCCAGTCGAGCCAGCTGATGGGGCTGTCCTGGCAGTAGGCGTTGTTGTTGCCGCCCTGGGTGCGGCCGCGCTCGTCCCCGGCGGTGATGAAGGGGACGCCGAGGGAGCACATCATGGTGGCGATCATGCCGCGGCGGAGGCGCCCGCGGGCCTGCAGGATTTTGGGGTTGGTTGAGGGGCCTTCCACGCCGCAGTTGCTGCTGTGGTTGTTGCTGTCGCCGTCGCGGTTGTCCTCGTGGTTGGCCTCGTTGTGCTTGTTCTCATAGCTCACGAGGTCCATCAGCGTGAAGCCATCGTGGGAGGTGAGGAAATTGATGCTGGCCAAAGGCGGGCGCTGATTCCACCCGAAGACGTCCTGGCTGCCGCAGAAGCGCTTGGCAAATTCGGCGGTGCAGCCCGAGTCGCCGCGCCACCAACTGCGCACGGTGTCGCGGTATTTCCCATTCAGTTCACGCCAGGGCTCGGGGAAATTGCCCACCTGGTAGCTGTCCATGCGGGAAATGTCCCAGGCTTCTGCAATGAGTTTGACCCTCGAGAGCACGGGGTCCTGCGCCACCGCGCTGAGGAACTGGGACTGGCGGTTGAAGCCATCTTTCTCATCGCGCGCCACGGTTACCGCGAGGTCAAAGCGGAAGCCGTCCACGTGCATTTCGGTGACCCAGTAGCGCAGGCTGTCCAAAATGAGGCGCAGTGCGGGCTCGCTGGCGGAGTCGACCGAATTGCCACAGCCGGTGACATTGATGTAGTCCGCGCCGCTCTCGCCAAAGTGATGGCGGTAGTAGCTGTGGTCGTCCAGCCCGCGAAACATGAGCGAAGGACCGTGCTCATTGCCCTCGGCAGTGTGATTGTACACCACATCCAGAATGACCTCGATGCCGGCGGCGTGCAGGGCCTTGACCATGGATTTGAACTCGCGCACCTGCTCCTGCGGCTGCGTGGTTGAGGCGTAGGTATTGTGCGGGGCGAAGAAGCCGATGGTGTTGTAGCCCCAGTAGTTGGTGAGCTCGCGGCCCAGCAGGAAGCCGTCATCCAGATGCTGGTGCACGGGCAAAAGCTGCACGCTGGTGACGCCGAGGCCTTTGAGGTAGGATGTCACCGAGGGGTGGGCCAGTCCGGCGTAGGTGCCGCGCAGTCTGGCAGGCACGTCCGGGTGCATCTGGGTGAAGCCTTTCACATGCAGCTCGCAGATCACGGTGTCCTGCCAGGGCACGCGGGGAGAGGTGTCGCCGGTCCAGTCGAAGGATTCATCGACCACAACGCATTTGAGGGCTGTGGCGCCGTTGTCGATGCGGCCGTGGGCGTGGCGTGGGTCGGGTTGGGTGCGCATGTGCTCGGCCTCGTGCGGAACGCCGTGAATGGCGCGGGCGTAGGGGTCGAGCAGGAGCTTCTTGGCATTGAAGCGCATGGCATTCTGCGGCAGCCAGGGGCCATGGGCGCGGTAGCCGTAGAGGGTGCCCGCGCGGATGCCGTGGACGGTGACGTGCCACAGGTCGCGCTCAGTGCGCTGCATGCGGATGCGTGCCGTCTCACGGGATGGATCCGCCAGATCGTACAGACAGAGATCCAGCGCTGTGGCATGGCGGGAATGGACAACGAAGCGGGTGCCTTCGCGCAGTAGCGTGACTCCAGGTGCCAGGGGCTCGCCACCCGTGGCAAAGGACACGGGAAAGGCGCTCTCGCTCACGGTCGTACGGATGGGCACGACAGGGGCGGGCTTTCGGGCAAATCTTCGTTTCCAACTTGTGAGCAAAGGCTGCATGAGTTCCACAACGCACAACGTTTGCCATGCTGCCATGAATTATCGCTGTTTTCCCGTCCTTTTTCTTCTGCTGACCTCGGTCTGGGCTGATACCGTGAAGCCAGCGGATCCGGCGCGCTTTGAGAAGGCGATCCAGGCCTTTGAGGCGGAGGACGCGGCCAAGGCGCCGCCGCAGGGCGTGACGTTGTTTACCGGTGCCTCAAACATCCGCCGCTGGCAGTCGCTGCAGGACAGGTTCAAAAAAACACCGGTGTTGAATCGTGGCTTTGGCGGCTCGCAGCTGAGTGACGTGGTGCATTTCGCCGAGCGTTGTGTCATCAAATACCAGCCGAAGCAGGTTTATCTGAACGCGGGTGGCAATGACATCCACGCCGGGCGCACGCCGGAGGAAGTGCTGGCGTCTTTTGACGCGTTTGTCACCAAAGTGCGCGCAGCACTGCCAAAGACGGCCATCGCCTTCATCTCCATTCCGCCCTCGCCCTCGCGCTGGGGGGAGGTGGAGCAGGTCAAAAAGGCCAATGCGCTGATCGCCGCCTCCTGTGCAAAGCAGGGCGTGGATTACATAGACACCTTCTCGCTGCTGCTGGGTGCGGACGGCCAGCCGCGGCCCGAGCTGTTTGTGGAAGACAGGCTGCACTTCAGCGAGGCGGGCTATGACGTGGTGACCTCCGCCATCCGCTGGCAGAAGGAGATCCTGGCCTTTGGCAGGCTGGATGAGCAGCTGACGCCGCCGCAGAATCCCATCATCTTCACCGGCAGCTCCAGCATCCGCCGATGGGCGACGCTGGCGTATGACTTCCCCGGTCTGCCCGTGATGAACCGCGGCTTTGGGGGCTCCGAGGTGTTTGATTCCCTCAACTACGCGCATCTGACGGTGATCAAGTACAAGCCGCGAATGGTGGTCTTTTATGCGGGTGGCAACGACATCGCCGGAGGCAAGACGCCGCAACGGGTGTTCACCGATTTCAAGGCCTTCGTGGCCAAAGTGCATGCCGCGCTGCCTGACTGCCGCATCTGCTACATCTCCAATGCGCCGAACCCGAGCCGCTGGAAGATGATCGACAAGATGATCGAGGCGAACCGTTTGATGGAGGATTTTGCCAAGTCGGACAAGCGGCTGCAGTTCATCAACGTCTATCCACACATGCTGGGGCCTGATGGGATGCCGAAGCCGGACATTTTTGTTTCAGACAACCTGCACATGAATGGCAAAGGCTACGCGATCTGGAAGGAAGTGGTGGGCCCGTATTTGAAGTAAAGCAGCCCAGGTGTGCGGCAACTGGGGGAATGGATCTGCGTGACAGCGTGCGCGGAGCGTTTTGGAATGCTCCAGTCCTCTGGAGCTTTTCGCGAGCGACAGGACATTCGAAAGCGCCGGAGGGCCGGCGCAGTCCACGACGCTGGCGCGTGCTACTTCACACCAGCCCTTCCTTCACCGCCTTTGCAATCGCGCTGCCGCGGCTGCGCACCTGCAGCTTCACATACACGCTGCGGATGTACTCGTCCGCCGTGTAGTAGCCGATGCCGAGCTGGGCGGCTGCGTCCTTGATGGTGCTGCCGTCCACGAGGAGCTTGAGGATCTCCAGTTCACGTGGCGTGAGGCCGTAGTCCTTCTGCGGGGTGTTGGCTTTGGAAAACATCTCCAGCACCCGGCGTGCGATGTGCGGATTGATCGGCGAGCCGCCCGCTGCGGCGCTGCGGATGGCGGCGGCGATGTCTTCCGTACTCGAGGTTTTCAGCAGATAGCCCGCAGCACCGGCACAGATGGCGCGGAAGATTTTGTCGTCCTCTTCAAACACGGTCAGGATCACAATGGCCACCTCCGGCGCTAGCTGGCGCAGTCGTGCGATGCCTTCGATGCCGTTCATGCCGGGAAGGCCCACATCCAGCAGCAGCACCTGTGGTGCAGGCTCGGTGGTGAGAGCGGCAAAGGCATCTTCGCAGGCGGTGAAACGCTGCGTGCATGCGATGCCATCGAGGCGATTCAAGGCGCGGGCGAGGCGCTCGCCGTAGGTCTTGTGGTCTTCGATGATCCAGAGGTGGATGGGGTCAGGCATGGAGTGAGTTGATTAAATTGAGCCGTTCTTCTTCAGTTGATCGCGGATGGCTTGGCGCACCACCTTGCGGACGTGCTCGTTCGTGAGAGATGCTCTTGTGGGGGCGCCGAATTGAGGCTGCTTCATCAAGACATGAATCATGGCGGCGGCCGGAGTCCATTTTTCAGAACGGAGCGCGTCTTTGAAACCCGCCACGTGAGTGCCATGAAGCGAGGTGGCAGTGCCATTGCACCAGGAGAGCCAATGGCATTTCTCTGCGGTGCCGCAGGCGGCGGCATTGATGTGGATGCCGTCGACCTCGATGTCCACCTTGAGCGTTCTCTGATCTGGATTTGAGAACGGCTCGTCTTTGGCAGAGAAAAACTCGGCGAGATCGATCAAGCCGTGCGGCGAATGGAAAACTTCCTCCTGCAGTCCCAAGACGATACCTGGAAAAAGATGAGCCGTGTCGAAGAGCTTGCGGCGGACCAGAGACCAAGATGGAGATGATGAAAGCAGCGTTTTGGCATCGGGCACAAAAGTGATGCGTGTGCCGCGGTCTGTGGATGGACGTTTTTGCGGGCTGGAAACGGCGCAGCCATTTTCAAACTGCTGCTGCCAGCGGAAGCCGCCGCGATGGGAGACAACTGAGACCGTGCAGGACAAAGCGGTCACGACAATCAAACCGACTCCTCCCGGATTCAAATGCACGTGAGGACTGTGCCCGTCCGCCGTTGGCGTTTGATGGTATTCGGTGAAGTAAGTTTCCGCCAGCGATCTGCCTTCCGCTCCTGGCTCGTTAAACGGCAGACCGGCGCCATCATCTGACACGCAGATGGCTGTCCCCTGATGCGTGACGATGATCCTGCTCGCATGGCCCGCAATGTATTGATCCAGCCCATTGGCCACCAGTTCTTGCACCAGATGCGCCACACCACGTGGGCCGGTGTCTCCAATGTACATACCGGGTCTCTGGCGGATGGCAGCGATGGCTTCAGACATGCAGCGGCAGAGTGAGGGTTAAAACGGTGCCTTGTGGCGAAGACGTGATCTTTGTGGAGCCTTGGTGTTTGGCGGCGCGGCGGTGGAGATTGGTGAGTCCCATGCCGGAGGTGGTGGCGGTGGTGTCGAAGCCGTGGCCGTTGTCGCGGATGGTGAGGACGAGGTCGTTGTGAGTCTGCGTGAGGGAGATGTGCACTTCGGTCGCGTGGGCATGCTTGGTGATGTTGTGCAGCGCTTCTTTGAACATCAGCATGAGGTCGCGCTGGCGGTCCACGGGGAGGCGGCGGGTCTGGGCGTGCTCATCGAGGTCGAGCGTGTGCGTGATGCCGCGCAGCATGCGGGCGGCGGTTTCGCGCAGGAGTGTGGGCAGGTCATCGGTGCCGTAGCGCTCGCTCTGCATGAGGCGGGTGATGTCGCGCATGGCGCCAACGGTTTCATCGGCGATTTCTTTGATCTCAATCAAGTCCTCGCGGGCTTGGCCGCTCTGCGCTCCCTCGGCCAGAATGTCCTGGGCGATGAGGGCGATGCTGCCGAGGCTGCTGCCGATTTCATCATGCAGATCCTGCGCGATGCGGGCACGCAGCTTCTCGATTTCGACCAGGCGGGCACGCCGTTGACGCTGCAGCCAAAGGAGCAAAACGATGATGCCTACCGCGATGATACCGATGAGCAATCCCACCACGATGCGCTGCCAATGTTGCATGACGAGCGCGCGTTTTTTCTCTATCAGGCCGAGCTGCTGCATCAGCTCGCGCCGTTGTGAAAGAGCGGCCAGCCATTCGGGCCAGTCCACGATTTCCGCGCTGCTGGCAAAGCCGTCCACCAGAGCGGCGCGGGACCAGCCATCGCGCTCCGTGGTGTCGGGAGAATTCACATCGCAGCCGAGGGCGATATTTTTTCCTTCGGACCACACCTGCATCTCCGCCATGGCCAGCACGACGGCCCCATTGCTCACATGTGGGGCCAGCACTTGCATGCGCACAAAGCGCGCACGGTGCGCCCCGACGATGGTGACCACGTTGTCTCCGGGCAGGGCATTGTAGCTGCCGGATTGCGGCTCGGGCAGGAGGCGTGGCTCGTCATTGTCCTCCTCGCGAAGCTCGATATTATAGCGCACCGGAAAGCCGTAGCCGTGGCTGTGCGCAAACAACGGCGGATGCGCGGGAAAGAAGCGGATTTCATCAATGGGCCGCACCGTGCCGAGATCGACCTCCAGCCATGGATTGTTATAAGGGCGGCCCTCGCTGGTGGGCACGCTGCGAAAGCCCAGCGTGGGGCTGTGGCGTGTGCCGAGCGGCGGCCCGAGCACGGTGTGGCCATCGACGAGATTGATGCGGCCCCAATCAGGCCGTGTGCCCTGGCTGCTGCTGGCACGCACGGCCTGGGGGCCGATGACTTCCAGACGTGCGCCGAGGTTTTCTTTCCCTTGGAGCAGCATCACTTCGCCAAAAGCACAGAAACCGCGCTCGCCGGTGGTGCAGAGGCGTGTGGCGGTGATGCGCACCTTTTGCGCCATGCGCCCGCCTGCGGGGATCACCACGGGCATCGAGCCCGGATTGGGGAAATCGGCATTCGTATGATCGGCGATGATGGTGCGCTTGTTGTCTTCGCCTTCATCCAAAAGCTCGACGTAAAAGCGCAGAGGGAAGCCGTAGCCGGGCGTGACGGAGGCACCATTCGGTGGCGGCGCGATGAGCACCACGGAGTCGATCTGTTGTGCCTGCCCGAGATTCAGCTCCACCCACTCCGCTCTGTCGCGGGAGGTGGAGTACTCACTGTGCCATCCCAGGCGCTGGGTGAACTGCACCTCCGGCGCCGCCGGCATGCTGCTGAGCTTTTGCTGCAAGGCGTTGCGCTCTGCTGCGAGCGCACGCATTTCAGGAATCCACTCCGAGATCTCGCCACAGGCTGGCTGGCCCCACAACAGCAGGAAAAACAGACAGGATGGGAGGAGTCGCCGCACGGTGCGTGGATCTTAGCGAGGAGGACGCCACACTGCCACAGCCTTCTGCCATGACTGCGGCCCCCGAACATTCGGGGGCGCTGCACAAAGGCCCGGCGGGTACCGTTTTGTCTCCCGACCGACCGATGACACGCCTTCCCATCTTTGCGCTGACCGCCTCCACACTGCTGATCTCCCACACATTGATGGGTGCTGAATCGCGTGAGCTTACCGGCCTTGTGCGTCCGTTTTTCCAAGAGCACTGCAACAAGTGCCATGACGCCAAAAAGCAGAAGGGTGATCTGCGCGTGGACAATCTGGTGGTGGATCTGCAGTCGCCAAAAATCATGGGGCAATGGGAGGAAATCATGAGCCGCATCAATTCGGGGGACATGCCGCCGGACGATGAGGCAAGGCCAAAGCCGGAGCAGATTTCGGCGGTGTCTGACTGGATCGTGCAGCAACTGCGCGAGGCGGAAACCGCACGCCAGTCCTCCGCTGGGGAGCGCGTGGCTTTTCGCAAACTGACGCGGGATGAGTATGCGAACACGATCCGCGATTTGCTGGGCGTGAACTTCGATGTGAAAGCGCCTACCGGTTTGCCAGAAGATCCGGACTGGAAGGGCTTTGAGCGCATCGGCTCCGTGCTGACGCTTTCGCCTGCGCATGTGGAGAAATATTTGAGCGCTGCTGATGCCATTCTGGATGAAGCGCTTTCTTTGAGGCCTGAGCCAAAGCGCGAGGTGATCCGTTGGGAGGCGTTTGATATGCGGTGGAAGGGCTTCAAGGAGGAGTATCAGTCCCGTGGCATCGGGGACAAGGTGCGCATCGAAATCGTGCCGCGGAACTACACCACGGATTCGTGGAATGTGGAGATCAAGACGACCGGAGACTACCTGCTGCGTCTCAAGCTCAGCGGCCTGCGACCTGAGGGTGGCCGTGCGCCGCGTCTGAAAGTGTACATGTCCAGCATCAACACCACGCTCATCGAGCAGGATGTGGATGCGCCGGAGGACAAGCCAATCACCGTGGAGGCGCGTGTGCATCTCGTCGCAGGCAAGTATCCCATCCGCATCATCAATTCCGTGCCTGGGCCGAACCCCGAAGGCCGGCGCTCGCGCCACAGCGGCACGCCGAATGCCTTCACCACCACGCGCAGTCGCGTGCCCTGGCAGCTCAAGCTCACGGACGATGACTTTAAGCCCATTCAGCCCACGCTGATCATCGACACGGTGGAGTGGGATGGCCCCATCGTGGACTCCTGGCCGACGAAGGCGCATCAGCAGATCTACAGCAGCAAAGATGCGCGCGAGATCCTCACGAACTTCGCCACGCGCGCCTGGCGCAGGCCGGTGCAGGCGAGGGAGATCGAGCGGCTGATGCAGCCCGTGAACAAGTCGCTGGAGCTGGGGGACTCCTTTGAGGTGGCGGTGAAAAATGGCCTCATGGGAGTGCTGTGCTCGAAGAGTTTTCTTTATCTGGAGGAAGGCGATGCGGCGAAGGCCTCGCCCACACTCAGCGATTACGAACTCGCCTCCCGCCTTTCCTATTTCCTGTGGAGCACCATGCCGGATGCACGCCTGCTGGATCTCGCCAAACAGGGCAAGCTGCACGAGGCGAAAACGCTGGGAGCGGAGGTGAAGCGCATGCTCGCCGATGCCAAAGCGCAGGAGTTTGCCGACAGCTTCCCGCGCCAGTGGCTGCAACTGCGCAAGGTGGGCATGTTCCCGCCGGACAAGGAGCTGTATCCGGACTACGACGAAAATTTGGAGCAGAGCATGGTGGCGGAGACGCTGGGATTCTTCAATGAGGTGCTCAAGCGCAACGGCAGCCTGCGCGAATTTCTCGACTCCGACTGGACCATGATCAACGAGCGCCTGGCCATGCACTACGGCATCGAGGGCATTCGTGGTGATCAGATGCAGCGCATCGCGCTGAAGCCGGACGATCATCGCGGCGGATTGCTCACGCAGGCCTCCGTGCTCAGTCTCACCTCAGATGGCACACGGCATCGCCCGGTGCATCGCGGCGTGTGGATGCTGGAATCCATCATCGGCAAGCCCCCGCCTCCGCCGCCCGCCAACGTGCCCGCGCTGAGCACGCCGGATGCGAAGGCGAAAAAGACGACTGTGCTCGAAAAGCTGGAGCAACATCGTGCCGACCCGAACTGCACCGCTTGCCACAACAAGATCGACCCGCTGGGCATCGCCTTTGACAACTACGACGCCATCGGCCGCTGGCGCACGGTGGAGACCATCAAGGATGGCACCGGAGCAGACCCGACGCTGGACCCCAGCGGCGTGCTGCCAGATGGGCGCAAGTTTGCCGACTCGGTGGCTCTGAAAATGATTCTGCTGGAGGACGAGGACAAATTCGCCGCCGCCGTGACCGACAAGCTGGCAACGTATGCGCTGCGTCGTGGCATGACTTTTTCGGACCGCGAGGAACTGAAACGCATCACCGAAGAGTCCAAGGCGAATGATTACAAGCTCGCTTCGCTGATTGAGGCGCTTGTGACCAGTCCGCTGTTTTTGAAACGTTAATCTGAATTCACCATGAGCAACATCCAATCCCAACGCTGGCTTCTCAACCGACGTCACTTTTTGCGCGGACTCGGCACCACCATGGCGTTGCCTCTGCTGGAGGCGATGGTTCCTTTGCGTGCAACGGCTGCTGCCACGGCCAAGCCGCGGCGCAGTGTGTTTGTGTACATTCCCAACGGGGTGAACGGCATGACGTGGCAGTGCAAGCAGGCTGGGCGGGGTTATGAGCTGTCTCCTTCATTGAAACCGCTGGAGAAGCATCAGGAGGATTTCACAGTGTTCAGCGGACTGCATCATCCGAACGGCCTGGGGCAGGCGCATGTGTGCGCGGATACGTGGCTCACGGGCGCGAAGATCGATGCGCAGGGCGGGCGCAAGTACGAAAACACCATCTCGTGCGACCAGATGATGGCCGAGGTGGTGGGGCAGCAGACGCGCTTCAATTCGCTGGAGCTTTCCATTTCTTCGGGCACCGGGCATCCCTTTGGAACGAACACGCTGGCCTTCTCCCGCGATGGCGTGCCGCTGCCGGCGGAGGACAATCCGAAGCTGATTTTCAATCGTCTTTTTGGCGAAGAACCGGGTGGAATCGGTGCGCAGCGCGCACGCCTGACCAAGCGCCGCAGTGTGCTGGACGCCGTGCTGGATGACGCTAAGTCGCTGCGTCTCGCGCTAGGCTCTGACGACCGCACCAAGTTGGACGAATACATGCATGCCGTGCGCGATGTGGAGCAGCGTACCGAACGCCTGGATGCCTGGCTTGATATTCCGAAGCCTGTGGTGGAAAAGAATCTGGCAGCGCCGTTTCAGCGCGATGTGCCGAAGGCGCAGGCGGGTGAGTATTGGCGCACGATGTTTGACATCATCGTGCTGGCGCTGCGCACGGACATGACACGCGTGGTTACTTATATGAACGGCAGCGAGGGCAATGGGCTGGCGATTCCTGAGATTCAGATCACACAGGCGCGGCATAACCTTTCCCATCACAACGGCGATTCGCTCATCCTGGATCGTCTGGCGAAGAGCGATGCCTTCATCATGCAGCAATTTGCACATTTCCTGGATGAACTGCGTGCGGTGAAGGATGGTGATGAGCCCCTGCTGGACCGCACGATGGTGCTCTTTGGCAGCGGCATGAGCTACGGCCACAGCCACTGCAACAGCAACCTGCCCATCCTCCTTGCCGGTGGCAAGGGCCTTGGCTTAAAACACGGCCAGCATCTGGACTACAACCGTCCGCACCTCAAAGAAGACTACACGCTGAGCTACGACGAGTGGCGCAGCCTTTGCGGCAAGCCGAAGGACGGCAAGGCCCGCCTGAGCAACGTGCTGGTGACCATGCTGCAAAAGATGGAGGTCAATGCCGAGACCTTCGTGGACAGCCTCGGGCCGGTCAGTGAGATCGTGTAAGACGACTTTCACCATTCACTCCTACTTCCTCTCTCCCAACCACACTCATGAAAAAGACCGTCACATTGATCACCCTCCTCTCCTTTGCCGCCAGCCTCTCCGCCTTGGCGATGGATCCGCATGCTGAAGCCGTTGCCAAAATTGTGGAAGGAGCCAAGGGCAAAGTGGAAAAGACCGAAGACGGTCTGAACCTCAAGCTGGTGGACCTCGCGGTGCCAAACACCGGTCCGCATGACCACCGCACGAGCGATCCATACGATGCCGTTTTCTTCGAGCACCTCGGCCACGTCACCACGCTGGAGTCGCTGAATATCATCTCCACTAAGTTCAATGACGAGTGGATGCCGAACATCGCCAAGCTCACAAAACTCAAGACCCTGCGCTTCACCAACAATGGCTCGCTGACGGATGCGGGCATGGCGCAGCTCGCGGGGCTGAAGGATCTCGAGTCTTTCTCCTTTGTCGGCACCAAGATCACCGGGCGTGCTTATGCGAAGTTCGAAGGTTTTACGAAGCTGATGAAGGTGAGCCACCGTGGCAGCAGCATCGACGATGAAGGGTTGAAGGAGCTGTGCGGTCATCTGCCGAACCTGGAAAGCATCAGTCTTGCGCATGCCAAGTTCACAGACGCCGGTGCGCCGAATCTGGCCAAACTGACCAAGCTGAAAGGGCTGGAACTCGGCGCGCATGCCACGCCCGCTGCGCTGAAGAACATCACCGCTCTGCCGCTGGAGTACTTGCAGCTCGGTGAAGGTTTCGATAAATCCGAGTCGCTGCCGATCATCAAGGACATCAAGACTCTGAAGCGCCTGACGCTGACGAACTGCAAGACCACGACTGATGATGATCTCAAGGTGCTGGCCGGCATGACACAGCTCGAGTCGCTCGAACTCGGCAGCCCGGCCATGCCCGAAGAACGCCTGCCGATGCTGCAGGGCTTCAACTTCCTGAAGGAGTTGAAAATTATCGACCGCCAGAAGGGCTATCCGGAAGAGACGCAGGCGAAGATCAAGGCCCTGCTGCCGAAGGTGGACGTGAAATTCAAGTGACACCGGCATTTCTGACTTCTCATGCGACTTCTCTGTTCTCTGCTTCTTGCCTCCTCGTTGCTGGCTCAGGCGCTGGAATTTCCATCGCTCAACAATGCCAGGCGTATTCATGGCGAACTGGTCAGCGTGGACTACATCCTGCGCAAAGGCGAGTTCCGTGCTGATGACGGCAAACTGACGCCCTTCTCCATGCCGCCCTATGCGATCATGAAGTACAAGGGGGTGGAGGCGGATCTGCGCGAGGTGCCGCTGGGGACGAAGATGACCTTTCTCATGCTGCCGGACTCACAACTCGTCACCACGGATGACGGTCAGCCTGCGGATGCGGGGCAGTTGAAGAAATTCCGCGAGTTTACGGAGAAGCGTGGCGTAGCAGGATGGATCGACAAAACGACGGGCAACACTGTCACACTGACCTTTTTCAGCGGTGATCCCGCAGCCTTTCAGGCTGCCTATGGCGATCTTATTGCCGTGGGGAAGGAGGGCAAGATCTGCGTGGCCAATGACGAGTTGCGCACCTGGAATCCCGGTGTGGATGGTGAGCGCTGCAGCATCACGGAAGTGAACAAGGTGCCCACCGAGTATTTCGGCAGCAGCGGCGTGCAGATCACGCTGAAGGTGAGCAACATGCTGGAAGGCTTCCGCCGCGGCCGAGTGGTGCGCGTTTTCCTGGGCGGATGGAAGGTGCAGGACCAGTTTTATGGCGAAAGCCTCATGGGCTACGGCTTTGGCCGCATGCTGAACCAGGAACTGGTGGAAAACGTGGCCCACGACTACCCGGAGCAGTTTCCATTCCGCACGGACTACGGCAATGCGGATCTACCATGGTATCAGCTCAAAGGCGATGTGAAGCCGCCGCCCTTTGCCGAGCATGTCGTCTTTGGCGAACTGACGAAGGCGGACGCAAAGAATGGCACAGGGCAGTTTCTCACGGAACTGACCGGCGAACCTGTGAGCTTCACGCTGATCAAGCACCACACGCTCAAGCTCCTCGGTGCCGATCCGCAGTTTGCCCAGCTTGCTACCGGGCAGCGCTATCGCTTCCATCTGTTCCAGGATGAGAATGGGGCTTTTACTCGAGTCAGTTTCATCAGCGATGATTTCAGCCATGCAAGTGCGAACGCCATCACCGCCCGTGTGACCGCCATTCAGGGAGGCCAGGTCCAGGTGGCCTGGCAGCTTCCGCTGGTGAAGGACTACAATGGCGACATGCAGCGGTCGCAGGACATCGGAGGCCGCATTTTACTCGTGAACGACACGACGCGAGTGTGGAAAGGCGATCAACAGGTGAAGCTGACCGATCTGAAAGAGGGAGATGCGCTGCTCTTCAACCGCAGCGCCGAACTGCCCGGGAAGCCATCTGTCTGCACCGACCTGTGGATTGGCGAAGACACTCACAAGATGGTTACGGAGAAACTGCGCAAGCCAGCGGTGGCGAAAAAGTAGGTGGACAGGGCTGTGGGGGCGTCAATGACCGTGGAAGCATTTTGGAGTGTGCTGATCCACCGATGCTATCGAATGTCCACAAGTCTGCGGAAAGTTCCAGAGGACTGGAGCACTCCAGGACGCTGTCGCACCTGAGTAGGTGCTTTGTTCCCTCACAGCTGCTCTACTTTGCCGCCTCGTTCTTCTTCGCGTTTTCATCTCGGCGGTGCAGGGGACGCACCCAGATGTTGCGGTAGCGGGTGGGATTGTGGTGGTCCTGCAGCGCGAAGCCGAACTCCTGGACCGTTGTTTCAAGGGGGACGGCATGCTGCACGATGACGCCGTTGTGCAGCACGGTGATGCGTGCGGGTTGGAGTACTTTGCCTTTGTCATCAAGCGTGGCGCATTCGCAGATGATGTCATAGCTCTGCCACTCGCCTGGCTTGCGGCTGGCGTTCACCAGCGGAGGATACTTGTTGTAAATGGCACCAGCCTGGCCGTCGGGATAGGTGTCGTTTTCATAAGAGTCGAGCACCTGCACTTCGCCCCAGCCGTGGATGAGCACGCCGCTGTTGCCGCGACCCTGGCTGTTGCCGACCACTTCAGCAGGAGTGGCCCACTCGAGGTGAATCTGGCAGGAGCCGAACTTGTCCTTGGTTTCAATGTCGCCGCCCTTGGGTTTGATTTCAGCGTAGCCGTTTTCGATCTTCCAGCTGGGCACGTCGCTTTGGTCCGGATCATCTTTGCGCGGCTTGCGGATGAACCTGGAGAGGTCTTTTCCATCGAAGAGCACCATGGCATCGCCTGGGGCTGTGGTGGCCGTGGGTGGTGTGATGACCGTCGGACGAGGGCGCTGCATGTCCCCCTGACGATAGATGCCGCCTGGTGTGAAGGGCTTTTCCTTTTTAGGTTCGGCTGGTTTCGCGGGATCGGCGGCGATCGCGATTGTGGCAAGGGCGGGAAGGGCGAGAAGCAGACGGGTCATGAGAATGATAACGGAATCAATTCAGGTGATTTACTGACAAAAAGAAGGCCGGCTCAAGGCCGGCCTTCCGTGATCAAGTTTCAATGCAAACAATTTACTTCTGGAATGCCTTGTCCTTCGCATTCCCGCCGCTGACGAGGTATGCGATGAGATTGAGTAGTTCCTCCTGGTTGAGGGAGTTGATGAGGCCAGGGGGCATCATGCTGACTTTGCGGGTGCCTTTCCTGGCGATGTCGCTTTCATTGATGGCCATGTGGTCATTGGGGGCAAATGGATTGGTCATGACGAAGACCTTGCCGTTTTCCTCCACGATAATGCGGCCGACGATGACGCTGCCATCCTTTTTGGTGATCTCGTGGCTGTCATACTGGTCGGAAATGACTTTGCTCGGATCAACAATGTTTTCCAAAAGGTCGCGCATGGTGTAGCGGTTGCCGGAGCCTGTGAGGTCGGGGCCGATGCTGCCGCCTTCACCATTGAAGCGGTGGCAGGTGGCGCACATGATGCTGCGGTACATGGCCTCGCCGTTGGCAAAGTCGCGTCCTTTGAGGCCGCCTGCGGTCAGGGCCACGGCTTCGTCGACTGTCCAGTTTTTGCCGGGGCCTTTCGGCGCGACATAGTTGGGAATGGAAGTGCTAGCCTCGACTTTGTTGCTGACAGCTTCGAGGGAGGCGAGCTCCTCCTGGGGAACAAAGGTGGCCATAGCGTCCTTGCGGATGTTTTCGATGAAGCCTTTGAAGCTGTTGCCGCCTTTCCAGGTGCGGGCGTGGGGGAACCAGGAGAAGAAGGTTTTGCGGTGCTCCGGCGTCCAGCCGGCTGTGGCATTCCGCAGCGCAAACATGTAGCTGATCTGCTGGGCATTGGGGCGGCTGCCCGAGGCGGCGCGGGCGGCATTGGCGTAGCCGTCGTTGCGGCTCAGAACGGCATCGCTGGCGACTTCCTGGAAGTCATCCTTGGCGGTGGCCATGATGGCGAGGGTTTTGGAAACGACCTGAGTGGAATCAATGGCGACAAGGATCTGGCAGAGCTCGCGATTCACGAAGGGATCTTCCACTGGATAAGCGGCATCAAGCACCGTGGCGATCTTGGCGCACACATCTGCGTCGGGCTTGCCAAGACGAATCAGGATGAGCTCAAGGGCGCGCAGGGCTGCGAGTTGTTGATCGAGAGGGAGCTTGGCCCCCGCCAGCTTGCCCAGGGAAAGGAACATGCGGCCTTGCAGTTCGGCATTCTCTCCGGAAACCTGGCCAATGGGTTCGGAAGAAGTGCCGGTGGGCTTGGCGGCGGGACGTCCTCCTTCGTGTCCGGCTTTGGCACCGGTGACGCGGGCGAGGGCGATGATGCCTTCGATAAGCGCGGTGGGATTGTTTTCGGAGAAAACTTTCTCCTGCCAGAGAGACACCGGGAGTTTTTCAATGGCCACGCGTGCGGCGTATCGCACGTGGCGGTCATTGTGGCCAAGATTGCTCCAAGCTTCCTGGAGGGCCTTGGCTGCATCGACTTTTCCTGTGTGGAAAGCCTCGAGAGAGGCGCGCAGCTTGAAGTCTTGACCGAGAGCCTGTGGCTGTGCTGGAGCGGTGGATTCAGCACCGACATAGGTGACGCGGTAGACTCCGGACTGGCTCTTGCGGCCACCCACTGCGAAGTACATGGCGCCATCCTGGGGATGAACGATCACGTCGGTAAGGGGCAGTGGCTTGCCAAAGACGAACTCCTCACGGGTGGCGGCGTAGCTTGCTCCCTTGGGCTCCAGATTGACGGCCCACATGGTGCCATAGGTCCAGTCGTTGATGAAGATGGCGTGCTGATATTTGGCGGGGAATTTTGCGCCCGTGCCAGCGACGACGCCCGTGGGGCTGCCTGGGCCGATGTCGAGCGTGGTGGGGAGGGAGTCAGGATAGTAGTTCGGCCATTTGCCGCTGCCGCTGCGCCAGCCGTAGTCGGCACCGCTGACGCAGTGGTTCACGCGGGTGGGGCGGTACCACGGGCTGCCGATGTCCCACTCCATGTCCGCATCATAGGTGAAGAGCTGGCCCTGGTCGTTGAAGCAGATGTCGAATTCATTGCGGAATCCGTAGCAGAAGAGTTCCAGGCTGCTGCCGTCCGGATTCATGCTGCAGATGTAGCCGCCGGGTGCCAGGATGCCACGGGCGTGCCCGTTGGCGTCCCACATGCGGGGGAGGATGTGGTCTTCGCTCCAAATTTTGGCCGGGCGGCTGTCTTCCAGGCCTTCGGGCAGCTTGGTGTGGTTGCCGCAGTTGAAGAAAATGCGTTTGCCATCCGGGCTGACGGTCATGCTGTGCAGGCCGTGCTCGCCGCCACCGGCCATGGTGTGGAGCTTGGTGATCTTGTCGTATTGGTCATCACCGTTCGTGTCCTGCAGGCGGTAGAGGCCGTTGTTTTTGCCGTCCTCATTGACCATGACGTAGAGGCTGTCGAATGCTGCGAGCAGGCCGTGGGCCTTGCCGATTTCGATGCCGAGTTTTTCCGGCTTGAGATTCTCCGTTTTGGCGAGGGCGGGAACGCTCATGCGATAGATGCTGCCATACTGGTCGCAGGCGATGAGGCGGCCTTTCGAATCTACCGTGAGGGCCACCCAGGATCCTTCCTGGTCCTTGGGCACGTTGTAGAGTTTTTCGACTTTGAACCCCTTTGGCACCGTGATTTCGCTGGCTGCGATGCTCTCCGCCGGGCCGCTGCCGCCGCCTCCTGGTTTGCCATCAAGAGCGAGGCCCCAAGGCCCCTTGCCGTACTCACTGACGACTAAAGCAGGCTTCCACTCTTCCTTGCCCGTGGTGGTGGCCTCCCATTTGTCATTGGTTTCCACGAGGACTTTGGACTGGTCCTTGGGCAGCTTGACCGTCAGCCGTGCGATCAAGGCTGCGACCCCGCCTTTGTTGCGACCGTGGACAATGATTTCGTTCGCAGAACCGGGCTTCAGGTCTTTGCTGACGTCTGCTTTCGTGGGCTCCTGCCAGTCGGGATTGGTGAGGACTTTCCTGCCATTGATCATGGCGTCAGCGCCGTTGTCACAGGTGAGTTCCAGCGTGGCGGACTGCACCCCTGCCGGGACGTCAAAGCGGTAGCGGAAGGTGACTTTGGGGTCCTTGTCGCCGTTTTTGGCGCTCCAGATCCACTGGGGGGCGGCAGAAGCGGTGGTCAGCAGGATGGAAAAAGCGAGCGTGGGTAGTAGACGAGGCAGCATGGTGGGCCAAAAATACGCACCAAAATGCCAGACGTTGCACGGGAAAACCGAGCCGGGGCGATCGACTGCCTGCCAGAGGCAGGAACTATACGGCGCTGCCGTTCAAGGCCTGGCCGTCGTGCATCTTTTGCACTGAGAGGGCTGCGACACGGGATTTGAGCTCCTTGCTGGGCTTGAAACGCACGACGCAACGGTCCGGGATCATGACTTCAGAGTTCGGCTGCTTGGGATTGCGGCCGATCTTTCCACGTGCCACACGGAGGTCAAAAGTGCCAAAGGTCCGGAGCGTGACTTCATTGCCTTCGGCCAGGTTTTTTGAAACCAGTTCCATGAAGGCTTCCACCATGGCCAATGTGTCGGCATGTTTGATGCCCGTTGCATTGCTGAGCTCCGCGACCAAATCTTTTTTGGTGATCGTTGTCATAACGAGGTGACTAGCGAGACGATTAACGGGGTGCAACTAAATTCTGTGTCGAAATATCCTGCCCACCTACGATTATCTCGGGATATTTATTTGGGGTGTCTCCGAAACAGCCCCGAAAAGAACTTCGGAAGAAGTCCTGAAGTGCATTTTGCACAGCGCGGACAAAATGTCGCCTCCATGTTGTTCTACTAAGCTGGCGGCCACTTGTTTCACTGAATTTGACACTCCCTTGGGAAATTCCAAGCCATGTGCCTGCCCCTGCGCCTTCAACCAGCCCAGAAAAGCCTCCCGAGCCAGAATGGAGGCGGCAGCCACGGCGGGATCGCTCTCCGCCTTGGTGCGCTGAACCAGTTCGATCTGCCTGCCACGGGTTTGCAGGGCGCGCTGCAGGACGGCGGGATTGGCAAACTGATCAGAGATGGCCCGCTGGCAGCCGGGGACACGTTCGAGAAGGCTTTCGATAACCCGGGCGTGGCCCCAGGCCAGCAAGCGGTTCAGATTGCCGAACTTGGAGTAGAGCTCGTTGTAGCGTTCCGGGCGGATGGAGATGACCTCCCAGGCCAGGCCCGGAATGGTGCGGATGTCTGCGGCGATCTTGAAAATACGAGCGTCGCTGCTGATGCGCTTGCTGTCCACGGCACCGATGTCCCGCAGGCGGTGTGCTGCGTCCCCATCCACATAGACACCGGCGATGACGAGGGGACCGAAAAAATCTCCTTTGCCGCTTTCATCCACTCCGATGTGGGGCTGAAACATTTCCGGGTTGTGAACTTCCTCGTAGCCGAGCTTTGCTTCTCCAAGAACCTCAGGTTCAAGGATGTTGGTGATGAAATCCTCGGTCTCCTTGCCCTGAACGACGATTTTGGGCCCCTTTTCATACACGCAAACGTTGACCTTGGCCTTGGCGGCGGCGTACAGGCAGTAGGGTTTGGCTTGAAACTCGAAGCCTCGTGCTTCCAGGAGCGTCCGCAGCTTTACCGCCTGATCTGCGGTGAGGGCGTGGGTGTAGCTGGTCAGGGGGGCAGGCATAGACACGACTGTAAGCAGAAGAAGCGCGAAAGCTTCATGAAAAATACACAGCTTCTCCGCGCAGCTTCGTTCATATATTGATTTTACGATGCCCTCCCCAGCCACCAAGCCCGACCTCCACGCCATAGCCGAGGAACTGGTGAACTGGTTTGGCAACAACGCACGTGACTACCCTTGGCGCCGCACGCATGATCCTTATGCTGTCCTCGTTTCGGAAGTGATGCTGCAGCAGACGCAGATCGCGACAGTGCTGGACCGGGGGTTTTACTCGCGATGGCTGGAGAGATTCCCTGACTTCAAGGCGCTGGCCGCCGCCCGTGAAGATGAAGTGCTCAAAGCCTGGGAGGGGCTGGGCTACTACAGGCGCGCACGAAACCTGCAAAAACTGGCACGAGAGGTTATGGAGCGCCACGGCGGGGAGTTTCCACGCGAGCCAGCTGCCATTCTCGCGCTGCCTGGCGTAGGGCCGTATACGGCTGGGGCGGTGGCAAGCTTTGCTTTTGGTCTCGCGGAACCCATTGTGGATGGGAACATCGCGCGAGTGCTCTCCCGCCTCTACAACGATGCGACCCCGGTCGACTCCACCGCAGGGTCCAAACTGTTGTGGGAACGCTCGAAAGCCCTGGTGCAGACGACGGAGAATCCTCGTGCGCTGAATTCGGCCCTGATGGAGCTCGGCCAGACCCATTGTACGCCGACGAAACCTGCGTGTGATCTCTGTCCGGTGCGCTCGCATTGCCGTGCCAAAGATCCCGAAGCGCTGCCTGTCAAACAATCCCGTCAGGAGATCACGGCCGTCACAGAGCGCGTCATTTTTCTGCGCACCTCGGAAGGGGTGTTGCTGGAGCTGGAAACCGGCAGACGTCGCACCGGATTGTGGAAGCTGCCCGAGCTTCATAAAGCATATGTGGACCAACCGCCGCCGGTGCTGCTGCGCATGCATTACGGAATCACTCGCTACAAGGTCACACTTTGGGTGCATGAACCGCATGAACAGAAAGGGGCGTGGCCTGATACGCACCGGGTGATCCCTTTTTCCGAACTTGAGTCCACACCGATGCCGGCACCGTATCGTAAAGCGTTGCGTGACCTTCTGCAGCGCGGTGAGTTCCGGCTCGGTGACTGAAAAGTGAATTTGCCATTGATCGCACATGACCTAACAAATGTCCTAATCCCTCATGAAAACGCGCACTCTTCTTTTTTCCTGCCTCGCCATTGTCCTTGCGGGTTGCAAGCCCTCTGCTCCGGCCCCTGCTGAAAAAGCCGCTGAAAGTCCGGCCTCCCCTGCTGCGGCGAAGTCTGGCAAGCCTCAGGTGCTGGTGGCGAACTATCCGCTGCAGTACTTTGCACAGCGCATCGCGGGAGATGCCGTTGATGTGCGGTTTCTCGCTCCTAAAGGTGAAGATCCAGCCTTCTGGCAGCCGGATGAAGCGGCCATTACCGCCTTTCAAAATGCGGATCTCATTCTCATGAATGGTGCCAATTACTCGAAGTGGGCGGACAAAGTGACGCTGCCAGAGTCGAAGGTGGTGGACACTTCCGCCGCATTTTCCTCGGGCTTTATCGAAGTGCGAGACGCTACGACACACAGCCACGGCCCGGGCGGCGAGCACAGCCATAGCGGCACCGCTTTCACTACATGGATCGCTTTCAACCAGGCCTCCATGCAGGCACAGGCTGTGAGTGAAGCGCTGATCAAACTGGTGCCATCCGCCCAGGAGTCCATAACCAAGAATACACAGGCTTTAAAGGGTGAACTGGATGCGCTCGATGCGCGCATGACGGCAGTTGGCCGTCGTTTGGTGCAGTATCCGCTGGTAGCCTCGCATCCGGTCTATCATTACATGGCGCGACGTTATGGCTTGAACATCAAATCCGTCCTTTGGGAGCCTGAAACAGCAGTCGATGACACAGCGCTGAATGATCTCCGCGGAGTTCTCGCGAATCACCGGGCGCGCTGGATGATCTGGGAAGGGGAGCCGAGCAAGGCGAACGTGGACAAACTGGCCTCCATTGGAATCCAGAGCGTGGTGTTTGATCCTTGTGGCAATGTGCCAGCAAGCGGAGACTTCATGAGTGTAATGAAGACGAACGTCGAAGCTATGGAGAACGCTTTTCGCTAAGCTGATTTAGTTTTAGGGATGAAATCGCCGGTGAAGATCGGCTGCATAAGAAAAATATAGAATCTTTGTTGACGGCCCAATAAAGCCGTGTCATCATTCGTTACCTTCAACACAAGCCATGAAAACCAACCAGACACATCTTAACTCATCCGCGCTGCTGATAGCGCGTGGGGGAGAGATTTTGTGTGTGAGACTGGGTCGTGGTTTTATGCCCGCCTATGTGGCACAGCAAGATTGGAGTCTCCCGACAAAGAGATATGACGAGCAGGGTGCTTTGAAGCCCCATTAGGTCCCAGAGGCCAAGTTTCCGAAGGAAGCCCTGCTCGCCCACTCCAAGGCAGCAGGGCTTTTTCTTTTGTATCGAACCGAACCAACCACCCCATTTTTCAAATCATTGATTGAACCCGCGGTCGCCTGACCGCACCCCCCATAGCACGAAAAACCCCGGCATCCGCGCTAACGGACACCGGGGCAAGGCCAGCCAAGCTGACTCCGGGAGGAGTCGTTTAGATACGCAAGAAGCAGACCTGAGAACAGGTTCGCACCCCTCCTACCGAATGTCAACTGAAGCAGTCTTCAAATACGCAATATTCCTACGTCTAGGCGAGGAATACGGGGATTTCTTGTCCCTTTTTGACATCATGAAACGGCTTCCCTGGGAGGTGTGCCATAAACACCGAAACATCCGCCGTGAAATACCTGCGGGTGCGACGCCAGCGATCGAGTGACCAACACTCCATCCCGTGCGTGGCAGCGGTGTTCGTTCTTTATTTGGCAGATCACCTCACACAATGAGGCTGATCTGCCATTCAAGGGCACGGAGCACGGCAAAAGTGGTGTGATACTCTGTGGGAGAGAGTGGTGATCGGCCGACTCCGTGTCCTTGAATGGCAGAACTTGATGATTCTCGAATAAGATACGGCGGTGGCAGACAAGCAATGCACGGGTCTCCAAAACCCGAAGATGTGGGGGCAGTACCCACCCGCCGTGCCATTTTTTTCCAATTCAAAGAACGCGGCGGTAGATCGTTAAAGAGGCGACCTGGACTGTAACCCCAGTGCTCACAAGGCCCCCACGGAGCATTACCGTGACGCCGCACCATTCATTCATGCCCACGAAACACGGGGCGCACGGCAGCAGTTTCAAATGCCGTTCTCGGCCCACCGTGGCGGTTCCTGTGTCCCTCGTGGGTGTTTCCTTTTTCATTCAAAATGCAGGGAGAGCCAGTGCTCTGACGGGTTTCATAAGCCTGTCTCGGTTGGTGCAACTCCATCCCCTGCGTCCAATTTCATGGGACCGTAGTGTAGAAGACTGCACGGCTGGGTGGCACCCAGCAAGCGACGGAGCATTACCGTCCGGCTCCACCACTTTTAATAGAGGTCCGTTAGCTCAGTCCAGTAGAGCGCCCGCTTGTCGAGCGGAGGGTCGCGGGAGCAAAGCCCGCACGGACCGCCAATTTTTTCATGGGACCGTAGTGTAGAAGACAGCACGGCTGGTTTGCACCCAGCAAGAGACGGAGCGTTACCGTCCGGCTCCACCATTTTAGAATCCTCGGTGATCTAGCAGTAGGATGCCGCTCTGTTAAAGCGGCTGCGTTGGTGCGAATCCAACCTGAGGAGCCAATTTATTGCCCGCAAGGTGTAACAGAATTGCATACGTCGCTTCTAACGGCCGTGGTTCCAGGTGCGACTCCTGGTGTGGGCACCATCTTTAATAAGGAGCACGTCCGGCACAGACGAGGAAACGGTCTCGAAAACCGCTGCGCCCTCTAAGGGCGTCCAGAGTGCGATTCTCTGGTGCTCCGCCACTTATGAAAGACTACGATCCAAACGCAGGAGCGCCTCATGGATCAACAGCAGCGCAGCAGACATGGCCACCGTGGCTAATGTCACTGCTTCCAGTCCACGTGACTGAGCCAGCCAGCCGCAGACGCTCGGAAAAAGAGCCGCGCCGATCATGGCTGCGCTGACTTGAAAACCGATGGCATGCGCTGCGCGCGCTTTGCCCAGCCGCTGCGGCGTCCGCGTCATCAGGCACGGATAAATGGAAGCCAGTCCAAGTCCCACCAAGGCAAGTGCGCCTACGGAGAAAGGCAAGTTGGCTGTAAACAATCCCGTGCCGATCAGCGCTGCCAGCATGCTCAGACGCAGAAGCCGGTCGATGCCAAGTCGCTCAACGATAAAACCAAAGACCACACGACCCGTGGCGAGGCTGGCCCAGTAAATCGTGACCCACATTCCAGCGGCTTCCTTGTTCATGCCGCGTGCCTCCGTCATCACTGTAAAGCTCCACTGACCGACCGTCACTTCGAGGCCGGTGTAGATGAAAAAGAGCAGCACATGCGCCCAAACGCCGGCGTGCTGCAATGCTCCAAGCATGCTCACGGAATCTTCCGTTTCAGAAGTCGTGCTCGTGGTTTCACCCGGAATGTCCCAAAGCTTTCGGGTGTAGATAAAGAGGCCTGTTAGCAACAGCAGCAGCCCACCCACAGCCGCATAACCCGCCCGCCATGATCCCAGCGAAACCAGCATCGAGGTCATGATCAGCGGCCCCAGTGTGGCACCGATGCCGTAGCACGCATGCAGCCAGTTCATGTGCCGAGCCGAAAAATGATTCGCCACATAATGGTTCAGTCCGGCATCGATCGCCCCTGAGCCAAGGCCGTGCAGCAGTGCACAGGCCGCAAACAAGATCCATATCGGTGCGACGGCATAACCCAAAGCACTCGCTGTCACCAGCAGGCTGCTGCCCGCCAGCAGTATGCCGATGCCAAACGACTTGAGCAGTTTTCCCGTGAGCAAACCGGAAACAAAGTAGCTGGCCCCCGCGCCAAAGAAAATCCACGCGATCTCGCTCTGCTGCCTGCCGAAGAAAGCTCGTACAGACGGCCAGGCCACTCCGATGAGCGTGTCCGGCAGCCCCAGACTGATGAAGCCCAGATAGGCAGTCACCAGCAGGAGGCGGCGGAAAATCGTTGGAGAATTGGAGGCCTGCATTTTTGACCCGGAAGTCTGATGCAGAACCTACGTTTGTCGCCGCTGCCTTGCGTGCAGCAACTCGCACTCACCTCTTTTCATCCCTCTGTAGCTCAACAGCAGAGCAGCCGGTCGATAACCGGCAGACCGTGGAGCGTCACCACGCCGAGGGACCATTTTTTAATTCTATTAACGCTGGATGGCTTAGACAGATGAGCGGCGGGTTGAAGATCCGCACAGGTTGGCGCGCTACCAACTCCAGCGACCATTTCTTTTTTGAATGTGGCATTGATGTAACAGCAAGCATGCCTGCCTTCCAAGCAGGGCGCGTCGGGGCAGCACCGACATGCCGCACCAGATTCAATGTGGTCATCGTCCAGCAGCAGGACACGGCTATGCCAAGGCTGAAACGTCGGTGCGAGTCCGACTGACCGCACCACTTTCCAAAACTCCTCCGTGGCCGACCTAGAAAGGCACCCGTTTCGTAAACAGGACCATGTGAGCGCGAATCTCACCGGAGGATCCATTCCATTTCAACACTCCCTTCATAGTGTAACAGCAGCATTCTTCGTTGTGGACGAAGCGGTGCCGGGGCAGATCCGGCTGAGGGAACCATTTTTTAGATCGGATACGAGAGAGCCAGCAGCACTCGCTTGCCTTGGAAGCAAGAGTAGCCCGGGGCAGCACCGGGGTATCCGACCATTTTCTTCATTCGTGCGCAAGACAAAGAGCCGAGTCAGCGGTCCGCAAAACCGAATTACCCAGTGCGAGCCTGGGGCGCACGTCCATTTCATTTCATCGGATACGAGAGAGCCAGCGAACTCGCTTGGTTTGGGACCAAGACAAGCCCGGGGCAGCACCGGGGTATCCGACCATCTTCATCAATTGGTCTGTAGCTTAACAGTCAGAGCGTCGGGCTCATAACCCGGAAGATGCTGGTGCAATTCCAGCCGGACCGACCATTTCAAAACAGCCTTGTAGCTCAATCAGCAGAGCATCCGCCTTTGAAGCGGAGGGTTGGTGGTGCAAACCCACCCGAGGCTTCCAGTTTTTACATGCCCATGTAGTCCAATGCAGAGACAACCGTCTCAGAAGCGGTCCAGTGCAGGTGCGAGTCCTGCCATGGGTACCATTTTATGCCCTTGTAGTCCAACAGCAGAGACGGCCACCTCAAAAGTGGCGCAGTGTGGGTGCGACTCCCACCGAGGGCACGCCATTTATGTCTCCGTAGCTCAGCAGAAAGAGTGGCTGATTACGAATCAGCAGGCCGCAGGTGCGAATCCTGCCGGAGACACTTTTCCGAGACTCTTGTAGCTCAACCGACAGAGCGCCGCGCTTCGAACGCGGAGGTTGCGGGTGCAAGTCCTGCCAGGAGTACCATTCAAAAGGAACGCCAACCGGACCAGCGAGCCGGGACTCGGTGCTAACGAGATCGTGCCGCCATTGCGCGGCATGAGGAGCATGTCCTCGGCGTTCCGCCATCTTTCAATGACCCTGTCGTCTAACTGGCCAAGGCACCCGACTTTCTATCGGGTTATTGCGGGTTCAAATCCCGCCAGGGTTGCCAATTTCAATTTTAACCAACGGCGCGTCGGTGCCGTGAGGAAACTCTAAAACCGATGGGGGCATGGCCCCGACAGCCGGCGTGAGCCGGTCAGAGGCGAAGGTGCCTGATAACCTTCGCGCCGTGAGGGATCACGGACAGCCCATGCAAGCCCAGGCTTCCCGCGAAAGCGGGCGATCATGGCCCCGAAAGGCCGTGGTCGTTTTGGGAAAGCAGTGCGTCGTGGAAAAAACGGCGGTTTAGATGCCCGGAAACGGGGAACATCAGCCGCCGGAGAGCAGCGGGTGGTGCCGGCCTCACGACCAACCAGACTGCGATCCATAAAGTCAAGGGTAGTGCCAGAAACATCCGAGCCTTGTCGGCAAGGGTGATGGCGCAGAGCAAGAGGTGGCGGACGTGTGCAAACACGGACGTTGTCTTGAGATTCCGTTGAGTAACCGACAGGTGAAAGGCAGACGATGTGTGGCATTTCGCAGCCCAAAAGGCGGCGACAACCACCGGACATCCACATCGTCGCAGGTATGCAGCTTCGCGAGAAGCATCTGACTAAGAATCAGCAAAAACGCAAAGAGGTGTCCGGCGTGACGAGTGAAATAGCTCAATCCTCCAGCCCCACGGGGCAATGGAGGCATCCGAGGGCCGCAAGCCTGGAGATGTCGGTGTGAATCCGCACATAAGGGGTAGCTCCCCTGCACGGCCGAAAGGTCGGTGGTAGGTGCAGCGCCGACAGTCGTCACGCGACAAGTGAGAAGCCACACTTTAAAAAAGGCAGCTATGCTGTTCGACCTCGCTCGGCGGGGTGGATACGAGCCGAACCAGGGGCCGCAAACCCCTGGATAATGGCTCCAACGGAGCAGCACGCGAGGTGTAGTCTCAGCCCTCGCATTCCATTTTCAAAACTCGCGGTCTGCATGCCGGGACCGCGTTCAAATTTCAAAAGCTCATGTAGCCCAACAGCAGAGGCACGACGTCGAGAACGTCGCTAGTGCGGGTGCGAATCCCGCTGTGAGCACCATTTCGGTCCAAAGCTTAGACAGCGAAGCAGCCGGCTTTTAACCGGCATAGCAGGGTGCATGTCCCTGTGGACCGACCACCATTTATACGCCTGTTGGTGAAACAGCATCACGTCTGGCTTACATCCAGAAATAGAGGGGGCAGCACCTTCACGGGCGACCATTTTTCATCAACTCAACCACTCACCATGAGCATCGCCATCACGCCCGACATTCATCTCAGCGCCATTACGATGGCAGACGCTGAAGACATCAATGCCCATCTGCAAGACCACGAGGTCAGCCGTTACACTCTGCTCATTCCCCATCCTTATACCTTGGCGATGGCCCATGAGTGGATCGCCATCATCGCGGATGATGTGCAACGGAACGGTTGCGAAACGATCTGGGCCATACGGGAATCCTCCGGGCGCATGATCGGTGCCGTCGAACTCCATGCCGGAAGCGCGGGCAAGCAGCACGTTTCCGAAATCGGTTACTGGCTGGCCAAATCTCACTGGGGGCGCGGCATCATGACTGCGGTGGTCAAAGCCGTCGCCGAGCGTGGCTTTTGTGAGTTTGGCGTGAGGCGCATCACTGCCCCCATCTTTGCGCCGAATGTCGGCTCCGCCCGCGTGCTGGAGAAAAGCGGCTTCGTCGTCGAGGCACCGCTTCTACGGCTCGCTTATCATCGGGATGGCCAGTTTCACGATGGCAGACTCTATGCGCTCGTGCGCGAAGAGTGATGCCTCCACCCCTTTGCGGCAGCGAGAGCGGAGCTCCTTCGTAGCTCATCGGTAGAGCACTTGTTTTTACACAAGTGGCAGCAGGTTCGAGTCCTGCCTAAGCAGCTGGGAAACCGGCTGTTCAAAAGCTCTTCTCACTTTTCTCCGCATCTTCCCATTTCAACCCCATACAATCCTATGAAAACACATACCAGCCAGCCGGTGCATCTTTCCACCGGCGACATTCTTGTCTGAAAGATCGCTGTCACATCCGTCCAGCGTGCCCGTTAGCGGGCAGATCGCACGGATGATGATTCGATCGTTCTCTATGAAACTCGAACATCTCGAACGTGCGTTTGAATCCATCGGTGCACGGCTTCGTGTGGAGGCTCCGGTTCGCAGCCGGGGCGTCTCTTCGGGATACTCGCTCGACATCGGACATGACCGTCGCGGACAGTTCTTCGCCCTGCGTGGCGATGATGCGAACCTTGCGGTGGTGGAGTTCTTCCTGCTGAATATGCAGGAGGACAGCCGCCATCTGCTGCTCCTTGTGAAAAGCGAGGGAAGCAAACGCAAGGACCGCTTTCTGTGCGGTCACGAAGAGCGCGAATGGTTTGTCGCCGCCGTTCCAGGCACTGCATCCACCGTGGTGCAGGCCAAGGAGGCGCTCAAACCTGCTCCCGTGCGTGAGGCGCAGGCTCGCAAGAACCTGAATGCCCGCCAGGCCAACACCCGACACAACGCGGCCTTTCGCCGCCAGGGTGAGTGGTTTTTCCTGCCATTGGAAAAACCACTGGCCGTCGATCCCAGACTCATCCTGCGTCATGAGCCCATCTCCCGTGGACGCGGCAGCAAGCCGCACCTCGTGGAGCAGCTCTACCGCACCGGCGGTGAACTGGTCTATGTCAACCGAGAGCACCCACAGGGCATCTCCGAGGTTCAGTATTCCCAACTGGTCCGCCGGAATCCTGATGCGAAGAAATGGATCTGGCATGCCAGACGGCGCAATGCAGGCGTGTTTGCCCGCGGCGCGATCCGGCATGGTGACCATGCCACCATCGTGCTTCAGGACTGGCACCAGGTATTGATGAACGAGGAGCATCTTGCTCCTTCGCGCAGCTACCTGGCTTTCCTTGACTGATTCAAACCGACACGTTCAACCACTCGCGTGTGCGGCATGCCTCATCGGTGTGCCGCACACGCCCTTTTTCTTTTTAATTTCATCTGAGGCAGCGAGGCCGGGGATACTCCGGAACTCGTGGGTTCAAATCCCATCATCCTGGCGACAGGGTGAAGCCCTGGCCGGCTTTCTCCTCAGATTGCTTTTCTTCCAATTTCGCGGCAGTGAAGACAGGATTTCTTCGCTCCATACACAAACTGAAGTGCGGTGCTCATGAGTTGAGGTCTGGCGCAAGCCGGATCCGGGTTCGATTCCTGGCTCCTCAGTTAGAGCCTGTCTAGTTTTCTCCGCGAACACCTTTTTGGGGCAGTGAGACTGAAGTTACTTCGCCGGTTCAACTCCGACTTGTTCCACCAATAGGGGCAAACGCTCTGTGGAAGAGCATTCCAGCCACGTGCAGGCCATGTTCGTGGCTGGATTTCCCTTCGGTCACTTTTCTCCCCAAATCCTTTTCCGAAATCCAGCACCTTATGCGGCAGCGATGCCGGGGTTACCTCGGGAGCCGGTCTGCTCGCAAGGGCACCGGCGGCTTATCACGGGCCGTTTCCCTGGCAAACTTTCTCCGCATTCAACGACCCAGATACCACCATGAAATTCAACTTCCTCAAACAGCGCCCACGTGCCGACACGCTTAACCTCGCGGGTGGCGAGGCGTTCACCGAAACGCCCAAGCTCGAGCTGGCCTCCCTCATGCTCACGTCCATGCTCAAGGACGAGTTCTACCGCAGCGCTGATGCCACGGCAAACCGGCTGCGCGAACTCATCGCTGCGCAGAACGACAAAGTCTTTGTGGCCAAGGCGGCGCTCTATGCCCGCAAGCAGGCTGGCATGCGCAGTGTGAGCCACCTCACGGCGGCCGAGCTGGCGAAAAGCGTGAAGGGCCAGTCGTGGACGGCGCGGTTTTATGACCGCGTGGTTCACCGCCCAGACGACGCCATCGAGATCCTCGCCTGCTATCAGGGCGCGCATGGCAAAACGATTCCGAACTCGCTCAAAAAAGGGCTGGGCCGCGCGCTATCGCGCTTCGACGAGTATCAGCTCGCGAAATACCGCAAGGACCGCGCCGAGCTCTCGCTGGTGGATGTGGTGAACCTCGTTCACCCACCTGCCACGGAGGCGCTGGGAAAGCTTGTCAAAGGCACGCTGACCGCCGCTGAGACATGGGAAACCAAGCTCACTCAGGCCGGTGCTGCGGCGCGGAACGACGACGATCTCGCTTCGCTCAAACGCGAGGCATGGTCGGAACTCATCCGCACGCGGAAGCTGGGCTACTTTGCCCTGCTGCGAAACCTGCGCAATGTGCTCGAAGCTGCTCCAGAAGCCGTGAATGAGGCGCTGGCGATGCTGCGCGATGAAAAACTCATCCGCAAATCGCTCGTGCTGCCATTCCGTTTCCAGACAGCGCTCGAAGCTGTGCAGGCCAGCAACCTGCCCCGTGCCGCCGATGCCCTGGCTGCCCTCAGCGATGCCGTGGACATCTCGCTCGCGAACGTGCCATCCTTCCGTGGCCGCACGCTCGTCGTGCTGGATGGCTCCGCATCCATGATCGGCCGTCCGCTGCAAATCGGCTCGCTCTTTGCCGCGACGCTGCTCAAGGCCAATGATGCGGATGTCATGCTTTTCAGCAATGACGCCAAATACGTCACGCTAAACAAGCGCGACAGCACGCTCTCGCTGGCCGCATGGCTGCAAGGCCAGGCGCAGTCCGCCGGCACCAACTTTCACTCCATCTTCCAGTGCGCAGACCGGGCGTATGACCGTGTCATCATCCTCTCTGACATGCAGGGCTGGGTGGGACACCACACGCCTGTGGACACGTTCCGCCGCTGGAAGGAGCGCCACCGCTGCGATCCAAAAGTGTTCAGCTTTGACCTGAACGGTTACGGGTCTCTGCAGTTTCCAGAGCGCCAGGTTTGCTGCCTGGCGGGCTTCAGTGACAAAACACTGGAGACTCTGAAGCTGCTGGACTCCGACCCAGGCGCGCTGATCCGCACGATCGAAGCCGTGGAGCTTTAAGAAAGTGTGCGCCCCACACTCGTGCGCCGTCCTTCACAGGGCGGCGCACTTTTCATTTTCACTCATCACTCTCTAGAAAGGAATATCACCCCTGAAAACCGACCCTGTATCCGAGCGCGTCCGTCATGCGCTCACCCGTCTCGAAAAAGAAAAGAACGTCCGTGTGCTGTATGCCTGCGAAAGCGGCAGCCGCGCCTGGGGTTTCGAATCTCAGGACAGCGACTACGACGTCCGCTTTCTGTACGTGCACCGTCGTGAATGGTACATGTCCATCGAGCTGGGGCGCGATGTGATCGAGCAGCCCCTGAGCGATGAACTCGATGTGAGCGGCTGGGAGCTGCGCAAGGCGCTTCGCCTTCTGCGCAAAAGCAATCCGCCGCTCCTCGAATGGATGAAGTCGCCGACGGTCTATCATCACGACCCGGTCTTTACCCACGAGTTCGGAGAGCTGACGGAGATGTTTTATTCTCCGCGGCGCTGCTTTGCGCACTACCTGCACATGGCCTACGGCAACTGGAAGGATTATTTGGAGGGACGCGATCAGGTCAGCCTGAAAAAGTATCTCTATGTCTTCCGTCCGCTGCTGGCCTGCCGCTGGATCGAGCGTTCGCTTGGCCAGGTGCCCATGCTCTTTCAGGAGCTGGTGGATGCCGTGCTGGAGGAACGCGAGGTCCGCCTTGCGCTTGAAGCTCTCGTGGCCCGCAAGCGTGCAGGCAAAGAGCTCGGCAAGTCCGCGCCTGATGCCGTGCTCTCGCGCTTCATCACCACGGAGCTGCAGAGGCTCAAGGCGCTGGGCGATCCCGAGGACAGCCTTGGCGATCTCGATGAACTCGACATCTTCTTCAGGCGTTACGCGCTGAAGAACTAGCAGGGCACGCATGCCTGCACCCGCAGCCTGGAGGGAGCGTTCCTCCTTCCAGGCTGCCATTTTCACTTCAAGAACGAACACCGCTGCCGGGAAGTACGTGCCGGGATGTCATGCACACCATCCAACTCCATCCCGCATCCCATGAGCGAACTCCTCAGCAAATCCACCGTCCTCGTGCTCAACCGCAACTGGCAGGCCATCGGCGTGAAAACGCCGCTGGAGGCCTTTGGCATGATCGCCACCGGCGCTGCGACAGCTCTCGACATCGAAACAGACGGAAACATCCGTCCGGTGACATGGAAGGAGTGGCTCACCCTTCCCGTGCGTGAAGGGGACAACTCCATCGGCACCGTGAACGGTCTGGTGCGCGTGCCCTCCGTGCTGGTGCTGGCCCGCTATGACAAGGTGCCGAAAAAACGGCCCAAGTTTGGCGTGCGCGGCATCTGGGAGCGCGATGGCGGCCTGTGCCAGTACACCGGTCGCAAGCTGCGCCCGCACGAGGGGAACATCGACCACATCGTGCCGCTCTCCCGTGGCGGACCCACGTCCTGGGAGAACTGCGTGCTGGCGGACAAGCGGGTGAACAGCCGTAAAGGCAACAAGCTGCCTGAAGAAGCCGGCCTGAAGCTGCTGCGACAACCAGCCGTGCCGCGCGAACTGCCCGTCACGAACCTGATTCGCAACACGCACCAGGTGCGCGACTGGGAGATGTTTCTGGGCAAATAACCACTGCCGCCGGGGTGCCCCACCCCGGCGGCTTTTTGCCTATAGGGGCGGAGAAACCGCGCAGGGAGGCAATCTTGGCACTTGGCAAATGGTCAAGACTCGCCAGCATAGCGGTCCAACATCAAGGAACGAACACCGCGAGTGTGAGTTCCTTCGTGCCGAAATTCCAAATCAGGAGCTGTGCATGAATGAAACGTTGACCAAAACGACCGTACTGGTGCTGAATCGGCACTGGCAGGCCATCGACTCTAAAACGCCCATGGAGTCCTTCAGCATGATGGCAGCAACTCGAAGTGCGGGAAGGGGACAACAGCATCGGCACCGTTCAAGGGCCGGTGCGTGTGCCTTCCGTGCTGGTGCTGGCCCGCTTTGACAAAGTGCCCAAACGTCGCCCCAAATTTTGCGCCAAGGCCATCTGGGAGCGCGACGGTGGCATGTGTCAGTACACGGGTCGCAAACTGCGCCCGCATGAGGGGAACATCGATCACATCGTTCCTGTCTCTCGAGGAGGCCTCAGCAACTGGGAAAACTGCGTGCTGGCGGACCGCAAGGTCAACAGCCGCAAGGGTAACAAGCTGCCGGAAGAAGCCGGCCTGAAACTTCTGCGACGCCCGGCGATTCCACGTGAGATCCCCGTGACGCATCTCATCAAAAACCACCACCGCGTGCGCGACTGGGAGATGTTTCTCTCAGGTGCGACAGGAGTGTTTGAGGTATAAACTAAAAGAGGGACCCTCAGGTCCCTCTTCTGTTACCAGATGGCTCAGGAGAGCTTGGCGCCCACCTTCTTCAGTATGGCTTCAAGCATGCGGCCATACTTGATGTAGCTGTCGTACTGCTCCTTGGCCTTCTGCTCAGGGGAAAGGTCATCCGCTGCACCTGCGCCGTGGAAGACGACGGCCACGTGTGGCTCGATGCTGATGTAGCCGTTGTAGCCGGTTTCCACCAGATCCTTCATGATGCGCTCGGTCTGGCCTTCGCCTTCGCCGGGGAAGGTGTAAACGGCATCGTTTTTCGTCTTGTCCCAGATGCCGTCCTTCACGTGCACATGAGCCATGAAGGGCTTCACAGCCTGGTACATCTCCCAGGCATCCTGCTTGTGGCCGGGCTTGTCGCGGTCGTCGATGAAGACGGGATTACCGGTGTCAAAGACCCACTTCATGCCGGGGACGGCCTCGGCCATGCGCTTCACATACGTGGGGCTCATGCCGCCCCAGTTCATGCAGTTTTCATGGAGCACGGTGATGCCGGCGTCGGCAAAGCGTTTGTTAATCTCCGTCATGCGGCGGATGCGCTCGGGGGCAAACTGCTCCTCCACATCCTTGCCGCCTTCGTCTTTGCACACGGCATAGCTCATGACGCGGATCATCTTGGCGCCGAGGCGCTGCATGCGCGGAATGGCGCGGCCGATTTCCGCCTCGGTGATGCTGAAGTCATCGGTGATCTTCTTGGCCCAGTTACCGATCAGAGAGCCGAAGCCGCTGACCTTCATGTTCTTCTCGGCCAGACGGGCCACGACCTTGTCAAAGGTGGCCTCAGGGATCTCATGCAGGTTTCCCTTCACGCCGTCGAGTTCCACGATGCGGGATTCGATGCTGTCCCAGCCAAGTTCCTGGTGGGCCTGGATTTGCACATCCAAAGATGCGCCTGCTTCGTCTGCGATGCCGGTAAGTTTGATCATGGTCTGGGGGAGGGGATACGGGTGGGCAAGATTGATGGATGCTGGGCGCTGGAGCGCAAGGTTTGGCTTTGACAAAACGCAGCCCCTCAGGCCAGCAAACCGGCGGCGTTTTGCCACAGCACCGCGGCCGATTGCGCCGCATCCAGCGCGGACTCCTGGATCTTCAGCCGGGCGGACTCCCAGTAGAAAACGGGGGCGAACGAGCCGAAGACGACGCGCTCCACCGGCCACGTCTTGAGCAGATTTTCCACGCCGCCCACGCCTTCGATCATGGCGAAATCCACCCAGACATTCGGGCACTCCTGCAGGTGACGCATCAGCATGGTGGCGTTGGTGTTGAGGAGCATGAGGCGAGCCTCTTTCATCTCCTGCATGATGGCGGGGAGAGGTTTCAAATCGACCGGTGCCACCTGCACCCGTGGGTTTTGGGTGCGGATGTCCTCCATCTGGACGACGAGCTGCACCAGGAGGCGGTGCTTCACGGCCAGGGCGAGCAGTTCGCGAAAGGCGGGCGTATTCAGATCGTAGCCGTGGTAGTTTGGGTGAAGCCGGATGACGCGCATGCCGTGGACCAGGGCGCAGCGTTTGACGTCGTCCTGCCAGTCCGGCAGCGAGAGGTTGATGGTGCCGCAGGGGCGCAGGAGGTGGCTCTGGCAGGCCTGGGCAAGCTCGCGGTTCACATTGGCCACATCACGGCGCAGCAGCCCCTCGAAGGCTCCGGCCCAGGCTTCCGTGACACCGCGTTTGCCCAGGCTCATCGGGGCCGTGAATTCGCCGAACTGGCGAAAAGGATATGAGCCAAGATAAACGTGGCAGTCGGTGAGCTTTGGCTTGTCTTCTGCCTGCAAGGTGGAGGCCGCGAGAGCGGCGCTGGAGCTCAGAAGGAAAGTCCGGCGGTTCATGCGGGCAGTGTGAACGGTTCGGCCGCATAGAAAAGCATTTCCTCCCGCCTTGCGCTATTTTGCCGGATGCGTAGCCTTGAAGAACAACCCGATGAACTGGTACTACAACAATGCTGGCGCCGCCGAAGGTCCCATGGATGACCAGGCCATGACCGAGCTGGCGCGTGCCAACAAGCTGGCTTCGGACTCCCTCGTCTGGCATGCCGGGCTGGAGGCATGGCAATCGGTCGCGGTGCTGTCGCCTGCCTGGTGGGCGGCGGCCTTGCCCACTCCCGCTGGCAGGCCGGTGCCGGAGACCAAGGCAGCAGGCAAAGCAAAGGCGACCAGTGCGGGCACGCGTCGTTTGTCTGGGCCGAATGCTCCGACGACGGAAGCCGCTGAACCGAAAGAAAGCGGCGGGTTCTTCAAGAGACTCTTCGGCTTTGGGAAAAAGAAAAAAGACTGAACCTCACGCCTTGATACCTTTGGCCTTCAGGATCGGCAGCATCAGGCCGCGCAGGTTGTCGCAGAAGATCTTCTGTTTGTCGGCATCGCTGATCTCCGCGCCATGCACCTTGGCCAGCTGGCTGGCAAAGCTGCGGCCCCCGCAGTCACTGCCGTAGATCACGCGCCCGACGCCAAGCTCGCGCACCGCCATTTCCGTGAAGCCGGCCGTGGGATCTGAGCCGGCGAGATCCGCATAGAGATTGGTTTGGGCGCGAATGGCCCGGATGCCCAGCTCCCAGGTGCCGCCGGTATGGCCGCAGATGATGGGCACCTCAGGAAAGCGCTTCGCCAGCGCCACGAGATCGTCAGGCGTTGATTCGCCGACGTAGTTGCCATTGGTCTTGAACCAGGTGTGCTGGAAAATCACCGCTTTCAATTCGGCCGCACGGCGGATGATGGCATCGATGTCGGACACGCTGCACTTTTCCGCCACCCAGAGCTTCACGCCCACCATCGGGCCATTGGCCACGCAGCGCTCCAGTTCGGCCAGACTTTCCTCAGGATGCTTGGCGCTGACATAAACAAAACCAAAGGCCCGGTCTGGAAACTTGGCGATCGCGCGCAGCACCTCGCTGTTTTGCTGCACCAGATCAGCCGGGGAGGGATCCTGGGACCACTTGAGGCCCATGTAAACGCACAGGCGCTCAATGCCCATGCGGTCGGCATAGACGAGCAGGGCCTTGAGGCGTTCCTCCGGCGTGAGGCCGGGAACGCCGGACATGTGACAATGCAGATCCCAAATGCGCATGTGGAGGATTGAAGCGGAAGCAGCGCACCCCGGCAATGTTTTCTTTGCGGGGCAGCAGAGGCGCTTCATTTTGCACCCATGTCCAACCACAAGCCCACCGATGTCCGCGTCACCGCCGCAGAAGTTTATTTCCTCCCCGTGACGATGCGCGTGCCGCTGAAGTTCGGCCCCGAAACCGTGACCAGCGCCGTCTGTCTGCGTGTGCACGTGACGGTGGAGGACCGGAGCGGTCAATCCGCCCAGGGCTGGGGCGAGACACCGCTCAGTGTCTCTTGGGTCTGGCCCAGCAGTCTGAGCGTGGCGGTGCGGGCGCAGCGCATGCAGGATTTTTCCACGCTGCTGGCCAAGCGCCTCGTGGAAAGCGGCTTCACCGGCCACCCGATGGAAATCGGCGCGGACTTCATGCATGGCCCGCTGGCGGCGACGCTGAAGGAGGCGAATGCAGCGGCAGGCGGAGATCCCATGCCTTACCTCGGCTCGCTCGTGGCCTTCAGCGCCTTCGACATCGCCGTTCATGACGCCTATGGCGTGCTGCACAATCGCGACATCTACTCCACCTACAACGCGGAATTCATGAACCGCGATCTCTCCGCCTTCATCACGCCGGAAGAGGGCAGCGGCATTGATTTCAAAGGACGCTATCCGCAGGACTACCTGGTGATGGATGCGCCAAAGCAACTCCCCGTGTGGCACCTTGTCGGCGGTGTGGATGCTCTCGAAGCCTCCGATTTGAACGGCACCGAACCCAAGGACGAACACCCCCTGCTGCTGGCGGACTGGATCCAGCGCGACGGCCTGAAATGCCTCAAGGTCAAGCTGCGCGGCACCGATGCAGCGTGGGATTATGAGCGCATGCAGCGCATTGGCCGTATCGGCTTTGCCAATGGCGTGAAGTGGCTCAGCGCGGACTTCAACTGCACTGTCAAAGAACCCGGCTACGTGAACGACATCCTCGACAAGCTGCTGCGCGACGAGCCGGAAATCTACGCACGCACCCTCTATGTGGAGCAGCCCTTCCCATATGATCTGGAAGCGCATCAGATCGACGTGCGCAGCGTGTCGGCGCGCAAACCGCTCTTCCTGGATGAAAGCGCGCACGACTGGGAATTCGTGCGCCTGGGCCGCCGCCTTGGCTGGTCTGGTGTCGCTTTGAAGACCTGCAAAACACAAACCGGCGCGCTCCTCAGCCTCTGCTGGGCCAAAGCCCACGGCATGCCCCTCATGGTGCAGGATCTTACCAATCCCATGCTCGCCATGGTCCCGCATGTCCGCCTCGCAGCCCATGCAGGCACCATTCAGGGCGTGGAGTGTAATGCCATGCAATTCTATCCTGATGCTTCACTGCCTGAGCAGGAAATCCACCCCGGCCTGTTCCAGCGCCGCAATGGCATCGTGGACCTGAGCACCCTGCGCGGCCCCGGCTTTGGCTATCGTGCGGACGAGGTGAAGCGTATGCTTACTGCAGTTCCTCAATCGTGAGCGTGTAGCGGTGCGGGCTGTCGCCGTTGCCGAGAATGATCTTGTTTTCGCCGGTCTTCAGCGGGCTGGTGATGCAGCCGGCATCGACGGAGACATGCTCGCCATTGACCCAGGAGCCAAGTTTGCTGCCGCGGTCGCGCAGAACGAAATGGCCGTGCTCGAAGTCGATCTCGCAATGATTGCGTGAGAGCTGATACGGATGCGGTTCCTCAATGGAGAGATCGTTCCGCGCGAGGGATGACACCGCGGTGTCAAAATACGTGCGACCGATGCGGAAGGGCAGCTTGGTGATGGTCTTTTCCACGCGCGGATGGTCCAGGCCGGTCTCTTCGTAGTGCGAGCGAATCTTCACGCGGAAGACGGGCTCCTTGGCAGGCTTGGGCTTGGTCACCAGTGGCACGGTGGCGTTGGTGGTCGTGGTTAGGAGCAGGTCGGTTTTGCGGATACGTTCAAAAAGCGTGGCCAGGTAAACGTGCAGGCGGTCAGGTCTTTGAATGATCTGCTGCTCGAACTCCTCCTCAACGATGGTTTCGAGCGTGGTGTTCTCAATGGCCGTGGCCGTGGCGGAGCGCGGACGGTCCATGATCATGCCCATCTCACCGAATATTTCTCCGGGGCCGATCTGTGCGAGGGACTGCACACCGTGGGAGGTGTTGATGGAGATCTCGACCAAGCCGCTGACGATGAAGTAAGCCTCTTTCGACTTGTCGCCTTCACGGAAAATGACCTGTCCACGTTGAAAATGCTCGGTTGCCATGGGCCTGAGAATATGGGGTGGCCCGCCAGGGGTCAAGCCTTAGGTCGGCCCGTTTAGAGCCGTCGCAGCACCACATTGCGAACGCGTGACTGCGAGAGATAACTGGCAAATCCAAACGGGGTGCATTTCTCGATTTCGCCGTCCCGCATGCCAAGTTTGTGGCCCTTGGTGCTGGTGTTCACGAAGAGCTTGCCATTGATCCAGGCTTTCAGTTCGTCGTCGCGCACTTCGATGCGCACCTGGTGCCAGCGCTTGTTTTCAAAATAGCCATTGCCGCGGGTGTTGTTCTCGCTGGCATCCATCTCGTCGATGCTGGAAATGCCCACGAGGGTGCCACCCCAGCCGCCTACCACAAGGGAGACATGGGACTCATTCACAGGAAAGGTCACAGTGCCGAAGAAGTCGTTCCCCTCCACGCGCATGGCCTCATATTCGATGCTGTAGCGCATCCTGGGCATTTCAGCGGCTTTCCATTTCTCCGCATCAAACCGTACACCGGTCATCGGCTGGCCGGGTTGGAGTGTAATCTCGCCGCCCTGAATCAAGACCTTGCCTGCCTCAGGGATCTCCGCGGCTTTCCAGGCCGGGGTAAACTCGTCCGAAAGCAGCTTCCATTCGCCGCGCCGGGGAGGGCCGCACTGCGTGAGCATAAAAAAGAGGCAGAGCCATGCGGCCCTGCCTCCTAGATGCTTGTTGGCGCGCTTCATCAGCCTTTCACATCGTAGCAGGAGATGAACTCCTGATCACGGAGGTAGAGCTTGCCGTTGCTGATGACGGGGTGCGTCCAGATCTTGCCCTTGGGATTGCGCTGAGAGGAGGTTGCTTCAAGTTTGAAGCTGCTGACTTCCTTCCAGCCCTTCTTGGAGACTTCCACCAAGGCCACCGTGCCGTCATTTTCACTGAGGCAGTAGAGCATGCCGTCCGCACTTGTCACAGCGCCTTTGCCGATGCCCTTGTCCTGCCAGACGATTTCGCCGGTTTTGAAATCCTGGCAGGTCCAGCCGCCCTTGTCGGAGTGGCCGTACAACAGGCCATCGATGAGAATGACGCCGCCATGGTGGTTGACCATGTTGGTATTGGAATAGACTTCAGTGACGTTGTTACCGTCGATTTTCACCGATTTGCAGCCGACACCGTAACCGGCGGCCACATAGACCTGGCCATCGCTATAGATGGGGGTCGGGATGACGGCGGTTTTGCCCGGGAATTCGGTCTTCCAAAGTACTTTGCCCTTCTTGGAGACGCCCAGGATGCTGTTCATGAGCAGCTGCACGTACTCGCGTTCACCTCCCTGGGTGATCGGAATGACAGAGGAGTACTGCGCGTTCTCAGTCACATCGGTGGTCTGCCATTCGACCTTGCCCGTCTTGGCGTCCAGAGCAGCAACAGCTCCCTGCGAGCCCCCTGGCGTAACGATGACGAGATCGCCGTCCACAAGAGGAGATTCTGTGTAACCCCAGCCCTGAATTTTGCCGCCGAGATCCTTGGTCATGCTCTTCGTCCATACGACTTTTCCAGTCGCAGCGTCAGCACAGAGGATTTCGCCCGTGCCGTTCGTGGCATACACCATGCCGTTGGCCACAGTGGGGGTGGCGCGCGGACCATCGCCCCAGCCGTTTTTGAGAATGGGTCCCACAGGTGCGTCCCAGAGCTTCTTGCCCGTGGCGGCGTCGATGCAGACAAGCTTTTCCTCGGCATCGAAGAGGCCCATGGTGTAGAGTTTGCCACCCACCACTGCGAAGCCGGAGTAGCCGAGACCGGCTTCCTGACTCACCCAATCACGCTTGGGCCCGGCGGCGGGCCACTTTTTGAGCAAGCCGGTTTCCTTCGAGACATCATCACGGCCCGGACCACGCCATTGCGGCCAGTCGCCGGGGGCCGCGCCACCGGATCCGCCGGCCAGAAGTGCCTGATCAGCCTTGCTGAGTGAGGTGACAGCCAGGGTGAGCAGGGTGCCGTTTTCACGCTTCAAGGTGACTTTGCCACCTGCCACGCTGACCAGTTCAGCTTTGATCTCGTGGGTGCCGGAGGCATCCTTCCAGATGCGGATTTCAGCACTGGCCGCGAGGGTCAGGCAAAGTGAAAGCAGGGCAGTGGATAAAGTCTTCATAATTGGGATGGGAACAAGTGGAGTGAACTAAACGGGCGAGTGGGGGCTGCTTTTAGCACAGTCTGCCTATTTTCGACGAGAGAGTTTTTCAGCCGCCCATGTCCTTGAGCAGAGAGTCGGCTGCAGCGCGCGCAGGCTGATCATTGAAACGAGCGTCTTTCAGCACTTCGCGCAGCAGGGAGCGCGCGGAGCCCGCATTTTCACTGCGGCGGAGCAAATCAGCACGGTACAGCCTCAGACGCAACAGTTCGGCGGCATCTTTGGTCGTGGATTCGGCGTGTTCGAGCAGGTCGAGGGCCTGGGGGAGCTTGGACTGGAGGGCTGCAAGCAAGGCGGTGAGTTCCAGGAGGCGCGGTCTCTGGCGTTTCTCCGCGAAATCCGTGAGGGCTGCCTTGATGTGTCCGTCCGGCTCACCTGCCAGACGCAGGAGCATGCCTTGGTAAAGCGCGTAGTCACGGTCAGAGCCTTCGCCAAGCTTGGTGCCGATGCCTTTCCCAAATGGTCGATACAAGGGATCTCCAAGAACGATGTTCATCCAAGACAGGGCAGGGGTGGCATTCCACGCGGCTTCGCCAATGGTGAAGCCTTCAAGGAGGCGTCTGTTGAAAATGTCGAAGTGCAGTGTGAGGGCGAGGTAGGGCTCATGCACATTTCCAAAAGTGACCGCGGCTCCATGAGACAGCAAAGGTCCGGCCCAGGCTTTGTCCGGGGAGCGAATGCTGCTGGCGCTGAACGAATGGAGGTGGCAGGCGATCGCACCCGGTTTGAAGCGGAATGTGGGTGAAGCCAGCGCACCTGAGATGTGGTCCGTGTACCAGCCGAAATAGAGAATCGTGTCCGGCAGGGGCCATGCGGGCGGCAGCAATTCTGCGGAGCGGTCCAAGAACACCGGAATGCCTGCTTTACGGAAAGACTCCGCGCTGCTCCTGAGCCAGTCTTCGCCATCCTGATACACTCCTGACTTTTGCGCGAGATCGATCACTGCACGGCCGAGCAGACCGGTGTCCTCCGCAACGATCGCATCGTCAACCATGCGCCTCACCATGGCGTCATCGGGGCCGTCCAGCCTGCCCACGATCAGCAATCCGGACGTGTTTTGAGCATGGGGAAAGCGGGACGGCTGGTCAAAGTAGGGATTGCGCAGGCCGCCTTGGATCGGCGGGCTGGTGAGGCCGAGCGCGGTGAGTTCGGAGTCAACGCTGGCTTCATCCTCCTGCGACTGCTTTGGTTTTTGCGCCGCCCGGCGGATTTGAAAAGGAACTCCACGCATGAGCACCAGAACGCGGACTTTGTTGAGCGGGGCCATGGTGGAGGGGCTGCCGCCGCCCGCCCTGGCTTTGTTTTGGAGCGGCGAATCTGCGGACCACCAATGTCTGGACTCAAACAGCTGCAGCAGCGGGCCGCGCAGCTGGGCTTCAAATTCACCACGGGACATGGAGTCCTCCTTCGAGCAGCGCAGTCCGATGAGGTGATCCTTTGGAATATGGCGCCTGGCAGCGTAGTAAGCGGCGAGCTCCGGGGAGCCGGGAAAATCGGGGTTGAAAACGACCACCGTTTCAGATGCGGCGTCCCATTCTGGCAGGTGCTGAGCCTGGAGGAGGGGCGTGAGCGCCAGAAGTGCAATGCAGCAATGACGGAGAAATGAAGTCATTGCAGGATCAGGACCATTCCAGTTTCAGGCCGTCGTAGGCGATCTTTACGCCGGGCGGCAGCTTCGGCTCCTCCACGGCATGCATGATCTCGCATTGGATGTGGGTGAACCAAGTCTGGCGGGGCTGCAACTCCCGGTGCACGGCCAGGCTTTCTTCAAAGCTCATATGGGTGGGGTGCGGGGTATGGCGCAGGGCGTCGATGATGAGTGTGTCCACTTCCTGCAGCAGATCCAGCGCCTCTGGCTCCAGGGTCTTGCAGTCTGGAATGTAGGCGCAAAGTTTTTTCCCGCCACGCTCAAAGAGGTAGCCGATTGTGTGCACTTTCCCATGCAAAACGGGTAGGGGTGAGACCCTGGTTTCTCCGAGATGGAAGGGGCCATGCACCGGTTTGGGGAAAGGCTTCAAATAACCGCGGTAACGGTTCTCTCCATTGAAAGCGTAGAGGAACATCCGCTCCAGCACAGCCAGGCATTCCGGCGTTCCATAAACCGGCAGGAAATGATCGGCCTCAGTAGTGAACCGGCGCAGGTCATCAAAGCCGGTGAGGTGGTCCATGTGCGGATGCGTGAATATAGCCGCGTCCAGACTGCGAATGTTTTCGCGGAGGCACTGCATGCGGAAATCTGGCCCCGTGTCCACCACCCAGGCCGCCTCCGGCGTGTGGATGTGCACCGAACTACGCAGCCGCTTGTCCCTCGGGTCGGTGCTGTGACACACCGCACAGTCACAGCCAATCACCGGAATGCCGACGGACGTACCGGTGCCGAGGAAGGTGAGCTGCATGGACATGGGAGGATAATAGTGGTCTTACGAGTGATAGCCACGAATTGAAACTTTCACAGGGGAGATGCTACTCTTTGTGCTCGCAACGGCGTTTTCCTCGAGTTTATGACGCTTGATTAAGCAGACTTTGCTTTCCCCATGAGTGAACCAATCATTACGGACGCACGGCGAGGACGAATTTAGAAGTCCTTCAATTTTAATGGATGCGCCATTTAGGTGCATTTGTGCATCTTATGCCTATATCACAAAACCAGTCTTCTCATGAACACCCGTTATCTGCTTGTGCTCATTCCCATGGCTGCGGCAGCCTCCTTCTACCTTTGGCAGCCGGGCCAGCAGCCGGCGCAGAGCGGCAAGGCGTTCGTTGTGCAGCATGCAGCTGTGAAGACTGTTGCCAGGGCTTTTGAACTCGATGAGTCTGAGAGAGAAAAACGCAGGCAGGTCAACGCGTCCTTGGCGAGAATGGCTTCCGTTGAATTTCAGCGGGAGATTGATGAGGCAGCCTTCCAAATTCGCGAGCCAAAATACCGGGAGCTGTTTGCCAGGTGGAAGATGAGCGATGCCGCAGTGAACAAAGCGCTGGAGATCATCAAAGAAAGGGAGCTTCAAAAAGGGGCTGCGTTTGTGACCTATCTCAAAGCAGAAGACCGGCCCGGCAGCGGCAAAGATATGAGAATCTCAGGTCAAGTCGAGGATACCCTGGCGGCGCAGGAGCTTGACCGCCTCCTGGGTGTAAACCGAAATCGTGAACTGTCCCTGCTGGATGAAAGGTTGGACAACGAGCATGCGGCGCGGGCAAGATCGCAGGACGATTGACCCGCATCGGGACCGCGCCCAGCGCGGGCATGCTCACTCCACTTCCGGCACCGGCCGGTCCACCGAGCCCTTGTTCCAGCGGCCGTCCAGAGTGAAGGAAAGGTGTGGCGTATAAAGCTGCGGCTCCAGCAGGAAGGAGTCGTGGCCTTTGTCGGAATGGACTGTGATGTGCATGTTGGAAACCTCGGCTTTTTCCAGGTGGCTCACGAGTTCGGCCTGCTCCTCGGGGTAAAAGCAGAAATCACTGTCGATGCTAAAAATCAGGTAGTGCTGGCCGGCGGCCGCACTGCGCGCAAACAAGGCCTCATAGGTGTCAACGCCGGCATCTCCGAGAGGATCATAGCGCAGCCACATGTCGGCGATGCGCAGGTAGGTGTTGGCATCGAAGCGCTTCACGAATTTTTTACCCTGATGCAGCATGTAGCTTTCCACATTGTGCTGCACACGGTACCACGAGAGCGAGGCACCGCCAGACTTCACATCCTGCCGCGCGCGGCGCTCGATGGCATCGAGGTGAACAAAGGTTTTGTGGCTGATCATGCGTGCCAGCGCGAGGCCGTACGTGGGCGCAGTGCCTTCGTAGTAGTCGCCGCCCTTGAAGTGCGGGTCGTTCTCGATCGCGAGCACCTGCTCAAACAGCGTCAGGCGCGTGAGCACCGTGGTGCGGCAGCCGCTGGCAATGGGGACGACGAGCCGGGTGCGCTCGGGATGCAGGGTGGCAAGATTAATCGCAAGCAGGCCTCCAACTGAAGCCCCGATGACGGCATGAAGCTGCTTGATGCCGAGGCTGTCGAGCAGGGCCAGCTGCGAATTGACCACATCGCTCGTGCGCACTTCGGGAAAGGAGCTGCCGTAGGGTTCGCCGGTGGCGGGGTTGATCGAAGCCGGGCCGCTGCTGCCGTAGCAGCCGCCGAGGTAGTTGGCGCAGATGATGAAGTAGCGCTTGGTATCGAGCGCCTTGTCCGGACCGATGAAGAGATCCCACCAGCCGTTGTGGATGTCTTCCGTCCAGCGTGCATCCGTGCCCGGGACTTCCCGGGTGATGCCCGCCGCGTGCTGACTGCCGGAGAGTGCGTGGAACAGCAGGATGGCGTTGGATTTGTCAGCGTTCAGCTTGCCATAGGTTTCGTAGGCGACCGTGATTTCAGGCAGCTGGGCCCCGCAGGCGAAAGTGAACGGTTCTTTTGCGCTTCCGGTTTGGAAAAATTTGGTTTCTACAGTTTTGACGGCCTTCGACATGAGGCGCGGAAGAAACAGGGATTTGGAGTTGCGGCAAGGCAGATTGCTCGCCGGAGGCAGAGATGTTTCCCAGGCTACTGGCAGGAAGACCCGATCAATATCGTTGGTGCTTTGCGTGATTGTGCTTTGGTACCTGAGTTCATTGCCGATAAACTTGTGCATTAAATTCCTGCCTCCGGCCCTCTGCCATGCTCGATCCCTTTGTCACTCTCGAAGAAGCAGGCTTCTCCCTGCGGGGGAGTGGCGGCGTGGACCGGCTGGCCGGCTGGTCGCCTGAGTTGATCGCGGGGCTGGACTGGGCGCGCCTGTCCGAACTGGCGCGGGCGATCGCTTCGACGGCAGGCTGCGAACTGGCCGGTTCCAAAATCATGCCGGATGGCGCGGTGCATTTTGGCATGATCGAAGAGCCCAGGTCTCCGAAAGCACGGCGGGCGATGGTGAAGATCGCCGCATGGAACGAATGGGGTGCCACGCCTGAGACTGTGCAGAAGTTTGCGCAGGAGGTGAGCACCGCGCGCAATACCCGCGGGATTTTGATCGCCCCGGCGGGGTTCAGTCCGGCGGCTCTGCGAACGGCTCAGGAGTTGCGCATCGAAGCGGTGGATGCGGTGGCGCTGGATGGCGCAGTGCGTGCTCTGCCTGGGGACAAAAGTGACTTCCTCTTTGTCGTCACCACCGCCGGAGACTTTTCCATGCCCACCTGCCCGGTCTGCATGAAAAAACTGCAGCGCGTTGAGCAGGAGTCTCTGGCATTGGCCTCACGCACCATCGATGCGGACGGTCTCATCGCCGATGTCGTCGTCTGTGACCGGCTCGAAATAGCCAGCGGCTGTGAAGTGACCTTTTTGCAGGAGGTGCGGGCACGCTCGATCACGGTTTCCGGGCATGCTTCAGGGGATTTTGTGTGTGAAGGCCCGGTGACATTGGAAAAAGGGGGCACTTTGTCCGGCAAGGTGGCTGCGCGCTCACTGGTGGTGCGTGACGGCGGCGAGCTTCTGGGGCAGTTCCGGATTTTGGAGGGAGATCTGGGTTCGTTTGCCAAGCCTGCGGTGCGCTGGCACTGGCGCTGTGCTGGCGTGGACGGGCAGCGCCAGTGCGCGTGGGTGGTTTTTGAGCCGCATCAGTGAGGGGTGTAGTTCGTTCTTGGCACGCATGGCCCGGCTGTGGCATGTAACGGCCATGTCTTCCCATTCCTCCGGCCCCGGCGCTCTGCTTCGACTGGTGTTTTACGCCGCCGCCATCGTCATGGCCCTGCTGCATGTGTTCGTGACGTTTCGCGGACTTAGCAGTGCCGAAGGGATGAACCAGGCGCAGCTCGCACGGCAGATTTCGAGGACGGGATCTTTTCAAACGCATGTCATCGAACCTTATGCCTGGGCGCAGATGGAGGCGGCACAGAAGAAGCCCACGCCGCTCGCCATGCCGGAGACGGTGCAGCCCCCATTGCAGCCGTTGCTATGGTCTGCCGCGTTTCGCTTCATGAAGCCATGGTTGGTTTATGATCCAGCCACCAACGGGGCTGTCTTCATCATGGACCGTGTGATCGCCTGTTTTGGAGTGACGTGGTATCTGCTGGCCATTTATTTTACCCATGGCGCGGCGCGGCGCTTGTTTGATGAGCAGGTGGCCAGTATTTCGGCGGTGGCGATGCTGGTGTGTGAACCGGCATGGGAGCTCATGGTCAGCGGCGCGGCGCGCGGCCTGCTGGTGCTGCTTTTCGCCCTGGCCTTTCGTCTGTACGCGTCTGCAGCGAACCGTGCGGTGGAAAACCGCGGAGTGCTGCAGCCGCTGATATTGCTGGGCGGCGTGTGTTCGCTGATGGTGCTCACCCACTGGCTGTCTTTTTGGATCGTGCTGGGCATCGTCATCGGGACAGCGGTCTTCATGCCAAAAGGCAGGCTGGGGGCCGTGGTGGTAGCCTTGCTACCGTTGCTTACGCTCGCAGCCTGGGGCTGGTGGAATACTCAGCTTTGTGGAGATCCACTCGGCGGCATCAAAGCTTTGTTTCAGGCGCAATCCTCAGCCGTGGCCCATGACCTATTGCTGCGGGATTTCACTCCGACCGTGCCGCTGCTGCAGGTGGACGATCTGGTGCGTCGTGTGGGACTTGGCTGGCAGGATCAGCTGGGCATGCTGGTGGCTCATCTGGGATATGTCGTGCCGGGGCTGTTCTTCTTCCTCGCGCCCATGCACCGTTTCCGCAAAGGAGATGCGGCCTCCGCGCGCTGGACGCTGGTGCTCATCTTCATCTCTGTGACCGTGGGCATGGGGCTTATAGGGCTGGCGGACAAGGTGAAGGATGACAACGCGCTGTACATCGTGCTCATGCCCGCGATGGCCACCTTTGGAGCCGCCATGCTGGTGGTGTTGTGGTCTCGTTTTCAGGTGTCCGGCGAATTTATGGCGCGTTGGGGGGCACCGCTGGCGGCACTCGTCATTACAGCTCTGCCCATGGCGGTGAATCTGCCTGTGGTGATCAAATTTGGCCTTACCATGCGCGGCAAGATCCCGCCACACTGGCCGCCGTACATGCCGGACCGAGTCTCCGTCCTGCACCAGCTGACGGAAAAAGACGAGTTCGTCTTTTCCGACTCGCCCGCCTTTGTCGCCTGGTATGGCGACATCCCCTGCGTAAACCTATGCACCCAGCGCGGTGATTATGAACAGATGAAAACAAAGGCCGAAGAGCGTGGTGCCAGGCTCGCGGGTTTTGTCATGACCCCCGTTTCCGCCAAGGTCGAGCACATCACGGACCTTTATACCGGCCCCTATTCGGAATGGCGTGACCTCATCATCCGTGGTCCCATGCTAGCGTTTGACCGCGATTTTTCGCCAAGCCCCGAATTTCCATTTAAAAACCCCATTCCTCTTGTCGGACAGGCCGTGGGAGACAAAGAGCATCTCAGCCTGCCGATGGTCTTTTACACGGACAAGGCGAGGACAATTAAGAAATAGAGGGGTGGGCATTGAACAAGAGTGCGCATTGGTGGGTCTATGCCCGCACCTATGAACAAGCGTGCGAACATCCTGTTATTTGCCGTACTCTGCTTTGCCCTCACGAGCTGCTCTCCCTATGACGAGCATGAAGCCAAAGTTACAGCGAGGATGATCGAGCGGCTGCAGGACGAGAGGGCGTTCATGGTGACGGGCGTGGTCGTCAGGCCGGGCAAATACTACGCGGACGGCTCGAAAGAGACCAAGGTCTCTCAAGCGATTCAACAAGCAGGCGGCTTTGCTCAATTTGCCAACAAGCGCCGGGTGATTCTTCGCAGAGGCACCGGTGGTTCAATGCAGCGCATATTCGTCAACTTGGATGAAAAATATCACAGCAGGAGGTCCATGCCGGACATAACCATTTGGCCTGGTGATGTCATCATCGTTGAAGAGAGAAAGGTCTCGTTCTAATCCTGCTTTCAAACTCAACCTGATGATCCTGCCCCGCTTCATTGTTCATCTTGCGGCGCAAAACGGATTCGGACGAAGACGATGCGACGATCAAGGCAGGCGATGTGATCATCGCTTATGGTCGGGACTTGCTTTCGGCATTTGAATAATGACCTGAGTCAATCCAGGCACGTTCTGAAAAACCGAAGCGAATCCGCCAGATGCTCATGCCAGTAGTCCCAGGTATGTCCGCCGGGAAACTCCTCATACACATGCGGAATGCCCGCTGCCTCCAGATCGCGGTGCAGCTTGCGGTTGTATTCGATGAGGATGTCTTCAGAGCCGCAGTCAAAACGCAGGTGCGGGACCTGGGACGCCTGCTTTGCGCAATCGAGGACGGCCAATGGATTTGTGTCCGTCAGATCGTATTTCGCCAGCGCCTCCTCCACAAAGCCCTGCATCTGCGCCGGCGCATCCGTGATGCTGCTGTGGGCGCTGATGGCGGCAAATTTTTGCGGATTCAGCAAGCCCAGCCGCAGAGCTCCATAGCCGCCCATGGACAGGCCGCCGATGAAACGTGGCGCGTCTTTGCAGCGGGAATCGATCTCCGCCGCCGCTTCGGGCACCTCTTCCACGATCCACCGGGCGAAATCAGCGTTGCGATGCTGCACATACCCGGAGCCATCGCCCCACAGGCCATCGGATGGCATCGCCAGCATCATTGGCGGCAGGCCTTCTTCTCGGATCAAACGGTCCATAACCTCCCGCGCTCCGCCCTTGTACAGCCATGCCCAATGGCTGCCGTAAACACCGTGCAGCAGAATGACCAGCGGCAGTTTTTCCGCCGTCGTATCGGGCGGCACATAGAGGCTGAGGTCGGCACGATGGCAAAGCGCCGCGGACTTCACCGTGACATGATAAACGCCATCGCCTACGGCGGCGGATTCAAACGTGCGGAAACTCATTTCACGCGAGGATGTCTTTGATCACCTTCGCGCCTTCCACGCCGCTGAGGCGGGCATCCAGTCCCTGGAACTTGAAACTAAACGCGTCATGATTGATGCCAAGCTGGTGCAGCATGGTGGCATGCAGATCGTGGACGGTGGTGATTTTGTCGATGGCGGCATATCCCAGATCATCCGTGGCCCCATGGACCATGCCGCCCTGGATGCCGGCACCCGCCAGCCAGACGGACATAGCCTTGTTGTGGTGATCGCGTCCGCTGCCGCCCTGGGACATGGGTGTGCGACCAAACTCGCCCGCCCAGACAATGAGGGTCTCTTCGAGCATGCCGCGCTGTTTGAGGTCGGTGATGAGCGCCATGCAGGCGCGGTCGATTTCCTGCGCTTTGAGCGCAACACCGTCCTTCACGCCGCCATGGTGATCCCAGTCCTTGTGGTAGAGCTGGATGAAGCGGGTGCCGCGCTCGGCGAGACGGCGTGCGAGAAGGCAGTTGGACGCAAAGGAGCCATCTCCCGGGGTGCAGCCGTAGAGTTCCAGGGCCTTTGCGCCTTCCTTGCTCACGTCCATCAGATCGGGAACGCTGGCCTGCATTTGAAAGGCCATCTCATACTGAGCAATACGGGTGGCGATTTCGGGATCGTCCACGAGGCTGCCGCGCTGCTTGTTGAGCGAATTGATCGCAGCCACATCGCGGCCCTGCTGATCGCGCGAGATGCCACCCGGATTGGTAAGATATAAAACCGGATCTCCCTGGGCACGAAGCTGCACGCCCTGAAATTTGGAGGGGAGGAAGCCGCTGCTCCACTGCCGCGCGGCGATGGGCTGGTTCTGGCCGCCTTTGCCGAGGGAAGTGAGAACCACAAAGCCGGGCAGGTCCGAGGCATCGGTGCCGAGACCGTAGGTGATCCATGAGCCCATGCTGGGGCGGCCGGCAATCTGCGAGCCGGTGTTCATGAACATGTGCGCCGGGTCGTGATTGATGGCGTCCGTGGTCATGGAGCGGATCAGGCAGATGTCATCGATGACGCTGCCGATCTGCGGAAAGAGAGAGCAGATTTCGATCTGATTTTTCCCAAACTTGGCAAAGGGATGCTGCGGGCCGAAGCAGTTCAGCGGCTTGCCCTGGAGCTGTGCGAGCTGCTGCCCTTTGGTGAAGGACTCCGGCATGGGCTTGCCGTCCATTTCGGCCAGCTTCGGCTTGGGATCAAACGTCTCCAGGTGTGATGGCCCGCCAGCCATGGTCAGCCAGATCACTCGCCTGGCCTTCTGCGGCAGGGGCAGGGAACCCAGCACACCCCGTACAGGCGCGGCGTATGAGGGACGCATCAGAGAGGCCAGGGCCACCGCTCCCAGGCCCTGGGATGTCCTGCCAAGAAAAGCGCGACGATGGAGCGGTGATGGAGAATGCATGGTATTACTTGGTACTGGGCTTTTTGCCCAAATTTTTCAGCTCTTGCTCGGTCCACATGGTCATGTGGCTTTTGCTTTGTTCGCGGATGGTGGAGACGGTCTTGGTATCCACCGGGGAGGCGGTGTGCTCCCATTCACGCCGGATGTAGGTGAGCACACCGGCGATGTCTTCATCGGAAAGCTGGGGCAGCGGAGGCATGGCGAGGTTGAAGTTACGGCCGCCAACCTTCACAGGGCCGGCAAGGCCCTGCATGACGATGCGGGCGGTGATGTCCGGCTTGCCAAGCACCCACTCGCTGTCCACCAGTGGCGGGGCGAGCCCGTCAAGCCCAAAGCCGTGCGGTTGATGGCATGCGGCGCAGAGAGTGGCGTAGATGGTTTTGCCTTTTTCAAACAGAGCGGTCTGCGCCTCATTCAATGGAACGATTTTCGGCGGGGGCGGTGCGCCTGGTTTGCCGGGCCAGGCAAGGCGTGCTTCCACGCTGGTGAACAGCTTGGCGCTGGTCTTGTCCGTCATGGCGGCTTTGAGTGTCTTGAACGAGGTGGGTTCGGCCTCCAGCCAGAGCAGTTTAACGGGTGTTTTGGATTTGGGATCAGCGCCCGTGGTGGCGAGTCCTTTGATGGTGGCGACCTGCAGTGCTCCACCCTTCGGCTGTGCGGCAGCGAGTTCGAGCATGTCTTCAAACGGCCCTGCCTTGTTTGCCGAGGCGAGCAGTGCGCCAAGTGCTTCCATGACCGGCATGATCTGCGTGCCATTGTCTTTGTTAAGCTGTCCGGCCAGCAGCTTGGCAAAGGCCGCCTCCCTGCCACGCAGGCCGGTGAGTGCACCTTCGCGCACGAGAGCGATTTTGCCATGGCTGGCGAGCAGCCTGGCCACAGCAGCATCAGCATCTGGCAGATTGAAAGAAGTCAGCTTGATGGCGAGGTGTGCGAGCACGAGCGCGTCTTTTTCCGAGGTCAGAGCGATGAGGTCCGGTGCGAGATCGCGTCCGGCAATGCGCACGGCTGCCGCACGCACCTGGGCATCTTTGTCAGCAAGGACGCTGCGCAGCACATCTGGCGTGATGGAGGCGAGGCCATCCAGGGCCCACAGCGCGTGCAAACGGGAGAGGGGCGTGCCGGTGGTGAGAAGCTCCTTCAGCGCGGGAACGGTGGAGGCGTCGCCGGACTCCACGATCAGACGCTGGGCAGTGTCTCGCACCCAGCCGCTGGCGTGGCTGAGAAGTTTCACATCCTTGCTCACCTTCACCGGCTGCGGGCGCTCTTTGGTGTCTGGCACGATGCGCCAGATGCGGCCCTGGTTGAACGGGGTCTCCAGTTTGCGGTCCTTGATGTTCGCGATGAGGTAGTGCGTGAGAAAGCTCTGGTGCTGGATGATGCCGCGGTACATGTCCACAAGATAGAGGGCGCCATCCGGGCCGTCGGCTGCATTGACCGGGCGGAAGCGTTCGTCGGTGGAGGTGAGGAACTCGGTGGTCTTGGCTGTGTTCGTTGCTGTCACGATGCCACCCTTCTCGCTCATGGTGAAGCGCTTCACCAGATTGGCGCAGGGCTCGGGGATGAAGGCATTGCCACGGTAGGCCGCAGGGAAGGCATCGCCGCGATAGATCAGCGCGCCGCAGGTGCCGGTCGGCTTGCTCAGCGTGCCGTCTGCGCGGAGGGATTTAGGATCGTAGCCGCGGTTCACACCCGGGGTGGGGTGGGAAGGATAGAGCGTCTGATCCGCCGCCACCTTGGCGTTGACGCTGGAGGCATTGCGCAGAAGCGGATTGCGTGTGAAGGCTTCCGTGGGCAGGAGGTCGGCACGGAGCATGTCGGAGTTATAGTTGAAATAAAGCCGGCCGTAGTCGTCCTGGCAGAGGCCCCACTGGCCGCGGCCCAGGCCGCTGTCCTTCTGCCACACGCCGCCGCGCAGCTTGAAGCGTGTGGAGTATCCGGCGCTCCAGATGGCATTGTCCATGGCCCAGACCGGAGTATTGGCCATGTGCTCAGGCTGGCCGCCGAGCGTGCCATAATCGGTGGCGACGACGTCCTTCACATCCGCCTTGCCGTCACCATCGGTGTCTTTGCAGAAAAACAAATTCGGAGGCACGGCGATCAAGGCCCCGCCGTTCACCGCCATCACAGCGCGGGGCATGACAAGGTTGTCCAGAAACGGTGTGGTCTTGTCCATGCGGCCATCGCCGTCGGTGTCTTCGAGCAGCGAAACGCGACCGGTGGGCTCGGTTTCGCCACCTCCTGCGAGGTCGTGCATGTAGCCGCGCATTTCGACCACGTAGAGGCGGCCCTGATCGTCAAAGCTCATGGCCACCGGAGATTCGATCATCGGCTCGCTGGCGACGAGTTCGATGCGGAATCCTTTTTCGAGTTTGAAGGTCTTCATCTCCTCCTCCCAGGACAGCGGGGCTGGAGGCGGCAGCTTGAACTTCAACTCGACCTTTTCCGGGCCGGCATTTTTTTGATTAACGGCATGCGCGGAAGGCAGCAGGGACAAGGCGAGGACGACCAGCGACGAGCGTAGCAGAGCGGGGAACCTGGGGGAAGGCATGAGGGGCATTTTTTGAATGTGAGCGGGGCAGGGGAAACCAACCCAAATTCCGGGCGAATCCTAGTCGCTCAATGACCAATTTTGATATTTCTGGAGTCGCTCTGAGCGCCTCACTTTTCCTTTTTTGGCTTCGGCTGCTCGGAGCCCTTGATGGTCAGAGCGGGAACAGGATCGTTCTTTCCGGTAAACGTATTCCAGGCCTGCTGGAAGGCCGCCGCGTCACGCACATCTCCTTCGGCCACAAGCCATTGGTAGTGCAGCTTGAAGGGAGCCTTCGCGCTGGCCCTGCCCTTCGGGAACATGCCAAAGCGGCCATAGTCGCGGTAGGCGGAGGTGGCGGTGTCCTTCGGGTTCTCGGGGTGGTTCAGAATCAGGACGGTAAAGGTCTTGCCCTCGACCGTGAAGACCTCAGTGGCCCAGGGTAGGTCTTTGACCTTGTGGGCGTCGATGTTCTCACCGGGGAAAATGTAGGTCGTTGTTTTGGTGTCCACCTTCTCAGAGGGGCGGAACTGCGCGCCTGCGTGTTCGGGGTCGCCTCCCATTTCAGCCTCACCGCTCACGGGCTTGATGGCGCTTGTCATGTCGATGCCGAGATAAAACGGCTTCGGAGGTGTGGTGAAGGTGAAGCGTCGCTCTTCCGTGAGGAAGGCATCCTTGGTGTCTCCCTGCCAGTCGATGGCGGCCGTGAAGCTGGAATCTCCTGGCGTCACTTGGGTGACGACCTGGTCCCCGCCCTTCATATGCCAGCGGTCGTAGGATTTGCCGCCATAGCTGATCTTGCTGAAGCCGAGGAAGATGCCGCGGTGGTGGGTGAAATTGGAGCCGTGCCCTTTGGTGAGGCGGGTGGCTCCGCTGGGATCAAAGACGTGGAGGTAAGGCTTGTACGTCTCGTGGTGCTTGTCGGGCGTACTCAGGTCATTGGCGGTCATCAACCGGGCCACGACCTTGCCATCGGCGGAAACATCGACGTGATCTTTTTCAACGACCGTGATGTCGAAGGCGGCGGCCTTGAGAGAGAGGGCAAGGAGGAAGAGGGCGGTGGGTTTCATGCGAGGATTTTCTTGATGACCTTGGCACCTTCAACGCCGGAGAGGCGGGCGTCCAGTCCCTGAAACTTGAAGCTGAAGGCGTCGTGCCGGATGCCGAGCTGGTGGAGCATGGTGGCGTGGAGGTCGTGCACGTTGGTGATGTTTTCCTGGGCGGCGTAGCCGAGGTCATCAGTGCTGCCATAGGTGACGCCACGCTGGATGCCCGCGCCGGCGAGCCACATGGACATGGCCTTGTTGTGGTGGTCGCGACCGACGGGGCCTTTGTTTCCCTGCGCCATGGGCGTGCGGCCAAACTCGCCGCTGAAGACGATGAGCGTGTCGTCAAACATGCCACGCTGCTTGAGGTCCTTGATCAATGCGGCGCAGGCCTGGTCCACTTCTTTGGCACGGAGCGGAAGCTCCTCCTTCAGCAGGCTATGGTGATCCCAGTCCCGATGGTAGAGCTGGATGAAACGCGTGCCGCGCTCGGCGAGGCGGCGGGCGAGGAGGCAGTTGGAGGCAAAGGAGCCATCACCGGGCTGGCAGCCGTAGAGTTCCAGCGTCTTGGCTCCCTCGCCGCGGAGGTCCATCAGCTCCGGCACGCTGGCCTGCATCTGGAAAGCCATTTCATACTGCGCGATGCGGGTGGCGATTTCAGGGTCATCACAAATGGCGGCGTGCTGTTTGTTGAGGCCGTTGATGGCGGCAAAGTCGCGCCCCTGACGATCTCGCGTGACGCCATTGGGGCTGGTCAGATAGAGAACCGGATCTCCCAGGGAACGGAGCTGGACGCCTTGAAATTTGGAAGGCAGAAATCCGCTGCTCCACTGGCGGGCGGCGATGGGCTGGGGATTGCGGCCTTTGCCTGTGGACATCATGACGACGAAGCCAGGAAGGTCTTCGGCCTCGCTGCCGAGACCGTAGGTGACCCAAGATCCCATGCTAGGGCGGCCGGCAATCTGCGCGCCGGTATTCATGAACATGTGAGCGGGGTCGTGATTGATCGCGTCCGTCGTCATCGAACGCACAAGGCAGATGTCATCCGCCACGCTGCCGATGTGGGGCAGGAGTTCTGACATCTCCGTCTGGCATTCACCATACTTCTGAAAGCGGAACATGGGGCCTTTGCACACGAGCTTCTGACCCTGGAGCTGCGCGAGCTGCTGCCCTTTGGTGAAAGATTCGGGCATGGGCTTGCCATCCATCTGCGCGAGCTGCGGCTTGTAATCGAAAAGCTCCAGCTGCGACGGCCCGCCTGCCATAGTGAGCCAGATGACGCGTTTTGCCTTTTGAGGCAGCGGCAAAGAGCCGAGCACACCGCTGGAGGCCGCGTTCAGCAGCTTTGGCTGCAGGAGTGAGGCCAGCGCCACGCTGCCGAGTCCTTGAGTGGTGCGGCCGAGGAAAGCGCGGCGGGTTTGAGGAGAGATCGCATTCATGGATCAGCTGCGAGTGATGGTTTCATGCAGGTTCAGCAGCACACGTGCGACGTGTGTCCACGCGGCAAGTTCGCTCTTGTTGAGGTTTGCGGGAACCACAGACGCTCCTGTTTTGAGCAGGGCTTCAGCAGAGGTGGCATCCTTCTGGTAATCGGCCAGCTGCTGCGCGTGCAAGGCCGAGAGTGTTTTGAGTTCTTCCGCGCTCGGTTTGCGCTGCAATGCCTGCTGCACGGCCCAGGTGATGCGCTGGGCGGCATCGCCGCTGCATTCCGTGAGGATGCGTGCGGCAAAGACGCGGGCGGCTTCGACATAGGTGGGGTCATTGAGGAGAACGAGCGCCTGCTGCGGGATGTTGGAGCGGTTTCGCTCGGCCACGCATTCCTCACGGCTGGGGGCGTCGAAGGCGAGGAGGGAAGGGTGGGTGAAGGTGCGCTGCCACCAGGTGTAGAGCCCTCGGCGGTACAATCCTTCGCCGCTGTCGTTCTGCCATTCGCGCGTGGGGAAGTTCAGGTTTTCCCAGTACTTGGCGGGCTGGTAGGGCTTGACGCTGGGACCGCCGATTTTCGGAACGAGCAGGCCGGAAATGGCGAGCGCATTGTCACGCACGAGTTCGGCATCCAGTCGGAAGGGGCTCTGCCGGGCGCATTCGCGGTTGTAAGGATCGGCGGCGGTGAGCTCTTTGGTGGAGGTGGAGACCTGCTTGTAGGTATCGCTGTCCACAATGACGCGAATCATGTGCTGCGTGTCCCAGCCGCTGTCCATGAACTCACAGGCCAGCCAGTCGAGCAGCGCGGGATTCACCGGAGGCTCGCCCTGCGCGCCGAGGTCGTCGAGCACCTTGCTCAAGCCGGTGCCGAAAAACTGCTTCCACAGGCGGTTCATCACCGTGCGGGCGGTGAGCGGGTTGTCCTTGGAGACAAGCCACTGCGCCAGATCGAGACGGGTGAGGTCACGGCCTTCGATTTTGGGCTTGGGCAGGTAGCCGGGGAGGGCGGCTTTCACGACCTCGCCGCTTTCGTCCATCCAGTTGCCACGTGGCAGAATGCGCACGGTACGCTTGTTGGCGTCACTGACAGAGACGATGCACTTGGGCGCGCCGTTTTCAAAATCCGCCTTCTCTTTTTCCACGGTGGCGATCTTGGAGCGGAGCTCGCTGAGTTCCGGGGCGATCTGCTTGTAGGCGGCGGTAAGCTGCTGCTTCTGTGCGGGGCCACGCTTTTCGGGTGCGGATTTGAGAATGGCTGCAATTTCGGCGGCGGGAAGCCCGGTGCCGGGCGCGCGGATGGGTTTCGGTGCGCTCGTGGTGCTGACACGGAGATTTGCCATTTCGTGATTCTCTCCCCAGCCAAAGGTGAGGGTAAGCATCACATGGGTCTGGGCTTCGGCGAGGGGTTCGGCCAGTTCAAGATAGAGGGACTGATCCGCCTTCATGCCACCCAGTACGCCCCAGCCGTTGTTCTTTTGGTCGGTAATGCCATCGATGGCGGCCGCGGCGGGGAAGCTCTTTTGCTCATACGTGGCGCTGGCATGTGAAACCGCGATTTTGGCTTGCTGCTTTTTGTCACCGCTGGTGAGAGAGACTTCGCTAAGCACAAAATTGCCGTTGGAGGCGAGGCCGATGCCGGGCAGTTTTTCCTTGAGCGCATCAATGCGGATACTGGTGGTGCCTGCGGGAAGCTTGGTCGTGAGCGTGTAGGTCTCGGTGCCGTCGTTCTGCTTCCGTTCGTTGCGCTTGGCATCGATGACGCCGCGCACGATGCCATCCTTGTCGGCTTTGAGCGCGACGTTTTTCTTTGCTGATGCAGCGGCGATCTGCTTCACAGGCTGCCACAGGCCGCTTGAGTTCACGGCTTCCAGCGCCAGCTTTTCCCATGCTTCCTGCGCAGGTGCGAGATCGGGACGCGGTTTGGCGAATTCAGCCTGCAGAGCGGCCAGGCGTTGCGCGATGTCCGCCTGCTTCTTCTCTCCTGCCGGGTCGAGAACCATCATGCCGGGCTCGCGACGGCCGAGGATGGGTTCCTTGATGTCGGCAAAGAAGGCGCCCAGGGAGTAGAAGTCGCGCATGGTCCACGGGTCAAACTTGTGGTCGTGGCATTGGCAGCAGCCGGTGGTCTGGCCCATCCAGGCATTGCCCACGGCGCGCACGCGGTCGGTGAGCATACGTTGCTCGTAGTCCTTGGCCTGTGCGCCGCCTTCCTCGGTGGTGAGAAGGAGGCGGTTGAAGGCGGAGCCGACTTTGGACTCCTGGTTTGCATCCGGCAGGAGATCGCCCGCAATCTGCTCCAGCGTGAAGCGGTCAAAGCGCTTGTTGCTGTTGAAGGACTGGATGACGTAGTCGCGGTAGGGCCACACGTTGTGCGGGTTGTCGCTGTGGTAGCCGATGGTGTCCGCAAACCGAACCACATCCAGCCAGCCGATGGCCATGCGCTCGCCGTAGTGCGGGTTTTTGAGCAGACTGTCCACGATCTTCGCATAGGCCGCGGGGGAGGGGTCCTTTTCAAAGGCAGTTACCTCTTCCGGCTTGGGAGGCATGCCGAGGAGGTCCAGGTAAAGCCGGCGGATCAAACTGCGCGCATCCGCCTGGGGCGAGGGCTTGAGGCCGATCTGAGCAAGGCGCTGCTGCACCAGAACATCCACGCCGTTTTTGCCTGCGGGGATGGCGGCCTTCACCGGTTTTTCATAGGACCAATGCTGCTGATAGGCCGCCCCCTGGTCGATCCACCTTTTCAAAATTTCCTTCTGCCGCTGAGTGAGCTTCTTGTGCGAATCCGGTGGCGGCATGAGGTCGTCCTCATCCGCGGTGAGGATGCGCGACACGAGCTCGCTTTTGGCCGCTTTGCCGGGAATGAAGGCCTCCGCCTTTACTGCCTCCTCACGAATGTCCAGCCGGAGATCCGCCTCCCGGTGCTTGGGGTCATTGCCATGGCAGTAAAAGCAGTTGTCCGAGAGGATCGGCTGCACATCACGATTGTACTCAATCTTGGCAGGCACCGGCGGCTCGGCGGCGTTCAGCCCCAGCGCGGCAAGCAGAAGGAAACAGGTTGGTTTGGTCATAAGCAGTCGGAAAAGAATACGCGCCCACAGAACGCGATATTGACACCTGATTTGCCGTCTGGCGGCTGATCTCACAAAAAATGTTTTTGTGTGAGATTTTCCTGGCTGCGGCAAATTCACATGAATGACAGACCCTTCACAACTGGACGCCGTGCTCGATGCCGTGGCGCGAGGTGACTCAGCCGCCTTCATGCAGGTGGTGCAGGCGCATGGGCTCATGCTGCGCAGCTACATCGGCGCGCAGGTCTTCAACACCGGCGATGTCGATGACCTGGCGCAGGAAACGTTCATCGCGGCCTACCGCACCTTGCACACATTTCGCCGTGGCGATGATCTGGGTGCGTGGCTGCGCGGCATCGCGCGCAACAAGGTGCTGATGTATTTTCGCAGTTCTCAAAGGCGGACAGGTGCGCTGGACCGCTTTCGCGCCGAGGTGGTGGAAATCATGGGCGAAGAATTGGATGCAGCGAGCGCTGGCGACCGGCATGAGCACATTGCGGCGCTGCTGCGCTGCATTGCGAAGCTGCCGGACAAGCTGCGGCGCGTGGTGCATGCGGGCCTGGACGGCATCAAAGTGTCCGCACTGGCCGAGGCGCTGCAAACCTCCACCGGGGCTGTTTATCAACTGCACTACCGCGCCAACCAGCTTCTGCGGGAATGCGTAATGAAGGAGGTGCAGGATGTCTGAAGATTTGCATGAGATCATCGCGGCCTGGTTTGGCGAAGAGATGCCGGAAGCACGGCGCGAGGCCCTGCTGCTGCGCTTGCGCACCGATCCAGAGTTCCGGAGCGACTTTGTGACCGAGCTGCGCACCTTTGCGATGCTGCATGCCGTGCAGTCGCCAGAGCCGCGCTGGCTGGCGCTGCAGGATGAACTGGGCATAAAGAATCCGCAGAATGATTTCTCGGAGGAGCGCATCCGTGAAGCCATCCGCAAACAGCCACGCCCGTTTGTGGCTTCATGGTGGAGGCCTGTGGCTGCGATGGCTGCTGGTCTGGCGGCTGTGTTCGCGGTTCTGCTGTTGATGAATCCGTCACAACCCGCCAGCCCAAACCGTGAAAACCTTGCAGTGGCGGTGCGTGTGGACGGGGTGAAGTGGAGCGCGGCGCAGAGGAATGCACCGCAGATGGGCGGACTTGTCGGCTCGGGGGATCTGCGATTGGACAGCGGCAAACTCACGCTGGCCTTTTTGAGCGGAGTCAGCGTGCACATTGAAGGTCCGGCAGACATCACGCTGCTCGGACCGGAGCGTATCGCATGCCGCCGTGGCAATGTGCGCACGCTGGTGAATGAGGGCGCGGAAGGGTTCACCATCGAAACTCCAGGCGGTGCTGTGGTGGATCTGGGCACCGAGTTTGGCGTGAATGTGGAAGGAGACGGCAAGGCGCAGGTGGTGGTATATCAAGGACAGGCCGAGCTGGCGCTGCTTTCGCCCGATGGCAGCCCCCGCCGCACGCGGTTGCTGAATGCGCAGCAGTCCTCGGAACTGGACCCGCAGGCGGACACGTTCCGCGGCATCGAGCCGCGTGAGATCCTGGCGGCTCCGGACCTTCGCATCCCCGCGCTGGAGCTGAGTGCGGATTATTCTCAGCGCATTTTCAAGTCCAAGCCGCTGCACTACTGGCGGGGTCAGTCCGCAGCCAGCGGCAGCATCGCCGATGCGGCTCACGGCGCCAAAGCACTGCATATTCACGGCGCTGTGGTTCCGCAGCCTGACGGCAGCCTGGCCTTTGCGGAAGGGGACGAGCCGCAGTTTCTTCGGGCCGAGGGAGAATGGACACCTCCGGCGGAGTTTGCAGTTGAACTGTGGTTTGCCAGCGGTGGCTTTCACAACAGCGCGCTGGCGGTGATGCACGCGCTGGATGACGAGCATGACACACTCTCCCTGCTGCAGCTGACAAGGCGGGATGCGCGCAATGCTCTGCGCCCGGCGCGGGTGCGTTTTCTCTTCCGCTGGCCTCCCGGCAGCCGGGATGGCATGAATGTGTACAGCGCGCCGCTGTACACGCCGTACCGCTGGCAGCACCTCGTCTGTCAGCGCCGCGGGGACGCGCTGGAAATGTATCTGGACGGCAGGCGGGTGGGGGAAACCTCATTACAAGGAGACGAAAAAACCACCGCCTGCGTGCTGCGCTTTGGCCGTCTTTTTGAGGCCGCTGGGAAGCGTGACTCCCGCCCGTTCGTTGGGCGCATGGCCGAGATGGCCGTGTATGATCACCTGCTCAGTGCGGAGGAAATTCACGCGCACGCCGCACGCTAGCGGATGGTTGAAACGACGTCCGAGACGGGGTGCAAAATCGTGTTGCCTGAGATGCGCGAGGGCAGGGAGGTGAGGATGACGCAGGTCGTGTCGGTGGCCGGATCGGCCCAGGCGAGCGTGCCGGTGGAGCCGCTGTGGCCGAAGCTTTGCTCAGAGCAGCCTTTGCCAAAGCCATTCGGGCCCAGAGCAAAACCGAGGCCTCGGCGAGCTTCCAGCCCCTGGGTGTGGCTACTCAGCATCAGGCGCACGGTTTCCGCACGCAGCACGGTTCCGGTCGGATGCAGAAAGGAATCGAGGAAGCGCGCCACATCAGCGGCGGACCCGTGTGCACCGCCCCAGGGCGCCGCAAGATTGCGCCAGTAGGGGCTGTTCCAATCCCACGAGGCGGCCTTCGGATCGCCCGCGCCGGATTCGGGTGCCGCATGTTCCGACTGACAGCGCACAGTGTCCGTCAGCTTAAACTTACCCAGACCCAAGGCGCTGCGGCTCATGTGCCACGGAGCGAAGACTTCCCCGGCGAGAAAATCCGGCAGGGACGTCTTGGTGATGCGTTCAACAATTTCCGCCGCCAGCAGGATGCCCATGCTTTGATAGTGATACTTCGTCCCCGGCGCAAACAGCAGCGGCGTGCGGATTGCGCCCTGCACAAATTCGGCCAGCGGCGCGTGACGCGCGCGCAATTCGGTGTTGTTCTCCAGTTGGTCCGGCAGTCCTGAAGTATGGGCAAGCAGGTGTTCGATGGTGACGCGCTTGCGGTCTCCTTCATGAAACTCCGGGATGAATTTCATCACGGGGTCAGTGATTCGCAGCTCACCACGATCTGCCAGCACCATCACGCCCGCGGCAGTCATTGTCTTCGTGATGGAGGCGAGCAGGAAGATGGCGTCTGCATTGGCTGCTTTGCCAAAGGCCTGCTGAAAGGTGTCCTGGCCCCGCCGCACATGCAGCACGGCAGATTCGAGCATTCCGGCATCAATCTGTTTCTGGATGATCTGGGCGGCGGCTTGCATGCGGTCAGGAGGAGTGCTGCGGGTTTTCGTCGCCGCAAGGGTGGCCATCAGGGTTAGGGCAGAGCGGCGGTTCATGGCTTGGCGTCCTTCTTTTCAGTTTCTCTGGCCTGGAGGATGAAATCAAAGAGCTGGCCGTAGTGCCTGCCATCGAGGGTGATGTCCATCGGCACCACCTGCACGCCCGCGGGCACCTGGGCGGCATCCGCGCTGAGTTTCACCTTGAAGCTTTGGCGGGATTTCGGGGGCACGCTGCCTTCGAGCACCGCTGGCTCCGCATGGACGCCGGGCGGGAGCCGAAGTTCCACGCGGTGCTTCTGCCCGGAGTCCCTGAAATTGCGCACCGTGATGCTGACCTCCTGTGTGGACTGCTGCTGGAAATCCACACGATAGGGATAAGCGCTGACCCAATAGGGATCATAGAGGTATTCATAGTCCGCATCGGGCAGCAGTTCTTTGTATTCGCGGATGATGCGCAGAGCCCAGTCATGGTAGCGTTCGATGAAGGCTTTGGGCTCCGTCATGAGCACGCCGTGCGCGCCCATGATGATGTCCGGCTGGAGCTTTTGCAGGTATTTGGCCGCGACGAGGTATCCCTCGTCAATGATGGCGCTGTTGCGGGCATTGACGCACTCATGGCCGTTCTGCGCAGGATCGGCGGGGTCGCCAAAAAGGTTGTCGCCAGTGAAGACGATCTTCTTTCCATCAAGCTCCAGCCACAGCGCGTTGCCAAACTCCGTCTGCCCCGGCATCCAGTCGATGTGCAGCTTGTAGCCCTCCCAGTCGATCACATCGCCCGCTTTGAGAATGCGGTCGATCTTCGCCTGTTCAAAGCCCGCGTTATAAGCGCCGATCATCGCGGGGTAGTCATAATAGCGCGGGTTTTCACATTTGTCGGCGATGCTGTCCATCGTCCAAAACTTCACGCCGTGGTCCTTCAGTGCGGGGAAGAGGGTGAAGTGGTCGCCGTGGGAATGGGAGATCCAGCAGGCATCGATCTGCTTGAGCCCCAGAAACTCTTTCATGTCGCTGATGATGCGTTCGAGCACGAGCTTTGGGAACAGGCCGCAGTCCAGCAGCAGGGCGTGGCCGCTGTCGGCGATGATGATGGCAAAGTTTTTTCCCGCCATCTCCGGGCCAAACATGTACAGGTGCGGGCTTACCTGCACGATGTAGTGAGCCTGGGTGGTTTTCACCGCCGGGTGCTGCGGGCGTTTGCCAAAGGATTCCACCGGATAGCCGCGGACATAGTCGGGCCGGAAGCGGGCAAGCCGTTCCTTGTAGACTTGAAGCTGCGCGGTGGCATTCGCAATAACCGGCCCCTGCGTGGAAAAGGCGGTGTCCGGCTTCAGTTCGATCAGCTTGTCCACCGTTGCAGTCAGAGCATCAAGCCCCTTCGCAAAGCCATAGTCCCATTCCGTGTCAAACCAGTTGGTCATCTTTGCCCCGTCATGCATGACCCCGCCGCTGAAGATCAGCGTGCGGTCATTACGCCTCAGCACGAAACTCATTCCCCCCGGCGAATGCCCTGGAGTGCTGATGCAGGCGAGAGAAAGGCCATTCCAGGTGAGGGTGTCGCCATCCGTGAGCACCCGGTCGATCCTTACCGGCTGTGCCGGGGGCCGGATGTAGCTGGCACCGTGGACAGTGAATTTGTCGCCGAGGCGCGGATTCCATTTTCGGAACTCGTTCGGCGTCTCAAAGAAAGCGCGTTCATCACCGGAAGCGGCGGTCAGCGTCGCTATCCGGTCCAGCTTCAGCACCCCCTGGCAGAGCTCGCGATGGTGATCCGTGAAGAGTACCCATTCGACCCGTTTCACCCCAATCTCGGAGAGGTGCTCCAGCACGCTGCCATCGCCCAGGTTGATGAGCAGGGCGCTGTCGTTTTGCTTCAGGACATACACATTACAGGTATCCTGCCAGACAAACACATCAGGCGCTGGCTGTTGGAATCCGGCGAGCGCGAAGCTGTGGATGACGAAGAAGGCGGCGAGGAGACGGATCATAGAACATCAATGGAGCGAATGAGTGATTCGCTTCCGTTATTTGTGATTGAGCTCATAGAGAACCGCGAGCGTCATGGCTTTGACGCCAAAGGTGATCGAGGGCGCGGGCTCCGGGCGATAGAACGGCGAGTGCAGGCTGGGCAGGATTTCACCGCTCGCTTTCGCCCGTTCCATTTTTTCAGGTGCCACGGTGCCGAGCCAGGCGAGGAAGACGGGAATCTTGTCGGGCGTCATCGTGTAGCGGGAGAAATCCTCGCCGGCCATCGTCGGCTTGCGCTCGATCACACTGGTTTTGCCAAAGGCCTCCGCCCAGACCTGAGTCACGCGTGCGGTGAGGGCGGGGTCATTGTAAACGGAGGGCGTTCCAGGTCCGGTGATGGCGATTTCCGGCAGCAGGTTTTCCGGCAGTCCAGCAGCGATGCCAAGGCCGCGGCAGATGCGTTTGATGGCCTCCAGCACCTGTGTGCGTGTCTCGGTGCTGGTGGTGCGGACGGTGAGACCGAGTTCCACCTTGTCGGGGATGATGTTGCTCTTGGTGCCGCCGATGAACTTGCCAACCGTGATCACGACCGGCTCCACCGGATGCAGTTCCCGGCTGTCGATCGTTTGCAGCGCCAGCACGATCTGCGAGGCAAGCACAATCGGATCCTTGGTCAGATTTGGCATGGCGCCATGACCGCCAATGCCTTTGACCATGATCTCCACGGTATCGGTGCTCGCCGTGGCCGGGCCGCTGGTGAATCCGAAAGTCCCCACCGCGAGACTTGAATCGCAATGCAATGCCAGGCAGACATCAGGCTTGGGGAAGCGCTGATACAAGCCGTCCCCGACCATTGCCAGCGCACCCAGGCCGCGCTCCTCCGCTGGCTGAGCAATGAAGACGAGCGTGCCCTGCCATTGATCTTTCGAGGCCGCGAGCGCCCGTGCCGCGCCGAGCCAGCAGGTCATGTGCATGTCGTGCCCGCAGGCATGCATGACGGAGACATCATTGCCCGCGTCATCCTTGGTGGTCGTTTTGCTCACATAGGGCACGGAGCCGATTTCCCTTACGGGCAGACCGTCCAGATCGGTGCGCACGAGCACCGTTTTTCCCGGTCCGTTTTTCAGCACGCCCACCACGCCAAATCCCCCGACTTTCTCCGTCACTTCAAAGCCCACTTTTCGGATCTCCTCCGCCATGCGAACACTCGTTTTCTCCTCATGAAGAGAGAGCTCGGGATGCGCATGAAGGTGCTCATAAAGCTGGATCAACGAGGGTCGTTCCTTCTCGATAAAAGTATCGAGCGGTTCCGCAGCATTCAAGCTGGAGACGAGGAATAGGAAAACGAACGGCTTCATGGTTTGAATAGGGGGCTCACTGGCCGAGCTCTTTGATAAAGATGCGCCTGAACTCCACGGCATCCTTGTGGTTTTGCAAAGTGATCGGCCCTTCCGCGGGAATGTCCTTCACCTGCGCTCCTTGGATGACATCCCTGCCATTAAGGCTCACATCCACACGGTCTCCACGCAGCGTGATGACGAACCGGTTCCATTCGCCCGGCCCCTTGTCGGCGCGGGCGCTGGGCATGGTCTTCATGCGCTCCTCCTTGCTGGCGGTGGTGTCCTTGAATTTGGTGCCTACCTCGCCGCTTCCACAGGGCTGGCACCAGATGTTGACCTGAGCCGCACGCATGCCACGCAGGTAGACCCCGCTGTCTCCCCAGGTGAGATTGTCTTTCATGATCACCTTGCCGGCTGCATCCGTGTGAAACTGGCCATCATCCATGAGCCACTGATGAGGCTTCACTACAGGCTTCCCAGTGAGCCGCCAGTCCAGCATCAGCGTGAAGTTTTTGTATTTTTTGAGGGTGGAGAGATTGTAGTCTTTGCCGCGTATGCGTGGCGGTTCATCCGTACGCAGGCGGATTACGCCGTCGGCGATTTCCCACACACCTTCCAAGTGTGCCTCGTGCTGCCAGTTGGCCCAAGTCTTGCCGTCAAAGAGGGGGATGAACCCCGGCGGTGGCCGGTCGCCGACCCCGGTGTCCAAGCCCACGGCTGCTTCACTGTGAAGAACCGTGCTTGGAGCGCACACGCTGTAGAGGATGCCAAGAGAAGCCGCCTTGCAAAAGTCACGTCGGGAGGTGAGCAGGAAAAACGGGTGTCTCATGGTTGGGTGCTCAAGGTGCAGAATAGGGAGGTGCCCACGAGCCAGTCGGGAACCAGCGGCCTGCGGCTGCGGGCACAAATCTCACCATCAAATACGGGTCGGGAGAGAAAAAATGTCCGGTGGATCGCTCTGTTTGCGATTACGCCGGCTTTACCGAGAAATCGCTGTCATCCAGCGAACGCAGCACCAGCTCCCGCGGCACGCAGAAGTCATCCATCTCGATGCAGCGTACGATGCCGTCGGCGATGTGCTCCGGCTTGAGGAAAAGCTGCTTCGGCGCCTGGCGCTGGGAGGCATCGTCCCAGAAGGCGGTGTCCACGCCGCCGGGCAGGATGGCGGTCACGCGGATGCGGTGTGGCGCGGCCTCCTCGGCCAGACCCTGGGTGAATCCCCGCACGCCCCACTTCGCGGCGCAATAGACCGTCTCGCTCGGGATGCCACGCAGGCTGGCGGTGGAGATGACGTTGATGATGTGGCCCCGCTTGTGTGGTACCATGGCCTTCAGCGCCGCCTGGGAGCCGAGGATGGTGCCTTTCAGGTTCACGTCCAGCATCAGGTCGATCTCGCTTTCCGTGTAATCTTGAATCCAGCGATGGCGCGCGAGTCCGGCATTGTTCACCCAGACGGAGACGGGACCAAGACGCTCGGTGATTTGATCGACGGCGGCCTGGACTTCCGCAGCGCGGGACACATCGCAGCGAACGGAAAGCGCATTCGGGTGATCGAGCGCAACATTTTCCAGGTCCAGCAAAGCCACACGCGCGCCACGTGCGAGAAGGGCTTGAGCTGTGGCGAGGCCGATACCTTTTGCGCCACCCGTGATGGCGCAGACTTGGTGGGTGAGATTCATGATTCTAAGTGGGTGGTTTTTTCGAAGGGCTGGGTCATGGCCAGGAGGTCGTTCTCCTTGCCGTACGCGGTCAGAACGTCACCGGCCTTGATCAGATCATCCCGGGCAGGGATGCCGGACTGAGTGTGGCCGTCGCGCTTGATGGAAAGGATTACAACGCCTCGGTCCCATGGGCGTGACTCTCGCAGTGTGCGTTCGGCTAGAAAAGTTCGGGGCAGAACCTCGATCTCTGATACCACATAGCCGTGCTGAATGCGCAGCAGCAGTTCATAGTCCAGAGCGCGCACCATTCCAGTGCGTTCCAGTGTGCGCTGGATGATGTGGTCGAGCATCTTTTGAAACCAGGCGAGGCGGGAGACGAAGAGCATGAGCACCAGCCCGCCGACGAGCCAGAGAAGCATGAGCATGGTATCGCCACCGGAGCCGCTCTGCAGGAGGGTAACAATGAGAGTGGCAAGCGCGGAAGTAAGGCCCACGTTTCCAGCGAGAATGAGATCGCGGATGATACGGCGGCGCACCGGATGGTTCACGACCAGCTCCGCCTCCTTGGTGGTGAAGCCCACGCCGAAAAACGCTGAGTAGGCCTGAAAGCTGGCCGTGTCCCAGCTTATGCCGGTCATCATGAGGGCCGTTGCGCCTACCCTCACCACGAGGAGTGAGACCAGTGCAATGACGAGCAGCGCGATGACAGGTGCGGCCATGAAGGGAAGTGAGAGAGGCTAAACCGGCAGGACCGATCTAGAGATGTTTCTCGCTCACGGATTTATCGTGATCGTAGATTTGTTCTTTGGTCTGCCTCCCCTTGAGGTCCCAGTAGCGGTTGAGTCCGTGGCGCTGGCCGCGGTCGAAATTGGTTTCAGCGGACTTCTGGCCGTTTTCATACCATTCCAACATGACGCCGTGCATCTTGCCGTCCACGTAGGGGTATTTGCCCTTGTCCTTGCCGTTGGAATGCTTGCTGAGGATGGTGCCGGTGTAGGGTTTGCCTTTGTAAGTGGCTTCTTTGCCTTCGTTGAGCATTTCGACATTTTTGTCGGCGAAATCGACCACGGCAGGCTGTTTTTCTCCGCAGGACGTGAGACAGAAGGCGCAGAGCAGGAAGGTGAGGAGCTGTTTCATGCGTGCAGGGTGGAGAAGGCGCGCGCGTTTTCAACCAGCAGCACGACTCACTTCACCGCCAGCGCCTTCTTCCACGCCGCCGGTGCCCCTGGCAGCGTCTCCGCTAAAATGCGGCGGATGTGGCCGCGTTCTTTCTCAGAGAGGTAGGTGAAGTGGCCGGTGGTGTCCTTGCCGTCCAAGATGGTCCACAGGCGGCTGAGCACCGTCTGCTTCAGCGGCGCGGTGAGGTGCTGGAAGGTGAGGGAATAGACCATGTAGCTGCAGCGGTATTTGAAGAGCCTGTGCAGGAGCTGGAAATCCTTCAGGCTGCGGCCGTCGCTGCTCTGCGGGGCGTTTTTAGTGAAGGCGGTCTGGAAGGCGGGATCGCCTTCGATGCCGCCTTCGGGCAGGGCGGCCTCGTCTTTGAAGAGCAGGGCCTCCACCACATCCTCGGCGCTATGGTCAATGATCCGGCGCGCGCTGCCGGTGGGCTCCGTGGTGACCGGCTCTCCCAACTCCTTCTGCAGGCTGGTCTGCATGTACATCGCGCGCAGGGAGGTGTGGTTCGCCTTGGTCAGGATGTTTTGCACACTGGTCTGATGCTCCAGCACCATGAGGGCCACGATGTCGCTCTGCTTGCGCTTGTAGGGGCTGGTGTCGAAGAATTTGCCGAGGCTGGCAATGTTCGCGCCCGCTTTGAAATTGATGTCGATCGTCTGGTCGTTCTTCTCAGTAGCGGTCACATTCCCGCGATGAAGGATGCTGCCGTGCCTGCCCGTCACGTACCAGCCGCCCCAGCGGTCGCTGAAGGGGGTGGTGGTATCCACGACGGTGCTGCCCTGGCTCATGATGGGGTGGCCCTCAGGTCCTGGATACACCGAGCGCACGATGACGCCGGGCACCCCCGGAGAGAAGGGCCCGCCGTGGCAGCTCAGGCAGCTGTTGTCGCGCTGAAACTGCAGGGGCTTGGACGGTTCTTCATGAGGATCCAGCAGATAAAAAATGGGCCCGAGCTTCGGGTCCACCGTGGCCACTTCAATGCTGCCACCGAGGCAGTAGCCCACGTAGGCATTGTCGCCAAAATAAACCACGCGTGGTGTCTGCGGGCTGATGCGGTCATTCTGCTTGCTGGTCTTGGAGAAGACCATGACCTGCGACTCCTGCGGGATGTCGAACTGCTTCATCACATCCCGCAGCACCGTCCACGCGTCTGTGCGGTCGATTTTCACCTTGCCTGCCGCCATCATGCGTTCCAGGCGCTGGGCCGCGTCATTGGGCTCGGTCTCGGAGTAGCGGATGGGCGCATTTTCGTATTCGTCCTCTGCCTGAAGCGGCAGCCATGCGGACAGCAGAATGACCAATGACGAAGGCAGAATGAAGCTCCAGCGTAAGTTCGAACTGAGTGGAGCCAAAGAACATGGAAGAGAGGATTTCATGACCGGAAGAGGGATGTCTGTCGTTTATTTCGTCATGCCTTCGGCAGCAGCTGCTGCCGCATGCCCGCGCCCGCCGACCCGACGACGAGATCCCGCAGCGTGTGGCGGTCCAGCGTTTCGTAAAAAGCGTTCACCGCCTGGGCGAGGGCCCCTTTGAGGCGGCAGGAGCCGTTGATGGGGCAGGTGTTGTGCTGTTTGTCGAAGCATTCAACGACGATGGGATTGTCCTCCGTGCGGCGCACCACCATGCCAATCCGGATTTGCTCCGGGGGCATGCCCAGCGCGATGCCGCCGCCCCGGCCGCGCCGGGTTTCCAGGTAGCCCAGCTTTGCCAGGTAGTTTACCACCTTCACCAGATGATGACGCGAGATGTCATAGGCCTCGGCCACCTCGCTGAGCGAAAACGTTTCTCCCTTCAGCGCGGCAAACATGAGCACGCGCAGGGCATAGTCGGAGAAAAGGCTGAGTCGCATGACTCGGTTTACGGGAGCAGATGTTTAAACTTGCATTTGGGGTGCAAGTTTAAACTGACTGCCGCAAAGGAGGCGCGGTGGTGCGCAGGATCGGCGTAATTTGGGCACAAAAAAGCCCGGAGGTCCGACCTCCGGGCTTCCATCGAAACGAGAGTCGATCAGGCGTTACTTCTTCTTGGCAGGAGCGGCGTGGCTGTGGCCCGTGCTGGAGCAGCAGGAGGCGCCTGCGCCGGAGCCGGAGGAGCAGCAGGAAGAGGAGGCCGCTTTGTTCTTTGCGAAGACGCAATGGCCGTTGGCGCAGCTGCTCAGCAGAAGGCTGGAGGAGGCGAGGGCGAGGGTGAGAAGCAATTTCATGGATGTGTGGTGTGGTATGTCTTGGTGCGAGGCAGGGGTTTGCACCGCTGCCCAGCATTAAGAGGATCAATCAAACAAATTATTTCATGGGACTGCAAGAATAAATGCAAAATCCTCACAAGCAGGAGTCTTGAAACGAGGACATGAAAAAGCCCGGAAGGGGCACTTCCGGGCTTTCATGGGTGAAAGATCACCGCAAAATGGATCAGCCTTCCTTGAGGGATTCCACCTTCTTGTGGGAGCTGGTGGCGGTCACCTTCTTGCCAACGAGCTTGTCAGCGCCGGAGACGGCGGCGGTGAGGGTGAGCTTGACTTCTTTGCCACCGGATTCGATGACGATGGACTTGGAGTCAGCATCAACGGACTTGAGGGTGCCGCTGGTGGTGTCGATTTTGCCGCAGCCTGCGAAAGCGGACACGGAGAGGCCAAGAACGGCGAGGGTGGTGACGATGGATTTCATGTTTGAGTTTGGGTGTGGTTAGCTTTCCGTCAGGAAGTGACCGAGCGGATTTGCGCTTATTCAAAACGAGAGTCGCCCCCCCTGACAATCAAAAAATGTGGGGTTTTTGAAAAAAGCTCGTCATAGGGGCTTGGGCTGTGCCACGCTGGGGGATGAAGAACGCGCTACCCAACCTCACGATGTTCGCCTTTCTGGCGTTTGCTGCCTCCAGCCTGGCGCATCCGCTGCCAGATATAGCGGTGAGGGCGAGTTTTGAGCAAAACGAGGAGTGGACGCTCCAGGTAGAGATCGACCCGCGGAGCTTTCAGCCGGACCCGAATGTGGCCCCCTACTTGACGAATGCCGACCTGGGTGTGACCCCGGTGGACCAGCAGGAAAAGCTGAAGGCGATGGCACGTGAGTACATCAAGAAAGCTGTGGAGGTGGTGCTTGAGCCGGCAGCGGAGGTGAAACCGGAGTTTGTGTGGGAGTTTACGGCCATGGAAAATGCGCCCCTGAAGATTCCTGAGGATCCGGTGATGCTGACGGGGACGTGGCACTCCAAGCTGCCCGCCGGAACGACGGGGTATTCGATCAAGGCGCTGAAGATGGAGACGCAGAGCGTGCCGCTGAGCGTGCTTTTTCAGAATACGGCGCTGGGGAAGAAGGTGGATCGGGAGCAGATCCGCTTTCCTGGAGAAACGAGCTACATACTGGATTTGAAGACCTACCTGCCGCGCACCGCAGCACCTCCGCCCATCACTGCGGATTCGGTGCAGGCAGCGGCGGGGAGCACGTCGGATGAGATGTGCTCGCTGTGCGGGACAAGTGCCGGGGACAACTACATGCTGCCGGTGGCGGCGTCTGTGGCAGGCATCGTAGTGCTGGTGACCTACATGCGAAAGAAACGTCCTGCCTGACCCGCATTGGCAACTTCTGTTTGCACGGGCATCACGTCCGCGTAAATGCCGCGCGTGAAACAGGCATTTGTATTGGGCGCAGGCATTGGTGAAAGACTGAAACCGTTGACGGAGCAGCTTCCGAAGCCGCTCGTGCCCGTATTTCACCGGCCGCTCATCACCTATGCGTTCGACCATCTGCTTGCGGCGGGGGTGGAGAGGCTGGTGGTGAACACCCACCACATTCCGGATGCTTATGCCGAGGCCTTTCCAGATCAGAGCTACCACGGCGTGCCGATTCAGTTTCGCAATGAAAGCCCGGTCAGGCTGGAGACGGCAGGGGGCATTTCCAATGTGCGCGACCTGCTTGGAAACGAGCCCTTCCTGGTCTATAACGGCGACATCCTGACCGACCTGCCGCTGAAGCCCCTGCTGACCGAGCATCGTGAAAAGGGCAATCTCGTCACTTTGGTGCTGCGCAGCCATGGGCCGTCCCTGCACATCGCTTATGATCCGCAGAAGGGGCTGGTGACGGACATTCGCAACAAGCTTGGCACGGGAGACGAGGGGAAATACCTGTTCACGGGCATTTACGCTTGCGACCCGGCCATCCACGACTGGATCACGCCCGGCAAGGTGGAGTCCGTCATTCCCATCTTTTTGAACATGATCCGCGCTGGCGCCAGACTCGGAGCGGTGGTGGTGGACGAAGGCAGCTGGTGGGACCTGGGCAGCCGGACCGCCTACCTTTCTGCGCACTCAGCTCTGAATGGCATGTATGGCGCTGCGATTGACCCGGGAGCGCACATCGAGCCGGGGGCGGTGCTTCGTGGCATCAATGTTGTCGGGGCAGGGGCGGTGGTGGAGGCTGGCGTCCATCTGGAGGACAGCATTGTCTGGCCCGGGGGGCGCGTGCAGTCGGGTGCTGACCTGAAACGCTGCATTGTGCGTTGCGGGATCGTGGCATCCGGAAAGGCCGAAGACGTCGATTTTTGAGGAATCGCGGCTTTGCATTGGACATTCGCTGTTCTGCACCCGTCATTCTGCATTCCCTCCACCCATGCTCCCCGAACACGAGGCTTTGCTGATCTTCACGCGCGAACAGTTCCCCGAACTGAACGGCACCCCGTGCGATGTCGAGGTGATCCTCAAGGGGGCCTCCGACCGCCACTTCTATCGTCTGAACTGGCAGGCTGAGCGCGAGCCGATGATCCTGATGGTTTACACGCTCGCACGTCGGGACAATCCGAAATTTGTGCCGGCCACCTACCGGCTGAAGAAAATCGGCGCGAATGTGCCGCAGGTGTATGCCTTTGACCAGCAGCGCCTCTGCGTGTGGCTGGAGGATCTCGGGCGGGTGGACCTTCAGTCTTTCAATGACCAGCCCTGGGATCTGCGTTTTCCCCTTTATCAGGCCACGCTTCGCGAAGCGGCCAAATTTCACGGGGTGGGGGAGAAGTCGCTCGCCCAGGCAGATCTCACTGAGCTCGAGCCCGGCTTTGACGAATCGCTCTACGAATGGGAGCAAGGCTACTTTCTGGAGCATTTCGTGGGCGGTTTTCTGGGACGGGAGCATTCACTGGCCGAATACAATGCTGCTCATGAGTGCCTGAGGCAGTTGCGCCGGCGCCTCGCCCGTCTGCCGCGGTGCCTGGTCCATCGCGACTTTCAAAGCCAGAATGTGCTCATTCGCGGGGAGGAAGCCTGGCTGGTAGATTACCAAGGCTTGCGCCTTGGACTTGCGGAATACGATCTTGCCTCGCTGCTCTACGATCCATACGTGACCCTCACGCGAACCGAACGCGCCGGCTTGCTGGGGTATTATGCGGAGCATCGGGCGCTGGTGCTGAAGGATCTTCGTGAAGTGTTTTACCTCTGCGCCGCTCAGCGTCTGATGCAGGCGCTTGGCGCTTATGCAAATCTGAGCCGAAATCTTGGCAAGCCGCACTATGAGCAGCACATTCCCGCTGCGGTGTCGAATCTCGCCGAAGTATGCGCCGAGGGGCAGGGGCTGCAGGATCTGCGCGCGTTTTTTGCCGGAGGGCTGTGATTCCCGCCTTTGGCGCTTCACCCGGGGCGGCCGGAGGCCTGCAAGGCCCCCGGTGGGGGTGTGCTTCGGGCGGGCAATACCTTCTGCAAATCCGCCCGTGTCAGGTCGTAAAGGCGTCTGAGTGAATGAATCCGTAGGTGGAAGGCGGTCATTTTTACAAGGCAGGAAGAGGCTTCAAACGCGAAATCGCATTGCTCTGACCAGCGGTATACGCTCTAAGTGCCCTACCCCCAATCCGCCGCATGTCTGAAACCGCCGCCGCCTCGCCGACTCCCGCGCCCAGCAAGCGTCGCGTTTTCGCCTCCCGCTTGTTCAGCACGTTGCTGCTGTGGTCGCTGCTGGCGGTGGCCTTTTTGCAGTGGCAGAACAACTGGCTGATCATTGCGATCACCGGCTTCTTCGGAGTCGCCGGTGCCGTGGAGTATTTCCGCCTGCTGCGGAATGATGCGCACGCGCGCAGCTTCAATGCGCTGGGATTTGTGATCTGCATCACCTACTGGGCGGCGGTGTTGTGGTACACGACGACGCGGCACAAAGCACCGCCGATGGAGTTTGACCTGGCGGCGCTGACGGCGAGCGTGCATGGCTCGTTCATCCTGTGCTACCGCCACCAACTGGAAGGAGCGACTACCCTCCAGCGGATTTTCAACACCGTGTTTGGCACAGTGTACACAGTGATCTTTTTCGGGTTCATGATCCGGCTGATGTATTTCCACGCGGACGGGAAGGGGATCACGGACATCCTCCTGGTGCTCTTCCTGATCGCGGTCACCAAGTTCAGCGACATGGGTGCCTACATTGTGGGGGTGTTGTTTGGGAAACATAAGATGATCCCGCACATCAGTCCGGCGAAGTCATGGGAGGGATTTGTCGGGGCCTTTATTGGATCTTTTACCGCTGCGATTGTGGTGCTGTGGGTCGCGACCCCCGAGAAACTGGCACCGCTCACCTGGGTGCATGGCATGATCCTCGCGCCTCTTTTGTGCGCCACAGCCATCACGGGAGATCTTGCGGAGTCCGTGCTGAAGCGCTGCGTGGCCATCAAGGACAGCGGCCATGCGCTTCCGGGCATCGGCGGCATTTTGGACCTGACGGACAGCCTGCTTTTCACGGCGCCGGTGTTTTATTTTTACTTGTCCGCCATCGCGCGATGAGCCAAAGCAAGCCTTCGTGATGCGCAAAGTACTTCTTCTCGGCTCCACCGGATCCATCGGCACCAGCGCCCTCAAAGTCGCGCGCGACATCCCCGAACGCATGCAGATTGTGGGGCTGGCGGCAAACTGCAGTGTCGAGGCACTGGTCGGGCAGGTGAGGGAGACCGGCGTGAAGCAGGTGGCGCTGACGGATGCCGCCGCTGCGGAAAAAGCTCGGGCGCTGCTGCCTTCGGATGTCATACTCCACACGGGCGCGCAGGGGCTGGTCGATCTCGTCAACGAATCCGAGGCGGACATGGTCCTCGTCGCCATCGTCGGCACGGCCGGCCTCGCCCCGGCCCTCGCCGCCATCGAGCGTGGCATGCACTTGGCCGTGGCCAGCAAGGAAATTCTCGTCATGGCTGGCGAAGCCGTCACGGAGGCTGCCAAACGCAAGGGCGTGAACATCCTCCCCGTGGACAGCGAGCACAATGCCATCTTCCAGTGCCTGGAAGGCCACCGCCACAGCAGTGTCCAGCGCATTTTGCTGACTGCCAGCGGCGGACCTTTCCGCACGTTGCCTGCGGATCAGCTGCCAGATGTCACCGTCGCACAGGCGCTGAAACATCCTACCTGGACGATGGGGCGAAAAATCACCATCGACAGCGCGACGCTCTTCAACAAAGGGCTGGAGATGATCGAGGCGAAGTGGCTGTTTGATGTGCCGATGGACAAGATCGAAGTCGTCGTGCACCCCCAGAGCATCGTCCATAGCATGGTCGAATTTGCCGACAACAGTGTGATCGCCCAGCTCAGCCACAGCGATATGTGCTTCCCGATTCAGTATGCGGTGACGTGGCCGGACCGGGTGCCGAACAACCTCAAGCCGCTCGACTTCGCCAAAGTCGGAGCGCTTCATTTCGAAGCCCCCCGCGTGGAAGACTTCCCCGCGATCAATCTGGCCCGCCACGCCGGAACCGTCGGAGGCACTCTTCCCGCTGTCCTGAACGCCGCGAATGAAGTGGCCGTCGATGCCTTCCTGAATGGAAAGCTCTCGTTCCCCGGCATTTGGCAGACGGTGGAGCACGTCATGACGGCTCACGAGGTGGTGGAGCATCCTGGGCTGGAATCGCTCATTCAGGCGGATGCCTGGGCACGGCAAAAAGCTGACGATTGGATCTGAACAGCTTGCACTTTGGCATCCGAAGCTCGACTTTTTGAGGCGAGCTTCAGGGAGAAACCTGCGGTGCCGGACGGCGGAAGTTGAACTTTGGAACATTTGACTTCTGTGTCGGCAGTTAGGATGGGCAGGAGATCGCCGTCGACGACGTCAAGGCGGCGGCGCAAAAACAGGCAGCCCTGAGATTTCCAAAAACTCTCCAAAAATATCCTCGCCCCGGCGGGTGGCGTGCTAATCTCTGGCGAACCCACTGTTCGCCATGAAAAACACTTTCAGCTTCGCGCTGCGGCCGGCCATGACGCTGGCGTTTGTTGCCGCTTTAGTCACTGCATACGCGGCTCCGGCAAAAACCGGCTCTCCCTCCAAAACACCGCCTCAGCAGGAACTGCATGCGGACATCACCATCAATCCTGAGGAACTCGCACCTGAATCCACCATCGAAGTCGTGTTTCCCACGGCCATGGTGGCAAAGGACCAGATCGGCAAGACGGCGGCGGCGTCACCGCTGATCGTCGTGCCGGAACTGACCGGCACGTTTGAGTGGACAAGTACGCGCAGCGGTCACTTTCACCTCACACAGGCGCCCAAGTTTGCCAGCAGCTATGATTTCAAGTTGCGTGCCGGCCTCACCGATCTTGCCGGCAAGCCGCTCTCGGCTGAAAAGCTCGATTCCGTAAACAGTGCGCGCTTCCTCATCGTGGACCAGCATCCGCGGTGGTTTGATGATGACGCACAGAATCGCAGCCCGCGTTTCCTGTTTGAGTTCAATGATAGCGTGGTTCCTGCGGAGGCAGCCAAGCACATCAAGTTTGTCTCCGAATCTTCACCGCAGCCGGTGGCTGCAAGGGTCCGCCATGCGACGGGCAAAGATTTCAACCGCATGAGCGCCGATCCCCAGGCGACGTGGGCCGAGCAGATCTCCAAGGCAAAACCTGCCGTCGCGGATGATGCTGCTCGTCTCAGCGCGCTTATTGTTGAGCCTGAAGCCCAGCTTTCCATCGGCAAGTGGCGCCTGGTCATCGCTCCAACTCTCAGCAACGCCTCAGGCGCCAATCAGATCGCTGCTGGCAATGAAGTTCAGCTGGGTGAAATCAAGCCGTTTGAGGTGAGGGAGGTTGAGGCGCACACACCTTTTGACAGCGACTATTACATCGACGTCGACTTCAACAAAAGACTGCTGCCACCGTCGAATGATGAAATGACGAAGGAGATGGTGGATGCCTTTGCGCAAAAGCTTGCTCCGTTTGTCACAATCCGCCGCACTTCGCTCGGTCAGAAGCTGGCGGCTGTGGTGAACAAGGATGAAGGACCTATGACGGGCCTCAAGGTCGAGATTCTCGGCAGCACGCTGCGCTTCTCCGGGCCCTTCGAAGTTAACAAAAAGTATAGCGTGGCCGTGGCCATGGCGATGACTTCGGGGGACAATCTGCCACTGCAGGCGAACTACAAAAATGAAGTCACTTTCATCCCAAATCCTCCCTACCTTGCCGCGCCGTCCTTTCTCAATGCACAGCTTGCGAAAGGAGACGGAAATTATGAGTTCAGCGCCGCCAATGTGAGCCAGGTGCGTGTACGCGCTAAGCGCCTCAATGGTCCGGAACTGCTCAAAACACTCGACCAATACCGCGCCTATCGCAGCGCCTACTACGGCAACGACAAGCAGAAGGCGGCGTACAAAATGCAGTCCATCGAGACCTACCCCGGCACGCAGGTGTTTGACCGCAGCTTCCCCGTAAACAAGCCGCTGGATCATAGTGAAATCCTGAAACTGAACTGGCGCGAGGTGCTGGGTGATTTTGCTGCTGCGCCGCTTTTCATCGAGCTGGAAGGTACGGCTGCCGCCGGTCTCACGCAGAAGGGTGTCGTGACACAGACGCTGGTGCAGTTCACCGACTTGGGCATCATGCAGAAGAGCAATGGCCGCGAGACCATGATCTTCGTGACTTCGCTGGAAACGGGCAAGCCCGTTTCGGGGGTGCGCCTCACTCTGGTGGACAGCGATCTGAAGCTCATCGGATATGGGGACACCGACGCCAGCGGCATCGCGACCGCGCCGGGCGCCTCGCCTTCCTTTGTCCTTGCAGAAAAGAACGGAGACTGTGCCGTCATCGAGTGCAGCGACAGCTCCGTAGGCGTGCCATATGACATCTCGAGGTCCTACGAGGATGTGTGGCAGCCGCAGCGGCGCACGTTTGTCTTTTCCGACCGCCCTCTCTACAAGCCGGGTGACGCGGCGCATTTCAAGGCTCACACGCGGCTCCTGACTGGCGATGATTTGAGCCTCGACCCCGCACCAGTCCAGGGAAGGCTGGTGGTTCGAGATCCACGCTACCGCATTGTCATCGACAAACCGGTTACTTTCACTGCCAACGGAGCGTGGGCGGATGATGTGGTGCTTCCGACTGGCCCGGCGGGCTGGTACGACCTCTCGATCAATCTGAAGGCGGCAAATCCCAACAGCCAGAGCAATGACGGCGGAGGCATGACCTTCCGCATAGACGACTACAAGCCGAACACTTTTGAGGTGAAGCTCGACACCAAGGCGCTCAAATTCCAGCCGGACCGCATCCATCTGCCGCTGAGCGCGAACTACTACATGGGCAAGGCGCTGTCTGTGGCCAAGGTGCAGTGGAGCGCAAGCTCGCAGCGTGATTACGAGGCGCCGGAGGCGTATCGGCGGTACCATTTTGGCGAAGCGGACAAGTGGTCCCATTATGGGCAGGATCGAGATGCCGACGGTGATTACGAAGGCGGCTCCACTGACGAAACGGACAACGAGTGGTTTTTGAATGGCAATCTTTTCCTGGCCGACGACGGCACTGCCACTCTGGAAATGCCACAGCCGCCGCCTGACCGTGCCGCGCTGCCCCAGCGCGTGCGGGTAAATGCCGAAGTCACGGACATCAATGAACAGACCATCAGCGCTGCGACTGAGTTCGAAGTGCCGGGAGCTGATTTTCTATTGGGACTCAAGGGGCCGGAGTATTTCGGAACCGCAGGCAAGGCGATGCAACTTGAGGTGGTGGCGATTGATTCCAAAGGCGCACCCGCCGCAGGCAATGTGCACGTGGACCTCAGGGTGGAGCGCCAGGAATACCATACGCTGAAGATCGCCACCGCAGGTGGTGGCTCGACGACGAAGGATCAGGTGGTGCTGCGCGAGGAGCTGAAACAGAGCCTGGATTTGAAAGCAGCGACCGCGGGGTCGGCACCATCGACCACGGTCGCGTTTACTCCCGCCGCAGGTGGCGTGTACTTTGTGACGGCCGAGGCGGTGGATGCCAAAGGCACGAAGGTGCTTTCTCGCATGCCGTTCTATGCCATCGGCGGCAAGGAGTTTCCGTGGGCGATGGAGGACGGCAACCGCATGAACCTCCAGCCCGAGAAAACCAGGCTCAAGCCTGGTGAGGATGCAGTCATCGTGGTCAAGACCCCCATCGCCGGCACCGCCCTTGTCACCTTGGAACGCAACAAGCTGCACCGCCAGTTCGTGACGGAGTTGACGCTCGAAAATCCGATCATTCGTGTTCCATTGGGCGAGGACGAGTTTCCAAATGTCTTTGTTTCCGTGATTGTCATTCGCGGATCCGCCGCCAGCACCAGGCAGCATAAGATGCCGGAGTATCGTGTAGGCTACTGCGCTCTCACTGTGGAGTCAGACGCCAAAGAGCTGAAGCTCGCGGTCAAACCGGATCGTGAAGAGGTGCGCCCGGCGGAGGCGGTTAACATCACCACGACGATCACGGATGCGAAAGGGACGGCAGTGTCCGGTGCAGATGTGACGCTTTATGCCGTGGATGAAGGGGTTCTTAGCCTCATGAAGCACGAGACGCCCGACCCCTCCGCCTTCTTCCACTCCGAACTGCCGCTCGCCATCGACAGTTTCACCTCCTTTGACAGCCTGCTGTCTGAAGAAGCCGGCGCACGAGATCGCGGCAACAAGGGGTTCGTCGTGGGTGGGGGCGATGGCGATGGCAACGGGCCGGAAATGAACCTTCGTAAAAACTTCGTGGTCACGCCTTTGTGGCTCGCCTCCGGCACCACGGACGCGCAGGGCAGGCTGAGCACCAGCGTCACAGCGCCGGATAACCTCACGCGCTATCGCATCATGGCCGTTGCCGCTCACGGAGCAGACCGCTTTGGCAGTGGGGAGTCCGCTTTCAAGATCAACAAGCCGCTCATGGTCGACCCAGCGGTGCCTCGCTTTGCGCGCCTGGGCGATGAATTTCTCGTGAAAGCCGTCGTTCACAACACGACTCCGAATGCAGGCGCTGTGGAGGTCACTCTTGAGCTGGATGGCACGGCGAACTTCATTCAGGACAAGCGCGATTTCATTCCTGCCTCCCTCAAGGCTGACGCCGGCGGCAGCGCGAAGCTGCAGAAGGTCATCCTGCAAATCAAGGCGGGCGAAACTGCGGCGACGGCATTCCCTGTGCAGTTTGTACAGCTCGGCACCGCAAAATGGAAGTGGACCGCTCGCGGTGTGGACTGGCCCTCCGCGGCGAGCGACGGCACAGAGTCTGTTTTTGAAGTGAATCATCCGGTGCCCGAGTTGAAGTATGTGAAATACACTCGCCTCAAGGCGGATGAACCGCAGGAGAACCTCATCAAGGACGTCAATCCTGCATTGCTTGAAGGAGAAGGCTCGCTCTCACTCGGCATCAGCAACAGCCGTCTATACGAAGCGCGGGATGCTCTGGACTACCTGCTGCATTATCCTTATGGCTGCGTGGAGCAAACGACATCCGCCACGATGCCCTGGCTTGCGCTCGGCAAATACGAACCGCTCTTTCCAGACCAGCTGGGTGGAGGCAGGACAGCAAAAGTGGTGCAGGCGGGTGTGGACAAGCTGCTGCAGATGACCACGGATGAAGGTGGCCTGGCCTACTGGGCGGGTGGCACGGAGTCCAGCCTGTGGGGCAGTGCCTACGGCGGACTGCTGCTGCTGCGGGCACGCGATCAAGGCGCGAATGTTCCGGAGGATGCCGTCAACAAGCTCGTCGAATATCTCTCCAAGAAACTTCGTGGTCTGGAGGAGGAAAAAGACCTCTACAACATCACCGATTCCGCCCTGGCTCTCTACACCCTGGCAAAGGCGGGCAAGCCGGAGCCGGCGTATCAAAACCTTCTCTTTGGCAGGCGCGAGCACCTCCCTGAAACCGCGCGGCTCTACCTGGCGCTCTCCATGTGCCTGAGCAACGCCCCCGAGCAGCAGATCAAGGATACGCTTGGCTGGAAGCCAGCGGCCCCACCTGCGCCGCCAAAAGCGGACAGCAAAGCCAAGGTCGCCACCTCCAAGAAAAAAACCGACACTAAGACCAAGAGCAAAGCCAAGACAGCGGCTCCTGCGGCGCCAGCCGCGCCCCGCCCGGTGGTATGGAGTCATTGGGCTGGCAACGGGGCGAACAAGGCGCTGCGCCTGATTTGCTACACCCATCTTGGCCTCACCGAAGATGCCGAGCATCTGGCGGTGTCGATCCTGCAATCTCGCAATGGCCGCGGTGAATGGGGCAATACTTTCACCAACGCGTGGACCTTGACTGCGCTGGCCGCGTATGAACGCAGCTTGAAGAAAGTCGGCGAGCCACTCACGGCGACCGGCCATTGGGACACGCAGGCCGTGCCCCTCACCCTCGGTGCAGGATTCGCCAGCACTCATGTGAACTTTGCGCTCAACCAGGCGCTGAGCGCCAGGCCTCTGAGTGTTGAGCTTCCCGCAGGCCGTGAGATTTATGGCCGCATCGAAGCACGCAGCTACCCGCCGCAGCGCGACTTTGCCGGCGAGAACAAGGGATACGCCATCGAGCGCAGCTACGAGAAGCTCAACATGGACGGCTCCACCTCAGGCACCGAAGACCTTCGCGTAGGCGACATGGTGGTGGTCACGCTGAAGATCGAAATCGGCGGCGGTGATCGCTATCTCGCCATCGACGATGCTTTGCCTGCCGTCTTCGAAGCCGTCAATCCTGAGTTCGGCACTCAAAGCGAACGCGAAGGGGATCAGCTCCCCGACGGCACACAGCAATGGTTCTGCGATCATCGCGAAATCCGCACCGACCGCGCCTTGTTCTTTACTGACTTTGCTCCAGCGAAAGGAAAATTCAGCCTCCAGTATTTGGCCCGCGTGATTGCGGAAGGAGATACAGTGGCTCCGCCTGCGAGAATCGAAGCGATGTACCAGCCTGACAAGTATGGTCTCAGCCCAACGCTGCGTGTGCGCACGCTGCCTTCCGCTGGAGCGAAGGTGGCAGGGAAATAAACACAAGGTTTCCATTACCCTATGTCGTGGCACTGGTTCGCCCTGCTGATTCCAATCTACTTTACCGGTCTGGCCGTGAGAGCGATCATGCGAGGCTCGGTCGAGAGCGCATGGCAGGGAAAAACCAGGGTTTTTCGTCGGAGCGATGATCCATGGATGTTTTGGTTTTTGACAGCCACGCTCATCGGCATTTCCATCATCATCCTGTGCTGCGGAATCATCACTGTTGCCAACGCACCAGTTAAACCGTAGTCTCATCATTGTCTGCCGCATCCTCCATCTCCCAAATCCGTGCCTCCTTTCCGGAGGAGGGCTTTTTTGCGGAGAAGGAATGGGTGCTTTCGCCTGAGGCATTTGCGCTGGATGAAAAGACAGTGGATTTGATCCAGGCTCTCGGACCGGCGCTGCGTGCGTTTCAGCGGGCGTGCAACCGCTTGTATTTCGATGATGCATATCCCTGGGTCGCAAAACTGCTTGATCAGGGCAAGCCGCAGCGCGTGCTCGATCTCGGACGCAATCCGCGCTGGCATGAAGACCTGCCGCGGGTGCTGCGGCCTGATCTGGTGCTGACAGAAACGGGCGTGACCATCTCGGAACTGGATTCTCTGCCCGGTGGCATCGGTTTGACCGCATGGCTGAATGAAACCTATGCGGCGCTGGGACAGAAGGTGATCGGCGGTCCAGCAGGAATGATCGAAGGATTTGCCGCGGCGTTTCCGAGCGAGGATATCCTCATCTCGCGTGAGTCGGGTGATTATCTTCCCGAAATGAGCTGGCTTGCAGAGCGGCTGGGGCGCCGTGTGCTACGGCCATGGGAGGTGCAGCCCTATGAGCTGAGCGGGGCGGCGATCTACCGCTTTTTTGAGCTGTTTGATCTCGCGAATGTGGAAAATGCGGAGGTCATGTTGCGCATGGCAGAGCGTGGAGAGCTCAGCTTCACTCCGCCTATCAAGGCCTTCCTTGAAGAAAAGCTCTGGCTCGCGTTGTTCTGGTCGCCTGTCCTTGAGGGGTACTGGAGGTCTGCATTGAGCGTCCAACACCTGAATCTATTGCAGCAGTGCATTCCCATGGCATGGGTGGTCGATCCGGCGCCGTTGCCACCCTTTGCCGTCTGGCCGAAGCTGGACATCCAAAGCTGGCATGAGATGAAATCTTTCGGCGGCAGGCAGCGGCAGCTGGTGCTGAAGATCAGCGGATTTTCAGAGCGCGGGTGGGGATCGCGCGGAGTGTTCATCGGCCATGATCTGTCACAGGAACAGTGGGGCGTGGCGATCGATGAGGCGCTGGCGACCTTCTGGACAAATCCATTTGTGTTGCAGGAGTTTCATCGCGCCAGGGTGGTGGCTCATCCGGCATGGGACGAAGCAAAACAGGCGACATGGGCCATGCAGAGCCGGGTGCGTCTCTGCCCTTATTATTTTGCCATGTCGGAGGAGGACGGCGATCCGGCTCTGGGCGGGGTTCTGGCCACCGTCTGTCCAGCGGACAAAAAAATCCTGCACGGCATGCGGGATGCGATGATGCTGCCTTGCGTTGCGCGCTGATTTCCGCTCCATTAGAGCACCATGAAGCTTATTCCCGCTCTTCTGTTCATCTCAACTTCTGTCTTCGCCGCAGATCCGATTGTCGTGAAACTCTGGCCCGGCGGAGCGCCAGAAAAACCCGGTGTGAAAATCGAGGCGGAAAAGGAGATTCCCAAGAAGTCGGCGGATGACGTGTTGCGCATCACAAACGTGACGGATCCGATGATCACCGTTTTCAAGCCGGAAAAACCCAACGGCACGGCGGTGCTGGTGTGCCCCGGCGGAGGCTACGGCATCCTGGCTTATCAGCATGAGGGTTCGCAGGTGTGTGAATTCCTCAATCAACATGGAGTGACTGGCATCCTGCTCAAATACCGCGTGCCAAAGCGCGATCCGAAAGACCCGGGCCGCGAAGCACTGCAGGACGCGCAGCGGGCGATGGGCATCATCCGCCATCATGCAGAGGAGTGGGGCCTGAAGAAGGACCGCATCGGCATTCTCGGCTTTTCCGCAGGGGGGCATCTTACTGTGATGACTGCGCTGCATGCCAATGATCGCACCTACACGACGGACCCCGCGTTGGACGTGGAGGACGCGACGCCGAATTTCGCCGTGCCGGTCTATCCGGCGTATCTGGTCAGCAAGGAGGACATCACGCATCTGCTCCCCGGGTTCGAAGTCACCGCCAAATCTCCGCCGATGTGCCTGATCCACGCAGGGGACGACCCCTGGCCCGCCAGCGCCAGCGCCTTGCTTTATCTTGAATACAAAAAGCTCAGCATCCCGAGCGAACTGCACATCTACGCCAAGGGCGGCCACGGCTTCGGCATGCGCAAGAGTGGTGGTCCCGTAAATGACTGGCCAGACCGCGTGGCGGAATGGATGAAATCCATGGGCTATATCCCTTGAACCGTGCATCTCTGCGATAGAGAGTGAGCCACGGCGGGGTATGCTGTGGCAATGCCAGAATGAAGACACGCAAGTCCCGACTCCCTGCGCCGCCGCCTGCAGCCTCGCACGCGATGCTGGCACCAGATCCCTACCGCACGGTGGTGGAGGACCTGACGGAAACGATCTGCCGTTTTCTTCCCGATGGCACGCTGACCTATGTGAACGAAGTGTTTTGCCGTCTCTTTGGCAAGGAACGGGCCGATATAATCGGAAGGTCCTGGCGGCCCAACGCCGTGGTGGACGACCTGCCTTTGATCGAGACGCGGCTGAAACTGATCGCGCCACATAACCCCGTCGTGGTCATCGAGAACCGTGTTTACGATGGTAAAGGGCAGCAGCGTTGGATGCAGTTCGTCAATCGCGGTTTTTTTGACGCGCGGGGGGAGCTGATCGAAACCCAGTCGGTCGGCCGCGATGTCACGGAGCGTGTGCTTGCCGAGCAGCGCCTTCAGGAAGGAGAGCAGCGCTGGAAATTTGCGCTTGAGAGCTCCGGATTTGGCGTGTGGGACTGGGAGCTTGCGCGGGACAAAATCTTCCGCTCCAGCCAGTACAGAATGATGCTGGGCTACGGTGCCAATGAACCCGTGGACGACTCAACCGAAAGCTGGCGCGCTGCGGTGCATCCGGAGGATCTGCCTGGGATCGAGTCGGACATGCACGACCATCAGATTCAAAAATCTGACAGCTTCGCCCGGGAGTTTCGCATGCGCTGCAAGGACGGTTCATGGAAGTGGGTGATGGGGCGTGGCAAAGCCATCAGCCGCGATGAGCAGAAACAGTTCGTGCGCATGACCGGCACGCTGGAGGATATCTCCAGACGCAAGGCGGCTGAGGAACGTGAGGCGCACAATTTGGAGCTCATTGTGCAGGGGGCGCCATGCGCCGCCGTGCTTGAGGCCATCGTGCGCAGTGTCGAGGCCGGGCATCCGGGCATGCGCTGCAGCGTCATGCTGGCAGACGAAACCGGCAGTCGACTGCACATGCAGGCGGCGCCCAGTCTGCCAGAGTATGTGCGGAAGGCGCTGGATGGAGCTCCGGTCTCTCCGGACATCGGCGTCTGCGGCGTGGCCACCTACAGTGGCAGGCGGGTCATCTGTCCGGACGTTCTGGCGGAACCGCGTCTGGAAACCTTCCACAAGCTGGCGGAAAAAGCCAAGCTTCTGTCCTGCTGGTCGGAGCCGGTGGTCAGCGGTTCGGGTCAGGTGCTCGGTGCCTTCGCCTGCTACCGCCGTGTCGTCCATTCGCCAGACCAGGCCGAAATTCAGGCCATCACCGCTGCAGCGCGCCTGGCGGCTCTGGCCATTGAAAATGAAGAGCGCAAACAAGCGCTGCAGGTCAGCGAAGAACGTTATGCGCGCGCCATGCGTGCCACGACGGACGGACTCTGGGAGTGGAACATTGTCACGGGGGAGACCTATCTCTCTCCACGTTGGAAACAGATGCTGGGATTCTCAGAGGCGGATAATCTCGGCAAGGACCAGGAATCGTTCATGTCGCGCCTGCACCCTGATGACTGGCCGCGGGTCCAGGCTGCCCGCAAAGCGCACTTTGAGCTGCGCGTACCCTATCAGGTGGAGTTGCGCCTCTGCATGAAAAATGGCGAGTACCATTGGTTTCTCACCCGTGGCGAGGCGGATTGGAATGAGAAGGGAGAGGCGGTGCGCATCACCGGCACCATCTCCGACATCTCCGACCGCAAAAGGGCGGAAAATGCCCTGCGCGAAAGTGAGCAGCGTTTTCGTGCGGTCTTCGAGCAGGCTGCTGTTGGCGTGGCCGAAATGGAAACCGCCACGGGGCGTTTTCTCAACGTCAACCAGCGCATTTGCGAGATCAATCAGCTGACGCGCGAGGAGATGCTGCAACGGACCTTCAAGGATGTCACATACGCGGAAGATTTGCAGAAATCACTCCAGTGCATGGAGGATTTGAAGGCGGGAAAAGTTCGCAGCTACAACTTGGAAAAGAGAAATGTTTTGCCAGACGGCAGCTTCAAATGGGTGAATTTGACAGTTTCTCCCATGTGGCTGCCCGGAGAGCCGCCTTTGCGCCACGTCGCCGTGATCGAGGACATCACGGAGCGCAAACGGGTCCAGCAGGCGCTGCTCGAAAGCGAGCAGGGATTCCGCGCCATTTTCGAACAGGCGGCCGTGGGCGTGGCGGTGATCCACACTTTCACCGGCCGCTATCTCAGCGTGAATCAACGGATGTGCGAAATCAACCGCCGCACACGTGAGGAACTGCTGCAGCTTACTTTCATGGATGTCACCTATCCGGACGATCTGCAGGATGACTTGAGCCAGATGGACGATCTGAAAGCCGGCCGCATCTCCAGTTTCAGGATGGAAAAGCGCATCGTGGCTCCCGATGGATCGCTGACATGGGTCAACCTTACCGTCTCGCCAATGTGGCAGCCTGGAGAGCCGCCAGTCAGGCACGTTGCCGTGGTGGAGGATATTACGGAGCGCAAGCAGGTGGAGCTTAAATATCGGCGTGAACTGGCCTACAACGAGGCGCTCGTGAGCCATACTTCCGCCTTCATTGTCGTGCTGGATTTGAGAGGCCGCTTCGTTCACGCAAACGCTTCATTCAACACCACCATGGGGTACACCAAAAAGCAGATTGTCGGCAAAACACCGTGGGAGATCGGCCTGATGGACGCGGCGGAAACGGCACGTTCGAAGGAGCGCTTTGAGCGCCTCCTTCGTGGGGAGACCAATCCGCCTGCCGACTCGCGGCTGCGAACCAAGGATGGTGAGTGGCGCAGTGTCGAGCTGCGCAGCACCGTCACTCTGAAGCCGGACGGAACCCTGGACCGCATAGTCGTGACCGGCACGGACATGACGGAGCGCAACCGCTTGCAGCAGGAAGTGCTGCGCGTGGTGGAGCAGGAGCAGGCGCGCGTAGGGCATGACCTGCATGACGGTGTGGGACAGACGATGACGGGCATCGTCTCCCTGCTGGAGGCCTTGGAGTCAGATCTTCAGGGCGAGCCCCGCCAGCAGGCGCAGCGCATTCATGAACTTCTGCGCCAGTCCATTTCCGAGGTTCGCCGTATGTCCCATGGGCTTTCGCCCACCAGCGTCAAATACCGCGGCCTTGTCGGTGCTTTGCAGCTGCTGGCCGAGACCGTGCGCACAAATTTCCGAACCCCCTGCGTGTGCGATGTGGATGCCAGCATCGTGATTCAGTCCAGCGACATCGAAACACATCTCTTCCGCATCGCCCAGGAAGCGGTGAACAATGCTCTGCGGCACGGCAAACCAACGCTGGTCACGCTTTCCCTCCAGCATGTGAGCCAGACCGAGTGCGAGCTGCGCATTGAAGACGACGGCGCTGGCCTGAAGAAGTCCAAGGCAAAGAAAAGCAACGGCATCGGCGTGAGGGTGATGGACTATCGCGCCAACCTGATCGGTGCGCGGCTGGTGGTCAAAGCCAAGCCCAAAAAGGGGGTCGTCGTGACCTGTCGTTTCCCATTTGATAAGAAAGGAGGCACCTGAACACAAAACAGGCACGCGAGCTCCGTGGCCGCGTGCCTGTTTTTCTGGCGACATATGCCAGGTCAGATCAATGCTTCAGCAGCCACTCCGTTGTGCGGGGATTGAAGTCGGACAGGCATTCCCAATGGAAAGCGTGTCCGGCATTGTCGTAGAGGTGAAGATCGGCGCCGGGGATGGCGGCCGCGACTTCCTTGCCCATCCACTGCGGGGTGAAGGTGTCATCCTTGCCACCGATGACAAGGGTGGGGCACTTGACGTTTTTGAGATCATTGAGCGTGTTGTGCGTCATGGCGGCGGCGCTTTGCGCTTCCGTGGCGTGGAGGGGCTGCGGGGCGGAGTTGGTGGCGGCGTCTTTGAGGCCCTGCTGCATGTTGTTCCAGCAGTCGTCATTGTCGAACCAGGGCTTGGTGAAGATGAGCATCTGGATCCACTGCATGAAATCTTCGGGGCGCATGTTTGCCTTCGCCTTCATGAGGTGCTGCCAGGTATAGAGGCCGAAGCGGTCCTGACGCGCCCAGGTGCACATGAGGATCATGCTTTTCACCTTTTCAGGATGACGCAGGGCAAGCTGCTGGGCGATGACGGAGCCGAGGGAGCAGCCGACGACGCGGGCCTGCTTGATGCCGAGCTTGTCCATGAGGCCGGCATAGTCGTCGGCCATCATCGCGGTGGTGTAGGGGCCGGCAGGCTTGTCGGTTTCGCCGACGCCGCGGTTGTCTCCGAGGATGCAGCGGAAGTGCTTTTCCCAGGCCTGCGCGTGCGCATCCCAGACTCCGCCCGGGGCCGTGACACCCATGATGCAGACGAGCGGTTCGCCGCTGCCGCGTTCCTGGTAAAACATTTTGATTCCGTTGGTTTCGACGTGAGGCATGGCGTTTAGGGGCTGGGTTGTGCGTGGTTGTGGAAAGAGAAGCGGATTTGAACAGGGAAGCCCCGGTGCGACAAGTAAAAATCACCTGCCGCTGCACGAACTTCGCGCATAGTAGGAGCACCCATGCCAGACGTTTCCACCGACTCATCCAAAGCCGCCGCTCCTCCCTGGGAAGCGAAAGCCCCGATCACACGCCGCAGTCTGTCTCGCAAGCTGCTGTTCTGGACGGTGCTCGGTGCCTTGGGGGCGGTCATGTTTTATGCCCTCCAGCCCCGTCCGGTCGAGGTCGAGACCGGTGTGGTCCACCGTGGACCGCTGACTGTCTATGTGTCTGAGGAAGGCAAGACGCGCATTCGCAATCGTCATGTGGTCGCCGCGCCGGTGGCGGGCAGCATGCAGCGCGTGGTTTTGAAACCGGGGGATGCTGTGAAGGCGGGTGAAACGGTGCTCGCACGCATTGAGCCGACTCTATCGCCCCTCCTGGACGCGCGCGCACGCGCGCAGGCTCAGGCCCGTGTGGACGCAGCGCTGGCCACCCGCAGCCGCGCCAATGAAGACATCGAAATGTCCCGCACCGGGCTGAGATATGCGCAGGCAAACTGGGACCGTGTGAAAAACAACACGGACAAGGGAACCATCAGCGCGACGGATCGCGACACCTTTGAGCGGGAGGCCGAGATAAAAACGCGTGAAGTGCGCTCGGCCGAATTTGCCCTCCAGGTGGCCGACTTTGAACTCGAGCAGGCCAAGGCCGCACTGCAGCAGATCGACAAACCAGGCGCAGGCGGGGCCTTCATTGAAGTTCGCGCGCCTGTGAGCGGCGTGGTGCTGCGCGTGCAGCAGGAAAGTGCCACGATCGTGGCGCCCGGCGCGCCGATTTTGGAAATCGGTGATGCCACGGACCTGGAGATCGAGGCAGAAATCTTGTCGAGAGATGCGGTAAGCATCAAGCCCGGAGCATTGGTCACTGTCGAGCAGTGGGGTGGAGATGAGCCTGCAAAGGCGCGAGTTCGCCGCGTGGAACCCGCGGCATTTACCAAGGTGTCTGCACTGGGAGTCGAAGAGCAGCGCGTGCTGGTGCTGAGTGATTTCGTGGATCAAACCCCGGCCTTGAAGGCGCTGGGGGATCGCTACCGCGTGGAGGTACGCGTGGCGGTTTGGCACAGCGATGACACCCTGCTGGTGCCGGCTGGAGCACTTTTTCGAGAAGGCAGCGACTGGAAAACTTTTGTTTATGACGCTGGCAGCGCCAAGGCCGTAGTGGTCAAGGCGGGACGTACAGACGGCAAGCTCACGCAAGTGCTGGAAGGCCTCAAGGCGGGAAATGAAGTCCTGATGCATCCTCCGGACACCGTGCGGAATGGCACCAAAGTAGTGAAGCGTGAGCTGCCGAAATAGAGGCAGGACATCGCCTGTCACAGCCCTGGGCTGCAGATTGTGTGTAAGCTTCTTCTTCCCAAACGTCATCAAGTTGTGCAGCATAGACAAAACTGATGACCACCTCAGCAGCAGCCGTTCTTCAAGGCTCTCCGTTTCATACCACGAGGTGGACGCGGGTTTCCATGGCGAAGGCGGATTCCGAGGATGGGCGCAGGGCGCTGGCGGATCTGTGTGATGCGTACTATGAACCGGTGGTGGCCTATCTGCGCATGGTGCTGCGGGATGCGGATGCAGCGCGGGAGATGAGCCATACTTTTTTTGCCGAGATGCTGGGAGGCGGGACGATCCACACGGCGGAGCGCGAGCGGGGTCGTTTTCGTTCTTATCTGCTGGGGTCGGTGAAGCATTTCATGGCCAATCAGCGGGACGCGGCACGACGGCTGAAGCGTGGCGGAGGTGTGGTGGCACTAACGCTGGATGATCCGGAGGCGTACTCGGTGCCGGACGTCAAAGCTTCATCGCCTGATGCTGAATTTGACCGGCAATGGGCGGTGACGGTGCTGGAGCGGGGCATGGAAGCGCTGCGTGCGGAATGCTGTGGGGAGGGACGGGGAGAGTTTTTTGAAAGCGTGCGGCCTCTGCTGACGGGGGATTCGACCTATGGCGATCAAGGGGCGCTCGCTGCCGGCTGTGGCATGAAGGTGGAGGCTTTTCGCGTGGCGGTGCATCGGCTGAAAAAACGGCTGCGTCAGTCTGTGAAGGACGAAGTGGCCGGCACTCTGGAGGACCCCACCAGCGTGCAAGATGAGATGCAGACGCTCTTTGCGGCGCTGGGCGGATAAGAAAATGTGTAAGGTTTGACCGGCATTCCATCAGGTATCGACATGAGCGATTCATCCACCGTCAAACATTGCCCGCAATGCTCCGCCACGCTGCCGCCGGGATCGCTGGATGGTCTGTGCCCGCGCTGCCTGATGGCGCAGATTATTGAACCTACGCAGGCGGGAGAAAGCGCCGCGCCGCAGCCAATGCTAACGCCAGCAGAGCTGGCACCGCATTTTCCGCAGTTGGAAATCATGGAGTGCCTGGGACGCGGAGGCATGGGCGTGGTGTACAAGGCGCGTCAGAAGTCGCTGAACCGTTGGGTGGCCCTGAAGCTGCTGGCGCCGGAGCGGGCGGATGATCCGCAGTTTGCGGCGAGGTTTGAAAAGGAGGCGCAGGCACTGGCGGCGCTGAATCATCCGCACATTGTGGGTGTGTATGACTTTGGGCAGGCGGGCGGGTTTTATTTCCTGCTGATGGAATTCGTGGACGGGGTGAATCTGCGGCAGCTGCTGAAGACGAAGCATCTCACGCCGAAGGAGGCGCTGAGCATCATCCCGCCGGTGTGCGAGGCGCTGCAATGCGCGCATGATCACGGCATCGTGCACCGGGATATCAAGCCGGAGAATTTGCTTATTGATAAAGCGGGGACGGTGAAGATCGCGGACTTTGGGATTGCGAAGATGTATGGGCGTGAGAGTGAGGCTGTGGTGTATGACCCGGAACTGCGGGCAGAGGTGCCCGCATCACTGGGGTTTGGGACGCCCGACTATGCGGCACCGGAGCAGCATGATGGTGCCGCGACGACCGATCATCGGGCGGATATTTACAGCCTAGGGGTGGTGCTTTATGAGATGCTGACAGGGGAGCGGCCGGGTGAAGGAATGGTGCCGCCTTCGCGCAAGGTGCAGATCGATGTGCGGATCGATGAGATTGTGCTGCGTGCGCTGGAGAAGACGCCGGAGCTGCGATACCAGACGGCCGTGGAATTTCGCACGCGGGTGGAGGCGGTGGGGAGAACGGGGCCTGGGTGTGTGGCGGCACGCCAGCAGTCATTCATGGAGGTGTGGCGCTGGCCGTTGATAGCGGCGAGTTGTCTTGTGCTTGGCGGTGTGTGCATGGCGATGGGGACCTATGGACTGTCCGCTTGGGGGGCGGGGCCCGGTGAATGGGATCATGAGCTGGCTACTTCTGGAGCCATCGCCTCTCTTGCAGCCGGAGTCATCGCCTTCTGGCGTGTGTGGAAGGAGCCTTCGGGTGTGCCCCTCAACCCGATCGCGCGCGCGATCTTCGCTTGGATGATCGCCTATCTTGGATTCGCACCAGTGACCGTACTGCAGTCCTGGTTTATGAGTCACCAGCTCGCATTGCGCATCAAGCGAATGCCAGAGCAGGTTATGTACCTGGGTTCAAGCCTGAGCAACGTGGCCAATCTGCTGCATGTGATGCTGGTGTTCGCCCTGTTTGTGTGGTCACAACGCCGTGCAGCACGGCAGGCCACTCGCACGATGGGTCTCTGGATCATTTGCTGTGTGGTATTAAAGACTCTCATCACCTTCGCACCGCTTTTGATCGTCATGACTTTTGGGCAGGATGTGCAGCATGCGGAAGCGAAGGCTTCCACTTTGAGCTTTGGCGTTGTGACTGAGAGAGAGATCGCGCCGAATGTGCTGCTCGATTTTGACACGGGCAAAGTCGGGAACTTTTTGCCGCAAGCGGTGAACAAGCGTCTCTCGTGGGAAATGGAGTTTGGCATGGATGCAGTGCATGCTCCTGCGCGAGATGCTGGCAAGCTGGTGGTGCTTGGCCTTAAGACCGAGGCGCTGGACCGCGATGCGTGGGGAATGCTGACGGCTACGGAAGTTCAGCAACGTCTTAGCGGCACGATCAACCGTTTGTCCGAAACGTTGTATGCGGGTGACAAACAGTTCGCGACCTATGCTTTTCAGACACGCGAGGGGGCGGAAGGGATGCTGCAGATCCTGAGTGTGTCTGAAGCGGGGGTGAGACTGCGCTACAAGCTGGTGCAGGATTCATCGGTTGGAGGCCGGAAGTTCAAGCCCATTCCGCGCGCTGCGGTGGAGATCGTGGACTCGATCCGAGCGCTTCCCGAATCTCTGCTGCCTCCTGACGATGCGACCGATCCCCTTCAGGCCATTCTCGCGGAACGTAGCAGCAGGAGAAGGGAACTGTCCATGTTGCTGCAAGGCACGGAGGCGCAAGAGCTCATGGAGCGTGGAGAGTCACTTGACCGCGAGCTTCTGAATTTGAGCAAACATCCTGACCCAGCGCGGCATGAGGTGATCATCGAGGAGTTTGATCATATCGAACAAAAGATCCTGGCGCTGGTTTATCAGAAGGCGGGCCAATCGTTTAAGCCGGTGCCGTGGCAGGCCAGCCAGGTGATGGATTCGATCAAGAGCTTGGTGGACTCTTCCGCCAAGGTGAAGGGGCTGCCTGAAGCAAGCGGAGCGGTTAATGTGGAGAGGCTGGCGCAGATGAAGGAGCTGGCTGTTTTGCTAGAGGGCACGGAGGCACAGGCGCTGATGGTGCACGGGTATGAACTGGATCGCAAAATGTCCAATTCGCTGACGCGGACTGAGGCCAAACAGCGTGAGGCGGCTGAGAAAGAGTGCGTGGCGCTCGATGAGAAGGTTTGGGCGCTGGTTCATCCTGCGGCAAAGGCGTTCAAGCCAGCGGTTGGGCCAGTTATGCAAATGCGCTGGGTGCGTGATGCGGCCTCGGATGAAACGGAGGAGATGAGGCTGGAAAACAGACACCGAAGCATGGCCCAGAGGGAGGTTTTGCACGTCGAAAAGACGATCCGGATAACCCAGGACGATGTGCAGCTGGTGGGCGTGATCGGCAGTGAGGGAGAGGAGCGGGGAGGGCTGCGGATCGGCCTTTCGTTTACTGGCAAGGGCAGCGAGCGTTTTGGAGAGCTGACTTTCGATGGCAAAGGAAAGCGCCTGGCGATCATCATCGACGGAAAGCTTTATGCAGCACCGATGATCCAGGCGCCGATCATGGGTGGCACGGTCGAGATCAGCGAGCAGGAGGCCAGAGCGCTGGCGGACAAGATAAGAGCAGCGTTGCCCGCTCCTCGAACTGACGGTGGTGCTGACAAACCGTAGCGCAAAAAAAGGCGGCCTCACATGAGGCCGCCTTGAAGGGAACGGAATGACGGATGCTTAGACCACCCAACCGGCGCGGTAGTCGCGGGTCAGCCACTTGGCATCGCCGCCACTGACGTACTCGTGCTTCTCGGGGTTCCACTTCATGGAGCCACCATGGTAGTAGGCCTGGCTCATGAGGTGGCAGGAGATGGCGGTGCTGGCGCCGATGGCCACATCGCAGATCGGCCGCTCACGAGTCTTGATGGAGTTGAGCCAGTCTTCGTGATGGTTCTTGGAGTTGTAGAGCTTCACCTTGGCGTCAGCGAGGTATTCGCGCTCGGTCAGGACAACTTCGCGGTCGAGGGATGTGCCTTTGTCGGCATCCTTGTCCCAGAACTTATGAATAGTCTTGCCGCCGAGCACGAGTTCAAACTTGCCGCGGTTCACATGCACTTCGCCATTGGCTCCGAAGAAGGAGACACCTTTGCCCTTGCCATTGTGGAAAAGAGGAATGCCGCTGGCGTAGATGAGCTTGGCGCCGTCGGTGGCGTCCGCGTATTTCTCGGGGGCGATGATTTCGACCGGGCCGTGTTCGTCTTCACCGAGACCCCACTGGGCGATGTCGATGTGGTGAGCGCCCCAGTCGGTGATCATGCCGCCGCCAAATTCGCGGGTCATGCGCCAGGCGGGGAAGTGATTGTGGACGCCGCGCGGGCTGAGGATGCTGCTGTAGGGCACGAGCGGGGCCGGGCCGCACCACATGTCCCAGTCGAGACCAGGCTCCATGGGCTCTTCTGGATTCGCATTCGGCTTGGCAGGAGCGCCGAACTGAGTCTCAACATGGTCGATCTTGCCAATGATGCCGTTGCGGACGAGTTCGCATGCCACGCGGAATTCCTTGCTGGAACGCTGCTGGGAGCCGGTCTGCAGGATCTGTTTGCTGCCACGCACCGCGTTGATCAGGGTCAGGGCTTCGTGGATGTTGTGGGTCAGCGGCTTTTCGCAGTACACGTCCTTGCCTGCATTGATGGCGGCAATGGCGATGAAGGCATGCCAGTGGTCAGGCGTGGCGATCACGACGGCGTCGATGTCCTTGCGCTCAAGCAGCTTGCGGAAGTCGGCATAGGCCTCGCAGCCTTTGAAACCGGCGTCCTTGTCTTTGGCGTAGCGTTCTTCGACGGTCTTCTTGGCATTCTCGCGGCGGTTGGTGTCCACATCGCAGACGGCGACGATCTGCACTTCCTTGCGGCCGAGGAAGCTGCCGAGGTGGCCGCTGTTCATTTTGCCCATGCCGATGAAGCCGAGCGTGAGGCGCTCGCTGGGGGCGGTTTCAGCGCTCCAGACGCGGGAGGGAAGGATGAAGGGAGGTGCCACCGAGGCGGCGGCCACTTTGACGAACTGACGGCGTGAGGATGCGGTTTGCATGGTTGATTTACGGGATGGGTTTGAAGGGTGGAGCATTACTGTCCATTTGCCAAGTCTCTTGCACTCGGTGTTCGCGTGAGTATTCGACAGGATGGAATTTTCAAAACAGCGCCTGGGCCAGCTTATCGTCGTTTCCGGCCCCTCGGGCACCGGCAAGACCACGCTGGCGCGGAAAGTGTGTGACCGCGGTGAGGCGGTGTTTTCCGTCTCCTGCACGACGCGCGCTCCCCGGACAGGCGAAGTGGATGGGAAGGACTACTTTTTTCTGACCGAGACAGACTTTCTGGCTCGGGTGGAGCGTGGCGAGCTGTTTGAATACGCCCGTGTGCATGGCCGGCTGTATGGCACGCTGAAGAGCTATGTGTATGAAAACCTGCGGCGCGGGGTGGATGTGATCATGGACATTGATGTCCAGGGCGCGATGCAGGTGCGCGCCTGCGAGGATGAACTGGTGAAGCGCTGCCTGCTGGAAATCTTTGTGCTGCCTCCAAGCCTGGACGAACTGCGCAACCGCCTGTCCGGACGCAACACGGAGGATGCAGCCGCTTTTGAGCTGCGCATGCAAAACGCCGCGGCAGAAATGGAACACTGGCGCCGATACGATTACGTACTGGTCAGTGGCGACCGCGAGACGGATGCGCGGAGGTTTGATGCGATCCTCGAAGCGGGAAGAATGAGAACGAGCTTGATGTGATGGTGATCAAGCCTGCATGCCTGCATCCTTGAGCGCAGGAAACTGGGCGCGCCATGCGCGGACGATGGCAGGATCGATCTGGGTGCTGACGACACACTCCTGCTCGGCGGCATCGGCAATGACGAGGCCGTGGGGATCGACCACGAGGCTGCGTCCGGTGTAGGTGAAGTCGGGGTCGGTGCCGCAGCGGTTCACACCGATCGCGTAGGCGAGGTTTTCGATGGCACGGGCTTGCAGGAGCGAGATCCAATGATGGATGCGCTTTACCGGCCATGCGGCGATGTAGATGAGCACTTCGGCTCCTGCGCGGACGGCGCTGCGGGCGAGTTCGGGAAAGCGCAGGTCATAGCAGATCAGCGGTGCGATGCGCAGACCCTGCCATTCGAAGAGGGCGACCTCTGTGCCTGCCGTGTGGACGGTGCTTTCGCCACCGAAGGTGAAGGGGTAGTTTTTAGTGTAGCGGGCGAGGATGCTGCCATCGGGCGCGAGCGCGAGGGATTGGTTTTTGCCGAGGCCGTCGGCGGTTTGTGTGACGACACCGCCGATGACGCAGCTCTGATAGTGCGCGGCCATTTCGCGCAGGAACTGCTCGGTGGGCCCGCCTTCGGGTTCGGCGGTCACGGCGAGGTTCATGCTGAAGCCGGTGGAAAAAGTCTCGGGGAGGATGATGAGCGAGCCGGGCTGAGGGGCTGCGCTGGCGATCAAAGTGCGCGCTTTGGCATGATTGGCGGCTCGGTCTTCCCAGACGGAATCGATTTGGACGAGATGGAGTTTCATAGGCGTTCTTGGCTGGCACCCGGGCGAAGGCGGTCGGCGGACTCAGAGCTGTTGCGCGCACGCACCGTGATGAACCCGCTGGCGGAAAGGATGGCGATGCCGCAGACAATGGCAAAGGCATCAAACGACATGAACTTGATCATGGTGAAAGCCAGGGTGGGGGCGATGAGGCCGCGCAGGCCGGTGAGGAACGTGTGCACGCTCATGTATTCCGCGACGGCATGCTTCGAGGCGAGTTTGGTAACCCACAGTGCCCACGTCACGTTTCCGCCGGCATTGGCCATGCCCCACAAAGCCATGCCGAAGGTCCACCAGAAGAGACTGTGGCCCAGGAAAAAACACAGGATGCCCGCGGCAAAGAAGACATTGAGCACCGCACGCACGGTGAAGAGGTGGAAGCGGTCATACACCAGACCCCAGGGGTACGAAAAGATGACGCGGGCGAGCACCGGCACCACGCCGGTGATCCAGGCGACCTCAAATTCGGGAAGGTTGATGCCGTGCCGGGGATTGGCGAGGTATTCCACGAAGAGGCATGCTGCGGCGAGATTGCCAATGCCCATCATCATCCACGAGATGAGCAGGGTGCGGAAGTCGGGATCTTCTTTGACCCAGCGCATGGAACTCCAGAGGCTGGTGCTGGAATTTTCCGGGGCCTCCCATGGAGTGATCGGCAGACCATAGGTCCAGAAGCCGGAGATGAAGCCGCTCGCGGCAAAGGCCCACAGCAGCCAGGTGTAGTTGTCGATGTCCCAGCCGAGCATTTTCCCGCCCACAAAACCGAAACACATGGCCGCTGCGGCGCGGGTGACCCCCGTGACGGCATAGAGCTTGCCGCGTTTAGGGGCAGGGTAGTTGATGCGGTAAATCTGCGTCATCAGCGGGATCTGCATGGTGAAGCAGAACAACCCCAGGCTGAGACCGCCGATGTAGAGGAGCGGATCGTGTGGAAACGCCGCTGAAACGGCCATGCAGGCACCGCCGAGCAGTTGTACTTTGGCAGCCGTCCTTGCAATGGTGCTCTGGGCCCGGAGCAGCAGCGGCACCACAAACAAACTGGCCACCATGCCTCCGCTGGTGGCACTCAGGAAGATGGACTTCGCCTTGTCGCTCATGTGAAACACGCGCACGGCGATAAGCATGCCGAAGGTGGCGGTCAGGGTGTCGATGACCCCGGACGGAATCGAGCGCCACAGTTCATTGCGCAGGGTCCGGGTGGTGATGGCATCGGCTTCGGTCACGCGGGCTATTCGCATGAACAAAGATGCGCGTCCAGCACGGAGGCGGGACGCGCATCAGACGCGAGATCGAATTAGCGAGGCACGAGGCCTCTCCGCTGATTAGGCGACTTTCTTCGTCTTCTTGGCGGCAGGAGCCTTGGTAGCCGGAGCCGCTTTGGCGGCGGGGGCGGCCTTGGCAGCAGGGGTCTTCACCAGTTTTGGCTCAGGCATCGGAACGACTGTAAGCCATTCCTGATAGTGAACCCAGCTGTCGCTGCCTTCATCACGGAGGTAGTCGCTGTCGGAGAGTAGGCCACGCTTTTGGAAATCGATGATTTCCTTCTTAGCGAAGGGGCCAAATTCAACGAAGGAGCGGCTGAGGTATACGAGGTCTTTCATGGAGTGTTTTTTTATTGGGTTTTAGGTTAGGGGGAGTGGGCCTTACCATCACATCGGCTGTGGAACAAGCAGCAATCTTGCCACAGTTCCACAAAAAGTGCCCCCGCCCAATTGAGGGCCACTTTTTGCTCTGTTTTGGGCACTGTCTGCTTGCGGCGTCCGCTTCTGACCTCTAGTTTATATGACAATTAATGATTATTTGCCTCGAATCATCCATCCTGGGTGGGTACCTTTCCAACGAAGTGCCCGGATTGGTTACAGGTGTGCTGCATCTCGCTGGAGAAAACCAGCCCGTGAGAGTCGAATTGGTGGGTAATTTCTTGCGCGACATCGCTGGCTGCCGCGTGGATTTTCACAACCCGCTGCCTGATGGCAATGAAGGCCATGTCGATGCCATCGCCCACATGCAGCATGGCTACGGCGGCCTCATGACCGCCTCCTACCGCGTGGCAAAACTCCCGCGTCGCAGATCGCAGTCAGGAACCGTTATGACTCTCCCCGAGCCTCCCGGATTGAAGAATCTCCTCTTCTTTGAGTGGTTCAATCAGGAGCACCAGCGCATTTTGATTCAGTCCTGGCACCTGCAGCTGCGGGTATCTTCACCGCGCTGGCAGCTGAGCAAAGATGAAGAGGCTGCTTTGCTGCGTCAGAATCGTGCGCGGCGGAAGCATTTCTTGCTGGGGTCCAGCCGTAGTTCTAAAGCTGCCGACGCCCTGCACAGTCCTGGGTTCGACGATCCTTTTCAACCCGCGAAACCGGGCGGCGATCCCTTCGCGATCGTGAATCGGGATCATGCCATCGAGCCACCGCGCAAGACCCCTGCCAAGCCTAGAGGCAGCGCGGAGATGGATCCCGTCCCCCGCTCCGCGGCATTGGCAAAAGAACTGCGCCGGTTTCAGAGCCTGCTCGTTTTTAATGAAGAAGTGCGCACCCGCCCCGCAGTCCTGCGCCTGCTCTCCACCGTTGCTGACCTTGCCGCGCATCTCGTGCATGTGTTGCGTCAGTTTGCGGAGGCAGAAAAAGACCAGTGGCAGTTTCTGGTGGTCGATCTGGAGCAAAGCCTGCCTCTGTTCGCTGCAGCCCTGAATGCCACGGACAAGCTGGTGCAGCAGCACCCCCACGGCGCAGACATGGATTGGCTCGCCGGCGTTCAGGCCAGCCTCCTGAACATCGAACTGCGCATGCGGGAGCTTTTGGGACTGCTGCGCTGAGTGGGAGAAGGGTTGATCAGCAGCAGGCTTTCGTCTAGCATGGCACCATGCGTCTTTCTCACTATGCCCTGGCTCTGACCGTTATTCTGCTCGCCATCACCGGCTATCTGGCATGGGAAGCTGGGGAGGAGGCCAAAGGAGCGCGCAAGGAACTCGAACTGGTTCGCCGGCAGCAGGCTGCTCATGAGGCGGCCATGCCGCTCAAGCCGAGTACGGTGGCTGCACTGCCTCCTCCGCCCGAAGCGCCTCCCAGCGCGGTGCCACCTCTGGCCGGCAGTTCTCTCATGCCGGGTACACCCGCTACATATCCTTCTCCACCTCCTGCCGCCGCTCCCTTGACCGATTTGCAAAAGCAGGTCATGGGCATGCCCGTGTTCGCCAAAGTGATTGAAGTCCACAACGATGAAGGGTTTGCCGTCATCGATGCGGGCAAAAACAAGCAGCTTACTAGTGGCACCAAATTCGACGTGCGGCGTGGCAGCGGGCTTGTCGGCCGTGTGATCGTCGGGGATACCATCGATGCCGCTGAGTCTGTCGTGGATATCGACACCTCGGCGGTGCTTCCTGGCGTCCGGATTGAGCCCGGAGACGAATTGATCCACGCCGTTCGGAAATAGCTGTTCTTCAAGATGCCGCGTGAACGCCTCGATCTCGCCTTGCTGAAGCTCGGCATTGTACCCTCACGCGAGCAGGCCAAGCGCCTCATCATGGCCGGTGAGGTCAGCGTGATGGGTAAACGCATCACGCAGCCTGGCTGGCTCGTGGGCGAAGGGCAGCCTATCGTTGTCCGGGAGCGTCCCAGATTCGTCAGCCGTGGCGGTTTGAAGCTCGAGGGCGCCCTCAAACACTTCGAAATCGATGTCACCGGCATGACCGCTCTCGATGTCGGAGCGTCCACGGGGGGCTTCACTGACTGCCTGCTGCAACGCGGTGCGGCCAAAGTGTTCGCCTTTGATGTGGGGACGAATCAGCTCGCTTGGAAACTTCGCAGCGATCCCCGCGTCGTCTCTCGTGAGCAGTTCAATCTCCGCCACATGCAGCCTGAGGATGTTGGCCAGGAAGTTGACTTTCTCGTTGCCGATCTCTCCTTCATTTCTCTGACACTCGTCCTGCCTGCTGTGCTGCAGGTGTTAAGGCCGGGCGGGCAGGCGGTCGTTTTGATCAAGCCCCAGTTCGAACTGTCTCGCGAGGAGGTGGGGAAAGGCGGCATTGTCAGAGAGCCGGAATTGCATGCCAAAGCCTGTTCGCGCATCGAAGCGTTTGTGCGATCCCAAGCACACTTGGAATGGATGGGCTTGATCGAGTCTACTCTTCAAGGAACCGACGGAAATCGCGAGTTTCTGGCGTGGTTCCGAGTTTTATCCTAGCTCGTCACCCGGATTAAAAATCATAAATTTCACCGGAAGTAGAGTGACTCTCTCATTTTTGCGACGCTGCATCGATTGTTTTACCGAAATTTGACAATTTAGGGTTGCACGGTTGCAATAATTATCATAAAATACTATCACAGACACAACGCGCCATGAAAACTCTCACCCATTCTTCATTGCATCGCCGGGCTCGCTCAGCGTTCAGTTTCTTTGAGGTACTGATGTTTGTGGCAATCGTCGGAGTGATGGTCGGCATCGCCGTGCCGATGATCAGCCAGAACGATGCCGTATACGCCGCTCGTGATCGTCGAAATGCCCAGGAGCTTTGCTCCACCTGCATGATGGCTCAGGCTGCCCAGCTGGACTTCGTTCAAGGAGACAGCGTGATGGATACTGTGCGTGCGATCGTTCGCGGCGGTGTTTCCGTTCGTGGTGCGATGAGAGGCCGCGTTTTTGTGGTGCCGGGTCTCAGCGAAGAAGACATGAAGGGGGCTGCGAAGTACCTCCAGGTACGCGATGGCCAGCTGGTGTACACAAGCGAAGAGGTCTCGACCGGCGGCGGCCAGCGCCTCTGACGGGTCTACTGGCCGCGGTGCTGGCATAAACGGCGGTTGAGGAAAATCGGCCGCCTGTTCGCCTGTGGCTGCAGTTCAATTTGCCACGTGTTTTACCTTGCCTGCCGCCACCGTTTCCACCAGCATGTCTCTTCATGAATTCTGCTTTCATTAAAAAGAACTGGTACTTCTTCACCCCGGCTGTCATCCTCGTCATTCCGGCGCTCATCGTTTTGTTTTTCACGGTCAGCTATGGTTACAGCGTGTCGGATTCCATCAATGCGATGTTCCATATCGGTTCTACCAGCACGCGCCTCTCCCAGGGGTTTTCAGAGCATAAATTCAAAATGGTGCAGGTGGGCATGGATGGCAGGGCCGTCTTCAACACCATCCGAAATCCGATGGAAGGCAACGACCCCGGCGCTGATGTGGCCAACTGGCGCTACAGCCTGCCAGGCAGCGGCGCGAGCTACTACCACGAGCGCACCATTGTTCTGGCGAAGGACAAAAACGGCGTGCCGCGGGTCAAGCAGCGCATCAGCCGTTTCCGTCCTGCCAATTGATTCATCAAAAAAAGCGGCGTAAATGGCGCATCATCACGCATGAATCATCTCACGCCCCATCTTTTCAGAGCCTGCCTGGTTGTCCCGCTGCTGCTGCTGGCGGCGTGTGAAAGTTCCTCCCATATCAAGGGACTGCCAAAGGACCTTCCGGTCATCAATCTGCATGGCTCCGCGGACACTCCTGCGCACAGCATGGGACATGCGGACTATCCTTTCGCGGATAACGGCGACTATAAAACCGACTGGGCGGCCCAAGGCGGGCAGGGGGCTGGCATGGACTACTCATCGTGGCGTTCGTCTCATGGCGGATCCTCCTCGCGCAGTTCTTCGAAAAAGAAGACTTCGTCAAAGTCTGGGAGCAAGAGCAAGGCTACTGCGGGCAAAAGCTCATCCCGCAAAGGTGGCTCCTACACCATCAAGAGCGGGGACAGCCTGGGGGCCATCGCCAGAAAAAACGGCACCACGGTGGCTAAGCTCAAAGCGGCCAACGGCCTTTCTTCCGATTTCATTCGGGCGGGCAAAACCCTCAAGATTCCCTGAGAACTTGTGCGTCATGGACTCCCTTGCATCGCGGCAGCATGCCTGGCGTTGATCTTGGGCGGTGCTGCGGGAGTGCAGGCAGTCGCCTCCGAGCCTCTGCGTTTTTCCACCGTGGTCATTGATGCGGGGCATGGCGGAAGGGATGGCGGTTCTGCATGGAATGGGCTGGTTGAAAAAAACCTTTGCCTGGACGTTGCCATGCGCGTGGAAACGGGGCTGAAAGCGAGGGGCCTCAAAACCGTCATGACCCGCCGCACGGACACCTTTGTGGAGCTTGGGCAGCGGGCGCGCATCGCCAACCGCTCGTCCTCATCCATTTTTGTCAGCATTCATTTCAACGGTTCGCGGAAGACGAGCATCGCCGGCAGTGAGGTGTATTTCCGCAGCCCGCGAGGCAGAGGAATCGCCACCTCCATCAGCCGTTCGCTCCAAAGCGGCGTTTCGGGCAGTGTCCGGGGAGCTTTTTATGCAGACTACAAGGTGCTGCGTGAGACAGAGATGCCTGCCGTGCTGGTCGAATGCGGTTATCTTAGCAACAAGCGCGAGGCCCGGCGCTGCGCTGATCCCGGCCACCGCCAGAAGCTGGCAGATGCCATCATACGAGGGCTTTTGACTGCTCGAGGGAAGTGAGCCAGACGCAGCTTTCATTTCTTTTGAAAATTCACCTTTGCGAGGCTTCTGCGCGGCATTTGACGAAGCCCCTGCCGTGGTGGATGGAATAGGCAGTCCCCATGCCAGCCCCAGTCATCAACGCCAGCAACCCTGTTTTCCCGTTTCATCTTGTGCGGGCGGATTTGGAGCGCGTTGAGTCTGCCATCCTTGAACAGGCACGTGCCTTTGATCCCGGTGTCGAAGGCTATGTGAGTTATGTTTGCAAGACCTCGGGCAAGCGCATACGCCCCGCCCTCGCTGTCCTTGCCGGCGGTGCCACTGGCGGCACGCATGAGGGGCACACGCGCCTCTCCGTCATCCTCGAACTCGTCCACATCGCCTCTCTGGTGCATGATGACATCATGGACGGCGCGGACATCCGCCGTGCCCAGCCGACGGCGGTGGCGAAATGGGGCAGCAGTCTCAGCGTCCTTCTGGGAGACAGCCTCTTTGCGTATGCGCTCGAACTCGCCACCGAGTTTGACGACACTCATGTCTGCCGCACCATCGCCAGAGCCTCGCGAGATGTCTGCACCGGCGAGATCCTTCAGACTCAACGTCGTTTTGATTTCAACCTCTCTGTTACCGATTATCTCAAGATGATCGAGATGAAGACCGCCGCGCTCTTCGCTGCTGCCAGCGAGCTCGGGGCACGTCTCAATCAGCAGTCCGATGCCGTGCAGGCTTCCCTGCGTGACTACGGTCTGAAACTCGGCACCGCCTATCAGATCTACGACGACTGCCTCGACATCGTCGGAGACGAAAAAACGGTCGGTAAAACCCTCCGCACTGATCTGGCTCGCGGCAAGCTCACGCTGCCCATCCTTTACCTTCTCGAAGGCGCCACGGACGCTCAGAAGCAGAAGCTTAACCGCATGCTGCTCAAAGGAGAGCCGATGGACACCACCATTCTCGCCGGCATTGCCGACTACGAGGGGGCGGTGGAGCGCGCGGTGAAATTCGCTCAAAACATGCTCCTTGAAGCCCGTGCCGATTTGATGTGTCTCGGCGCGTCTCCGCATCGGCAGGCGCTTGAAGACATTGTCGGCTACCTGCACAGCCTGCTGGATCAGTGCCGGGCCATCCATTGAGTCTTTTGAATTGCGGCAAACGGTGGACTGAGAACAGCGCATCGACTCATGAGCCGCATCCATGACATCCCGGAAAACGACCGCCCGCGCGAGCGCCTGCTGCGCCTGGGGCCGCAGGCGCTCTCGGATGCCGAACTGCTCGCCCTATTCATCAATACAGGCACCAAAGGAGAAAACGCCCTGCAGATCGGCCAGCGCATCCTGCGCGACTACAAATCACTGCGTGACCTTTCCCGCCTGGAGCCGGCTGTACTGAGGAAGATCAAGGCCCTCGGCCCAGCCAAAACGGCCTTGCTCGCCGCTGCTTTTGAACTTGGACGCCGCTCGGCGCAGGAACCTTCCCATGCGGAGATCATCCTCGACCGGCCGCAGCTCATCTACGACTACATCGGCCCGGAGATGCAGGCCTTGGGGCACGAATCCGTCCGCATCATCCTCGTCAACACCAAGCTGGCGGTGGTGCGCAGCGAGGAGGTTTTCAAAGGCAGTTTGAATCAATGCATCGCCGAGCCGCGCGATCTGCTTCGCAAGGTGATCATTCACAACGCCTACGGCTATATCCTTGTTCACAACCACCCCTCGGGAGACCCCAGCCCAAGCGAGCCCGACCGGAGCCTGACCCGGCGCCTGCGGGATACCTCAGCGGCCGTGGGCATCCAGCTCCTGGATCACCTCATCGTGGGTGCACCCTCAGCCTCACGGGCGCAGCCGTATTTCAGCTTTAAGGAGCACGGGATGTTGTAGCTGATTCACTCATGAAAGCTCCAGATGGCGGAAGCCTCAAAGCCGGCTGGCAGTTTGGATGTAAGAAAGGATCGCGGTTTGCCTTCACCACTTGTTCGCCTGAATCACGTCCTTCTCTCCCTTGAGAAAGTTTACCAGATTCAGCGTGGCACGCATCGCCTGACGCGGCACGCTTTCATAGGTGCGTGAGCCGATGTGCGGGGTGATCAGCGCCTTGGGGTGCTTGAGCAGCGGGTGGTCGGCAGGAGGCGGCTCCACATCGAGCACGTCAGTGGCGTATCCGCCCACTTTGCCTTCATCCAGCGCGGCAATCATGTCAGGCATGTGAACGAGTTCCGCACGGGAGGTGTTCACCACGAGCAGCTCTGGCTTCGCCAGTTTCAGACGTTCATCGTTGACGAGGTTGCGCGTGCTTTCGCTGAGGTTCGCATGAAGGCTGAGGACGTCGATGTGCGGCAGCATCGTTTCGATCTGCTCGTGCTGGGTGATGCCGTGAACGTCCGCAAAGGCTTTGGGCCAGTACTGGGGCAGGTCCATCGCATGGATGTTCATGCCAAAGGCGGTGGCGCGCTTGGCGACTTCCTGGCCGATGCGGCCCAGGCCCACGATACCGATGGTCTTGTTCCAGATTTCATGGCCGGTGACGCGCTTCCACTGCCCGTTGCGCACGGCGTTGGCGGAATCGACGAGATTGCGCACCAGGGCCAGCAGCAGGCAGAACGTGTGCTCTGCCACGGTGGTGTGGTTCACGCCCGGAGTGAAAAGCACAGGCAGTTTTTTCTCGGTGCAGGCCGCCACATCGATCTTGTCCAGGCCGATGCCGTATTTGGAGATGACGCGAAGGCGGGGCAGGGCTTTGTCCAAAACAGCGCGGGTGATCTCGTCGTCGCCGCAGAGGAAGGCATCAAAGTCGCCAGCCAGTTCCAGCATGCGGCTTTCAGGCAGGGGGCCACGTTCGCGGTGCACCTCATAGCCTTGTGCGGCGAGCAGTGCGTGGTGTTCGCCGGGGGTGTCCTGATAGCTGGTGGTGGTGAGAAGGATGCGCATGGCTGGAATTCAGATTGCAGAGGTCGGTTTGCGGAAGCAGAGAGTGAACATGGGACAAGACGAAATCGAGCGCAACTTGGGTGTGCAGCCTCTGGACGGGATCATGACCGAGCATGAACTGGGAAATCACGACCTCGTGACTGCCAGCACGGAGCCCATGACCCACAAGGCCGTCCAGCGCGCCCGCAAAGGCCGCCGCCTGACCAAGCACATGAAACAGCGCATGGCAGATGCCCTGAATCTGCTCTTAAAGCAAAAAGGCGTGGAATTGGAGCGCCCGTGGGGAGTGAAGGACCTGTTCACGTACTGAATAATTCTTTCTCCTCCTCCCTGTTTCGTGATCACGGAGGTACGGAGGGAGAAGGACCATTGGTGTGGTGTTCGGATAGTCCGACGTGTATCACCCGGCTTGATGGCTGGCGCGGACCACGCTACGGTCACGCCACCATGTCCGACGCCATCGCCAGCCGCCGTTTCGTCACCTCAGCCGAAAAAATCGACTTTCTTTCCCCATGGACGCTGGAGGAATGGATCTGCCGCGGGGATATCGTGAACAATGAGCACCTCATGATGGTGCGGGCCAACATGGAGCCAGGGCGCAGCCATCCTTTTCATTCCCACCCCACCCGCGAGGAGTTGATCTATGTCATCGCCGGCAAAGCCGAGCAGTGGGTTGGCCAGCAGAAAAAAATCCTGGGCCCTGGTGACACCGCCTTCATTCCCATGGGAGAAATCCATGGCACCTGGAACGTGGGGGACGAAATGCTCGTCTTCCTCGCCATTCTCTCTCCGGCCAAGGCTGACGAGCCCGGTCTCGTGGATCACAGCGAAGAAGAGCCTTGGAAGTCCCTGCGGCAGGCCTAGTCTCCGCGCAGTTGCTTGCGCAAATCATTGATGCCGTCGCGGATGGCAAAGAGTTCGCCGCGGAATTCGTTGAGCAAATCCTGCTTGTCGCTCCATGCCGCATCCTCCATCAGCTCGTTCAGGGCCGCGAAAGCCTCATTGGCCCAGTTGAGGCAGCGGCGCAATATGGCCAGCGTATGGCCGGTGTGGAATGATCCGTCGAAATCCTCCATCCCGAGCGCTCCGGCCAGCTTCCCGCTGATGTTCATGGAATTGCGAATGAATCGGTCCAGCGCCGTGTTTCCATCGCTCGTGGCGGCATTTTCAGTGCGTTCCTCCGGGAGCTCCGTCAGCAGACGTATCACAAAGTCACGGGCCATGGTTTGCAGCGGGTGGGCTTCCTGGTCCTCCTTTTCCAGCAACTCTTCGAAATCCTCGCCAGCGAGTTCGTCCTGGAGGGCGGCGGTTTCAGGCATCCCTTCAAGATCTTCTTTCCAGGCTTCGCCCGCATCGTCCCCGTCTTCATCATCGTCCGCCTCGGATTCGCGATCCCGGCTGCCGCCAAGCATGTGGTCCCAGCCCATGACGAAGGCGATGCGGTCATCATGCATGCCCTCGATGCCGTATTTGTCGATGGCTTCCATGTTCGCGTCGGTGAGACGGTCGGACTGCTTGAGAGAATCTTCCCAGGATTCCTCGCTGTCATCAAATTCCCCGTCGTCATCTTTCGGCTCGGGGCGTTGAATGATGCCCGCCAGCCACTCGCGCATGGCGTGGAGATTGCTCATCTTTTGCGCATCCTCCTGCGCCTCGTCCATTTCCCACACCCATGCAGAGATGCTGACGTTAAAGTCCGTGGTCTCGATAAAAACGCGGCCGTTCTCTGCGGAAAACCATTCGATGTACAGAGAATTGTGCCAGGCGGACGCTGGTCCGACGAGGTCTTCATCCTCGTCACCGGAGGCCGTCTCCTGCTCCTCCGGCGCCGTGTGAACCTTCACTTTGCGGGAGGCCGTGATGTCGCCCACATGCCCCTTCTGCTTTGTCTGCAGGGTGGCGGCGGCGGACTGCCGCGCGGGATTGGGATTGGTAAAAATCACTTTGCAACCAGCCACGTCGCGCCAGGCGTCGCCCCTCAGATCGATGATGACGGGGTCTTCCCGGCCGACCAGCCAGAGCTTGCCGCGCACGTTGCCACGGGTGGTGTTGTCGATTTCGCCACGAATGATGGCGGTGTCCAGACGCAGGGCCATGCCTGCATGAGAGCGCCGTTCGGGCGGGATTGTCAAGAGTAAGGCACGGCTTGACTCTCCCCTCTGGCTCGCTTGAGATTGCCCGTCCGCGCCATGGAACTGATCTCGATCGTCGAAGCCCTTCTTTTTGCCACCCAGGAGCCCCTGGGCGTGCCGCAGATGTGTGCCGCCGTGAAAGAAACGGCGAAGGACATTCTGGATGCCGCCGCAGAGTCTGCCGGCGAGGATGGAAAGCCGCAGATGCAAATCCCGGAATGGGTGGCACCTCTGGCTGAAACAACGGAGGAGCAGGTGCGTGGCATTTTGGACGAACTGATCGCCCGCTATGCGGCGGAGAAGCACGCGTTTACCCTTGTGGAGCGCGCCAATGGCTGGCGCATCGCCGCCCGTGGCGAATACGCCGAGTGGTGTCGCGCTCTTTACCCCGGGAAAAAAGTGCAGCGCCTCAGCCAGCCGGCGCTAGAGACTCTCGCCATCGTGGCCTACCGCCAGCCCATTACGAAAGCCGGGATCGAAGCCGTGCGTGGTGTTTCGGTGGATGCGATGGTGCAGCAGCTTATCGACCGCGGCTTGATGAAAATCGAAGGCCGTGCCGACCTCCCTGGCCGCCCGCTGCTGTATGGCACCACAGAAGCCTTCCTCGATCATTTTGGTGTTCGTAGTCTCGATGACATGCCAAATGCTTCCGAACTCCGCCGTGTGAAGCTGCCGACTGCCGAGGAATCAGCCCCCGCCTCCGATCAGCCGCAGGAGCACCAGCTCTCCCTGGCTCCCGTGGCCCCTGCCGCGGCAGACGCGTCCTAAACCACCCCTTTTTTTCTCCAGCGGCCCATGTCCCTCGAAGAAGTGCGCATCAAGATCGACAGCATCGATCAGCAGCTGCTGCGTCTGCTGAACGAACGTGCCGAGCTGGTGCACGCGGTGGGCGAGATCAAACGCAAGGACGACCTGGACATCTATGTGCCGGGCCGTGAGGACAAGCTGCTGCGCAAGCTGGCGGAGATCAATCGGGCGCAAAACGGCCGCCTCACCGAGCGTGCGATCCGCGCGATCTATCGCGAGATCATGAGTGCGGCGCTGGCTTTGGAAGACAGCCTCAAGATTGCCTACCTCGGCCCCACCGGTTCATGGACGCACCAGGCGGCGGTGAACAAATTTGGTCACTGTGTGGAATACCTCGCGGAAGCCAGCACCGAAGGCGTGTTTGGCTGCGTGGCCACGCAGACGGCGGATTATGGCGTGCTGCCCATCGAGCACTCCACTGAGGGGGCGGTGCATCACACGCTGGATCATCTGGCTGACAGCGCGCTGCAGATTTATGCGGAGATTTTGTGGAAGGCGGATGCCGCCGTGATGGCGCAGGGGCCGCACAGCACGATCACCGAGATCCATGGCCGGGCGCAGATGCTGGCCCACTGCCGCCCTTGGCTGGCACAGAGCTTCCCGGGTGCCAGGCTCATCGAGTCTGCCAGCTCCAGTGCCGCGGCCTCGCTTGCGGCGCAGAATCCCACGGTGGCGGCTCTGGGCACGCCCTTGAGCGCGGAACTGCACGATCTGCGCGTCATCGCCACTTCGCCTCGCGAATACGCCACGCAGACCCGCTTCATCATCCTCGGCCGTCGCTCCGGACCGCCATCTGGCAATGACAACACGATGCTGATGATCCATTCCAAGGATCGGGTGGGAGCGCTGATGGAAGTGCTGCAGGTATTTGCCTCCCGCAATGTAAACGTGCGGCAGATCGAAAACCGTCCCACGGCGAGCGGTGCCGAGGCACGCTTTTTCCTGGAGATCAGCGGGCACCATTCGGACAGCACTCTCAAGCAGGCCATCTCCGCCCTCGAAATCGAAGGCATCGCGGTCCAGGTCAAAGTCCTTGGCAGCTACCCTGCTCCGGGGTGGGTTGAGGAACGGTAAGCCATGAAACTCCTGTGATGCGTTTGCTCCTGCTCCTGCTCGTTCTCATGCTGCCGTTGGGAGCGGAAGAGCCGGCGAAACCTGTGGAAAAGGCCGCTCCGTGGACAACAGAAGACTATGCGCGTTTCACGCCCGAGACGTTTCGCCTCCATCCGCCGGTGCTGCAGGTGATGGAGCGTGAGAAAATGGATCTGGGACTGCTGAGCGCGGCGATTTTTTACGCGACCAATACGGAGCGGGAGAAGAACAGGCTGCCCCCGTTCCAGACTTCGCTCGCTCTGAGAGCATGCGCGTATGAGCACTCGCGGGAGATGGCAGCGGGAAAGTTTTTCTCTCATGAGAATCCGCATGATCCCGCAAAACGCACGCCATGGCAGCGCATGGAGGCCTGGGGCGTGAAAAGTGGGGAGCGGGCTGAGAACATCGCCATGCGCACCTCGAACGGTCTGACCTACCTGGCTTTCGCGGATGAGATCGTGAGGCTGTGGATGAACTCAGCCAGCCACAGGGCGACCATTCTGAACCGCAACCTGGTTTTCCTAGGCTGTGGTGTGCATCCCTGCACCTGCGCCCAATTCCACATCTATGCCACGCAGAACTTTGCGTCGGTCGTGCCGTAAAAGCTGGGCGGAGAGTCAGTGGCTTCGCGCCAGACGAAAGCCTACGTAGGCCGCCGGCCGGTCCCCTGCCAGGCTGAAACGACTCGCGCAGCGTGCGTCGTCGGCTGTGTGTCGCCAGCTGCCGCCGCGGATGACGCAGGCTTTGCCCATGTCCGGACCATGCGGGTTGTTGGTCAGCTGTAGAGTGGCGCCATACTTGGGTTCATAAAAATCCCAGCACCACTCCGCCACGTTTCCGATCATGTCATAAAGGCCGAAACGGTTGGGCTGAAACGTGCCTGTACCTACGGTGTAGGGGGGGCTGCTGAGGGCGGCTGCGGACACTCCCGAGCGCCCGCTTTTGTCATACGGAATGGAGGGAGATCCGTGGTAGTTGGCCTGTTCCTGCGTGATCTCATTGCCCCACGGGAAACGCATGCCCTCCCGGCCGCCTCGGGCGGCGAACTCCCACTCCGCCTCGGTGGGCAGGCGATAGCCGTTGGCCTTCCAGTTGACCTGCTGGTTACCCACGTCTGCCATGCCGCTGCGAACCACGTTCTGCCGGCTGGCCTCGGCATAATAACACGGCGTGAGCCCTTCCATTTCACTCAGCGCATTGCACCATTTGACGGCATCGCCCCACTTCATGCCATAAGCGGGGTGTTTTAGCGCTTTGCCGGTGCCGGCGGGAATGTCCGGATAACCATGTTTCCTGCCCCACAGCATGACCCTGTCCCATAGCTCCAAGGTGACTTCGTACTTGGCGATCATGAACGCGGAAACGCTGACTTTGTGAGGCCGGGCATCTGTCATATGATCCAGCGTATCTCCCATCAAAAAAACCCCGCCTTTCAGAGACACCAGCTCCGTCTCGACCGGCTTGGAGGGTAACGGTGCAGGGATGGGAACTGGTGCTGGGGTGGAAACGGGTGCAGAAGTGGGACCAGATGCTGGGGCAGGAACAGGGGCAAAAGCGTGAACGGGTGCCGAAGCGGAAACCGGTGCAGGGGCGGTAACTGGAGCTGGGGCGGTAACTGGAGCTGGGGCAGGAACTGGAGCTGGGGCGGGAACGGGCGCAGAAGCGGAAATTGGTGTCGGGGCAGAAACCGGTGCAGGGGCGGGAGCTGCTGCCACGGCGGAAACGGGTGCAGCGGCGGGAACTGCCGCTGCAGCGGAAACTGGAGTTGGAGTAGCAGTTGGGATAGGAGCTGGCACCCGGGTAGGAGCATGTTCAACAGCCGTGGCTGGGGCAGGAGCAATACTCGTCACTTGCTGCGGCCCTCTGTTAATCCCAACCAGATAACCTATTGCCGCTGCTGCCACCAGGCTCGTTCCGAAAATCCAGGGCGGCAACGGTCGAGCCCGCCTGTTACGCATTGATGGCCGGGAGTGAAAAGGCCTTTCCCTTTCTTCCGTGGGTGCGACATCCCCAACCAATTTTTCTTCAATGCTGCACGAATCCTGCCGATGATGATCTGCCTCACCCGAGTCTTGGGTGGGTGTAGAGGCAGCTTCATCATCTGAAGTAAGCATGACGATGGACGAGTGCAGAAAGGATGGGAATGGCGGACCACTATTCATGGCCTGCGCCAGCTTCCCGTCAGTGGACTGAAACTAAGGCTGACAAGGCATGGCGCTTTGCATGAGAACTACGAGCGAAAAGTGCCATGGTTTTGCCGGCTTTGGAAGTCCATGCTCCAAGACAAGTTGTCTTATCACATTACTTCCGGCCCAGCGCACCAAGCACCTTTGCGACCGTATTCTCGACGCTGAGGCCATGCTTCTTGCGGAGAACGGAAGGAGTGCCGTGCTCGACGAACTGGTCAGGCCAGCCGATGCGAACCACCGGTGTTTGGATGCCCGCGTCGCTGAGTTGCTCGATGACGCCCGCGCCGAAGCCATTGCGGAGAACGTGGTCTTCCAGCGTGCAGACCACTTTCACCTTTTTGGCGTAAGAGGTGAAGCAGTCCATGTCGAGAGGCTTGATCCACCGAGGATTGATAAGGGCCACGGACAAGCCTTTGGCTTCGAGCTCTTTCTTCGCGGCCTCGGCCACCGGGAACATGTCGCCGAGCGCGATGAGGGCGACGTCGTTGCCGTCAGCGACGACTTCGGCCTTGCCAATCTCAAGGCGTACCGGTTTGCCTTTGGGCAGGATGCCGGGGCCGTTGCCACGGGGATAGCGGATGGCGATGGGGCCGCTCTCGTACTGGGCCATCGTCCAGAGCATGTCCACGAATTCATCCTCGTTGCGGGGCTGCATATGGACGATGCCGGGGATGCCGCGGAGGTAGGCGATGTCAAAGAGGCCGTGGTGCGTGGGGCCGTCGTCACCGCTGAGGCCGCCTCGGTCCATGCACAGGCGCACGGGGAGGTTTTGAATGGCCATGTCATGCACGATCATGTCAAACGCACGCTGCATGAAGGTGGAATAGATCGTCAGGAAGGGCTTCAGGCCACGGGTGGCAAGGCCGCAGGCAAAGAGGGCGGCGTGTTCTTCGGCGATGCCGACATCGAAGTAGCGTTCGGGGATTTCTTTTTTGAAGACGCTGAGGCCGGTGCCGCCGGGCATGGCACCGGTGATGGCTACGATCTTTTTGTCTTCCTTGGCGAAGTCGGTGACGCTGCGGGCGAAAACCTGGGAGTAGGTCGGCTTGTCGCTGGCGGGGGTTTCGCCAGTTTCGACGGTGTATTTGCCGAGGCCGTGGAATTTGCCCGGGTCGTTCAGGGCAGGGGTGTAGCCGCGGCCTTTTTCGGTGATGATGTGGAGGATCACCGGTTCATCCTGGGTTTTGAGGAACTCAAAAGTCTGGATGAGGAGGGGGATGTTGTGGCCGTCAATGGGGCCGTAGTAGCGGATGCCGAATTCGTCGAAGAGGGAGCTGCGGTTGGACGGGGTCTGGCTCTGGGGAAGGAGAATGTTCTTGGCGTGGTCCTCGACTTTTTTGGCGATGCGGCGCACGTCTTCGCCTAGCATGAACTCCAGAAGCTTGCCGGCCTTCTGGTGAAGGTTGGCGTAGGCCGGGCTGGTGGCGATGGTGTTGAAGTACTTGGCAATGGCGCCGACGTTGCGGTCGATGGACCACTCGTTGTCGTTGAGAACGCAGATCAGGCGCTTGGTGTGAGCAGCGACGTTGTTCATCGCTTCGAACACAGGGCCGCAGGTGAAGGCGGCGTCTCCGGCGACGCAGACGACATTCTCGTCTCCACCAGCAAGGTCGCGGCCGGTGGCCATGCCAAGGGCGGCGGAAAGGGCAGTGCCTGCATGGCCTGCGCCGTAGCAGTCGTGTTCACTTTCTGTGCGGAGGAGGAAACCGTTCAGACCGTCGTGCTGGCGGATGGTGTGGATGCGATCCCAGCGGCCGGTGAGCATCTTGTGGACATAGCCTTGATGAGCGACGTCGAAGACGAAGCGGTCCTTGGGGGTGTCAAAGACGCGATGCAGGGCGATGGTCAGCTCCACGACACCGAGATTGGGGCCGAGGTGCCCGCCGGTCTGGCTGAGGGTCTCGATGAGAGTCTTGCGGATTTTCTCGGCAAGAAGAGGCAGTTTCTCAAGCGGGAGGGCTTTGAGGTCGGCAGGGGAGTTGATGTCAGGCAGTTGGGTATCCACAGGTCTTAAAAAAGTCGGATTTCGCCACCTTCTGTCTCGGCGTTTTTACGGCGGCGGGCTGGAGGGCGGGGCTTGTCGGTGTCTTCGGCGCTGTCGTCGTTATCATCGCCATCGTCAAATGAAGTGAGCGAGGCTTTGCCACCTTCCAGATCGGCGCTGATAAGGTCCACGCGGCGGCGTGCGCCGTCAATTCGCTGACGGCAGAGCTTGAGTAGGCGGACGCCGTCCTCGTAGCTCGAAATCATTTCCTCCAGCGAAAGCTGGCCATCCTCCATCCCAGCGACGATCTCATCCAGACGCTGCATGGCGTCTTCGAAGGAAGGTTCATCAGACTGAGGGGAGGGTTTGCTCATGGGACAACAGGGGTGCCAATAAAGGCGGGGAAGGGCGGCCATTATCAGGGCTTCGCAGGTGGCCGCAAGCAGGAAAAGCCGGGTGTGGAAAGCTGCGCCAAGTGAGATTGACAACCTATGGAATAATTCAATAATTATTGAAATTATATTCAGGGCGACTAAGGTAAGTCTTAGTCCGTGAAGAAAACCGTACCCAGATTCAATCTCCTCGCTTGCCTCTTCGGAGCCTTGGTCTGCTCCCCAGACGCCGAAGCCTATTTGGGCGGATTTGAGGAGCAGGATGGCTACCGAATACCGCTCAACGGGCAGATTGCCTCGGGAGCATTTGCCGGAGATGCGCAGTTCTATTTCAGCAACAACCCGGTGGGTGGGTTCACGGGAGTAGTGCCGTGGGGTGCCTACCCCAATAACTTCAGCGATGGCACCAATGGACCAGACGTGACGCGTTACAACGCGGGGCAGTTTGGGACGAACAACGGCGGTCCGGGCGGGGCTGCGGCGGATATCGCAGACAATACCGGATTATGGCAGGCCTTGAGCGGAGGGCGGCTCAATGAAGACGCCAATGCGCCCTACTACTATGGGAGCCAGTTTGCGCGGGATTCGATCGTGGCCTACCGCAACACCATGCCGCACGGGGGATCGCAGACCTTGAACCTGCAGGCGTCGGATCAAAATTTGAGCTATCTCTACAGCCTGGATTCGCGCGATCTGGGCGGGATCGATCCTGCGAGCACGACGGCAGCGCTGATTCAGATGTCGTTTTGGGTGAAGCCTTCGGACTGGGATGATCCTGACACCGGCAACCTGTTTGGGCTGTCGCTGATGGATGCGGCGAACAAGCCGGTCTTTGAGGTTGGCTACACGGGAGACAACTGGCTGGAGTATCGCCTGAACGGCGGCGCGTGGCAGCTCACGCCGTATCAGATGGGCAGCGCCGGCTACTCAGAAATCACCGTGATGCTGAACACCGCTGACAACACAGCAGGTCTGGCGGTCAACGCGTACAATGACAACAGCTCGCTGCTTTCAGGCAACGTGGATGTCTTGACGAATCAGGGCCTTGGCGTGGCAAGCGGTGCATTGACTGGCCTGCAGTGGGATCTACGGGGTGGTTCGCTGGACAACGGCGCGGTAAGCTACATCCACAGTTTTGACGATTTTAACTTTGCGGTGACGCCGGTGCCGGAGCCGGGATGCCCGGTGCTTTTGCTGGTGGCGGCGGGACTTTGGTGCTGGCCGCGCAGGCGGCGGTGATCTTTTTGCGGGAGTGGCGGGGCATTCGGAGGACCGGGAGAAGTCAGGCTGCGCTTGGAGGACCAGGCGCCCTCCCTTCGGAACTGAAGCTCTATCTTCGTAGCTAGGCTCTGCCTTCAGAGCCGAAACTCCACCTGCGGAACCGGAGCTTGACCTGCGGGTCGAACGAAGTCTGACCCGGGGAACTGCAGGGCATAAAAAAACACCCGGTCTTGCGACCGGGTGTTCTCGTTGAAGAGATGATTCTGCGCGGGATTACGCGAAGATGTCGAGGACAGGCACGCCCTTGTCGCCGACCGTGAACGGACGGTTGGAGGGGGACATGACCACTTCGTCCACAGGAAGGCCCATGGCGTGGCCGATGGTGGCCTGGAAGTCCTGCGGTGTGCACTGCTTGTCAGCGACACGACGGCCTTCCTTGTCGGTGGCACCGTAGACGAAGCCGCCCTTGACGCCGCCGCCTGCGAAGACGGTGGAGTAAGCGAGAGGATAATGGTCACGACCATCGTTCTCGTTGATGTCAGGGGTGCGGCCGAACTCGGAGCCCATGACGATGAGCGTGGAGGAAAGCAGGCCGTGGCTTTCAAGGTCTTCGATCAGGGTGGCGAAGACATTGTCCATCGTGGCGGCGGTATTGCCGAGCGCCGTGTCGATGGTGTTGTGCATGTCCCAGCCGCCGGACTGAACTTCGACGAAGCGCACGCCGGCCTGGACCAGACGACGGGCAAGGAGGGCACCCTGGCCGAAGTTGTTGCGGCCATACTTGGCGCGAAGGTCGGCAGGCTCCTGGCTAAGATCGAAGGCCTTGAGGTCTTCGCTCTTCATGAGCTTGACGGTTTCGTCGTAGAACTCGGAGTAGGACTTCACATCGTCCGACTGGAACTTCTTGCGGAAGGAGGTGTCGAACTCGTCGGTCAGGGACAGACGCTTCTTGAACTGATCGTCAGAAGTGGTGGGCTTGATGTTCTGCAGGCCGGACTCCGGATTGGAGATCGGGATGGGGCTCATCGTGGTGGGGAAGAAGCCCGCGCCAGGGAAGGCATTGCCGCTGTTGACGACGACGCTGTCCGGGAGGGTTGGTCCCTTGATACGACCCAGGAAGTGGGAGGCCCAGGCGCCAATGCAAGGATGGACGATGGTGCCGCGAGGCTCATAGCCCGTCTTCATGACGTAGGTGCCCTGATCATGCACGCCCGTCTTGGAGCTCATGGAGCGGATGATGGAAAACTTGTTGGCCACCTTGGCCATCTTCACCATGGTGCCGCCGAGGCGGTCCATGTTGCCGGAACCCGAATTCGCCTTGATGGGATCAGTCGGGCCTTTGGTTGGGCCGTCCTTGGGATCCCAGGTGTCGATGTGAGTCATGCCGCCGCCCATCCAGAGGAAGATGACGTTCTTGGCCTTGCCGAAGCCGGGGGTGCCGGCGCCGGTGGTGGGAGCAGCAGCCAGATTCAAGGCTGGCATGACTGTCACGCCGAGAGCGGCCTGGGCGGTGCGCATCATGAAGTCACGACGAGCGATGGGGTTGAGCTTGTTAAGTTCGGATTTCATAGGTGTAAGTTAAGCGCGTTGTATTTAGTGGTTTGTTCTGTTTGAAATTACTGGATGAAGATGAACTCGCGGGTGTTGATGAGCGCCCATATCATGTTGGCGTAGCCGTCATCGCCACCGGAGAGCGCACGCTTGGCGATGTCCTTCTCCGCAAGCGTCGGGCGGCGGCTAAGGACGGAGACAAACAGAGCTTCCACTTTTTCAGGCGGAGATTTCACTTTTTCCATCGTGCGGAAGATGAGTGAATCGGAGCTGGTGAGCATCGCCTGCGCCTTGCCGTTCATCATCATGAGCACCTGGGGAACCGAGCCGGTCTTGACGCTGCCGTCGATGAGGGCGCGGGGGGACTGGCCGAAGTCGATGAGGAAGTGGCCGTTGGGGGCGGGCTGCTCCAAGGTGGACGCACGACGAAGGATCATGCCGTTGTAGGTGAGGGTGGCGTTTTCCATCATGTCGCCGCCGGACTTGGTTTCGGCCTTGCCTTTTCCTTTGGCCTTGGTGTCCATCATCATGTCGTCGCCACCAGCGTCAGCCAGGGTGCCGCCGTTGAGGGCGCGTTCCTTTTCAGCCATCTTGCGGAAGGCGTCATACTTCACGAGCACGGTCTGGGCGTCCAGCTTGGGGTTGCTCAGATCGAGGTCGATGGAGCGGCTGTAGAGGTCTTCCAGCGGCTTGGCATACTTGTCGGGGTCGCCGAGCACGAGGGTCATGTAGGAGTCCCAGGCCTGTTCAGCGCTCATGCGGCGAAGAAGAGGGCCCTGGAAGTAGTAGGGCTCGCCCATGGCGATCTTCTCGGAGGTGGCTTCGGACTGGTAGGCGCGGGTGTTGTAGAGGATGCGCATGAAAGCCTTGATGTCGAACTTCACGCGCTTCATTTCCTCAGCCAGGTGGATGAGGAGCTCCGGATTCACGGACTGCTTGGGATCGTCAATGTTGGTGACAGGCTCAGAGATGCCCTGGCCGAAGGCACGCTTCCACATGCGGTTGGCGATGGCCATGGCGAAGCGAGGATTGGAGGGGTCGGTGACCCAGTGAGCAAAGGCGGGGCGAAGCTCTTCAGCGGACTTCATCTTCTGCTTGTAAGCAGGAAGGTTTTTGTCGTTCTTGCTCCAGGTGATGAACTTGGGTTCAACCGGGTCGTTGGGCTTGGCGTCCGGATACTTGTAGTCATGCGGCAGCTTCATGCTGTTGGTGTCGGTGTCTCCGACGATGAAGCGGTTGGCGCCCATGTAGTTCTGGATGCCATTGCGGATGCGCTTGATGTCGCCGCCGCCTTTGGTGACCATTTCTTCGATCTTGGGCATCAGGTCCCGCATGGCGTTCATGGCGGTCATGCCAGAATCCTTGCTCTTGCGGTTTTCCTTGGCGCGCATGTTGGTGGTGGTGGCGCCGAAGAAGGAGGCCATTTCATAGAACTGGTGCTGGGTCCAGTCGGAGAAAGGATGGTCATGGCACTGAGCGCAGGCAACGTCTGTGCCAAGGAACACGGCGAGGGTGTTGGCCAGGTTGTCGAGAGGCATGCCGGCATCACGGAGGAGATAGCCTGCAGCGCCGTCCTGCCACATCTTGCCTTTGGCGGTCAGCATTTCAAAGACCATCTTGTCCCAGGTGGTGTTCTTCTCAATGGAGTGCTGCATCCAGTTGATGTAGGGGACGCCGCGGAGGTTGTCCTGTTCGAGGCGGTCCTTCACGCGGAGCATTTCCGCGAAGTAGTTGAAGGTGTTGCTGTTGTAGCCAGGGCTGTCGAGCAGCATGTCGATCAGCTTGGCGCGCTTGTTCGGATTGGAGTCCTGAATGAACTGCATGGCTTCCGCATAGTTTGGAATGCGGCCCACGATGTCGAGGTAAACACGGCGCACGAACTGCTCGTCGTTGGCCATGGGGTTGAAGCCGGTAATGGGCTTCTTGCCACCTTTGGCGCGCTCAGGATTGGCACGAACAAGGCCGTTGGCCACGAGCTTGTCGATGGCGGCGGAGGCCTGGGCCACCGTGGCATTGGCAAGCATCACCGGCTGGTCCGAAGGCTTCATGCTTTTCGCCAGCGCCTGATCCTCTGCCGACAGCTTGGTCAGCGGGAACTTGTGAGTGGCGCCGTCTGCGGTTTGCAGGATGATGTTCTCACCATCGAGGCCGATGAATGAGGCGGTGACTTGGCGGCCGGAGGTGTCCGTCCAGGTGCGGACTTCCGCCATGGCGGAAGACGCAACGAGTGCGGAAACAAGCAGGCTGCTGAGCAGTTTCGTGGTTTGTTTCATGGTGGTGTGGAATGAAAGGGGAAATACTTCCAGCGGCACAAACGCGCCGGATGGACCCTCAATTAGAGAAATTTGCTGTTTTTTTGCGGTTTCGGCAAGAGCAGAGGCGGTAAACACCCTATTTTGCGGAGGTGGAACGGGCCTTTTCCAAGGCCGCGGCCATGTTTTGGGCCTGAGATGGGTCGCTTTTGGCGAGGTTTTGGGTCTCCCCAAGGTCCTTGGAGAGGTCATAGAGCTGGGCGTCGGGGGCGTTGCCTGTCTCGCTGTTGGTGTTTTTGTTCCTGGCCATACCAGCATTGGCGGGGATGTACTTCCAGCTACCCTGCCGGAGGGCAACGGGTCCCCCCTGTTCGAGCAGCTCGCTCCGGCCAACCGGGTCTTCACCGAGCAAGGCGGAGAGGACATTCTGGCTGTCCGATGCCGTCCCCGGTGCGTTCTGGCCGGTCAATGCCGCAAAACTCGCGGGAAAGTCAACCTGGCAGACCAGGGCGGAACTCACGCCGGGCTTTACCCGTACGGGCCAGCGGACGATGAACGGAACGCGGGTGCCACCCTCAAAGGCGCTGTACTTGCCTCCGCGGAGGGGGCCGGCGGGCTTGTGTGCGCCAAGTTTGGCGACGGCGTCGTCCTGGTAGCCGTCATCCACCACGGGGCCGTTGTCACTGCTGAGGAGAACGAGGGTGTTCTCTGCGAGACCGAGGCGGTCAAGCGCCGTAAGGATGGTCCCCACGCTGTCATCGAACTGCAGTATGGCGTCTCCACGGGGACCCATGCCACTTTTACCCACGAAACGCGGGTGCGGCACGCGCGGCACGTGAGGATCGTGCGCGGCGAAATAGAGGAAGAAGGGGCCGCCCTTGCTCGCCTCAATGAACTTGACCGCCTGGGTGGTGAAGGTGTCCGCCATGTCTTCGTCCTTCCAGATGGCGGCTTTCCCACCTTTCATGTAGCCGATGCGGCTGACGCCGTTGATCAGCGCCATGTCATGGCCGTGGCTCGGGTGCACGCGCAGCAGTTCAGGATTGGCCTTGCCGGTGGGTTCGCCGGGAAAGGGCTGCTTGTAGCTGACCTGGATGGGATCCGAGGGATCCAGCCCGACGATGCGATGGTCTTGCACATATACACAGGGCACGCGGTCGCCGGTGGCGGCCATGATGAAGCAGTGGTCGAAACCGATCTCGGTCGGTCCGGGTTTGATCTCCTGATTCCAGTCCAGCTCCCCATCGCCGAGTCCGAGGTGCCATTTTCCTACCACGGCGGTCTGATAGCCAGCTCCTTTGAAAACGGAGGCCAGGGTAGCCCGGCCTGGGGGGATGATCATTTTGGCATCCCCTGGCAGGATTCCGGTGCCTTTCTGCCGGAAGGCGTACTCGCCGGTGAGCATGGCAAACCGGGACGGAGTGCAGGTCGCAGCTGAGCAGTGTCCATCCGTGAAGCGCAGGCCTGCGGCCGAGAGTTTGTCGATGTGAGGCGTCGAGATCGTTTTCGAGCCATAGCAGGAAACATCGCCGTAACCGAGGTCGTCGGCATAGAGCAGCACCACATTCGGTTTATCCGCGGCAAAGGCCGCGGTGGCCGCCAGAGTGAGGAAAAGCATCGATTTCATACCGCAGGATTATTTGAGGGCCTTGGCGATGAATGCGGCGATGTCCGTATGCATCTTCTCCATGTCCGGACGGTTGGTGTACATCATGTGGCCGGACTCGTATTCGGCGAACTCGATGTTGCCGCGCAGCTGCTCGGGCAGCTGCATCTGGCGGACGCTGAGGAGCATGTTGTCCGGTGGCGTCACCAAATCCCTCCAGCCGACCAGGGCCAGGACTCGGAGGTGGGGATTCTGGGTGATGGCGCTGGCGAGCTGGCCGCTGACGCTGGTGTAGCTGTTGCCCTTGCCGTGGTTCCAGTTTGGCAGCGGAGCCAGCACTTCATAGGGGAGGTCCTTTTCATAGTGCAGCTCTTCGCGGAGGTAGGCATTCATGGAGGCGGCGGCGATGCTGCCGACCACGCGCATGAAGGGCTCGATCTGCGGGTGATTCTGCGACTCGTCTCCGTCACTGCCGGTGACACGGGCATCGTAGGCGCCGAGCACGAGCTTTTCTTTGCGCAGCAGCATTTCGCGGAACAGGCCGCTGTCGATGCGCAGCTCATGCTGATCGATCAATGTGGGCTCAAGGCTGGTCAGGCGCGCCAGTTTTTTGATCACGGCATCGCGTTCGGCCTTGCTCAGGTCGCTGCCTTTGAGCAGGGCGCTGGCGTAGTCGCCAAAGGCGAAGGTGCGGGCTTCTGCCACGGCCTTTTTAAAGTCTGCCTGCAGATCTGGAGCCAGCTTCTTGTGGTAATGCGCCGTGGCGGTCATTGCGGGCAGGCCCACCAAGAAGGGCGTTTCGTTCAAAGGGCCTGGGACCAGCGTGGCATAGTCCAACAGGCCGGAAACGATGATGACGCCATTGAGGTACATGCGGTGGCGCTCCTGCAAATGCTGCGCCAGACCGCCGCCGCGAATACCACCGTAGCTTTCTCCGGCGACGAACTTGGGCGAGCGCCAGCGCTGCTCGCGGGTGACCCAGAGGCGCATGAACTCGCCGACACACTGAATGTCTTCGTGGACGCCAAGAAATTCGCTGACGTTTTTGGGATCTTCCGCACGGCTGAAGCCGGTGTTCACCGGATCGATGAAGACGAGGTCCGTCACATCTAGCAGGGAGAAGTCGTTGTTGACCAAGCCGCCGGGAGGCATGGGAGGGGTGAGGCCGTCGGCGGGGAGATCGACGCGCTTGGGGCCGAAGGCGCCGAGGTGCAGCCACACGGAACTGCTGCCTGGGCCGCCATTGAAGCAGAAGGTGACGGGGCGTGTGGTGGCGTCCTTCACATCCTTCATGGTGTAGGCGGTGTAGAAGACCTGAGCCGAAGGTTTGCCGTCCGGCTTGAGAATCGGCAGGGTGCCGGCCTTGGCCTCGTATGAGATTTCCTTCCCGCCGATGGTCACCTTGCCAGACGTGACGACGGGCTTGTCGCCATCGGGCTTCTTCTCGTCTTTCTTTTCTTCCTTTTTGTCGCCGTCTTTTTTCTCCGCAGGCGGGGCCTCGGGAGGCTTGGGCTTGGCTTCTTCGGCGGCTAGACAAACTGGCAACGCGAGAGCCAGCACGGAGGTGAAAAGGGTCGGTCGGATACGCATGGTAACCGGAACCATGGCACGCACGTCACATCTTGAGAATCAAATTCTCACGAATCCGGCGCGATCAGGCCTGCTTGCAGGCTTTGATGGTGTTGGCCATGAGCATGGCGATGGTCATGGGACCGACGCCGCCGGGGACGGGGGTGATGGCGCGGCATTTAGGCGCGACCTCATCAAAGGCGACATCGCCGACGAGCTTGTAGCCTTTTTCGCTGGAGAGATCGTCCACGCGGTTGATGCCCACATCGATGACGACGGCGCCCTCTTTCACATGCTCTGCCTTGATGAAATGGGGGCGGCCAATGGCGGCGATGATGATATCCGCCGTTTTAGTGATTGCGGCGAGATCCTTCGTCCGAGAATGCGTGACGGTCACGGTGGCGTCTCCGCCTTTGCCCTTGGCCATGAGAAGCAGGGCCATTGGCTTGCCGACGATCATGCTGCGGCCCACAACGACAGCATGCGCGCCGCTGGTTTCGATGTCGGCATCGATGAGCAGGCGCTGGCAGCCCAGAGGCGTGCAGGGGACGAAGCCGGTGGGATCTTCAAGGGCGAGCTTGGCGACGTTCACGGGATGGAAGCCGTCCACGTCCTTGGCGGGATCGATGGCACGCACGATGGCGGCTTCATCGATGTGCTTGGGCGGCGGGCTTTGCACGAGGATGCCGTGGATGGCAGGGTCGTTGTTCAAAGCATGCACGTGGGCGAGCAGCTCCTCCTGCGTGGTGGTGGCGGGGAGTTCGAGCTTCACGGAGTGCAGGCCGAGATCGCGGCACTTTTTGTCCTTGGAGCGAACGTAGGCGCGGGAGGCGGGATCGTCGCCAACGAGGACGACGGCGAGCCCAGGCTTGCGGCCCTGCGCGGCGAGTTCCGCGATGTCACGGCGGCATTCTTCGAGTACTTTTTCGGCGACGGCGGGTCCAGAGATGAGCTGCATCTTTTCTGGTGGTGCATGGGGGGCGGCGAGTCAACCGCCGAGGGGAAAAACCGTGCGCGGATTTTTCTGTAACCGCCGCGGTGAGGGCGGCATTCGGGTCAGTGTGCGGCGATAAGGCCGCGACTGACTCAAACCCAAAACACATCATGAAAAGCATCCTTATTCTCATCACTCTCGGTCTCAGCCTCGGCAGCGTGCAGGCGCGAGACTTTGGCCGCAGCTCCTCCTTCACCGGCAAACGTGGTACGGGCTCGCGTGCTGTGGCGGGAAACGTCACGCGTGGCGCAGCCAGCCGCACCGCCACCACCACGGGGGCCAAGGGTCGCACGGTGACTGACAGCCAGCAAGTGAACCGCACGGCCAACGGCCGCACCTCCACCGGAACCGCGACCGGCCCGAATGGAAAGACAGCGACGACCAGCGGCAGCGTGACGCACGCCGACGGCACCCGTACTGCGACGCGCAGCGCGACGGGAGCAAACGGTCAGACGAAGTCGGAAACGACGACGACTACCAGAAACAAATAACTTCTCGCTCCCTGACCTACTATGAAAACACTCACTTTGTCCCTCCTGGCCGTTTTTGGCCTGGCCGCGGCGGTGCCTGCGATGGCATTTGGCCGCAGTTTTGACATCGGGGAGGGTATCATCCCTGATCAAACCCGCTCCTCCATCCGTGATATTGTGCGCACGGCGGCGCGGCACTTTTTGAACTTCCGCAAGCAGACCCCGCTGAGCGATGAGCAGAAGACGGCGCTCAGCAAAATCCTCGCAGAGCATCGTGAAGAAATCCGTGCTCAGATCACTGAGGGCCGTGACGCCCGCCGTGCGATGGAGAAGGCGGTGAAAGAAAATGGGAGCACTAAGGCCGCGGCGGACAAAATCGGCGATGCGGCACGTGATCGCGCACTGCTGATGGCGCGCATCGCCAAGCAGATGCGGCCGCTGCTGACGCCGGAGCAGCAGAAACAGCTGGAGGAGGCGCACAGCGAAATCGAAAGCTTGGTGGACAGTGCGCTTGCTTCGGCGTTGCGCTGACTGTGACTGATCCCACGGCAACGAGGCGTGCTCCGCCTCGTTGCCATTCTGTGTTTTGGAACTATCTGCATCACCTGCCGTGACCGCCGCCACCCAAACTGAAAGGCCTGTGGACGATGACCTCGTCCTGGTGCAGGCGGCGCAGGCGGGAGATCTGGATGCCTTTGATCAAATCATCACACGCCATCAGTCCACCATGACCGCCATGCTGCATCGCTTCGCCACCAATCGTGCCGACCTAGAGGACATGGTGCAGGAGACGTTTGTGCGTGCGTGGCGGGCGCTGCCGCAGTGGCGACCGGACCGGCCGTTTCTGCACTGGCTGAAGCGCATCGCGGCGAACATCGGGCTGGAGTTTTGCCGCAGGCATCAGCGCTCGCCCTTTTCGCGGTTGGTGCAGCCGACGGAGGAATCGCATCCGCTGGATCACATCGCCAGCGAGGAAAGCGCCACCGCGAATGACTCGCTGGCAGGGGCACAGTTCATTCTTTCCCACCTGCCGCCGGATGACCGGGCGCTGCTGACGCTGCTGCACCTGGAGCAGATGCCGCTGGATGAAATCGCGGCGCATTTTGGCTGGAGCAAAGTCAAAGCGAAGGTGAAAGCCTTCCGCGCAAGGCAGCGACTTAAAACCATTCTTACACGCCATGGATACACCCTCACCTAAACCCAAGTCCTGGGAGCAGCTCGCGCAGCAGGCACGCTCGGCAGGTGCGCCGGCGGACATCGACATGCGTGCGGCGGTCCGCGCGGAGATCAGCTCGCCGAAGACGCAGGTGCCAGCGGCTTCATTGCTGGATGATGTGCTCAGCCTATGCCGCTCCGGCTGGCTGCGCACCGGCTTTGCGGTGCTCGCTTTGATGGCAGCGCTGGCCTGCCGCGAAAGCTTTGAGGCCGTGAATGAACTGAGCTGGATCTGGCAGATTCAGGGGCCGGTACTCGCTGACATTTGACACCTCATGAGCACTTCATCTCCCACGACATCGCGCTGGAAAGCCGTTCTACTGCTGCTGCTGGTCTTCGTCCTTGGCGCTGGCTGCGGCATCGGCGGCGGGCTTCTGGTTGTGCGCCGCATCGCGCAGCATGCCATCGCGCATCCGAATGAAGATCATGCGCCGATGGACCGGGTGGTGAGCAAGATCGAAGCGCTGATGGTGGCGGAGCTGGATCTCACTGAAACCGAGCGCCGAGCGGTGCATGGGGAGCTGCAGCAAACAGCGGCGGAGTTTAAAACGCTGCGCCATGAAATGTGGCAGAAGGCCGGGGCGAATGTGGATGATTCCCTGGACCGGCTTTGCAAGCACCTGCCCGCTGAGAAGCAGGCGATGCTGCGCAAGAAAGCCGCCGAGCGCCTGGGGCCGTGGGGGCTGATGAAGGAGAAGCCGTGACTACTTTTTAACCGTGCCACCTTTGGCGAAAAGCCAGGCGTGCATCTCTTCCTCCTCAAACACCTTGCCGACGATGCCGTGGCCGCCGGTGGGGTATTCGGTGTATTTGCATTCCTTGTCGCGCTTCAGGGCCTCAGCGAGAGCGCGGGAGTAATCGACCTTCACATTGGAGTCATCGGCGGCGTGGAACAGCCAGAGGGGCACCTTTTTAAAGGTGTCCGCTGTTTCAGGGCCGGTGCAGCCTGCCACGGCGACGCCAGCGGCGAAGAGGCGTGGCTCGGCGTTGATGAGGTGGCAGGTGCCGAAGCCGCCCATGGAATAGCCGACGCAATAGACGCGGTCCTTGTCGATGGGCAGGGACTTCATCAGTTCTTTGACCATGGCGACGGCTTCCGTCCCCGGTTTGGCGCTCCAGCCTGAGCCGGTGATGCCGAAGGGCTGATAACACAGCGGTGCCACGATGATGCAGGGGTTTTTGGCGTAGTGGGCTTCCGTGGTGAAGCTTTTGGTCCAGCCGCCGACCTGCTTGCCATTTTCGTCATTGGGGCTTTTGCCATGCAGGACGAGGACGAGCGGGTACTTCTTGGAGGCATCGAGTTCTTTTGCTCCGTAGAGCGCGAAGGGCAGGTCTTTGAATTTGGACAAAGCCCAGTCTCCGGTGAACAGCGGGGCAAACGGGCCTTCAATGGGCTTGCCGGCTCCCGCAGGCTTGCCGGCCTGCTCCTTCACCCAAGCCTGATCAGCTGCTGAGAGCCGGGAGAGCGGAATGCGGGTGTCTCTTCCCGCTATTTTCACCGTTACATCCGCGGCGGTGGCGGAGACATAGTCGCCCTGGATTTTCCGCCCGTCGGAGGACGTCCATTCGCGGGCCTGGAGGGGAAGGGTGGCGAGCAGCAGGAGGGAGAAAAGAAGCGAGCGAGGCATGGTTGGGTAGGATTCGGAATGATCAACGTCGGATCACGTAGAATCATTGGACTTCTTACCTAACAAGTTACGCCAAAGTTTTAAGCCGCCATCAGCTTCTGCCTGCCGCCTTCGGCCAGCATGGCGGCGAGCTCGGGCATGTAGCGGGTGATTTCGTGTGAGAGCATCGAGAGGCGCGTTTCGGACTTCCAGTTGCCTTTTTTGCTGCGGTCGGTGTCGGTCATTTCGACTTCGACGAGGGTGGAGAAGACGGTGGAATCAGCCTGAAGATCGTGTTGCAGTGTCATGAGGAGAGGGAAGGTTGATCCGGCGTCAGAAGAACGAGTTCGCCGTTCTTGAGAGTCCATTTGCGTCTGTCCAAAGCCCCCGAGTTCAACATGGCATCAATCCCATTGCTCAGAAGCATCCTCGCCGCCTCGGCGGGGCTGCTGCCAAACGTGCCCTTCAAGGTCATGTCTTCGAGGTACTGCTTGATCTGCGGGGTGATCGCGATCGTCAGCGAGAGTGAATCGAAGGTGTTTGAAGGGCGGGCCATCCAATAATAACCGGGTAATAACCCCATTTTAATTCCAACCTGACCCGATGGTCAAGGTTGGTTTCGATTTATTTGGGGTTTTAACCCCATTAAAACCGCTGTTTTATTTAAGGTTTATTAAGCATCTGGTGGTTATGCGATGAAAAGAGGCGGCGAGCGGCGTTCAAAGCCGCCCAACTTATGAAAAAACTCCTCTCCATTTCCCTGTCCGTTGCCCTTCTGGGTGCTGCTCTGTTGAACCTGAATGCTCAAACGCAGGGGGAAGATGGCTGGCAGAAGTGGTTCGCGGATGGTTCGCTGCAAGGCGGGCAGGTCATCAGCGGCAAAGCCACCTACAAAGTCGAAAACGGAGTGCTCACCGGCACGACGACCGAGGGCAGTCCGAACACCTTCCTGGCCATTGGGCCCTTCAAGGATTTCGAGCTCGAGTTTGAGGTGAATGTGGATGACGCGCTCAATTCGGGCGTGCAGGTGAGAAGCCACATCGCCAAAGAGGGCGATCCGGTGCCTGAAGGCGCCAAGGGCAAGCTGCCAGCGGGTCGCCTGTATGGACCGCAGTGCGAGATCTCGATCGATGGCTCGGCGGGTAATTTTTACGACGAGGCACGTCGCGGTACCTGGTGGAGCATTTTAACGAATACGAATGCCGTGCGCACGGATGCGGCGAAGGCTGCCTTTAAAAAGGGCGAGTGGAACCACTACCGCATCGTGGTGAAGGGAGATCACTACCAGAGCTTTATCAACAGCGTGCCGACAGCTGACTTCACGCAGCCCAATGACCCGGAAGGCTACATCGGCTTCCAGGTGCACGGCATCAAGGCCGGCACCGGCCCTTACAGCGTGCGCTGGCGCAATGTGAAGTTCCGCGAGACGAAGTAAGCGGCCAGCAACAGCAGGCCGCCTGCTACGGCGGCCACCATCCAGCTGCGCCACCATGGCGGGAGCTGGATGGGAATGGGGCGGGAACGGTCTCCTGCCAGCAGGAGCATCCACCGGGGCGGGGCTTCAGGGTGCGTGGCGTCCTGGGTCCAGAGCAGCACGTCGTGGAGTTTGCCCTTTTGCATTTCAAAGACGATCTCCGGCTCTGAGCTGCGCCAGCGCCAGGCGGAAGTGATCAGGGAATGGTCTCCGCCCTCAATATCCGAGGGGAGATAGGAGGCTGGGGCGTATTCGGCCCAGTTCTGGTGCTGGGAAATCTTCGCCGTTCCCAGGGAATTCAAGGGCGTGAGAGAATCGCGCTGGCGCAGGCGGATGGGATCGGCCAGGGCCTCGAGAGCGGCGGATTCGTCCGCCATCATGGGATTGCCGCCGTAGTCGGCGGTGATTTCGAGGAGGACTTCGGCGTCGGGAAGGAGAGTGAGCTTGGCGCTCAAAAATTCTGTGCCATGCCCCAAAGCACACAGGGGGGCCAGAACGGCTCCCCCTGCGGCGAGAATGAGGATGATGGATCGCGCGAGGCGCATCATTATTTCTTCACGTTCCACTTCAGCACGCGGCCCCACTTGTTCCACTCGGTTTCGAGGATGTTGCCGTCGTTGTCGAAGGTGATGCCATGCGGGCTGGTCACCACGCCCTGCTTCCAGTCTTTGGGAGCGATGCCGGGGGTGTTGGTCGGATCAGGGCTGGTGCCAAGGTCGGCCACGCGCTTGTTGGCCTTGTCCCAGACGCTGACGTTGCCGGCGATTTCAGCCACGCACATCAGGTCGCCATGGAAGCTGGCGGAGCTGGGGTTGCGCATTTCGGTGGCGATCTCTCCGATGAAATTGCCAGCCAGATCGGTGTGCAGCATGCGCTTGTGGCCGCGGTCGCAGATCATCACGCGGGCGGGCTGGAAGCGGGTGTCGATGAAGATCTTGTGGGCGTTGGCGAGGGCGAGGGGTTTATCGGGGCCGCCGAAGACGCTCTTGAACTTGCCATCGGCGCTGAAGACGAAGATGAAGCTGCGGCCGTAGCCATCGACGACGTAGATGTCGCCGTTGGGAGCCACATCGCAGTTGGTCAGGCGGAGACCGCCGCCGGCGGAGACGCCCTTTTCCTTGGCGATTTTTTTCTCGGTGCCATCGGCCTGCTTCACGGTGATTTCGGTTTTGGAATCCGCGACCTTCACGCCGGCGGCAAGAGTGGTCTTCTTTTTCGGATCCGCTTCATCGCTCTTGCTCACGGTGACGAAATCGCGCTGCTCGGCCGGGAAGGCGCTGGTGGGGATTTCCATGACCACGGTGCCATCGAGCTTGCATTTGATCACGCGGGCTTCATTCAGCACTGCTGCGTAGATGTGCTCTTCATTGCCGAGCTTGCGGATCACAAAGCCGTGAAGGGAAGGGGGCAGAGGGAGGGTTTTGATGAACTTGCCATCCTTGCCATACACCTGCAGGCCTGCGAGCGCGGGGTCCTTGTCCTGCACGCTGACGTAAATGTTACCGGCGGAGTCCACCGCGATTTCGCCATGACCGTCGCCGATTGTTTCCTTGCCGGCAGGAGGAGTGATGAAGTTTGGGACGAATTCATAGGACACTTCGGCGGCAGCGGTGCCGGCCAGGGCCATGACGGACAGGAGGGAGAGAATGCGGTTGCTCATCAGGCGGATTCAAACGAAGCCGGGCGGCAGCGTCAATCGTACAACCGCGATTTTGCTGGATGATCCTGTCATACGGCAGGAAACTTCAGGTCACACAGCGTGTTCCCATGCACTTTCCCATGAAAAAAGTCCTCACCATCCTCCTCGGCACCGCGGCGCTGGCCGGCTCCGTCGCCGTTCTGCGCGCGCAGGCACAGCTCGCTGAATTCGACGAAAAATTCAAGGCGTTCGACACGAACAGCGACGGCATCATCAGCGGAGACGAGATGAACGGTGCCAGCTACCTTCCCCGGCTGGACCTGAACAAAGACGGCAGGCTGACACGCGCCGAGGCGCTGGAAGCGGTGCAGAAAATGCGCAAACTCGCAGGCAGTCCGGCCGCCGGAATCGGAGACGAGCCCACTGGGGTCCTTTTCAAACGATTGGACAAGAACAGCGATGGAAAGCTGACGGCCGATGAACTTCCCAACCAGAAATGGTTCAACGGCCTGGACACGGACAAGAACGGCAGCGTGACCCTTGATGAAGCTGAAAAAGTGATCGCAACCTTGCGCAAACGCGGCGGCGGGGAGAGCAGCAGCACGGCGACGGCAAGCCCGATCAAGCCTGCCTCCGAAGACCCTACCTTCAAGGAAGCGCCGCAACTGCTGAAAGGCAGCGAGCATGGGGTGGGCCGCATGGTGGAGAATGCCACCCTGAAAGATTTGAAGGGCGCAGAAATCAAATTGACCAGCGCCGCTGGAAAGAACGGCCTCGTGATCGCACTGTTCAGCGCCACCTGCCCGATCAGCGGCAAGCTTGCGCCGGAGGCAGCGAGGTTGGAGAAGGATCTGAAGGAACAGGGCGTGGGCATGCTGCTGGTCAATGCACCTCCAGGGCAGAAGACCGACGAGATCACCAAGTTCATTGCCGACCACAAGCTGGTATCTCCGGTGGCCGTCGATGCGGATGGCAAACTGGCACAACAACTGGCGGCGACCACCACCACCGAGGTTTTCCTGCTCGATGCAACGCGTACCCTGGTCTATCGCGGTGCGCTGAATGATCAGTATGGTCTTGGCTACACGAAGAACGCAGCGCAGCATCACTACCTGCGTGATGCCGTGGCTGCGATGCTCAAGGGAGAGCCGGCCGATCTGGTTGCGACCAGTGCGCCGGGCTGTGCGCTGGATTTGCCTGCAAAGGTCGCCGCCGCCAGCACGTCCGTGACGTACCACCGTGACGTGGCGCGCATCATGCAGGCCAATTGTGTGGAGTGCCACCATAAGGGAGGTGTGGGACCGTTTGCACTCGACTCGTACGAGGCGGTGATCGAGCACGCGGGCATGATCCGCAAGCAGGTGGAGCGTGGTGCCATGCCGCCATGGTTTGCCGCGCCGCTGGAGGGCAGGGCGCATTCTCCTTGGGCCAATGACCGCTCCCTCTCCGAGCGCGACCGCAATGATCTTCTCGCCTGGCTGGGTTCTGACCGTGCCAAGGGCGATGTGGCAGAGGCACCCAAGCCGCGAGTATTTCAGGGGGAGTGGACGATCGGCAAACCGGATGCGATCATTGCCGGAGCGCGACCGGTTTCTGTGAAAGCCGAGGGCACCATGCCCTACCAGCATGTGACGGTGACCACGGATTTTCCTGAGGACCGCTGGGTGCGCGGCTATGAGATCCTGCCAACAGCACGCGAGGTGGTGCACCATGTGATCGTGAGCGTGTTTGCGAAAGGCAGCCGTGTGAGCCAGGGCGGGGAGGAAGGTTCGCAAGGCTACTGGGCCGCGTATGTCCCCGGTAACTCCAAGCAGGTCTACCCCGAGGGCTTTGCACGCAAGCTGCCTGCAGGAGCCACGGTGAGCTTTCAGATCCACTACACCCCCAACGGAAAAGCCGTGGAAGACACCGTGCGCATGGGGCTGCTCTTTTCGAAAGAACCGCCCAAATACGTCATTCACACGACCGGTCTGCCCAATGCCCGGATCAGCATTCCTCCGGGGGAGGCCGATCACGTCGAAACAGCATCGCGCAAGCTGCCCACGGACATCAATGTGATGGCGTGGATGGCGCACATGCATGTTCGCGGCAAGGCGTTCAAATTTGAGGTCACCCTGCCGGATGGCAAAACCGAGACGCTGCTGGACATTCCCAAATACGACTTCAACTGGCAGCTGCGGTATGACTACGCGACACCGCATTTCCTGCCGCGCGGAAGCACGGTGAAAATCACCGCGGTGTACGACAACAGCACCGGAAATCCAGCCAATCCGGACGCCACCAAAACGGTGCGCTGGGGGCAGCAGACGTTTGATGAAATGATGATCGGCTACATGGAGCACTACACACCGCTGAATCCGGTGGTGGCTGACAAGTGACAGGTTCTTAAGGCCACGAGCTGAAAGCCTTGCGCGGGGAGTGCGGGAGAAATGCTGATTGCACAACCTGCAATCAGCGCCACTCTGCCTCCGTCTGATGAACCTCAAACCTGCCAGCCGAATTGCGATTCGTGCCGTTGTAAAAACGGTACGAGCCCTCTGGCATGCCTAACACCACGGTTTGAGGAACCTGCGCGAAGCGCGATCATCATCACAAAAGACAACGATCAGATATGATGCCCAAAGGTAGCCCTCAAACCGGCACCTCCATGAGCACTCCTGATACCACAAAACTCCTGCTAGATCCCCGGCGCGGCGCGAAGGCGATGCTGCTGTCCCTCACGTGTTTTTCCGGCAATGCCCTGCTGCTGAAAGACCTGGCCTCCCACCGCAATGTGGATCCATGGATGTCTCTGACCTTTCGCGCGGCGGTCGGACTGGTTTTGACGATCATCTTCTTTGCGCCTGCAGGGACGCTGAGGCTACGCCGCTCGTTCCAAAGCTGGCTGCTGGCTTCCCGCGGCGTGCTCGGTGCGCTGGGCACGGCGGCGTACTACACGACCATCGGGCCGCTGGGGGCGGGCAAGGCCACGCTGATCGGCAATACCTGGGCGATTTTTGCGGCGATCATGGCGGCGTTCGTTTTGCATGAGCGGCTGGGCCTGTTGAAGCTGGCTGGCATTCTGCTGGCGCTGACCGGCCTGAGTCTGCTGACCGGACTGGCGCCCGGTACGATGGCGCAGTTTGGCAAGCATGAGATGATCGCGCTGATCGGGGCTGTGATGGCCGCGGCGGTCGTGGTGGTGATCCGCCAGCTCACGCGGACGGAAACCAGCGCGACGATTTTTTCATCGCAGTGCATCTATGCGCTGCTGCTTGCCCTGCCGCTGGCCATGGGAGGATTTGGCGCATTGAACACGATGGATGTGGTGCTGCTCACGGCGGCCGCCTTGTGCGCGAGCGTTGGACAGCTGGCCATGACGGAAGGTTTCCGGTTTCTCTCCGTGGCTGCCGGTGGCGCCTTTCAGATGACGGTGCCACTGGTCATTTCGCTTTCGAGCATCGCGTTGTTTGCCGAGCCATTCAGCGTCGCGCAGGCGATCGGCGGCGTGCTGGTGCTGTGGGGCAGCTACCACACCGTGGTGGGCGGGTTTAGCAAAAAGGTCTAGAACGCAAACCCCACCGTCACATGCAGGAAGCCGCTCTGCTCTCCGGTGCGGCGGTTGGGATTGTGACCGTAATCAACGCGGATGGGGCCGAACGGGAGCTTGTAGCGAAGCCCTGCGCCGATGGCTTCGCGAAAGTCGGAGGAATAGGATAACGGTGAAGAATTGTTCCCCTGGCCGAGGCTGCCGATGTCGCCGAAGACGGCGAACTCCAGGTTGGGCATGACTTCATAGGAAAACTCGGCGCTGGCAAACAGCGAGGACGTGCCGCCCAGCGGCGTGCCACCCGGCGTCACCGGGCCGAGCTTGCGCATGCCGAACGAGCGGACGCTGAAAGGGCCGCCATTGAAGACACGGCTGTCGATGGGGATCTTGTCGGCTGTGGCGCCTTGGATCGTGGCCAGTTGTGCGCCGGTGGCAAAACGGAACTTCTTGGTGATGGGGATGTACCATCCGCCCTGCAAATCCGAACGGATGAAGCTTACGCCCGAACCTAGAGTGTCTGTGGAGCTCTCCACACGGGCGGAGACATACCAGCCTTTCCGCGGCAGCAGCGGGCTGTCCCGGTGGTCATACATCACATTTCCGCCAATGTTCATGAGGGAGTAGTTGGTCGGACCGGTCTGGGGAAGCGTGAGTACTTTGGAGCTGACGGTGTTGGCGGTGGTGCTGATGAACAGGGAGTAGCTCAGTGCCTGATTCACACGACGCGCCACATCCAGGCTCAGGGTGGTGCCGAGACGGTCATACTCAAAGCGGTTGAACTGTTCCAGGGCGAAGCGGGTGGTCGCTGAATACTGGGTGTTAAACACGGCCGGATTGGTCAGGCTCACAAACCCCACCGGCCCCGCCATGCTGTAGCTGAGTTCAGCTGCGAGGGTGTTGCCGGAATCGCGCCAGTTCGTGTTTTTGTAGGTCACGCCTGCCTGCGCTCCAAGGAAGGTGTCAAAGCCTGGCTCAAAGCCGAGCGTCACCGGCCTGGCCTCTTCTCCGGTGATGCGCAGGTTTCCTGCGGCCATGTTGCCGCCGTCCGGCAGGACCTTGGTGTCCAGCAGGGAAAACATGCCCGTGTCCAGGGCCCGCTTGAAGAGGAAGTCCGCCTCCTCCGCCTCGTATATCTGGCCGGTCAGGGGCTTGAACTTCGCCATCAGCACTCGTTTTGCACCATGGCTGAAGGCTTCGTGGGGAGTGATGCTGGTGATGCGTACACGCTCGCCTGGCGCCACGCGAAACACGACATCCACCGTGCCTCCGGCCTTTCCCAGGGTGTAGTCCGCAGTCGTGGCAGCATGCAGCCAGCCGTGATCCGAGCAGATGGAGGTGAGCTGCTTCTGGATCTGCTGCACTCGTGCTTCATTGAAGGGCGTGCCACGTGCCTGCGTCATCTCGGCCTGCATGCGTTTTTCCAGCTCTGGAGGCGAGCCGATGATCGAAGCCTGGCCAAAGTTGAATTTCGGACCTGCCTTGATTTCCAGCGTGACATCCTGCCGTGTGCTCCTTTCCGCCAGCGGCGCGGGGAGCAGCTTCGCTTCTGAATTCAGGTAGCCTTCGGCACGCAGGCGGCGCTGCACCATGCTCGCGCCCTGCTGAATGTCGGCCTTCACCCACTGGGGATCTTTCTTGTCCACATCCTCACGCTCCAGCGTGGGCTTCATGAAATACTTTTTCAGCTCTTCCGCTGGCAGCGGCAGGTCGCCTTTCAGCGTCACGGTTCCCACATGCACGGCTTTGCCGGGTTTCACCGTCAGGTAGATGCCCCCTCTCTGCATTTTCCAAAAGGTTTCCGCATCAGGCCACCCTTCGCGGATGTAGTGCTGGCGAACAAAGAAAGCCAGATCGTCCGCCAGGGGCTCGCCGGGAAGTCCGCTGCCATTCAGAGTGAGCTGGTCCATGAGCATGCTGCGCACATCCTCCCATTGCGCCGGGGCCACTCCCTGCACATCCACCCGGGTCTGGCCAAAACTCACTTCGTATCCCATGGCTCCGCGTGTCATCAGCGACACCCAGAGAAGCAGCACCGGTGCAAGCAGCCGCAGCCATGGTGCATGGTCGCTGAACTTCGAGGTGGAGGTGCCTGGCTTCATGGGGTGTCGTCATCCATGGCGCGGGTTGCCTTGCCAAACTTCATGACATAGCCCAGCAGGGCCTTCATGCGCCCGGACTGGGTGAAACGCCCGGTGAACCTGATTTTGGGCGTGATCTCATACATGGCCTGGACGCTGTCGTTGGCACGGTCCGCGCCGGAGGGATTGAAAGTGGTGTGCAGCTTGGGAGGGTCTGCGCTCACGGTCTTTTTCTTGTGGAAGATCTTGCGGTAAGTTTCCGCGATCACGACGAAAGCCGCACGGGTGATGGCTTCGCTGGCCATCTGCGCGTTGTCACCACCCAGCGTCATTCCCGTGCCAAGGAGCGTGACGATGTCTGCCTCTGAAAGCGGCGGCGTGCTGGTGAAACGGGTCTTCGGATTGGAGGTGTCTCCATACACATAGAGGGTGATGTCCGTGCTGCCCACGTTTGATTCCCCACGTACGTCCAGCTTGGGAGTGAAAGGATTGTCCGGATTCATCATCACCACGCCTTTGGTGATTTTGAGCAGGCTGAAGGGCAGGCGCAGCACCATGCGGTCCACGTTGGCCGCGCCCGTCAGCTTTGGCGCTGCGCCGGTGCCACCGAGTGCGATGTCGGCGGAGATCGCCCCGTTCATGAGATTGCCTGCGATCACCACCGGGTCGTGCGTACGCACCTTCACATCAAAGGTCCAGTCCTTCAGCATCGGTGGAAGCACCAGCTTTTGTTCGGTTTTAGAAGTGGAGGGAGGCGGGGGGGGCAGTTTTTCGCCCTGATGGATCATGCCCGTCACCTTGGGCAGAAGGTCCACTTCCTGGAAAATGCGGCCACGCACGATCTCCACATTTCCGCTGACGCGAGCCGCCTTCAAAGTGCCTGCACAGCTGACGTCTGCGTTTGCGCGGACCGTGGAGGTGGGATTCCGCATCACCAGCGCCTCGCGAGCGTCTGCTTTGAAATCGAAACGCGGGTCCTGGAGATTGGCCGCATCCAGCATTCCAGCGAGCCGCACATGGCCGCCCGCGAGAGTCACCGAGATGTCTTCAACGGAGACTTTGCGGTCATGCGAGTGGACCTTCACCCGCAGGTTGCGCACGCTGGGCATGTCCGCGCTGACAAACTCGATCTCCGGCGCATTGAGGTCGATCACCGAATCGATCAACGGTGCTTTTACCGTGCCACCGACATTCACATGCATCTTCATCTTCGCGGGGGACGAGCGTACCATCTCGGGGGCAAACTCGCGCGCGAAGCTCAGATCAGTCTCCGGGAGTTCCAGCGTGGCCTTCAGCGGCAGGTTCATCGCGGCAGATGGATTTTTCGTCAGCGACATGACTTCCACTGGAATGTCCGCCTTGAAGGTCAGGGGCTGCAAAGGCGCCTGAACTACCTTGGCATCGACCTTCAGGCGGTTGGCCTTGAGCGTGGTCAGAAGATCGACGGTGGCTGGTTGAAACGACTTGGGCAGACCGGGGGCTTTGAGTTCCTTCAGCCCCACCTTGATGGAGGCGTCCGTGGTATCCAGCCGGCCGGCGATTTTGACATCCAAGCTCAGCAGCCCTGGCGGCACACTTTTCACGCCGGCAGCAGCGGCGATCTCATGAAGCGGCAGTTCATGCGCGTTCAGCACGACATCCAGTGGTGCACCATTCGCCACGCCAGTCTGCATGACATCAAAGGGAGCATGGGCGTGCCCGCTCATGAGCCGCCGGTCTTTTTGCCAGAAGCTCAGATCGGTCAGGTTCGCCTCCTTATTTGTGACCGAGCCTCGGGTGAGAAGCTTCCATGGACCGAGCACCGCCTGCAGGGTTTCGATCTGCGCCGCTGTGCCGGCAAAGGAGGTCTTCAAATTGACATCCGCCGCCTCGGGCATGCCTGCCACTTTTGCCTTCACCACCTGCATGTCCAGCCGCCCTTCGGCACGCCACGGGCTGGCGTCTCCACTGACCTTCATCTGCACCGCCACGCTTCCGGATTCAATGAGCGGGACGTTGGAGGCGGCTCGCAGCGGGTTCAGATTTGTCAGCACTGGCATGGAGATGTTGCCATCCACGTCAAATCCCCACGGTGCCTGCAGCTTCGCTTTTCCGCTCAGGTCAATGTGGTTCTGCTCGTCCATCACGATCCGGCACTGCTGCAGGGACGCCTCTCCCCTGGCCACCGCGACCTTCAGATCCACCTTCGGCAGCGGCGCACCGGCATAGAGGCCGTCCGTCACGCTCAGAGCCATGTCGGCGTCCATGTTCATGACGTCTTTCGCTTTGAAGACAGCCTTGCCCGAAATGGCGATCTTTGCGGCCACGGGTTTCTCCTGCGGCGGCAGACCCACGGTTTGCATCAAAGCCATCGGGTCATCGATTTGGATCTGCCACTGGGCATTCACCGGCAGTGCATCGTCCAAAGCCACCGTCGCGTTTATGTCCACGCGGTTTCCAGCGCCGAGCGTGAGGGCGGGGATGCTGACCTTGGCCTGCTTTCCCTCGAGATCGAGCTGCAGACCCAGCTTGGGCAGCTTGTAGGTTTGAAAGCCCAGGTCTGTGCCATTCACCTGTGCCGTAGCTTTTTCAGGGGTGGTGCCGGTTCCCGAGGCACTCGCGGTCAGGTCGATGATTCCTCGAGCGGGCGGGGGATTTGTGAGGAGCTGGGTCAGGTCGGCTATCCGTGCGTTCACTTTTGCCGTCCAGGGGGACTTCATCACATCCGCCGCCAGTTTGGACTCCAGCTGGACGACGATCTCATTGGCGCCGCGCAGAACTTTGAGATCCTGCACCTTTGTCACACCGTCTTTGACTTCCAGAGTGGTGGTTATCGAGTCCAGAAGGGTGCCGGCAGCGCGCACATCCGGAATGCTGATTTGGCCAGTGGCCGCCAGCGTCATGGGTTTCAGCGGATCGCCTTCGACATGCAAATCCACCTTCACGGGGCCGAACTCAATGCCCTCCGGCAGGTGCAGAGCCCCCAGTTCGCTGGACGCCAGATCATGCACATGCACATCGGCCTTTGTTTGAAGATTGCCGCCAAACATTCCATCTGCCAGCGCTTCAACAACCACGGCGGCCTGGCGCATGCCTGCATCGATTTTCACGCTGGCCGCATCTTGGTCCCACTTGCTCAAATCCACCGCGAGTGATTTGAGCTTTGCGCCATAAGGAAGGTCGAGTCCTGCGATAATGAGCGTGCGATCGCCCCACTGAACATTCGCCTTCACGTTCGCCACACGCATGTCCCCAGGCTCCATCTTGAATTCGGCGAGTTCAAAAGTGCCGGGCATGCCCTCGCCAACGCGCAGGGAGAGGCCGCGGATGGTGATCTTGCGGCCATCCGCCAGCACCACCACGGCATTGATGTTTTCGATGTCGATGGTCTTTGGCCACACAAGGGGCGGCGGTTTGCCTGAGGGTGGCTTCTTGACCTTCACCTCCACTTTGGTTGCCGGGGTCAGCTTTCGGAGATCCAGCGCCACATCCGCGTCTTTCAGCGCCACGCTTTTGACGACATCGATGTTGCGGGTCCTGAGGTAGGCCCAGGTGTCGTAATTGACGGCGATTTCGCCTATGGTCGCGTGCTCCACCAGCGATCCACTGGCTTCAATGTGGCTGAGCTTTAAATCGTGCAGCACCGAGCCTTCGACCTTCCACTTGAGCTTGATGCCGGCCATCTCCGCGCCTTTGAAACCACCGTAGCCGACGGCCCAGCGCAGCAGGGGGCCACGGAAAATGACGGCGACCACCAGCAGCACGAGGCCAGCCAGCAGCAGTCGTTTGATCCATCTCCACCAGCGGCGGGTCTTTTTTGGGGCTTCGGAGGAAGGCACGCTCATTCGATGCCTTAAATCGCAGCAAGTTCAATGCTAGCCGTGGTCCTTTTATCCAGCCTATTTTGCGAGGTCCTCCGCCGTCCACATGGCAGAGCGGTCCGCGGTGGCGGCACGCACGGCTTTTACCTGCTCCGCCGTCACGGCGGGCGCCTGGTTGCTGAAATTGGAACGTACGTAGCTGAGCACGTCCGCCACCTGCTGGTCATTCAGGCCCATGGGCGGCATGGGGAGAGGGGCCAGTTGTTTAAATTCGACGTTATTCACACGGATGGGGCCCGTGAGGCCATGGGTGAGCATCTTGATCAAACGTGCCGGATCTCCTGAGGCCCAGTCGCTGGCCGCGATGGAGGGGTAGATGCCGGGCAGGCCCTTGCCCTCGGGCTGGTGGCAGTTCAGGCAGAGCGCGTCATACACCTGCTTGCCCGGATGATCGACCACGGCTGCGGCACTGGCGATCTTTTTCACGTATTCGGCGTGTTTCGTATTGCCCCCGAAGTCGAGGATGGCCAGCACTGGCACATAGTTCGGCTTCAGGCTTTTCACCACCTGCTTAAGCGCATAGTCGATAAACCTGTCTGTGGGATGGTCCAGCGCCTGCACGGCCACCGTCACGGCTTCGGGCTTGGCCACCCGAGCGCAGGCGACCACCGCCTCCAACCGCACGCGTGGATTTTCGTCGTGAACCGCCTGGGTCAGAAGCTCCAGGGAGGTCGTGGCCCTGGCTCCATAGGCGCGCACGCGTGCATCCTTCGCCTTGAGCAGACGCTTCACCAGATCCGAGTTTGGCGCCTCGTGGGACTGATACACGCCGCAGACCTCCATGAGCAGATGCTCGTCATCGTTTTTCGCGATGAAGGCATCCGCCGCTTTGAGGACATCTTCGGTGGAGGCATCAAACAGCAGACGCTTGGCCTGATAGCGCGTCCAGCGTTCGGGGGATTTGAGCTGTTCGAGTAGTTCCGCAGGTTTCATGTCTGCCAGCTTGGGCTGTTTCACCAGCGGGCGGCCTTTGGCGGTGATGCGCCAGATGCGGCCATGCGAGCGGTCGCGGCGTGGGTCGGCGTAGCTGGCCTGATAGTGGCCGATGACGGGATTGAACCAGTCGCAGAGATACATCGCGCCATCGGGGCCTATGCTGACGTCCACAGGTCGAAATGACGCGTCGCTGGATTTCACCAGCTTTGGCAGCTGGGTGCTCTTGAAGCCTGCTCCGTCGTCTTCCAGGCGGTGAAGCTCCACTACACTGCCGAAGTAGCCGCCGATCAGAGCGCAGCCCTGGATGTCATCCGGAAGCGCCTTGGTGCCGATGAACTCCAGGCTGTTGGTCTTCGGGTTCGTGTCAAACAAAGCGCCGGTGGGATGGTATTCGTCGGGATCTGGCAGCGCCACGAGGCCGGGCACGCTGTAATAACCTACGGGGCGGTCGCCGCTCTTGTGGAAGACCTGGTTGTAGTCGTCAAAGGCGACGCCCCAGCAGTTGTGTCCTGCCTTGCCGCCATTGAAGTAGCCTTCCATCTTTTGCGTGCGCGGGTTCAGCTTCCACACGCCGGCTTTTTCCAGGCGCGCGAGGCCCCAGGCGGTTTCCACGCGCGAAAAGGCATGCAGCCCTTGCGTGAACCACAGCGAGCCATCGGGACCGTGGCAGATGGAATTCACCAGCTGGTGTGTGTCGCCGATGCCGAAGCCGGAGAAAAGCACAGTTTTCTCCTCCGCCTTGCCGTCGCCATCGGTGTCTTTGAGATGGGAGATTTGGTCGAAGTCGCAGACATAAACACCGCCAGCGCCTGGTTCCACGCCCTGCACCATTGTCAGCCCTTCAGCAAAGCGCGTGGACTTGTCCGCCTTGCCATCGCCATTCGTGTCTTCCAGAACGAGGATGTAGTCGGAAGGCTTGATGCCGGGCATCGTCTGCGGGTAGGTCGGCGAGCAGGTGACGTACAAGCGTCCGCGTTCGTCCCAGGAGAACTGCGTGGGCTTCGCCACGCCTTCGACTTCTGAGGCGAAAAGGTTCATTTCATAACCTTCCGCCACGGTGAAGCCCGCCATCTGCTGCTCGGGCGTCAGCACGGTTTCCGTGACCACGCGGGGCGCCGTCTTTGGCTCCTCGGGAATTTTCTCGCCTTTTGCCAGCGCATGAATGCGGGCGTCCAGTTTGGCGACGAGCGGTTTGCGTGCTTCAAAGCTTTCCCGCAGGGAAGGGGCATCCAGCGCGGGCTTGCCAAACATCTGCGTCACACGGTCGCCATAGACGAAGGACCAGTTGGCGGGACGCCAGCAGTCAAACCACAGTCGGTTCTTTTCCACGATCGCCGCCTTAACCGCGGTGAGGTCGTCCGCCTCGCTCGAAGAAGCGCCAAGCTGCTGCGCGATTTCATGTGCCACCACACGCAGGCCCTCAGCATTCAAATGCAGGCCGTCGTCCGTAAGACGTGGCTGATTCGCTCCGCGCTTTGAGAGAGGAGTGAAGAGATCGACAAACACAGCACCGCGCTGTTTTGCGATCTCGCGCACCGCATCCGCGTAGGCTTTCACATCCGTGTTTCTCAGCCGCAGCTCCGGCGCGTGCGATGCCATGGCCTGCTCAAACGGCATGGGGGAGAGCAGCACCAGACGTGGCGTCTGGGCCGAGAACTGATCCAGAAGACGATGGTAGGCCGACTTGAACTCTGCGAGGCGCTTCACTCCATCAAAGGATTCCGTCTGACCGAATTGTGCGATCACGATGCCCGCGCCGGCTGCATCGAGCTGCGCCTTCCAGTCTCCGAAATTCAGATCGCGCCACTGCTCATACACCGTGTCCCCTTCCCAGGCCATGGAGCGAAACCGCGGCTGCCTGGCAGCGAAGGCGGTGCCGAGCACGGCTTCGAGGTCGCCCACTTTTTGTTCTCGCACCAAGTTTTCCTGGCCGGCCATCACGATGACTTCGTCCTGTTCGAGTGCGAACTTGCCGTCCTTGAACGGCTCACGCCTGGCCACGGCAGCGCCCGGATTGCCGAAGCGGTTGAGCACATCTTTTTCCTCCGGAACCATGGCGTCTGGCAGCGCCTCGATGGTGATGTTGCGGAAGGAGATCTGCGCCTTGCATTTGCCGTGGATTTGCAGGGCGATGAGGCCCTTGAGGTCGATGCCGGGTTCGCGTTCGGTGTAGTCCACCGTGCGCACCTTGTTCACGAAAAGCTGGATGCGCTGTTCCTCGGCGCGGATTTCGTACTGATTCCACTCACCCGGCTTTTCCGCTTTTTCGATCAGCTCCTTCGCGGGCTGCAGCAGCATCTTCTTGCGCCGTGACTCATCATAGAGGCAGCCGGAGTAACCCGCGCCGATGTCCGCCTGGTAGCCGCTCATCTCATTCGGTGGCTGAGGGATGCGAACGCTGCGGAACTGCACGCCCCCGTTCACAAATCCCTCTGTTCCCTCCAGCTTGTACTCCAGCCGCAGGATGAAGTTCCGATACACCTTTTTCGAAGTGAGGAATTCGTTCTGCGGGTTTCCTTCCAGCGAACCGCCGACGATAACGCCGTCCTGCACACGCCAGACTTTTGTCGTTTCACCGTCCCAGCCTTTGAGCGTCTTGCCATCAAACAAAGATACCGGTTCGGCTGCGGAAACTAGAATGGGAAATAGAGCGAGAAGGGGGATCAGGCGCATGGTCGGAAAATGGTCGGGCGGATCAAACGCGGCTTGAAGCCGGATGCATGCGCAAAGTTCTGCAATCACTGTGCGAGAGGAGCCTGTGTATTGACTGAACAAAAGGAAGTCATAACCAGTACGGATCAAGATTGTTAGAGGACCTCTATAGGCGCTAAGGTTATCATTTATAAGGAATTAAGCAGTCCTATTTCGCTTTCAAAAAGTCGGTTTCAATCTTTCATCCGAAGCATGAGACCGCGCAAGGGTTCCCCGTCCTGTTCTTGTCAGGGATGTCTTTGCCTTGGCGTGGTGCATTTGAGCAATGGTTCCGCTTAAGCGGAATGAACATTCTCAGGACACTCATGCCCTCCTGCGATGAAACGAAATCCTTTTGTGCTTCTAACGGTGCTCCTCCTGGGTGGAGTGGGCATGTTTTTTGTGTTGAAATCACCGAAGCCTGAAGAGCGGAGGGTCGAGAAGCCTAGATCCCAGGGAGGCCCATCCGTGGTGACTGGCCTGCCAGATGCTGCACCGGGCGGCGTGGCTGTGACGGCCCCACCAGCCGGTGGTGCTTCGGATGGGTTTTGGCGCTTTTCAGCGCAGCCCGGCGGAAATCCTGAGGGGCTGGATAAAAAGCAGGCTGCAGAAAGTCGTGGCAATGGTGTGCTGCCTTCTGGCAGGCGCTTTCGGATCGAGTCATTTCCCAATCTGCGTTCGCTGTCCGAAGGTTCCCAGGTCAGCCTGAGTCTTCCAGACGGACGCAGTTTTTCAGGCATCGTGAATTACAGCCGCCTCGACAAAGGCTATGAAAACACCCACCAGGTGGCTATTGGATTCACTGGAGACAAGGGCGGGCTGGTGGCCATCGACGATGCTGTTACGCGACGCGTGCAAGGCCGCCTTTTGATCGAAGGAGACCGGCTTGGCTGGACGGTGGAGACAGATGCGCAGGGGGATCTGTGGCTGGTGGAGCATCTGCGTGAGGACATGGTGTGCGAACTGCCGGCGATCCCCATGCTGGTCAAAGCCCCCACGGCCCGGGACCCTGCCGCCGAAGCGGCGCGCAGCAGCCCGCTGCCCGGCGACTCCACCGTGACAGGCACGGCCTCGGTGCCTCCCACGCTGAACAGCCGGCCAACTGCAACGGCGGTGCTGTACCTTGATTTCGACGGCGAGCCAACGCAGACCTATCCTGACTGGCCGGTCAGCAATCCCGCCACCCCGATCGCTGCGCCTGCATCAGGGCTTACGGCGGATCAGATGACGAAGGTCTGGCGGCGGGTCGCGGAAGATTACGCCCAGTTCAACATCAACATCAGCACCGAACTTGCGAAGTACAATGCGGTGTCTGCCGGTCAGAGAATGCGCATCATCGTGGCCAATACGCTGCCGGTGAAGCTGACGAAGGCGGGGGTGGCTGGCATACAGTCCTTCCGGACGAATGCGGTGTCGGGTTATTCGACCGCGAGCAACATCCCTGCCTGGATGCCGGTAACTCCCAATTATGGCACCACGGCATCGACGATGACAGACTCCCAGCTGTCATCGCTCGCAAGCAATATCACGCATGAGTTTGGGCACACGCTCGCGCTGTGGCATGACGGCAATGACGGGGTGCAGCCGACTGATTTAAATCCGGGGAATTATTACCCGGGCCACGGAACTTCTCCGTTCGACTGGTCTCCAATTATGGGAGCCCCCTATGCAGGCGGGTCAAGCGCGAGAGCCATCATTCAGTGGGCTAAGAATGACTATCCCGGCGCCAACAATGCGCAGGACGATCTTGCCGTGATCGCCGGATCATTGAATGGCTTTGGCTACGCTGCTGACGAGTCGTCCAGCTTTATTTCCTCAGGCGTGTTGACGTCCACCGGAACCAATCAGGTCGGCGGGGAAGGCATCGTCTCGAACAAAGATGATTTGGACTGGTGGCAGTTTCAGGTGAAAAATTCTGGCAGCACAACGGTGGAGGTGGTGCCGGCGGACGAGAGCACGTCTCTGCCCAATCTGGACTGCGGCTTCCGCATCGAAGATGCCACGGGTACCGTGGTGGCAGGGCCGTTTGCCACAGTGGACAGCATGGAGGCCAGCGCGACGATGAACCTGGCGCCGGGCGTCTATTACGTGGTCGCCTACGGGACCGGGAACCGCCAGTTTTCTGACAGCACGGGCTACAACAACTACGGCAGCACCGGGCGCTATCTGGTCACCGTGGGGCTGCCTGCGGACACTGAAGATCCCGTGCCGGTGATCCTCTCTCCTGTGGCAGGCACGCTGGGGAGTCCAACTTTGCAGTTTAACGGAACGGCCAATGACAACGACCACGTTTCCGGGCTGAGCATTTTTCTCCGGCGCAACAGTGACAGCGCCTTCTGGAATGGAAGCTACTGGCAGGTGGGTACGGCGGGGCTGAACCGTAGTTTTGACTCGGGGAATTGGAATTGCACCTCGCCGCTGCCCCAGGTTGGAGGTGCCGGTCCCGGGTCGTTGAATGCGGGAAGTTATGATTTCATTGCGATTGCGGAGGATCCGGCAGGGCATTCCAAACAGGCAAGCGTGACAGTGATGGTGGACTCAGCCGGTCCGGTGGTGACCATTGGCTCTCCGACGGTGATACTTGGTGCCAGCGGTTATTCGTTTAACGGCACCTCGCAGGACGCAGGCGGAGTACAGGCGGTGAACTGCTTCATCCGTCGAGAGAGTGACGGACAGTATTGGAACGGATCTGGATGGGGGGCTCCGGCCATCAATCTGCCGACGGATCATGTCTCCCATACGACGGCCGCCACCCGTACGTGGCAGTGCGTCTCTCCAGGGCTTCCACAACCCGGGGCGCAACTGACGCAGGGGGCCTACACCTTCATCGCCATCGCGAGCGACCAGTTGGGAAATCCCACCCAGACCGATTCCTTGGTGCTCATCGATGACAACGCTCCGCCGCAGGTGGCCGTCACCACGCCGGTCAATAATGGCTTCGCGAGTGTGCTTTCGAGCATCTCAGGAACGGCAACCGATCTGAGTGGCATCAAAGAGGGATCGGTTTCACTCACATTGTTTCAATCAAGCACCGGCTTTTTCTGGAATGGTGTGGACTGGGTGTCTGACATCACCGCGCTTCAAGCCAGCCTGAGCGGGAGCATCTGGACTTACCCGTCCGTGCCTTCCGGTGCCAAGCTGACACCGGGGCAGTATTTCATCAGCGTGCATGCGCGTGACAACGGAGGCACACTTTCCGATGCAGTGCCCGGGGTCAACCAGACCTCGTTTCAGGTAGATCTGAGCCCGCCCACGGTCTCCATCGAGAGTCCGCTTCAGAATGCCACGGTCTCAGCGCTGCCATCGGTTTCAGGTTTGGCGGCAGATGGCAACGGCATCTCGACCGTTCGGTTGTACCTGTATCGCTACAACGATGGCAAATACTGGGATGGCAGCAGCTGGGGCGGCGGTGGCTCCGCCATTCTTCCCACGCAGGTGAGCGGAGGCACGTGGAGCAGCGTGGCGGGCTCCCTGCCGGCACCGGGTTCCAACCAAAGCACCAGCCTGACCGGCGGCACCTATGACATCATCGCCTTCGCCGTAGATACCGCGGGCAATCAGACACGGGCCGATGCCGTCGTAACGGTGGAAATCATCTATACATGGACCGGTGCGACACTGCGCGACAGTGACCCGGCCAACAACAGCACCTACTGGGGCACGCCGGAAAATTGGTCTCCGGTGGGCGTGCCGGGTGCCGGTGACACCGCGGTCATCGATAACGGTGACACGGTCGATTCTTCGATCAACCGGGTGGTCGCGGGATTCAAACTGATCTCCGGCAACCTCAATTTCACCAATGGCCCGGGTCCGCTCGGGACTCTCTCGACCAGCGGCAAGTCAACATGGGCGAGCGGCCTTTTTAACGGCATCTGGACCAACGGGCCTGACGCCACGCTCGAACTGACAGGAACGTCTGCAAAACAAGCCGGTGGCAATGTGGTGATCAACAATTCAGGCCTGATGAGATGGACGGGCACTGGCGTGCTGCTTGGCGCGGGAGGAGGCTGCACGCTCAACAACCTGCCTGGAGGAACGTATGAGATCGCAGCGGACGGGCCTCCGTTTGAAAACTACAACGGCAACAACGTTTTCAACAATGCGGGCACGTTTGTGCGCACGGGCGGCGCCGGGACCTCGGTCGTCGAGGCATGGGGCTTTAACAACAGCGGGACGATCCGGTGTGATGCCGGCGTGCTTCAGTTTGACAGCGCTCTCAATCTGAATGCGGGCACGGCTTTTGGTGGAACGGCGCAGACGAGGCTCAATGGCCCGACCACGGTGAATGCTGACTTTGCGATCCCCGCCGGGGTGAACGTCACTCTGACGGGCGGAGGCTTGAACTGCGCGGCGCCGGGCGGCGCTTCTTTGGTCGGTGGCATGAACTGGCAGGCGGGAACTCTGGGCGGCACTCTCAACATCGCGGCGGGTTCCACACTGAATCTCGTAGGCGCCGTGGGGAAGGACATGGCGGGATCGACGGTGATCAACAACGCCGGTACCGTCAACTGGAGCGGCGGAAGCTCGGGGCCTCTTATCGGCACGGGTGGCGGCTGCACGATCAACAATCTCGCAAGCGGCGTTTACAACGTGACAGTGGACGGCGCACCGCTGGTGAACTACAATGGCAACAATGTCTTCAACAACGCCGGAACGCTGGTGAAAACGGGCGGCACGGGGACCTCAAGCCTCCACGACTGGACCTTCAACAACAGCGGTGCGATCCGCAATGATGCTGGCACACTGGCGTATGAATCGACTCTGAACATCAATGCTGGCGCGGTGTTTTCCGGCGCGGCTCCGCATCAGTTTAACGGCACCGTCAATGTCACCGCTGGCTTCACCATTAACCCGGCAACGAGCGTGACATTCAAGGGGGGATCGCTGAACTTTCCCGGGGCGGGCGCGGCGTTTAATGGCGTTCTGAACTGGCTTGCGGGCAGCCTCGGCGGCACGCTCAACATTCCTTCAGGCTCCACGCTTAATCTGCTCGCGGGCTCGGCAAAAGACATGGCGGGAGCAACGGTGATCAATAACGCCGGTACCGTCAACTGGAATGGCGGAAGCACGGGGCCTCTCGTCGGCACGGGTGGCGGCTGCACCATCAACAACCTAGCGAGCGGCGTCTATAATGTGAACGTGGACGGCGCGCCGCTCACGAACTACAACGGCAACAACGTGTTCAACAACGCGGGGATTCTGGCCAAAACGGGTGGCACGGATATCTCAAGCCTCCACGACTGGACCTTTAACAACAGCGGGACAGTCCGCAATGACGCCGGGATGCTGGCGTTCGAGTCCACCCTGAACATCAATGCCGGATCGCTCTTTTCTGGCGCGGCGCCCATTCAGTTTAACGGCACGCAAAATACCAGCGCTCCCTTCGGCATCGCAGCCGGGACGCAGGTGAAAATGATCGGCGGCAGTTTAAACTGCGCCGACGGCATGGCGGTGGTGGGCAGGCTGGCCTGCACGGGGGGCATGATCAATGGCACACTCACCGTTCCTGCCGGTTCCGTGCTCGACCTCATCGGCGGTGACGGCCATTCGGTATCCATGGGTGGATATGCTGTGATCAACAACTCCGGAACGATCAACTGGGACAACGACTGCCTCCTCGGCAGCGGCGGTGCCTGCACGGTGAACAATCTTGCCGGAGGTGTTTATAATCTCCTGCGTGATGGGAACCCCTTTCAAAACTACAATGGCGGCAATGTCTTCAACAACGCCGGAAGGCTGGCCAAGACCGGTGGCGCTGGCACTGCTCATCTGACCTCGTGGGTGTTCAACAACACCGGTGAAATTCGCTGCGACAGCGCTGTCATTTCCCTGGAAAGCCCCTTCAATCTGAACAGCGGCTCGGCCCTCACCGGCTCGGGAGCGGTGAACTTCAACAGTGATGTGCGCATGAACGCGCCGGTGATGATTTCCACCAGCGCCAGCCTTTCTAGCGGCTCCCTGACGAGCACCGGGGGGCGGTTGGACGGCACTCTGAATTGGAGCAGCGGATCCGTGTACGGCACGCTGGTCATCGCCGCGAACTCAACACTCAATTTTAGCGGCATGGGAGACAAGAATCTGGGCAACAACGCGGTGCTCGACAATGCCGGCACCATCAACTGGAGCGGGCTGGCCATTCAAAATGTCAACGGCTTCGGGGGCGTGAACAATCAATCGGCCGGGGTCTTCAATGTGACGGGAGACGGCACCGTGTTTGCCAACTACGGAGGAACCGGCACCTTCACCAATGCCGGGGTGTTTCGCAAAAATGGAGGCTCCAGCTCCGCCTATGTGAACTCGTGGGTTTTCAACAACACGTCTCAAGTCATCTCCAATTCGGGCTCGATCAATTTCAATGGCGGCGAGCTTGATCTGAATGCTGGCGGTCAGCTGACGGGCAGCTCGGACATTCATCTCAGCGGTGGTACCACCATTCTGCGGGGAGACACTTCGTCTGTCGGCGGCCATGTGATTGTGGATGGTGCCAATGTCAGAGGACACGCTGACGGCACGGGCAGGATCCTCGGCGGTGGGTGGGACTGGTACAATGGCACATGGTCGGGAGCCATCACCGTCGGCCCGACAGGCGTTGTTTCGCTGGTGAACGATGCGGAAAGAAATCTGGACTTCGGCGCGCAAATCGACAATTACGGCACCATCACAGCCACGGGCACGGGCAGTGTGCGTGCGCTCGGCAGCTCACGCGTGGCCAATCATACAGGTGCGACGCTGGCCGTCGGTACGCTGGCCTTTACGAATTACAATGGTGGAAACCAGCTGACGAACGATGGCGTTGTCACGGTCGGCTCTTCAGTCGCCAGCTGGTCGATGGCCTGGGACTTTGTGCAAAGTTCGGCAGGCAGGCTCAATCTCGATGTGGGCGGGCTTGCGGCGGGCACCCAGTTTGACCAAGTGGCCTTTACCGGCAGCGTCACGCTCGGCGGCACGCTCAATGTCACGCTCATCAACGGCTTTGTGCCTGCGCATGGCAGCACTTTCAGCGTGCTGACCTATCCCTCGCACACCGGGACCTTCGCCACGTTCACCGCTCCCGGAGCCTTGTTCACACGCAGCTACAATGCCGGCGATCTCACGCTTACCGCGGCAAACTCACCTGCGAACCTGGCCGAATGGAAGAGCATCTACTTTGAGTCCGGCTCCCCGGATGCGGATGATGGTGCCGATCCTGACCGCGACGGGGTGCCAAATCTCCTGGAATACGCTACAGGAGGAGATCCGCACTCATCCTCACCTTTGCACACGCCGGTCGGCAAGCCGGACGCGAGCTTTGTGGAGTTCGACTACCCGGTGAACATCGTCGCGCTCAATGAGCTGACTTTTGCCGTCGAATGGCGGGACAGTCTGTCCGGCGGAACGTGGAGCACGACGGGGGTCTCCGCGCCGAGTGTCATCAGCTCCACAGACACGATGGAGCTGATGAAGGTCATGGTTCCGACCGGTGGCCGGACCTCCCGCTACATGCATCTCTCAGTCACCAAAAACTAACAGCTTACTTTTTCAGCAGCACCTCTTCGCTGTCCACCCAGCAGGCAAGGTAGGGCCATTCGGCGTCGTTCATCCACAAGGCTGCAAGGAACGGGCCGTCGAACGAAAAGATCCTGGGCAGGAAGGGCAGGGTCTCAATCTTTGGCGTGCCTGGGGCGGTTGTCGGCTCGCCGCTGGAAGAAAGAAAATCTGGAGAAATTTTAAAAACGGCCTGGGTCATCGAGCCCTCTTCATCCAGCCGGAAATTCAACAGCTGCTGGGCCTCACGGATCATCCAGTACCTGTCAGTAGTTCCGACTTTCTCGTGCAAGTATGTTTTGCCAATCAGTTCGCCATAATCACACGAGATGGTGGTTTTGAGTTTGGGCATCCAAAACTTATCCACAGCACTGAGCTGGTTGGAGTATCGCCACCACTTGTCATTTTGCTTGATGGCCTGATCAGGGGGGAGTGGCGATTTGAGGGCCTGACGCACGCGTTGAATGCCATTTTCAATGCGGAGCAGCCCAGGTATTTTGGCCAGCGTAAGAAAGCTGGGCCTGGCTTTTCCTTCCGTGAAAAAGGGAAGCTTGAGAATGAAGGTTCCTTTGAGATCATCCGCGAGGATCTGGAGCGCATCGCTTAGATTGGCGGCATGGGGGCCTTCGCTGCCAAATCCTTCCACCGTGGTTTTCTGGCCATTTGAAAAAGCAAAGATGTTTCTTTTCACCACAAAGCCGACGGGGAAACGCGGGGAATGAGACAAGCAGCTGACAAACAGCGCTGAACCCAGGCGCTCCGTTGCTTGATCGAGTCTTCCAGGCGGCCGGAACGGACCGATCATCGCCGCCGCCTGGGGGCCGACACGCTTTCTGAGCGTCTCCCGAATTTCCGCGCGCAGGGCTTCGGAGTCTTCACCGCCGTAGACGACGGTGCCGTCCGGCAGCGTCTTGGCAGGGTCCCACTGGAATTGATTGAGCACATCGGCAATGGGAGTTGGCGGGACGAGATCGATGGTTTTTACCTTGTGGAACTCTCTCATTTTGTCCCAGGCGGCCTGTCCGGAAGGACTCCATAGCAGGCTTACTCCGCTCTGAAATCTCTCGCCTGGATCCAAGGTCGCCGTCACTTTGCCCTGAAGAGGAGGCTCAGGCGACTGTGCGGAGATAAAAGTCCGGGTGCAGGCGATGGAGAACACAGCGAGCAAGAATGCCTTGGTTCTGAAAGCTCCTGTTCGTGTCTTCATCTTTCGAGCATGGCTTGAAAGAAGGCTTTTTTTCAAGCTTGAATATCGTGACTGTTGTTCACGATGTCTATATTCGCCCGTTCCCGCCGTATTTACCTAGCCATGCGCCCCCTTCTCTTTTTTGCATTAGCCTCCACCGCCGTCTTTGCCCAGACCGAGGCGGATTTCATCACCGGCACCCGCCAGCTTACGTTTGAGGGCAAACGTTCGGGGGAGGGGTATTTTTCCGCCGATGGTAGGAAGATGATCTTCCAGTCCGAGCGGGAGGAGGGGAATCCTTTTTATCAAATCTATCTGATGGACCTCGAAACGGGGGATCAAGAGCGCATTTCACCCGGCATGGGCAAGACGACCTGCGCGTGGATTCACCCCGATGGCAAGCGGGTGATGTTTGCCTCCACGCATACCGATCCTGAATCGAAGAAGCTGCAGGCGGCTGAATATGAGGAGCGCAAGAACGCCAAGGTGCGCCGCTATTCCTGGGACTACGACGAGCACTACGACATCTGGGAATACTCGCTGGTGGACAAATCGCTCAAAAACCTGACTCACACGCGTGGCTACGATGCGGAAGGAGACTACTCGCCCGATGGCAGGAAGATCGTCTTCGCCAGCAACCGCCAGGCTTATGAAGGCAAGCTGAGCAAGGAAGACGAGGAACGCCTGAAGATCGACAAACAGTACTTCATGGAGATCTACACCGCCGATGCCGATGGCTCGAACGTGAAGCGCCTCACTGAGGTGCCTGGCTACGATGGTGGCCCGTTTTTCAGCGCGGATGGCAAACGCATCTGCTGGCGCCGCTTCACCCCGAAGGGGGATGTGGCCGAGGTCTGGACCATGAACGCGGATGGCAGCGAGCAGCGCGCCATCACCAAGCTCGGTGCCATGAGCTGGGCGCCGTATTTCCATCCGAGTGGTGAGTATCTGATTTTCACCACGAACCTCAACGGCTTCGCCAACTTTGAGCTCTACATCGTGGATGCCGCTGGCAGGCACGACCCGGTGCGTGTGACCACCACGGACGGCTTTGATGGTCTTCCGGTTTTTTCCCCCGATGGCAAAAAGCTCTCCTGGACGAGTGGCCGCGGGGCAGGTGGAGCCTCGCAGATTTACATCGCGGACTGGGACCATGATCACGCCCTCGCGGCGCTCGGCCTCAAAACTGATCCGCGAGCAGTTGTCGCTAAAGCTCCTGAGCCTGATTTCTCCGCCACCGCTGGTGAAATTCGCCCCGAGGACATGAGGCAGCAGGTGACTTACCTAGCCAGCGATGCACTCGGCGGCCGCCTTACCGGCACCGAAGGCGAAAAGCTCGCGACCCAGTATGTGGCGGACTTTTTCCAAAAACTCGGCCTCGCTCCCATGGGCGATGACGACACCTACTTCGACAACTTCGACTTCACCGCCGGCGTCGCTCTGGGACAGGGAAACACGCTCGCCTTAGGCGACAAGGCTCTGGTGGTTGACCAGGACTGGAAGCCGCTCTCGTTTTCGCAAAATGGCGAGGTCAAAGCTGCAGGCATCGTCTTCGCCGGTTACGGCATCGAAACGCCGGATGAGGCGACCGGGAATGACGGCAAGAAGATCGAGACTTACAGCAGCTACGCGCATCTGGATGTGAAGGACAAATGGGTGCTCGTCTTCCGCTATCTGCCCGAAGGCATCTCCCAGGAACGTCGCAACGAACTCAGCCGCTACGCCAGCCTGCGCTACAAGGCGCTGACCGCGCGCCAGAAAGGGGCGCGCGGATTGATTGTGGTCAGTGGCCCGAACTCGAAGGTGGTGCAGCAGCTCTCGCCGCTGACCTTTGACGCCTCGCTCGCCACCAGCGGCATCGCCGCCATCAGCATCACGGACGCGGTGGGCGAGACATTGCTCGCCAGCGCGGGCAAGAAACTCAAGGAGCTGCAGGACAAGCTCGACAACGGTGACCTCATGGGAGGCATCGACTGCAAGGGGCTCACTCTCAGTGCAAACATTGTCATCCAGCAGGAAAAGAAAAAGGGCCGCAATGTCCTCGGTGTGCTGCCCTACGGCGAGAAGCCTGATCCACACGTCGCGCCGCTCATCGTTTGCGCCCATGTGGACCATCTCGGCAGCAGCGGTGGGTCCAATTCCCGTGCGAAGGGCGATGAAGTGAACAAAATCCACCACGGTGCTGACGACAATGCATCCGGCACCTCGGGCGTGATGGAAATCGCCCAGTGGCTGGCCGATTTGAAGAAGCAGGGCAAGCTCGCGCTGAAACGCGACATCATTTTCGCGGCATGGAGCGGCGAGGAACTCGGCCTGCTGGGCAGCAATCATTTCGTGGAAGTGTATGCGAAGATGATCAAAGGCGACCCCAACGCCAAGCTTACAGGCATGTTTGCCGCATGTCTGAACATGGACATGATCGGCCGCTTTCAAAAGTCACTGGTGCTGCAGGGCCTCGGCAGCAGTTCGCTGTGGGCGAAGGAGATCGAAAAGCGCAATGCACCCATCGGCCTGCCGATCACCACGCAGAATGATGCGCACCTGCCCACGGACAGCACGGCGTTTTATTTGAAGGGCATTCCCACGCTGAATGCCTTCACCGGCTCTCATGCCGACTACCACATGCCCAGCGACACAGCGGACAAGATTGATTACGAGAACGCTGCGAAGATCGCGAAGCTCATGGGCCTCATCGCACGCGGCATCGCCACCACCGATCCGGCGCCGGACTACATAGCCATGGAGGCTCCAAAGAACCAGGGGGTGCGCACCGGGCTGCGCGCCTATCTCGGCACCATTCCCGACTACTCCCAAGGCGATACCAAAGGCGTGAAGCTCAGCGGCGTCTCCCCCGTGGGGCCTGCTGCCAAGGCAGGTGTCAAAGCCGGAGACATCATCGTCAAACTCGGCGGCAAGGAGATCACCAACATCTACGATTACACCTACGTCATGGGAGACCTGAAGATCGGCAAGGAGACGACCATCAGTGTCCAGCGCGAAGGCAAGGAAGTGGAGATGAAGATTACACCCGGATCGCGAGACTGAGCCGGGTTTGCCGGCTCACAGGTACAAGGACTCCTGCACCAGTTTGCCTTTGCGGCGGATGGCCTGGTGCCAGCCGCTGGCATCGTTCAGCACGATCCAGCGGCGCTCCTCGGTGCGGTAAAACCAGTCTTTGTCCTGCTGGAAGTAGATCTGGCAGCCCTCGCGTTCGAGGATGTTGATGATCTCGTTGCTGTGGGATTCGGTGTCGCTGATGTCGGTGGTCGCCTTCTGGCCCATCTCGCTGTAGATGTGGTTCAGGTCCAGCAGCATGGAGGCCACGTCGGGATCCATTGGCAGGGCGTTGAGGCCGATCTTCCGCGCTTCATCGATGAGGATCGGGTAGGCGTGGGAGGGATACTTGGAGTTCAGTGTGACGGCGATCTCGTTGCGCCTGGTCTGGTCCTTGATGTGATGGGAGAGAATCTCCTCGCAAAGCATCAGGGAAAGCGAATCGGCCCGGTCCACCGCGCCGATGACCAGAGGATGAATGTATTGAAACAGAGCATGGTAGGGGTTCATGTCGCGTGTGGCGCTTTCATTTTTCCTCCACAGGTTGATGATGCGCTTCACTTCATCCAGACTCACGCTCACGCGGTCATTGTCGCGGTCGATCGGGGAAAGATCGTGAGTGAGGGAGGTGTCCACTGCGGTGAGATAGGCGATGGAACCCATCTGAATGTCCTCGGCGCCCAGAGCGATCATCGTCGCGGCAGAAGCGCACTCCAGCGGCACCAGCGCGACGAGGTTTTTGCAGTAGCGGCGGATGAGGTTCACCATGCGCAGGGCGGCGCGCCCGTTGCCACCGTCCGACTTGATGAAAATGTAGAGCTTCTCCTGCGTGCCGATGTGTTCGAGGAGCTTGAACAGCGCGGTGACGTCACTGTGGCACACCGAACCGCGCGGGTTGTTCCAGTAGGTCAGCAGCTTGCCACCCAGTCGTTCCTGGATCTTCCCGATCATCGTCTGCGTTTTGTCGAACAGCACCGGCGGCTGTTTGAACTGGGAGGCTGCAGCGCTTTTCTTGCTTCGGGAATCTTTGGCCTTGGTGGACGGCATGACTGCGGGGGTTGGATTTGCTTCCAGCCTAAACAGCCTTTGAAAGCAAACTGCAAATGCTACATCGCCGAACTCACGGCCTGAACATGAACTCACGCGTGTTCAGCAGCGCCCAGGCCACATCTTGATTGGAAGAGGCGCTGCGTTGAATGGCCGCTTTTTCTTCGTCCGTGGGTTCACGCCCCAGCAGCCCGAGAAACATCTCCTCCGCGCTGCCTGCGTTTGCCGTCGCTTGTGCCACTGGCTGGCTGTTCATCATGAAGCGTGCGAGCTCATGGGAGAGAGGTGTGACGCTTTCATCCGTCCATTCGCGCGTGCCGCGGCCCAGCATGCGCAGCGGGTGCCCGGGCTGCGGAATCTGTGGCAGCTGGAGGTCGCCTTGACCTGTGAGCGTTTTCCAGATGACCTCGGATGGCAGGCGGCGGATCTGCGGTGCAGGAGCAAGGAGGCAGCCGCTCCATGCAAATTCATGACCGATGCCCGCGCGGCTGTACGCCTCCGTTCGCGCCAGCATGCGTTGGAATTCACCCATCCGTCCGCTACAGCGTAAGAACTCCTCCATCATCAGCTTTGTCGCCTGAGTAAAATCCCCGGGTTCATTGACGTCCATGTCGATCCACGTCGCGCTTCCACGGCGCGAAGAGAAGAAGCAGTTCCCACGCGTCTCCTGCCAGCTTGGTTCATCGTCCGCACCGCCTACGGCGGGGTCGATGATCCTTCCGGGCATGCCAAACAGTTCGTTCCATGTGCGCATCACCGCCACCAGTGCAAACCGTCTGCTGGCCTCATTCTCCGTCATCCATTTCACGACTTGGGCCAGTTTGGTTTCGTCCTCATAGATGCCGGGTCTCCAGCTTTTGGTCAGATCAGGCAGTGCGGGCAGCACCACATCGCCCGGTTTTGCCCGGGGATATTTGTAGTCGTGCGGCAGCCGTACTTCTCCTTTGCCTGCAAAGCACGCGGCAAACTCATAGGTCTCCATTTCCGTGCGGTCACTGAAGGGATGGTCGTGGCACATCGCGCAGCGGGTGTTCACTCCCAGCACACTGTAGGAGGTCTCCACGCTGGTGCGCATCGCGTCGCCTTCATCGCGCCGGCTCATGTGGCCGCCGCTGATCATGACGGCGATGATTTCAGCATACGGATAATCCTTCGTGGCCGCCTCCCGCAGCCAGGCGATCGTCTCCGCATCCTCATCCCTGACCCGGAAGGCTTCTGCCAGCATGCGGAAACGCACTTCCGCGCCACCGGGTTCCCGCGTGAGGTCATCGGTGAGCTTTGCGCGTTTTTCGGCCGACCGGTCTGCCACAAAGGCGCGTACTTCATCCGGGCGCGGCAGCCTGCCAGCGAGGTCGATGCAGGCGCGCCTCAGAAAGGTGGTGTCGTCTGCCGTCGCCGGCAGCGCGGGCAGGGGCGGCATGTTCGGCTGCGTCTGCCGCTGCTCCGCCATGAACCGATAGTCATGCATCAGCGCCGCATCCATACGTGCCGCGGCTTCACGGGCGGTCTGGGAAACCGTCTGCGCCGCTCCCTTTCCGGGAACGCAGGCCAGCAGGAGCATGCAGGGCAGGAGACAGCATTTCATGCACGCTGTAACGGCCCAGGGCACCGCAGCCTTAGGTGGAGCAGAAACATGGATCTCAAGGCCTGAACATGAACTCCGCCGTGTTTAGCAGCGCCCAGGTGATGTCCTGTACCGCGGTCTGCGGCGACTCATTTTGCTGCTGTTTTGCCAGCGCCTTTTCGAGACCGTTGGGGTAGCGGCCGAGGATGGCAAGAAACAGATCTTCCGCGGAGCTGTCCGCAGGCCGTGAGGCGGCGGCGTTTTCCATGAAGGCACTGTTCATCATGAAGCGGACCAGCTCATGCGAGACAGGTGTGGTGCTCTCATCTGACCACTCACGTGTGCCGCGTCCCAGCATGCGCAGGGGATGCTCAGGCGGAGGCACCGGCGGCAGTTGTGAGCTCTTTTCGGCGGAGAGCGCGTCCCAGATGACTTCGGCTGGGAGCCGTCGCACCACAGGGGCCGGCACCAGATTGCCTACGATCCATCGCCTGTCGGGCGCTATGGCGGCACGGTTGTAGGCCGTTGTGCGGGCGAGGACTCGCTGAAACTCGCCAATGCGGCATCCGCAGCGGCGGAATTCTTCGCCCAGTGCCGTGTAGATGCTTGGCGCGGGTGCCGGGGAGGAGAACAGGCCGACCCAGAAAACAGGGTTGGCATGCGGGGCTCCACCACATGCCCGGTAGGTATAGCTCATGCTCCCGTTCACCTCGTTCCAAGACGGGGCGGGATCAACACCTCCGAGCGTTTTATCTTTTTCAATTCCAGGCATCCCAAAAAGCCCGCTCCACACACGCAAAGCCGCCACGCTGGCAAAGCGATGGGTGCTTTCAGTGACGATCCATCGGGCTGTCTGGACGCGTGCGTCTGCGTTGTGTTTGATTTCCGGAGGATTCTCGCGCGAGTTCAGGCGCAGCAGCCTGGGTTTCACCAAATCACGGGGCTTGCCGCTTCTTTGATGGTAGTAGCCGGGCAGCTGCAGGGAGGGGCTTCCCGGGGCTAGAAAACAGGCGGCAAACTCATAGCACTGCTTCTGCTGGTGGTCGTTGTACGGATGGTCATGGCAGACTGCGCATTGCAGATCTTCGCCCAGCACTGCGGCAGCCACTTCATTGGCGGTATGGATCGCATTTTCTCCATCACGCTGACCGAGGCGGCCTTCGCCGATCAGGCTGGCGATGATTTGATCAAACGGGCGGTCGTCTTTGGCGGCCTGCAGCAGCCATGCGGCAAAGGCGTCGTCCTCCTTCACGCGGAAGGCTTCGGAGAGAATGCGGAAACGCAACTGCTCTGCACCGGGTTCCCGCACCAGGGCGTCAGTCAGCCGGGCGCGTTTGTCCGGCGCGGGATCTGCCAGAAACTGGCGCACTTCGTCCGCAGCGGGCAGCCTTCCGGCGATGTCGATACAAGCCCGGCGGAGAAAGACGGCATCATCCGCCACAGGAAGAGCAGGCGCGGGCGGCGGCGCGATGCTGTGCTTGCGCAGCTCCTGCAGGGCCTCGTAATGATCGCGGATCAGCGCTGCGTCGATTCGTGCAGCGGCCATCTGCGGAGCGTCTGCAAAGACTGACGCGGCGGCGGCAAGGCAGCAGAGCAGGTGTTTCATGCAGCTTGGAACGTTCGGGCCTGCCCGTTCTTAGAGCCCGACAGGCTGCTTGCGCAGCGGCACCGACTCGCTAAGCATCCCGGCCCATGAAAATCCTCGTTACTGGCAAAGGTGGCCGTGAACACGCGCTCATCACCGCACTCAGCGAATCTCCGCAGAAGCATGAACTTTTTGCGTACCCGGGCAGCGATGCCATCGCCACGCTGGCGACGCGGGTGGATGTGGCCGGATTGCCCGAGCTGATCACCTGGATGAAGCAGAACGGCATCGACCTCTGCATGGCTGGGGAAGAGGCGCTGCTGGTGAAAGACAGCGGCCTTTCCAATCTCTGCGCCGAGGCGGGCATCCCATGCTGGGGGCCGCGCAAGGAGATCGCGCAGCTTGAGGCATCGAAGACCTTCGCGAAGAAATTTTTGAAACGCCACGGCATTCCCACCGCCGATTTCACCATCTGCACGAATGCCGCGGAAGCCAAGGCCGCACTGACAGAGATGCCCATCGTGCTGAAGTTCGACGGACTCGCCGCCGGCAAAGGCGTGGCCGTTTGCACTGCCAAAGACGAGGCCGAGGCCTTCGTCGATGACGTGATGGAAAAGCGCTGCTTTGGCGCGGGCGATCTGCTGGTGGAGAAGTGCCTCACCGGCCCTGAGATCTCTGTCTTCGCCTCCGTGTGCGATGACAAGTATCAAATCCTTATGCCAGCGCGCGATTACAAGCGCATTCGCGACAACGACCAGGGACCGAATACCGGCGGCATGGGTGCTGTGGCCTCGCTGGAGCTCGCAGAACCGGCGCTGATGCAGCGCATTGAGCGCGAGATCGTGCAGCCCACGGTGCGGGGCATTTTGAAGGACGGCCTGAAGTATCGCGGCTTCCTCTACTTTGGCCTCATGCTCACTCCCACCGGTCCGCAGGTCATCGAGTACAACTGCCGTTTTGGTGATCCAGAAGCCGAAGCCGTTCTGCCAATGCTGCGGGGAGATTTTGCGAACTATGCGTTTGAAGCGGCTAAAGGAAATCTGCAGCCGGATCTCATTCAATTCGCGCCCGGCTGGAGCATCTGCCTCATCAGCGCCAGCGCCGGGTATCCTGCGTCATCTCGCAATGGAGATGTCATTGCCGGTTTGGAAAACGTGAGCGGCGCGCGCGTGTATCACTGCGGCACGAAGCGGAATGCAGCGGGCCAGTTTGAAACCAATGGCGGGCGGGTGCTCGCCGTGGTGGCCCAGGGTACGACCCGAGTCGAGGCGCGGGAGAAGGCATATGCAGAGAGTGAGAAGATCACCTTTGATGGGCTGCAGCGGCGGTCGGACATCGGGAAGATGCACTTTGAATGAGAGTGGCATGAACCCATTGCAGGTTGTTCAGCGCTACGCTGCTGTATTTTGGCGTGCTCCCGCGGTGGTTCGTGAATCGGACAGTGGCCTTCCGGTCTTGGCATGTTGGTTCCCGGCTCTGAAGAAGAGTTTTTGGAAAGGCCTCTTTGCCGAGGCTCACGACATGCATGTATGGATCACAGCAGGCCTTTCATCATATCAAATGGCAGTCCCACCTGACCTGCAATCGGGGTGCCAAAGACGTATCGAACTAATGGCACTTGCAGAAAATGCCATCGCAGGCGGCGAATCAGGCGACTTGGATATTTGCACTTTTATTCTTCAGTTGATTGCCTGCCATGTCATCGAGCAGAAGATTTTTGTCGATGTTGGACACACTCTGAATTTTGGCGAACCCATGTCCAGCAATTCGGAGATGACGGGTGTTCTTTTTGCACTTCCATTCGACATTGATCTGAAGCGGGTGTCCAGGTGCTCCCAGGCAAAGGTAATTTTGAGTGTCATGCCACTCACTGCTGCCGAGCTGGCTTATGCCAGGAAGGAAGGGACCGAGGCATTGATTGATCGGTTCGAAGATGCCGGGGTGGCGGCTATGTTTGATGTGTTTCGTCCCAGCGTTGTCTGAAATGTTCGGGGAACGCACTGCCGGCATAAACACACGTCTCTTCGCACGCCATTAGATTGACGATTTGGCTTTCGCCAGCCTCTCATCGCTTTCAAGATGTCCCGCCCACCCGAAGTGGCACTGAAACTCGAAGCAGTTTTTCATCTGCTCAAACGGGCCGGTCCACTCGGGTTTGTTCGAGGCGACGGTGATGTCTGACGGTGCAAAACCCACGATGGGCAGGCGCTTTAGCTCAAAGGAATCTTTGAGCAGGCGCGTCTTCTTCCAGTTGAAGCCCATGAGCTGGGCGCTCACGCAATCGACCGCCACCGGATGCGTGCCGGCCATGATGACGCCGCTCGCCACGGGATCGCAGGACATGGGGCCGTCGCCATCGCCGCCGATGATGCCATCGACGATGGTGAGGTAGCGCAGCGGCTTCTCGCGCCGAACGCCGCGTCCGTCGAAGTAGAAGAAGCATTTGTGCAGGTCCAGGATCATGCGCCAGGCGGTGTTGTTGCCGTGCCAGTTGCCGGAGCGCACCACTTCCTTGGTATCTCCGAAGACCATCCGGCCGAGTTTTTTCAGCGGCACAAAGAGCTTGGAAAGGAAGAAGCGGCCAAACAGGATCTTCTTTGCATTGCGCATCAGCGTGCCTTCGAGTGCGCGCTTGGCGGAGGACTCCGCGAACTGATCCCCGCCTTCAGCGGGCGTGCCTTCGGTGTGGCGTGGCAGCCAGTTGGTACGCGGCGTGGTGCCCACGAGGTTCTTCAGCGCCACGGTGAGACCGACCTTTTTGTGGGTTTTGAGCTTCGGCACATTGATCAGCACATCCGCATTCATCGGTGTGCGGCAGATGCGGTATTCGTGATGCGGATCCGTGTGCTGGCGGTTGGTGGTGGCAAAATCAAACGATGCCCCATACAGCTTGCCGAGGCCGGGATGTCCTAGAAACTCGCTGTCTGCATCCAGATGGATGTCCACGGCGCCGGAGGGATCGCTGGGCAGTTCGCGTTTGGCGATGGTGACGCCGTCGTCAATGGTCCATTCCTCACAGCGCATGTCGAAGAGCAGGAATGCGACGCCAGAAAACTCCCGCGTTAGGTCCGTGACGAGATCGTCCAGCCGGTGGAGACGGCGGATGGTGGCAAAGGAGGAATCACTCTGTGGCGCGTCACACAGCGTGACGGAGCCGCGCCCCTGAAGCTTCTTCGCGGCCCAGCGCGCCACTTCACGCACGACGGTGGGATGCGTGATGATGGTGAGCCATCCGCCTTCGTCCTCCGGCTTGCTGGCGTTGTGCTCTTTGACCCAGTTGGGTTTGATGACCACGCGGTCTCCGGGAGTGATGAAATCTGCGGAGAGTTCGAGCACGTTGATCGCGGCTTCGATCTGCTGGCGCAGGGCGTCGGTGTCATCGTAGCTGGCTTTGCCGCTGAAGACGGAGACTTTGGGAGATCCAAAAGTGGTAGGAGAGAGCGTGTTCACAGGAATGCACTTATTTAGCGGCGGCACCTTCTCTTTGCAACGCTGCGGCAGCGGCCCAAGCTTCGGCATGCGGAAAACCCTGCGGATCATTCTTGTGCTTTTGACCCTCGTCCTCCTGGGGTTGGTGGGCGGGTTGGTATGGCGCCGGTTCTGCATGCCCGACTTGCCAGCACGACTGCTGGACCCAGCTTTCATTCGGCTTACGCCGCTTGAAGTGGCCGCACTGCCCCTGGCCACCCGGTTTGACATGCCGATGGGGTCTGAGCACGGAGCGCTGACTTACAATGCGCGGGCATTCCGCATCTCACGCCATCTCGGCGACGACTTTAATGGCATCGGGGGTGGAAACTCTGATCTGGGAGATCCTGTTTATGCCGCGGGAGCCGGTCGGGTGGTCTACGCTGGAAATCCTGGGCCGGGATGGGGAAAGATGATCCTCATCGCGCATCGCCTGCCGGAAGGGGACGAACTTGGTCCGGTGGTGCAGACGATGTATGCTCATCTGGCGACCATTCGTGTGCAGACAGGTCAAATAATTCAGAGAGGTGAAACAATTGGCGCGGTGGGAACCGCAGAGGGTGCCTATTTGGCACATCTTCACTTTGAAGTGCGGGTGGGGCCTTATGTGAATCCCGGCCAGGGATACGCAGATACTCCCCTGAATCGCGTGGCACCCGAGCAGTTCATTCGAGCACACCGGGGTGCGGCGGGGGACGTCTTAAACCCCGCCCCAGAAAAAGAATAAATACCCCAAAAGATGATTTGAAGGAAACCACTTTAAACCCGTCATTCCTCACAGCTCCTCTTCTCATGCGTACGACTCTTGCATTTTGCTGTCTGCTGCTCCTGGCGTCTTCGCCCGGAAAGGCGCAGCCGGTGAAAGCGCAGCCATCATCGATCAACTGCGAAACGCTTTGCGGGGAATTGTTTGCCTCCATCCGTGCGGATCCAGATAAAATGGTGATGCGGCTGGAAGAGGCGCTCGTCATTCATGAAGCCTGCGCGGGAGACATTGTGACTGCGGCGATCGACGCGGTGAATGCCGAGCCAAACCGGGTGCGCAAGATCGTGGAAACAGCCATGGAACTTGCACCCGCGCGCGCTGCGATGATCACGGCTGCGGTGAAAAACTACACGGCGCCGGTGGTGGTGGCCGCTGCGGAGGAGCAGATGGAGGTGCGCCGTGCCGTGATACCCGATGCACAGCCGCCCATGCCACTGGCTGGGGAGGTGGTGCGGCGTGCGGAACTGCCGCTGCAAACCCGCAGCATTCCGATTGTGGAAGTACGGCGTGCCGAACCTGTGGCAAATGCAGAGATCATCGTCCAGGAGCCTGTGCTGCCGAAGAAGCTGTCGAATGTGCCGAGAGCAAGACGGTCGAAGTAGCCGCCGCTTTCTTCAGGGCTCGATGATCCAGTCAATCCTGCGGCTGCGAGCGCGCCAGTGAAACACGGCATACATGCCACGTGCACAGCAGGCGGTAAGAGGCAGAAAAACGAACAGCCATTTCGGATGCTCCAGAAAAAGCCCCACGCTGGAGATCACAGAACCGCACACGCCTAGAAAGAGCGGCACATAAAGCAGGTGGCTGCAAAAATGCCCGAGGAGGTGCCGGCGCACGGGGCGGCACATTTGCTGCAGGCGGTAGTAGATGAACACGGGGCGCATGCCCACCCATGAAATGCCGAGGATCACCGCACCTCCGAGAGCCGATGGAATGAATTTAGCATGGCCCAGGATGAGGCACTGCACCGCGATGACCGGCAGCACCAGGGCGAGAAAGCCGGCCATGCGTGCCGCCGTGATGCGCAGGGAGATGCGCAGAAGCTCGTGCACCGTGACAGGCAGCCCGGCGAAGAAAGGCATGCCGTGCTGAGCGAGCGGCCATGCAGAAGTCGCCAGCGGGATGGAATTTGAAGCAGGGAAGGTGTACCCCAGGGCGGCAATGAGCGGCACCAGCACGATCCAGAACACCTGCGTGTCTGCGCTGACCAGACGGGTGCCGAAGTTCAGCATGCCATAGGCGGCCAGAAGCAGCAGAGTGCACATGCGCATGCCGCTCCGCCACCTGCGCGTCCAGTTCGGATGTAATCCTGTCAGGATGGGCGCGAGCACGCGGTCTCGCCCACGCATCAGCGCGAATGTGAGCCATTCGATCCATCCGTGGGAGGCGTGCGAAACCTCCCTGGCGCAGGCGTTCTGAATGGACTCCAGAACATGCACAGGCGCGGGCTCTCCGACCTCTGGCCCGGCAGGCAGTGCTGCTCCCTCGTCGTCTGTTTCTTCTGGCAGAGCTTCTGCATCCATGCCAGGAGCCAGACGATCATAAGCAAACGCGGTGAAGTCAGGGAAGCGCCACCAGAGCAGACCACCTGCGGCGAGGCATGCCAGTGTGAGCGCGAATGCAATGCGCAAGTCCGTGGCATGCATGGCCCATTGAGCCGGCAGAACCCATGAGACAGGCTTGCAGAGGGAAATGACCCATGTGGGGAACACCTGCCCATGGGAGAGGTTTTTTTCCCACCACCACGTATACAGCATCATGCAGCCCCAGATCATCAGCGCCACATTCCAGATCTTTCCCAGCAGCCGGCCCAGCCCCTCCTTATAGCCGTAGAGCTGCACGCAGGCCAGCATCACCAGCCAGAGGCACAAGCCACTGCAAAGGACCGGTGCCCACGCGGCGGCGAGGGCAGGGAAACCCAGCCAGGCCCACGCGGCAGCGACCATGCGTGGCAGCAGTGCCAGAGAAGCGAGCAGATGTTTGCGGCGCGCCCAGCGGCAGATGTCATGCCCTGCGACGGGCAGGTGCCACAGCACAGCCATGGTTGGGTGGGACTGCAGCAGCCAGTAGAACTGCTGGCTTGAGAGCCTGCAGGTCAGCATCACCGCGCCTGCCAGCATGAAGTCACGCCATGCTGGCGCGCGCAGTTGCTGGACTTCGAGCCCCCCGAGCAGACACATGACGTAGATGATCAGGGCCTCCCACCCGATGGATTTCAAAGTCGCCTTGATGCGTGGCCACAAGCGGAGGTCGGATGGCTCCATGGCGGTGCCGCGCAGGGCATTCGCGGCCATTTGCCTGAGGCTGGCTTCGGAGTCTGGATGGTGGAAAAACATGGCGGATGATCAGCGCAGGCCTCGCAGCACATTTTCCTGTCCTTCGGGCGTGGCGTGGATCATTTCCAGCACCCGCGCGCTGGTCTCCCACAGCACGATCTTCCCTTGGCGCAGCACGCACACGTGGTCGGAAAAGCCCGCGGCCAGGTCCACCATCTGCGTCGTGTAAAAAAGGGTGCTGCCCGCGTCCGCCAGCTTGCGCGCCAGCCGGCGGAACACACCCATCCCGATCACATCCATGCCGGAGGCGAAAGGTTCGTCCACCAGCCAGAGCTCTGGCTCGACCGTGGCCGCGCATGCCATAAAAGCTTTCCAAAGCTGGCCGCGTGAGAGCGAACCCGCGCTGCGGTTCAGCAGTGCGGCGATGCCCGTCTCCTCCAGCTGCTGCGTGAGGTCTGCTTCGTGGTCTTCGACCCTTTTGCCGTAAAGGGAGGCGAAGGTGGCGATGTTCGCAGCGATGCTGCGGTCCGTGAACATCAGCGGGACATCTGGCGTGTAGAGCAGGCGCTTGCGCAGGTCCAGCCTCTCGCGGCTGTAGGGCTGTCCGTCAAAGCGTATCAGACCGGCGTCCGGAGCCAGCACACCGGCGAGCAGCGAGAGCAGCGTGGACTTGCCGGCGCCATTTTCCCCTAGCACCGCGATGATCGAACTCGGCGGCACATTGAGATTTACATGATCAAGTGCGGTCGTGCTGCCGAAGCGCTTCGACAAATCGTTCAATTCAATGTGCATGCGCCCGTACTAGACCGGGGCTGTGCAGCATGGTCAAGCGCTCACGCGGTCAGCTGTTACTTCGCCGGGATCTCATTCAGCGTGTAATAGCCCACCTTGTGCAGCAGCGGAGTTTTTTCACTGTTGAGCACTCCGTCCAGATGCAGCTCATGGATGTGGCCCTTGGTGAGCGGCGAGATCGTCAGGCGCACGGATTTGCCATCTGCGGCCACGGTGGCGGCAGTAATCTTCGGCAGGATCTCGGAGACTTCATCGCCACCGTATTGTTCGCGATAGGCGTAGGTGAACTCGCGCATGCTGTAGCTTTTCACATCGCCGGCAGTGGCGGCATCAACAGGCTGCGTGAAGTTGACCTCAAAACCGTCTGGCTTCGCGTGCATCTCATGTACTTCGAAGGGCGTCCTGCCGGTCCATTCGCATTTCTCAAAGCAGAACGGCTTGCCGCCGCGTGCGCCCCAGCCTCGGTCGCTGCCGCCCACAAAGACACGGCCTTCTTCATCCATGCGCCCGCCAATGATGCCGCTGGCAAAGCCGCTGCGGAAGGGGATGACCACCCCTTGCTTGATACCGTTGACGGTTTCCAGATAGACGCGGCTGAGATTGCTGTGGCTTTGATCGGCCACAAAGAGCTGCTTGCTGAAAGGGCCAAATTTGCCAGCGCTGAGATCGCAGATGATGGCGCTGGCGGAGTTGCCGATTTTGCCGTGCACGAGGTAAACCGCGGGAGGCAGCAGCTGCTTGATGCGTTCACGCTCCGTGACCATGCGGTCAGGGTCTCCACCCTCGCGTTTTTCTTTGCGGCCTCGGTCGCCTTGAAAGGCCTCTGGCAGCGGATCGATCGGGCGTGGTCCCATGTTGGGGGCTTGGTCGTACCAGATGTTGCCACCGGGATGTCCCTGAAACGTGCCAGGAACCAGATGCTGCAGCGTGCAGGAGCCATGCCATGGACCCTGATTGTCGCAGTAGTAGGCTTCTCCATCCGCGTCAAAGCCGATGCCGCCTGGGCTGCGGATGCCGGAGCAGGTGGGCACCATGGTGCCGTCAGGCTTGATGCGCAGCGCCCAGCCGCGAAATGGCACCGCGCTGCTGAAGGAGCCCGTCAGGCACAGCGTCACCCACAGATCTCCTGCTTTGTCAAAGCGGCTGCCAATGGCGTATTCGTGGTAATCACCGGAGACGCCCCAGCTGTCGTTCACGTTTTCAAACACATCGGCGCGGCCGTCGTTGTCAGTATCCTTGAGCCGGGTGATCTCATAGCGCGTGGTGGCGTAGAGATTCTTGTCCTTCGGATTGTAGGCGATGCCCAGCACCTCATGCAGGCCGGAGGCAAAGAGCTTGTAGCTCACGTTGGAAGAGTCGCTGCTGCCCGCTCCGCTGACGATCCAGATTTCTCCACGGCGTGTACCCAGGGCGAGCTTGCCATCTGGCATGAGGTCGATCGAGCCCACTTCCATGGCGGTTTCCTTCGGCGTGGCAAAGGTGGTGATCTTGTAGAAATCAGCCTCGACCGGATCAGCGGCGAACAGCGGTGAGCAGAGAAGAGAGAGAATGAAAAAGCGTTTCATGGCTGTGCGTGGCGGAACTGTTACTTGGCCCACTGGTAGGTGATGGTCATCGTGCCTTCTTTGGCTGGGATCACGAGATTCTGGCCGGCGAGCTGGGCGCCCGCGGCGGCGATGCTGTAGGGGATGGCGCCTTTGCTGAGAAAGATGCCGTCCTTGTTTTCAAACGCACCGCTGCCGATGCGGTACCACGCCTTGGCGGGCAGCTTGCCTGAGACTTTCACGCTGCGGATGAGCCTGGCTTTGCCATCCGGCTGATTGCCGTTTCCTTCCACGCTGAAGGACTCCTCGATCTCCGCCCCCTGCCAGGTGTAGCGGAAGGTCGGGCTGCGTTTGCCATCCAGTGAATAGCCCTGCCAGTGAAAGCCTTCGTAGCGCTTGGTCTTGTCCCACTTGGGCCATTCGGCATCCGGCTTCTCGGCGATGAAGAAGGCGGGCGTCGCTTCGCCCGTGGGCATCAGCACATCGTAGCCCAGCGGTTTTTCATGGCCGCCGCCGCGTGAGTTCCAGTGCCTGGAGGCATCCATGAACGCCCCCCGCCAGATCAGCGCCAGGTTCATGCTCTCCGCGCTCCAGGCGATGTTGACTCCGCCGGGATAACCCACGCCGATGCCACGGTTGCCAGCTCCCTGGATGAAGTTGCGGTAGATCACGGCTTCGTCCTTCACCACGAGCGGGATGGGGTCGAACTCCTTCTGCTTTTTCGTGCCGCCCTGCCAGCGCGGATGCAGCCAGGTGGACAGGGGTGTGATCTGCGTGTCCGCCCCTTTCCAGGCCGCATAGATCTCGATCTGCCCGCCGCCTTGGAAGTACTCCAGCCGAAACTCATGCTCACCTTTTTCAAGGGTGGTGCCCTGCTCCTTGATGTCTCCCGCAGGATGAATCCCGTCGTAGGTGACGATCTCCTTGCCGTCGATCAGGATGCGCGCGCCGTCATCGCTGGAGAGGTAAAACCGATAAGACCCCTTCTTCGGCGCGACCAGCTTGCCGGTGAAGACCACGCCAAACTCGTTCTTGTAGTCGTCCAGCTTCACCTGGATGAGGTTGTCCTCGATCTTGCCCTCACGGTGCGGTGTCAGCTTGGAAAAATCGGGAAGCTGCTTCCAGTTGCCGAGATAAAGGGCGAATTTGAGATCATGAAGGATGTCTCCCAACGGGGCGACTTTCAGCACGCCGCGCATGGTGAGAGCGTGGCCCGGGAAGGTGCAGACGTAGGGATAGCTGCCAGGCTTTTCAGGCGCGGAAAAACTGAGCGTCTCCTTCTCGTGCGGGTTGAGCATTTTCGAATGCGCCCAGATGCGCGAGTCCTCGGGCAGCCAGTTGCGCTTGAGGGCCTCCTCGGGCTTCTCCATCTGCTTCAGCGCCATGGCGGCGGTGTCTGTGCCCGGCTGGCAGAAGACGAGGTTGTGGGGCAGGTCATCCCCGTTTTCGAAGGAGATCTTCACCGGCTGCCCTGGCTTCACCACCAGTTCAGCGGTGTCGTATTTCATCTGCGCCGTCATCGTTTTGATGGAAAAGACGGCGGGCTCGGCGGCCCCGGCGGATGCCGCGGCGAGGAAAAGTGCGTAAAGCAGTCGGGTCATAGGAGGCACGTTGAAACGAAAGTGGCGGAGGTTGCCTTGCGAAACGCCAGCGTCAATTCACCCCTGAGTTTATTTCATTCGAACTTTCGGCTTGGCGCAGGGCATGGAATTTGTTTATCTCTCCCCCATGCACACCTGGTATCTGCTCAAAGCCTCGGACAAGGAAATCTATGAGGCCAAAGATCTTGAAACCCTTCGGGGCTGGGCGGCCGACGCCAAGATTTCGCCGCTCGACAAGATCTCCAGCGACAACCGCATGAGCTGGCAGCGCGCGCCGATGATCGCAGAACTGCAGATGGACTTCCTGGTGCAGATGCCGGACAACTACCTCTACGGTCCGACGAATGTGGCGACCATCCAGGAATTCCTGGCCACAGGTGAAATCGACGAGACCGTGACGATCATCAACTGCCTCGATAACAGCGAAGCGCGGCTCGTGGATCTGTCCTGGTTCCAGGCCAGCCCGCATCACGTGCGCAGCGCAGCCACCACATTCATCGGCACGGGGCGTCCGGACGACAAGGCAGTCGTGGGAGATGTGATGCAGCAGTCGCGCATCGCCATGCTGGAAAAGCAGGTGATGGAGCTGCAGCGCGTCGTGGACGAGTGGCAGCAGGCCTACAACGGCCTGCGCCAGCAGTTCGTCGAATCCACCGGTCGTGAGCCGATGTGATTCACTTCAGGATCCTTCGCCCTCTTCGTCGCCTTTCAGTCCGGGCAGCTCTTTCGCTTTGTCTGCATAGCGGTCAAAACGGTTGGAGAGAATGAGAAGCGTGGGAGCCCACAGGCCAATGAAAATGCCCAGGCGCTCGGCGTGAGCAGCCTGCTCTGGCGTCTCACCGTTGAAAAACCACCAGCTCCAGATGGAAAGTACGACGGAGAGTATTCCGGCCTGGAAACAGATCGTGCTCAAGGTGCGGCAGATGGATGGGTTCATAATTAAAGTCTGCCATGCATCCAAGCGCTGCGGCAAGCTTCTTCCCGGAGAGCGCAAGTTTTGCATAATAAATCGCATTGGTGGGCGTGCGCAGCATGCAGGAGCTTGAGAAACCCGGCTTCTGAGGCATGGTGTTGGAAATGATCCCCCCTGCTGATATTCGCTGCGCCACCTCGCCCGTGGCACCGCGGCAGCCGCGCGTGGTCCCGCAGAGGCCGCGTGAGCAGCCGTATACCTCTCCTCCTGCTTTGGAGCCTCCCTGGCACGTCATCCTGCTGGATGATGAACTGCACTCGTTTCAATATGTGATCGAGATGCTCAACACGATATTTGGCTACTCGCAGGAGATCGGCAAACGCATGGCCAATGAGGTGAACGACTGCGGACGTGTGATCGTGGCGACGGTTCACAAGGAGCTGGCCGAACTGCGCCAGCAGCAGATTGAGGAGTTTGGTCCGGACCCTCTGGAAACCAGCCCGCAGGGGCAGGTTTCCATGCGCGCTGTGATCGAGTGCTCCGAGTAGGCTAGGTGCTCTGCGCCCTCGGTTCAGGAATGCCGCGCAGAATCCAGATGGAAATCGCCGACATGACTGCGGCAAGGCAGGCCACGAGGTAAAACGACCCCGTCTGGGAGTAGATGCTGCCACCCAGGCTCGTGGCCAGCAGCAGAGAGCCCACATTGCAAAAGCCGAGGATGGCCAGCAGCGTGGAGCGGCGTTCGAGTGGGCAGAGCTCGGCTGCGAGTGTCAGATCTCCCACGCGATCGAGGTAGAGGCCGAAACCGAGGACAAAGAAGGCGGCAGTGAAACCGGCAAATGAATGGGTCACGCTGGCCCAGAGGCACAGGGCCACGCAAACGAGCCGGGACAGGATCAGCAGCATTTTGCCTCCTTGATGATAGCCCAGCCAGGCTGCGAGCAGGCTGCCCAAAATGGTCCCGATGTACTGGAAGGAGACAAAATGCCCGACATCTGCCTCGGGTCTGCCCATGCTCTTGAGCGCATGCAAAGTGAGGAAGGAAACGACCATGAGATACCCTGTGCCGGTGAACCGCGCGGCAATCAGCCGCAGCAGCAGCGGCTGCCTGCGCAGCAGACGCGGCAGGCTGCTCAGGTAGCTCCAGTAGCTGCCCGCATGCGGATGGTAGTGGTGCGCGGCAGGCAGTTCGTGCATGAAGCTCTGGGAGAGCCAGGAAAGCAGCAAAAATCCGAAGGTGATGAGGTGCAGCACCGCGTACCCGCGCTGGCCGGGCAGGTGGGTCAGTACCTGCAGGATGACCGCGCCCGCCACCATGCCGATGCATGCCTGGGTGATGTAGCGCACGGCCCAGCCTGCGGCGCGAACGCGTTCCGGAACCATGCGGGTGACCATTTCCATCCACGCCACCACCCCCACGCCGCCGATCAGGCCGGAGACTGCCGGGGTCAGCACCACCAGGGGTAAGAGCCACGGGCCCGCATCCTGCCAGAACCACAGCAGCAGGCCGGTGATCAGGTAGGGCAGACGCTGGAGAAAGCCGAATCCCATGACCCAGGGCTTGAACTTTTGGAGGCGCTCCACCAGCGGTGAGACAAACAGCCCCGCCATCGCAAATGCCGCCGGCAGAATCGCAGGCATGATGGCGATGATCAACGAGCGGCCGCCGAGCTGCTCCACCATTTTTGGCATGACCGTTTCAGGCTGCAGAAAGGCCACGCCTCCCATGTACAAGCCTCCCTCCAGGCAGTGGCAGATGAAGTTCCGCCGCACTACCTGCGGGTGATGTTGAGGGGGCGTTGCGGTGTCTGGGGGCATCGCGGGAGGTCGTTCATCGTGGCGTGTACTGGCCCAAATGAAAGCAATACATCCAGCCTGAAGCGATTGAATGAAGGCCTCAGTTTTTTCGCGTAAAAAAACGGCTGCATGCTCTTGCGCTGCGATCTCATTGCTGATTCAATCAGCACACAATCTTCAACCCTGCGCACGCCATGACTCTTGATCCCAAACTCACCAAGCTGCTCAACGAACAGATCAACAACGAAATGTCCTCCAGCTATGTGTACCTCGCCATGGCGGGGTGGTTTGAGCGGACTCCCTACACAGGCTTTGCTAAGTGGATGTTTGCCCAGAGCGGCGAGGAAACCACGCATGCATTGAAGTTCTACCAGTATTTGGTGGACCGCGATGCGAAGGTGGAGCTGCAGCCGATCGCTCAGCCGAAGATGGACTACTCATCAGTTGTCGATGCTTTTGAGTACAGCCTGAAACAGGAGGAGAAGGTGACGCAGCAGATCAACGATCTTTACGAAGTGGCCGAGCAGGTCAAAGACCACGCCTCCAAGAATCTGCTGCTGTGGTTCCTCAACGAGCAGATGGAGGAAGAGAAAACAGTGCGTGACATGCTCGACCGCCTGAAGCTTGCCGGCAATGACACAGCCAGTCTGCTCGTCCTCGACCGTGAGGCTGGCAACCGGCCGGGCGCAGGTGGCGGTCCCGGCTCAGGCGGCCGCCCGTGAGCGCGGACGCGCCTTTACGGCAGGAGATTGGTGTCCCAGGGCCAGAGTGGAGTGTAGGTGGCGGTTTCGATCCAGCCGCGCAGGTTTTCCTCGCTCCGTGGGATCTCGACGTAGCTCCACGCCCCTCGCTTTTCAAGCAGGCGCACCTGGCTTCCGGGCGGGATGACGATCACATCTCCCGAAGTTACCGTCGCGGCGGTGTAAGCACGCACGTCGCGACTCGTGACAACCATCACATCTTTCACCCGGTCTGCCGGAGCGGGACGGATGGTGGCAAACGTGGCGGACGGGATGAACACGAAGAGGCCCACGATGCTGAAAATCACCGACGAGATACCACCGCCAGTCCCTCGGGAAGCCCCAAGAATATAGCGCACGAGGGCCAGCAGGATGATCCACACACCCACGGAGGCGGCAATGATCCAGGTGTTTTTAGGCAGCAGCAGGCTCACTTCAGCCAGCGGAGAGCTTTCCGTGTATCGGAAAAAACGCAGCTTGTCATCCACGTGGCGGAGATTCTGCCGCACTTCGGCATTCAGCGGTTCCAGCAGCTGTGCGCGCTGGTACCAAAGGGCGGCGCGGCCCAGATCCTCCTGCCGGTAACGGGCGTTGCCGATGATCGAGAAAACGGCGGAGCTCAATGCCGGCGGCTGTCTTTTAGTGAGCGTTTCCCCGAGGTACTGAGCGTCCGTATATTTGCCTTTTTCCATGGCCTCACGGGCCTTCTGATAGCTTTCGTCAGGAGTAAGTTCGGCAGCACCTGCACTGGCTGAGAGCATGACAAAGGCCGCCGCGACCATGACAGCGCGCTTCAGCAAAGGTGCCAGGGTGGACAGGATGCGGCTGCGCTCTGCCGGGCCGAGCGCCTGTTCATTGGCGGGAGTCGCAGTAAAACTCTGTGTCTCATACCGGCTGAGAATCTGCCGCAGTTCTTCATCTTTGACTCCGCCCGGCTGGCTCCGGTGGATGAAGTGCGCTGCCCGCTGAAGGAAATCACGGTCAGAAAGCGAGCTCTCCTCCAGGCCATGCCAGAGCTGCTGCAGTTCACCTCGGAGCCCTTGGGTGGACTCGTCACGCCGGCGTCTGAACCACGAGACCAAAGATGCAAGAATCACCAGCGCCGCCGGGATCGACTGAATGGCCCAGAAGCGGGAACTGCTCGTCAGCGGAGCGGTGGCGATCGCTGTGTCCAGCCAGCGTGCCTTGGCGGGGACGTTCATGAGGATGTCACTGATCTGCGGCTTGGGCTGAAGCACAGGCGGTGGCTTGGGCGCTTCCGCGCTTCCGCCGCTGCCTTCTGACGAGGCAGTCGCGGCTGCCAGCGTGCCTGGTTTGATGCGCAGGGCTATCGGTGAAGTCCGTGCGGAGATGTATTTCTTTTGCGTCGGACTGAAAAAGCTCAGTTCAAATGGCGGCAGTTCGGTCTGCACTTTTTCGGGCACAAAAATCATCGCATACCCAATCCGGCGCTGAGAGGATGGAGGTGCGTTTGGATCGATGATGCCATCCACATTGTACCGTCGTGGTGGGTAGGCCTTCCAACCATCCGGCGGCACGAGGCTGGGCGGATTGAGTGCTTCAAAATTACCGGTTCCATCGATGGTGATGTCCACAGCCAGCGGGTCACCCACGCTAAGCTCGTTCGGAGTGGCTGTGGCGGTGATGCTGAAATCACCGACGGCACCGCTGAAGCTGGCCGGCTTGCCTTCCGTGGGCAGAGGTAAAACCTTCATCTTCACCTCCTGGCTTTTGACGACGTGCTTGCGTGTCTCGGAGGCGCCCATCCCCAGACCGAAGGGCAGGGGCAGGTTGCGACGCATCTGCGTCTGAGTGTCCTGCGTGTAAACGTCAAACACCAGTTCACTGGTGGCGGGGCCCACCTTCAGATCCCCCGCGTGCAGCGCGGAAAGCGTGCTGCGGTAGGTGATGACGGAGTAGGCGACGCCATTGATGACGGTGTCGGAAGTTTCCGCCTGCTGAGGGAAGCGTGGAATCGCGAAGTCGCTCTTGTTCACGTCGATGAGGCCGACCCGGCGCAGCGCGACGACGTTTCGCGGCACGAAAAGACTGGCGCTGATGGGCACCACCTCTCCCTGATAGACTTCCGTTTTGCCAACTTCAATCTGAAGCAAAGGGAGGTTCGCATCATCTGCGGCGGCATCGGCAGGCGCCGCCTCGCTCACCACCAGACGTACTTCATTGGTCTTGACTACCTCTCCGTTGACCACCACATCCTGCGGGGGAATGACGAATTCGCCGGGCTCGGTTCCTGTGACGTCCCAGACGAACTGGATGCCGACGCTGTTGCCAACCGCGCTGCGGGAGACCTGAATGCCGGAGTTCATGCGGACCTGCGTGGGCAGGCGCAGCTGCGGCACGCTCTGGACCGTGCCATTCTGCACGGTGATGACATACTTCACTGACCCGCCCGTCTGCGAATGGTCGGGCTGCAGATAGGCGCGCACCGTGGCTGCGGACGCGCTTCCCAGCAGGAATGTCAGCAGCATCAGCACCTGCAGGCAGGCAAAATACGGACGACTCCGATGACCGGCAAAACCTGCGGTCCGTGCCTGGACTGAGGGGGAGGGGATGCGTTGAATCATTCGGGCTGGAGTTGCATTCGTCATTCGGAATTCGTCGTTGCGTCAGCCTGCGGCTCACCAGTCTTTCTTGTTCACCGGAGGCGTGTGGTAGCGGTTGGTCAGCGGCGCGGTGATCTCGTCCATGTACTGGCGGATGATGCCCTCCGCCTCTCCGCGGGTGTATCCCGTGCGCGGATTGCGTTCGTCGCCCCGTTTGTCCTGGGCGGTCTGCTTCTTTTGTTCGCCTCCTTCGCCACCGGGCTTCTGGCCGTCTTTACCTTTCTGGCCTTCTTCTTCGCCAGGTTTTTCACCCGCGGCCTGGAGGCGCCCTTCGGGAAGTTCTTTGGCGTCTTTTCCGCCGATGCCATCATCAGCCTCTTTCTTCTCGCCTTTGACTTCTTTTTGTTCTTTGGGTTCACCGTTGCCGTCGGTTTCATTGCCTTGGTTGCCGGATTCGCCCTCTTCTCCTTCTTCACCAGACTGGTCTTCCCCCTTTTCGCCCTGCTGGCCTTTCTGGCCCTTGTCACCCTTCTGGCCCTTCTTGCCCTGTTTTTGCTCCATCTCTTTGATCGCCTGGTTGAGTTGGGCGAGCATTTTGGCCACGTGATCGCGGTTTTCCTTCAGGTCCTTGTTGTCGGGGTCGATCTCAAGCGCCGCATCCAGATGTCGCAGAGAATCGATCCAGCGCTGGCGGGTGATCTTCGGCTGCTTTTGCAATCCTAGCGCGCCCTGATCATACAGGGTGTGCCCGATCCCCCGGTGCGCCCGTGCCTGCACCGCTTTGTCCTGCGTGTGCAGAAGCTCGCTGAAGTATTTCACAGAGGAGTCGTAATTCGTCAGGTCATGCTCTGCCGTGGCCAGACCGTAAATCAGCTCGTCTTTCAATTTTTGGTTCTCCCCTGCGGAGCGATTGACGCGCTTCACAGCTCCGAGCGCCGAATTCAGGGGGCGCCTGGCCCCCGGGGATGTCACCACTTCATCCGTGTATTCCTCCAGCAGCTTCGCGTAAAGGTCGCGCGCCTGCCGGTATTCGCGGTTCTCGAGTGCCTGACGCGCATCTTCCGGCGTCGGCCCGCTCTGGGAGAAAATGGCGGACAGCAGCCCGCCGGCCTCCGCCGACTGAGCAGCGGGTGAAGGCATAAAGGTGGCGGCAGCCAGTGCCAGTACGACCGGGCGTGCGGCAGGGCGGGGCAGGGCGCTGATGATCCAGGCAAACATAAGCAGCAGTATACCCAGACTCAGGGGCCAGGCAAAGCGCTCAATCGGCTTCGACGTCTGGCGGTTGGCTGACTGCTGCTCGGACAGGCGGTCCAGCACGGGTTGAAGCGCCTGGCGGTTCAGCGGCTGGGTGTCCAGCTTGAGAAAACGCCCGTTGGTGGCGTTGGCCAGCTGCTGAAGCACAGCCGTTTGAAGCTGGGAGCGCACCACATTGCCGGACTGGTCGCGGATGTAGTCCCCCTCGACCTCAGGATTGGGAATGAGCGTGCCGTTCTCAGTGCCGACCCCCACGGTGACGACGATGACGCCCGATGCGTTGAGCCGCTGGATGTAGGGCACCAGGTTCGCGTCTGCGTCTCCGCCATCGCTGAAAATGACCAGGGCGTAGTTGCTCTTTGGCAGGCCTTTGATGGCGCGCAGCGTCACATCCAGCAGGTCGGGGAGATTGCTGCCGCCCCACTCAATGATCGTATGGTCAAACGACAGCAGCGACTCAACGATGGCGTCGTGGTCGGTGGTGAGCGGGGCTTGAAGGTACGCCCGGCCCGCAAAGGCCAGCAGGCCGACGCGCTCGCCTCCCAGCTCCATGACGAGGTCGTGCGCCGCCAGCCGTGCACGGGTCAGCCGGTCAGGGTGCACATCCCGCGCCAGCATGGACCGCGAGGTATCGATGGCGATGAAGACATTTCGGCCTTTGTCCGGGATTTCCAGCTTTTCGTCGCCCCAGCGCGGTTGCGCCACTGCCATGATGATGAAGGCCATCGCCAGCGTATAGAATGCGTAGGCCAGCCAGGACCGCCACTGCGAGCGCCCCAGCACCAGCGCGGGCCGCAGACGTGCCGCGGTGAAAAGACGCTCGGCCTTTGAGCCGTGCGCATCCACCAGCAGCTTCATCCCCACCAGGGCGGGGATGATCAGCAGAAACCAGAGCAGATGGGGGTGGGCAAAACTCATGTCAACTAGGTGGCGACCGGTTCCGGGGCTGAATGCAAAACCGTGAGGGAGAGCAGAAGAGCCAGGAACAGCGCGATGGCGGAGACACTCAGCGGCCAGGGGAAGAGCTCCTCGGTCTCAATGATCTTGTGGTGCTCGATCTTGGCTTTCTCGAGCTTGTTGATCGTCTCAAACACATCGCTGAGGGAGTTGAGGTTCTGCGCCATGTAAAACTGGCCGCTGCCGATCGAGGCCACCTCCTTGAGTGTGCCTTCGTCGAAAAGCTGCTGCCCCAGCGGCGTGAAGGTGCCCCGCTTCGGATCCGGAATGCTGTGGATGCCCGGCGTGCCGATGGCGATGGTGTAGATCTTGATGCCCAGGGTGGCGGCCAGTTTCGCCGCATCCTGCGGACTCAGGCGGCCGGAGTTGTTCGCTCCGTCCGTCAGCAGCACGATGACCTTGCTCGGAGACTTTTCCCGGCGCATGCGGTTGGCTGCCGATGCGATGCCAGATCCGATGGCCGTTCCATCCCCCACGCGCTGGGTCTGCACGCGGTCCAGGTTGTTGATCAGCCAGTCGCGGTCCAGCGTAAGAGGGCAGGGCAGGTAGGTTTCTCCGGCAAAGGCCACGATGCCGATCTTGTCGCTGCGGCGGCCTTTGATGAAGTCCGCCATCACGCGTTTGGCGGCGGTCAGGCGGTTCACAGGATGCCCCCCGATGTAGAAGTCTTCGATCAGCATCGAAAGCGACACATCCACCGTCAGCATGATCGCGATGCCTTCCGCCTTTTCCTCTTCATAGGACAGCACCTTTTGCGGACGCGAGAGAGCCATGATGCCGAACGCCATGGAGGTCAGGACCAGCCCGAAGACGAAGCCGCCGAGTCCTTTGCGCGCCGGCCTGCCCAGATCACGCAGCAGAGATGTAGTGGGAAATTTGATGGCCGCACGTTTGCGGCGCCCGCCCCGCAGCAGCGCCAGCAGCGGCAGCAGTGGCAGCAGCGCCAGCCACAGCGGGTGCAGGATCTGAAATGCAGGTATGCCCGGGATCATCATGGCTTCTCCTCCTGCATGCGCGCCAGCGCCTGGTCGATGAGCATGGTCGATTCTTCAATGGTGCGCGGAGCAGGCATGAAAGAAATGTCGTCGCACAGGTGCGCCACGGGTTCAAACCGCTCCAGCCACAATCCTTGCGCCCGGGGGGCGGGCGCTCCCGCCCGCCGGTCCGATTTGACGTCAAAGATTTCACGTGTCGTACGGGCCTGCGCCGGCACGGCGTACCGCTCCTGCAGGTAGCGCCGCAGGATGTTCGAGATGCGGTGGCTCATGTCCTGCGGGGGAATGGACTGGATGCGCGAGCGCAGGTCACTCAGCGCTCGAAACGCCGAGGTCCACGGCTGCCGCTGAGGAAGCGGGGGCGGTTGTTTTGGGCGCAACAGCAGCCAGATGATCAGGATGATCAACAGCACCACGAGCAGCATGACCGCCCAGAAAATCCACCACGCAGGCGGCAGGTCCACCTTGTCCGGCGGTGGCAGTTCAGGGTGCGGCAGCGGTGGCACGCCTGGAAACTGTGCCACCAGTGGGTGCAGGATGGAAAGCCCGTTGATCATCCCCGTTTCCTCCTTCGGCGTGAACGAAAGTAGGCCTTCAAGGCAGGCACGTAGTCTTCGTCGGTGCGGATGGTGATCCTCTCCACTCCGCAGCGGCGCAGCAGGTGCACCAGTGCGTCCTGCCGTTCTGTCACACGCTGCTCATAGAGGTCGCGCACCGCAGGGTGGGAGGTGTTGACGAGGATCTGCTCTCCGGTTTCCGGATCTTCGAGGCAGACCCTGCCCGCATTCGGCAGAGTGAGCTCGCGCGGGTCCTGGATCTGCGCCGCCACCACATCGTGCTTGGCCGCCACGGCGCGCAGGCTTTTCTCCCAGGCCTGGTCCGGCGTGATGAAGTCTGACACCACAATCACCAGGGCTCGATGCGCAATTCTTTCGAGCGCCAGATCCAGCGCAGGTTTGATGTCCGTGCCCATTCTTTTAGGCTGAATGTTCAGGATGTCGCGCAGAATGCGCAGGGCATGTGGCGCCCCTTTGCGGGCCGGCAGGTAATGCTCGACGCCGTCGGAGAACAGCGTCAGCCCCACCTTGTCCTGGTTCTGCACCGCACTGAAGGCGAACACCGCCGCGATCTCCGCCGCACGTTCGCGCTTGGAGTCTTCCTGGCTGCCGTAGTCCCCGGAACTGCTGACATCCACGCAGATCATCACCGTCAGTTCGCGTTCCTCCACGTACTTCCGCACAAACGGATCGTTCATGCGCGCGGTCACATTCCAGTCGATGAAACGCACGTCGTCTCCCGGCTGGTATTCGCGGAAATCATCAAACTCAATGCCCTGGCCTTTGAAGCGGGAGTGGTACTGCCCGCCCAGCAGTTCCTTCACCATGCCACGCGTGAGCAGCTCGATGCGCCGCACGCGCTTTAAAATGCGCGTGAGCCTGGCGTCGTTGTCGTTCTGCGCTGTTTCCCCGTTCACGGTTTGGGCGGTGTTAAGGCACGGGCAGCTTGTCGAGCAGCGTCTTGACCACATCATCCGCAGTCACTCCCTCCGCCTCGGCTTCATAGGAAAGCAGAATGCGGTGGCGCAGGATGTCCGGTGCAAGGTCCTTGATGTCCTGCGGGATGACGTAGTTGCGGCCGTTGAGGAAGGCCAGCGCCTTGGCGGCCAGGGCCAGATTGATCGTGCCGCGCGGAGAGGCCCCGCAGCGGATGAGCAGCTTCAAATGCGGCGCCAGCACTTCGGGATGACGTGTGGAGTGAATCAGGGCCACGATGTAGTCGCGGATCTTTTCGTCCATGAACAAGTCGTTCACCACCGCGCGGCTTGCGCTGATGGCGGCGGTGTCGGTGACCTGGCTTACTTCCAGCTTGGGGGCGGAGGTGGCCATGGCGTCCAAAACCATGCGTTCCTCGACCGGCGTCGGGTAGGTCACGCGAACTTTGAGCAGGAAGCGGTCAAGCTGCGCTTCCGGCAGCGTGTAGGTGCCCTCCTGGTCGATCGGGTTCTGCGTGGCCAGCACCATGAAAGGATCCGGCAGCTTGTGGGTGTTTTCACCGATGGTCACCTGACGCTCCTGCATCGCTTCCAGCAGGGCGCTTTGCACTTTGGCCGGAGCGCGGTTGATTTCGTCCGCCAGCACCAGGTTGGCAAAAATCGGGCCGAGACGGGGGGTGAAGGTGCCGTCCTTCGGATGATAAACCATCGTGCCGATGACGTCCGCCGGCAGCAGGTCGGGCGTGAACTGAATGCGCTGAAACTTGGCTTTCAACGTCCCCGAGAGCGTGCGCACCGCCAGCGTCTTGGCGATCCCCGGCACCCCTTCCAGCAGCACGTGGCCGTTGGTCAGCAACGCCACAAGGAGCCGGTCCACCAGCGCCGTCTGGCCCACAAGCACACGGGCGATTTCAGTTCGAAGCGGGGCCACCCAGGAGGAGGCTTTGAGGATGGCTTCCTGATCAGGAACAGTGGGGGGAGCGGCAGAGGCTGGCATTGTGGGTAAGCGTACAGGTCAACGGGGGCATTCTCCACGTCAACCTTCAAGGATCAATGTATTAACGCCTCGCGGGCCGGTTTATGTTGCTGGAATTGTAAGACGTTTGGGGCTTTCATGCGTCAGATGACCCTCCAAGAACTCCGCGAACAAGTCTGTGCAGCCAACCGCGCCCTGGAACCCAGCGGCCTCGTACGCCTCACCTGGGGCAATGTGAGCGGCATCGACCGTGCCTCCGGCCTGTGGGCCATCAAGCCCAGCGGCGTGGACTATCTGGCGCTGAAGCCCGCGGACATCGTCGTGCTGGATCTCGAAGGACGGGTGGTGGAGGGGACGCTGAGGCCTTCCTCAGACACCAAAACCCACCTCGTGCTCTATCGTGAGTTTCCGGAAATTGGCGGCATCACCCACACGCACAGTCTGCATGCCACCATGTTCTCGCAGGCCGGTCGGGAGATCCCCTGCCACGGCACCACCCATGCGGATCACTTTCATGGCACCGTGCCCGTCGTCCGCGCCCTCACACCCGAGGAGGTGGCGGAGGACTACGAACATTTTACTGGAGTCGCCATCGTCGAGCGCCTGCGCGAGCTGAAGCTCAGCCCGCTCGAGATGCCCGCCGTGCTCCAGCTCCACCACGCGCCCTTCACCTTTGGCAAAAACGCCATGGACTCGCTGAACAACAGCATCGCCCTCGAAATGTGCGCCCACATGGCGTTGGGTTCCGCCGCTCTCAATCCGGCCATAGGCTCCATTCCCAGCCACATCTTGGAAAAGCACCATTTGCGCAAGCACGGGCCGGGCGCCTATTACGGTCAGAAATAACACACCCTCTTTCCTTCTGTGAAGACCTCCCATTTTTCCCTCCGCCATCCTCTGCAGGTTCTGACAGGCCTGCTGATGGTGCTCCTCCTGGCGGCATGCTCCAGTGAAAAACGGGACCGCCTGTGGCGCACGATCGATCCCGCAGGGTACAAACATGCCCACAGCGAAAGCTTCAATGGCGAGCGGGCCCTGCGCACTCCCATGCCTCAAGGTAATCCCGAGTCCCAAGACCTGCCGCTGGACAGCGGCCTCTAGAAACCGGGAACCATGAAAATTTCGATCTCTAAACGGTTCGGGCGTGTGAAATAAAGCATAGCTTAGTTGGGTGTATTTATGGCTGATACTTATATTTATGAGTGTTCAAGTCCAATGCGCCCAGCCCAACCCACTCAGCCCCAACGCATGATGCGTTGCTAGGCGGCACCTGCTGCAATCCTTCGGCATCGAAGGGCACCGCTGTGCTTGCCGCAGTCTGGCTCGTGGTGGTGCTCACCGGCAGCCTGCTGATGGCGCAATACTCACAAACTGCAGGTGCGGCGGGTGAAGCTCCAGTCCAGTGGCCCGCAGCTAGCGTGGTACTGCGTGATTCCACCCGGGCCCAGCTCGTCATGTTTCTTCATCCTCGCTGCCCGTGCTCGCGTGCGAGCATCAGCGAACTCGAGCAGATCGTCGCTCATTGTCAGGGAAAATTCAGCGCGCAGGTGCTTTTCATTCAGCCTGAAGGTGTGGCCGAGGACTGGGTCAAAACCGATCTCTGGCATGCCGCGGCGGCCATCCCCGGCGTGAAGGTCGGAATTGACTATGAAGGTCAGGAGGCTCGTCGTTTTCAAGCCATCACCTCAGGGCAGACACTGCTCTACGCAGCAGCAGGCGGGCTGATGTTTCAGGGGGGGATCACCCTTGCCCGTGGTCATGCCGGAGACAATCCCGGGCGCGATGCCATCGAAAGTTTGTTGAACCAGACAACCACCCACTCACTCAGCACTCCAGTTTTCGGCTGTGCGCTTGGGTGGAATACAACCCCAGAGAAATGCTCCGCATGTCAGCCCTAGCCGCAAATCCAACCGTGCCCTCGGACACCAGCTTGCTGCGTGTACCCGCCCAGCAGTCCCGCTCCTCGTCACGCCCGCAGACAGCGCCTCTGGCGCAGGAGGAATCTGCGCTCCAGCAGCGCGCCTCCGTGCTCTTCCGCGCAGCGGAAAACGAGCTGCACCGTCATACTGACCAGCTCTTTGCCAGGCTCATGATTGTCCAATGGCTGGCCGGTCTGGCGGCGGCTCTGTGGATCTCTCCTCAGACCTGGATCGGCGCCTCCAGCCAGGTCAATATGCACGTCTGGGCCTCCCTCGTGCTCGGCGGATTGATCTCGGGCTTCCCTGCGTGGCTGGCGTGGAAATTTCCCGGGCTGGTCGTGACACGCCATGTCATCGCCGCGGCGCAGATGCTGACCTCCGCCTTGCTGATCCACCTGACGGGCGGACGCATCGAGACCCACTTTCACGTCTTCGGCTCCCTGGCCTTCATCGCTTTCTATCGCGACTGGCGTGTGCTGGTCACGGCCACCGTGGTCGTCGCTGCGGACCACCTCATGCGCGGCCTCTTCTGGCCGCAGTCGGTGTTTGGCGTGCTTACTGCAAGTCCCTGGCGCTGGGTGGAGCATGCTGGCTGGGTTCTCTTCGAGGACGCCATTCTCATCGTGGCCATTCGCCGCATGCTGCAGGAGATGTCTGAGATAGCCCTGCGCCGTGCCACTCTCGAAGGCAGCAATGTGGAGATTGAGCGCCAGGTGGTGGAGCGCACCGCGGAACTGAACAAAACCCAGGCGGAGCTGCTCGAAACCTCCCGCCTGGCCGGCATGGCGGAGGTGGCCACCAGTGTGCTGCACAACGTGGGCAACGTGCTCAACAGCGTCGGCGTCTCGGCGGAGCTTGCGGCCACCAAGGTGCGTGAGTTCAAAATCGACAGCCTCAAAAAAGTGGCGGATCTGCTGCAGCAAAACGCGGCGGATCTTCCCGCATTCCTCACCACTGACCCGCGTGGCAAGGCGCTGCCGGACTTCCTGCAGAAACTCGCGGTGCGTCTGGTGGAGCCCCAGCAGGCCATCCTGCAGGAGATGGCCATGCTGCAGAAAAACATCGACCACATCAAGGAGATCGTGTCCATGCAGCAGAGCTATGCTCGCGGCACCGGCGTGGTCGAAACCCTCTCCGTCGAGGATCTTGTGGATGACAGCATCCGCATCAACGCCGCCAGCTTCAGCCGGCACGATGTCAATGTCGTACGGGACATCGCACCGGTCCCGCAGTTGAAAACGGACCGCCACAAGGTGATGCAGATTCTTGTCAATCTTCTCAGCAACGGCAAGCACGCCCTGGACCGCTGCGAAGGCGACCGCCTGCTGAAGGTGCGCGTGGTGCAAAATCAGGAGGGAATGATCGAGATTTCTGTGACGGACAACGGCGTCGGCATTCCTCCGGAGAACCTCACCCGCATCTTTTCCCACGGCTTTACCACCAAAAAGCAGGGGCACGGTTTCGGCCTGCACAGCGGGGCTTTGGCCGCCAAGGAACTGGGTGGCACGCTGACCGCTTTCAGCGCAGGCAAAGACCGGGGCGCCACCTTCACCCTGACGCTGCCACTCGAAGTTTAATCCAACCATGACAACCATACCGACCACCACCAACCGGCGCATTCTGGTCATTGATGACAACCGGTCGATCCACGATGACTTTCGTAAGATCCTGGCCCCCGCCGATGCTGCGGATGACGATTTCGATGCCGCCGAAGCAGCCCTCTTTGGCACGGCAAAGCAGTCCCAGACATTCACCATCGACACGGCCTCCCAGGGCGAAGAAGGACTGCACATGGTCCAGCGCGCCATGGCGGAGGGCCGGCCTTATGCCATGGCTTTTGTGGATGTTCGCATGCCTCCGGGCTGGGATGGCATCGAGACCACGCGCCAGATCTGGCAGGTCTGCCCGGACATGCAGATCGTCATCTGCACCGCCTACGCGGACTGCTGCTGGAGCGATGTGCAGGAGCAGATCAAGCCCCGTGACCGCATGCTCATATTGAAGAAGCCCTTCGACATCATCGAGGTGCTGCAGCTGGCCATTTCTTTGACGGAAAAATCCCGCCTGCTGCTGGAGTCCAAAATGCACATGCAGGAGCTGGAGCAGCGCGTGAAGCAGCGGACGCAGGAGCTGGAGGTCGCTCGGCAGGCGGCCTTCGAAAAGGCTTCCCTCCTCGATCTCTCCCGAGATGCCATCATGGTCTGCGGACTCGACCACCGGATCACCTACTGGAACAAGAGCGCGGAGCGCCTTTATGGATGGACGGCCGCGGAGGCCATCGGACGTTTGATGGCTGACCTCAGCGACCGCAGCACCGATACCTTCCAGTTGGCATGCAGCGCAGTCATCGAAAGCGGAGAATGGGACGGCGAGCTCCAGCAGATCGGCCATGACGGCCGCAGGCTGGTGGTGGAAGGACGCTGGACGCTGCTGCTGGAGGCAGACGGCAGGCCGCGCAGCATTCTCGTGATCAATACAGACATCACCGAGCGCAAGAAAGTGGAGGAGCAGCTCCTGCGCGCCCAGCGCATGGAAAGCCTGGGCACGCTCGCAGGCGGCATCGCCCACGATCTTAACAATGCGCTCACGCCGATCATGATGTCCATCGAGCTGCTGAAACTGCACGAGCAGGATGCCGTCCGCATGGGCGTGCTTGCCACCATTGAAAACAGCGCGCGGCGCGGGGCGGACATGGTTCGCCAGGTGCTCTCTTTTTCACGCGGTGTTGAAGGCCAGCGTGTGGAGGTGCAGGCCGGGCATCTGCTCAAGGGCATTGAAAAAATCGCCAGTGAAACATTCGTCAAGAACATCCGGGTGAACAGTGACATCCCGACCGACCTGTGGATTGTGCTGGGAGACCCCACACAGATTCATCAGATGCTGCTCAATTTGTGCGTCAATGCGCGCGATGCCATGCCCAACGGTGGCAGCATCAATCTCAGCGCCAGCAATCATCTGCTGGATGCTCAGTGCGCCGCCATGATCACAGGCGCCAAAGCCGGTCCTTACATCGTCATTGAACTGGAGGACACCGGCACCGGCATGCCGCCGGAGGTGATTGACCGCATCTTCGAGCCGTTTTTCACCACCAAGGAGCTCGGCAAAGGCACCGGTCTGGGGCTCTCCTCAGCACTTGCCATCATCAAAAGCCACCAGGGTTTCATTCGCGTCTCCAGCGAACCGGACAAGGGCTCCAAATTTCAAGTGTATCTTCCCGCCCAGATGCAGGAGGGTTCCAGCACTCCGTCTCAGGTTCCAGCCGCCATGACCCGGGGCAAAGGCGAAATGGTGCTCCTCATCGATGACGAGGACGCCGTGCGCCAGATCACCGGCCAGACGTTGGAATCATTCGGCTATCAGGTGCTGCCTGCCTCGGACGGCGTCGAGGCATCCACCCTCTACGCTGCTCACAAGGAGAACATCTCAGTCGTGCTTACAGACATGATGATGCCCGTCATGGACGGTCCCGCCACCATTCAGGTGCTCATGCGCATGAACCCGGATGTGCGCATCATCGCCGCCAGCGGTCTGAGCGTGAAGGACATGGTGGCCAAGGCCACGAGCGCCGGCGTGAAGCACTTCATTCCCAAGCCCTACACCGCGGAAACTTTGCTCAGCATGCTGCACACCGTCCTGGCCGCGCAGCCTGTCGCGCTTTCCGCCTGAGCCCATGAATATCACCTCCCTCCCAATGCTTGCGTGCGGTTCCTCTGCACGCCTGAACCGGATTTGAAGAATGATGGATGCATCTGCCAGTCTCACCGCCTTGGATCCATGCTGTTCCATGGACAGGGGGAGTGTGGGAACTCGCCGCGCCAGCCTGCGCTTTGGCCTCGTTCTCTTTTCATTCCTGTTCTGTTGCATGGACCTGCGCGGGCAGCCGCCGCAGCCCACGCACACCATCAGCGTGGTGACGGATGACAATTTCCCGCCCTATGTTTTCAGGGATGGCGAAGGCAGGCTGCAGGGGATCATCATCGATCAATGGCGTGTCTGGGAAAAACGAACGGGTGTCACCGCGGAGATTCACGGCATGGACCTAAGCGATGCCGTCCGCCGCATGAAGGCTGGCGAATTCGATGTCATCGATGCCATTTTTAAAACCGAGGAGCGCACCGCCTACCTGTCATTTGGCAGGCCTTACGCAGCCATTGAAGTCCCCATTTTTTTCCGCTCGTCGATTTCGGGTATCAACAATCTCGCTTCCCTGCGCGGCTTTCCAGTGGCGGCCAAGCTGGGGGACACCGCGGTCAAACTCCTCCAGGAAAATGACATCACCCCCATGTTGTTGTACAACAACTACGAGGCGATCATCACCGCCGCCAACGAGCGCAAGGTGAACGTCTTTGTGGTGGACAAGCCGCCTGCTCAGTACTTCCTGCAGAAGCTAGGCCTTGAGTCTGAATTCAGGATGACCGAGCCCGTCAGCATCGGGGAGTTTCACCGTGCGGTTCGCAAGGGCAATGCAAGCCTGCTCCAGCTGGTCGAGAAGGGTTTCGATGACGTGGGGGCAGGTGAGCTTGGCCTGATCGAAAAGAAATGGTTCGGTCAGACATTGGATGGTCACCCCTACTTGCGCGGCCTCGGTTATGCCGCCCTCGGGTTTGTCTCCCTGGTCACATTGCTCGGCGGCTGGGGCTGGATCCTCGCCGGTCAGGTCAAATCGCGCACTCTTGCGTTGCAGGAGCGTGAGGAGCAGCTCCGTCTCAGCGTGAAACACAGCCCGGCAGCCATCGCCATGCTGGACCACAACATGAGATATCTGGTCGTCAGTCTGCGCTGGATGGAAGACTACCGGCTGGGAGATCAGGTCGTCATCGGGCGCAGTCACTATGAGGTCTTCCCTGACGTCCCGCTTCGGTGGATGGAGATTCACCGCCGGTGCCTTACAGGCGTGGTGGAGAAATGCGAAGACGAAAAATTCGTCCGTGCGGATGGCTCCATTGACTGGATTCGCTGGGAGATCCGGCCCTGGCACAAAGCGGACGGCACCATTGGCGGGCTCATAATTTTTTCCGAGGACATCACCACTCGCAAGCAGGCTGAGCTGGCCCTCCGGGCGAGCGAAGCCGAGTTTCGCACCCTCATTGAATCCGCCTCTGACGGCATTCTCGTTTCAAATACTGCTGGCCGCCTGCTCGAGGTAAACGCCGCTGCCTGCCAGATGCTGGGCTACTCTCGCGAGGAGCTGGTGCGCATGGGATATGTGGACATGGTGGCCTCTGGCGAAATGGCGCGCATCCTCCCGGAGGTTGCGCAGTTGGGTGAAGGCGAGGTGGTGCGCAGCGAGTGGCTCTGCCGGCGCAAGGACGCCACCCTGTTTCCTGCGGAAGTCAGCGCCACCATTCTTCCGGACGGCCGTCTGCAGTGCATCATGCGTGACATCACGCAGCGAAAAATGGCCGAGGATAAAATCCGCGAGCAGGCGTCCCTTTTGGACAAGGCGCGGGACGCCATCATCGTCTGCGGGCTGGAGGAGCACCGCATCGTCTACTGGAATCGCAGTGCTGAGCGTCTTTACGGCTGGCAGGCATGTGAAGTGCAGGATCGTTCGCAGATGGATCTGCTCAGCCGTGATCCGGCTCAGTTTCTAGCGGTCGTGAAGGAGGTCATGACGAAGGGCGAGTGGGCCGGGGAATTGCAGCAATACGATAAAGAGGGCCGCATGGTCATCGTCGAATCGCGCTGGACGCTGATCAGCGATTCTCTTGGGCGGCACAAATCCCTCCTCTCGATCAACACCGACATCACAGAGCGGAAAAAGCTGGAGCAGCAGTTTCTGCGCTCACAACGCATGGAGAGCATCGGCACGCTGGCCGGCGGCATCGCTCACGATCTTAACAACGTGCTGGCTCCCATCCTGATGTCCATTGAGCTGTTGAAGCTGCAGGAGCGGAGCGCGCAGAAGCAGAACATTCTTGGCACCATCGAATGCAGCGCCAAACGCGGGGCGGATCTCGTGAAACAGGTGCTCTCCTTTGCCAGAGGCGTGGAAGGACGCCAGCTCGCCGTGCAGGTTGGCCATTTGCTCAAGGAGATCGAAAAGATCACCAACGAGACCTTTTTGAAAAGCATCCAGGTCCGCTATGAAACCTCGGCGGGCCTCTGGCCGGTGCAGGGAGACCCAACACAAATCCATCAGGTGCTCCTCAATCTGTGCGTCAATGCCAGGGATGCCATGCCCAATGGTGGCATCTTGAGGCTGTCTGCGAATAACCTGATTTTGGATGAACAGGCTGCTGCTATGACTTCCGGAGCCAGGCCGGGCCCCTACCTGCACATTCAGGTGGAGGACAACGGCACAGGCATGCCACCGGAGGTCATGGAGCGCATTTTTGAACCGTTTTTCACCACGAAAGAACTCGGAAAAGGCACCGGACTCGGACTGCCTTCGGTCATGGCGATCGTCAAAAGCCATCATGGCTGGCTGCGCGTAGAGAGTGAAGTCGGAAAAGGCACCACATTTCATGTCTATCTGCCGGCACATATCACTGCCGGCACGGAGGTGGAGGTGCATGCGCCTGCGGAACTGCCACGTGGCAATGGGGAACTGGTGCTTGTCGTCGATGACGAAGCCGCGGTGCAGCAGATCACCAAGCAGACTTTGGAGACGTTCGGCTATCGCGTCTTGCTGGCCGCAGATGGTGCCGAGGCCGTTTCCCTTTACTCCGCCCATCGCTCTGAAGTTGCTTTGGTGATCACAGACATGATGATGCCCCTCATGGATGGCCCCGCCACCATCCAGGTTCTCATGCGCATGAACCCGGAGATATGCATCATCGCCGCAAGTGGCATGAACGCTGCTGGTATGGAGGAGAAAGCCGCTAACGCAGGCGTCAAAAACTTTATTCCGAAGCCCTACACTGCGGAAACGTTGCTCAAAACTCTCGATGCAGTATTGCGGGGCCGGGATCATCAGCTCCTGGCACTGATGAGCACACCCAGGTCCTCAGCATTGTAAATCTAAAAGTGTCTGGTGTTCAAAGCGTTAGACTCATTGAAGTTGGTGCGTTATTGAATGCAGATGAACCTACGTGCTCAGACATAAGTGTGGCATGGAGAATACATCCATAAACGCTGAAACGAGTGAAGCTTGTTCGATGATGCAAGCTACAGGCCTGCTGCCTCGTCTTGCGATGGCACGAATGCTCGTGCGCACGGCAGGCTTCTTTGCCGCATTCCTTTTCTGTCTTTCCCTCGTATCATCGGCTTTCGGGCAGCCGCCTTCGCTGAAGCCCAGGATCAGAGTGGTGATGGATGACAACTTTCCTCCCTATTCTTTCAGGGACAGCACCGGAGGGCTGCAGGGCATCATCATTGATCAATGGCATGCGTGGGAAAAAACCACAGGCGTCACCGTTGAAATCCACGGCATGGACTGGAGCGAGGCCGTCATACGCATGAAAGCCGGGGAGTTCGATGCCATTGACACCATCTTCAAAACTCCGGATCGCGTCGCTTTTCTGGATTTCTCGGCGCCTTACGCCACGATCCAGGTTCCCATCTTTTTCCGAACCACCATTTCCGGCATCACCGACATGGCTTCGCTGCAGGGATTTTCTGTCGCTGTCAAAGAGGGGGATGCAACAACACAAATGCTCCAGGCCAGGGGCATCGGCCCTCTGCTTCTCTACAAAAACTATGAGGCCATCATCAATGCCGCCCATGAGCGCAAGGTGAATGTCTTTGTGGTGGATAAACCACCGGCGCTTTATTTCCTCAACAAGAGGGGCATCGAGGGCGACTTCCGCATGTCCGAGCCTATCAGCGTTGGTGAGTTTCACCGTGCCGTCCGCAAAGGCAATGCAAGCCTGCTGCGAGTCATCGAGAAAGGCTTTGCGGATGTCGGCAAGGCCGAGTTCGCCCGCATCGAAAAAAGGTGGTTCGGCCATGCTCTGAGCAGTCCGCGTTATCTTCGCTACCTGGGGTACACCGCGCTCGCTGCAGCGGCGGTGGTGGCCCTGCTTCTCGGCTGGAGCGGTCTGCTTGCCAGGCTGGTCAAAAAACGCACCGGTGCATTGCGTGAGCGCGAGGAGCAGCTCCGCCTGTACGCTGAGCACAGCCCCGCAGCCATCGCCATGCTGGATCGTGACCTGAAGTATCTGGTGGTCAGCCGCCGATGGATAACGGATTACCGGCTCGGAGATCAGCCCGTCGTCGGTCGCAGCCACTACGAGGTCTTCCCTGAAATCCCGCAGCACTGGAAGGCCATTCACCAGCGCTGTCTCGCCGGCGAAATAGTCAAATGTGATGAGGAGGCGTTTGCCCGGGCGGATGGCAGGACAGACTGGATTCGCTGGGAGATCCAGCCCTGGCGTCAGGCAGACAACTCGATCGGCGGCCTCATCATGTTCACCGAGGATGTCACCGTGCGCAGAAAGGTCACGGAGATGGTGCGGGAAGGGCAGGCTCGTCTGATCAAGGCATTTCGCAGCAGTCCTGTTGCGCTTGCAATCGGACGGCTCAGTGATCAGCATTTGGTGGAGGTCAACGACGCCTTCTCGAGCCTTCTGGGTTGGTCACGCGAGGAGGCTGTGGACCATTCCCTCGTTGAGCTCGCTGTCATCGATGAGCAGGCGGAGGCCGTTCTTCGCCGAAGTCTGGATGAGAAGCGTTCGATTCGTGACCTGGAGATCTCGTTGCGCGCGCGCAGTGGCGCGACCCTCCATGCCATCGCTAGCATGGAGACGATCGAACTTCAGGGAGAGCCGCATGTGGTCGCGACTTTCGTTGACATCACCAGTCGCAAGCGTGCGGAGGCGTCGCTGTCCCAGGTCAGTGCCGACCTTGGGCGCGCTCAATTGATCAGCCACATTGGCAGCTGGGAATACACGGTTGCCACCGACACCATCAAATGGTCGGACGAGCTCTACCGCATATTCGGTCTCCAGCCCCAGTCCGTCAGCCTGAATTACACCCTGCTGCGGGAGATGGTGCACCCCGAGGACCGAGTGCGCCATGACGCTTATCGCGCGCAGCTCACCGCCGCAAAACCCGGGGCCGTCATCGCTCCGTTTGAGTATCGCGCTTTGCGCGCGGACGGCCAGATCGCGCACGTGCTCGTGAAGGTGGAGGTACGCTTTGATGACCGCGGAGACACGCTCATTCAGTGTTTCGGCACCGTGCAGGACATCACCGAGCGCAAGCGCGCGGAGGAGGCCCTGCGCGAAAGTGAAGCCACTTTTGCCGCAGCCTTTGAAAATGCCCCCATCGGCAAGGCTCTCGTCGCCCCGGACGGCCGCTTCATCCGCGTGAACCGCGTTCTTTGCGACATCGTGGGCCGCACGGAGGCGGAGCTCCTTGCGCTCTCGTTCCAGGACATCACCCACCAGGACGATCTTGGTTCGGACCTCGAACAAGTGCAAAAAATGCTCAGGCATGAGATCGAAACGTTTCAGATGGAAAAGCGTTACCTGCACAAGAAGGGCGGCGTCGTGTGGGTGCTTCTCAGCGTGTCGATGGTGAATGATGAGCACGGCCAGCCTGCGTTTTTTGTCTCGCAGATGCAGGACATCACCGATCGCAGAAAGGCGGAGCAGCGCGTTCAGCAGCTCAATCGTCTCTATGCCGTCCTCAGCGGCATCAATGAGACCATCGTGCGGGAAAAAAGCTCCGAGGCACTGCTCACGGCCGCCTGCCGCATCGCAGTTGAGAAAGGCTTGTTTGGCATGGCCTGGATCGGCCTGCTGGATGCCACCACGGGCGGGCTGCGCATCGCAGCCCAGGTGGGCGCTTCTGCAGACACGCTGGAGAAGCTTGAAGCCATCCTCTCTGAGAACGGATCCAGCCCCGGCTGTGCCATCACCGCGCATGCGTTGCAGTCGGGCGGGCACGCCATTTGCAACGACATCGAAAACGACCCCGCTGCGGTCAGCTGGCGCGCCGACGCCCTTTGTCACCATTACCTTTCCATGGCCTCGCTGCCACTGAAGTCCGGGGGCAAAACCATCGGTGTGTTCAATCTCTACGCCGACACCGCGCACTTCTTTGACGCGGAGGAGCTCAAGCTCCTGGACGAGCTGGCCGTCGACATCGGCTTTGCGCTCGACATCAACCGCCGGGAAATGGAGCTGCGTGAAGCTGACAAACGCTTCATCAAGCAGCGCAAGACCCTGATCGAACTCACACGCCACTGGGGTGGCGATGGTGATGATGCCCTGCTGCTTCTGCGCAAGATCGCCGAGGGTGCCGCACAGACTTTGAGCGTCTCCCGCGTCAGCATCTGGCGCTATAACAGCGACCGCTCCGCCATCCGCTGCGTGGATTTGTATGAATGGGAGGACGGCAGGCATTCCTCCGGTTTGGAGCTTTCTGCCAGCACTCATCCTGCCTATTTCCGCGCTCTCATCGAACTGGAGATGATCGTTGCCGATGACGCCGCCACCGATCCAAGCACCAGCGAGTTCGTCGATGACTACCTCCGCCCCAATGGCATCCAGTCCATGCTGGATGTGCCCATCGTTGTAGGCGGGTTTCGCACCGGCGTGCTCTGCCTTGAACATGTCCGCACCCAGCGGGAATGGACCGCCGACGAAAAGACCTTCGCTCTGGCCATGTCGAACCTCGTCTCCCTTGCGCTGGAAGGTGTGGAGCGCAGGCAGGCGGAGACTTCGCTGCGTGAGAGCGAGAAGCGTTTCCGCCAGTTTGCGGAGACCATCGAGGAGGTGTTCTGGATGACAGATCCCAGCGGTGTCGAAATGATTTATGTCAGTCCGGCCTATGAGAAGATCTGGCACCGCACATGCGCCAGCCTCTATGCAAATCCGCTGAGCTGGCTGGAGGCTGTGCATCCGGACGACCGTGAACGACTGGCGGCGGCCACGGCGGTCAAGCGGACCAGCGGCGAATACGATGAGCGCTACCGCATCCTGCGTCCGGACGGCACCCTGCGGTGGATTCATGATCGCGCATTCCCTGTGCGGGACTCACACGGCTCCGTGCTGCGCATCGTTGGCACGGCGGAGGACATCACGGAGAGCAAGCAGGTGGAGGCGCAGCTGCTGCGCTCTCAGCGCATGGAGAGCATCGGCACTCTGGCGGGCGGCATTGCGCATGATCTCAACAACGTCCTGACTCCCATCATGATGTCCATCCAGCTGCTGAAGCTGCAGGAAAAAAATGCCCGCCGCTTGAACATTCTTTCCACGATTGAAACCAGCGCCAGGCGCGGGGCGGACATGGTGCAGCAGGTGCTCTCATTTGCGAGGGGCGTGGAAGGCAGGCAGCTGGCGGTGCAGGTGGGGCGCCTGCTCAGGGAAATCGAAAAAATCGCCAACGAAACCTTCCTGAAGAACATCGAAATCCGCAGCAGCTTCGAGAACGACCTCTGGGTGGTCCAGGGAGATCCTACCCAGCTGCATCAGGTGCTGCTCAATCTCTGTGTCAACGCCCGCGACGCCATGCCGGGTGGCGGCGTCCTCAAGCTCTCCGCGTGCAATCTTGTTCTCGACGGGCAGTGCACTGAACTCAGCACCGAGGCCAGACCCGGGCCGCATGTGCTCATTGAAGTGGAGGACAGCGGCGTCGGCATGCCCCCTGACGTTCTTGAGCGCATCTTCGAACCCTTTTTCACCACCAAGGAGCTTGGCAAAGGCACCGGTCTGGGCCTGTCCACCACGCTCGCCATCATCAAAGGTCATCACGGCTTTATGCGCGTCCACAGTGAGCTGGGGGTGGGGACGAAATTTCAGATCTACCTGCCGGCGAACGATGCCGGCGGCGTTCCCGAAGCGGTTCGGCCGGAGGCCCAGCTCCCACGTGGCAGCGGCCAGCTCGTGCTTGTGGTCGATGACGAAGTCACCGTCCGGCAGATCATCCGCCAGACACTGGAAGCCTTCGGTTACCGTGTGCTTCTCGCCGCAGACGGTGTCGAAGCCTCCACCGTGTTCACCGCGCGCCAGGGGGAGATCGATGTGGTGCTTACGGACATGATGATGCCTGTCATGGATGGTCTTGCCACCATTCAGGTTCTCATGCGCATGAATCCCCACGTGCGCATCATTGCCGCCAGCGGCCTGAGCGTCAAAGACATGGTCGCCAAAGCCACCGCCGCCGGCGTAAAACACTTCATCCCAAAGCCCTACTCGGCGGAAACTTTGCTCAAGACTTTGGACCAGGTGCTGCGGAGCTAGGCGCTTACTTCTGCTTCGCCTCGTAGCCCGGCAGCGGCTTGCCGTTCTCATCGAGCTTGCCGCAGGCCCACAGCAGGCCGCGCGCCACGAGGTCGAGGTACACTGGAGACTGCATCGTTTCATTGCCATGCCCCAGCGTGGTGCCGAAGACCTTGGCCTTGCCGTATTCGTTCACCCAGATCACGTTGTGGTCCTTCTTGGTGTCTTCGCCGTAGGCCTTTGCCAGGGGAACGAAATGCTCCCAGAGCTTTTCGTTCTTGTAGAGTTCATCCTTGGCATCGAGCCACTCGGCGGGAAAGCCCTTCATCACCGGGTGCCCTTCAGCAATGTTTTTCACGTGCAGATCGCGGTTCTTCTCATGGCTCATGGAGGTCTGGCCCACGCACTTGCGCCATTCATCGGTCTTGGCAGCGCGGTAGCTGTGGGTGGAGCAGTGCAGCATCACCGCCGGCACGCCGTCGTGGTGCGCCTTGGCGATCCGCTCCACAAACGCCACGTCCTCGATCGCTCCAAAGCATTCGTTGTGCAGGACCACATCATACCCCTGGGCCCAGTTTTCCTTCTCGTAGATCGAGATCTTGTGGCTCTTGTCCTTCTTTCCCTCCGGCCCTTCCTCATGCACGATCGTGAATTCCACGTTCGCGCGTGAGCTCAGCCCCTCGCTGAGGATGAGCTTTTGGTTTTCATAGTCATGGCAGCACCCGCCGGTGACCATCAGGACCTTCAGCGGTTTTACCTCCGTGTTCGGTGCGGCGACGGCAAACAGGCAGGCGATGGAAAACAGGGAGATGAGGAGGGGGCGCATGGCGGCGGGGTCGGGTTGGGTGGCCGAGTATGCGCGGTTTCCGCCACCTGTCTTGCACGAATCTTGTGCTGCACTGGTTCTACCTTGCCTGAGGCATAGGATATTTGTTAAAAGGAGCCGGAAATTTCTTTTATGCGAATCTGGTTCTTTTTTCTCGCCTCCACCCTCGTTTGTTTCGGACAGTCCGCGCCGCCCCCGGGATCTGAGGCGGAAAAGTACCATCTCATGCTGCTGAAGCGCCCCCAGCCTGGGCTGGTGTACGACAGGTTCTACTCCGCCTGGATGGAAACAGGCACTGCCGAGTCTCTGGCGGCCTTTCTAGCAGGCAGGGCCAGCACGGCCGCAGATCTGCTCCTGCTGGCGATTTTTCATGACCAGCGCGGCAACGAAGCCGAGGCCCTCAAAGCCTACACCGCCGCCTTGGAGCGCGACGGCTCAAACACACGCGCCTGGCTGCAGCGCGCCAAGCTGGAGGCGCGCATGATGAACTTCGAGACCGCGCTGAAATCTCTCGCCTCCGCTGACAAGGGGGCGGCAGACGGAGAAATGGGCCGCGAGATTGGCCAGTTGCGCGGTCGCTGGCTGCTGCGCACGGGCAAGCCGGAGGCGGCGTTGCAGGCGTGGCGGGATTTGCTCAAGGCCAGCGCGGATGACGAGGATCTGGTTGAAGAGGTGGTGGAACTCCAGCTCGATGAAGGCCTCTTTGTCGAGGCCGAGGCGCAGATGCTCGCGCTCATCTCCAAGACCAAGGACGCCTATGCCAAAGTCGTGCGCCAGCTTCGTCTGGCGGAGATCCAGCTCCGTGCCTCCAAGAAAGAGGCCGCCCTGGCCATGATGACGGGCACGCTTGCAAACACCGGACAGGGTACCTGGATCGAAAGCGAAGTGCTGGCCCAGGTCGAGGCTGTGTTCCGCCGGGACGAGAACCTCAGCGGCCTGGTGAAGGAGCTGGAAAAACTGCAGGCTGCCCACCCCCAGCGCACCGCGTTGGAGCGCCAGCGGGCGCGTCTGCTGGCGGAGCTTGGCGAAAAAGACAAGTCGCTGGCAGCATACGCTTCCCTGCTGCAAAAAACTCCCGGTCAGCGCGATCTGCGCGAGAGCTACCTCGATCTGCTCGCTCGCTTCGAGAAGTATAAGGATGCCATCGACCAGACCCATGTCCTGCTGGAACAGTCCCCGGACGACCGTGAACTGCTCATCCGTCTGGCCACGCTTCAGGAAAGTGCCAAGGACAAGCCCGCATCGAAGGCCACCCTCGAAAAATTCCTCGCCGCAAAAGGGGCCGCTGAGTTCGATCATCTCCGCGTGGCACGACTGTATGAAAGCTGGGACCGTGCTGAAGACGCCACACAGGCCTACGAGCGCATGGTGGCTGCTTTCCCGGACAGCGCTGCTGCAAAGGAAGCCCAGGCTCATTACCTCCACCGCAGCGGTCGGCGGGACGCCGCTCTCGCCATCTGGCGGGCGCTGGCAAAAAACGGCGATCTTCCCCAGGTCATGGCCGTGGGCCAGGCGCTCATGACCCGCCTCGAATCACAGGCGGCCTTGGAGGTATTGCAGCAGCGCCAGGCGGAGTTCGCGGGAGACGATCGTTTTCTAGGTTTGCTGATCAATGCGGCGCTCAGCGTCAAAAAGCCGGTCGAGGCCATCCCATGGGCGCTGGCTCGCGTCCGGGCCACCACGGATGTCAACTTTCTGGATGATGCTCTGCGCCAGGTCATCCTCTGCCTGAATGCGGACGAAGCCAGGTTTGCAGAGACTCTCTCTGCGCTGCAAAAAGCCTCCCCGACGGTTCAGGAGCGCGTTCTGCTTGCCGCTCTTCTTGAAGAAAAGCAGGACCGCATGGGCGCGGAAAAAACGCTGCGGGAAATTCCCGCCGAACACGCGTTCGCGGCACAGACCCGTCTTTTAAAGCTCATGGAGTCACGCCAGGACTGGCTGCGGGCTTCCGCCGAGGCGGAAAAACTCATCGCCATGCCGCAGGGCAGGACCTCGACCAACCTGCAGCGCCTCGTGGATCTGGCCGAACGTTCGGGCAAGCCGGATCAGGCGCTGAAATGGGTTGCCGACTGGAAGACGCTTTCCCCCGGCTCCTCTTCTCCATGGCTGCGGGAGGCAAATCTGCTGCAGCTTGATGGCAAAAGGCGCGAGGCCCTGAAGGTCCTGCAGTCTGCTGCACGGAAATTTGAAGATGATGAGGCTGTGGCGGATGCTCTCGCCGCCGCTTACACCGAGTTGGGCCAGATGAGCGATGCGGAAAAGATCTATCTCTCGCTGTTTGAAAAGAAGGACAAGCCTGAGGACAAAATGCGCTGGGTCGGCACCCTTGCTCGTCTGGCCAATGATCGCGGGCAGTTGAAGGCTCTCACCGAGAAGTTCGTCGAGCGCCAGCACACCAATCGTGCAGACGCCGCGCCCTGGCTGGCTTTGGCGGAGATCTATCGCGTGGCCGGCCATACCTCAGACCAGGAGCGCGCCCTGCGCGAGGCCCTGCGTCTTCGTCCTGAAGACGTCAACCTCGCCATGCAGATCGCACGCACAGAGCTGGAAATGGGCCAGTGGAAGCGTGCCATCGAGGATCTGCAGCGCGTCGCCACACGGGCCAAAGGCGGGCGCGTGCAGCAGATGATCGCATCCATCCAGATCGAATACGGAGACGCAAATGCCGGCTACCGCATGCTGTATGAACTCGCGGGTGGTGCCCAGATGGATGTCGATGACGCGATCACTCTCGCCAAAAGCATGTCGGCCCAGCAGGACTGGCCGAGGGTCGTCAATTTCCTGGAGCCGCTGCTGCGTCGCTTTCCGGAGGATTACCGGCTTGGGTACATTCAGGCGGTCGCAGTGGAGGAGTCGGGCAAGGGGGATGCCGCCGCCTCGCTCTTCCTCCGCTTGATGAGCCAGACGCAGGAGCTCCCATCGGTGCTCTCCGCCGGCAAGACCAATGCGGTGAACCAGCTCCAGCCGGAGCGCACCGAAAAGAACATCCCCAAGGGTTATGAAGAGCTGTCCCGTTTGACAGGTTCTGGCTCCTTTTACCAGGCTTACAACTATCGTTCAAACTCGTTCCGTGTGTCCGGTCAGAACGTCAAGGCAGTGGTGGCTCCAGCCAACCTGGGCCAGCTCAGGGCCATGACTCTCGCTCATCTGGTCAGCGTCATGAAAGGGGAGGCCGCGCAGAAGCAAAAAGCTTGGATCGTGGAAGCCGAGCGTGCGGGTGTTCCCGGGGCTCGATACCTCGATGCGCTCGAAATAGACCAGTACTTCAACTTGCGTGAAAGTGCTGACGCCCTGGAAAAACATCCCGACGACGACGGCTTGCTCGCCTGGATCGTCGGAAATTCTGAAAACGTCCCCTTCGAAACTGCCGCGAAAGCTTTCGCGCGTTTCAAGTCCACGCACATGCCGCTGTGCTTCCAGGCCGCCCTCAAGGCTGTGCGTGCAGACGCCGGTCGCGGCGCACCTCTTCTCACCGAAGCCATGGATCTTTTTGACAAAACACCTGCGGACGAGCAGAAAAAATTCGGTGTGGTAGACTACTACCTGCGCAGCATGATCGGCGGCGGTCAGAGCATGCGGGAAGAGGAAGCCGCGGGTGAACTCCCTGCGTCGCTGCGCAGCCGTATCTTGACCCTTGTCCTGAAAAACCTGGACCACACTTATGAAGGTCCTCAGCAGCAGAAGCTGTACCAGTCTGGCCTGCCTTTTGAAGCCAATGCCTGCCGCACCCAGGAGGCATGGAAAGAGTTCGCAGCCCTTCTCGAGCGTGAGGTGCGGTATTGGGCGGAGCACGAGCCGACCCGCCAGCAATGGGCGAAATACACGGCCCAGTTTCGGCAGCGCAGCCGCGGGCCTGCCAGCGATTTGATCTCCCGCCTGCCTTTCCCCGCCGGAACCCAGCTGCCTTCCACCCTGGTGCTCTACTTCGGGCGCAAGGACATCTACAATCCTCGTGAAGACGACAAGCTCGAGCCCGAGCCTGAAGAATATGCCGGGTTGAAGCCCTTCATCGCCGGTTTCAAAACGCCCGCCTTGCGCGCGGTGCTGTATTACAAGGCCGGAGATGTGGCCCAGGTGGAAAAGGAAATCACTCAGATCCTCGCGGCTTCAGATCCCAGCGTGGATGATCTCCTGCTCGCCGCCTCCTGGTACAGCGTTGAGGAAAAATACGACCGTGTGGCCGCACTGCTCATGCGGGCCTCCCCCATGAACGTTCCCCTCAGCGTCCGCCCCGCCTTTGACACCGCCGTCGTGCATGCGGCGCTCAAGTTAAAGCCGCAGCCGGGCAGTCCGCTTCTCGAACCCGCTCAGATGGCGCTGCGCCGCCTTCGCAGCACTCTTGTCAGTGTCCCGCAGAAGGAGGAGCTCGTCACCGCCATGAAATCCCTCAGCATGCAGGATGAAGCAGAGCAGTGGTCCCGCATCGCCATGGTGGCTCCTCTTCAGTCCACCACACGCTCTCAGCCCTATGTCTCCACTTCCAGCATCGATACCAACAAGCTGAAAACACTTCTCGCAGGCGGCGATGACGAAGCCATCCTCAAGGAGGCTGTGGTCCAGCTGCGCCGTGCGCTGGCCTATTCCGCAAACGGCAATGGCAGCTACGCTTCCAGCCGCGCCAAGGAGATCATCCGCCTGGTCTCCAGGCCCGGCATGTCAGCAAAAATTCGCGCGGTGTTTGACCCCGGCGAGAGCGCTTCGGTCTCAAAGTTGTACGAGCAGGCGCAGTTCTTGATGCTCATCGAGCAAAAACTGGACGCCATCAAAGTGCTGGAAAAGATCATGGAGGCCAATCCCAAGCACTTCGAGTCTCGTCTCCATCTGTGCGCCTTGGTTGCCTCCACCGATTCGGCGCGGGCGGTAAAACTGCTGTTGGAAGTCCCCCTTGCCGCCTACCAGCAAAGCGCTGTCGGCAATCAGATTGCCGACATGCTGCGCCGGGACGACTCTGTTTCCTTTGATGGGCGCATGAACATCATCGCCGCGCTGACGGGCATGCTGGACTCCCTGCCTCCCGGCCCTGGCATCAAAGGCTTGGAATGGATGATCGATCTTCCCGCCATCATGGCCAATCAGACCTACCGCGCTCCCCGGCTGGTCCATCTCTACTCCCGACCAGGAGCGTCCCACGAGGACGACGAGGACCGCTTCCTGCCCGCGTCTTCTCCCGAAGCCATGAAGCGTCGCGAAGTGCATGACGCCCTGTGCCGTGCACTGATGAAGCACCCCGCGCTGGCAGAAGAAGGCTTCCGCCGTTTTGCCTGCCTCGCCATCCATGATGGAAATAAAATCGAAGACCTGGCCGCCTCTGCCCGTCGTCTGCTCGAGGAGGCCAGGAGTTCTTCCAGCGGCAGACGGTCGGGCTCTCTATCCCGCCGGTACAATTTTTATCAGGAAGTCACCGGTTTGTGGGCTCCTTCGCCCGCAGAATTTCTTTTCTGGAAAGCCTGGAAGGATAACCAGCCGGAGCGTGTGGAGCAGGAGATCATGCCGCTGGCCTCAGGCGCTCTGGACAGCGCACAGACCAGCCTCCTGCGGGCGCAGTGGAATGTCTGGTCCTGCAAGCCCGAGGAGTTCGTTCAAAAGGCAAAGACTTTTTTCACCACGGTCAGCGGGCGGGGATCCTCCGGCTACGGCAACGATCCCTATTTGGTCTGGCTGGTTGACCGCTGGGAGGAACGCGGCATTGCGGGCACTCCGTTGGATGAGTTGATGGCCGGCAGCTTGAAGCAGTCGCGCAATTTTGGTGAAGGCTACGCCACCTCTCACTACCTCGCCGCGCGCCGCAGGCTGCGCCCCGACGCGGCTGTGGGGCCCTTTCTTCTCCAGGTCATCACCGGAGCTCTGGGCTCCAATCAGAGCTCCTGGGCCAAAAACATGAGCTCCACCATTGATGCACGCTACGGCCGTGGCGGTTCTTTGAGCAATCCCTCGGCCTACACCCTCCTCCAGATCATCGACAGCTTGATCCGCAAGCCCGCTACCTTCGGCGCGGGTCTGCAGATGGCCAGTCTCGTCGGAGCCGTCGAAAATCCCAACTGGACGCGCAATGTCGGCTACAACATGACCGCGGTCGTGAAGTCCCCCGAGCATACGCTCTCCGGTTTGGAGGCCCTCGGCTGGCTTGGCGCCCCCGAAGAGGTCATCCTCCCCAATGATCCCAGCTGCCTTCAAGTGCTCTTCCTCAAAAAGGTGCGCGAAAATCGCGACTCCATGGCCGGTTTGCGCGTCAAGCTCGCGGCCATGAAGCAGCGCACCTTTGGGGTGGAGCTGTGTGAGGCCTTCGTTCAGGACGCTCCCGGCGGCCCCCTCACGGCTCTGGTGAAACGTCGCGCGGCAGATGTGGCGAAGATCCCGGTGAAAAGCGGCCCTGCCTTCATCAGCCTGCTCAAGACTCAGATCCCCGCGCTTGGCCAGCCCGCCACTGCCGATCCCGCCTTGGTGAAGGCCCTCGATCCTCTTCTCGGAGCCGAACGCCAGAAAGCCGGCGAAGAGGTCGACAAATGGATCGCTGCCACCCGCACCGAAGATGTTCACAGCGATCCCAGCAGCTACGCGGAAAAGGTTAAAGACATCCTGAAGTCGCTCATCCCCGGCGACATGGACAAGGCGCAAAAACTGTTTCTCCACGCCTGCGAGCTGATGGAAGTCAAGATTCGTAGCGGCGGATGGAATGGCTACTCAGGTGCCAACGCCTGGACCAGCCGCTCCAACATTCTGGACGAGTTGAAAAAGGAGTGGCCCAAGCCCGAAACCATGGCCTTCGCCATGCGCCTCTGCCATGAGGACACCACGGGCAGTCTTTCCTCGGACGGCTGGGCAGCCAACAGCGGCTATGGCCAGGTGCTGGTGGAAATCTGGCGCAACAACGGCGGTGCCGCCGCCATGGGGCGCGGTATTGACGCCATGCTGGCGCGCACGGCGGAGGTCATGCAGGACACGCCGCACACCCTCATGCCTCTGGCCTTCTTCGATTTTTATCAAAGGCTGCCTCAGAGCCTGCGCGTGCCCGCCATGAAGTATGCAGCCAAGATGCCCGCGTCCCACCCGCAGTTCGCACTTGGCCGGGAGCTCGACTTCGCCGGTCGCTTCTTCCTCAGCACAGATTCGCAGTCGCGCCAGAATGTCGCCGCTCAAAAAGCCGTCGAAGAACTCGGGGGCATTCAGCCCGCGTGGGAGCACCACCGCACCCTGCTCCGTGCGGACAAGGCCAATCCACGCGTGCGTCAGGCCCTCGTGCATTTCCTTTCCTACTGGTCTCATGACGAAATCGACCCCGAGTGCGCGAGGCTCGGTGCCGCTGCGGCCCTTGTGTCCATGAAGCAGAAAGACTGCATCCACGGCTATCAGTACGGCTGGATCCTTCGCGCCTTCAATCTTCTCCCGGTGGACGATGCCTGGCTGGCGGACGCTCAGCAGCACTGGGATGCCTGGCAGTCCCGCGTCGTCAACGGTGGCACGAGCAGATACGAACCCTGTGACTGGGTCATCAACAGCATGCTGCGCATGACTGCTCGCTCCGGCAAGGATGACTGGATGCGCGAGATGCTGCGCCGCTTTCATCACACCTTCAGCAATGAGCAGTCCGGCATTGTCAGTCTCATGCTCGGCGGCCAGCCGAAGCTCGCCGCAGAACATTTCAAATCCGAATGGCGCGGCTTTTTGATGGACCCGCAAAAGGAGCTGCTTTGGAGCAAGGAGATCGTAGACAATCTCCCCGCGTTCAAGGAAGCCTGTGGCGACCCCGGTCTCGCCTTGCTTGGCGAGCTCTACCTCTCCTACATCAAGGATCCCTCCAAGACCGAGCAGGCCTCCATCCCCCGCTTCAAGGGCAGGGACGATCGTTTCATCGACATCGCCAAGCGTCTCAAGGACACCAAGTTTTCCGATGAAGAGATGCGCAAGGACTGCGTCGAAATCCTCTGCAACGTTTACGGTGCCGCGGACGCCATTCGCGATGTCGTGGATGAAGTCGCCGCCAAGACCAACATCGAAGCAATCGGTGCCATGGATCAAACCTGGGAGCACTGGCGCCAGCTCAAGCCCCTTCAGTTCTCATGCGGTTGGAAAGCCGCGCATGGGGATCTCAAACCCGCCCTCGCCGCTTACGATCGCGCTCTTGCTGTCCACTCCAGCCAGAGCTACCTCCAGCGCTCCGTCCTGAAGGAATCCGGCTGGGGCCCCACCTGGGTGGCCAACTGGCACTGGGTCCGTGAATCCGAGGCCGGACGCGTGCCGGACATCCGTGGGCTTCTCCCTTTCCACGATTACGTGATCTCCAAAACTCCCGCCGACATGCGCGACGACCATGTGTCCGACTGCGTCAGCCAGAAATGGTTCATTCACCTCGCTTTGAACGAGCCCGAGGTGTTTGCTTCCTGGCGCAAAGGTCTCAAGGAGGAGGACCGCCGCGATCTCAAAAAGCGCGTCATCGATGACTGGGATATCTGGACCTTCGTCCGCCAGTATTCCGGCACTCAGAAAAAGATGCGCCTCACTCCCGAGGAGCGCGCCGGGTTGGTGGCCGCTGTGGCAAAGGACGAATGGTGCGTCGCCAAATATCCCGCCGCCGGTCCCGGCATTCCAAACCTCGTCGCGGACGTCGTGCAGAAGAGCACCATATTTAAACCGGACGAACTCGCACTCGTCGCCCCTCAGATCGCCACAGCCCTGCCACGCATGGGACGCACCGCCGGCGAAGCTGGCGACCTCCTCTCCGCCAATGGCAAAAACGATGCTGCCGTTCCTCTCTTCGCCCTGGCCTTTGAGCAAGCCAGAAAAGAAAACGAAAAGGACTACAACCTCGCCGCGGGCTACGCCGTCAAGCAGGCCGAAATCCTGGAGCGCACCGGCAAGAAGCCCGAGGCCCTGCAAGTGCTGAAGTCCCTCGAAGAGAAGCGCCTGGGCGGAGGTGTTAAAAAAACCGTCGAGACTGCCATCACTCGGCTTTCCAAGTAAACCCAAGCAAAGCCTTGTCTTAAACGTCTTGCTCTGGTAAAACCCATTCAATTCCGCACCCCATGCCTGCTCACGATCGAATCCTCGCGTTTCTGTCTGCTGTGAAAGCCCGTCTGGATCTCGCCTGGCTCGTCCGGGCCTTCAGCGGTTCGCTGTTGGTCGTCGGCACCGGGCTCAGCCTTTGGTGCCTTGTCTGGGTGCTGCAAGGTTATGCGGTACCCTCCACCGGCTACCTTGCCGCGGCGGTCGCTCTGCCCGTCATCGCCTTCGTCGCCTGGCAGTTCGGGCGTGCCTCCCAGCGCAAGGCAGCACGTGCCGCCGATGTGTTTTTCAATCTGAAGGACGCCATCAGCTCCCACCTCGGTTTCAGCGATGAGCATCGCGAAGGCGACTTCATCGCCCTCCAGGCCGAGGCCACCGCCGTCCGTGTGCAAGCCCTCTCACCGCGCAGCATTCCTGTTCAGTGGCCCCGGCGTGTGCTCACCATCGCCGGTGTTCTGCTCCTGTCCTGCTTCGTCATGGGTTTCAAAAAGAACTCCCCCATCGTCGTCGAACGCCTCGCGCTTGAAACAGAGACCGCCTTGAAGAGCGACGAGATTAACAAGGAGCTCGAAAAGCAGGTTGAGGAGCTGCTCAAATCCGCCAGCGAAGACGAGAAGGAACTCCTCCATCCCGACGAATGGCGGAAGTGGGTCAAAGAACTGCGCGAGACCAAAGACCGCAAGGAGGCCATGCGCCAATACGCCGAGCTTGAACGCAAGATCGCCGAAGCCGCCCAAAAGCTCAGCCAGCGCGAAACCGAGCAACTTCTTGCCAAAGCCGCGCAGGAGATGAAGCAAAACGCCGAGCTCAGGCCCATCTCCAAATCCCTCGAAGAGCAAAACTACCGCCACGCCGCCGAGCAGCTAAAGCAGATGAAGCTCACGGCCGACGTCCGCAAACCTGACGAAGCCCAGAAGGAACTCGCCAAGCTCAAATCCGCCGCCCAGCGCATGGCCTCCGCTGCCCGCAATTTCCAGCAGCGCACCGGCCAGCAGGGAAATCAGGGGAAGGGGAATCAATCGCAGTCCAGCCAGAATCAGAACTCTCAGCAGAGCGGTCAGAATCAGCAGCAGTCTCAGGGCCAGCAAGGCAGCCAGGGTCAGCAAAGCATGGACCAGCAGATGACCGCCCTCGAGCAGTCCGTGCAAAATCTGGAACAACAGCTCCAGCAGCAGCAACAGAATCCCAATCAAAATCAAAGCCAGTGCCAGAACTGCCAGAACCAGGCCAATCAAGCCCTGCAAAGCCTCTGCCAGAGCATGTGCCAGTCCTCCGCAAAGCGTGATGTGATGAAGAAACTCCTCTCGCTCGGCCAGTGCACCAGCAAATGCCAGGGCTTCATGTGCGACAAAGAATGCCAAAGTCTCAAGGCCTGCCTCAAGCCTGGCAAAAAAGCCGGTTCAGCCACCGTCGAAAGCCGTCGCTCTGAAAGCGAAGCCACCCAGGACAATGGCAATCGCGATCAGCTCACCGGCCAGAAAGGCAGCGGCCCCAGCAACACCAGCATCGAGTCCGCAGACAGCGGCACCGGTCGCGCCACCCGCACCGCCACCCTCCAGGAAAAAGCCTTCCAGCGTCAGGTCGAAAGTTTCATCCAGCGCGAAGACGTGCCCGCCGAAGTCAAAGAAGGCGTGAAGGAATACTTCAAAGGCATCCAGCAGGTCGGCGATGAAAAAGCCGCAACACCTGCAGCCAAGTAAAGCTGACTCTGAGAGGTCGCTTCTTTGTTCGTCATTTCTCCCAATCTATCCACATGCCTGATACACCCGCTTCCGTCGTTCACTTCAAAGAGACTTTCGAAAAACTCCGAGCCGAAGTTTCCAAATTCATCGTCGGACAGCAGGACATCATCGAGCAGGTATTGAGCGCCGTGATCTGCGGCGGTCACGTCCTCCTCGAAGGCGTCCCCGGCCTCGGCAAGACCGCTTTGGTCAACACCCTCGCCAAAGCCCTCCATCTCAAATTCCAGCGCATCCAGTTCACCCCCGATCTTCTCCCCGCCGACATCGTCGGCACCCAGATCCTCGTCGAACGCGCTGGCCAGAAAGTCTTCGAGTTCCAGCCCGGCCCCGTCTTCTGCAACGTCCTGCTCGCAGATGAAATCAACCGCGCCACTCCCAAGACCCAGTCCGCCCTGCTTGAAACCATGCAGGAAAAGCGCGTCACCGTCGCCGGCACTTCGCACAATCTCGGCTCGCCCTTCTTCGTGCTCGCCACGCAGAATCCCATCGAGCAGGACGGCACTTATCCTCTCCCCGAAGCCCAGCTCGACCGCTTCTTCTTCAAGCTCTTCGTTCCCGTCCCGAGCCACGGCGACTTCATCGAAATCCTCAACCGTACCGGCGGCAAATCGACACCCGAAATCAATGCCGTCGCCACCGGCGATGACATCCTGCAAATGGGCCAGGTCGTCCGCGAAGTCCCTCTCGAAGCCAGCGTGCAGGACTACCTCGTCAAAATCGTCCGCGCCACCCACCCCACCGATGCAAATTCAACGGACCGCGTGAAAAAATACGTGCGCCACGGCTCCTCTCCTCGCGGTGCTCAGACCATCCTCGCCGCAGCCCGCGTTCGCGCGCTCCTCGATGGCCGCTATCACGTCGCCCGCGAGGACATCGCCAAAGCCGCCACTCCCGCTCTCCGCCACCGCATTCTCCTCTCCTTCGAAGGCGAGGCCGAAGGCGTCAAGACCGACGAAGTCATCGCCGATGTGATCGAAAAGGTGAAGGCATGACGCTCACCGATCCAGCCTTCATCCGCCGCCTCGAATCGCTCTACTTGCTCGCGCGCAAGATCCTGGGTGGTTCGTTGCAGTCGGATCGTCGCAGCACCAAAAAAGGCGCGGGTATCACCTTCGCCGACTACGCCCAGTACTCTCTCGGCGATGACTACCGCAGCATCGACTGGCGCATCTACGCCAAGTTCGAGTCCCTCCTCATCAAGCTCTTCGAACTCGAAGAAGACGCCACCATCTACCTCCTCATCGACTGCAGCCCGTCCATGGCTTCGAAGCACGCTTACGCCAAGCAGCTCACCGCCGCCCTCGGCTACATCGCGCTCAATACCCTTGACCGCCTCGCCGTCTATGGCCTCGCTGATCGCCTGCAGCCTTTGTTCGAGCCAAGCCGCGGCCGCAATCAAGTCATCCCTTTTCTCCGCTCTCTCGAAGCCGCACAAACCTTCGGCGGCAACACCGACCTCAACGCCTGCGCCCGCGAGTTCGAAGCACGCCATCGCCGCAAAGGCCTCGTCTGCGTCATCTCAGATTTCCTTCTCCCCGGCGGCTACGAAGAAGGCCTCAGCCGCCTCCAATGGCACAAGCACGAAGTCTTCTGTCTTCAGACCCTCGACGACAACGATCTCCGCTGTGAGTGGAAAGGGGACGTCACCCTCGAGTGCGTCGAAACCGGCCGCAGCGAGCGCGTCACCATCTCCCCTCGCGAGGCCAAGCTCTACGAAGACGCCATCACCGAATGGAACACCGGCCTGAAGCAAACCTGCGCCAAGCGCGGCCTCGGCTTCCTCTCCACCAATACCGACGTTTCGTTTGAAGCCGTCATCACCGATCTCCTGCGTCGCGGAGGTCTCGTCACATGACGCTTCTCGCTCCAGCATTTCTCTGGACGCTCGCGGCCCTCGCACCGCTGGCCGCCATCTATTTCCTCAAGGTCCGGCCGCGCAAAAAGCCCGTCACCGCCTTCTTCCTCTGGCAGAAAATCTTCACCGAGAAAAAAGCCTCCGCTCTCTTCAAGCGCCTGCGCGATGTCTTCTCTCTCCTCCTCATGGCCCTCGCCTTCGCCGCCATCGCCTTCGCCTTGGCAGAGCCGGACTTCGCCGGAGATGAACGCAAAGACCTCCTCATCGTCGTCGATCACTCCGCCTCGATGTCAGCCAAAGACGGTGCCACCACGCGCCTCGAAAAAGCCAAGAAGCGCGCCCGCGATCTCATCGCCGGCATGAACGGCACTCAGCGCGCTGCCGTCGCCTCTTTCGCCGAAGTCACCCGCATCCTCGAGCATCCTACGCGCCATCGCAAAGCCCTGCTCGAAGCCGTCGATGCCATCCAACCCACCGAACTGCCCTCCCGCGTCGAAGCCCTCCGCGCTCTGCAACCCGGCGACGAATGGATGAAGGACACCCGCGTCCTCCTCATCACCGATGGCTGCCTCGATCTCCCCGACCGCCTGCCCAATCTCGAAGTCCTGCGCATCACCGACTCCGCCAAAAACATCGGCATTGCTCGCGCCGATCTCCGCAGCGTTCCCGGCGGCCCCGCACGCCTCGGCCTCTTCATCCTCCCCGTTTCCTCCTTCACCGAACCCGTTAAGACCGACATCACTCTCACTCATGTCGATTCCAATCGCATGGTGAAGATCATCCCCGTCACATTGACTCCCGGCGAAAATCCCGCCATCACCCTCACGCTCGATGACGCTCCCACCGGCCGCTGGAAAGCCTCGCTCGGTCTCGAAGACTCCTTGGAAAGCGACAACACCGCCTACCTCTACGTCCCGCCACGTCAGCCCGTGCCCGTCGCCGTTTTGGCCGACGATCCCTTCTTCTTCCAAAACGCCGTCAGCGCCTTCGAGCGCAGTGATCAGCTCCTCTCCCTCGCGCAAGACTCCAAGACCGCGCAACTCATGCTCAGCAAAGGCAAAGTCCCTGCCGACATCAGCACCGTCGTCTTCCAGCCCTCGGGCGCATCCACCGTGTGGTCCAATGTCGGCGCTGAAATCGCCGCACCCGTTCCCAAAGTCCTCGCCAAAGATCATCCTCTCCTTCGCTATCTCGATGCCGAGACCATGACCTTCGCCGGCGCCCGACAAATTACCGCTCCCACCGGTGCCGTCGTTCTCGTCGCCGATGAATCCGGCCCGCCGCTGATCTACCTCATGCGCCAGGGTGCACAGACCGTCTGCGTCGTAAATCTCGATCCCCTCGCCGCGCAGTTCTACCTCAGCGCCTGGTTCCCCGTCCTCATCCACAACGCCGCCGCCCACCTCACCCATCGCGAGGACATGCCGCCCGCCACGCTTGCCACCGGCTCCTCCGCCCGCGTTCCCGGCCGCGCCGATCCCACACCCTTCGGCCCCATGCTCACCACCGGCTTCCACGAAGCCGACTCCTGGACCTTCGCCACCTCCCTCGTCTCCCCCGAAGAAAGCCTCCTGAAAAACGACACGCTCAAAGAAAGCGTCAAACCCATCGCCAGCGGCGAAGCCCCCAGCTACTGGCTCCTCGTCCTCGCCCTCGGCGTCCTCGTCACCGAGTCCATCCTCTACGACAGGAGGAAAGTCGGATGAGTGCCGAGTTTGACATTCACACCGGATCAGAGCAATCTTTGCCCCATGGTCACAGGTCCGGACGCTCTCCGCAAAGTGCGCTTGAATCAGCGCAATCCTACCTATCTGGAATTTCTTGCCCAGATGGAGCGGAACCATCCGGAGAACGCGAAACTCTACGCCGAGTTCAGACGCAGGCACTTGTTGGATCCTCAAGACAAGCCGGGTACCATTTCTCTTTCGGCGCACCTTGTGAATGGCGTGACCGGCTAGGCTCCACGGAGATCGCTTTTGGTCGTGAGCACCGCACGTGGAAGCACCCTGACTTTAGTCGGATCTACAAATACACTTATCCGAATCAGTTTGGACGCACTGCTTTCTATGGCAGCGGTGGCCTAGGGAGCACGGATGCTCTGCCATTTGAATACCTGACTCGAATGGCCTTGCACAACAAGGTCTTTGGTGACGACGTGATCATTGAGGTCACATTTGATGACGAGCAGGGCCTCGTGATTGTGGTGATTTCACAAACATTCATTCTGGGTGATCATCCAGCTCAGAAGCTGATTGATGCCTACATGACGGCGGAAGGATTTGTGAAGACACGATCAAACGACTGGTATCGTGTCGATGACGATCTGGCGGTCTTTGATGCGCACCCAGGAAATTTCATTGCTACGCCGGACGGTCAGGTGGTGCCCATTGACCTTGTCCCGATTCGCCATCCCGACCCAGACCACCTTTTCATGATGGGGGTGCGCCAGCCATGAGCTTCACCACCTTCACCCCTCTCCTCTGGCTCCTCATCCTCCTCGCCGCAGGCTGGGGCTACTGGCGCTCTCTCGTTGACCGCCCCACTGGCCTCAAAGCCACCTCCTTCGCTCTCCGCATCCTCGGCGTCGTGCTCCTCGCGCTCGCCCTCTGCCAGCCCTATGCCGGCGAAGAAACCGACGAAGCCCACGTCGTCTTCCTTGTGGACGTCTCCCAGTCCGTCGATCTCGAATCCGCCAAAGACGCCCTCAAACAAATCGATGCTGGCATCAAAGCCCTCCGCCCGCAGGACACCCATTCCCTCTTCGCCATGGCCAATGGCCTGCGCGACAAGAAGCTCCCCGACTTCACCAAGATGCTCGAGGACTGGACCAAAGGCGTCGCCGATGATGCCTTCCGTTCTCACACCCGCCTCGGCGACTCCCTCCTCGCCGCCCGCCTCGCATTCCCCGCCGGCAAAGCCAAACGCCTCATCGTTTTCAGCGATGGCATCGACACCGAGAACGGCGTGGACACCTCCCTCGAACAACTCCAGCGCGAAGGCGTGGACGTCAAATTCGCCACCCTCAAAACCTTGAGCGAACCCGAGGCCGCCCTCGTCGCTCTTGAGAGCACCTCCCCCTTCGCCTTCCACGGTGAAGTCCTCCGCCTCACCGCGCGCGTCATCGCCAATCAGCCCATGAACACCCGTGTGCGCCTTCTCAATAAAGGCGTCGCCGTTCAGGAAAAAACCGTCGCTCTCAAGCCCGGCGAAGATGCCAAAGTCTGGTTCGATACCGAGATGACCACCCCCGGCCCCAGCGTCTGGAGCGCTGAGATCGTCCCCGAGCGTGATCATTTCCCCATCAACAACCAGGCCACCACTACCATCACCGTCCGTGGCAAGCCGCGCATCCTCGTCATCCATCAGGACGAGAAAAAAATGCGCCCCTTCATCCGCTCGCTCAAAGAGCAGGATTTCGATGTCGATCTCCGCGGCAAACGCGGCCTGCCCGAAGGCATGGAAGACATGCTCTCCTTCGATGCCATCGTGCTCGCCAACATCTCCGCCACCGACATGACCCCGCGCCAGATGAGCCTTCTGCGCAGTTACGTCTCCGACTTCGGCGGCGGTCTCTTCATGACCGGCAGCGAAAATAGCTTCGGCCTCGGCGGCTACTACAAATCCCCCGTCGAAGAAGTGCTCCCGCTCGTTTCCCGCTTCGAAAAAGAAAAAGAAAAGCCCTCTCTCGCCATGGCCTTGGTCATCGACAAAAGCGGCTCCATGTCTGGCCTGCCTTTGCAAATGGCACGACAGGCCGCCAAGAGCGCCGCCGAACTTCTCGGCCCGCAGGATCAGATCGCCGTCGTCGCCTTCGATGGCGATGCCCAGATCATCTGCGAAATGACTCCCGCTTCACAACAAGGCACCATCCAGGCCGCCATCGACTCCATCGCCGAAGGCGGCGGCACCTTCATGTACACCGGCATGGTCGCCGCCAAAGACATGCTGGAGCGCACCACCGCCAAAGTGAAGCACATGATCTGCCTCACCGATGGTCAGACGCAGGAGGCCGATCACATGGGCCTCGTCCAGCAGCTTGTCGACAGCGGCGTCACCGTCTCCACCGTCGGCCTCGGCGAAGGCGCGGCGCGCGAACTCCTCGCGCAAATCGCCGAAGCAGGGAAGGGGCGCTATTACGAAAGCAACGACCCCGCCACCCTCCCGCAGATCTTCACCAAGGAAACCACCCAAGCCTCGAAGAGCGCCGTGCAGGAAGGCGTCTTCACCCACATCGGCATCACCGAGCACCCCATGCTCGCCGGCTACGAAGCCGAAGGCCTCCCCGTCGTCCTCGGTTATGTCATGACCGAAGCCAAGCCCGCCGCCCAGGTTCTCCTCGGCGCGGAGAATGGCGATCCTCTCCTCGCTGTCGGCCGTTTCGGTCTCGGCATCGGCCTCGCCTACACCGGCGATCTCACCGAAGTCTGGGGCGGCGAATGGCTCGCCTGGGACGGCTGCGGCCGCTTCTGGGCCCAGGTCCTGCGCGGTGCCTTGCGCAAAGCAGACGTCGAAGGCATGGAATCTCGCGGCGAAATCCGCGACGGCGCATGGATCATGAAAATCGACCGCCGCAGCGACGATGGCACGCCCGTCTCCGGCATCCATTGGGCCGCCCAGTCGCTCGACGAAAATGGCAATACGCAGGACGTCACCATTCGCGAAACCGGCCTCGGTCGTTACGAAGCCCGCATTCCCATCGGCACCCGCAAGCACCTCAGCCTCCGCATGCACGACCGCGATCACGACAAGCTGGAAGTAAAACACTACCACGCCCCCTATCCCGCCGAATACCGCCTCAATGGCAAAACACCCGAGAGCCTCGCCGCCCTCGCCAAATACGACACCGCCACCATCACCGCCGGACTCTTGCCTGCAAAGCAGCTTCAGCCCGTCGGCCACTGGTTCGCCTGGAGCGCCCTCGGCATGCTGCTCGGTGGCATCTTGCTCCGTCGAATTTGAGTGGAGCGCCGCCAATTCGTCGCCATAGGGTGCGGCTCTCATGAAAATCGTTCTTCTCGACGCCCACACCGCAAACCCCGGCGACCTCTCCTGGCAGCCTCTCGAAGCCATCGCCCCGTGTGAAGTGCACCCCCGCACCCCGCTTGATCAAACCGTGGCCCGCTGCTCCGGTGCCGAGATCGTCATCACGAATAAAGCTCCTCTCACCCGCGAAATCATCGCCGCACTCCCCGATCTCAAATACATCGGCGTCACCGCCACTGGCTTCAATGTGGTCGATGTCGTCGCCGCCAAAGAGCGTGGCATCATCGTTACCAACGTCCCCGGTTACAGCACGCCCGCCGTCGCCCAGCACGTCATCGCCCTCATGCTGGAAATGACCAACCACGTCGGCCACGCCGCGCAGAGCGTCGCCGATGGCGGCTGGGTGAAATGCCCCGACTTCTGCTACTACGACCATCCCATTATCGAGCTCTCCGGCCGCACCCTCGGCATCATCGGCTATGGCGAAATCGGCAGCGCCGTCGCCCGCATCGCCGTCGCCTTCGGCATGAAAGTCCTCGCCTCCAAGCGCACCTGGAAAGAGCCGCCTCCCGCCGGCGTCACCGCCGCCGAAATCGACGACATCTTCCGCCAGTCCGACGTCATCAGCCTCCACTGCCCCCTCACCGATGCCACCAAGCACCTCGTCGGCGAACGCACTCTCGGCCTCATGAAGCCCACCGCCATGATCATCAACACTGGCCGTGGCCCCCTCGTCGATGAACCCGCCCTCGCCAAAGCCCTCAACGAAGGCCGCATCGCCGGCGCCGGCCTCGACGTCCTCTCCGTCGAACCCGCCAAAGCCGACAACCCTCTCCTCACCGCCAAAAACTGCCTCGTCACCCCCCACGTCGCCTGGGCCAGCCGCGAATCCCGCTCCCGCCTCATCGACATCACCGCCGCCAACCTCCAAGCCTTCCTCGCAGGCAAACCGGTGAACGTGGTGAATGGGTGATCCATCCCAAATCGAATGAACTCATCCCCGCCATCGGATTTGTCCCCTGAGTATCACGGGCCTGATCGCATCAGGTTCGAATCACTGCGCAACGACATCCAGGTGGGCTTGGATCAAATCGCACGCAACGAGGTCGTGACAGATTTTGATGTGGATGAATTCCTGCGTCAGATGAAGTCTAAAAACGCTGCTGTCCAAAGCAGCGCTCCCTCTCCACGCCACTGACGTACATGGCTCCCGGTTACTCTTCGGGGAACCGTAGCGCAGCGGAGATAGACTGCCGAAGGCAGCCCGGAAGGCGAACGCAGTGAGTCAAAGGGTTGGGGTGAGGGGACAACGCTTCCCCTTCGCCATCAGGGCTGGCCCTCTGTGCAGCTCACGGCCTCTTGCAGCAGCAGCGGCTGCACAAACATCAGCCGAAACCGATTCCCGGGATTCAGCCGGTCAAGCCTCTTCCTGTCAGCCTTCCGCTCCTCCAAAGTCATCGGCAGAGCCATCGGCTCATTCTCCAACCTCAAACGCTGCACCTACAAAAGCGGTTCCTCTGTCAGCACAGCGTTCGATTTTGGAATCATAATCAAATCACAGCGCCGCGATAATCGCCTCGCCGATCTCCTTCGTGTTCACCTTCTTCGTACCAGGCGCGTTGCTGAAGATGTCCCCGGTCCGCAGCCCGTCATCGATCACCTTCTTCACCGCCGACTCAATGCTCGCCGCTTCCTTCTCCAGGCCCAGCGCAAAACGCAGCAGCAGCGCCACCGAAAGAATCTGCGCGATCGGATTCGCGATGCCCATGCCCGCAATGTCCGGGGCCGTGCCACCGGAAGGCTCAAACAGACCGAAATAGAGGCCATCGCCCTTCGGCTTGCCCAGGCTCGCACTCGCCAGCATGCCCAGCGATCCCGCGATCATCGCCATCTCATCGCTGAGGATGTCGCCAAACAGGTTCTCCGTCACCAGCACGTCAAAGCTGCGTGGCGCCTTGATCAGCTGCATCGCCGCATTGTCCACATACAGGTGCGCCAGCGTCACATCAGGATATTCCTTCGCCACTTCCACCATCGTCTCGCGCCACAGCACGGAGTTCGTCAGCACGTTCGCCTTGTCCACGCTCGTCACATGCTTGCGGCGCAGCTGCGCAGCCTTGAACGCCACATGTGCGATGCGCACGATCTCGCTCTTCTTATAAACCATCGTGTCGATCACCTCGATGTCGCCATCCGGAAGCGTCGTGCGGCTTTTCGGCTGGCCGAAGTACATGCCGCCCGTCAGTTCGCGCACGCACAGCACATCAAATCCGCCTTCCACCAAATCCGGACGGATCGGCGAGGAGGAAGTCAGCGCCGGGTAGCAGATCCCCGGACGCAGATTCGCAAACAGCCCAAAGTGCTTGCGCAGCGGCAGCAGCGCACCGCGTTCCGGCTGCTCATTTGGCGGCAGCTTCTCCCATTTCGGACCACCCACGGAGCCAAACAAAATCGCATCGCTCGCCTCACAAGCCGCCACCGTTTCCGCTGGCAGCGCCTTGCCCACCGCATCGATCGCCGCACCACCCACAAGCTGATGGTTATAAGAAAAAGAAAGGCCAGAGCGGGCCGCAACGGCATCAAGAACTTTGAGCGCCTCAGCCATGACTTCAGGGCCGATGCCATCACCTGGGAGAACTGCGAGTTTGTACGTACGTGACATAAATAGATGGGTAGGGAAGGGGGGGCTTCCAGTGCATCCAAATCCCCCCCCTGGCAAGTCCCCGCCCCAAATTATGAAAATTCCAAAAATCGCCTCTTCAACCTTCCGGCTCTGCCCAACCACTGCAAACAATCGCAAACCACCGCCAACGATGGCAAACCTCCCCTGCCGGCCAACCATCGCCAACAACCGCAAACTCTCTTAAACTTCCCCTTGCCAAAGAAGCCATCTATGGTTCCTTCGCGGCCCCACATCCCAGAATATCACCACGCCAGACAAGTTGTCCGGCCATTCTTAAAGAACCATGAGCGAAGCAACCACCATCGATTCCACCTCCTTCAAGATCCACGAAAAAGACACCGGCAGCGCCGACGTCCAGGTGGCCCTCTTGACGAAGCGGATCAACGCTCTGACGCAGCACCTCGCCGCGCATGAGAAAGATCATTCCACACGTCGCGGCCTCCTTCAGATGGTTGCACGTCGTCGCAAGCTTCTTGACTACCTCAAGCTGACCGCCAACGAGCGCTATTTAAAGCTGCTCAAGAGCCTCGGTCTCCGCCGCTAGCAGAATTTCAAAAGGGGGGTGATGTCTCGCACATCGCCCCCTTTTTTCTGTTTCTGGCTTCCTCACGCATGTCGGCTCAGCCGATGTTCATGCTGCTTGGTGCGCACTGACGTACCTCCGCCGGGCCGAAGCCTGGAATCTTAATTTCCCCAAAACCAAACAAACAACACACGCCAACCTATGGCCATCCATACCCAAAAAATCCAGCTCGGTGCTGGAACCCTCGAAATCGAAACCGGCAAGTTTGCCAAGCTCGCTGACGGCGCCGTCACCGTCCGCATGGGCGATACCATCGTCCTCGTCACCGCTGTCTCCGCCACGAAAGTGAAGGACGGCCAGGACTTCTTCCCCCTCTCCGTCGAGTACAAGGAAAAAGCCTCAGCTGCAGGCCGCTTCCCTGGTGGTTACTTCAAGCGCGAAGGCCGCCCCACGGAAAAGGAAATCCTCACCTGCCGCATGACGGACCGCCCTCTGCGCCCGCTCTTCCCGAAAGGCTACTACTACGACACCCAGGTCGTCGCCATCCTCCTCAGCGCTGACGGCGAAAACGATCCGGACATCTGCGCCATGAACGGCGCCTCCGCCGCTCTTTGCGTTTCCGACATCCCCTTCGCGGGCCCAGTCGGTGCCGTCCGTATCGGCCGCATCAATGGCGAGTTCATCATCAATCCTACTCAGGACCAGCGCCTCGACAGCGACCTCGACCTCGTGTACGTCGGCAACAAGACCGACGTCATCATGATCGAAGGCGCCGCCAACGAACTCCCTGAAGCCGAGTTCGTCAAAGCCCTCCACTTCGCCCAGGGCGAAGTCGCCAAGATCGTCGCCGCCCAGGAAGAGCTGACCAAGCTCGCCGGCAAGCCCAAGCGCGAAGTTCCTCTCATGCTGGTGAAGGACGAGCTTCTCGAAATCGCCTACGCCGTCGCTGGCGACCGTATCGAAGGCGCTCTCTACACCCCCTCCAAAGTCGCACGCGGCAAAGCCGTCGGCGCTCTCAAGGACGAAGTCGA
>NZ_JBGAGS010000022.1:0-138301 GCF_044226605.1 Prosthecobacter sp. | reverse complement strand
GTCTTTGACGGCGAAGATGCCTGCCATCTTGAACGCGTTTTCGTTGGAGTCCACTTCGTGGCTCGACCCATCGACCAGGTCGATGTGCATGTCGATCACCGGGTAACCGGCGATGATGCCGTTGAGAGCGGCTTCGATGCAGCCTGCCTTGGCTGGGTTGATGAATTCTTTCGGAATGGTACCACCGACGACCTTGTTTTCGACGACGATGCCGGAGCCCTTTTCACCAGGGCGCACCTTGATGACGACGTGGCCATACTGACCGCGGCCACCGGACTGCTTGACCAGCTTGCCTTCGCCATCGGCTTCCTTCGTGAGGGTTTCGCGGTAGGCGATCTGTGGCTTGCCAGTGTTGGTTTCCACCTTGTGCTCGCGCTTGAGGCGGTCGCAAAGAATTTCCAAGTGAAGCTCGCCCATGCCGGCGATGATGGTCTGGCCGGTTTCTTCGTCGGTCTTGACGAAGAAAGTAGGATCTTCTTCGGAGAGGCGCTGGAGGGCGTTGCCCATCTTTTCCTGGTCGCCCTTGGTCTTTGGCTCGACGGCCATCGAGATAACCGGTTCTGGGAAGGTTGGCGGCTCAAGCTGAACTTCGAGGCTCTCATCGCAGAAGGTGTCGCCAGTGCGGACGTCCTTCACACCCACGAGGGCGGCGATATCGCCAGAATAGCAGGTGTCGATGTCCTTATGGACGGCGGCTTGAATCTGGATCAAGCGGCCCACACGCTCGGACTTGCGGGTGCGGGGATTGTAGATCGTGTCACCTTTGGAAACCTTGCCGGAATACACACGGAAGAACACGAGACGGCCAAACTTGTCGGACCAGAGCTTGAAGCCGAGAGCGATGAACTTGCCGTTGTCGTCCGGCTTGGCTTCCACGATGTTTTCGGGTTCGTCCACCACGGTGCCCTTCTGGGCTTCGATGTCGAGCGGACCGGGGAGATAGTCGATCACTGCGTCGATCAGATACTGCACGCCCTTGTTCTTGAAGGCGGAGCCACCAGCCATCGGGATGATCTTGTTGGCGATCACCGCGCGGCGCAGGCCGGCTTTGAGTTCTTTCGGGCCGATGGGCTGTTCTTCGAGGAACATCATGCCCAGTTCTTCGTCGTTGCTGCAGACAGCGTCGAGAAGCTCATCATAGGCGGCCTTGGCCGTGGCAACCTCGTCACCTTCGAGGTCACGCACATTATACTTGGAGCCAAACTTTTCGTCGTCAGAATAGATGATGGACTTCTGGTTCACCACGTCGATCTGGCCGATGAGGTTGTCCTCAGCACCAATCGGAATCAGAATCGGAAATGCAGGAGCACCCAGCTTCTTGCGCACATCGTTGACCACGTTGGCGAAGTTGGCGCCGGTGCGGTCCATTTTGTTCACGAAGGCGATACGAGGCACACCATACTTCTCAGCCTGGCGGTACACCGTTTCAGACTGGGGCTGCACACCAGCCACGCCGCAAAGCACGAAGATCGCGCCATCGAGCACGCGGAGGGAACGTTCCACTTCAGCGGTGAAGTCCACGTGTCCGGGGGTGTCGATGATGTTCACGCGGATGTCTTCCAGCTCGCGGCTCTTATAAATGCCGGCTTCCTTCAGCTGCTTCCACTTGGCAGTCACAGCGGCGGAGGTGATGGTGATGCCGCGCTCCTTTTCCTGCTCCATCCAGTCGGTGGTGGCAGCACCGTCATGCACTTCACCGATCTTGTGGATCATGCCGGTGTAGAACAGAATACGCTCTGTCAGGGTCGTCTTGCCCGCGTCGATGTGGGCGCAGATCCCGATGTTACGGGTGCGCTCAAGTGGGAATTCGCGGTTGGGGGAATTGGGGTTCGACATGGGGTCGTTAAAACGTAAAGGGGACGAGAAAGTAAATCGGAGGTGAATTAGAAGCGGAAGTGAGCGAACGCGCGGTTCGCCTGTGCCTGCTTGTGGACGTCGTCGCGCTTGCGGACGGCATTCCCCTGCCCTTGTGCGGCGTCCTTCAGCTCATTGGCCAGTGCGCGGTGCATTGCCTGGCCCTTGCGGCCGCGGGCGAAACCAACGATCCAGCGCATGGCCAGGGATTCCTGACGGCGGGGGGAAACTTCAAGCGGCACCTGGTAGGTGGCACCACCCACACGGCGGGCCTTGACTTCCACGCGTGGCTTCGTGTTCTCAATCGCACGGTTGAAGAGCTCAAGAGGATCGACACTGTCGGTCTTGTCGTTGAGCGCCTCAATGGCGGAGTAGACGATGCGCTCGGCGAGCGACTTCTTGCCATCAAGCATGATGTTGCTGATGAGGGCTGCGACGAGTTCGCTGTCGTAGCGGCTGTCCTTGCGAACCTCTTTGTTATAAACGCGTTTTCTGCGGGCCATGACGGTATGAGATAAAGGGTGGGGTCAGAGAAAATTATTTCTTCTTCGCAGCAGCTGCGGCGGCGCCAGCCTTCGGACGCTTTGCACCATACTTGGAACGGCCACGACGACGGGCGTCAACGCCAAGGCAGTCAAGCGTACCGCGGACGATGTGGTAACGCACACCGGGCAAGTCTTTCACACGACCACCACGGACGAGCACGATGCTGTGCTCCTGAAGATTGTGACCTTCACCACCGATGTAGGCGATGACTTCGTAACCGTTGGTCAGACGAACTTTGGCCACCTTACGAAGAGCGGAGTTTGGCTTCTTCGGGGTGCGGGTCATCACCTGAAGGCAGACGCCGCGACGCTGCGGGCACTTTGCAAGCGCAGGAGACTTCGACTTTACCGCTTTGTCTTTGCGGCCGTGTCTGACGAGTTGATTGATGGTGGGCATGGTGTGAAAGAGCTGTGATCCTTGGCTTATCGGAGCCAGTATCAGGAGACAGCGCGCCATGCTCACAGTGAGCATACGCAGACTTTTCCGGTTCTGGTTCCGATAATGAAGAGCCTCCGTGGAGGTTCTTTATTTGCCAGCTTCATGGGGGAGGCTGGGCCTTGGGAGCGCGCATTCTGGCGAGTCCCCGAGACCCCGCAAGCTCTTTTTAAAGCTTTTTGAAACATTTATTCCCATTTTCAGGCCGAATACCCCTTCCATTGTGAAGAACTTGCTCTGCCAACGTCGTTTTCGCTCCCCTTGAGCCCTCCCTGGGTCCTTCTTGCATGTTTCTATGCCGGACTCTCCCACGGTCTCGTGCGAGATCCGCGCCATTTGCTTCCCCCGCCTCTCCGCTCCACATTTCCGTCTCATGCGCCCGATTCCGTTTTCCTGCCTCCTGCTGCTCCTGTCGGCCATTCCTCTGTTCTCCCAGCAGCCCGCCGCTCCGGACCGCAAGCTCGAGTCTCTCCTTCTCATGCCCGAGCCGAAAGCTATGCGCGGCCCCTACTCCATCACGCTGCCCAATTCTCAGGAGACCGTTCTCACCTGCTTCCGTGAGTCCACCACCGCCCTCACTGGTGTGGAGGTGCATTCAGAAGAAAGCTTCGCCAAGCTGGGCCTCAGCGTCGAATCTTTCGCCGCCCGCGCCAAGTCCGCTGCAGACAAACGCCTCCTGCAGATCAAACCCGAGCTCATCAAAGGAGACGACGGCAAGATCGCCTACGCGGTTTATCGCGGTGAGTCCTCCCTCTACGCCACCCTGCTGGTGGCTCCTTCCCTGCCCAAAATTTTTGCCGAACTCTTCGGCCCGGAGATCTGGGTGGCCGCGCCTGACCGCCACGCTCTGTATGTCTTCCCCGCCAACGCAGAACTCCTTCAAGACTTCGCCGACGACCTCGGCACGAGGTACACCGGCGATCCCTACGCCGCGAGTTGCGAGGTGTTTGCACTTAAAGCCGGCAGCGAGCCCCGTGTCGTCGCTTCCTTCGCCGGATACGCTCCTTAGCTGGAGAACGCGCCAGGAGACAACGGCACGGTTGGGCGCCGATGCCCCCTTGGGAGGTCCCTTTACCCTTGCTGAGGCCCCATCAAAAAAAAGCTGCTTATGAATTGAACGGCCGGCTGGCTGGAAGGTTCCATATCCTCCAGTGCTCCGAGACCCATCCCCATCACTTCAGCCAGGCGACATCCGATGATGACCGAAGCCGAAGTCGTCACTGCCATGCGCAATCACCTGGAGGGCCTCTTCCCCCTTACCTGCCCCTTGTGCCAGCGCGAGTATCCCACCTTTCGTGAGTACCTTCAAAACACCGAGCACCAGGGCGATGCCATCCCCTACGACGCCGAACTCGGCAACTGGCAGCCCCTCCGCCCCGTCGGCACTGTCTCCCTGGCCAACTGCCGTTGTGGCAACACCCTCACCCTGAGCTCAAACGGCATGCCCCTCCTCCAGCTCTGGCCCCTGCTCAACTGGGGGCGGGTGGAAAGTCAGAACCGCAACCAAACCCCACGCGAACTCCTCAACTATCTCCGCGAAAAAATCTGCGATCAAGTGCTGGCGGAGGCGGCATGACCGCTTTGCCTCCACATCTGCAGCCCCGGCCCGTTCTCACACTTCCTTCATTCGCAGGAGCTAGGAAGGCCGAGCCGTCCCTCAAAGAAAACACAGGCTGTCGTCACCCCCTTCCAATGAGCCGGGGCCACGTCTGCCGAACCTACACGGCTCAGGGTTCCCCATCCCATCTCCATCGCCCCATTTCAAGCACCATCCACCCATCCATCACTCCTCACCATCACCTCACGGCCCGTCAAACACCAGTCCCCCCTCATCCGCCCTTTCCTTCGCCGCCCCCTTCTTATGCTGCAGCCCTTCCGCACGGCGCCTCCGCGCCTCGGCAAAGAACTCCTTCAGGATCCGCACACAGTCGTCATTCAGCACCCCCGGAGTAATCTCTGTCCGGTGATTCAAATTCGGCGCCTGCAGGAGGTTCCAAAATCCACCTGCCGCCCCACCCTTGACATCCGGACAGCCAAAGATCACCCGCCGTACACGGCAGTGCATGATCGCCCCCGCACACATCGGGCACGGCTCCTTCGTCACATACAGATCACAATCCGTCAGCCGCCAGTCCCCCAGCGCGCTCTCCGCTTGCGTCAGCGCCAGCATCTCCGCATGCGCTGTGGCATCCTTCAGCGTCTCCACCTGATTCCACGCACGGCCAATGATGCTGCCCTGATGAACAATCACCGCGCCAATGGGCACCTCATCCTGCTTCGCCGCCTTGCGTGCCTGCCGCAGCGCCTCGCGCATGAAATGTTCGTCGTCGAAAGGATTGATGATCAGAGGCTCGTCCACGGCGTGTTGTAACCGCACAACTTGAAACTTGAAACTTGAAACTTGAAACTTGAGACCTTGCCCCTTTAAGAAGAAGGCATGCATCACACCACAAACCTCATCCTCCCTTCCCTGCTCGCCTCTGACTGGTCGAAGATCGACTCCGAAGTCAAACGCGCCTCAGCTGCCGGAGCCCAGTGGCTGCACCTCGATGTCATGGACGGCAGTTTCGTGGACAACATTTCCTTTGGCCCGCAAATGGTGCAGACCGTCCGCAAATGCACAGACATGTATCTCGACGTGCACCTCATGATCCACCGGCCGGATCACTACCTGGAGCGCTTCATCAAAGCCGGTGCCCAGAACATCACCATTCACGTTGAAGCCACCTACGACACCAGCGTCGCCGAAACCCTCAAGCGTATCCGCGCCGCCGGCTTGCACTGCGGCCTCGCCCTGCACCCCAGCACCCCCTTTGAGGCCGCCCTGCCCTACGTGCAGGACATCGACCTCCTCCTCATCATGACCGTCGTCCCCGGCTTCGGCGGCCAGCCCTTCATGGAAAAGGAAACCATGCCCAAGCTCGCCGCTGCACGCGACTACCGCGACGCCCACGGCCTCAAATTCCACCTCGAAGTGGATGGCGGCATCTACACCAACACCGCCCCCATCGCCAAACAGCACGGCGCCAACCTCTTCGTCTGCGGCACCTCCTCCTTCGGCCCGCCGGACATGAAGCAAGCCATGCAGGATCTCGCCGGCTCCGTGGCATAGAGTCTCACAGACCGCTTCATCGATCTCACGACTGGCAGCTATCCTGTTCAGTCCTGCCTTATCGCGGCCTGTCCCATCACATCAGCCTCCCGCTCCAGCCCTGCATCGTCATTCACCAGCACGCTGCCTTTGAATTGCCCCCGGGGCCTTACCCGGCACTCCGCCTGCTGCACCACATGCCACGCTTCATGCGGCAGATGATTTTCCTGCCCTTGAGCAAAGTGGATGTCGTCCCCCTGGGCATAAGCGTGGGCGTTGAGCTGCGCGGGTTTGGCAGAGTTACGGTGAACTTTCACGCCATCGAGCGAGAGGCCGGAGAGAGCCTCGACGCCCTCCTTGAGTTTGTCGGGCAGACCTGTGTGATTCGCTGCGTTCATGATCGGGACTTTTTGCGGCTTCAAAGATATGCAGAACCTATCTTGAGACGGACAAGTGTAAAATCTCCTTTGAGTTTGGGCCGCGCTGAGACAACCGTCATGCCGCCCTGCGGGCCTCACTGAACGCGTCCTCTGCTATGGTTTAAAAAATCGGGATCACACTGCTCCTACAACGCTCCACATCCCCGAGAGGGTTCGAACCAGAGACAGGACGCCCCCTTCTCCGCAACGCTCATGCGGCTCAATGCTCATCTGCCCCATGATTTTCAACCATGCATCACCCCGCGCGCCCTTCCTTCCCCAGTTCTCGCTTCAGACCGCACCGGATGTCTTTCAGATGGATCACACGTGGCCCTCGCTCGATGGCTTTGAGCGCGCAGTAGCGCACCACGTTCACGATCTGGCCACCGGTCACTTCATACTCGCGCGCCAGATCTTCGAGCTGCACCTCAGGCTCCAGTGTGAGGCCAGGCGGGAAAGCGCTCTCCCACAGGCGGCGGCGCTGGGTGCGGTCCGGCGGCGCAAAGTAAATGCTTCCTTGGAGGCGGCGTGAAAAGGCCGGGGCCAGATTCGCGCGAGAATGGCTCGCGAAAATCACCAAACCGGGGAAGTCCTCAACGCGTTGCAGCAGGCAGGCCACCCCTAGATTGGCGTCGCAATCATTCGACTGCGGCGTCTGAGTCCGTTGGCCAAACAATGCATCCGCTTCGTCAAAGAAGAGAATCCAGTTCTTGTCCGTGGCCTGATCAAACACGCCGGCCAGATTCTTTTCCGTCTCGCCGATGTATTTGGAAACCACCTGCGACAGGTCGACGCGACAGACATCCACACCCTGCGACTGCCCCAGCAGGCAAGCCGTGAGCGTCTTGCCGGTGCCGGGCGGGCCGTGGAAGAGAACCTTATACCCAGTCGAGATCCGCCGACCGAGGCCCCACTCATCGAGCAGCGTCCTGCCGTGCTTCGCCCACGAGTTGATTTCCACCACCTGCGCCATCACATCCGGCGTGAGGACGAGATCATCCCAGGTCAGATGCGTCATGAGGCGCTTGGCCGGAAAATCGGTGCTGAAGTCCGGCTTCTGTTCTTCACCGCTGATCATCCGCCGCAGAAAAGCCGGGGCAATCATGAGGCCGCCACACTGCGGCGGCTCATTTTCCGCCGGACGCTGATAGCGCAGGATGTTTTCGCGGTAGAGGCAATGCTCCGGCTCCAGCAGCGGCAGCAGGCTGAACCTCAGTGCGAGATCAGTGCCTGCGAGCAAAAACAAGGCCGTTTCTCCCGTGGGCAAAAATCCACGATGCGTGGTGCCTTTGATCCCGCCGAATTCGGTGAGGTGTTCCCGTTCCGCCGTGTGATGAAGAAAGATGTCGAGAATCTGCGGCGCAACGATAGGTGCGAGCGCGAGCGCCAGCAGCAGGCGCTCCTCGTGCTTCATCTTCAGGCGCAAAATGAGATCCCCGAAGGCATGCGCTCCTGGCTCATAAGAAGGCGGCGGCGGCGTGGGTGCTTCAGCAGCGGAGATGCCCTTAAAGTAGGCAGGCAGCCGGATTTCAATGTACTGCTCCAGCCAGGCCATCTCACGGCCGGCCACGGTGGCGAAATCGAGGCTTTCCGGATGGCCCTCTTTCGGCCTGTCTTCGGGACTGTGTTTGGTTTTCATCAGGATCAAATTTCAGACCCAGTCCACATACAAGGGATCAGCCATCCACAGCGACTTGATCACGGCAAAGCTCCATGGGATCGAGGACATGAGCACATCAATGCCACGGTGCTCAATCGTGAGCAGCCAGCAATCCTCCCCTCGGGTGAGTTTACCAAGTCGCCAGAGGAAGGAGGCGCGAAAGCCGTCAATGGAGACATTGCCCACAACTGGCCAGTTCTGAATGGCACTGCAGGAGCATCTGCGTGTGCGTACGATCCTGCTCCGCCAGACCGTCTTCACGCACCACAGGGATGTCCGGCGCGAGTCCGCAGAGTACCTTGTTCAGGATCAGCGCCTGCTCCGGCACCGCAGCCTCCTCGGTAACGACGGCCTGGAGCAGATGCACCCCGCGCTCCGCCGCCGCGTGATCTCGGAAGCGACCCTTTTCGAGCAGGCCATGCTTCTCGTGCAGCTTGCCAAAGAACGGCGAGAGGATCACCAGCCCAGCATTATCAATGTCGTATGAGTCTCCCGTATTCACGGCGGCACGATACTATCAAAACACCCAAAGCAGCCCCCGTTATCGTGATTCATTGGAATAAGAAAAAAGGGCGGGAGCGTAAACTCCTGCCCCTTCGTGGTGGGTGTAAATGCTTTGCTACTCCAGCGGCGGTGTGGGCGGCGGCTTGGCCGCCTTCGGAGCCGGCGCCGGTGCTTGGGCCACAGGCGCGGCGGCAGCATCGCTATGATTCTCATCATGATGGTCGTCATCATGGTGATCGTCATTCTCGTCATGCTTGTCCTCACGCGGGTCATGCCCCTCGTGATGCTCGATTTCGTGATGCTCCGTGACTCCTTTGAGGTGCGTCTTGAACTTACGGTGGCGCTGGCGCTCCGGCAGCGGGCTCAGCTGCATGTTGATGTTACGGCCGGCCATGCGCGGATCCTGGTCAACGTGCCCCATGGTGATGAGATCTTCTTTGATCTTCTTGGCAAGCTGGTGGCCGAGCTCCTGGTGCGCCATCTGGCGTCCGCGGAACTGCAGCTGAATGCGCACCTTGTGCCCTTCTGCCAGGAAGTCTTCCGCGTGCGTGATCTTGATCAGGTAGTCATGCGGGTCGATGCCGATGCGGAATTTCATTTCCTTCACCTTGCCGCCCTTCTGGTGCTTATGAGCCTCCTTCTTGTGCTTCTCCTGGATGTATTTGTACTTCCCGTAGTTGACGATCTTGCACACGGGCGGGTCCGCGTTCGGCGCCACTTCCACCAAGTCCAGACCGCGTTCTTTCGCGATTCGAATCGCCTGAGACGTCGCCAGGATGCCCAGCTGATGATGGCCATCCTCCTCAACCACGCGCACCTTCGGCGCACGGATGCGCTCGTTCACACGGGTCTGATCCACAAAACGACCGTTCGGACGATCCCGGCCGCCTGGGCGGTTACCACCACCTGGACGGAAGCCACCACCTGATCCCTGATAGCCACCTGCGGGGCGCGGAGGCCCGCTTGGACGTGGGGCACCCATCGGTGGCCCGGCCGGGCGCGGTGCCGAGTTCGCTGGGCCTGACGGACCTGCTGGCCTCGGCGGACCGCCTGTGCCTTGGTTTTGCTGGGGACGTGGCGCAAAATTGCCGCCGCTCAACTGCTGGAATGGATTGCTTATGGGATACCTCCGGGTGTGTTCAGAACTCCAGGCCGCCGTGTGGCAGGCACCTGGAAAAGGGTTTGGGAAAAGCGCGCTGAAAAAAACATCATGATCAGCGCGGACTCGCTTCCAGCACGCACGCGCTCGCCTTCTCCCGTTCATGCGGGGTGTGTGGGCGCGTCAAAAATAAAATCATGCTGAGAAAAAAATCGAAAAAGAGCGCTTTCTGTGAAAGCCGCTGGCAGAGCCTATGGACTCAAACGCTCGCCATAGGTAACGACTTTCATGACTTTCAGCAAGCCGATTTATTTTCTTGCGACATTTCCTAAACCAGTTCTTAAAAAAATGGTCATTTTGACCGGCGAGCGCAGCGGCCTCAGTGGCAAGGCGGGAGCGCCATCTGCTATTTGAGATAACAGGCAAGCGACCAACGCAGCCAATGGGGCATCTCCCCCCGCCCGGGCAATGTGACAAGATTTTTAAGAGTTGGTCTAATGATCTTTGCCACAGACCTGGCACATGAAACGGTTCGCCCGGTTCGGGATCTCATAGCTCTGCCCGCGGCAGAACGGGCAGGTCACGGAAACGCAGTTTCTCACAAACCAGCGTGTCGCCATTCCCACCCCCAGCCCGCCCACCAGCATGGTCACCAGCGGCGGGATGTGGTGCTTTTCCAGAAAGTTCCACATCAGCAGCGTGAGCCCGCAAAAGGCGCCCGCCGCGAGCATGGGCCCGAAAAAGCTGAGTACAAAATGGCGCGAAGAAGTCATTCGATAGGGGATAATCTCACGCCTTCACTGCGTTCTGCAAGCCCTCACGCATCACCTCCAGCGGGGCAGGCTGGCCAAACCAGTGCTCAAAGGAGATCGCCCCCTGATGCAGCAGCAGCGTCAGACCATCCACGGTTTGGGCCCCTGCCACATGCGCATCCGCCAGAAGGGTGGTTTCTCCTCCAGCGCGATAGACCATGTCAAAGACAAGATGCCGCGCTTCCACCGCATCAGAGGGAAGCAGCCGGGCGTCATCGGCTTTCATTCCCAGAGAGGTTGCATTCACAATCAGGTCGGTGTCTGCCAGTGCTTCTCTTAAGGCCTCATCCTCCCACGGCCGGACGCACACATCAGGGCTGCCCCCGAGAGCTCCAATTTCCGCAGCCACGGCTTCCGCCTTCGACCGGGATCGATTCACCAGCGTCAGCTTTGGGCAGCCGCTGAGCGCGCTCTGCACCGCCACCGCCCGGCCGGCGCCACCACCTGCTCCGAGAATCAGCACTCGCAAATCTTGAATTTCCGCGCCAAAGGCCTCCCTCACGCTTCGCAGAAAGCCCGGGCCGTCGCTGTTGTAGCCATGCAGCCTGCCCTCGCGAATGGCAAGCGTATTCACCGCGCCGAGCTGTTTCGCCAGAGAGTCGAGCACATCCACCGCATCCAGCGCTTCAAATTTGTGGGGAATGGTGATGTTCACGCCGAGGAAGCCGCAGGCGGCAAACTGCCGGAACGCCTCCGCCACCCGTCCCACCGGCACCTGCACCCGGATGTATTGCGCGTCCTTCCCGCAGGCTTTCAGCGCCGGGTTGTGCATCTGCGGGCTGCGTGAGTGGCCGATCGGATCGCCGATCACCGCCAGTCGTGCAGGCGGCGCAAAGCGCCCCGCCACCGCGTCCCAGTTCATCAAATCTTCAAACGTTAAAAAATCTCCCACGCCGCAGACATGCCGCAGAACCACCGCCTGTCAAAGCAGCCCGCAATTTTCCCGCTCGACATCCCGTTCCATCCACGCTGCAATCAGCACTCCCAACCAATACTCCCCCTCTTTAACACTCCAGCCCATGCGACTCCTTTTCCCCCTTCTCACTCTCACCGTAGGCGCCGCCCTCTTTCTGGCCCAGGCCGCGGACACCACTGTGAAGCCACTGCGCGTCCTCATCGTTGCCGGCGGCTGCTGCCACGAATATGACAAGCAGCACATGGTGCTTAAAGATGGCATCGAAGCGCGTCTCAACGCCATCGTCGATGTCGCCTACAACCCCGACAAGTCTACCAAGGCCACCTTTGAAATCTACCAGGCCAAGGACTGGTCCAAGGACTTCGACGTCATCGTTCACGACGAATGCAGCGCGGACGTGACGGACCCCGCCTATGTGAAAGCCATCCTCGATGCCCACAAGGCCGGCAAGCCCGCCGTCAATCTCCACTGTGCCATGCACAGCTACCGCTGGGGCAACTTCCGCGAGCCCGTCAAAGCCGGCTCCGACAACTCCGGCTGGTATGAAATGCTCGGCCTCCAGTCCACCGGCCACGGCCCTCAGCAGCCCATCGACATCTCCTTCACCGACACCACCCACCCCATCACCAAGGGCCTCGAAAACTGGACCACCATCAACGAGGAGCTGTACAACAACGTGCAGATCCTCACCGGCAAGGCTCTCGCCAGCGGCCATCAGGTCGTTCCGCCCAAAGCCAAAAAGGGCGAAACCCTCCCACCCGATGCCAAACCCACCGAAGCCTCCAGCGTCGTGGCCTGGACCAATGAATACGGCCCGAACAAGACCAAAATCTTCTCCACCACGATCGGCCACAACACCGCCACCGTCGCAGACGCCCGTTACCTTGAACTCGTGACCCGCGCCATCCTCTGGACCACCGGCCACATCGACGAAAACGGCAAAGCCCTGCCAGGTTACGGCAAATAAGGCACACTCCATCCCAACCTTTGCGAATGCCCGGCGGTAGCACCACCGGGCATTTTGCATTTTAATCCTCAGTTTCCCGCCACGATCAGCGTTCTAGCCATCTCCACATGCGTCACTTCCCTCTCATCCTTCTCACGGCGATCTCGGTTTTCCCTGCTTACGGAGACCCCGGCCACTCTGCCAATGGTGAAGCCTTCAACGAAGGTCCCCGCCAGGCGGCCGTTCTCATGCCGGGGTGCGGAGACATCCATTTCCCCATCAGCTCCAAAAAACCCGACGCCCAGAAGTTCTTCACCCAGGGTGTCGGCCAGCTCCATGGCTTCTGGTATTACGAAGCTGAACGCTCCTTCCGTCAGGTGGCTGCCATCGATCCCGAATGCGCCATGGCCTACTGGGGTATGTCCATGGCCAACGTGAACAACGAGCGTCGCGCCAAGGCCTTCATCAAAAAAGCCGCCCCCCTCAAGTCCAAGGCCACCCCTCGCGAGCAGAAGTGGATCTCCACCCTCGAAAACCTCTACCGCGATGACGACAAGCGCGACAAAAAGCAAAAGAGCCTCGACTGCATCAAGGACTTCGAAACTCTCGTGCAGGACGACCCCAAGGACATCGAGGCCAAGGCCTTCCTCGTCTGGCGTGTCTGGTTCTCCCGCGATGAAGCCCCCATCTCCAGCCTTCAGGCTTTGGATGCATTGATCGACCAGATCTTCGCCGCCTCCCCCAACCATCCTTCCCACCACTACCGCATCCACCTTTGGGATCAGAGCAAACCCATCCTCGCCCTCAAATCCGGCGCCCTCTGCGGCCAGTCCGCCCCCGGCATCGCCCACATGTGGCACATGCCCGGCCACACCTTCTCCAAATTGAAGCGCCCCGACGACGCCGCCTGGCAGCAGGAGGCCAGCACCCGGGTCGATCACGCTTACATGATCCGCACCTACATTTTGCCGGATCAGATACACAACTATGCACACAATGAGGAGTGGCTGACCCGCACTTTCAACGACCTCGGCCGCGCCAAAGACGCCGCAGCCCTCGCCCGCAGCCTCATCGCCATCCCCCGCCACCCCGCCTACAACACCCTCGAAAAACCCAGCACCTCCTCCAGCTACGGCAGAACCCGTTTGATCGAAACCTACGTCAAATGGGAGCAATGGAAGGAAGTCAAAGACTTCACCCTCACCCCCGCCGGCCAGACCACCCACGACATCACCCGCCTCCGCGCCCTCGGCATCGCCTCCTACTACCTCAAAGACACCCCAGCCCTCGTCGCCGCCCTCAAGGACCTCGAAGCCGTCAAGATCGACACCAAAGCCCCCCCTCCTGACACTACCAAAACCCAGCCTCTCCCCGAACCCAAGAAATCCCCTCCCACAACCGCCGGCACCCCACCGCCGAAGAAGCCCACCAAGCCGGAAGTGAAGGCAAAATCAAACGCCATCGCCGAACTCAAAGCACTCGTGGCGCTCAGTGACACCACGACGCGCCCTGCCGAAACCACCAAGCTGCTCTCCGACCTCAAGACCACTGACGTCCCCAAAGAGCGCCTCGCGCGCTACTGGCTCAAGCTCGACGACAAAAAACAAGCCGAAGAACTCACCAAATCCTTCACCCCAGACCTCGTCGGCCTCGCCACCAAAACTGAAATCCTGCAGGAATGCGGCAAAACCGAAGAAGCAAAGAAGGCGTTTGCGGAAACCCGCAAGCTGGCCTTTGCCATGGATCGCGATCTGCCCATCACCAAGCGCCTCGATGCCCTCGCCAAAACCTTTGGTATTCAAGGCGATTGGCCCGCTGCCGCCCCAAAACGCACCGACAGCGGCACCCGCCCCGAAATCACCACCCTCGGTCCCGTGCACTGGCACGCCCCCGACGCTCCCGTTTTCGAAGCCCTCACTCTTGAAGGCAAGCCGGTCAAAAGCACCGACTTCACCTCAAAGAAACCCACCCTCTTCATCTTCTACCTCGGTCATGACTGCGGTCACTGCGTCGAGCAGATGCAGGCTTTCTCCAAAGCGGTGGCCGACTTTGACAAGGCGGGCATTCAGCTCGTCGCCATCACCCTGGAGAAACCTGAAGCCGCCTCAGGCATACGCGCCAAGCTCAATCTCAAAGAAGGCCAGCCCCTCCCCTTCCCCATCCTCAGCGATGCCAGCCTGGCCTCCTTCAAAAAGGTGCGCGCGCATGACGACTTCGAAAACGAAAACCTCCACGCCACCATTCTCATCGACACGAACGGCAAGCAGCGCTGGCAGGACATCAGCTTCGACCCCTTCAAGGACGCAAAGTTCGCCCTGGAGGAATCAAAGCGCCTGCTGCAACTCGATGTGCCAGCCGTCACCAAGGCGCATGCCAGTGAGTGAGTTTGCTTTTCCGCATCCGCAGCGTTGCCGCCTTCGGCATTAGCCGTTAAGACAGGGCATGATTTCCCATCGTGTTTTTCTTCGTGCTGCAGCCACATGCGCCGTGCTGCTTCTTGCTTCGTGTGAGATGCCTGCTCCGCAGGCTTATCAGCAACAGCAGCAGGGCTATCAACAGCCGCAGGCGTTTATGCTGGGGATTGATGTGCTGGCGTCGCGGGGATTTGATTTGATTCGCGGGAAGCGGGTGGGGCTGATCACGAACCAGACGAGCATGACGGGGCGTGGGGAACGGACGCGCACGGCGATGCAGCGGGCGCTGGGGCCAAACCTGGTGGCGCTTTATGCGCCGGAACACGGCATCGACGGCACCATTGGCGCTGGCCTGCATGTAAGCACGCGACGCGACAATGTGACGGGGCTGACGGTCTATTCGCTGTATGGCCCCACGCGGAAGCCGACACCTGCGATGCTGGCACCGATTGATGTACTGGTGTTTGACCTGCAGGACATTGGCTGCCGCAGCTACACCTACATAAGCACGATGATCGTGGCGATGGAGGCCGCGGCGGAGTGTGGGAAGCAGTTTGTGGTGCTGGACCGCCCCAATCCCATCGGTGGCTGGCGGGTGGAAGGGCCGCCGCTGGAGGCCAAGTGGAAGTCGTTTGTGGGGCAGATTCCGGTGCCTTATGTGCATGGCATGACTGCGGGAGAGCTGGCCATGATGGCGGCGGGGCGTGGCTGGATGGCAAGGGTGCCGAGGCTGGATGTTGTGAAGATGCAGGGCTGGACCCGTGGCATGACCTGGCAGGACACCGGACTGCACTGGTATCAGACCTCCCCGAACATTCCGCACGCCACCTCCCCGTTCTATTACGTGGCCACGGGTATCCTCGGTGGTGCCACGTCGGTGGACATCGGCATCGGCAGTGAAAATCCATTTGGCTATGCAGGTGGAAGCGGAGTGAACCCGCAGGCGCTCTATGCCTACTGCCAGCGCCTGAACACCCCAGGAGTAAGCTTCTCGCCTTACTCAAAGGATGGTTTCGGCGGAGTGCGGCTGAACATTTCCCCGCGCGCGACGGCGGACATTACAGCACTGGATGTGCTGCTGCTGGCAGAGATCAACCGCCAGACGGGCGGCAAAGTGATCGGGCGCATGAGCGGTTCAAAGCTGAACCTGTTTAACAAGGTGTACGGGAGCGAGTCACTCTACCATGACCTGCGCCGCGGCGTTCCGGCGATGAGCATCGTTTCCCGCTGGCAGGGATACAACCAGAGCTTCCGCTCTCAGAGACAGCGCTTCCTACTCTACCCCTAACCACGCCAGCGGTAGCCGACGCCGCGCACGGTCTCAATGATCTCTTCGCTCTCGCGCTCGATCTTTTTGCGCAGCTTGGCGATGTGCTGGTCCAGCGTGCGGCTTTCCGGCATGTAGTCGAGGCCCCAACAGACATCCAGCATGGTATCCCGGCTAAGCACCTGGCCGGCGCGCTCGTGGAGGAGCTTGAGGATGGACACTTCACGCGGCGTCAGGTCCATGCTGCCGGCATCACGCTGGGCGCGCAGTTCGGCAGGAAACACGCGCAGAGGGCCGAGCTGAAAGCTGACGGCAGCCGTTCTGGCCGTCTGCGTACGCCGCAGGGCTGAACCGATGCGGGCGATCAGCTCATGCTTGCCGAAGGGCTTGCGCACAAAGTCATCGGCCCCGAGGCGGAGGCCGACTACAACATCAATCTCTTCGCTCTTGGCGGACAGAAAGAGGATGGGGACCGTCGAGTCTGCCGCACGCACGCGGCGGCAGACTTCGTAGCCATCGATGCCGGGCATCATGATGTCGAGGCAGAGGAGGTCGGGCTTGTGCTTCTGCCAAAGGGTCAGCGCCTGCTCGCCATCGTGTGCCAGCAGCGTGCGAAAGCCTTCAGGCTGCAAACAGGCGGCGAGGCTTTCGAGGGTGACTGGATCGTCTTCGGCGAGGAGGATGGTCATGGAGCAGAAATGAAGAAGTCAGGAAGTGGTCAGGAGGTCAAGATGGAGCTCGAAGCACGCACCTTTCTCACTCGGAATGAGCTTTAACGTGCCCCCCATGCGCTCAGCGAGATCTCGCGCAATGGCAAGCCCAAGGCCAGCGCCGCTGACACCGGCTTTGACGCGATCATCGATGCGATAAAAGGGTTCAAAAACACGCTCGGCTTCGCCAACAGAAATGCCAGGGCCGCCATCGGTCACAGTAAGGGTGAATTCATTAGCGGTCTGCCGTGTGTGCAGAGTGGCTGCAGCGTGAGGGGCGTATTTCTCCACATTCGAGAGGAGATTTGCAATGATCTGCGCCAGGGCGTCGGCATCCAGCAAAGCTTCGGGCCTTTCGCCTTCGTGAGTACGGGTGAGAGGAATGTCACGACGCCGAAGGGCGGCCTCAAACTGCCGCGCGGTGCCGTCCGCAATGGCGGCAGGACTGCATGGGGAATTGTTGAGTTTCAGGCGGCCTTCCTCCCGCCGGGAGAAGGTGAGCACGTTCTCGATGAGGCGGCTGAGACGCCCGGCTTCTTCACGCACGAGAGAAAAGCGGCCAACTGAGGCGTCCGGAACGGAGTCTTCAATCACATCCAGATTGAGGAGGATGTTTGTCATGGGGGTGCGCAGCTCATGGGAAACGCGGTTCACAAACGAAACCCGCTGTGCCGCGAGGAGAGCGGCGCGACGCTGCTGGGCGCTCATCCAGATGCCACAGCCTGCCACGAGTACGGCCAGGGCAAGTGAGCCGGCAAGAGTGGGCAGGTGATAAGTCGTTTCCACGTCTCGCTCATCCCACGAGACTACCTGCCAGTTGCCAAAGCGTGAGCTGACCGGTGACAGCACATCGGGCTGACGTGAAGGCAAAACGCCGATTGAGCGCAGGATTTTGCCCTGAGAATCCTGCACGGCGTCTGGGCCGCCCAGTTTTGCCACGGAGCGAAAGCCTTCTTCCAGCCAGGTGTGGAAATGGCCCGTCATGGCAGTGCCGACCGCTTCCCGGTTGATCAACATGACCACTGCGGTTCCGAGCGTCTGCACATAAAACATCAGCGGTTTTCCGGGCTCATCGATCCAGCCGGAAGTCCGGCCGCCAGCATCGCGAAACAGCCGTTTGGGATCCAGCAGCACGCGTGGGCGAGGGATGCCGCGCGGCTCTTTTTCGAGCGTCGGCTCGGGCAGCGGCGGAGTCGTCGCAGGGAGGAGATTCAGCTGCGTTTCCGGACTGGCGCTTTTCCAAAACAGCCAGGCGATGTGCTGTATGCCCTCGATGTTTTGAGCCTGTCGCCTCGCGGTTTCGAGATCGCTCCAGCTGTGGGTGAGCAGCTCGCCCGTGGTTTGAAGGTGCGCCTGATAGAGATCCTCCAACTTGCGCGCCTCGGCCTGCAATTCGCCTCCCAGCGCCTGCTGCGTCTGGCGGTCGCGCTCACGCCGCACTTCCACTTCGCGCCTGGACACCAGCACGCCGCCTGCAGCGATGCAGACGGCGAGCGCGAGCATCATGCCAAGCACCATGCCCGCGCTCGATACTGGGGAGCTTTCGTGCGCGTCCGTTTTCATTCCAGGTTCACATCCATGAACAGGAGCCACATGCGGCCGGTGTCTTTGTGGCCGAGGGCGCCGGTTTCACCCGGTGGATTGAGGGTGCTGATCAAATGGGTGGTGCCGACGAGCTGCGCGTAGGAGGTGTTGACCCTCTGGCAGGAAAACACGGGGATCTCTGGGTAGTGCTCATTCCAATTTTCGCCCTTAAGGTTGCCCGACATGGTGACGAATTCAGGGACGAGGGTGAGATCGGCAGTCGCACCATCCGGACCGATGACCGCCTCCACCTCCAGACGAAAGCCGAGGGAACGATTTTCAAAGGCGGTGGTTCCAGCCAGCGCCGCGGGTATCTGCGGCTGCACCTGCTCTTTCGGATCCTTGGCAGGCTGAGCAGCGACCGCTTCGGTAGGCGGGGAGAACGAGGTGCCGTAGGTGTAAAGGACACCCGATTCATGCGAGGCACGCACCGCCGGCTTCACATTGATCGTCGCAATGTGCTCGAGAGCGGCGGCTTTGGATGCGAGCATGGGTTTCAATTCCGCCATGCATGCGGCCCCTTGCGTGCCGTGCTTTTTGAGAAGTTCCCAGCCTTTGGCGCGATCGAGAGAGATCACACGGGCAGTGAGCATCACGTTGCCTTCCGTCACGGCTGCAGGTGCCTTGGGGGCGGGGAGAGGGACGACCTGGGCGGTGGCGAACAGCAGGGTGGTGAGGCCTGGCTCAGGACTGTTGAGGGTGGCCAGAAGCGTGGGAGAACCGGGAATGAAGCGGCTGGAGGAGGTGCGCTTGCGAGAAAAGAAATTCGCCACAGGCACTCCCATGAGGGTGGTGTCTGCCTTGACCACACGCAGCCCCTGGAGCTGATCCCGTGAGAAATCATAGGTGACATCGATGGTGCCGTTGTCGCTGTTCAAAACGGTCTCGTATTCGAATCGATCCCCCAGCGGACGCATCTCCAAGGCGGTGGGATATTGGAACCCTTTGAGATCAGCGGGGGTCCATTCCGTGGGATGGATCAGTTCATCCACACTTTCGAGGATGGTGCGCATACCGCTCTTGCCTGTGACCCAATGGCAGCCGTCGAGCCTGGCGCTGCCGGATTTCACGGCCTCCAGCGCCTTCTGATAGAGCTTGTCTCGGCCCTCGGGGGCATCGAGCAGGGCTGCGTAGTCGGCTTGGGGCAGCGTGAAGGTTTCGAGCAGGCACTGGATGTTTCGGGGCCTGTCCTCCGGCACGGCGGGTGCTGCAGCGGTCTGCTTGTCTTTGACGAAGGGGTCTTTGGGTTTGTCTTGAGCAGTGAGCAGGCTGGCGCTGGCAAGAAGGAGCAGGTAGAGGTGGAGTTTCATGGTGCCAGGAGAGTGGCGCATGGGTGGGAGCTTGCGTCAACGCTGCATGATGGCAGTGTAAAAGTTCTGTCAAAAGGCCGAAATCCGTGCTTATGACTGCCAGTCCGTTACAAAACAACCATGGAAGACCTCGAAATAGCACGCGCCTGCGCCCTTTACGCCGATGACAAAAAAGCGGAGAACATCCGCATTCTGGACCTGCGCGGTCTCTCCCCCATCTCGGACTACTTCGTGCTCGTCACCGCCATGTCCACGCCGCAGCTGCGCGCCGTGCGAGATGAAATAGTGGAGCGGATGAAGGAAGAGCACAAGATGCCGCCGACTGTTAAAGATGGCAATTTCGAGAGCCAGTGGATCATCCTCGTCTATGGCAGTGTCATGGTGCACATCCTGACCCCGGAAAAGCGCGAATTTTATGCCTTGGAAGAACTGTGGGGAGATGCACCTGAAATGGAGCTGAACATTGCAGCGCCTGCGCCACCACCTGAAGAGCTAAAGCCGAAGGCGGTGAAGAAGGTGGCTGCCAAGAAAGCTGCGGTGAAGAAGGTGGCTGCCAAGAAAGCTGCGGTGAAGAAAACGGCTGCAAAGAAAGCACCCGCGAAGAAGGCAGCGAAGAAGAAGTAGCTTTTAAAGCACCTGCCCGTCGGCAAGCGCGCCGGCGGGGAGCATGACTCCCGAAATAACCCACGATGAGGGAGCGGCAACGGCATGACGCTTCCCCAAGTATCCGTTGTGGGGTAAAGCGTGAGTCCATGTGTTAAAAGACAGCGCTGATCGACGGGCAGGAGTGCCCATCGTACTTCAGAGGCAAGCGGGACGCTTGCACTACGAGGTCGGATTCGCTAAAACAGCATGCATGTCTGCCCGCATCCTGCTTGTTCTCGTTTCCTGCGCCCTCAGCGTGGTCACCGGCCTCGTGATCGCACGTGGTGGGGCCAATGATGCTGAAGCACGGATGCGAGTGGCCACGGAAGTGATCAAGCAGGTTCGCGGCCAAAAAGATCCGGAGACCGCAATCCAGGAGCCGCCTGCGAAAAGCAACCGGCTGGTCATTGGCCTCTCGATGGACACGCTCAAGGAGGAACGCTGGCAGGGGGATCGTGATCTTTTCACGGCCAAGGTGCAGGCTGCAGGCGCGGAGGTGAAAGTGCAGTCCGCCAACAGCAACGACGTCATTCAGCTGCAAAACGTGGAAAGCCTGATCACGCAGAAAGTGGACGCACTGGTGATCATTCCCCATGATGGCGCGGCGATGGCCAAGGCGGTGAATCTGGCCCACGAAGCCGGAATTCCGGTGCTTTCCTACGACAGGCTGATCACCGGGTGTGACCTCGACCTTTACCTGACTTTTGACAATGTGAAGGTGGGCGAACTGCAGGCGAAATTTCTCGCGGATCGCATTCCCGCAGGCGGCAAGCTGAGGCTCGTCCGCATCTACGGAGCGAAGACGGACAACAACGCCAAGCTTTTCAAGCAAGGGCAGGACAACATCCTACAGCCGCTGATCGCCGCAGGCAAAGTGGAGGTTCTGTTTGAAGACTGGGCGGAGGACTGGAAGCCGGAGAGCGCCAAGAAGATCACCAATGCCGCCATCACCAAAAACGGTCCGAACTTTGATGCGATTCTGGCCAGCAATGACGGCACGGCGGGAGGTGCCATCCAGGCGCTGACGGAAGAAGGACTCGCGGGCAAGGTCATCGTCACCGGACAGGATGCCGACCTGGCCGCGTGCCAGCGCATTGCTCAAGGCACGCAGGCCATGACGGTGTACAAGCCGATCCAAAGCATCGCCACCAAGGCGGCAGAGCTTGCCTTGAAACTCGCACAAAGAAAACCGCTGGTGGCGCGGGACGCGATTTCAAACGGCCAGGTGGATGTGCCCTCCGTTCTCCTGGACATTGTGGCAGTGACCAAGGAAAACTTGAGAGAGACTGTCGTGAAGGACGGTTTTCGTAAAGAGGCAGAGGTCTTCCCATCCACCCAGCAATGATCCTTCGCGCACAAAACATCACCAAACGCTTTCCCGGTGTCACAGCACTGAAGGACGTGTCCTTTGATTTGCAAGCCGGCGAAATCCACGCGCTATGCGGCGAAAATGGCGCGGGCAAAAGCACGCTGATCAAGCTGCTCTCCGGAATTCATCCCCACGGCAGTTACGAGGGCAGGTTTGAGGTAAGCGGCGAGGAGGCAAGATTTTTCACCATCAAAGACGCGGAGAAGGCGGGCATCGCTGTGATTTACCAGGAACTGGCGCTGGTGGAGGAGATGACGGTGGCGGAGAACATTTTTCTCGGTCGTGAGCCGCTGCGCTGGGGAATGTTTATCGACTGGCCGCGGATGTACCGTGAGGCGCAGGCCTTGCTGAACCGGTTCAAGGTGAATCTGGATCCAGGGGCGCCGGTGCGCACGCTGGGGGTGGGACAAAAGCAACTGGTGGAAATCATCAAGGCGCTGGCCAAGGATTCCAAGATTCTCATTCTGGATGAACCCACGGCGGCGTTGGCCGAGCATGAGGTGCTGATCCTGCTGGAGATTTTGCGTGATCTCCGCAGCCGAGGTATCGGATGCATCTACATTTCACACAAGCTGGATGAAGTGTTTGGGGTTTCAGACCGCATCACGGTGCTGCGCGATGGCACGACGGTTTGCACGACCAAGGCTGCTGAAACCAACAAGGCGGAAGTCATTCGCCAGATGGTGGGGCGTGAGATTGGCGATCTTTTCCCACGCCGCTCCACACATCCAGGCGAAGTCATTCTTCGGGTCGATTCCCTGGCGGTGGCGGATGCCGAGACGGGTGCAGCGAGGCTGCACGACATCAGCTTTGAACTGCGTGCCGGTGAAGTTCTGGGCATCGGCGGCCTGATGGGTGCGGGGCGCACGGAATTGCTCATGCATCTGTTCGGAGCCTGGGGACGCGGTGTTTCGGGAAGGATGGAACTGCGGGGGCAGCCGCTCAATGGTCTCACGCCGGAGACGATCATCCGGCGCGGGCTTGTGCTGGCCTCCGAGGACCGTCGGCGCTATGGCCTGCATTTGGAACAAGAGATCGGTTTCAATCTATCGCTCTCATCGCTGGCCAGCATCACCCGTGGAGGATTCATCCAGCGCAATGCGGAGATCCGGCGCAATCAGGGCATCTTCGATTCGCTGCGCGTGAAGGCCACCGGGCTGGAGGCTGTGGTAGGCAAGCTCTCCGGCGGCAACCAGCAGAAGGTGGTGCTGGGCAAAGCGTTGCTCACAGAACCTTCGGTCATCATGCTGGATGAACCCACACGTGGCATCGATGTGGGAGCCAAGCTGGAGATTTACGAGATCATCAATCAGCTCACGGCGGCGGGCAAAGCAGTGATCCTGGTTTCGAGCGAGCTGCCGGAGCTCATCGGCATGAGCGACCGGATTTTGATGCTCAACGCGGGACGCGTGGGCGGCTTCTTCTCGCGCAACGAGGCCACGCAGGAAAAACTCCTGGCCGCGGCCATGGGGCATGCGGGCTGAATCTTTTGAAAAGCGCTGCGCTTTTGCGCGTTCGAAGTACAGCATTTCCAACCACTCATGATTCGCTCTCTTTTTGCCTCACTCCTGCTCGCGGCTGCAGCCAGTGCCGCACAGCCTCCCAACATCGTTTTCATCTTTTGTGATGACCTGGCCTACCAGGCCATGAGCTGCTATGGCGATCACCGCAAGCTGCTCGACACGCCGAACATGGACCGCATCGCCAAAGAGGGCATGCGTTTCGACCGCTGCCTGGTGACGAACTCGATCTGCGGTCCGAGCCGTGCGGTGATCCAGACGGGCAAATACTCGCACGCGAACGGCTTTTACAACAACAGCAACAGCAAGTTCGACAGCACCCAGCCCACCTTCCCGAAGGTGATGCATGAGAAGGGCTATCAGATGGCGATGATCGGCAAATGGCACCTCATGACCGACCCCGTGGGCTATGACTACTGGCATGTGCTTCCCGGCCAGGGCGCGTACTACAATCCGCCGATGATCGACAACGGCAAGAACGTGAAGCATGAGGGCTACGTGACCGACATCATTGGCGACCTGACGCTGGACTGGCTGAAGACCCGTGACAAGACGAAGCCCTTCATGATGATGTGTCAGCACAAGGCTCCGCACCGCGAGTGGGAACCTCCGGTACGCTATCTGGGCTTTGACAAGGACCGTGTGTATGAAGAACCGGAGACGCTTTTCGACAGCTACTCCGGCCGCAGCAAAGCGGTGAGCGACCATGACATGGGAATCGACCGCACGATGACGGACCGCGACACGAAGCTGGTGGTCCCGGGCAACCTGAACGCCGAGCAGAAGAAGGCCTGGAATGCCTACTATGAACCTCGCAATGCCAAGTATCGCGAAGCTGCGCCTGCAGGACGTGATCTCGTCAAATGGCGCTATCAGCGCTACATGCACGACTATCTGGCCTGTGTGAAGGCGGTGGACGACAACGTTGGCCGTGTGCTGGACTATCTGGACAAGGAAGGTCTCACAGAAAACACGGTGGTGATGCTGAGCAGCGACCAGGGCTTTTATCTGGGCGAACACGGCTGGTTTGACAAACGCTGGATCTTTGAGGAATCGCTGCGCACCCCTTTCCTCGTGCGCTGGCCTGGGGTGATCAAGCCCGGCAGCACGAGCAGCAAGATCGTGAGCCTGATCGATTTCGCCAGCACCTTCCTGGACATCGCGCAGTGCCCAAATCTGGCTGATGTGCATGGCCGCAGCCTGGTGCCGATTTTCAAAGGCGAGGACCCGGCGGACTGGCGCAAGTCCCTGTATTATCACTATTACGAATACCCGGTGCCACACCATGTGCGGCCGCACTACGGGGTGATCACGGACCGCTACAAGCTCATCCATTACTACACGCCTGACCTGGACGACTGGGAACTGATGGACCGTGAGAAAGACCCGCTGGAGGTGAAGAGCTACTACAATGATCCGGCGTATGCCGACACCGTGAAGGAACTGAAAGCCGAAATTCTGCGCCTGCAGGCGGAGGTGAAGGAGACGATGCCACCGCCGCGCTTCACGCACGGGAACAAGGCCTTCGACGGAGAAAAGAATCCGCCGACGCAACCGCAGAACCAGACCCCGGGCCAGGGAAATGGAAAAGGTAAAGGCAAAGGAAAGGGCGGCGGGAAGAAGAAGGCGGAGTAAACCAACCCTCACGACTCATGACACCGACTGAGACCAAACATCAAATCGATGCCATGTCGGATGAGGACCGCTTTTTTGCGGCGGCATACCTTGAGCACCTTTCACATGCCAAGGATGCCGCTTATCGTCTGAGTTTAAGCGAACGTATGAGGCGAATGGACTCTGGGAAAAAGGTTTCCTTGGAGCAATTGGAAGGTTTGCATCTGGCGCTGGAACCTGAGGGAGTGTGATCGATAGACAATATTCTGCGGACTAAAGTCCACGCTCCCTCTTTCCCTGCGACCTCAAACTACACCTTCACCCGCTTCGGCATCGACGGGCATAGCATTGACGCCTTCGCCACCATTGCCTCGCTGCCTTTGAGGAAGAGGTGTAGCGCTCCTTTTTGGTCGCAGAACCACACCTCTTCGGCTCCTGCCGCGAAGCAAAGTTGGCGCTTGTTCTCCATCTCCTGCCGAGTGTTCCCGGGCGATACGACTTCGACACAAATCTCTGGCGCGATTGTCAGCACATCGTCCTTCAATCCACGCTTCACGCGGTTCTCTGAGATCCAAGCTACATCAATACCTTTAATGCCGTCTTCGGTAAGAACAGCTACTTCGACGCTCGCTCCCGAAGGCATTGCTGTCAGCAAATAAGCAAAGGTCGCCGATTGACGCGTCGTATGTGAAAATCCAGGAGGCAGCATCATGACGACGTGTCCGTAGCGGTTGGTTTCGATGCGGTCCGGCAGGCGTTGCAGGCTAGGATCGGCGCACACTTTTCGCCAGCGCTCCAGATGGAACGCAGTCGCATTCCTGATGCTGGGGATCCAAAGTACCGCCATGACGATGGTTGGCAGGAGATCGCGGGTGTGCCTTCAACCCGAAACTTCGGCGGAGGAAACGTCCAGCGTGTGGCTGTGCTGACTTTGCCGCCACATCGTTTTGCTCACATACCACTCGACGATCTGCGGGCCGCAGAAGACCCAGATCGTCGCGCCGAGGGCCAGGTAGGGACCGAAGGGGATCTTGGCGCTCCATTCGGCTTTGCCCAGCAGGCGTGGCACCATGGCAAACAGGGTGCCGATCATGGAGGCGGCAAAGATGGTGAAAAGCACCGACTGCCATCCGCAGAAGGAGCCGATCATCATCAGAAACAGCACGTCGCCAAAGCCCATGGCTTCGCGGGGTATGACCACTTCGGAGACGATGCCGTGAAGGGTGGTGACCCCTTCCAACTGAAATTCCTCACTGCTGTCGTTTGAATTCACCCGGAGTTTGTCATGCCACATTTCCGCTGTGACGTTCTTCCAGCTGCGGTCGTTTACCTGCAGTTCGTCACAGGTGATGACCATGCGATCGCTCTCACGCCCGTAGATGTCACCCCACTCCATTTTTTTATTGGCGAAGGACACCACGGGCGGCTCGTCGTCCTTCACTTGATCGACACTCCACTTGACGGACTTGTCCAGCCACTCGCAGCCCATGAATTTGCCCACCAGCCAGCAGATGGACGGGGAGGCTGACTTTAAGTAACCGGGCTTCTGCCGGTGGTGGACCTTGCCAAAGGCCAGCTTACCCAGTTCCACGATGATCCAAAGCAGGCCGAGGCCGAGCGCGGCGCTGGCCAGGGAGATCAGGAAGCCACGCAAATGTTCGGTTTCCCCCACCAACGCAGGGACCCAGAAGGAAGCCAAAAGCCCCACGCCGGCTCCGCCAATGGTGATGGAATGCGGCAGGATAAAGTGGTCGATGTCAATGAATGTGCCGGAGATCAGCAGGCTGACGAAGATCCAGAGGCAGAGCACATGAGGCCCCCACTCTTTGATTTTCGGCCAGGGATCGCCGCCCATGGCGTAGTCCCCGCTGACTTTCAAAAAGATCATGTAGAACAAGACGCCCGTGAGCAGCTCCACCAGGAAGTAGCGGATGGAAATCCTGGACTTGCAGTTCGCACATTTGCCCCGCAGCAGCAGCCAGCTCAGCAGCGGAATGTTTTGCCACATGGGAATCTGGTACCCGCAAGTGGGGCAGAAGCTGCGCTTGGGATTGTTCACCGATTTGCCTTCCAGGGGAAGGCGGTAGATGACCACATTGAGAAAGGATCCGATGCCTGCTCCAACGTAGAAGGCCAGAAGGTGCAGCAGGGTGTTGAGGATTTGATAGCGCATGAATGGTGGCTGAATTTGCAAACTTGGCCTGCCGTGCGTGAATACGGAAGCAAAAAACTCCGCATGTCTTCAGATTCCTGGCACCGCCTGCGCCTCCTTTTTCTCATCCCGGCCCTGCAGATCGGCACTTCCTGCGCGCCTCAGACTCCAGGCGGCACCCGCCTGATATCAGGCGATCCTGTGGAGGCGGCGAAAAAATACAATCTGGTGGACGTGCGCAAAGTGATCCCAGGCATTTCGATCGACCTGCGCTATGCCACTTCTCAAAACGTGACCGGCCAGCCCATCTACCCGGCCAACATGCCCTGCCTGCTGCGCTCTGAGACGGCGGCCAAGCTCAGGAAAGCCCAGGATCTCCTCCGCCCGCAGGGGTATGCCTTGCGGATCTGGGACGCCTACCGCCCGCCTGAGGCCCAGGAGACCTTGCACAAGCACGCCAGCACCACCGGCATGTTTCTTTCTCCCAACACCGGCTGGAGCCGCCACTGTGGCGGCATTGCCGTGGACCTGACGCTCATCGACGCCCAGGGAAATGAGCAGCGCATGCCCACCTACTTTGACCAGGACATGGCGCATGCCAGCCCCAACTACCAAGGCAGCGACCCGCTGGTGAAGCGCAATCTGCAACTGCTCAAGGCGACCATGCGGCTGGCGGGCTTCACCCAGCTGGAGTCCGAGTGGTGGCATTTTGACGACACCGACTACGTTCGTGATCCCCAGCCGGTCATTTACGGCTGGAGGCTCGCCCTTCCCTCCATGTCCACGCCGTGAGCATCCGTAACGACGCCACTTTCACCGTCATCGACGAAGCGGAAGGCTACATCGTGGTCAACAAACCTGCGCCGCTGCAAATCCATCCGGGCGATCCCAAGGGGCCGCCCACGCTGTGGCATCGTGTTTGCGATCTGCTGTCGTATGAAATCGTGAACGGTGGGCAGGTTTCCATCATCAACCGCCTGGACCGCGAGACGAGCGGGGTGGTGCTCATCGCCAAGAACCATGAACTGGCACGGCAATTTGGCATGGCCATGCAGGAGCGGAGGATTCAGAAGACCTACACCGCCCTTGTCCATGGCTGGCCGGAATGGGCCGAACTGATGCTGGATGCGCCGATTGCGAATGCGCGGGATGTACAGGCCTATGACATCTGGGTGAAGCAGGTCGTGCACCCTCAGGGCGCTGAGTGCCGCACGGCGTTTCGAGCGCTGCGGCGCTTTGAACGGGGGGGCGAAAAGTTCGCGTTGATTGAGGCAAAGCCGGAAACGGGGCGCATGCATCAAATCCGAGTGCATTTGCATCATCTCGGCCTGCCCATTGTGGGAGATAAGCTGTATGGCCGGGATGACCGGTGCTACCTGGAGTTTATTGAAACGGGATGGACGGAAGCGCTGGAGAACAGGCTGATTCTGCCACGGCAGGCGCTGCATTCATCCCGGCTGGAACTGAATTTGGAAGGGTTTCCGAGTCACTGGGATGCGCCGGTGCCGGGAGAGTTTGATTTGTGAGTGCGTTGGACGCATGGGGCCCTCCGCGAGCGCTTTTGCCGAGCCCGGCGAATGCGAGCGTCGGTTGAGCTGAGATCATTGGGGGGCTGCGAGAACGCTGATCGACAGACAAGAGTGTCTGTCGTACTTAGCTCCAGCGCCGCACTCGGCTGTCGAGCTGGAAGATCTGGCCGCTGATGTTTTCCATGCTGTGCAGGAAGGCGATGAAACGGGCGACGTCGGGGGGAGTGTTGAGACGGCCCAGAGCGTGCTGGCTGAGCAGGTTTTCACGCCAGGTGGGATCTCCCAGCAGATGGCGGGTCATCTTGGTTTCGAGAAAGCCGGGCAGGATGCCATTGGCGCGGATGTTTCGTGCGCCGTACTCTTTGGCGGTGCTCTGGGTGAAGCCGATGAGTCCAGCCTTGGCAGCGGCATAGTTGGCCTGCCCTGCAGGTCCGCTGAGGGCGGAGTAGGAGCCGATATTGACGATGTGGCCGTGGCGTTGTCTGGACATCTGCTTCAGTGCGGCCTGGGTGGTGAGAAAGGCGCCTTTCAAATTCACATCCACGACGTGGTCAAAATCGGCCTCGGTCATCCCGGTCACGGAGACGTCGTGGCAGACGCCGGCGTTGTTGATGAGGAGATCGAGGCCCGGCAGGTTAGCGAAGAACGTGCGCACCGAATCGGCTCGAGTGACATCCAGGTCAGCACGCCCGGGAGCGAGGACGGTGAAGCCTGCGCTCTGGAGTTCTGCGATGATGGCATGAGCCAAGTCCCCTTCACCGCCGGTGATGACGGCGGTGGGGGAGAAATTGGGAGCTGCTGATGGCATTCAGCTCCAGATTAAAGGGTAAAAAGATTGAGGGTAAAAAGATTTTCCCAGATTCTGAGTCTGAATTTTTTACGTCTCATTTTTTCATCCTAAACTCTGGTCGATCAGCCCAGCGTGAATGCGGGCAGCTTCACGATCTTGCCACCGGCCAAGGCGGACTGATGGGCGCAAAGGCCGACGCAGGTCCAGTTGGCAGATTGAGCGGCGTTCGGGAAGGGCTGGCGCTTCTCGGCGAGGGCGCTGGCGAACTCGTTGGCGAGGTGAGGATGGCTGCCGCCGTGGCCACTGCCCTGGGTAAAGCTGAGGTGTGTCTTCTTGCCAAGATCATAAACGCCCTTGGTGGTGAACCGCTGGATGGGCTTGGGCAGGCGTTTGGCAAAGTCGGGCGCTTTCACGAGCTTCGGAATCTTGTGTTCGGGCAGCTTGGCGCGGTGCATCACCAAAGGCTCGTGCTCGATGAGCGGCCACTCGATGGAGACCTTGTCGCCATAGACGTCGATGCTCTCACGGTACTGGCGGGCGGTGTCAAACAGGCTGCGGATGATGCGGGCGTTCACATCGGTGCCTTTGAATTTGATGTGCGCGGTCTCGACGGCAAAGGGGGAGCCGTAGTGCTTTTGCAGTTCTTTGCGGACCGTGCCGGAGCCAAAGCAGCTCACATATTCAGCAGGCTTGCCGATGAGACCGGCGACGGGGCCGACGCAGTGGGTGGCGTACCACATGGGCGGGAGGCCCGGCCAGTAGTTGGGCCAGCCGTCCATGTCCTGCTGGTGGGAGGCCTGGACGAACTGCAGCTTGCCGAGCGTGCCCTTGTCGAGCTGATCCTTCATGAAGAGGTATTCGCGGGCATAGACCACGGTCTCCATCATCATGTAGCTGAGGCCGGTCTTCTTCACGAGGTCACAGATCTTTTTGCAGTCTTCGATGCTGGTGGCCATCGGCACGGTGCAGGCGACATGCTTGCCGGCTTTGAGCGCCTCGATGCTCATCCAGCCATGGTCTGGAATGGGGGAGTTGATGTGCACGGCGTCGATGTTCGGGTCCTTCAGCATCGCCTTGAAGTCGGTGTAGCGCACTTCCACATCGAAGGCATCACCGATGGTGTTGAGCTTCTTCTCATCGCGCTGGCAGATGGCGTAGCAGGTGGTCAGCGGATGGCGCTGCCAGATGGGGATGAATTCCGCCCCGAAACCGAGGCCGACGACGGCGATGTTGAGCTTCTTGTCTGACATGATGATTGGTGGGATGACGCGGCTTTTATAGGCGGGAATGCGGAGAAATGGGAAGGACAAAGTTTGGGGGAAATCGGACGGGAATGGCAAAGTTTCAGGTTTCAGGTTTGAAGTTTCAAGTTAGGGAATCAGCACTCCATGCTGACTTCCGACTTCGACTACGATCTGCCGCCTGAACTCATCGCCAGTGAACCGCTGGCGGAGAGGTCGGCGTCGCGCATGATGGTGGTGCACCGGAAGGAAGGGCGGATTGAGCACCGAATGTTTCGGGAGGTCGGAGAGTTTATTTCTAACGAGGCGGGGGACATGCTGGTGCTGAATGACACACGGGTGGTACCGGCACGCTACTTCACCGACAAAGGACATGAAGTGCTGCGCTTGCAGATCCTCTCACCGACACGCTGGCGCTGCATGGTGAAGCCGGGGAAGAAATTTCGGGTGGGTCATACGGCCCAAATTGGCGAAGCTACGGGCACGGTGGTGGAGATCATGGAGGACAATGGGGATCGCATCATCGAGTTTGATCGTGTGGTGGATGAGTCCAAGCATGGCCATCTGGCGCTGCCGCACTACATGGGCCGCGATGATCAGCCGGCGGATCGTGAGCGGTATCAGACAGTGTTTGCACGAAGCGAAGGATCGATCGCTGCTCCGACGGCGGGCCTGCACTTCACGCCGGAGGTGCTGAATCCCCTGCCCCATGCATTCGTGACGCTGCATGTCGGCGTGGGGACATTTCAACCCGTGAAGGTGGAGAACATCGCGGAGCACAAGATGCACTCGGAAATATACGAGGTGTCAGAAGCGACCGCACAGGCGATTCAAAAGGCGAAGCGACTGATCCCCGTGGGGACGACAGCGTTGCGCACGCTGGAGACGGTAGCGCGTGATCATGGCAAGGTCATCGCCACACAGGGCAGCACGGACATTTTCATTCACCCGGGCTTTGAGTTTAAAGTCGCTGGTGGGCTGCTGACCAATTTCCATCTGCCGAAGTCCACGCTCATCATGCTGGTGAGCGCACTGGCTGGCCGCGAGTTGATTCTGGAAGCGTATGCAGAGGCGATCCGTGAAAAATACCGGTTCTTCAGCTACGGGGACTGCATGCTCATCGTGTGAAAAAGTTGCTCCGTTGCGGCGCAACTGGGCTGCTTCACGTCCCGGCCTTCGCGATCTTCTCGCAGCTCTGCACGTCCAGCTTGCCGGAGGCGAGCACGGGGATGTCGCTGACGCGGATCATCTTTTTTGGGATCCACAGGGGCGGCATGCCTTTGTCCAGCAGGCGGTAGCGCAGGTCCAAAATCTCCTGGTGCTCGGGGCCGCCGGGCATGCTGGTAAGGAGGATGAGGGCCTCGCCTTTGTCCACATCCGGGACACCGACGACGGCGATCTTGCGCACGGTTTCGTTTTCGAGTCCCATGGCTTTGACCAGGGCTTCTTCAACGGTCTCATGCGGCACCATTTCCCCGGCGATCTTGGAGAAGCGGCTGAGGCGCCCTTCGATGTAAAGGAAACCGTCCAGGTCCACACGACCAATGTCTCCGGTGCGGAACCAGCCGTCTTTCAGCACTTCGGCGCTGCGTTTGGGATCATTGAGGTAGCCTTCGAACACGTTTGGCCCCTTGAACCAGATCATGCCGCTTTGGTGCAGTGAAACCGGGCTGTCCGTCTCGGGATTGGTGATGCGCACCGCCATCCCTGGAACGACGTGCCCCACGGACCCCTGCCGGTGGCTGGGCAGCCAGCTGTGCCCGCTGTCATCGTCACCGAGCGGCTCCGGGTCGGGCAGGTTCAAGTTGGAAGCAGGAGAGGTTTCGGTGAGGCCATAGCCTTCCAGCACCCGTTTGCCGAAGCGGGCTTCAAACGCGTCCGCAACGGTGCTGGGGAGTTTTTCCGCACCGGTGACGCAGTACTTGATCGAAGTCAGCGACTCCCGGTTCACGCCGCGCAGATAGCTGCGCAGGAAGGTGGGCGTGGAGATCATGAGCGTGATGCGATATTTCTCGATCAGCTGCGCGAGCTTCTTCACTTCCATGGGCGAGGGATACGTCACCAGGTGCAGCCCGTAGATGATGGGAAACCAGAGCGTGACCGTGCAGCCAAAGCTGTGAAAAAGCGGCAGGCAGCCGAGGATGCTGTCATTGCTCTGCATGCCGAGGCGGCTGCCAAACTGCATGACGTTGGAAATAAGATTGCGATGCGTGAGTGCAACCCCCTTGGGTTCACCCGAGCTGCCGCTCGTAAACAGCAGCAGGGCCTCCTTGCGTCCGCCCTTTTTCGAAATGCCGAGCAGTGCGGCCAGAATGGCAGCAGGCAGCACCTTGCTGAGCACCAGCCACTTGGCGATGGAGACTTTCATCTTGGGCAGGATGCGCTCGATGAGAATAAGCTGCTTGCTCGGCGGCCACGGGAAGCTCTGCATCTTGCGCACAAAGATGTCCGCGGTGAGGAAGCGGTCGATCTCTCCACGGCGAATGGCGCTGTCGATGGCGGCGCGCCCTGCGGTGAAGTTGAGATTCACCGGGATTTTTCCGGCGAGGACGACGGCCACATTGCAGATGAGGCCGCCGAGACCGGGGGGCAAAATGATGCCTACACGCGCCTTTTTGGTCTCACGTTTCACCACCTGGGAAAGGGCCAGCGCCGTGGCGAATACTTTGTCAAAGCGCAGGATCTTTTCGTCTTTGCCATCCACCACGCTGTTGCGGGTGCCATGCTTTTTGAAGCCCTGGATCAAGGCATATCCAAGGCTGAGCTCGAGCGCGGCACACTCGCTGATGCTCTGCTCCGAGAGCAGCAGCAGGGCCTCCTGATAGCTGGCGAGATTGTTTTCCGTCCCCTGGAGCAGGCGGCCGAAATTGAAGATTGCTTCGGCATCGCTGTAGCGCCGTTCGATCGGCAGAGCAGTGTCCTGGCGGCGGTGCACATGCAGAGGCAGCACTGGGATTTCGGCCTTGAGCAGAAATTCGAGCTTGGTACCCGGCACGGTGGTCATGGGAGAGGCCATCGTGGCCGCTTCTGCTGGAAGATAAATGATGACGGAGCCAGTTTTGGCGGCGTCCGTCATGGCACTGCGATAGGCGGAGACTTCCGTCTCACCGGGAGCAAACTCCAAGGCATGAACGTGCTCGCGCTCCAGGTGCGCGCGGAGAAGAGGATGCAGCGCCGCGCCTTTTTTCACCACGTAAACCACCTCCCGCCCTCCCAGCACGAGTTCCAGGCGCAGAAGGTCAAAGTAACCGAGCTGGCTGGGCAGGATCATGAATCCGCCGCCGGAGGGCAGATTCTCTTTGCCGAGGATCGTGAGGTCTTTGAGGGTAACGGGCTTTTCAGAGGCCATGGGGTGGAGGCAGAATGCAGGTTTGGCGTACGTAAGCGGGGAGGGACGCGCATGCCAGCGGGAAAAGGGGACCTGAAGGGAGTTTGCGGTGGTTGGCGATGGTTTGCGGTTGTTTGCCGTGGTTGCCTGTGGAAGGAAGTCCCCGGCCACAGCGCAGCGGCAGCCCAGCCACTGCAAACGATTGCCAACCATTGCAAACCACCGTCAACTTCCGCCCCATGCCCCCTCCTCCGCGCTATCCTCGCCGTGATTCTCCTGCTGCGCCGCCTCCCGGCAGTGAGGGGTGGCTGCGGCCATGGGCGCAGATGAAGTATTTTTCGTTCCACCCAGCCGTCTACCCTAACATGCTCCGCGCGGTGTCTCCAGACGCGGGACCGGGAGATCTGGTGAACGTCTATGACAAGGAAGGGCAGCTGTTTGGCAGCGGTTTCTACAATGCCAATGCGCGCGTGCCGCTGCGGGTGCTCCAGCATGGCGATGACGTCCTCACGGAAGACTCCCTGGACGCGCGCCTGGATGCAGCGCTGGACCTGCGCCTGAAGACCCTTCGCCTGAATGAAACCACCGACGCCTGGCGTGCGATCTCCTCGGACGGGGACGGCATCAGCGGTCTGGTCGTGGACCGTTACGCCGATGTTCTCTCCATCGAGGTGACCACTCTCGGAGTCTGGCGTCGCCTCCGCCGCTGGCTGCCAAAGCTGCATGCGGCACTTGGCACGAAACAGCACCTGATTGAGGTCGATCCCGACATCGCCCGTATTGAGGGAATGCGCCGGGCGGATGTGCCGGAAATGGACGATCCCGCCCCCCGGAGCGTGCGCATCCGGGAAAATGGGGTGCGCTATCAGGTAAGCTTCGAAGACGGCCACAAGACCGGTTTCTTCTGCGATCAGCGCGACAACCGGCAGAAATTCGGCCAGCTGGCGAGGGGACGGCGCGTGCTGGACCTTTGCAGCTACACAGGCGGCTTCTCCCTCAACGCCCGAGTGCATGGCGGTTGTGAGGATGTGACGGCCGTGGATCTCGATGAGAAAGCCATCGCCCAGGCGAAGAAGAATGCGGATTTAAATCAGGTGCGCATCGACTGGGTGCATGCAGACACTTTCACCTGGGGCCGTCAGATGCAGCAAAACGGAGCGCTCTGGGACGCGATCGTGCTGGATCCACCGAAACTAGTGTTTTCCCGCGATGCGGAGGAGGGGCAGCTGGGCCGCAACAAGTACTACGACATGAACGCCGTGGCCCTGGGCCTGCTGCGCCGCGGCGGCCTGTTCGTCACCTGCTCCTGCTCGGGTTTGCTGGATGTCGCTGAATTTGAGGAGATTGTCATGCGCGCGGCGCACCGCAACAAGCGCCGGCTGCAGATCCTTGACCGCACGGGTGCCGGGGCCGACCACCCGGTGATGTCCAATTGTCCGGAAAGCCGCTACCTGAAAGTGCTTTGGTGCCTGGCGTGGTAAATCCCGGCCAGAGAGCATGATTCCGTCGCAGGTTTCCTTTGCTACCTCATCCCGACTGTTTACTCTGCGTGTCCCATGAATCCAGAGGTGCAAAACATTGTGGCCGCAGGCAAGCTCCCTGCCGCTGACGGCGAAAAACTTTCCAAACTCGAACCCGGAACTTTCGTTCTTCACAAAAGCTGGGGTGTCGGCAAGATCGCCGAATGGGATTTGCTGGGAGATCGCGTGCTGATCGACTTCGAAGGCAAGCCAGGACATCCGCTCAAGCTGGCCTTCGCCGTCAGCTCTCTCGAAATCATTTCCCCGGATCATCTCCTGGCGCGCCGCCTGGGAGATCTCGACTCCCTCAAGGAGATGGCCGCAAAGAATCCGCCGGCCCTGGTGGAGCTGGCGCTCAAAAGCAGCGGCAATTCCCTGCATTTGGACGATCTGGAAAAACTGCTCAAAGGCCGCATCGTTCCTGATGCTGACTACAAAAAGTGGTGGGAAGGTGCCAAGCGCGCGCTCAAAACCCACCGCCACATTGTGGTACCCGCCAAGCGCACGGAAAAGCTGGTGCTGCGCGACCAGGCGGAGAACGCCGGCACGCAGATGGTGAAGTCCTTCCTGGCCGCGCGCGATCTGAAGAGCAAGCTCGCCACGCTGGCCAGCATTCAGAAGGACATTGACCTTTTCACCGACGCGAAGTCCGAGCTGATCCCCGTATTCCAGGACATCTCAGATTCCGCCCGCAAAAGCGTGAAGCTTAATCTCAAGGAGTGCCTGCAGCTCCTTCTGGCCCGTGACGAACTCATTGAAAGCCTGAACGCCTCGGCGCCCATGGGCTCCATGAAGATCTCCGATCTCATCATGGAAACCAAGGAAGTGCTGGCAGATTCCATCAAAGGACTCTCTGCCAGCCTGCTGGGCCGCATTTACCGGGCATTTCCGGAAGCCTTCCCGAACCGCGGCTGGGTGCCAGAAATCCTGCACCACCTCACGAAGACGGGTGGTCGCGCCGTGGCCGAAATCGCCACCGTGCTGGACGCCAACGACGAGCTCGACGTGCTGGCGGAAGCTTTGAAAAAGTCCCTGCGCAACCGCATGCTCTCCGCGGATCTGCTGATCTGGATGGCGCGCGAGCGCAAAGGCCTGGCGGAGTCCGTCTTCGATATCGATCTCGGCCATGCCATTCTCGGCGTCATTGAAAGCGATCACATGGAAGGCGGCCCCAAACGCACCGGCCGACTGCAGGATCTGCTTTCCGATGACAAAACGCTGCTCGGCGAAATGGTGGCCGAGGCCGAAGATGAAGACGTGCGCCTGCTGGCCAAGCGCCTGATCAATGGCTCCCTCTTTGACGAACTCACCCGCCGCTCCCTCATGGCCCGCATCATCAAGGTGCGCCCTGAGATGGAGGCCATGATGGACGAAAACGCCGCAGCAACCCACAAGGATGATTCCCTCATCGTTTCCTGGGAAAGCCTGGAGAAGAAAAAGCAGGAGCTTGAAGACCTCATCAACGTCAAGATCCCGGACAACAAGCGCGAAATCCAGATCGCCCGTGATGAAGGCGACTTGCGGGAAAACGGTGGCTACAAGGCCGCCCGTGATCAGCAGTCCGTTCTTCTCCGCATGCAGGGCAAGCTGGAGCGAGAACTCCGCAATGCCCGTGGCACCGATTTTGCCAACGTTCCCACCGACAAGGTGGGCATTGGCACGATTGTGGATCTCGAAGACGTTCCTTCGGGCGAGAAGGAAACCTTTACCATTCTCGGCGCTTGGGACGGCGATCTGGACAAGAACATCATCAGCTACCTCTCAGAGTCTGCCAAGGCGCTGATCGGCAAGGCAGTTGGCGAAGAACTGGACCTCCCGACCGACAGCCACCACGTCAGCCGCAGGGCGAAAGTCGTCGCGATCCGCCCTTTCAAGGCCTGACCGTCGGTTTTATGGTAAAAGGTCCCATTGAATATAGGTATATGTCCGTACCTGACGATAAAGCGTGATTTTTCCTGAAACTGCGGCACGTACAACTGCTCGATCCTCTCCCCCCAATCTTGGGGATCGTCCTCGATAATGTGAGCAGTCTATGCTTTCACGCACGCGTCAAAAAAATGTCTTTAGCCGTCCTCTCTTTCTTTACCACCAGAAGCCTTCGAAGGGATATCTCCATTGCTCATAGAGTCGGTTCATTCCTGCTGATCGCAGCGGTGTCAGCCATGATGCCCGTTCATGTGGCCCGTGGTCAGGCAGCTCGTGGTGAGAATTTCAGTGTACTGCTGAACTCGTCGGGGACGGCTCCGGCACCCGGCGCTCAAAATCCTTCCGTGTTTGAGACCCATCCCGGCCCATGGGGGAAGATGAAGTGTGCCTATGTTTATCTGGAGGCCCCTGCCAGCCTCATCGAAGAATTTCCCCTGCCCAGCCCGATTCCTCGGTGGACCTTTCCAGCCTCAGACCTTCCCGGTCTGCCTGCGTTCCTTGCCAGAGCAGGCCTGTCACAATCTCTGATCGACACCCTCCTTACTTCGAAGCACCTGGTCAAAGAGGGTGCGTTCGTGCATCTGCTCCCCCCGCTGGCGGAATTGGAAAGCATGACGCCAGAAACCCGCGCAATCATTTACGCGGAGCTTTCGAAGCACCCGGAAAACGAATACCACGCCGACCCCGTGCTCATCATCGGCACGACGATCGACGAGTGGTACAAGGGCAGCAGACTGCGGCCTGAACTCATTGCCAAGATCAAACGACTCAGCTACATGCGGGGCGAGGCCATTGCCTTCAGTGACATCCCGGTGCTGCTGAACTACGCGCAGTCTGATTCTGAGGCCCGGGTGATCTTCAAGGCCTGCACCCGCACCCGGAATCTCATGATCCGCCTCATGCTCGACAAATCGGCCAATGCAGATGAGATCATCAAATACTGGAGCTTGGGAGTCGGCATCCGCCGCAAGGATCTGGAGCCACTGATCAGGTCTGTCATTGAACTCGATGGCGTGGATGACCTGGGCATTGTGCACGTTCTTCCCGCCTTAGCTCGCAAGCTGCTCTACACCTATCCTGGCCTGGACATGGCCAAGCATGGCGTCATGCCCGACTGTCACTGGACGTCGCTGAATTTCTTCAACTACGAGCCGCATGAGTACCTGCTGGATGCACGGCTGGCCACCAGCCAGGTGCTGGAACAGTTCACCCCGGTGGAGCCTCCTTATCAGTTCGCCGACGTCCTCTTCTTTCTCGACAACACCACGGGTGACGCCTTCCATTCCTGCGTGCATCTGGCGGACAACATTGTCTACACCAAAAATGGCCGGAACATCCTTTCCCCCTGGGTGATCATGCGCCTCGAAGACGTCAAAAAAATCTACCTCTACAAAGGCAATGGCCGGGTGCAGGGATTTCGACGCAAGGACATCGCCATCGAAAAAAAGGCGGGCCAGCAGTCCCCCTGAGATCGTCGGATTGACAGGCTGGTGCAATGAGTCCTGAGTGGCCGGCGTTTACACCAGCCACCATGCCTTCCCGCCGCCACTTTCTCCACACCGTTCTCGGCACCAGCGCTGCCGCAGCCTTTGCCGCAGACCCCAAGCTCACCTACAAGGGGGAAAACATCCAGTTTGGCCTCGTCACTTACATGTGGGGATCGGACTGGGACCTGCCAACGCTGATCAAAAACTGCGAAACCGCCAAAGTGCTTGCGGTGGAGCTGCGCATCGACCACGCTCACAAGGTGAGCCCGGCGCTCACGGCTGAGCAGCGCGCCGCAGTCCGGAAACAGTTTGAGGACTCGCCCGTCGATCTCCTCGGCATGGGCACCAACTTTGAATTTCACTCCCCCAAGGAGGACGAGGTGAAGAAAAACATCGAAGGCGCCAGGCAGTACATCAAGCTCAGCCACGACTTGGGAGCCAGCGGCGTCAAAGTGAAGCCTAATGCCCTGCCCAAAGACGTGCCTGCGGAGAAAACGCTGGCGCAGATCGGCAAGGCCCTGGCTGAACTGGGCGACTATGCGGTCGGTTTTGGCCAGGAAATCCGCCTGGAGGTGCACGGCAAGTACACCTCCGAACTGCCAAACATCAAGACCATCATGGATGCCGCGGACCGCGACAATGTGCGCGTCTGCTGGAACTCCAACGACACCGACCTCAATGGTGCCGGACTCGAGGCGAACTTCGCCATGGTCAAAGACCGCCTGGGACACACCGTGCACATCCGGGGTGTCAATCAAAGTACCTACCCGCTCGACAAGCTGGCCAGGCTGCTCGTAGAGGCAGATTACGAGGGAGCGGTGTGCCTGGAAGCCCACAAGCTGCCCCCCGGCGACCGTGTGGCCGCCCTGGCTGAGCAGCGGGAGCTTTTCATGAACCTGGTCACGGAAGCACGAAAGAACGTCAAGGATTGAGCCACTGGCCTATCCCCTTCGTGGCGGAATCGAGTTGGACCGAGGATCAACAGGCGTGATGCGCGCCTCTTGATTCCTTGACATGCCGTATTTTTTCCTCGTTTCGCTGCTCGTATGACCAGTACACCCCTCTTGACACCCCCCTCGCTTTCTGGCATCTCAAGAGTCTACCAGACTCGTTCGACATCCTGATTTCGCCCCTCCTCCATGGCCACCCCAGCCCCAGCCCACAACTATACCGAAGACTCCATCAAATCCCTCGACTGGCGCGAGCACATTCGTCTGCGTCCGGGGATGTACATTGGCAAACTGGGAGACGGCTCCCTGCCCGAGGATGGCATCTACGTCCTGCTCAAGGAGGTGCTGGACAACTGCATCGACGAACACGTCATGGGCTTTGGCAATTCCATTGAGATCACCATCGCCGAAGATCAGACCGTCACCGTGCGGGACTACGGCCGCGGCATTCCGCTGGGCAAACTGCTGGAATGCGCCGCGCAGATCAATACCGGTGCGAAGTATGACAGCGAAGTTTTCAAGCGTTCCGTCGGCCTCAACGGAGTCGGCATCAAGGCGGTGAACGCCCTTTCGGAATTCTTTGAGATCCAGGCCGTGCGCGAGAAACAGACACGCTCCATCGAGTTCAGCCAGGGCATCGTCGTCTACGACATGGGCAAGCCGAAGCCCTGCGAAGAACCGAACGGCACCCGGATCACCTTCCGAGCGGATGCGGAGAGCTTCGCGGAAGACACGCATTTCCGCCTCGATTTCGTCCGTGAAATGCTGCGCTTCTATGCGTGGCTCAATCCGGGTCTCACCCTCCTGCTGCGCACACCGGCCGGGGAGGAGAAGTTTAAGTCTAAGGACGGCCTGATGGACCTCATTCGCACCAAGCTTACCGAGGAACCGCAGTACCCCATCATTCACCTCGAAGGCAAGGATGTCGAAGTGGCCTTCACCCACGGCAGCGGCTACGGCGAAGAGTATTACAGTTTCGTCAACGGCCAGCACACCACGCAGGGCGGAACGCATCTCGCCGCATTCCGCGAGGCCATCGTGCAGGAGTGCCGTGAGTTTTACAAAAAGCAGTTCGACCCCGCCGACGTCCGCGGCAGCCTCATCGCCGCCGTAAGTGTCAAGGTGCAGGAGCCCGTGTTCGAGTCTCAGACCAAGACCAAGCTCGGCTCCACTCACATGGAGCCCAATGGTCGCAATTTGCGTGGCCACATCACCAGCGTCATCACCGCGCAGCTGGACAACTTCCTGCACAAGCACGCAGACATCGCCAAGTCCCTGCAGGACAAGATCAACGCCAACGAAAAGGAACGCAAAGAGATCAGCGGCATCCAGAAGGCCGCCCGCGAAAACGCCCGCAAGGCCAAGGTCAACAACAAGAAGCTGCGCGATTGCCGTGTGCACTTTGACACCAAGGACAAGCGCCGCGACGAAAGCACGCTCTTCATCACCGAAGGTGACAGCGCCTCCGGCAGCATCACCAAGAGCCGCGATGTGGAGACGCAGGCGGTCTTCAGCCTGCGCGGCAAGCCGCTGAACTGCTTTGGCCTGACGCGCAAGGTGGTTTATGAAAACGAAGAGTTCTACCTGCTTGCCAATGCCCTGCAGATTGAGGAAGACCTCGAAGAACTCCGCTTCAACCGTGTCGTGCTGGCCACCGATGCCGACGTGGATGGCATGCACATCCGCCTGCTGATGATCACCTACTTCCTGCAGTTCTTCCCCGAACTGGTGCGCAAAGGTCATCTCTACATTCTGCAGACTCCCCTCTTCCGCGTGCGCAACAAGAAGGAAACCTACTACTGCTACAGCGACGAAGAGCGCCAGCGCGCGATTCACCGCTGCGGCAAGACCGCCGAGATCACCCGCTTCAAGGGCCTGGGTGAAATCAGTCCGGATGAGTTCAAACACTTCATCGGCCCGCACATGCGCCTGGAGCCCGTGAAAATCCGCGACCACGAAACCGACGCCGATGGCAACGCCCTTCCCTCCGAACACCGCACCGTGAAAGAGATGCTTTCATTCTTCATGGGCAAAAACACACCCGAGCGCCAGAGCTACATCGTGGAGAACCTGCGCATCGAAGAAGAACTGGAGTTCAAGGATACAGTGGAGGCGAAGGTGCTTGCGGAGGCGGCTTGAGGTGCTGGGCGAAGCCATTCAACCTCAGATTCCCAGGCTATTCCTGAGAGGGGTAAGTGATTCCCCCCAGTAGGCAGTCCAATGTCTGCATGGTAAACGGCAGGCTTTCGCAGGGCAAGCGTTGGCTGAGCCGCTCATGCCGGATCGCGGATACAAAAAACCCGTCAGACCTCTTGGCCTGACGGGTTCAGAAAAACGCGGTGCGACCGCTTATTTCGCCTTCACCTTGAAGCTGCGGAACACCACCGGATCACTGTGTCCGGCGAAGCCGATGAAGCCCTTGGTGTGGTCGAGGCCTTTGGGCGGATGAGCGATCTGGCTGCGGTCGAGCTGGTCGATGTCCACGTCGAGGATCTTGGTGCCGTTGAGGATGACTTTGATCTTCTGGCCATCGACCTGGATTTCCTGGAAGTTCCATTCGCCCACGGGGCGGAGGTAGCCGTGCTTAGCGCCCACGCAGTGGTAGAGGGAACCGTGGTACTGATAAGGCTCCAGGCCCTTTTTGCCGGCGGCGGCCTGCTTGGCATTGTAGCCGTCGCTGTCGATGACCTGAAGTTCAAGGCCGTCAGAGGCGGAGTGACCACCGAGGGGGGTGCGAAGGGCGATGCCGTTGTTGCCGGCAGGAGGCAGCTTGAACTCCACGCGGATGGTACCGTTTTCAAACTCATCCTTGATGAGGAGGTCGCCGCCCTTGCCGGGCTTGCAGGTGATGGCGCCGTCCACGACTTCGTAGCTGGCCACTGCGCCCTGCCAGTCGCTGAGGTCCTTGCCGTTGACGTATTCCTTGAAACCTTCACTGTTGCCGGCCAGTTCCTTGTTGGCCTCTTCAGCGGGGATCTCGCGGATATAAACGTTTTTCCAGCGGATTTCGCTGCCGTGAGTCTGGAGCTGGATGGGACCTTTTGGGAAGGCGGGATCCGGGAAATAGCCGTTCGGCGCTTTTTCCGCAGGCTTGTCGCCGGCCTTCGCATCTTTTTTGCCGTAGGCGAGGTAACCAGCCTTGCGATTGGCAAAGAAGTTTTCCAGCACGGCGTTTTTCACGACGACTTCACCATTGAAGGTCACGGTGACACGCTCTCCCACCATGCGGATGAGGAAGGTGTTCCATTCGCCAAACGGCTTGTCCATGCGCTTCGTCGGGAACTTGCCCTCTTCATTTTTATTGTTCCAGAGAGCGCCGGAGCCCTTGTCGGCACCAAGCTTGAACTTCGCTTCCTCGGTGTAGTCCCAAATCTGCACCTGGGGAATGCCGCGGAGGTAGATGCCGCTGTCGCCGAGTGGAAGCATTTTGTACTCAACCATGAGTTCAAAGTCGCCGTAGTCCTTGTCCGTCGTGAGGTACAAGCCCTTGCCGTCATTCACGAGTTCGCCGTTCTCCACCTTCCAGTGCGCATTGACGTGGTCTCCCTTGTCATTGCCTTTTGCATCCACGAGTCCGCCGTCGATGGATTTCTTTTTATAAGCGGCCTGCTCTTCCGGAGTCATCTTCCACAGGTCGGTGGGATCCTGAGTGCCCCAGCCGTACCAGCCAGAAAGGTCCTTGCCATTAAACAGAGCGGTGAAGCCCGCCGGCGGAGTGTTGTCAGCAGCGCCGACGAACGCGGCCGCAGCGAGGAATAAGGTCAGGGAGAGTGTTGATTTCATGAGGTTGAGCGAAGGACAGGAGTCGCCAGAGATCGCAGGCATCTTTCATTCGACCCGCCGAAGGTCACTTTCCGCTCGACATTGGTCACAAAAGTCGGGACGCTTTGCCCATTATGAAATTTTCCCTCTGCGCTTTGTTTCTCTGCCTGAGCCAGTTGTCCCTCCATGCCCAGGCCGCTGCTGACCAGGGAGCCGCGGAAGGCAAGGCCTTGGTGCAAAAGCTTTTCACTCAAGAGTCGACCCAGGATGAACTCCTCGCGCTGGCCAAGGAGGCCAACAAGGCCGGCGTACCGCGCCAGCAGATCATCGAGGCCAAGCTTATCTGGGGGCTGCGCCATCAGAACATTCCTTTCCTGGTGAAGATTCTTCCTGAAGTGGAAATCCTTGCCGCGAGCTTCGACCCCGCACTCGCCGCCGCCTTGCCCAATGTGGATACCGCCAAGTCTTTCATCTCCTACATCAAGGCGATGAAAGCGGCCAGCGCCAAGGATGACGACGGATTCAAAAGCAACATCCTTGAAGCCATCTGGCTCAATCCGCAGCAGGCGTCGGTCTTCATCCAGGCCATCGAGCAAGTCCGCCGCGAATCCAAGATGGCCGCCCTCACCGCAGACTTGAAAATTCCTCTGACCAACTCGGCGGGTGAAGCCACCACCCTGAGCGACCAGCTGGGTGGCAAGAAGGCACTTCTTCTCGACTTCTGGGCCTCCTGGTGCGGCCCTTGCATGAAGCTGATGCCCAAGCTGCAAGAGAAGGCCAGGCTGCTGTCCGCCCACGGCATCGTGGTGGCTGCGGTAAACAAGGACGACGCCACGCCGGACGCCACTGCGGAGGCCAAGGCCGAGCGCATCCGTGTGGAGCTCAACACCTCCATCCCCTGGCTGGTGGAACCTGCCGAAAGACCCTATACGAAGGCTTTCGATCTCGAAAGCATCCCGCGCATGGTCCTGCTAAGCCCCGATGGCAAAGTGCTTTTCAATGGACACCCTGAAGACCCCGCCCTGTGGACAGCTTTGAAGAAGGTGGACCCGACTGTCGAAGCTCCCTGACGGGGCCCGCTGCGAGATGATTCGCGGCGGCAAACTCCCCTTCCCTGACCTGCCGCGAATTTTCTGTCCAAAACCGCCGACCAACGGCCTCATTGGGTTATCTCGATGTCATCTTCCCCTGACAGAACCCAGGAATTCCTCGAACTGCTCACCAGCCACGACCGTGCGCTCGGAGTGTATGTTCACAGCATGGTGCCCGCTCCGCATGATGCGGATGACATCCTGCAGCAGACCAAAATGATCCTGTGGCGCTGCTTTGACCAATTTGAGAGCGGCACAAATTTTCTGGCGTGGGCGCGAAAAACCGCCTTTCATCAGGTTCTGACCCACCGCCGCCAGAAGAAGCGCGAGGCCACCCCTCTGAGCGATGAAATGCTGGAACTGCTGCACGATGAAGTTTCCAAGCTCAGCGACAGCCGAGACCGCCGCGGCGACGCCCTGCGCACCTGCGTGGCAAAACTCCCCGCCGCGCACAAGCAGCTTGTGACATTGCGCTATTACGAGGACATGGAAATTGAGGGCGTGGCGGAGCGCATCCGCAGCACCGTCGGTGCGGTGTACCGGGCTCTGAGCCGCATCCGCATGAGCCTCATGACTTGTGTGGAAAAAGAACTCCAGATGGAAGGAGGACAGCCATGAAGCCTGCAGATCAATTCCGGCTCCTAGAACTGTCCGAGCGATATGGGGATGAAAAACTCAGCTCGGAGGAGACCGCAGCACTCGAGGCTGAGCTGCGAGGCAGCCCGGAAGCACGAGAGTTTTTTGCAAAAGCCCTGTACCAGCGTGCCGAACTGAGCTTTGACGACTCGTGGCACACCCAGCCGGTGGCCGAGATCAAACCTTCCAGCAAACCTGCCTGGTGGCGGCATGCCATCACTGCGGCTGCGGCGGCATGCATGACCTTTGGGTTTGTCTGGCTGCAAAACACTCGCGACGGCACCGTGGCCACGCTGGTCCGCGCGCAGCAGTGCCAGTGGGCGGGCAGCAGCCTGCCCACGGTGGAAGGCGCGCGCCTGAAACCAGGCATGCTTGATTTGATCGAAGGTCTGGCGGTCCTGCGCTTTGACAGCGGCGCCGAACTCGTGCTGGAGGCTCCTGCCACCGTGGAAGTGCTGGACGGCATGAACTGCAAGCTGCGCCGCGGAACGCTCGTGGCGGAAGTGCCCCCGCAGGCAAAAGGATTCAGCATCGACACCAAGGATGCGAAAGTCATCGACTGGGGCACCAAATTTGGCCTCAGCGCCGGTGAAGATGGCAAATACCTGGTGCAAGTACTGGAAGGATTGGTGGAAGTGGATGACAAAACCGGCTCCGCCACCACGAAACTCGAGAAAGGCCAGCGTGTGGATCGTGGATGGTCTCACAGCCAGATGCATCCAGCCACCGATGGAGATGACTCCGAACCCAGCCTCCGGCAGCCTGCCGTGGTGATGGACGCCGGAGATGGCTGGCAGGCCATCACCACCGCCTTTGGCCGTGGCAAGGACAGCTACATCCAGTCCTCAGAAAAAACGCCTCAGGGCTTTGGCGCACATCCCTTCTTCCGCGTGAAGCACAGCCGGGACAGCAAGCCGGATCTCAACCGGAAGGGTTACATTGCCTTCGACCTGAGCAAGTTCAGCGGGCGCGAGATCGAAGATGCAGAACTCGTGCTCACCATCGAGCCGAGCGAACTTGGCTTCGCGAGCTTTGTCCCGGACAGCACCTTCGCTGTGTATGGTGTGCTGGACGAATCCGAAGATGCCTGGGAGGAAGGCGGCCTGAGCTGGCAGCATGCTCCCGCGCACGACCCTGCACAGGCGGACCGCCATCTGCCTGCCGTCGGCAAGGTGAAACTCCTTGGCAAGTTTGAGATTGCGCAGGGCATCAACCGCGGCACTCGGAAGCTTCGTGGCAAAGATCTGGCCGATTTCCTGAAAGCGGACACCAATCAGATCGCCACACTCGTCATCTGCCGAGAAACCAGCGAGACGCAGGACAGCGGCCTGGTGCATGCCTTTGCCACCAAAGAAAACGGCACGCGCTCAGCCCCCATGCTCCGCGTGAAGCTGCGCCCCTAGTGCAAGCCTCCGGCTCGTACCAGCTGACGCCATCACTGGATGCGGATTGGCTTCGCGATTCGGTAGCGTTTCTGGAGCCAGACGAAGGTGAAGAAAAGGCGCAGCCGCCACCAGGTGCCGAAGGTCATCTGGGTACGTCCCGCCAGGGCACAATTGATGGCGCAGAGGATGCGGTGCTTGTTCGTGGGCTGGAAGAAAAGCTGGGCGAAGTGCTTGGTGTAGAATTTTTCGATGAACTGCCAGAACCTGCCCACATGCCTGCGCGTGGTCCATTCATAGCGTTTCATGGCGAAGGTCATGGACCTGCCGGCTGCAACAGCCGCATGGACGACCTTGGCACCGTTCATGCCGCTAGTCATGGCCAGCATCACACCACTCGAGAAAACGGGATCAATAAAGCCTGAGGCATCACCCACACGCACAAGCCGCCTGGAAACGAGTTTGCGATTGGTGTAGGAGAAATCGGTGAGCACATGTCCCTGGCTGATGACCTTGGCATTGATCATGCGCTCCCCCACCGTCCTCGTGCTGAGGACGGCGTCATCGAAGACCTGCTGCGGCTCCATTTTGAGCGCCTTGAAATCAGCCTGATCCAGCACCAGGCCGACGCTGGTCTTGTCATCTTCCAAAGGAATCATCCAGAACCAAGAATTCTCCCGGCGGACGACCAGGATGTCGCCCTTTTCATTGCCTTCAGGCATCTGCACACCGCTGTAGTGGCCAAAGATCGCGAGCTTTTTGTGGCCGGGATAATACTCCCGCAGATTTTCGCGGTTGGCGGTGAAATTGCCCAGCCCGCTGGCGTCCATGAGAAAAGCCGCCCGCACTTCGTGCTCAGCACCGTCTTTGTCGCGATACTTCACCGTCACATGGTCCCGCTCGATGCTGTATTCATTCACGACCGCCTCTTCCCGCACCTCGGCTCCTAGCTCTTCGGCATAGCGCAGAAGGATGTTATCAAACTTTGCACGCTCCACCTGGATCGATTCCGGAAACTCGGTGAAGGAGCCCTTGGAAAAATCCAACCGCGTATGCATGGAACCGTTTCCCATCCAAAACTGCGCACCTCGCTTCACCATGAAGCCAGCCGCTTGAATCCGAGGCCACATGCCCAGTTCATCAAAGATGGCGCGGTTGTAGGGCAGGAGGGATTCACCAATGTGAAACCGGGGGAACCTGGCTTTTTCCAGCACAAGAACCGAACTCCCCTTTTTCCGCAGGGTCGTTGCCGCCGTGGACCCCGCAGGGCCGCCGCCAATGATTATGACATCCCAAGTGTTGCTCATGTATGAGAATGAATGCTGGTCTTCTACGTCCATCGCAAGAAAAAGTCCGCCATTCATTGCGCGACTGTGGATTTTTTAATGGGCCCCGCTTGAGTGGCCCGGAATGGATCAACCGCCCCTCCCCCTATGACCGATGACGCGTCATCCCCTCTCCCGCTCTTCAGCACCCGCTCCTGGGCGGTGGCGGGTGCGGCACTGGCGGGCGCAGGCGCGCCCCCGGAAACCGACGTCACCGCCGGCCTGGATCTTTTCCAGGCGGCTCCTGAAGCTGCGACGGATGGCTATGCTGTGTGGAAGGCCGCCATGGCGGCGGAGAAAGCTGCCGCGGAATCCGCCCGCCGCAGCGCCGAGCTGCCCGTGAATTCCGAGACAGACGGCTTCACCCGCTGGAAGCAGGACTCTGAAGAGGCCAGACGCGCTTTTGAGAAACGCTGGGGCATTCCCTCGGGGAAACGGGTGCGCCTGCAGCTCAGAGGCGAACCCCGTGAACGCGAAGGAATTCTAAGGCTGGTCGAGGAACCCCATGGAAGCTCTGCCAAGCAGCTTCGCCTCACGCTCAATGGCCACACCTTTCCAGCCTCCCAAATCGAAAGCCTCGCGCGGGTTTAAATGCGCTTTCCCTTGCGGCGCCGCAGAAGCAGAGCAGCCAGTCCGAAAAGCATGAGCACCATTCGGTCCGGCTCTGGAACGATCACCACCACGCCGTAGCTGGCAAACGCGGAGGTGTCCCAAAGCAGGCCGGATCCAAGTGTGGGCAGCACGAGATCGCCCGCCGTGCTGAAGGCCGAGCTGCCCGCTGGGGTGCCAATGCTTCCAGCGGTGCCCGAAGAAACCGAAGACCAGTCCAGCAGCTTGAAGATATCGCCCATGCCCAGGGTGGCAGTGCCGGCGGTCTGCACCAGCACTGTTGGGGTGCCGCCAACGCTTGCGCCCAGGCTGAGTGTCTGGCCCGCGAGACTGAGGGAACTGTAAGTGCCGCTGGCCGTGTTCCACTGAGCATAGATCGCGTCAGGAGAACCGCCCGCGGCAGCCGCATGAATGCCCAGATAGGCAGCCGCAGTCACGGAAGTGTCATAACCGGCGTCGATGGCATACACATTGTTGCTGCTGGAGGTGATGCCGAGTTGAATCTGCGAGCCCGAATTGACGGTGAGTGAACCGTTGAGAGTCAGCATTCCCGGGGTGAAGCCGCCCGCATCCCCCGGCCGCAGAACGCCGACTGTGGACAGGCTGCCAAGCATCACCGCACCCACGCGCCCGGACCCGGACAGAGTTGGTGCCGACAGCTGAGCAGCGGAATCGCCCGTGCCAGAAACAAACACAGCGGAGGAGGCGGATGAACCCACCCCGCCGGACCCAACCTGCAGATTGCCACCCGTCACTGTCGTGGCTCCGGTGTAGGTGTTGATCCCTGTGAAGGTGAGCGTGCCAGCATCCTGCTTCGTCACTGTGCCACCGCCCGTCTGGATCGCTGCGCCGATAGTGGTGGCACCGGTGCCTGCCACCGTCAGGTTCATGCTTGATCCGGTGATGGTCGAACCATTGGCCGCGAGGGCGCTGCTGCTGTTGTTCGTCCAGGTTTGCGAGGCGCCGAGGATGACGCTTGTGTTGATGCTGCTTGTCCCAGCCCCGCTGGCATGAGTGATACCTCCCGCACCGACAGTCAGCGTGTTGGCGCTGCTGCCGTTGTTGCCGATGGCCACGGCTCCGGTGGCAACGCTGGTGAAGGTGAGGCTGGCGATGGAGATCGCGCTGGTGAGGTTGTTGGTGGCGAGGAAAGCCGCCGCGGGAGAAGTCGTGTCAAAGAACACATTGGTGGTGGTGCCGGGCACGGCCTGCGTATCCACGTTGCTGGTGGCATCGGTGCGCCAGTTGGTCACGCCACCGGCGTTGTTTGTGCTCCAAACGCCGTCCACCGCGCCGCTCCAATAAGCGGTGGTCGGGGTGGCCACCGAGACAAGCAGCGCGGTCTGTGTGGCAGTATTCTGCGCGCCTGCGAGAGTCAGGGTGTAAGTCTTGCTGCCCCAGCCGCCGGAAAGGGTCAGAGTGGGATTGGCGAGCGTAAAATTGTTGGTGCTCGTGCCCGTGAATCCACCACCCGAGGTGATCAGCGGGATGATGCCCGTGGCGATGCCGGTGGCTCCAGCGACGGCGTTCAGATTGATCGTGGCACCTGAGGTGATGCTCGCATTTTTCGTCACCGTGATCTTGTCCGCCATGCCATAAACGCCCGAGACAGCCGACACGTTGCCGATGTCAAAGTAGAGGTTCGCCGTTGCGGCTGTCGTTAGGCCGTTCAGCGCAAAGGTGGCGCCTTCGATGATGTTGAAGGTGCCAGTTGTATTGTCACGCATGTCGAGCTTGGCCCCCGCACCCAGGATCACGCTGGCCCCTTCCGTGGTTACGGCCGTGCTGCCAACATTGACTACCGTCGTCGGAGCGCCGCTGGCCACGGTCGGCAGGAGCGACACACCGGAACCAACGGTGATCGCAGTATTCCCCAGAGTCGCGAAGGTGCTGCTGCTTGACGTGTTCTGAATCTGCAGACCACCTGCCGTGCCGCCGATGGTGGTGGCTCCAGCGTAGGTGCTCGCCCCGGCAAGCGTCTGCACGCCCGTGCCAGTTTTGGCAAGCAGCAGGTTTCCAGTGCTTGCCACGCCCCCCTTGGTGTCAGTGAGGATGCCGGCAAAGGTCGTGCTCGTATTGTCCGCACCGATGGTCAGCGTGGCAGAGGCGGTGGAGAGTCCGTTGGTTATCATGCCGCCCGTAGTCGCGCTGTCCCCGGCCAGGGAGCCGAGAGTTTCAGCCTTGTTGTTGAGATCAAACACCGCGCCTGCGGCCACGATGAGTGCCGAGGTGTCAGGAATCGCCGCCGCAACGCCGAGCTGCAGCACACCGCCGCTCACCGTGGTGGATCCGCCGTAGGTGTTGGCCGTGGCGCTGCTGAGGATCAAGGTGCCCGCCCCCGCTTTGACCAGATTGGTTCCACCGCTGATCTGACCGCTGATGGTGTCTGCCACCAGCGGGCTGGTGACGGTAATGGTGTGAGCGCCAGCTCCCAGGCTCATCGCGCCGCTGAGTGTCAGGCTGTTCACGGCCAAGGTGCCGCCGAAGGTGAAATCTCCTGACACTGTGGTGGCGTTGCTGATGATGCGCGCGGCAGTCCCGGCCTGGATGGTGGTGCCGCTTCCGATGGTGATGCTGGCCGTGCCGTAGGGATTGGTAGCCGCAGTGTTGTCGAAGATCACTGTGCCCTGGCTGATGTTGAGCCCGCCGGTCAGTGTGTTTGCCACTGAACCGCTCAAGATGAGCGATCCTGCACCGCTTTTCTTGATCGTGCCACCGCCTGTGGTGTTCAGCGGAGCGGAGATGATCAAGCCTTCAGGCGAGAGACCGCTCACGGTGATGACGGGGTTGGCATTCGTCAGCGTCAAAGCGGTTCCGCTGATGGTGGGCGTGTTGGCCAGATTGTCATTGGTCACGGTGACTGCATTGGCCGCGCTCAGATTGAGCAGCGTGCCCGTGGCTACAGTCGGCGTCACCCCGGTTCCGCCGTTGTCATTGAAGGCCACGCTGAAGAGGGTGTTGGTGCCACTCATGGTCAGGAGCCCGCCGCCATTGACCAGTACGCTGGCGCTCTGCGCGATCTGATTGGCCGCGGTTTCTGTCACCGTTGCGCCGTTGTTGATCACCAGGCTGTAACCCGTGGCAGTGGAGGCGCCATTGGTGCCAGCACCGGCGGGAATCGCCACGATACCGGTGCCTGTGGCGCTGGCATTGCTGAGGGTCAGCGTGCCGGCATTCACCACCGTGCCACCGGAAAAAGCGTTGTTGCTGGTGCTGGTAATCGTCAGGCCGCCGGCGCCCAATTTGACCAGTGTGACGAGATTGCCGGTGACGCCTGCGCTGTACGTGCCGTTGTCCGTGATTGAGAGACCATTCGTTCCTGCGCCAAGCGTGGTGGCGGCGCTGTTGTTGACATAGATGTCCAGTTCCGCTGCGGTGCCATTGTTTGCACCGGCGGTGAGCGTGCCGTTTTGCAGCGTCGTCGTGCCGGTCGTGCCGATGCTGGTGCGCATGATGCCGCCGGAGGTGACGGTGAGAATGCCGGAGGTGGAAAGTCCAGTGCCAGCCACCGTGGTCGCTCCGAGGTCGAGGATCTGATTGCCCGCAGCCGCGCCATTTAATTGCAACGAGTTCATCGTGTTGCCTCCCGCTGCCAGATTGATCGCAGCGGTGAGGCCGGTGAACTGGTAGTTGCCGCCGGCGGTGGTGGCGCCTTGCGCTCCGGTGCCGCTGACGACGGTGTAAGCCGCTGCATTTAGCGGAGCGATTCCCGCCGCAGCAAGGGTCGCACTGCCAGTGGAGGTGGTCGCCGAAGCATTTTGCGAAATAGTGAACACCGTGGCGCTGGTGATGCCCGTGATGTAGGAGCCGGCAGGAATCGCCGTGCCGCTGATCTGCTGGCCGACGATCATGTTGGCGGTGTTCCCAGAGGTGAGCGTGACCGTCGTGCTGTTGAAAGTGGTGGAGACGTTGTTCGTCAGCGTCTGCGCTGTGACGTTTGTAGCCCAGTCGTTGCCAGTGGTGGCCGTCCCGCCTGCCGTGGCCCAGGCACCGAGCAGGCCGCCGGGGAGCGGACTTCCGCCAAGATTGTTCACGAAAATCTGCGCACTGCCCGGCAGCGACTGACCGAGAGTCGTGCCACTAAATACCACAGCGGCGCCGTTGCCCGTGGCGGCACGTGTCAGGTTATCGATGGTCAGTGTGGCAACGTTGTTGGTGGCGGCCGCCGGTGCCGTGACGGAGATGGAGTTCAAGCCCTGATTGAGCGCCACGCCAGTGCCCGTGCCGAGGGTGACAGCGGAGGAGGACTGATTAGCACCGGTGAGGTTGAGCGTGCCGGAGTTCAGGACAAACGACGCCGTGCTGGCAATGCGTGTATTGCTGGCAGAAAGGCCGCTGTTCGCCAGAGAGAAGGTTGCGCCGCTGACTGTTACGTTGGTGCTGGCCAGAGTGCCGCTGTCCTGCAGCACCAGCGAGCCGCCCTGGACATTCGTTGTGCCGGTGTAGGTGTTGGCACTGGTGAGTGTGAGCGATCCAGTGCCCGCCTTGTAGAGATTGATGGCATTGTTGCTGCTGCCACCGCCAATGACACCGCCAAAGGTCGTGCCGTTGGAAGTGGTGAAGAGATTGGCCGAAGTCGCGCTGATGATCGAGCCGCCGCTGCCGCCAATCGTGTTGTTGTTGCTCAAATTGGCCACGGCCTGATCTTTGCCGTTGAGATCGAGCGTGCCGGCATTGACGAAGAGATTCTGGAGCGTTGCGACAGTTGCCGTGGCTGTCACGAGCAGGGTGTTGGCAACGCCGCTGTTGAGTTTCAAAGTGCCGCCATTCAGCGTCGTCTGTCCGACATAATATTCCACGTTGTTCAGATTCAGGGTGCCGCCGTCCGCTTTGACCAGTCCACCGGTGTTGTTCAGCAGGAAGGCGTTGAGATTGAGAACGGCACTGCCAGTCACGTGAATTTCATACTGCACGTTGCCCGTGGTGATGATGGAGCCCGCGTAGATCGTGCTGGTGCCTGAATAGGTGTCGAGGATGCCGCCGGTGTTGAGGGTGAGTGCATTGAGAGCGGCGTTGTTGCTGTAATTTTGTGCCACGGCGCCCTGAATGGCCTGACCGCCGCCGGTGGTGGTGATGGCAGAGGCGGTGTTCAGCGTAAGGCTGTTGATCGAAGTGGCGGAGTTGTAAGTCTGCGTCGTGCTGAAGTTGCCGTAGTTCACGGTCGAACCCGTGACGAGCGTGGTGGCCAGTTCCGCCGTGGCCAGCGGGCGCAGGTAGGTGCCTGTGCCGGTGTCTTTGGTCAGGAAGCCGGTGCCGGTGCCCGTGCCGGCATCTGCGATGATGTCCGGACGGATTGTCATGGTGGTGCTGCCATTGCTGCCGCCGCCCTGCGTTACGCCTGCCACGGCCACTCCAGCGGTGTTGCTGAAAGCGGTGTTTGTTGTCACATTGGCCTTCCCTGCTCCCGCCGTGGTGGAAAGGTTTTGAATCAGCAGGCTGCCGCCGCTGCTCGCGGTCTCGGCTGTCAGCGCGGTGGCCGTCAGCGTGGTGCTGCCACCCGTGCCGCCATTGAGGGTGAGAGTGCCGCCGCCGTTGGAAGGAACGAGCGATGCGATGGTCTCGCTTGCATTGGTGCTTGCCACGTTCGTGCCATTCAAGATCACCGTGCCGCCTGAGACGGTCAGCGCTTTGCCGCCAAGGCGATTGGCCAGATTGGTCGCCGAGTTGTCGATTGTCAGCGTGCCGCCCGAATTGACCGTGTCAGCAAAGGATATCAAACCGCTCGCGCCATTGAGCGTCACTCCGCCCTGGTTCACCGCAAGCGTGCCGGTGGCGGTGCTCACATTGGTCAGAGTCAGCGTGCCGCTGCCGACCTTGGTAACTCCCAGCGAAGTCCCCTGCGCCAGAACGCCGTCAAACTGGTAGCTGCCGCTTGCTCCATTCCCCACCGTGAGGACAGCGGTGCCGGAAGCCGTGACCAGACCGGAGCCGGTCAGCGTGCCAATGGTCGTGGCCACACTGGCGATGTCAAAGGCGCCGCTGCTTCCCACCGAGAGCGAGCCGGTGATCGGCAGCGCATTGGCCACGCCCATCTGCAGCATGCCGCCGCTGACTGTCGTGGCGCCGGTGTAGATGTTGCCGCCGCTGCTGAGTTTTAGAACGCCATTGCCGGTTTTGGTAAGGCCGCCGGTGCCATACACCGAACCACCAAGCGTGGAAATATTCTGCGGACTGGTGACGCTGATGGAACGGATGGCATTTTTCAAATTAACCGTGCCGTTTAAGACGGCACCATTCGCGGCCACCGGACCACCGAAAGTGAAGTCACCATTCAGCATCACGTTGTTGGAAACGGTTTGAGTGGTGGTGCCAGACATGAGGGTCGTGCCATCGGCGATGCTCAGTGTGCCGATGCCGAGCGGACCGGTGCTGCCCTGGATGAGCGGCACTCCTGCAGCCGTGAGCGAACTGCTGGCTCCGAGAATCAGCGTGCCCGCATTCAGCTGCACTCCGCCATTGAAGGTGCTCGCGCCGCTGAGCACCAGAGAGCCGGCGCCTGCCTTGATGATGCCGGCCGCATTGAGCGTGCCGCCCATGACGTTCTGGATGACATTGCCGAGGATCAAATCCACCGGTGACAGGCCGGAGGTGGTGATGGTGCGGCTGGCTGCGCCGAGTTCCCAGATGGTGGCACTCGTGAGCGTCGGCGTGGAGGCCTCGTTGTCATTTACCGCCGTGATGGCATTCGTCGTGCCGCTGAGCACAAAGGTGCCGCCGGTGATGTTTGTCGTGGCCTGGATGCCGCCGGTGCCGTTGAAGGTCAGCGAGGCAAAGGAGTTGGTGTTCACCAGCGTCAGCACGCTGTTCGTGCCGTTGAAGGTGATGTTGCTGCCAGAGAAAATTTGACCGCCATTGGTGGTTTCGGTCACGCTGGCGTTGTTGATGACCAGATCTCCCGGCACCTGAATGGCGCCCAGTGTTCCGCCCAGCGTCAGCGTTCCCTGATTGACCACGGTCTGCCCGGAATAAGAGTTGGAATACCCGCCGATGGTTGGCGCGCCGACCGTGGTTGCCACATTGGTTCCCGCCGTCACGCCGGTGCCCGTGGTGAGTGTGAAAGTCGTGGTGCCGGTGATGGCCGCAACGAACTCGTTGGCTGGAATGTTCGGATTTCCCGTGACGGGCATGCCTACATAAAGTCCGTTTGTGCTGGCCACCGTGACGGTGGCGGACCCCGCCGTGGTGCTGGCGGCGACTCCGGTGATGCTGCCGCTGGTGGGATTGAGCGCCGCGCCAATGGTGATGGGCTCGGACGTGGTAGACATCAGAGCAGGCAGGGAAAGCACAAAGTGCGTGCTGTCGGTAATGCTGCTGATGATGGCACCTGAGGGAATGCCGGCACCATTGACGCTCTGTCCTGGAACCAACCCGGCAGTGCTGGCCACCGTCACCGTGTTGTTTGAAAACGTCGTGGCGCCCGTCAAGGTCAGGCCCACCGGCTGCAGGCCGTAGTATTCATTGGTGGTGCCGGTCGCCGTCGCATTTTGGGAGAGGGTCACGAAGGTCACGCCTGCGCCCTGGGAAATGCCGGTGATCGTGGTGCCCTGGGGAATGCCAGTCCCCTGCACCGCCTGGCCCGTGAACAGCACAGGAGTGCCCAAAATGGTGACGCTGCTGCTGCCGCTGGTGGTGTTTGTCACCAGTGATTGCGCGGCAGGCGCCGTACTCGTGGTGGTGATGGTGGTGGCAACACCGCTGGACGTCGCGGTGGCGGCCGCTGAGATCGTGATCGAGGTAGGGCTGTTGATGGCGGTGATCGTGGCTCCTGCAGGAATGTTCACATTTCCGGAGAGGACCTCACCCAGATACAAACCGTTCGTGGATGTTCCCAAACTGACCACGTTGCTGCCTGCCGTGGTGGAGGCGGAGGCACTGGTGGCGGTGGAGGCCGAGATGCCGCCAAAAAGCACCGTGGCCGCACTTGTTGGCAAGGTGGTGAAGGATCCGTTCAGCGTGACGGTATTCCCGGAAACGCTGGCCACCGTGGTGGCGATAAGTGCGCCACCGCCGGCAGCGGCGGCAGCCAGGCTCACGCTCATGCCCGGATAGATCACGCTGCCAGCGGGCACCGTGATCGAGTTGGTGGTGAAACCGGTGTTTGCAATGGTCAGCACCTGCGAGGTCGGCAGACTCAGCTGCGTACCAGCGGCAGTGCTGCTACCGGTTCCTACATTGGCGCTGATGGTGTAATGCGTCGCGTCAGTGATGCCGATGATCACCGAGCCTGCTGTCTGCCCCAGACCGGCGCTGACCGTCTGCCCAACGGCCAGCCCCGCCGTGCTGCTCACGGTCACAATGTTCGAAGCCGTGGTGGTGGAGGTCGTCCACACAGTCGGCAGCACATTCAGCGTCGTGGTGCTGGAGCCGGACTTTACCAGCGAGAGCAGGTTGCCATTGCTGTTGTTGGTGATGGCGCTGTTGATGGTGGCGGTGGCGTTGGCGTAATTGTAGAGCGTCGAGGTCGCATTCGTTGCCGTTCCCCCAGTGAGTCGGCCACCGGCCAGGACGCTGGCGGCACCGTTGGTGAGCAGTCCGCCGGTGGTGATGGCGAGCGCCTCGCCGAGGGAGCTTTGCGTGACGGTCGAAACGGCGCTGATCCTCAGGGAGTTGATCGCGCGGCTGGTGACAGCGCCGGCGCTTGCGGCAATAGTCACGTTATCGGTGGCTGTCCCGGCGGTCAGGCTGGTGGCATAACCACCAAACGGGGTGGTGCTGTTGATGGAAGCGCCGACAGCGCCGAGGCCCAGCGCACCTGTCACAGGATCGATGGTGGCGCGATAGCTTGCGAAATCCGTGCCACCGATCACCGCCCAGCCACCGATGATGCCGTTCACAAGCGTCGGTGCGGAGGAGATGAGGAGTTGCGGATTGGAGGCTGCAGCGCTTGGCGCAAGGCCGTTCACACCGAGCACCGGCGCACCGAAGGTTCCCGTCCCTGCCGTGAAGTTCACGGTGCCGAAGCCGCTCTGGCTCAGGCTGGCGAGAGTCAGCACCGCAGCGCCTGTGCCGCTGGCATTGCTGCCAAAAATGTTGTCGGTGATCGTGCTGGCACCGGAGATCAGATTGAGGCTGCCATTAATGCCGAGGGCATCGGCACCTTGTTTGCCATTAAAGATCAGCGTGCCGCCATTCAGATTGATGGCGGAGGTTCCGGTGCGCGAGGAAAGCGCGGAGAGACCCGTATTGTCCAGTGTCAGCGTGGCGAAGTAGGCATTGACGGCCCCTCCGTTGGTGATGGTGCCGCTGTCCTTCAGCGTCAGCGTGCCACCACGGATGCTGGTGATCATGTTCGCGTTGCGGCCGTCCGCGCTGTTCAACACCAGATTGTTCACCCCTGATTTGTCGAGCGTGATGTTTCCGGCGATGCTGCCGACAAAGGTGGTCGTGGCAGTGCCGGGATTGGTGAAAAGGGTGGCGGCAGCGCCCGTGTTCGTAATCGTTCCAGCGCCACCAGGAAGAGTGTTGCCATTAGTCTGCGTCAGGGATGCCACGGCCTGATTGTTTCCTTTCAGATCCACCGTCCCACCGTTGAGGTTGAGTGCGGCAAGAGTGGGAACGGTGGAGGTAGGAATGACAAGCAGGGTATTGGCGCCGCTGCTGAGATCGAGTTCACCCGCGTTCACAAAAGTGGCGCCGGTCATGAGGCTCGATTTTTGCAGGTTCAGGATGCCACTGTCTGCCTTCACCAGCACTCCGTTGCCAATGAGGTAGGCATTCACATTGAGGGTGTCCAGTGTGTGAAAGATGAGGCCCGCCGACCCCTGCGTCAGGGCACCGCCGGTAAAACCGACATTACCCGTTTTGGCAACCACCGCTCCGCTGGAAACGGTGAGCGTATTGAGCGTGCCAGCGGCATTGAAGAGCAGGCTGCTGAAGGACGTCACACCACCGCCGCTGTTCAGGGTCAGGGAGTTGATGCTCGTGGACGCATACATATTCAGATTCTGGCCCGCGAAGACATTCGAAGTCGTTGCTGCATTGGAAACAGTGCCGCCCAGGGCAGTGACAGCTCCCGGAGTAGCCGTGCCGAGATAGCTGCCCGCTGGAGCAAAGTAGCCAGTGTCTGAAGACGTCATGATGTGGAAACCGTTGGCATCCGAAGAGACGAGACCAGAGCCGGTGCTGTCGATGGCGATGATGTCGGGACGGATGTTGTTCACCAAATTGGCCGTGGTGGCGATGACATTGACGTGGCCGCTCCCGGCGGTGCCGCCCAAAATGCCAGTCGTGGAAATGACCAGCGTGCCCGTGTTGGTGGCGCTCTGCGCGCTGTAGGTGCCGAGGTTCACCGTGGTGCTGAAGGCTCCGGTGCTGGCGGTGAGGCTGAGGGTGCTCTGGCCTGCCAGCATGGTCACGGTGCCGAGGGTTTCACTGACTGTCGCGAGATTGCTGCCCAGGTAGTTCAGCGTGCCGCCCTGGAAGTTTAACACGCGGGTGAGATTGCTGACGGCGGTGTTGCCACCGAGGCGGTTGCTGACGGCGTTGGCGATGACGCCGCTGTTGTCCAATGTGAGGGTGCCGCCCTGGGAAAGCGTTTCCACTGCGAAGCCGATTTTGCCCGTTGTGCCGTTGAGCGTCACCGTGCCACCATTGACCACCAAAGTGCCGAGAATGCTCGCACTGCTGTCTCCAGTGAGCACCCAGTTGCCCGAGCCGATCTTCGTCACATTGAGCACACCGCCCGTGGTCCCTGTGGTGAAGTAATCGCTGCTGAAAGTACCCGCGAAGGTGCCTCCGGTGCTGTCGCCAGTGGTCAGCGTGCCCGCCGTGGCCACGCTGAAGTTTTTGATGATGGAGCCTGCTACGCCGGTGATGGTGCCGACCTGCAGATTGCTCTGGCCGCGCATGTCGAGGATGTTGCCGCTGAAGCCGAGATCGATGGTGGTGCCGGCGTAGTTGGAGGCGGCTCCGAGCACGATCTCGCCACTGCTGCCATTGGCGAAACTGATGGCGTTGGTCCCATAGCTCACGCCACCGAGTTGCAGCACGCCCGCACCTGCCTTGCTGATGCTGCCACTGGAAACGATGTTGCTGTTGATCGTGAGACCGATCTGACCATTGACGCCCACGCTCGCATTGCTGACGGCATCGACCGTGATGGTGCTGCTGGCGGTGAGGCTCAGCAGGCCCAGCAATGCCGGGACCACGCGCACGTCCTCCAAGCTGGTGGCGGTGATGCCGCCGGTGAGAGTCAGTGTGCCTGCACCGGTTTGCACGAGGGGGCCGTTCCCCGCCGTTCCGCCGCCCTGGCTGTTGAAGACCAGGCTGCTGATCGTTTCATTGAAGCCATTGAGCGTCCACTGCGCGCCGCCACGCACGGTCACTATGGCCGTATCGGCGATCTGTTGAGAGGCGAGGTTCACCACCTGCGCATTCGCGATGGGCATGGAGTCGGTGGCGTTGTTGTTGCCACCGCTGATGGTGAGATTTCCAGTGATGGCATTTCCTGAGCCGGTGAGGTTGTTCAGATTCACGATCATGGCATTCACAAAGGTGCTGCCTTGGTAAGTGTTGGCCCCTGCGAGGATGATGGTGGGGGCGCTGGTGCTCTGGCTCAGGCCGGTGAGCACCAGGTTAAGGCCGCCGGCCACACCGTTGTCGATGATGGCGGAATTCACCGTAAGCGCGCCACCGCCCTGATTGAGATACAGCTCCGACTGGCCGCCGCCTGCCGTCAACTGGCCGCGGACGCTGGTGCTGCCGATGGAGGTGGAGAAGTTATTGGTGCCGACGAGCAGGCCGCCGCTGGTGAGAGTGAGAGTGTCCGACGCCGCAGCGAAAGACATGGCGCGCGTGGCGCTGATGCCGTTCCATGTGAGCGAATTCACGATGGCGCCACCGGCTGGCACGGTGATGGCCGTGTCACCAAAACGCAGATTGCTGCTGCTGGTGGAGGTGGCGAAGCTGGAGGTCTGCATGGCCGCGGTGAGCGGGCGCACGCCAGTGACAGGATCGTAGGTGGCAAACTCGGCATTCGCCGTGGTGCTGGCGACATTGGAGTCCAGGCCGATGACGGTGGCCCAGCCGCCGATGATGCCGTTGGCGAGCGTGGGAGCGCTATTGAAAATAATGGAAGGATTGTCACCCATGGCACCAGTGCCGGCATAGAAGGTCAGGGTGGCGCCGATGCTGCGTGAGAAGGTGCCGGTGATGTTCAGTGTGGCTGATCCGATCCCGGCCCCTGCCCCGCTGGCCTGGCCGACATCGAGGCGGAGTTCATTGGCAGAGCCGGTCAAAGACAAATTGCCGATGGAAGCGGAGCCGCTGGCACCGCTGCGGCTGATGAACTGGAACGCGCCGCCATCGAGGGTGAGCGGCACATTGGCGGCCAGTCGGTTGCTCATGGCCTGGATGCCGGTGTCGTTCCATTGCAGCACCGCATTGCGCACATAGACGCCGCTGGTTCCGGAGAGCCTGGCCTGATCGGTGAGAGAAAGCACATTTTCCTGAATGGTGGTGCTGCCTGCGTAGCTGTTGTTGTCATGGAGTGTCAGCGCAAAGGCGCCGGTTTTGACGAAATTGATGACGTGCGTGGAGTCTCCTGCGATCTGCCCGGCCCAGTCGGAGGCGGCGCTGCTGGCAACGGTGAGCGTGGAGGTGGTGGTGGAGCTGTTGGTCACGGTCCCGCCTGCGCCAGGAAGAATGCCCACGCTGGTGAAGTTGCCGGTGGTTTGCGAGTTCCCGTTCAAGTCAAAGGTGCCGCCAGCGTTCACGGTCAGCGCGCTGGCGTTCAGCGCGGAAGTCAGCGTGGTGATGGCGGGCGCTGTCGTGGCAAGGTAGAACAAGGCGTTGCTGGTGGTGGAAGCAGGAGCGAGTTTCAGCGTGCCGAGATTGATGCGGGTCTGCCCGGTGAAGCTGTTCTGTGCAGCGCCGAGCACCAGCATGCCATCACCGCTTTTTGTCAGGCCGCCTGTCGAAGGAACCACGGCACCACCCACGGCGGCATTGATGGTCAATGAGGTGCCGCTGCCCGCGGTATAAACAAGCATTTCACGGCTGGTGCCGGCATTGGCTGCATTGATGAAACCAGCGCCCACCGCACCGATCGTGGCGCTGGTGGTGGCCAGGATGCCGCCGCTGTCGAGGGTGATGTTGCGACCGGAGGTGATGGCAAGAGAGCCGCCGGTGGTGATGGTGAGCGAATTGACGAGCGTGGTGGTGTAGGAAGTGGCAGCAGTGCCAGCGTAAGTCGGAATGGCAGTACCCGCTGTAAGCGCCGAACTCACCGCAATGTTGCTGTTTGCCGTAAAGGTGGTGTCCATTTCGGAAGCAGCGAGAACGCGGAGGCCGTTGCTGCCATTGAATGCAAAACTGGTGCCGGAACCGGAGGTGCCTGTGTCGTCCACGACCATCCATGGAATGATGGCGGCGTTTTTGGCGCCGGCGGCCCCGCTCTGGCCAATGGCTGTGGGAGCGGTGCCGAGTACGACGTTCGTTTTGGCAACGGTCAGCGCAGCGGCCTGGCCGAGCGCATTCCCACGGATGAGCACCGTGCCCGTGTTTGCCGTGCGAACAATGGTGCCCGCGCCGGTGGTGGAGAGCTCCAGCGTGGAAGTGCTGTTGGCATCGAGCGTGATGACGCTGAAGCCGCCGTTGATGGTCAGGCTGCTGGTTCCAAGAATTTCATTTTGTGCCGTGATCGCTCCCGTATTTGCAGTGAGCAGCAACGTGCCGCCATTGAGCGTGATGGCGCGGCCGTTGGCACGGTTCACGGATGTTGCCCCAAGACCGGTGTAGTCGAGCTGCAAGGTATTGGAGGGATTGATGCCCACCACTGGCCCCGCATTAACATTCACCGCCGTGGCGGCGCCGAGAACGGTGGTGGATGCGCCGGAAATCACCACCTTTCCAAGAGCGACGTTGATACCCGTCAACGTGGAGGCGGTGGTGATGCCGGTAAGTTTCACGGTGTTCGCCCCCACTTTGGTCAGGGTGGTGGATCCAGTGACCTGGCCTGCTAGAGTGAGATCGCCATAAGTTGCGGAGCCGAGGCCGCTGGTGGTGTTGACGTAGTTCGTGCCGACACTGGATGCACCTCCGAGCGTGACCGTGCCTGCATAGCTGGCGGCAGTGGTGGAGGTGTTGATCAGGGAGCCGAGGGAACTGACAGTGCCCGTGCCGGTGATCGTGCCGCTACCACCATAACCTGCGCCAGTGATCGTCAGCGGGTTGGTGCTGGTGACTGTGAGGCCATTCAGGTCAAGCGCGGCACCACTGGCGATGGTGACCGTGTTGGCGGCAGCGCCGAGTGCGCCGGCATTGGCGAGCTTCAAGGTTCCCAAAGCGACACTGGTGTTAAAAACTTGCGTTCCGTTTCCAGCATTGAGCGTCAAAGTGTTCGTTCCTTGCTTGGTGAGGGTGATGCCGCTGCCGCCGACGATGGAGTTTAGGGTGAGATCGCCATAACCTCCGACGCTGGTGCTGGAGCCGAGCGTGAGAGTGCCAGTGAGGCTGGCGGCATTTGCGCTGCTATTCCATAATGCGCCACTGGAAGCAGCTGCGAGCACGGCGGTCGGTGTGGCGGAAGCAGAGGGAATCAAAGCACCGAGGCCATTGAGGGTAACATTGCCCGTGACACCGGTCTGGCCGTTGAGATCAAGCATGCCTGAGGCGTTGAAGTAGTAGGTGCCCGAACCGACGGAGGTGGCGGCCTGGGAGAGGGTGAGGGTGGTGCCGCTGATGGCGGTGATGTAGGTTCCAACGGGGATTCCGGACCCGGAAACGGCCATTCCAACCTGCAATGAAAGGGTCGAACTTGTGTCGGATCCGGCAAGAGTGAGGCTGGTGGAGCCGCTGGCAATGGCCGGCAGGGAGGTGGTCGAGGAATTGATGTTTCGAACCAGAGTTCCGGTGGTTCCGGAGCTCAAAGCGGTCGCGCTGTTGAGCTGGACAAAGCCGCCCTGAATGGTGAGGTCGCCGGTGAAGGTGGCTGAGTTATTGCCGCCGAGAACGAGGGTGCCGGTGCCAGCTTTGAAGAGGGCGTTGGCGGAGCCGGTGCCGCTTTCGGTGATGGTGCCGATCAAATTGAGCGTGCCTGCGCCCTGGCCGGCGGTGAGGGTTGTGGCAAGGATGACGCCAGTGCCGATGGAGATGTCACCATCGACTCCGACCCACCCTGCTCCGTAGGTACCGCTGGTGCCGTTGACGATGTTGAGAGCGGAGTTGTTGTTGAGCACCAAGGCGGTGCCGCTGGAGGGGGCGATCACCGCGCCGAGAGGCGAGGCAAGGGTGTCGATGGTGGCGGAGGTTCCGGCGGCGAGGGTGTAGTTGTTGTCGATGACAGCCGCAAAGTTGTAGCTGTTGGCGGCGGTGGGTGCGCCGGAGACATAGGAGAGCCTGGTGGAAGGGATGGCCTGGAAGCCCCCGGGGGTGGCCGCTGAGGCATCCGCTCCAGAGTAGAGGAGCCGGAGGGAACCGGAGTTGGTGGCGTTGTAGGTGGTGTAAGTGATGGTGTGGTAGCCGGCGCTGAGAGTGATCTGGCCGCTGCCACTGGCTTCCGTAAGCCCCGCATGCGGCCCCTGATCATTGAGGACGAGCTGACCGTCGATGTAGAGCACACCCGCATCATCGGTGGCGCTGCGGAAGGTGTAGGCACCGGCGGTGGTGATCTGCAGAAGGCCCTGCGTCGTTACGATACCATTGGTGAAGGAGGATGCCGTGGCAGCCGGGCGGTTGTTCAGGTTCGCATCGTTCAGAGAAGCGAGGATGGCGGTGCCGGAGGAGCCGATACCCGCGACATTGACGCTGAGGACGCCCTGCGCAGCGCCGAGGGAGCTGAAGCTGGCGGCAAGACCACCCAAGGTGTAGCCCACGGGCCGTGTGGCGGGCGCGGTGGCGGGAGTCTGAATGAGCAGCGGATAGTAGTTGCTGCCGTTGTAGGAAGAAAGCTCGATGGGATTGGTAGCGAGCGTTTTGCTGGCGCCGAGCGTGGCGACATCGGGGAAGTAGAGGGAGCCGAGACCGATGTTCACGGGCTTGTTACCGGCGGAATAGTTGTACACGTAGGTGGTCATGCCAGCGGGCACGTTGAACTGCGGCGCGCCAGTGGTGTCGGTGACGTTTTGAATGATGAGGGTATAAGCATTGGCGCTCCCGAGGTTCAGCACCTGGCTGCCAGTCATGGTCAGCTGCGGGATTTTGATGGCGTTGCCGGTGCCATTGCCGGAGACCGCCACGCCCACGGTGGAGGCATTGCCGACGAAGAGGTTGGCGTAATTGGAGCTGGGATCGATGGTGATGGAGAGGCCCTGGTAAAAGATCTGGCCGCTGTTGCTCTGGCCGTTGTTTTCCAAAGCGAGGGTACCACTGCTGGTGAGGGTGACACTGGCATTGCTCAAAGGCTGCGGAGCGCTACCGGTGGCGCCACCGAGCACGAGTACGCCCGCATTGACGGTGACGGAACCGCCGAAGGTGTTCGTGCCGGTGAGGGCGAGAGTGCCGAGGCCGGTTTTGACGATGCTTGAAGTACCGGAGGAGTCGGAGATCACGCCACCGAGCGTGAGGAAAGCGCCGGGAACATCCACGTTTACGGTGGTGCTGCCGGATTTGAGCGTGACGTTGCCGTTCAAAGTGAGGCCGGTGGGGCCTTTGAAGGTGAGATCATTGCCGCCGAGAACAAGAGCATTGGAAATGACATTGGTGGTGGCGGTGGAGGTCAGGTAAGTTCCTGTGCCGAGGGTGAAGGTGCCTGTGCCGAGAGGACCGCTGGTGACTGTGCTGCCCACCAAGGTGCTGCTGGAGGCTACGGCAATGCCGCCAGCCGTGAGGTTCACGCCGCCGTCAAACGTGCTGGCCCCGCCGAGCTGCAGGAGGCCATTGCCAACCTTGGTGATGCCGACGCCCGTGCCGGTGGTACCGATGCCCACGATGGGCGAGCTGATGGACAGTCCTGCTGTGAGCTGCGTGATGGTGCTGCCCGCGATCTGAAGGGGATTGACGGTGATGGTGTTGGTGCCCGAGGACAGGCCAAGAGAGGCGACGCTGATGGTGGAGACGGTGGATGGATTGCTGGAACTCGCGGTGATGGGACTGGAGCTGGAGAGGTTCAGAATACTCGCGGGAAGGGTGGTGGCGGTGGTCACGGTGGGGTTGCCTTCACCGCCGTTGTTGTTGAAGACGAGGCTGTTCAGCGTCTGCGTGCCAGCAAGATTCACGGTGGACTTGCCGATGATGGTGAGAGTGTTGGAGGGATCGATCTGACCGCCGATGCCGGTTGCATTGCCGCCGGAGGCGCTGATGCCGATGTTGAGTGTGGTGGCAGTAAGACCGGTGCCTGCGCCCACAAGTGTCAACCCGCCAGCGGGTATCACGATGGTCCCCGCCGTGGATGCAGAAAGGTTCAGGGTGCCTTGATTGACGATCGTGCCGCCGGTGTAGGCATTCGAACCAGTGAGCGTGAGCGTGCCAGTGCCGGACTTGTTGAGACGGGTCACGCTGCCGAGGCCGTTGTCCTGGATGGAAGAGTTGACGACCATGTCCGAGGAGAAGGTCAGGGTCTGCGCACCCGTGGTGGAAGTGGCATTGTAGTTGATGGTGAACTGCGTGGCGCTGAGCACCTGGGTGACGTAAGCACCCACGGGGATGCCCGTGCCGCTGATCGCGAGTCCAGCGTAAAGGCCTGTGGTCGAAGTGACAGAGACGACGTTGCTGTTAAGAACCGTGCCCGTGGCCGCGACTCCCGTAGCGGTGGTGGTGTTGGCCGTGTTGTAAACATCCAGCTGGGTGGTGCCTGATGTTGCAGTACCGCCGGTGGTGAGAATGCCGCGCAGAATGCTGTTGCCAATGGTGGTGGAACCAATGGTGCTGTTGCTGTGAAGCAGACCTCCTTTGATGATATTGAGCACGTCGGTGCCACTCGTGAAGGCGAGGTCGTTTTCAGCGACGCCAGCAAAGCGCAGATAGTCTGTGGTGGCGCCACCGGAGGGAAGAGTGATGACTTGATTGATGCCGGCAATGCCGTTCAGCACATTGGTCACATTGCCCGCAGCGAACCCATTGAGAGTGCCGCCGGAGTAGGTGTTGAGAATATTGGCTCCCGCCACAGCATTGGTGGTGGTGACGGTACCGCCGGACATATAGCCGCCAGCATAGCCCTGATAGCCGTCAGTGCCCAAGGCACCAATGCCCAGTGAGGGATTGTAACCGGCCCACGTGTCGGAATTGACGATGGCCCAGGCTCCGATGACGCCTGTGGCCGGGCTGTAGCCGAGGCCCGAGGGATCGGTCAGCAAGACACGCGGATTCCCGCCTTCAGCGCCCAGAATGTTGCCGGAAGTAAAGTTCACGATGGCATCGCCAGCATGGGAGATGCTGGCGAAACCGAGATCCGCATTGGAGTAGACGCCAACGCCGCCGACAGTAACGGTGATGGAATTGACACCAGAAGCGATGTTGAGCGCGCCCAGGCTCTCGGTGGTATAAGTGGAGGCGCGGCCGGTGAGAGCCAGGACGCCGCCATTCATCGTGATCGATGCCGCATCGTTGATGCGGTCATTGTTGTTGATCAGAAGGTCGGCATTGCTGTTGAGGGTCAGGGAGGAATAATTGAGGGTGATGGAGGAGGTGTTGGACAGTGTGGCATTGTCCTGCAGCAATAGGCCGCCGCCCATGAGGATCGTGGCGCCGTAGTAAGTGTTGGCCGAGTCCAGCGTGGTGGTGTTGCCACCAACACGGGCAAAGGTGATGGGATTGGTGGAATCTCCGGTGATGCTTCCGGCCCAGGTGCCAGTAGTACCATTGGTGACCAGCAAGGCAGCGCCCCCGGTGCTGGTAACCGTGCCGCCTGCGCCGGGTGCAGCGCCTCCGTTGCTGGTGAAATTCCCGACGTATTCCACGGTGCCGTTCAGATCGAGCGTGGCACCGTAGTTGACCGTGAGAGCGCCGCCATTGTCAAAGAGCGTGCTGTTGCCTGCTGAGAGAGTGGTGGTGCCGCCATTGAGGACGGTGGCCCCGGTGTAAAACTGGCGCGCCGTGATGTTGAGACTGCCAGTGAGCCCCTTGGTGAGACCGCCGATGGCGACGCTGGCCACCGGCGCGGTGGTGTTGGCATAAAACAGGGTGCCCGCCACATTTTGATTGGTGAGCAAAGTGCCCACGAGAGCGCCACCCAAAGTCAAAGTGGAACCGCTGGCGATCTGGAGGAGCGCCTCCGTACCCACCGTGGCCGGAGCTGCAGTGATGGTGACACCGACCGGCGCGAGGACGATGCGTGTGGCATTAAGAGTATTCGCACCACCATTGACCAAAATGCTGCCACTGCTGAGGGACAGTGAGAGATCGCTGGCCAGAGAGGATGCGGCATCCGTGCCCACCCCCACCGTGAGGCCACTGCCATTGATGGAAAGCGCATTGATGATGCGGCCGCCCGGTGCAGCCCCGGCGGAATAGAGCGCATTGGTGGTGCTGCCCGTCACCTGAAGGGTGATTGTGGGCGTAGCGATCATGCTGATCGCGGAGACATCAGCGGTGGTGGTGTAGTTAGAAAAACTGGTGAGACCATTGGCGCCCATGGCGGCCCATGCAGTGCCGCCGATGGTGATGCGGGGCATCAGCGCATTGGCAGAAGAGACAGTGCCGCCAAACAATGGCACTCCGAAAGTGATGGGTGTTGAGGAGGTGACTCCCGAAGCGGCGACGGCCTGGCTCAGCGTCACGGTGGTGGACGTTGTGGAAGCAATGGTGGTGCCATTGGGAATGCCCACACCACTCACGGTCTGCCCGGCGACCAGACCTGTGGTGGAGGCAAAGGTAAGCGTGGTCCCGGTGACGGTGGCGGCGCTGGTGTTCAGGAGACTGCCGAAGTTCACCTGATTGGTGGAGGTGCCGACAGCAGGCGAGGAGACAACATCCAAAGTGCTGCCAGCGCCGGCGGTGAGGTAGGAGAAGTTGAGCTTCGTGGTGCCACCGTTGTTGGTGATGTTGATGGTGCCCTGCCCGCTGGACCCGAGAATCAAAGTTCCGGCGCTGCCGCTGGTGCCTTCAACGGATCCGGCGGTGTTGCCAATGAAGTTCAGCGTACCGCCCGCCAGCGTCAATGGATGATTGCCAAGGCGATTGGCGGCAGCGGCCGTGGTGTTGTCCAAGGTCAACGCGGCCGAAGGGTTCACTGTGATTCCGGAGGAGCCGGTGAAGGCGCCATTGGCGCCGCTGAGGAGCGTGGTGCCCGCGTTCAAAGTGGTCGCGCCGGTGTAGGTGTTGGCAGCGGTCATGGTCAGTGTGCCCGTACCTGCATAGGTCAGAGCATTGGCGCCGGTTCCAGCGGCGTATGCTCCGCTGATGAGCGTATTGCCCGAACCAGCAAGAGTCAGTGTGGACACGGCGGTGTTGCTGAGTCCGCCGGACAAAGTCAAGGAGGTGCCGCTGTCAAGATTGTTGGTCAAGACACGGCTGGCGGCCATGCCGACGACGCCGGAGAACTCCAGGGAATAGGAACCTTTGAGCACCATGGCAGAACCGCCGAGGGTCACGGGATTGGGAATGGCATTGCTGCCCGTCAGCGCGAGAGATTCAGAACTGAGTGTACCCGTTGACAACGTCAGCACGCCTGCGGTCCCAAATGGATTTTTAGCGTTGGCGACGACGTTGGCTTCGGTGACCGTGATGCCGGCGGTGTTGGCGCTGCTGCCGTTGAAGGTCACTGTTCCCAGGGTGTTCAGGGTCACGGCTCCAAAAGTCGAGGGCAGGGAGGTGTCGAAGACCGTGCTTCCCGTGCCGCCAAGGGTCAGGCCCGCCATCAAGGTGACCGAGATGGGGCCGGCAAAATCCAAAACTCCGCCAGGAGCGATGTTGTTATAGATGGAACTGGCCGAACCAGTGCCGCTTGCCCCAAGATTGAAGACGGTGGTGCCGCCGAACGAGATGGTGTTGAGGCCGTTGAACGTGACGTTCACACCCGACGATCCGACAAACCCCACCGTGCTGTTGATGGTGGTGCCACCTGGGTTCAAAGTGAACAGGCCGCCCGTGGAGCCCAAAGTCAGAAGCGTGCCACCGCTCATTCCAAGTGGATTGGCGCTGGTGTTTGAAATGGTTCCCCAGCCGGCCGGAATTCCCAGGAAACCGTCCGAGACCGTCACGCCGCCGGTGAAGGTGTTGTTTGCATTCAGAATCCAGACGCTGCTGTTCGCCTTGGTGACTGAGAGGGCACCTCCAGCCGTGCTGTCTGCCAGCACTGCGGTGACCGAGTTTGCCTCCCGGCTTTCTCCCGTCAATGTGATGGCCTTCGCTCCGGCGATGGCATTGACGATTTTTGTGATGACCAGCGGTCCGCTGCCGCTGGCGTCGAAGGTATTGGTGCCGGTGGTGGTGTTGAGATTGATGGTGCGGGTGACCGTCTCGCCATTACCAACGTAGAGGATGTATCCGCCGGTGGTGGTGCCATTGCCGAGGGAGAGCTGGCCGGAGGCATCGCCAAAGGAACTGGACGAACCTCCTGAACCGAGGCTTTGAACGGCGGTGGCTCCGCTGCCGCTGATGCTGGTGTTGCCGGAATACGTATTGGCGCCATTGATGATGAGCATGGTGCTGGCGGGGACGGAGTAAGTGATCGAGCTGCCGGCGGCCCCGCTGATGACGCCCGCAAGCGTGGCGATAGCGGCGGCGGTGCTGCCGCTCGCGGTCAGAGTGATCGTCCTGGCGCCAGCGTTCAGATCAATGGGGTTGAGAACGGTGACGTCTGAAAGAGCGGTCGAGGAGCCGAGCAAGAGGGTGCCGCTGGTGAAGGAGGCGCTGCCGAAGACCAGAGTCGAAGGAGAAGCCACGCCGCCGATGGCAACAAGCAGTGAGGAACCCGATGCTGCGAAGCCACCGCTGGACGTGCCGGAAAGCCACTGCACCTGCCCTGCTCCAGTGCCAAGAGCCCGGGTGAAAGTGCCCGAGGATTCCAACACACCTCCTGCCAGCACCAGATTGCTGTTGGGCGAAAGACTGCTGATGCTGCCAAAGGTCAGCGCAGTGCCGCTGGCGACGGTGTTTGCCGTGCTCAACCGGATCTGCAAGGGGCCGAGGATGCTGGCAATGGTGGTGCCATTGGCAATGCCAGTGCCGCTGACCGACTGGCCCACCACGAGCCCGGCGGTGCTGGCGAGGTCGATGACATTGGTGGAAGAACTTGAAGTGGTGGTGCCTGACGTGGTGGTGGAGCCAGCGTCCTGAGCGCGCAGGACGCCTGCCGAGATGGTGGTGGCACCGCTGTAGGTGTTGCTGGTGTTGCCGAGAATCCAGGTGCCGGTACCAGCCTTGGTCACGCTGAGAGCCGTGCTGTCGATGGTGTTGTTGATCAGCTTGAGATCGATCTCGTTGTCTCCGGTGGATGAACCCTGGAGGGTCAGTGTCTTGGCACCCGATGTGGAGAACGCGACTGAGCCGGTGTTGGTAAACCAAATGACGGAATTGTTAATGTTGCCCGTGCCGATGGCGGAGTTCCCATAGCCGCCGGAGGAATCCAGACCGCCATTGCCAGCCAGGGTGAAAAGGCGGTTCGTCTGCACGGATGGCGACTGAATGGTGGAGAGGAAGGAATTGCTGTTCTGACCGATGTATTGAAGGATGCCCGCCGTCGAGCCTGCGGAGCTGCCGAGCACGAGGCTGGCGGCATTGCCCTGCGCGCTGCCGGTGCCGATGCTGCTGTTGCTGCCGTAATTTGCCAGGAGAGAGACACCCAGTGTACCTGCGGCGATGGTGGTGACGCCGCTGTAGGTATTGTAACCCAGGGACCCCAGAGTCTGGCCGGTGGCGCTGGTGCTGGAAGCCGCACCATTGAGGGAATTGAGATACTGAACGCCCGTGCCGTTTTTGGTGACATTGAGCACACCGGCTCCGTCCTGCAGCAGGCCTGAGAACCCGACACTGGCCACCGTGGTGTTGCCATAGAGGCCGATGTTCAGTGTGACGGCGGTTTTGGTCACACCTGGACCGCCGCTGTTGGTGATGGTGCCCGCGCCGGTGAGCGCTCCAATGGTGATGCTGCCTCCAGCGCCCGCGCCATTGAGATCCAGCGTGGCGTCCTGACGAACGGCGGTGATGTTGGCGGCGTTGCTGATAGTGCCCAAAGTGGCAGTGGCGCCTGAAAGCTGCAGAGTGCCCTGGTCGATATTGACGTTACCCGTGAATGTGTTGGCACCGCTGATGATCAGCGTACCAGCGCCGGCCTTGGTGAGCGCTCCCGCGCCACTGCTGATGGGGGCGCTGATGGTGAGGGTGTTTGAATTGGTGCTACCGCCAGTATAGACAATGATTTCACTGGCGGCGCCGCCCAGGGTGAAGCTGGAGGAACTGGAGCCGATGGTGGCGGAGCCGGAGGAGTTATCAAACAGCACGCCGCTGGCGCTGCCCGCCGTGCCGAGGGTCAGGGTGCCACCGAGGGTCAGGCTGGTTCCGCTGCCGGAGATCTTGAGGGCGTTGACCGTTTCAGCCGCCGTGGTGGTGACTGTGCCGCTGCTGAGCCAGTAGGTGCTGGTGGCCACTGACGCCGAGGTGGGCAGACCGGACACATAGGCTGCGTAGGGAGCGACGACGTAGGGACCGGTGCCCGTGACGGTGGCAAAGTTCACCGCGCTGGTCGTGGGATTGGTGTAGTAGGCGAACCCGTTGTTGGTGGTGAGCCCGATGATGCCATTGACCAGAGTGGGACTGGTGGTGAACTGAATGGTGGTGCCCGCGCCGGGGCTGAAATTGAGCACAGACCCATTGCCAGCACCACGCGCGCCAATGGGTGTGGCATTGCCAAAGCTGAGGGTGGGGGTGCCGCCATTCGCAGTGGTGATGATGTTCCCCTGCCCTGCCGTGGGAATGAGCTGCCCAACGGTCATGGTCATCGTGCCAGCGGCTGCGGAGCCTAGCATCTGGAAGGTGCCGCCGGCATAGCCGTTTCCAGTCAACGCATCAGTGTTAAAAATCACATTGTTGCTGCTGGTGAGAGGCGCGGAACCATTGCCCGAATTTGCGGTGGGCTGGACCTGCAAAGTGCCGCCCGCAACGGTGACGGTGCCGCTGAAACTCTGTGCCACTCCGGCGGCTCCAACGCTGCCAAAGTAAAGGGAGGTGCCTGCAGCAACAGCGGTGGCGAGGGTGTTGTTGAGCACCACGTTGTTGCCATAGATGGCCGTGATGACCGTCCCGGCGGGAACGTTGGGTCCGGTGACGCTCTGGCCCACGATTAGATTGGAAGCGTTGGTCACGGTGACTGTGTTGGTATTGACAGCGCCGTTAAAGGTCAGCGCCGTGCCGGATGCGATGGCGGCGGTGACGGTGGCCGCGCTGAGCGTGATGGTGTTGGTGGCGCTGTTAATGGCGGTGATGGTATCTCCCGCAGGGATATTGACGCTGCCGGAGACGACCATGCCGACCGAGAGCCCGGCGGTGCTGGCGAGTGTGATGGTGGTGCTGCCAATGGCGGTGCTGCCGCTGGTGTTTACAGCAGGGATGGTGGGCACCACGGAGGACTCGCCCCCGAATACAATGGAGGCAGAGCTGGCAATGGCACCGCTGGTGGGGGTGCTGAGGGTGACGGAAGTGCCGTTTAAAGAAGTGATATAAGATCCTGCGGCGATGTTGGTACCGGTGACCAACTGCCCAACGGCCAGACCGCTGGTGCTGGCAAAATTCAGCACTGTGCCGCCGCTGGCGGTGGTGGCATTGGTGGCAACGGTGGCTCCCGCAGCTACCGTGGCTGCTGCGTAGGTAGATGCGGCGGGCGCGTAGAGCCAGGTGCCGGAGCCGCCTTTGACCAGCGAGGTTTTGTTGGCAGCGAGGGCGCCATTGTCCTGAATGAGACCCGTGATCTGATTGACCACCGCAGCATTGACCGTGTTGTTGTAGCCTTCGAGGTACAGGGTTTTGGCGCCGGCACCGGGAGCCGCGATGCTGCTGGTCAGCGCCAGCGCGGTGGCGCCGGTGTTTGTCGCTGCCTGCTGCTGATTGGCAAAAATAACGCCGCTGCCCGTCGAGCCGGCAAGCATGATGGCCTTGCTGGAAGTCTCCCCGACACCCGCTGCGGCGGAGCCGAGATAGTTCAATATGGCATTGGTGGTGGTGGTGCCGAGCAGGATGCCGCCGCTGCCCGTGGTGGATGTGGTGTTGACGTTCAGCGAGCTTAGCGCATTGACGATGACGCTGCCGTTGACGATGTTGAAGCTTCCGGTGTTGGTGGATGCGGTGCCCTGGATGGCCAGCGCGCCATAGCCGGACTTGGCCCAAATGTGATCGACACCGCCGGCGGTGCTCAACAAATTTCCCGTCACTAGAACATCGCCATTGGCAGTGAACTGATAGGTGCGGGTGCCCGTTGTGTCGGATGAACTGAGGCTGCTGTTCATGGTGAGCAATCCGTTCAGATTGCTGGTATAAGCGTGGTTGGCGCCCACGGCGTAAGCAATGGTTCCGCCGGAGCCGATCGTCACGCCGTAACCGTCATTGCCGCTGAACACGGTGGTCCAGGCCGAGGAGCCGGTAGCGCTTTCGTTGATGCCTGCAGTCACGACACCGTTTACACTGGCACCGCCAAATGTCAGGGTTTGATTGAGGCCGATGCCACCGACGGCACGATTGGCAAGTATGGACGTCCCGGGCGTGCTGGTGTAGGCGATGGTTTTCTTCGAGAAATCCGTGTAGCCGGGATCGACCCTGAATTCGTAGTTGCCAGCGTAGGAGAGCATGGAACTGGCATCCACACCCGCGCCCAAAGCACCCGGCGATGTGACGCGGAAATAGGATCCGGTGACTTCCACGCGGCCAAGGAAGTTGTTGTAGGGATTGCCCAGGGAAAACTGACCGAGCAGGCCGCCGCCACTCCAGCGATAGATCGAAAGCACGCTGGGGGCGCCGCCGCTGACGAAGCTGTTGATGACGAAGTTGCCTGGGCCGTTAAACATGAGGTCGTTAGAAGTGCTGATGTTGACGGTGGATGAACCGCTGAAGACCGTATTGCCAACGATGGTGCCCAGACGTGTTTCGGAGTTGGATGCGGCGGTGATGATGCCGCTGAAGGTGTTGCTGCCAATGCTGACCAAAGAATAACCGGCGCTGTTGGTAGCACCGCTGATGCCGTAACCACCGACGTCGAGATTGCGGGTAAAATTGATTCCGGTGGTGCCGCCCTGAACCATGAGCGCGCCACCTGCCTGATAGTTGCTAAAGCCAGCCACGGAGATGGTGGTGGAGGAGGCGCCCAGCTGCCCCATGCTGGTGATGACCAGAGTGCCGCCGAGGATGTTGGTGAATCCCGTATAGGAATTGGCATTGTTGGCAAGATGGACAGAGCCCCCGCCCGTTATGGCGAGAGAGCCGGTGCCAGAGAGCAGTCCGGCATAGGTGTTCCACGAGCCCAGATTGGAAACGTTGGTGTTCTGAGAATAGCCTCCGACCGCCGCTGTGAGCGCTCCGCCAATGGTGAGCACCGCGCCGCCCCCCAGCACCACATTGCCACCCAAAGCACCACCGCCGGCAAGGGATTTCACGGACTGACTGAATCCATTGAGATCCAGGAACGCGCCCGCGACATTGGCGAGCGAAACTGCGGAACTGGAGCTGAGGGCGTAGGCGCCGCCCAATTTAAGCGTGCCAGATGAAACGAAGGTGGCTCCCGTGTATGTATTCATACCAGAAAGTGTCACCATGCCCGCGCCTGAGCTGCCGACGGTGACTCCACCGGTGCCGCTGATGGCGCCACTGATGGTGATGCCGCCGCTGGATGTGCTGCCGAGGGTGAGGAGGGAGCTGGCGACGGAAACATTGCCGGCAATGGTGAGCAATCCGGTGGAGTTATTGGTAAACGAGGCGCTGGCCGCGCCGAGCGTGAGGCTCAGATTCGAGTCGCCGACTGTGATCGTCCCACCGGAAGCGCCCACGGTTATACCTGAAGAGGAGGAAAGCGTCAGGACCTGAGGAGAACCGCCAGAGGCAAGGGTGTAGCCTGGCGCATTGAATACGAGGCCGGCTGCATTGAAGCCGGACTGCAGCGTGACGAGTCCACCAGTGCCTTGAAAAAGGGCTGTGGCACTGCCGTCATTGACCCAGGTGCTGTCTGACCCGGCGGTGAGCCAGCCGGCCGTGGTGGTGTCCCACAGGCCTGCGCCGCCGCTGCCGGATTGATCTCTGGCGGGATCCCAGATCACAGTTGCGGCGTTCAATGGAACGGGCAGCGTGACGACGGGCATCAACAAACTAAGACAGGTGGCGGCAAATCTGGCCAGTGGTGAGGGGCGGCGCTTCATACGGAGGTGGACTGAGCGCCACATCCCTGAGCAGCGGCCAGACCAAGGCCGGACACCGCGCAGACCCCGAATTCCGCGAATGAGACGCTAATTGTGCATTTTTCCGCAAAAGGGACTTTGAGTGATACGAAAGTGACAGGCCCTCCTGCTCCGGCGAGCCGTAATTAATCGCCCCAAACCAGAAAGAAGAAAGGCACCTCCAAGGCCACCCAAGTCTTCTACGAAAACATCACCAGCCAGCTTTTGAAGCACCTCGGCCCGCTCGCAGACGATGAGCTTTCCATGCTCACGAAGGAGCACCTTGTCTCGTTCAGGAATGCGCTTCTTAAACGCCTTTCGGCCAAGGCTGCAAATCACCACCTCAAGGTCATGAAGATGCTTTTCCGTGCAGCCAAACGGAACGGCTTCATCGGGGACAATCCCGCCGAGTTTGTGGAGACAATCTGCGAGAAGCAGGCCGACAAAAAGCGCCGCCGTCCGTTCGCCCTCGAACAATTTCGCGCCGTGCTCTCCGTGGCTGATACAGAGTGGCGCTCCATGATCCTCTTTGGCCTCTACACCGGCCAGCGCATCGGTGATATTGCCCGACTGACTTGGGCAAACGTCGATCTCGACAAGGGGCAGATTCGCCTTGTCACGCAAAAGACGGGCGCGGTGCGTCTCATCCCCATGGCCCAGCCGCTTCGCGAGCATATCGAGACTCTCCCCGCGCCTGATGCGCGGCCCGATCTCGCGCCACTGCATCCACGCGCCTGCGCCCTTGTGGAGAAAAACGGCAAGAGCGGCACACTCTCCAACCAGTTCGCCGACCTGCTGGCGCTCGCTGGCCTGCGTGAGAAGAAGGCACATCGTGCCACTACCGGCGAAGGTCGCGGCGGTCGCCATGATTATAAAAAGTTATCGTTTCACAGCTTGAGGCATTCAGCCGTCACATTCTTGAAGGAGGCGGGCACTCCTGGCGCAGTCGTGCAAAAGCTCATTGGCCACGAGTCAGCGCAGATTTCCGAGTTGTGCACCAGCGTTGGCGAGGAGTCACTGACGAAGGCTGCCGCCGCTTTTCCCATGCTGTGACCTGCGCCGACAATAGCAGCTTTTTCCCGCTCAAAAACCCACTCCAGGAAGGGCTGCAGCGGCAAGCCCCCCTGCTAAAAGTGCTCCACAGCGAGAAGGCCTTTTTCCCAGGTGTGATAGCCCGCTGCTCTTGCCTGAACTCTCGTATCGCCCCAGCTACCGTTCCTACTTTTCGATACTACAGCCGTTCACATCGCAGCGAAGAGCGTTCCGAGTTTGGTGATTATGTTTTGAAAACCATGCTAGAGGATGCACCATTGAACTATGGGGCTGCCTGCCATTCCAGCTAATTTAACCTCTGCCGAACTCGCGGAATTGACTATCCTATCGGAGCCTCTGGAGGATGGGCTTGAGGCAGAAGCTATACTCGTGTTGGCCGATGGCCGGAGAATCACAACAGAAGATCCGCCACCTTCACCACTTCCCGGCCATGGGATGAATGATTCTTTCCAATCCTCCCCGCCCGCCGCTCAGAAAATCCCCCCTCACGCCTTGATTCAGTGGGGAGTTGTAACGCGAAGTCGAATCCAGTAGCCTGCCAAGCGATGTCCAGCGCAGCACCCACTCCACCTTTGCCACAGGCCGAGCGCACAGCCCACAAGCCAGGATACATTCCCCATGTGAGCTATCCGCTGGACAAAGAATGCTATCCAGCGCCGCCAGAACTGTTCATCAGCGGCCTGCTTTCTGAGGAGCAAAAGGCGTCCCGCTTGCTGGAATGCCCCGACGAAGATTTGTAGTATGGCGCACCTCACGCAGCCAGCGCCGCCTTCACCGGTTGCACCGTGCTGGCCCCCTTCCCTGTGATCTTGGCCGCATTCCGCACGCTTTGGCCTGCTTTGAGGGCGCGGGCAATGTCGGGGTGCTTTGCCACCAGTTCCTTGGCCTCCAATGTCGTCCCCTCCGGCCTGCCCAGCTTCACGCCCTTGCGCCGTGCTTCGTCCAGACCGCTCTTGATGCGCTCCACCAGCGTTTCCTTTTCGGCCCGTGTCATCTCCGCCAGCAAGGCCAGCATGATGGCCGCAGCCGGATTGCGCTTCCCGCTCGCCATCAGGGTTTCAATGCTGTGAGCGTGCCAGTAGACCGAGACGCCGCACTGCTCCAAACTCTCCACAAAGGAACGCGCCACGCTTGGCCTGCGTGCTACGCGGGAAATCTCATGCACCAGCACCTTCTTGATTTTGCCCGCCCGCGCCAACTCCTCGATCCTCGCCAGCCCAGGGCGCTCGTCTCTGTCCGCACTGCCTGAAACCGTTTCCTCGCAGACTTCCACCATCTCCCAGCCCTTAGCCTCCGGCACAGCGCTAAGTTCATGCTTCTGGCGCTGCGTCTCCTGCTTGTTGGTGGAGACGCGAACGAGGATGGCGGCAGGAATGTTTTCAAGGCGTGTTCTTCTGTGATTGTTCATCAATTCGCCATGTATTCATTTAATCGAATGATTTTTTGAATACACCCATTTCGAGCTTCGAGTTTTCCACCGCACTAGGGAACTCCGCACATTTTTAGCGGAATGATTATTTGAATACACTTGGGTTCAATCGCTCTCGAATCCCTGGCTTGTGAACTTTAAGGTGCGAGCATTTTCGGTGACGGTGCGCACCACATGGTCTGGAACACCCGATGGCAGAGACGCCTCAATATCGAGACGCACAGTCACCTCTGAACCAACAAGACTGGCAAGATGTGCAATCACCTCCTCGGCAATTTTCCCAGCATCTCGTCCAACACGCTGCGAGTCCAAAACAACTGTGCCATGGAATCGCTTCGGCTTGGGGGCAGCGGCTGGCTTGGGCGGTTCCGTTGTCGTGCCGCTTGTATTGGTAGAGCTTGGAATAGACGGTGACACATTGCTCGAAGGATCTGGAGCAGGTGTCGGCAACACGGTCGGCCTTTCCTCTTCCATCTGCTTCCACGCAATGTCCGGCTTCACCAACAATCCAAACGGGCTGTCCTCAGACACAGCGACATTTTGCCCACCTCGCAGGCCAAGATAGCGGCCCGAGGCTTCGTCGTAGCCTTCGGCAAAAGCGAATGTCTCCCTCTGCCAGGTGAGCAAACCCAACCCCTCACGGGTGGCCATCACGAGCACGCTAGGGTCGCTTAGACGCGGCAGATACGCGTAGCGCGCGAAATCTTCCACGAGCTGCTTTATGGACACGTGATTACCCCGCCATAGAGGAGTCTTGTCCAGTTCCATGCGCAGGGAAACAGCACCGTAGCTCGTTATCAAATGGTCGGGCTTGAGCTTTTTGGAGGCTCTCACTGCCAATGGGTCGCTGCCCGTAGCTCTGAGGGCCGTCCAATTGACAGGTGAATCAGGCCGATCCTGGGAAGGCACCAGCACCATCGTAAAAGTCTCGGATATACGACTCTGCACCGTTTGGTCAGCAATCTTGCGCTGAGAGGTGGCCTGCGCGCGCTGGAAATTGTCCAGATTCAGTGCGGGGCGATCTCCTTCCGCATCCGAAAGAATGGAATCCCACGCAAGATAGCTGCGCACTGCCTGTTCTAGCTCGTCCAAACGGGCACGCTCTGGCGCGAGATATGCCAGTGCATTCTGAAACAGCCTTGGGCTATTGCCACGCGATTGGAGAATCGTCTGCGCGGCTGCAATCGCTGGCGTGTTGGCATCTTTTGACCACTCGGTCTCAGGGCCAAGGATCACAAGCGCAGCCGAGGCTTCATCAGCCACATCATTTCCAGCGGCTGGGAAAGCGTGAACGCGGCTGAAATCTCCCCGGTTTCTTGGTGCTTTCAATTCTTCGCGCACCCTGCCTTTGATCTCTTCCACCACCCTGTCCCGCTGGCGTTTCAGGTCTTCGGCGCGGTCGCCCGCCAGTTTCGCCACCGTGGGCTGCGTGGCATACCAGTAGCGGGCACTGTCCTGATAGAGGTAGGTAGCCGCCTGGGAGAGGTAGCGCAGCGCATCGCCAAAGATCGCAGGGGATTCGCCAGGGAGCGTGCATCCTAGCTTGATGCGTCGATCTTCCATGCCCCGGTTGGCAGCATCCGCAGTGGGTGCGGAACCGACAAAGAGCGTGCGTGCCACGCGCCGCGTAGCCGAAATGCGTCCGAGATTGGACTTGTCTGCATCTATCTTTCTTGGCGTGGCATCCGGGCCATCCACGTCCTTTTCGATGACTGTCGTCCACCCTGAAGGAAGATAGCGGGTAAGCTCACCTTCGATCTTCTGCGTTCCTATAGGCACATGCGCTGGCAGGATGAGGAGTCCTTGATCTCCAGATTCCCACAAAGCGTGGATCACCGAAGCCATCAGTCGCAGCACCCCGCGCGTACGCTGGAAGCGCACGAGGCCCGACCAGTCTTGATACAACCTCTCGAAGACTTCAGGATGCACAGGATAGGCCAGTTGCATTTTCCGTATATAGTCGGAGTCCCGGCACTCGGAGGGAAACTCCCCTGGATGCTTGGCATAATGATCGGTGAAAGCTCTTACCACTAGGTCACGCTGAATGAAGGCATCCTTGTCTGTGATCGCATCAAACAAGCGTCGGCGCACAATCTCGTAGCTCTCTTCAGCATTGGCGGGTCGCCATTGCGAAGCGACACGCTGGAACACGTTTCGAAGGCGTGCCACGGCCTCACGACCACGACTACCCCCCACCTCCTCATCGCTCACCCCTTCGGAGGGCGACACTCCGTCGCCGGTGGATGACGCGGGAATGCTGACCACCAACAGGGCACCTGGAATGGCCTTCACCTGCTCGCTGAGGGTCTGCGCAAAAGTAAACTGCGTTTCGAAGTCACCTGCGGGCAGCTTGCGCTCATCCATGAGCTGACGAGCGTAGGCCACCCACTCGTCGATAAGAATCAGACATGGCGCGGCATCACGGATGACAACGCCCATTGCATCGCCCGGATTGGTGCCGGTTTCGTCAGCCAGCCGGATCTTCTCATACGCTTTCTTGCCACCGAGCTGGTACGCCATCTCCCCCCAGAGGGTATGCACCTGGACTCCGTTCTCTTTACGCTCAGGCTGCCCCGGAGTGAGTTGATTTCCTACCAGGATCGCCCGTTTGATGGACTGCGGCGGGCTGCCCCCAGCCTCGGCAATCACGCTCTCCATGCCAGGGAGTTCCATAGCCGGAGCGCCTGAGGCTAGATGATAAAGAGCCAGCATCGAGTGCGTCTTTCCGCCACCAAAGGTGGTTTGCAGTTCCACCACAGGCTCCCCGCCGGGCTCTTTTCTCCATCGGCGCACCGCACGCACAATCAGCTCGCGCAGCCCGGCAGTCAGGAAGGTGCGACGGTAAAACTCCCTTGGATCTCGGTATTCCGCAGGCGCATTGCCTTTGTAAACTTGCCACAAATCAGCGGCGAATTCTGCCTCCTGGTAGTTACCGCTTGCCACATCCGGGTGTGGTGTGACCACTTCACGCCATGGCTTCAATCCCGTTGGCGCAGTCCCCTCAATGGGCTGGTAGGCCTCTTTGCGGCGTTCATTGTAAACTTTGCGGTCGAAAGTCGCTCGCCGCAGTTCGTGTTTGATCTCGTCTGCCGTGTCAGCCTCTTTCACTGCCCCAATAGACCGCAAGAGACGGGTCGTGCTATCCAGGGCACGGTCTGTATCGTCATTGGAAAAAGTTTCCTGATGCGCCCAGCGGTTTCGAATATCAATAACCTCGTTCACGATGGCGCGATGGGACTTGCCCAGTCGGTCGGAAAACAGGTCTTTCCACTCCCGATCCATGATTACCAGCATTGCGGCAGCATCCAGCTCTTTTGGGCCAAACTTCAGCTTCGTGTCCGAGAGACGCTGGTTTGCCTTCTCCTTCCATTTCGGGCCGTAGGCAGTGCCTAGTTCTTGTTCAAGGAAGGGTTGTAGGCCGCGCTGAAGAAGCTCCAGCCCTTTGCCGACGCGCTCATGGTTTGTGACAGGCATGATCTTGATGAAAAGTAAAAATTAAAGCAGTTCCCCTTGCACCGGCACCGCAGGCACATCCTCAGCCATCCGCATCACGTCACCCCAGCTTTGCACTAGAGCATTGTAGGCCAGAGCTTCCTGCGCACGCTTCTTTCGCTCGCAGAGGGTGTAAAGTCGATAGGCCAGTTCACGAGCCGTTTCGGCTTTGGCGCCCAGCTTGGCCACCAGTCCAGCGGCCGCGCTTTCACTAGTGCTCAGAGCACGGATGAGATGATGCACCGTCTCCCAGTGCGTGAGACGGCTGTCTGCAGCCGGGTCCCAGTCGGCAGGCAGTTCTTCAGGCTTGAGCAGACGTACTTTGCCACGCGCTGACACCACGATACCCGCATCCACCATGCCCGCGACGGACGTTCCTTTAGCTTTTGAAAGCACTTCTGCGACGCCAAACTCACCTTCAGCAAAACCGCTCTGCTCGAACCAGGCCAGTGCCCAGCGGCTGTCAGCGTCGAAATCGCCTTCCTGCTCGGCCAGCGCGGTGTCAAGAGTCTCGTTGATGAGCGCCAGCGCCTCGCGCACAGATAGTTCGCGCCCCTGCGCATCAAGCACTCTGGAGTAACGAGTGAAAACAGCCATGCCTGGGCCGATGGCGGCCTGTGCGAGATCCACAGGGGCGATGTTGCCAGCCTGCAGATGCCGCAAAGCTCCCGGCAATTCCCGCTGAAGCGCTGCTACAAATTCCCGCCTGGTCGCAGTTGGCGCATCCGCTGATCGCCGACGGCAGACCAGCACAATACTGGATGCTAATGCGTTTGCATCTTGTCCTATCATGCGATTACCGAGTTCGGTTCGCATAGGCCATGTGCCGTTTGTACTGAAACCAGCACGTATTACGGCGTCCAAAAATGTCTCCCATCCAGTGCTCGCAGTTCCAGAATCGCTAGCGCTTTCCGATTGTTTAAATGCGTAATAAATGGTAACGGGAAATACGGGATGGGATTGGGATGCAAGTCGATGCATGGCATTTGTCATTCCATCGAGAAAGAATGCCTCCGCTTCGTCCTTCCCGCCACAGCGGTACGGATTAGCTACAAGCTCTTCGGCTTTAGGCACTGACAATGTTGCGAACAGCTCGGGAAAAACCGGTCGCAGAACGCGGCGAAGCCATACGTAAAAGAAATCCGACAGATCAGCGTAGCCTATGTTGTCATAATAAGGCGGATCAGTTGAAATAACTTTGTCGTTGCTGAGTGTTTGGGTCTGGGAATCTGCTTGAATTGCCTTACCCTGCTGACAGCTCAGATTTCTTGGAAACGCAAACTCTTGGGGCTTAATGATTTTCTCCAAAGCAGCATTATAATTTGCAAGCCAATCGCTGAATGGGTTTAACTCTGCGTAGTCCCACGTCATGGGTATTCCTTGCCGCGCAAAAGTATTTCTCGTAGCCTGCACTACAGGAATCCATCCACAGACAGTCGAATTGAAATCGGTCAGACGGCTGACGACAAAAGCGAGATAAACGGCAACCGCCTCGGCGTATGCGAAGGCTCCACCACCTCCATCCCGAAGAAATTCTCTGTTTCCAGCAGAATCACCTTTCGTCGCATCATGAACTACACGCTTCATCGCTTCACCCGCCAAGTCTGAAAAGGTGGTTAGCATTGAAAGCTGTCGAGAAGTGAATAAATCAGCGTATGTAGCAATTCCATACGGAGGCGTCCAGTGAGAACGCATGTCGTCGGGCAGTGAGCTTTCGGGCTTCCAATATGGTTCCGCTTTTTCTGCGGATCGCTCGTGCGCTGCTGTTGGCGAAAGATAAACTTTACCATCGCCCCCCTCGGCAACGATAGCCATTAGGCGTGCACCAATTCGCCCAGCTTTTCCCTCGGATTTGATATAATCACCATCAATGGGGGAACCAGACATGACACAGCGAAAGTTCGCGCCACGGGCAAGCTTAGTACCAGCTTTTACAAGCTCGGCGTCTTTTGGCTTGGTCATATGCACAACAAATCGGTAGGTGCCATTTTCGACCACAGGCTCGACCCAGGCTTCTTTTCCCTTTTTGGATGACAACATGAAAGTGGATGAGAGTGGTACATCCACATTGCGAAAGGCCGGGTTCGGGCTTTTCACAGTCCTCGCCCAAAGCCACGCAATGACGGTGAGCTTTTTTCCGACCATCGGCTTTAGATCTTTGCGCTGGTCCGCCACTGCTTCGGTAATCTCTATCTTCGGATAAAGATGACCAATACGTTTTACTGCCTCGTCTCGCATCCATTGGCCGTAATAGCGAACATCTTCAACCAATCCTTGCGCTCCACTCCAAGACTTAGTAACGAGCTGGCCTTTGCGTGACTCCGGGTTCACCGGCGGTCGGCCTGCGAACTTGGGCGGAATTTCGATCATGGCTTTGTTTATCAGCACAGCCACAGGATTCAGGTCGCTGGCGTGAGCCTCCAGCCCAAGCCGCTGCGCTTCCAGCGGCAGAGCCCCCCCACCGGCGAAGGGGTCGTGAAACGCGGGAAGTTTGTTCCGGTCAAACAGATCGTTGACGCGAGGGTGCCCGGCGTTGTCCGCGCAGGCGCGCCGCCACGACTGCCAGATTTCATTACGGGCCTTTTGAAGCACTGTCTCATTCGTAGTGCTTTCCCACTGCACCAGCTCTTCGATGATACGGAAAAGCCGCTGCCTCTCTTCCTCGGCAAGGATTTCGTCGAGGTTCGGCTCCGGTCCAGGTTCCGGCGCACTAATACTTGCCGCACTCGCTTTTTCCAGCGTCGCTGTCGCTTCCATCCAGAGTTTGTGCCGAACCTTGAGAAGGCTCTCCGCCCTCCGCTTCAGCTTCGGATCGCCCTTGAGCTGATCAACATAGCTCGATGGATCATCCACCATCTGTGCAAAGATCACCGCCCGCGCCGCCGCCAAAGGCCGTCTCGCCCACCAAAGATGCAGCGTGCTCGGATGCCCATGCCGGATGGACTTCTCCCGTGCTGAAGCCTTGTTAATGGCTTCGAGAGGAAGGGCTACTTCGATGAGCTTTTTGCGAACAGATGTCATTTAACCTTGGTAATTGATGGATTGGAGACAAGCCTCCGCTGTTGCGCCAAAGCGCCAGCGAACCATGGTAAAAAACGGCTTCCACTCTCCGTTGGCGTTCCTTGCGAGGTGCCTATGGACGAGCGAAGGAAAAAGCGTTTCCGGCACGGCCGATTTTTGACGAAGACTTTTGATCTGGTTTTCGATGGCTTTGTGAACCCGCATCCGAGCTTCGGAGAGCCGTCGGCAGTTCAACTTGAAGGTGTTCACCGTTGCTTCCGCCAAATCGACGGACACGCCCGCGCGATCACAATTTGCTTCGTCAGGAATGATGTCGAGTCGGTCTGTGCTTTGACGATATTCAAAGATACGCGGAGACGCCGGAACTTGATCAGGGGCGAGCACTTGCCCATCTACAACATGATCGTCTTTGGCAACATCACAGCTCCGGTTTTCAGATGCAGGCTTCAAATAAGCATCAGGGTTTTGCATCCACGCTTGATCACCTCCCTTGCAGGCGAGCCAGAGATTCGGCCAGTGCAGTCCCCAGTTGACTGGCGCTGGAGGATTCGGCGGCTCAGGGCGATCCGACTTTGGGTGAAAGTGGGCAATCTGCTGGTCGTTCTGATCCAGCAGGCGCTCGCAGTAAGCACACAAACCTCCCTGATCCGTGACAGTCCTATCGAGCACGGTTTCGGAACAAGCCGTATCTTTGAAGTCTTCCCAAGTCGCCTCCGGCTGAGCCTGACGAAAACCGCTCAGACACTGCGGTTCAGGCTGGGACTTCGGCACATGCTTCACAGGCCAACCTCCTTTTCCCAAAGGCGGTTCTCGATTATGGTCATGGCTTCGTCCACAGCGGGCTCGTTGCCAGAGAAGTCGGCGTCGAGTTTCTTCGCCAATGCTTTCGCACCGTCCAGATCCCCCTGATTGATTCGCTCAAAGAGTTTATTGAGGTCCCTCACACGTTCGTTTTCTGTCTCTGGTGGGCGGCTCGGAATTTTCATCACCCTTTCCAAGGCCCGCTTGCTTTCTGCACCGTAAATACCGCCTGGGGATGAGTGCAGTTCTCCATCCCTCAGAACGTGGATGCTCTGACTATGAATGGAGGTCAGCACTGCGGGACTATGGGTCGTGAGGATGATCTGTGTTTTTGGAAAAGTTCGCTGCAACTGCGGAACGATGGTCTGCTGCCAGTCTGGATGCAGATGCAAGTCCACCTCATCAATCAAGAGCAAAGCCTCTGATTGAAGAGGGTCAGAAATTTGAGGGTTAGCCTGCGCTAAACGTCGGGCGAAATCCATGACCAAAGCCAGCATCGTGCGGTAGCCATCGCTCAATTGTTCGGCGTAAAGATCGGTTACGGAACCATCCGCATTTTTACGACTGAGTTCAAAGTGCAACGGGTGCGTGGTAATGCGTGGCTCCGTGAATTCTGGAAGCATCGAGAGAATGGCACGCCTGACCGTCTCCAACACAGGAAGTCTGAACTTGTGGTTCTCCATTCTATTTTGAGTGGCGAGTTCGTCTCGCTCCATGGCAAAAAACCATCCAAACGCATCCTTGAAACGACTGACAGGATCTAGTGCATTCCCGAGAGCAGCTTCGCGACTGAAATCTCTTTGGAAGCTACGATGCCGCTGAGGAATGTCGATCACGGCTCTGCTGGTGCCGTAGTAGGCAAACACCGGCACTGTGCCCCCCGTACGCTCCGCTGTGAGAAACACATCATCGTCTAGCGCCTCACGAAGCTGCTTGGTGCCGAGCAAGGGGGGCAACGCCCCCCTTGTGCGTCGTGACTTGTCGCGCAACAAATGGGCATCCCATTCGACCACTTTTCCGTTGGGCATGCCTTTGAAGCGCAAGTGGCAAAAAGGCTTCGGGGAAGTGTCGTCAAACAGAGCAATAGCACGTTTTGCATGCCGTGAATTCTCCATGATGTCCAGCACGCCACGTCTCTTTCCACCCGGTATCTGGCTAAATCGGCGCGCTATCGGGGCAAGCCCCAGTGCGATAGCATCGAGGATTGCTGACTTGCCAGCGCCATTGTCCCCAACAAAGACATGAACATTCAGTGTCGGGTCAAACTTGATGGAAAGTGACTCGAAACAGCGAAAATGGGTGAGATGGATTTCATGCAGCCTCATGTGGGAGTGCCTCCTTTGGCTAACAGTTCACTAAAGTCATAATTCACACTCGTCACGCCAAAATCCGGTTCCCGCTGGAAGGGGCGGCGCACGTAGTGGACACGGTGCTCGGTGTCCGAAAGAAACTCTACAATGGCGAGGATGAAGTCCTCGGGCTTGTTGAGAGAGTACAAGATTTCGTTGCGGGTGACGGTCAGCGTGGCGGCACCAGTGACACGGCCTTTGACCTCAATGAACCGGAGTTTGCCAGTGCCGGGGACGCTCGACTCGATGTCATAGCCGAGCTTTTCAAGCTCACGGTCAATCGGCTCAAAGCCAAGCGAACGCTCCAATTCCATAATAACCTGCCTTGCGCGTGCTCCGGAAGCCTGCGTATCGATGGGGGTCCCTTCCCCTTGTGACTCTGCCGTGGGAGCCATTTTTTGCAGCAGTCCCACCGGCACCACGAGAAGTCCTCCGAGAATCACGGGCGGCAGCGGGGAAAGCTGGGATTCGAGCTGCAAATCCTCCAGACGCTTTTGCAGTCGGCCTTGCAGCAGATCAGCTCGTTTTTGTGCCTCGTTGGAGTTCAGGCGTGCATTGGGCTTGCCTGCCTGCTCCTGCAATTTGAGATCCTGGGCGCGGTGATCCCAATAATTAATTTCCTTGGTGAGGCGGTCCTTTACGGCGGCCTCGGTTTTGTTGATAAGTGCAACGCGGCGCTGGCGCACCTCGGCCAGGTGCTCTGGGACAACGGTAGCAATGGCGTGAGAGCGTCCCTTGTCCTCCAGACCGGTGCCGATCCATGCACATTCGGGCCTTGCCAGCAATATGTCGGCCTTAGGCTCGTCATCGCGCAAAGGACGGTAGTCGAGATAAGGTGCGTAATGGAGATGGCGCGTATTTCCGGCAGAATCGATCTCAACATAAAGCATCTGCTTCGAAATAACGCGACGTTCGCCGGTGCGAGTGGTGCCTGCGTCCTGAATTGCGTGCTCCATGTAGAAAAGCACACGAGGTTTATCGCCGGAGTCGTTTTCATCCACCAAGATGGCTCCACGGCGAAGCAAATCACGATGGCGTTCCAAAGTGAGATCAAGGGTGGCATCGAGCAATGGATGGCCCGGACACACAAAGGCGGCAAGAGGCTGCCCCTGTGGCTGAATCAGCGGTTTCTCAAACACGATGCGTTCGTATCTGCTGAGGACAGGCTCACCAATTCCAATGAGGCGGTCCCGGTTCCGAACGGGTGCTGGCACGTGAGCAACTTCATACCGCCGTGTCTCCCGCTGACGTGCATTACCCCCTAAAAGTCGGAACGCTTCGAGAAAGAAAGATTCAATGTAGTGAGGCTGAAGACGACGAGCGTCAGCACGTTCCATGTCCTCACGAATGCGATGCACGCGACTGGCATCCATGGCATCATGCGCGAGTGCGTTCTCCTCCACGAGATCCTGAAGCTTTGTGCGGTCGAAAGCCCCGGCAACGACATGATGCAGTCGGGATCGAACGTCAGGCTGCTCGCCGTAGCGCACAGCTTCAATCATCAGTTCACGCAAGGGCTTGCCCTCGAACATGACACGGCCCAACACATCAAACACCTGTCCGCCAAGGGCTTTGCGAGCCTCCTCTAGCTTGTCGAGCAATGTACGGTACACTTCGCCTTCTCGCGTTTCATCTGCCACGAGGTTCCACAGATGGCAAACCTCGGTCTGGCCGATACGATGGATACGACCAAAGCGCTGTTCCAGTCGATTGGGATTCCAAGGCAGGTCGTAGTTCACCATAAGATGAGCACGCTGAAGGTTGATGCCTTCACCAGCCGCATCCGTGGCAATGAGAACTTTAACCTCGGGGTCATGACGAAAGGCCTCCTGCGCTTTGAGGCGATCTTCCCGCCCAACACCACCATGAATGCTGACAACAGCATCATGGTTCCCGAGCAACCTGCCTATGCGTTCAGCGAGATAATTCAATGTGTCCCGATGTTCGGTGAAGATGACGAGTTTTTGACGTGTCGATTTATCTCCCAGCCTGGCCCCATAGGCCGGTGCATCTTCGGCGAGTCGGTTTGCCAAAGCGGCTGGTGTGAAAATTTCGCCTAACAGATGGGACAACTCGGACCATTTCCGGTCTTCTCCGCTGCGGCGCACCTCCATGGCAAGCCCCTCAAGGTGTCGAAGGATTTCGATTTCAGCGCGGAACTCAAGAATGCTGCTGGCTGCGGTGGCTTGGTCGAGCACCTCTTCCTCTGTGACCTCCGTCTCTCCATCTGGCGTGTCTTCAATGTCTTCAATATCTTCACCATCGAGCACAAGCGTAGGCTCAAGATCGCCCGTGGACATTTCGCGGCCACGTTGAAGCAGTTCAAGCTCGCGCAGTCTGGATTCCAGACGTTCACGGCGACGGCGAAGCGACTGATAAATTGCTTCAGGCGACGAGGCTAGGCGACGTTGAAGAATGGTGAGAGCAAAGCCGACGGTGCCAGCGCGCTTGCCGTTTTGCAGCGATTCGGCGCGGTTGAACTCGGTGCGCACATAGTCTGTTACATCCTTGTAGAGCTTCGCCTCGGCATCCGAGAGCTTGTAAGGCACAGTGTACGCACGTCGCTCTGGGAACAACGGTGTAGCGTCAAACTTGAGCAGGCTCTCCTTGACCATGCGCCGCATAAGGTCGGAAACGTCCTGGGCATGCACTCCATCGCGAAACTTTCCTTCAAAACGGTCCCCATCAATCAATGACATGAAGAGCTGAAAATCCTCCTCTTTGCCATTGTGAGGCGTAGCCGTCATCAAAAGGAAATGTCGGGTGAGAGTCGAGAGTAGCTGCCCCAGTTTATGCCTCTTGGTGTATTTGACTTCACCACCAAAAAACGTTGCAGACATCTTGTGGGCCTCGTCGCAAACAATCAAATCCCAACGTGCGTCCGGGGCGGAGAGCTTGGCCTGCACATCTTCATTGCGGCTCAGCTTGTCGAGACGGGCAATGACAAGATTATTTTCCAAGAACCAATTGCCAGTACGCGCCGCTTCCAACTTGTCGTTGGTCAGAATCTCAAAAGGCAGGTGGAAGCGACGATAAAGCTCGTCCTGCCATTGCTCCGCCAAGCTACCAGGACAAACGATCAAACATCGCACCAAGTCGCCTCGGGCGATCAGCTCCTTGATGAGGAGGCCTGCCATGATGGTCTTACCCGCGCCGGGGTCATCCGCCAGCAGAAAACGCAGAGGTTGTCGTGGCAGCATGTGCTCATACACTGCGGTGATTTGATGCGGCAACGGTTCAACCACCGAGGAATGAACCGCCAGAACTGGGTCAAACAGGTGCGCAAGCCGGATACGATGTGCTTCGGATACCAGTCTGAATGTCGCCCCATCCCCATCAAAAGCCCACGGACGCCCAATATCCACAACCTCAATTCGAGACTCGTCGTGTCGGTAAAGGAGCTCATTGGCAACTTTGCCCAAGGAATCTTTGTAGGTCAGCTCCAACGCTTCCGACCCGAACCACACGGTCTGAACCACCGTCACGAGGCTGCTGGGCAGAATTCCTCGAACGGTGGCTGTTGGTTTTAGGTCTTCAAGTCGTGACATGGGAGGCGCGAGGCCGAATATTCGGCCTAGTTAAGGCGTGGAAGTCCAGTAAAGACGCTCCCACAGCACTCGACAAGCGCAGAGCGCAAAAAGCCAACTGCCTCTTGCCGGTGCCACAAACACGTCCCATTGACGCGACAGCGGAGAGGGTGCATGAAAAAAACACCATGAGCTTACCCGGCTTGCCTAAGAACGCTGGAAAACCTACATCTGGCAGTGCGTCCCACATGCAGTTTGCTGGCAAAACGTCAGCCCTGCTCATGCGCAAACTCAAACGAGCAACGTCGCTTTTCACGGGAAGAAAGGACGCCCCTCTTGAGGAGGCCTCTCCGCCGAACTTGCCGCCGCTAACACATGAGGCCGAAGAGGCAATCAGACGCAAAATGTCCGCTGCGCAATTTGGAGATTACATGACAGCGATGGTCATCGAGGGTCTCCAGAGAAGAGACGACATGCCCGAGGAGGAGCTGGAGGAGCGAGAGCGAAACTGGCAGGCTAAACGAAACGAGTATCTGTTAGCGATTCGGGCACTCCAAAAAGCGCCGAACAATCCACCGGCATGGGCTGAAAGCAGTCTGGCTCGTTTCCAAAAAGAGATGCGGGGTGAATAAAGAACCACCCGCTTGCAGAGTCATCAAGGGGCTTTCATTCCCGGTCATGGCCTTGCCCTTCCTCCACCGGCCAAAGCTCCGTATCCAGCCCGATCTCTTTCCCCTCGATCTTGAGCATGTGGGCAAAACGCCCCGTGGCAGACAGCGCCGCATAACAGGCCTTGTTCTGTGCCCCCGTAAGCACCATCAGCCGCCGCACCGCTTCGCCCTTGGAATGATGAACCCGGCCATGCTCAAAAAGTTCAAGCAGGTGCTGCTCTGAAATTTTTTCGTTGTGTCCGCCCGCCCCGCTACTGCTGCCAGTGGTTTCCTTCCACGCCTCAATGTCGAAATCAGGCAGCGGCTTGAATGGGCCGTTGGCACGTTGCCAGGCAGTGCTCGTTGGCATAAGGCCATTGTTGCACTTCGCTACCGTCGCCACGATGCGCAAGTCACTCTCGTCCCGTGTCACGCATTGGAGAAAGATGGCTGCCCTCGCGGCACTTCCCAGAATCAGGCTCCCGCTGATGAGGTTCAAAAGCTCGCGTCCGTTCGCTCGCTCGTTCTCCTTGGGCTTGCGTGTGTGGCTGCCAATCACAAGGCACGGCTGTTCTTCGATCCTTTCAGGAAAGATGGAGTAAAGCCCGTCAATCGCAGAGCGGTAATCCTTCTGCATGCCGTCAGAAACACAGCGGTTCCATGGATCAACCCCAAAAACATCAGGCTTAAATTCTGCAATGTCTCTGCGAAGCTGATCCTGGAAATCCTTGTCTGACAAGTCCATGCCAAAGCGCGGTATTCGCGTGATTCGCACATAGTCTTGGATGTCCTCCCATTTGACCCCAGCCCCTCGCAGCTCGTCTTGCAGGCGCACCTCATCATTCTCAGCTTGAAGGAGCATCGTGCGAAAAGGTCGGTGAACCTTCATGCCAAACCAAGGCGTCTGGAATGCGCCGCACAGCGCCAGCCACGTCATGGCACGGCTTTTACCCGCACCAGCCGCGCCCGCAATTATCGCCATGCCTCCACGGAAAATGAAATTATCTCCCACGATGTGATAATCAGCGGGTGGCTTGAACTGGAAAATGTCTTTGGGAGTCAGCCACTCGATAGCCACTTTCTTTCCGCCTTCTGCCGCTGGATTCTTTCCATTCCAGTCTTGCCTACGGCCATCAGACTGGATGGAATGCCCGGTCGGTTTTGCTTCATCGGCAGGCAGTTCATAAATTCCGGCCTTTGCTCCTGGTTTGGGAGTCGTACTCATGGGCACACCTCCAAAAGCTCGGGGTGGGCACGAATGCTCTCCGCACTCGCCTTTGCGAACAGGTCTCCTAGATCTTTGATGCTCTCCCCTGCTGCATCCCGAATGCCAGCCAGGGAAAAGCCGTCCACCTTGGCTCCAGCATTCCGCAGACTCCGCGCCCATGACAGCGCCGCCCGCTGACCTGGCTCGTCCATTTGCGGAATGATCCGTACGCGCTTGCCCGTCAGACGCGCCGCCACCTCGGGCAACAATTGAACCGCAGCGCCCATACAGCACAGCGCCGCCACATCTGCCGCCCGTCCCTCGCCATCAATCACCGCATGCGCCGCCAGGAAATCTCCCACGCCTTCCACAAAGAGCAGATTCGGGAAGCTCTCCGCCTCCATCAATCCCACCGGCCACGTCTTGTCACCGTAGCAATGCGCCTTCCGTGCAGGCACTTCGCCAAAGCCCGGCCACAGCTCGCCATCCATGCGCCGCAACTCAGCACCGCGCCGCGCTGCATCGGTGATGCACCAGAACGCCCGGCCCCATTGCTGCCCAAAGTGCAGAAAGCCCCGCTCGTCAGCCAGCCGCACCGCAGGCAATGACAGCGTGCGCAGCTTTGCCAGCGCGTCCAGTTCCTGCGCATTGCCGCGTAGCATCGGCGGCCATGGCCTCGCTTTGCGCTCAGCCTGCCTTTTAGGCGCTTGAGGCGTGGCCTCACGCCCTGCCCCTGCCTGCTCACGCATCCACCGCACAGCGCCCGCTGTATCGCAATCCAGCGCCTTTTTGATGAAGTCCACCACATCAAAGGTCTCCCCCGTTGCGTGATCTTTGGCCCGCGTGCCTTCCGCATACACGGAAAAGCTGGCGTGCCTCTCCTCCGGTCTGAAGGGTGACTTGCAGCACCGGCCCGCCTCCCCTGGAAGATGAAGCAGCCGCCATGCCTCATCAATGCGCAGCCGCGCTTTCAGCTCCCGAATCAAGCCCGCCGTGCTCATGGCTGCGTCTCCTCTCCATGGCCTGCCTTGCCGCGCAGAAAGGCGGTGAGCTTTTCTTTGTCAATGAGCACCGCGCCGCGCACCCGCCCCGGCAGTCTGGCAGAGATGAACGCCCCCGCAGCCTTGGCCGCAGATACCAGCCCCGAACGGCTCAGCCCTGTGAACCGGCAGCGCCCCTTGGGAGAGGGGAGGCGCAGAAACTCCGCCTCATGAATGGGTGCAGGCTCAAAGCGCTGCTCCATCCCGTGTGGCAGATTCCCCGCCACCGATGGGCGGCCCGTCTTGATGCCCGACAGTCCGCCCCTGGCTGCCGTGGATGATTGATGTTGGCGTGATGTTGTGTTCATGTCCGTGATCTCTTTGGAGATTGCGGACACTCATTTATAGCCGTGGATAACTTTTCACAGCACGCGAGGCCTCGGCATTTGTTCTCGAAATCATTTTGATTTCGCAGACGATTTTTTCCACCATGGCGTTTCATCATCGCCAACGATCTTCTTAAAGCAGGCTGTGATCCTTGCGAGCTTCGCACCTGAAAGGTCTTGAGCCTTGGCCTTTTTCCCCGCCGCTATCTCCATGGCTGACATCCCTCGAATCTTCGCCTCAATGGCCACCTGCTCCTTCGCTGTCCACCCGCCCTTTTTCAATTCTCGTTTGAGCCGTTTCCCTTCCTTTTGTGCAGCATGGAGCGCATTCTTTGCCGTCTGCTTTTTTTGAAGATCAATCAAGGCATTCAAAGCGGCCATGGCTTCTGTCTGCCACTTGCTGCCCTGCTTCTGTTTCGCGGGACGTTCGGGCCATTCGGCTTCTGGCAATGCACGATAATAGTCCCCCTTTTTTGATTTGCGCGGTCGCAGTCTCTTCAAGAGTTGCAGGAATGCTTCTGCAAGCTCGCTGTCCCGCGTGTCCTTCCAGACAACTTTCAAAGCCAGGACCTCACCCCCTTCGTTGTCCAGTGCGCGGAAATGTCCTCTCTGCTTCGTCCGCGTGTTCATCGCTTCTTGATCGCTCGTGGTCGCATGCAGCGCTTTGTCAAAGCTGATGACATCCTCATGACCTATCGTTTTTCCGTACTCCTCCTTGGCAATGATGACTCGATAAGGAATGTTTTCTGTCTTGGTCGCTTCTTCGTTTTTTGCCAGCCTCACTCTATCGCGCACCACCTGTCCTATCACCCAAGGATCAAGCACCGGCCCGGCATCCGTAAGCATTGGCCCCGTGTAGCAATGAGATTCATTGCAGCTCATGGCAAAAGACGCAGCCCATTTGCGTTCATGCAGCGGGATGAGAGGATAGGGAGCATCTTCCACCAGAAATTTGCCAAGGCTTTGAATGACTGCCTCCGCATAGCCTCCGATTCTCCCATGCAGTTCTTTAATTTTTCTTCGTGTCGTAAACTCTAATGGGTGCATGGCACAACCTCCAAGCCGGGGCTTGCTGCTAATGCGCTTGGGGATGCGCATCTTTTCCGGCATCTCCTGCTTTATAGTCTCATGCATCACAGCAAGTTGCAGCAGCGTCACGGACTGCCGGGCATACTCGTAATAAACCGGCAGTAATCTTTCGGCTCTCTCCCACTGCTGGCGAATAGGCTCCCGCTGCTTGTCCGTGAGTTTGTCCCACAATTCCGGCCTCCACTGGCTGCCACCATGAAAGCCGCCCCCTTCCGGCCCAAAAAAGCGAAAGCAATCAGCAAAGCTCACTCTCTTGGAATCGGCAGCCACCTTGCGCTTGGCTATGATCTCCAGCGCTTTTTGTTTCGCGGCTTCAAGGCGGGCATGCAAATCTCTCTTCTCTTCTCCATTCTCCCAGGCTCCAAGAGCATGTTGCACATCCTGAAACTCTTCACTGCTCATTGCACTGCATTTGCTGCCAAACTCAATGCCCAAGGCTTTCTTCTCCTCCCTGGTCATCTTGCAGGCTTTGCGGGCTATTTCGACCCGACTAGCTGACAGCATGGAATCTTTCCATGCTGGAGCAGCAAGACGCTTGAGCGGCCAAGAAACCGGCTTCTTGCCCGCCTTGATTCGTTCCTGGTTGAACTCATCCTTTTCGCTTTTCGGCAGTGCGTTCAGGCGTTCCCGTTCACGGTTAATGTCGGCAACATCTTCCTCAATGTACCGCTGCTGATTGTTCCGCTCGAGAACCATCCACGCCTCAAATCTCGCGTTGGCAATCTCCTCCGCCTCGCTGCCCACCATTCTCTCAAGCATTGACGTCATGGGCGAACATTCTCACCGCTCTGGCGATGGCAACCACTTTACACGGCATCCAGCGCGGGCGCGGGAAGATTGGAAAGACGGGCGGCATGAGCTCCAAGAAGGCGGGGAGACTCTTTCTGAGCGGGATTGCTCTTTACCGCGATTTCAGCTATCCTTAGCCAAGCCGACGATGACTGGGTGCTGGCAAGACGTAGGCGAAAGCCCTCCACGAACCTGAGTTGCCCAGTTGTCGAAGGCCCGCTTCCATCCATCGCGAATTCTCAGGAGGGTGCTTGGAAAGAAGAAAACCAGCCTCGGGCGGGATCAGAGAAAGAAAGAGAGTGTTCTCTCTCTTCTTCCGGCTCGTCTCACTCGGATCAGGCGCGGCCAATGCAAAAATTTTTCCCTCCCAAGAATGGATAATGAGGCCTCGCCTCACCTGCCTTGCTCACCCCCTCCCCCCCTATCAAAGTTATCGGCGGCATTGTCTTACTTCTTGTCTTACTTTGCCCATATTTCAAAGTTACTTCTTTGAACTTCAAAGAAGTGGAGGCGAGGGGAATTGAACCCCTGTCCGAATCACCGTTGCCCGTAGCGTCTCCATGCTCAGTCTCATCTTTGGTCTCGGTGGGAGGCGGCTTGAGACAGCCTACTCTTCACCCAGCGTCCTGTTTAGTCTCGTTTGTGACCCGGTCGCCCGGCCGCCAAACCAGCCTGGTAGTGGCATCGCTCAGGCTACCAGACATTGCCTGAAGGATGTCGCAGTGCTTAAGCTGCGAGTGCTAGCTCGTTAGAGTTTGCATTTATGTTTTTGATCCGGTGTTTAACGAGGCCAACGAATCATCCTCGGCATGCAGCTCCGAACTAAGACGACCCGTCGAAACCAGTACGCCCCCGTTTTGGAGTGGAAGGGAAGATAGTACATGCCGGCGGGATTGCAAGGGGGGAGTGGAGCGAGGCAGGATACGCCGAAGGAGACGCAATGGGGCAGGCTAGAACATGGGGCCAGGCGCCGAAGGGACCGGATGAGGAGAGCGAATGCGAGTTGCTGGAGGACGAGTTCGAGCTCGAGGACGAGGACGAAGTGGCGTTTCGCCGGTCAACGTCCGCCTCATTCCGCGCTCGACAATCGGCATTCGACATTCACCTTCCCCGCCCCCATGTCTGCCCTGAAGCTTCACGACACACTTTCCCGCACCGACCGCGAAACCATGCCGCTCGATGGCAAGACGCTGCGCTTCTACTGCTGCGGGCCGACGGTCTATGGTCCGGCTCACATCGGCAACTTCCGCACCTTTGTGGCGCAGGATGTGATGCGGCGTGTAGTGGAGGCCGCCGGAACGGCGACGCTGCATGTGCGCAACATCACGGACGTGGATGACAAGACGATCCGGGATTCGCAGAAGGCGGGGCAGACACTCCTCGATTTCACGCGGGGCTGGACGGAGAAGTTTCATGCGGACTGCGCGTCGCTGAATCTGCTGCCGCCGCATGTGGAACCGAGCGCCGTGGCACACATCCCGCACCAAATCGCAATGATCGAGAAGCTGGTGGCGGGCGGGCATGCATACGCCGCGGCGGATGGGAGTGTGTATTTTCGCGTCTCGTCCTTTAAAGACTACGGCAAGCTGAGCCATCTGGAAGATCGAGAGCTGCGCCTGGGTGCGAGCGAGGCGGCGAGCGCGACGGACAGTGATGAGTACACAAAGGATTCGCTGACGGACTTCGCGCTGTGGAAGGCGCGGAAACCGGAGGACGGGGAGAATTTCTGGCCCAGCCCTTGGGGCGAGGGCCGGCCGGGCTGGCATTTGGAGTGCAGCGCGATGATTTTGGAATACCTAGGCGAAGATTTTGACCTGCACAGCGGTGGGGTGGATCTCATTTTCCCGCATCATGAGAATGAAATCGCTCAGAGCTGCTGCAGCACGCATGGTCACTTTGCGCATCACTGGATGCATGTGGCGCACCTGATGGTGGACGGCGGAAAGATGAGCAAGAGCATCGGTAATCTATACACGCTGGCGGATCTGGCCGCGCGTGGGTACTCGGCGGCGGAGGTGCGGTATGTGCTCATCTCCGGCCACTACCGTGCGCCGTTGAATTTCACCATGCACAGCCTGGACTCCGCGCGGCAGGCGCTGCAAAAGCTGGCGAAGGCGGACAAGGGGCTTTCTGCCGTCTCCCCTGCCCTGCCCGAGTTGAAAAACGCAGGCCCCTTTGGGGAAGCCTGGGAGACGCTGCTGAATGATCTGAACGTGCCGGGTGCGCTGGGTGGGATTTTTGGGGTGCTGAACAAGCTGAAACCCGCGGCGCTGTCCACCGAGGAAGCGGCGGCGGCACGTGGCGGGCTGCATTTCATGCTCGGTGCTCTGGGCATTGTGCTGCCACCGGTGGCGGATGATACGGCCGTGGATGTGCCTGCGGAGATTCAGGCAAAGGCGCAGCAGCGCTGGGATGCCAAGCAAGCGAAGGACTGGGCTGCCGCGGATGCTTTGAGGAAGGAGCTCGAAGCCGCCGGGTGGCTGATCAAGGACAGCAAGGACGGGTTTACGGTGGTGCCGAAGTGAGGCTGCTAAAGCAAGAGGGCGAGACCCGCACGGCATGGTAGGGCGCCGGGCCTTCCAAGCGCCGTCACACGTTTCCTGGCTCTTGGTACGCACGCTCCCATTGCGGAGAAAAATTCCCCCGCTCCCCGGCGCAGGCGGCAGCATCGTGGTTCGCACAGTCCTCTGTGCGACACGCAAGCCGCCTGATTCACAAACCACAACACGCAGCTCAAAATCCAGCGCTCATCCTCGCCACGCAGGGAGCGTAAAGAACGCAATGCAGGCGATGCCACTCGGAGATACGTGCGCAGGGTTCAGTCCAAGCGCAGACGCTGGGCCGCGGGTAACCGCACAGAGGACTGTGCGGACCACGATGGGGCCGCCTTCGGCGCGCCCTCCGCCCAGATCTACCACACCGCCCCCACGCTTTTGTTTTGCTTTTTTCGCCAGCTCCGCACAAAAAGCGTCGTTAACAGTCAGCCAACTCACCTCAACATAGCCAGCACCCGCCACAACCATGAAACGCCTTGCCTCACTCCTTTTCGCTCTCGCCGTTTTTCCTTTGCATGCCGAGGACTGGCAGCCGGAGGCGGGGTTTACTTCGCTGTTTAACGGGAAAGATCTGACAGGCTGGTGCTTTCGGGCGAAGACAGACCGCAAAGACCCAAATCCGGGAGCGATCACGGAGAAGCACGATGGCAAGACGGAAGCCGCCGATGCGGGCCGCTACATCGTGAAGGGCGGCGTCATCGCCGTGACCTTTCCGACGGAGATGGACAAGCTGACAGGGCAGATCTACACGCAGGCGGAGTTTCCGAAGAATTTCATTCTGAAGCTGGAGTTTCGCGCCAGCGTGAATGCCGACAGCGGCGTCTTCATCCGCAAGCCGCAGCTGCAATGCCGCGACTACCTTGTGGCGGGTCCTTATAAAGAGCTGAAGGCCTACAAGCCGCAGGAGTGGAACCAGATCGTCGTCGAAGTGAAGGACGGAGTGGCGCACTGCACCTGCAATGGCGAAGTGCTGGAGGCCGCGCTGCCAATGCCGCCCACAGGGCCGATCGGCCTGGAGGGAGACCGTGGGGTGATGGAATACCGGCACATTCAGATCAAGGAAGTGCCATAAGGCCTTGAAGCGACTACCGGGTCATGGGGCCTCATACCGGCCCCTCACCCGACCTTTGACTTCGTCTATTTTCGCTGCGCTACGATTCCCCGAAGGCTTGCTGGGCCAAACACGTCCTCGACGAGGAGAGGGGAAATACGCTGGCATCCCTTGTTTGTTTTGAGATCGTTACAACGCGAATCTCCTCTCCCCGTCCAACGCGCAAGCGCTCCACGATTTCAATCAATAGGGCTTCTCGCCGTCGATGTTTCCGCTGGGGTTGTAGTTTGCGACCACCACCACCCTGCCGTTTCTTCCTCTGGCCAGGCCAAATCCCACCATGGTGCTCTTGGCCCAAACCATCTGCGTGTAGTGCCCGGTGACAGCTTCTGGTTTGGTGGGAGCGCTGTATTTGACGTTTCCGGCGTCATGATCGTACATCGCCTTTTCGGCCAGCCACGCATTGGCTGCGGTGGCGGAGGTGAAGCCGCCCGTGCCCCAGGCGATGTTTTCTCCATACTTCGAGGCAGGCCGGTGCTCGAGCGCATCGGTTTGGGCGATATGGTCGGCCCATTCCTGGGCTGTCTTCGCCAGATCATTGGACCACTCCAGAGGGGGCGCTCCTACGGCCGAGCGCGCAGCATTGTGCACCTGTAGAAACTCGATCACCTGAGGATCTTCCGCATTCAGGGTATCTCTGACGGTTCCCGCAGGCCCAGGGTCCTTGCCAGGCATGGTCTGCGGAGCAGAAGCAGGTGCCGGCGCGCCGCCGTTCGGACTGCCGGGAGTGACGATGGTGAGAGAATTGACGGTCTTGGTTTTCCCCGGCGCAGATGGAATCACCACGGCGACCGGCGCTGGCGCTGGTGGAGCGACAGGTGCTGGTGCCGCAGGCGCCGCCGGCCCGATCTTCCCGCTGTAGCCCTTGGGCACGGGCGCGCCTTTCGGAGGCACACCAAGGACGAAATGTGGTGCGGTGTTTTGCGCACCTACGTGAATCCATTTAACGCCACCTTTCGGAAGCTGGAAGATCAGAGTGGCCTTGTTGTACGTCGGAAAAGGAAAGGGCGTGGCACCCGTCATTGCAGGCACCGAACTGACATCCGGCACGAGTTGCACGAGTCCCTGTGGATCCACCCAGTAAGGGGTGATGGGCTGGCCGGTGTAGTTGTACAGAGAAAGCGTGACGGCCGCTCCGCCAAGCACCGATGGCGGCACCTTTCCGATAGGCGGGGGCTCCCAGCAGCCAGCCCGGCGGCATGGAGTCCGGAAACGCTCGAAATGAGCAACACACTCAAGGCCATGAATTGAAATGCTTTCATAAGAACTAAGGAGCAGTGACCGACAACGGTTAACCCGTTTCACCTAAGTGCCAAGAATATATTTCCACACCTGCAACGCAACGTCTTCGCTAGAGAATCAGGATTCTCACGTTTTCCGGCCAGTGAGAAAAGAAACCTGGGCCGCGACCGATGCCTCTCAATGAGCGATTGAATCCATGCGGAGTCGGGAGCCACCGAGACGCCGTGATAATTCCGCAGCCTGTCATGGCCGAGATCAAAGCTGGCCCGGGTGTTGATGCCGAGCACCTGGCCGCCCGCTTCGATCACCGGGCCTCCGCTGTCTCCGGGAGTCACCGTTGCGGTGTGCTCCAGCAGCCTCCAGCGGGCTCCGGGAGGATTCGCCATCACGGGGCCCAGGCTGGTCACACAGCCGCCACTGTAAGCTATCCCAGGGCGTTTCTCGCCGACATTCCCGCAGGTGAAGATGGGCGGGCCTTTTTTCAGCTCGTCAAATCCGGCGAGCTTGTGGGTCCGGTACGGTGTCAGGGGGGCGTGAATCAAGGCAAGATCGGGCTCGCCCTTTTGCACATTGCCCCGCCAGACAATGTCCGGCTTCACGCAATGGAACTCGCCGTCCGAAGCCAGAGCGACGAGGGCAAGCCGGGGCCTGTTGGCCACGCGCAAGACATTGTGCGAGTTGAACAAAACCGCCCATCGCAGGGCGGCATAGTCCAGCGCTTTTCCATCCCCGATCTTCCGGTGCGTCCATTCCTTGAGGCTGGCAGGCCGCCGTGCATTCAAAGTGGCCACAGCGCGCTGCATGTCCCGCGCCCTCAGCGGCGGTGCCTCGGGCTCCGCCATGCGGCTGCCGCGAAAAGGGACGCATGATTCGAGCAGGAAGCTCACGCACAGAGCGCCTACGACATGGAAAAAAGAGAATCTCATTGGCCAGCGGTTTGAGTCTGGCTGTGCGAGTATCTTCAATGCCGAACGCCTGGACCACATGCTGGTAAGTCTTATCCAAAACCTGGAGAGGCAGGCAAAAACAATTTTTGAATGAGTTTCAGAAACGACGCGCCCCCCGCATTCCGCTTGAGTTTCCCGCCCGCGCCGCCATCAGGTGGTCGCAAGATGTGCTCCTGCGTAGCGTAGCTTTCTTCCCCCCTTTTTGCTTCCATAATGAAAAACCTCTACCGCCGCGAATTTCTCCGCGATCTCGGCATCTCCGCCGGGGCGCTGCCGTTTCTTGCCGGGCTGCCCAGCCTGACGGGTGCGCCGACACCGCAGAGGAAGCAGCGGCTCATCATCATGTTCTCGCCGAATGGGACGCTGCCGAACGAGTTCTGGCCGGACCAGGAGGGGGCGGATTTCAGCTTCAAGTCCATCTTGAAACCGCTGGAGCCGTTCAAGGAAAAGATGCTGATTTTGCATGGCGTCGCCAACAAGGTGAAGGGCGATGGCGACAGCCACATGCGCGGCATGAGTTGTCTGCTCACTTGCGATGAGTTGCTGAAGGGCAACATCATGGGTGGCGGCGGCAATCCGGCGGGATGGGCGAGCAGCATTTCCATCGACCAGGAGCTCAAGAATTTCCTGCAGAGCAAGAAGGAGACGAAGACGCGCTTTGGCTCGCTGGAGTTTGGCGTGGCGGTGCCGGAACGTGCGGACCCTTGGACGCGCATGTGCTATGCAGGCGGGAACCAGCCGGTGGCGCCGATCGATGATCCGCACCAGATTTTGAAAAAGGTGTATGGCAAGATGAAGGACAAGGACAGCCTCGTCAGCATCCTGGACGACGTGCGCGATGACCTGAAGCGCATCTCCTCCAAGCTCAGCGCGCGGGACAAAGCCCTGCTGGACCAGCACATGACGCTGGTGCGCAGCATGGAGCAGGATCTGGCGGATGCGGACAAGCAGGGCAAGCTGGCCCACCCCGTGCCGCAGGTGGACCCGAGCATCGAGCTGGTGAATGACAACACGCCGCAGATCAGCCGCATCCAGATTGACCTGCTGGTGAACTCGCTGGCGAATGACATGGCGCGGATCGGCACACTCCAGTACATGCGCAGCGTGGGCATGGCGCAGATGCGGTGGCTCGGAGTGGAGGAGGGGCACCACTCGCTCTCGCATGATCCGGATGACAAGAAGGACAGCTACGAGAAGCTGATGAAGATCAACACATGGTTTGCGGGCGAGTTTGCCTACCTGGCCAAGCGCCTAAGCGAGACGCCTGAGGCGACCGGCGGCGGCAACATGCTGGACAACACCCTGCTCGTCTGGACCAACGAACTCGGCAAGGGCAACACCCACACCCTGGACAACATCCCCTACATCATGGTCGGCGGCGGCTGCGGATTCAAAATGGGCCGCAGCCTGAAGTTTGAAAAAGCGGCGCACAATCGCCTGTGGATGGCCGTGGCGCAGGGCATGGGCCATGACTTGCAGACCTTTGGCAAGAAGGAGCTGTGCGAGGGCGGCGCGCTGGTGCTGGCATAAAGACGCCGTGGCGCGCGAGAAGCAGCGGTGATCGCTGAATGATCCAAACAATACGGGCAACGTTGCCGTTGCCCGTATTGTGATTTTGGAGGGCGCGCAGGGCTGGCAGAGGTGCCTGGGCGCTCAACGATCAATGACGGTGGTCGTGATCGTGGTCGTGGTCATGACCGTAGGCGTTCCCATTGCCGTGGCCGTAACCGTGGCCGTTGCCATGGCTGGAGGAGTTCCAATTATGCGGGTAGGTCTGGCCGACATTGGCATGGTGGTACTGGGGGTGGCTGCTGAGATTCAGCGGCACCGAGGGCGAGGAGCGGATCACGTTATGGGAGACACCGTAAGGACGTGGGGAGGACATCCAGGAGTTGCCCCGGTTATAGTGGTACGTCTGGGTCTGCGGATGATAGTAGGTGGAATATTTTGGGTAGTAGGTGTAGTTGCTGCGGCCATAGGCTGGAGCGTAGGCACTGTTACCAGGCCGATAGCCACCGTAACCGGAGCCGTAGCCTGGGCCGCCGACGCCAGCGCCGACATAGGTATCGCAACTGGTGAAGGTGAGAAGAGCTGCGGCGCAGAGCAGGAGAAAGCCGGCTTTGCCGGACGGGGAGGTTGGATTTGCTTTCATGAGGAGGCAAGCATGGGGTGGGAGGAGGGAAAAGGCAATGCGCCTGAAAACAACCGGGGTATCCCCCATGCGCCTCTCGGGGCAACCGGAGGAAGGGGGTAGCGCGAACCGGCGCTTGCAAAGTACGCCAATCTCGCCAAGGAAGCAGGCCCATCTTATGCCAGCCACCCCAGTCATCAACCTCCGCAAAGGACACGCCGTCCGTTACAACAACGACGTGTGCGTCGTCACCGACACCGAACTCAAGACGCCGCCGCGCATGGCGTCGTTCGTGCAGATGTCCGTCCGCAGCATCACCATCGGCAAGATGTACAACCTGCGCATGACTTCCAATGAGTCGCTTGAGTCCGTGAACCTCGTCAAAGACAGCCACGAGTTCAGCTACAAGGACGGCGACGGCTACCACTTCATCCACCCCGAGACCTTTGAAGACGTGCTCATCGGCGAAGACAAGCTGGACGCCAAGACCCGCGGCTACCTGATCGAAGGCCAGAAGTACCTCGTCGTGTTTGCGGACGATGTCGTCGCCGGCATCGAACTGCCAGCGAACATCATCATGACCGTCACCGACAGCCCTGCTGGCGTGAAGGGCGACTCCGCCAACAACGTGTACAAGGAAGCCACCACGGAGTCCGGCATGCGCGTGCAGGTCCCTCTTTTCATCGGCCCTGGCGACAAGATCAGCGTGAAGACCGAAGACGGCACCTACCTGGGCCGCTCGAACTGAGTTTGAGCTGAGTTCATTGAATCAAGAAACGCCTGGGTGTGAAAGCGCCCGGGCGTTTTTGCGTTTGGACTCACCTGTCCATTTTTGCCTGCCCTCAATGCCTCCCAAACGATTCTTAAAGATCGCCTCCGCGATGGCCTCCTGCTGCTGGCCGTGGCCTTGATACGTGCCGCCTTGGAGCCTTCGGTGACATGCCAGGAGTTTGAACAACGCATGGATGCCTACTTCAGTGAGTCGGGATTTGAGGTGATGTTCAAAGGGACCGAAGAGGCAGCCTCCGTGCCTCTGCCGTTCTGCCCGCACATGCACTCTCTCTTTGTCAGGCGTGAGCACTCCTCCGCGGCTCCCACCGGTTTTACTGATTCGGTGCTGCGGTGGAATATCGCCCGCGTCGGAGGTCCGGCATTTAAACTTTTGGTGCGCTACTACGACGGCCATGCGGTGCGCGTGGTCATTTGCTCGTACGTCAAATATACGAAGGAACGGCGCGATCTCAGAGATGCGCTGGCGAAAATGTTTCCGCATGTCCAGATCACCTTTGAAGATTTATGCCCGCCAGATTGGGCACGCGTCGTGCAGTGAGCTGAGCTCGCTGTTCCAATGCAAAACCGCCTGATCATGGGAAGCGGTGTGGCGTTTCGTTTCCGGGGTTGGAAGATCGCACACCATCGGCAGCACGGGACAATCCTGTCCGTGAAGAGCGCACCCTCTGCAGACACGATTGCCCGCACTACTCCTGACGGCTTATCCCCGCCTCTTCGTCAAAGGCGAGGGCGGCCATTGCGCGATAGCACCGGAGAGGTTTGGCGAGAGCAGACCACGGAAATAAAGAGGCAGCCTAAAAACCTGTAGCGGCCACTGATCAGAGAACTGAAGGCTTAGGTTAAGACAGGGGCACGGCCTGAAAAAACAGGAAGGGATACATCCATCCAGAGGTGCGGGTGCGAAAGGCAGCGCGTGGCGTCCCACGTCCTGAAAGAACACCAACACCCAACGGAAGCATGACCCCTCCCACCCCAACCTCGAAAACAAACCACTCGCGACGCAAAGGCTCCACTGGAGCCTTTTTCGCCGCAGCCCTGCTAGCTCTTACCAGTTCATATCAGCCGGCCAATGCAGGCCAAATTTGGACTGGCACCGGTGTGACCTCTGCGTGGTCAGACAACGGCAACTGGGGCGGCACCGCACCCAATTATGCTGTGGGCCTTCAGTTTGGGGGAATCTTGAATCTGGCTGCGGTGAATGACGCCACGGCCACCTCCGCCGGTCTTTCCTTCGATGCGACTGCAGGTGCTTTCACTCTGAGTGGAAATGCCATCACTCTCGGAGGCGGCCCATTGGGAGGCATCATCAACAATTCCACCAACGTGCAGACCATCGCCTTTGGTGGAACTGGCGTGACCTTGGGCGCGTCTCAGACGTGGTTTTCCGGCCTTCTCCCCGGCGGCGGGCTGATCGTGGGCTCAGCGGTCGATCTGGCAGGTCAGACGCTGACGATCAATGGCTCTAACAATACCACCCTCTCCGGTCCGATCTCGGACTCCGGTGCGGGTGCCGGCCAGATCAACAAGGTGGGCGCGGGCACACTTCTTTTGAGCGGGACGAACACCTTCACCGGCCCAACCACCGTGACTGATGGCCTCCTGCAGCTTCAAAACGGAGCAGCGATTGCCGACACAGCCACAGTCAGCGTGACAGCACCGGGCGCACTCGCCCTGCTCTCCAGTGAGACCATTGGCACACTGACTGGCAGCGGCAATACCAACCTGAACGCCAACACGCTCACAGTCGGCGGCAACGGTGTTATCGCCGTCCCCGGAGACAGCGTTTACAGTGGCAACCTGACGGGCGTCGGCGGCTCGCTCGCCAAAAACAGCGCGGGCATCTTCACGACCTCCGGCACCAACACCTACACCGGCACCACAACGGTGAACGCGGGAACGCTCAACGTGCTGGGCACCCACACCGGAGGCGGCGGCTACACCATTGCCCCTGGCGCGACGCTGGCAGGCACGGGAGCCATCACCGAGGCACCGGGTGCTTCCATCACTGAAAACGGCGCGATCGTGGTTGGCGATGCCACCCTGGCCGTTCCCGTCGCCTCCACGCTCACAGTGGTCACGTCCGGTGCGGGCGCGATCAACATGGGCGTCGGCAGCACTCTGGTGGTCGATCTCTTCACAGGCGCAGGCCTTGGCAACAACAACGCCGTTCCCGGCTCCTCAGACACCTTCATTCTCGGCGGTGCGCTGAACTCCGTGGCAGGCGGCACTTTGGTCATTGCCAATCCGAACGGCCAGACAGGCTTCACCGGCGGGGATAGCTGGCAGGTGGTCACCCTGCTCCCCGGCGCAACCATCACGGGCAATCTGGGCCTCACCGGCAATCTGGACACCACCGCACTGAATCTCACCGCCACTCAGGTGGGCAACTTCAACCAGACCTCCGGTGTCTTCACCATCGTCGATACCCTCACCGGATTGCAGATGGCCAATGCCATGGGGCAGGCCGTTCTGGCCGGTGCTGAGAGCGTGCTCACGGATGTGAACGGACGCCTCTTCTTCCTCCGCGCCGGTCAGGGCGATCTGGCCGACCAAGACGAGTACGATCAGGGCGTGGTCAGCGGCCAGGGCGACAAAAACCCCGCGCCACCTCCCGCCGCGCAGCGCCGCCCAAGCCCCGGCAACTGGGAAGTGTTTGCCACGGCCAATTACAACAACGCCCGTCTCGGTGCCCTCGGTGGTCTGCAGGCAGGCGTGCAGTCGGACAGCTGGACGCAAGGCATCGGCGCAGAAGTGCACCTCACCTCAAGTCTGGCTCTGGGCTTCGCCGCCAACTGGCTCGAATCCCGCCAGACCTTCACCGGCAACGTCGGCTCCATGGACATGAACGGCTACGCACTGAGCGCCTACACCTCCTATGTGAAAAAGGCCTTCTGGGCCAATCTGCTCTACAGCTTCGGCAACTATGACATCGACACCACCCGCAACCCCATCGGGTTTGCCAGTGCTCAAGGAGACACGAATGCCTACACCAACTCCATTCAGTTCAACTCCGGCTGGAACTTCCGCTTCCAGAACAACAGCCTGGTGACCGGCCCCTTCATCGGCCTGGACTACACCCACGTCTCCGTGGACGCCTATAGCGAAACCGGCGGCGGACTTGCCGCTCTGGCCTACGGCAAGCGCACTGCGGAGTCCCTCATCTCCCGCATCGGCTGGTCGGTGAGCAAGTATGTGCCCACCGACTTTGGTGTGATCACAGCCCAGGCCCGCCTGAGCTACGAGCGTCAGAACCTCAGCAACAACAACGGCACCACCGTGGGCCTCATCAACCAGCCCTTCGTCGTCGGCAACGGCGCGCAGAGCTATGGCCGGGACTACATGGTCGCAGGTGCCGGGCTGAACTTCCAGTTCACTCCCGCCTTTGGCATGCTGTTGAACTATCAGGGCCAGTTCTTCCGCCAGAACGTGCAGGCCCATTACGTGGGCCTGCGCTTCAGCTATAAGTTCTAATTCATGCTTGAAGGACGCCTGACCGTGAAAGCGGTCAGGCGTTTTTTTGTTTTTACCGGGGGGGATTGACCTGCCCCCCGGGTTTGGGAGCAGCAGGAAAAAGGAACTCTGCACATGGCGGAGCGTTGTGAAATCAGGATGATCCCTCTCCTTGAAGCTAGGGCTGAAAGGACACAGGAACACCCTTCTCGATGAGGTCGTAGAGTAGATTGGCAAGGTAGTAGGTGGTGCTGGTTTCTTCGGAAGAATAGACTTCGTCGTAACTAAACTTAACATGTTTGGCGGCGACATAGTTCAGCAGCATGATGCGGTAGCGCTCCTCGCGCTCGCCGTGCCCGGGCGGGAAGGTTATGTCTCCCCAGCCCGTTTTTTTCAACGCGGCGGTCTCGGCGCGGAGCTCTTTTTCGCTTACTTCATTCTTGGGAAACTGGCAGTGCACCGCAGTGGTCTTCCACACACCGTTCTGTCTTTCGTAAACGACCTGGAGCAGGCCGGGGTCCATCGTGATTACGCCGTCGTCCCCAACAATGACGCTGCAACTGTGCAAGGAAGGAAGGCTAAAGACAGAGGTCAGATCGACAGTGTAGTTCTTGGTCGCAAGGAGCAACATTGAAAGAGGATGAGCCGCAAAGCTATGACCGCCCTGTCCAGAGCTGCGATCATGAGCGCCACCCCGTGACTGCACATAGCCATCAGAAACGGCCACGAAAATAGCACCTCGCGGAGTGGCCCCCACAAAAGTGGAAACTCTCCGCTGACTGCCATGCAAAACGTTCGACTGCTCGACTTTTCTGATGCTGTCACGCGCGAACCGCGGGTAGCTGGAGGCCATGCTGACGGTGTCGCGGCTCTGGCATGCGATGAGGCTGAGAATGAGTATGCCGGTGAATAGATGTCGCATGACTTTTTGCAGCATGGGTGGCCCCATCCTCTGCGGGTGGTCTGACGCTGCAAGAACTGATGCATAGCAAAGCAAGAAGCCTTGAGGGCTTCTTACCCAGACGGAATCACGATGATCCCTCTCCTCCATCAAACGCCAGCGCCGCCATCTCTCGATAATACGATGACGTTTTCAGCAGCTCCTCATGCGTGCCGCTGGCGAGGATGCGCCCCTGATGCAGGACATAGATGGTATCCGCCTGGATGATCGTGCTGAGGCGGTGGGCGATGATGAGGCTGGTGCGGTTGGCGCGGAGGCGGGAGAGGGCAGTCTGAATGAGGCGCTCGGATTTCACATCGACGGCGGAGGTGGCTTCATCGAGGAGGAGGATGGGGGCGTCTTTGAGGAAGGCGCGGGCGAGAGCGAGGCGCTGGCGCTCGCCGCCGCTGAGGAGGACGCCGCGCTCGCCGACCTGGGCAGAGAGGCCGTCGGGATGGCGGCGGATGAAGTCTTCGGCGCAGGCATCGCGCAGAGCGGTCCAGAGTTCGTCATCGGTGGCGCTGGGTTTGCCGATGAGGAGGTTGTCCCGCACGGTCCCGGCGAAGAGGAAGGCCTCCTGGGTGAGGTAGGCGAGGGACTGGCGCAGGAAGCGTTTGCTGAGGTTTTGAACGGGGGTGCCGTCGAGCGTGATGGTGCCGCTTTGCGGATCGTAAAAGCGCGTCAGAAGCTGGAAAAGGGTGCTCTTCCCAGAGCCGGTGGCACCGACGATGGCGATCGTCTGATGACGCGCGGCGCGCAGCGTGACGTCCTGCAGCACGGGTTTGTCCGCACGGTAGCTGAAGGTGACGGCGCTGAAGGCGATCGCTCCCTGCACGGTGGGGAGCGACTGGCCGGCATCGAGATCTTCGCCCGTTTCGTTGTCGAGGATGTCGAAGACGCGCTTGGCGGCGGCAAGGCCGTTGAGAAGGGTTTGATTGACGCCGTGAAGTCGCGCGATGGGCTCGTAGAGAAATCCGACGAGGAGCAGGAACTGCATGAGCTGGCCGGGCGTCATGCTGCCCTGCACGCACCACCAGGAGCCGGCCATGAGGAGGAGGACGAGGCCGCCATTGCCGAGGAGCGTCATCGAGGGCGAGTAGAAGGCCCAGGCCGCCATGAGGCGCGTTTGCTTGTCCTGCAGCGAGCGGCTGGCAGCGAGGAACTTCTGCTGCCGCGTCTCCTCGGCGGTGTAGCTCTTGATCTGGCGGATGCCGGTGATGGCATCGTGCAGCGTGGCATTGAGCGCGCTGGTGGCCTCGCGCGCGGCGGTGGCGCGCGGAGAAACCCAGCGGGAGTAGATCCACCCGCCCGCGGCGATAAGCGGCGTGGGCGCGAGCACGAGCAGAGCGAGCTGCGTGTCTGCCACGAGCATGACAATGGCGGTGACGATGATCTGCAAAATGGCGGTGCAGCCCTGCTCGATGCCTTCCAAAATGACGCGCTGCGTGGCGGGCACGTCATCGGCTAGCTTGGTGAGGATGTCTCCGGTGCTCTGGTGGTCAAACCAGCTCAGCGGGAGGAGTTCGATCTTGCGATGAAGCTGGCTGCGCAGGTCGGTGATCATGCGCTGCTCAAAGGTGCAGTTCACGCGGGTGCGCAGGTAGAAAAGGCATTCCCGCAGCGTGAAGGCCAGCAGGGCCAGACCTCCCGCACGCCAGATGAGATCACTGCGCTTCTGCGGAATGATTTCATCCATGAACCAGCGCACGACACCGGGAAAAACAAAAATGAGCGAGGTCCCCGCCACCGCGAGAGTGAACTGCCAGGCGGCAATACGCCAGTGGCCACGTGCAAACGCGAGCAGGCGGCGCATCGCGGCGCGGTTGGTCATTGGCTCGGGTTCGGGCTTGTCGTCCATTTCAATGCGCAGGTAAAGCAGACTCCTTCCTGCTGCTCCACAGATGTGCAGACGTGTTTATTTCAAGTGCCATGCGTGGAGGTTTTAGAGCCTGAAGGAATCATGATAAAGGCACAAAGACAATCAATGATAACCCGAGGCAACCAGGATATCATTGGCATTTGCCCTTTGAGGCCGTTTGTGAAAGCCGTTACGGCGCTGGCATGCGAGACCTTGGCGGCTCCTGCGTCAGGCTGATTCTTGTGAGCTGAAGGCTCAAATCCACGGAAAAGCCGTGCATCGCCATGAGTACATTTGGTAAGGAGGCTTCTCCTTGACAAAAGAGCGTGCCATGGCTATCCTCGCCTCATGCGCCCATGTCGCATGCTCTCACCGTAGAGAGCTTGGGCCACTCAAGTGACCCGAATGAAACACATCGTATCCGTGCTGCTTCTGATGATGGCCGGCCTCTCTGTCGAGGCGCAGAATGTCTCTCCTGAGGATTTTCGGGATGACGCGGTGCGGCGGCTATTCACCGAAACCCTGCGCGACACCCAGTCCAGGCAGATGCAGGCGATGCATGCCAAGGCGCGCAAGGCGGGCTGGCGGGAAGATCACATCAAAGGGCCAAAACGCCTGCTGATAGGCGAGATGGGCGGCGTGCCTCTTGTCATCGCCCCGTTCAATGCCAACGCCGCCATCTCCAGCGGGGTGACCTTGGTGCAACGCGACCTGCCCGCCATGCAGGGCGGCGGACTGCAAGTGGGCGTGTGGGATGGCGGAGCCGTGCTCTCAACCCATCGGGAGTTCAATGACGGCTTCATCTCCCGCGTGACGGTAGTCAACAACGTGGCGGCAGACAACCACGCCACCCACGTGGCCGGCACCATCGTTGCGCGGGGTGTGGACTCCAAGGCGCGTGGCATGGCCCCACAAGCCCGCATTCTGAGCTACGACTATGATTATGACACCTCCGAGATGTCCTCCCTGGCGGCCGCCTCCATGCCGCTCAACGGCAAGCTCCTGCTCTCCAACCACTCGTACGGCTTCGTAAACGGGTGGGGCTTGGACGAAAAAACCAACCGCTGGTATTTCTATGGCCGCCTGGCGGACCGTGAGGACTTCAAGTTCGGCCTCTATAGCGACAGGGCGCGGGACTGGGACATCATCTGCGCCCAAGCTCCCTATTATCTGCCGTGCAAGGCAGCAGGCAATGACCGGTCGGACGGCCCCCCTGCCGAAAATGAGCCCTTCTACTATTTCAATTCCAACAACCAGTTGAAGTCCAAGAACTACTCCGCCGCCGTAGATCCACCGGAGGATGGCGCCACTTCCTCCGGGTGGGACACCATGGACACGACCGCATGCGCGAAGAACGTGCTCACCGTGGGCGCGGTGACGCGTGCCGTCAGCGGCGGCGTGCGAGATTACAACAGCGTGATGATGACAAGCTTCAGTGGATGGGGGCCCACGGACGACGGGCGCATCAAGCCAGACGTCGTGGCGGATGGCGTGGACGTTTATTCCTCCTTTGTAACTCCTGACGGCAGGGCTAGCTATGACTACCTCAGTGGCACCAGCATGGCCACGCCTGCCACCACGGGCGCACTCGTGCTGCTGCAGCAGCTCTATGAGAGCACGCACCCCGGCCAGTACCTGCGAGCCGCCACGCTGAAGGGACTCGTCATCAGCACCGCACGCGACATGGGCGCTGCGGGACCGGACTACAAATATGGCTGGGGCTATGTGGACACGCGCGCCGCCGCCCAGGTCATCCAGAACCACTCAGCCTATCCCAATGGCCAGTCCCTGCTGGAGCGCCAGCTCTCTCAGGGAGCTGTGGACACCTACACCGTACCCGTGCGCGGTGGCCGCACCGTGCGGGCCACTCTGTGCTGGACGGACCCCGCAGGCCCCTCCCGAGGTGCCATAGGATCCACCAATGTGCCCCTGGACAATGCTGCCTCCGTTCTGGTGAACGACCTGGACATGCGCATCTCCATGTCCTTGATCAACAACACCCCCTATGTCCTGAACCCCGCCTCTCCGAACAACACTGCCACGCGTGGGGACAATTTTCGGGACAATGTGGAAGTCGTGGAGTTCACACCCTCCGCCAGCGGCACCTGCCAGCTCACCGTGCAGCACAAGGGCACCCTCACGGGCGGAAAGCAGGCCTACTCACTCATCATCACGGGCCACGACTACGCCAGCGCGCCGCTGCTGGGCCTCTCCACGGAAGGAATTGCGGTGGAGTCCGTGGCCCAGGGCAGCGCGCCCGCGCCTGTCAGCTTCCTGGTGGCAAATGTCGGAACTGGCACGCTAAACTACACCCTCGCGGCGGATCAGCCTTGGCTCAGTGTCTCACCCGGCTCAAACTCCAGCGCGGGGGAGTCTAACAGCCACACCATCACCTTCAACACCAGCCAGCTGGCTCCAGGGACGTACACGGCTACCATCACGGTCTCCCCGGCAGGGCTGCCAGCGCGTTTCATTGCGGTCTCAGCGCTGGTAAAGGCGGCCTTCCTTTCTCTGGAAGAGGCCGTGGACTACATGCGCTACTCCATCTCCACCGACAGCGCCTCCAAGTGGTTCGGCGTGCAGGACTCCGGTGCCGTGGGCACGGATGCCGCACGCAGTGGTGGTGTGGGGCACAATGAGTCCAGCCAGATGCGGTGCTATGTGCCTGCTGGAACGCTGACCTGGAAGTGGAAGGCCTCCTCCGAGCAGGGGCATGACTTCCTCCGCTGCCAGATCTGGACAACGGACACGCCGCCCGTGCTGGTGGTGGACCGCAGCATCAGCGGGAGCACGGGATGGATTTCTGAGAGCGCGGACCTCCCCTCCGGCAACTACTACAGTGTGACCTGGAGCTACACCAAGGACGCCAGCGGCGCCTCCGGTTCTGATTGCGGCTGGGTGGACTCCATCTCCCACTCCGCGAGCGGGCTGGAGGGCTACTACGTGGCCGCCCCGGCCGCGGTGGATGTGGTGGCCACCACCGGCCAGATCATCCCCTCCCGCACTGTCACGGTCTTCACCGTGGATCGCGGGGGGAATCTGGTGGCGGCCCTGCGGCAATTCTCGGCGGATGGCCACAGCACTGAACCATTTCAGGGCAGTTGGCTGAGCCTTACAGTGCCACCCGAAAGCGGCAACTTCAACGGTGGCGAGCCTGACAAAGTGGTGTTGAGTTTCAACACCAGCGGCCTCTCAGCCGGCATCTACCGTGCCGCCCTTGTCGTCTATGACCCGGTCCGCTACACGACCGCCAGCATGCGGTCTGTGGAGGTGCCGGTGACCCTTAGCATCGGCAGCAGTGGCGCGCAGGTGCTGCCCCAGTCTGCCGCTGCAGGCTATGGCAATGTGTGGCAGTTCGGTGCCTATGACGCGGCGGTCTCCACCGAGTTCTTCGGGCAGAACCAGTATGGAGCGCCGTCCATCTCGGCTGGTTTCGGCAGCACGGAAACCGGTGACACCAACTCCCTGCAAAGCGCCGCCATCAAGGATGGTGAGCAGAGCCACTTCGGTGGTCTTTTCACCGGCCCCTCCACCTTGGGCTGGCAGTGGCGTGTCTCGAGCGAGCCTAACAATGACTACCTGGAAGTGCTGCTGGATGGTGAGCCGGTGATTGATGCCACTGGAAACCCGATGCGCATCTCCGGGGAAACTTCCTGGCAGAGCTGCTCCCTGGCCCTGACCTCCGGCAGCCACCATGTCTTGTGGCGTTACGTGAAGGACGGCTCCGTCTCCGCAGGCACGGACGCCGCGTGGATCGACAACATCAGCCTGGAGGCAGACAGCGCTGGCACGGCACCGCGTGTCGCCCTTTACAAGGGAACCGAGCTCCTGCCGGTGAACCGTCTGGCCAATGGTGGGGCCGCCACCAGCTACCCCGCCACGGCGGTGGACTCGGCCGTGCAGTGGCAGATCTTCACTCTTCAGAATGAAGGCAGCGCCGCTCTTCAGATCAGCGGCATCAGCATTCCTGCCACTGGGAACTTCCAGGACTTCCAGCTAGACACCTCCGGCACGCAGTTGCAACTCGCCCCGGGTGCCAGCACCAGCTTTGCCGTGGCCTTTGCCCCAACCGCCATGGGCGCACGGGGTGCCACCGTGCAGATCAGCAGCGATGACGCCACGGATGGCACCTTTGTGGCCGGTGTCGCAGGTTCCGGCGTGGCCGTGGCGGCCACCTTTGGCACGGCAGCAGACGTCCCCCTGACCCGCAGTGGTTACTCTGCGGCGGGGAAGGCGCTGAGTTTTACGCTCAACTACGCGCCGGATCCTGGCACAGACCTGATCGTGGTGAACAACACCGGGCTGCCCTTCATCACCGGCGTTTACTCCAACCTGGCTCAAGGGCAGCTCGTGGCCGCCACCTTCGGCGGGCAGACCTACAACTTCGTGGCGGACTACTACGGCGGAAGTGGAAACGACTTGGTGCTTCACTGGGCTGGCAGCCGAGTTTTTGCCTGGGGGCGCAATGACTACGGCGAGGTGGGAGACTCCAGCACCACCCAGCGCAATGCGCCCGTGTCGGTCCTGACCACAGGCGCGCTGGCCGGGAAGACGGTGACCAGTGTGACGGCGGGCCAATTTCACAGCGTCGCGCTCTGTTCAGATGGCACCCTGGCCGCCTGGGGCAGAAATATTGAGGGCCAGCTCGGGGACAACACACAGACCAGCTCTTCCGTGCCCGTGGCGGTAAATGCAGCACCCGGTTCCGCCCTGAATGGAAAAAGAGTGGTGGCCGTGACGGCGGGCGAGTACCAGACCCTGGCCCTCTGCTCAGATGGCACGGTGGTGGGCTGGGGCTGGAACGACCAAGGAGAACTGGGGGATGGAACGACCACCAACCGCAAGCTGCCGGTGGCCGTGAACACCGGCGCCAGCTCCGCCTTAAATGGAAAGACCGTGGTGGGCATCTCCGCCGGGTACCAGCACACCCTGGCAGTGTGCTCGGACGGTACTGTGGCCGCCTGGGGCTACAACAACCACGGTCAGCTCGGGGACAACACCCAGACCCGCAGGTTGCTGCCCATCCTGGTCAACACCACCCCCGGTGCCTCCGCCCTGGCAGGTGCCACGGTGGTGGCCGTCTCTGGCGGTGTGGACCACAGTCTGGCCCTGCGCTCGGACGGCCTCGTGGTGGCCTGGGGTGGCAACAACTTCGGCGGCGGCCAGCTTGGAGACAATTCCACTACAGACCGCCTCTTGCCCGTGCTGGTGAACACCGCCTCCGGCGTCTCCGCCCTCTACAACAAAACCGTCGTGGCGATCGCCGGGGGAGGCTATCATAGCATCGCGCTTTGCTCCGATGGCACCCTCACGGCATGGGGCAACAACAACGAGGGGTGTTTGGGCGACAACACAACGACCACGCGCACAGTGCCGGTGGCGGTGAATACGGCTGCGGGATTGTCCGCCCTCAATGGAAAAACGATTGCACGTATCGCCGCCGGCCACTCCCACACCTTGGTCTCGTGCACGGACGGCACAGTCTTGAGCTGGGGCAGGAACGACTTCGGCATGCTGGGGGACGCCACCACCACGGCACGCTCCGTGCCAGTAGCGGTGAGCCGGGCGAACTTGGTCGCAGCAGAGCGCTTCGCCACCACCTCCAGCAGGTCGCAGGCCTGGCACACCCTGGGCCTCGTGGCAGGTGCCCCGCCGATTATCAGCACCACCGCCCCATCCAGTGTGACGACAGTTGCTGCCACCTTGAACGGCACCTTCAATCCCCAAGGCATCAGCACCAGCCTGTACTTTGACCTCAGCACAGACGGTGCCACCTTCACCCCGTACAGTGCCGCGCCGGCCACCTCCTCCAGCCCTGCGGCGGCGGACTTCTCCCTGCCTCTCCAGGGCCTGACCCCCGGTGGCACATACTACTACCGCCTGCGCGCCGAAAGTGCCACGGGCAGCGTCATCGGCGCCACACTCAGCTTTGCCACCTTGGGGCAGCGCCAGGGCTGGCGGCAGCTCTATTTTGGCACCACCTCCAACATTGGTGACGCCGCAGACGCCGCCGATGGCGACAGAGATGGAATGGTCAACCTCCTGGAATATGCCACTGGCCGCAATCCCACGGTCTCTGACCCTTTAACGACCGGTATCTCCCGCAGCGGAGGGAATCTGGAGTTCACTTACGCGCGTAACAAGGCCGCCGTCGCCGAAGGCTTGGCCTTCCAAGTCGAATGGAGTCAGTCTCTCAATGGTGGTTGGAGCACCGCCGGGGTTACGGAGTCAGTCTTCTCCGATGATGGAACCACCCAGCAAGTGAAGGCCTCGTTTTCCGTTGGCAGCCAGCAGAGCTGCTTCGTACGCCTCAGGGTTTCCAGCCCGCCATGATGCCGGGCGGTTGAACGGATCAACGACAGGGGCGCAGAGGTGCAGTTTACTCGGGTGCGCACGTAGAACAGCGCCTCGCGCAGCGTGAAGGCCAGCAGGGCGAGGCCGCCGGCGCGCCAGATTAGATCACTGCACTTCTGCGGCATGATTTCATCCATGAACCAGCGCACGACGCCGGGAAAAACAAAAATGAGCGAGGTCCCCGCGAGAGCGAGAGTGAACTGCCAGGCGGCAATGCGCCAGTGGCCACGTGCGAATGTGAGCAAGCGGCGCAGCGCATGGCTGTGGGTCATTGGCTCGGTCTTGTCCTCCATGGGGTGAGTGGCTAGACGAGCGAGCAGGGTGAGGGATTCAAACCGAATGTGGAATGGCATGTCACGGCGTGCGGCCCAAGGAGCGGGACTTGCCAAGTCCCGGCCTGGAGACACACCGTAATACCACCCTCACCTCCCAAACCGCAGCACTTGGCAAGTGCCGCTCCTCGGGGGGACGCTTGCGCTACGATCAACCCACCAGATGCACCTGCGGCATCGGCACCACGAATTTACCGCCACGTGCCAGGAACTCGCTCTCGCGCTTGAGGAACTCGGGCATGAAGTGCCAGGGGAGCACGAGGTAGTAGTCGGGCTTGGCGGCGCGGGATTCTTCTTCGGAGATGATCTTGATGTGGGTGCCGATGGTGTAGCTGCCCCACTTGATGGGATTGCGGTCGGCAATGAAGGGAACGAGGTCCGGGGTGACGTTGCAGAACTGCAGGGTGGTGCTGCCTTTCGTGGAGGCGCCGTAGCCGTGGACGACTTTGCCTTCGGCCTTGGCCTTCTGCAGGAAGGCGGTGAGGTCGGTGCGGATGCGCTCGATGTTGTCGCGGAAGACGGCGTAGGGGGCGTCGGAGTCGAGGGCCATTTCGAACTCGCGGATGCGGAGTTCCTGCACGCGGGCGGCGGCTTCAGCGGACGGTTTGACCTGGCCGGCATTGGCGACGACGAGGCGGAAGCTGCCGCCGTTCACGTCATTGAGATGGACGTCGATGACTTCGAGGCCGTGGTCACCAAAGAGGCGCTCAAGCACAGCGAGGGAGTAGTACTCCAGGTGCTCGTGGCAGATGGTGTCGAAGCTGTTGATGTCGAGCATCGCGGGGAGGTAGCTCTGCTCGAGGATCCAGATGCCGTCGGTGGCGAGGACGTCGGCGATGTCCTGCACGAAGGCGTGGGGATTCTCCAGGTCATAGAACATGGAGATGCTGGTGACGACGCGGGCTTTCTCGGTGGCGTGCACGCTCTTGAAAGCGCGGGCGGTGAAGAAGTCGTTCACGACTTCAAAGCCCTTGGCGCGGGCCTTGAGGGCGATGTCGGAAGGATCAATGCCGATGTGGCGGAGGCCATCGATCTGGTAGCTGGAGAGGAGGGTGCCGTCGTTGCAGCCGATGTCGAGGACGATGTCCTTGGGCTTGAGGGTGATGGTTTCCTTCACGAGCGCGGTGATGCCCGTGAGATTGTCGATCATGGACTGATTGATGCCGGACTCGTAGTAGTAGCGGTGGTAGAGCACCTTCGGCGGCACGGAGTGACGCATCTGCACCAGGCCGCAGGCGTTTTCATCCACGGAAGGGTCGCAGCGCACGAGGTCGAGCGGGACCTTGCGCTTGATGAGGGCGCTGCCATCGGCACTGGCAAGCACTCCGCCGATGAATTGATCTCCCAGGCTGACGACCGGGGTCAGGCTGCGGGAACCGCAGATGCGGCAGGTGTTGCGGGTGATGAGGACGGGGCGGAAAGCTTGGATGGCCATGGGTGGTTCCTCAATTGGCATTGATGCGCTGGCGTGTCCAGCCTGAGTTGTGGGGGGTGGAAGCGGGAAGGCGCGCCCGCATCCCGTCGCGGGACCTCATTTGCCACGCCACGCGGAATCTTACTTCGCCACGCGGAATCCCTGATTTGAAAGGGAGCCGTGGCGGTCCATGCGGCCGATGTCCACGAGATTGTAGAAGGAGCAGGTCCCGGCGGAGCACCACCAGGAGCCGCCGCGTCCTGCCACGAGGCGCTGCTCGTCGCCAGCTTCCGCATCGGGGGGCAGGCCGGAGCAGTATTCGAAGACGTTGCCAATGACGTCGTAGAGGCCCCAGGCATTGGGCGGGAAGGACTTGACCGGGGCGGTGTAGCGGAAGGTGTCCTCCAGGGTGTTTTTCAGGTGGCTCTCGCCATTCCAGATGTTGGCCTGCTTGGGGTCAAATTCCTGCCCCCAGGGGTAGAGCGTGCCGGTGCCAGCACGTGCGGCGGCCTCCCATTCTTCGAGCGTGGGCAGGCGTGCACCGAGCCACTGGCAGTAGGCCTGCGCGTCTACGCCGCTGATCTGTGTCACGGGATGATTGGGGATTTCCTCCCAGCCGGGGCCGCGCCCACCCATGGGTTTGCGCCAATGAGCGCCCTTCACCTGGTCCCAAGCCCACTCCTCCATGCCTTCCACAGCCACTTTGCCAAAGCCGGTGCGCTCGGCATCGGTGACATAATGCGTGGCGGCCACGAAGGCGGCGAACTGCGCGTTGGTGGTTTCCGCCTCCGCAATACCAAAGGCTGCCAGGCGCACATGGCGCGGGGGATTTCGCGTGGACTTCTGCCCGCCGAGCGCGTGCTCACCTGCGGGTATGAGGATGAAGCGGTGCCCGTTTTTGCCCTCGACCACCACCGGCGCTTTGGACGGGGCGTCTCCGGTTTCTGCTGAGAGAGATCCGTGCAGCACGGGCAGGAGGGCGAGCTTCCTGAGGAGCGTGAGAAACCGGCGTCTCATCGGCGATGGATGATGGAATACCAAGGGAGAGTCATGCCATCGGCAGCCCGGCGCTTTTCAGGCGGCACTTCCTCGAGATAGCGCCGGGTGAGGCTCAGCACCTCGTCCCGCACGCCCTCAGTATAGGGGACATCCACCGGGTATGAGGCGTCTTTGGAGATCTTGGCTTCCCGTTTGACCTCGTCCCAGATGATATCGTCCCGCAGATAGTAGGGGATCTGCTCATAGGAGGTGTACTTTGACAACTCCGCCGCGTGCCTTTTGCGAAAGGCCGCGTGCCCTTCCTCCCGCAGGGATTTTTCCAGGGCTGAGTCCCACATGGGGCGGTAGCGCTCCTGCATGAGAAGTGTGTGCATGAGGCCTAGCATCTCCCGCTGATAAATTCGGCAGGACTTGATGGCTCTAAAATGATCCAGTGGCAGCCAGCCGGAAGGCGAGTCCAAGCGCAGCAGCGGCACCACGACCGAGGCATCCTTTTCCGCCGCCGCCACCAGCTCATGAAGCTGCTGCTCCAGGCGCAGCACCTCCGGCAGGCACTCGACCGCATTCAGGCTGCGCACCACCTGGAAAATGAGCGGGCCAAATTCGGTGCTCGTCTGCCCGCTGCGTTTGGGCCATGACTCTTCGCGGACGGCGGGCTTCTTCTCGGAAGGCGGAGCCGCAATTTTCAGCTCTTGGAGTCGGCGGACGAGCACCGGCATAACGACATCGCGGTAGGCAAGCAGGCGGTTCTGACTCTCGCCTCCGAGATTGAAGTGACGTGGAGCCAGCTGAGCGCCGGGAGGCATGGGCACATCCATGGGGATGTCCGGCACGCTCGCACACATCTGATTCCAAGAACCCGGGGTGGCGATGCATTCCTCCAGCAGCGTGGCCCCGTCCACCTTGGCGGCGGGAGGCTCCTTCCCTACCACGAAATCCTGCACCAGCCGACGTGCGTCTGCGATCACCTCCGTGGTGCCTGGCAGCAGGCCGGGAGGGTGCCGCCTCACGGCGAGCGCATGCAGGCGGCCGGTCAGCGACTCGTTCATGGGGGCATAGCCTTTCTTCTCCAGCATGCCCAGGCAGACGCCGAGGATTTCCCGCTGGAACACCAAGTTGTTGAAGAACTGCTGCTTCCATTTCACCACCGCTGCACGGTTTGGCTCGTCCTTGTAGGTGATCGATTCTGCCTCCTGCAAGCCGAGGTTTTCTTCGCCGGTTTGAATGATGGGCAGGGAGACTTTCGGCGTCTTGCCATCGTTGGCCCTGAAGGGATCGTTGGATTTGGAGTCGGCTTTTTCGATGAGCTCGCCCAGTTCCTGCTCCAGGCGCAGCAGTTCGGGCAGCAGTTCCACGGTCTGCAGCGCCTCCATGATGCGCAGCATGGTGGCGCCCAGTGCGCGGGGATTTTCAAACTTACGCGGCCCCGGGAGTGGACCGGTATCGCCCGGAGCATCGTGCAAATCGTTCAAGCCTTTCGCCAGCTTTTGCACCTCGGCGCTGAGGGGCGGTGCTGGCGGGATGCTTTCCCAGTGGAAATCTTTGAGCCGCAGACCAAGCTCCTCCACGATCTCCTTCCGTTGGGAGGAGAGAGCGACGATGGTGTCCTTCGACAAAAAATACTCCTGCGAGACAATGGTGCCGTAACCATGCAGCGGCACGGAGTAGAACTGGCCCACCGGGCTGTCATCCCGGCAGAGCTGCCCATAGTCGCCGGGCCACCAGATGGAGCGGTCCAGCAAGTCGGCGGCGCTTTCTCCCCGGAGGGACGATGAAAGGCAGGCACCAAAGCCGAGGGCAAGCACCAGCAAGATTTTCGTATGCATTTTCCCGTGAGCCTAACACGCCGCGCTGGGAATGGGAAGGGTGCGAAGAGGAAGGAACGGGCGTTACAGAGTCGGCGCATCCACTGCATCTCAATCCCGGCTCCGAAGCGCCTGACAACCTACACGCGTGCGGTGGCGCGGTTGTCCAAAAACCACTGGTAGGTGTGCGCGACGCCGTGGCGGAAGTCGGTGCGGGCTTTCCAGCCGAGCTTTTCCATACGGCTGACATCGAGCAGGCGGCGGGGGTTGCCGTCTGGCTGCGTGGTGTCCCAGAGAACTTCACCCGAGTAGCCGACGATCTCGCTGATGATCTGCGCGGCCTCGCGGATGCTGATTTCCCAGCCGCAGCCGATATTGATGATGTCGGGGCTGCTGTAGTTCTCCAGCAGGAAGGCGCAGGCGGAGGCGAGGTCGTCCACAAAAAGAAACTCGCGCTTGGGGCTGCCGCTGCCCCAGAGGGTGACGGAGGACTTGCCCTGAACTTTGGCTTCATGGAAGCGGCGGATCAGGGAAGGCAGCACGTGGGAATGCTCGGGGTCAAAGTTGTCGTAGGGGCCGTAGAGATTGGCCGGCATGCCGCAGATGAAGTCGCGGCCGAACTGATGACGGTACCCCTGGCAGAGCTTGATGCCGGCGATCTTGGCCACGCCATAAGGCGCATTCGTCTCCTCCATCGGCCCGGTCATGAGGCTGTCTTCGCGGATGGGCATTTCCACGACTTTCGGATAAATGCAGGTGCTGCCGAGGAAGAGAAGCTTCTGGGTATCGAAACGATGAGCAGCAGAGAGGACGCTGTTTTGAATCTGCAGATTGTTGAGAAGGAAATCCACCGGGTGGGTGTAGCTGGCCTTGATGCCGCCCACAGTCGCAGCGGCGAGGATGACCTGATCGGGCTTCTCAGCGGCAAAGAAAGCGTCCGTGGCATGCTGGTCGCGAAGATCGAGCTCTTCCTTCGTGCGGGTGATGATCTGCCACTCCGGCTTGCTGGCGTAGTGACGCAGCAAGGCGCGCCCGACAAGGCCCCGGTGACCGCTGATGAAAAGTTTGCCGCCTGATGAAGACATGCATTCATGCCTAGCTGAGGTGGGTGCGGTGTCCAGCAGAGCTTAGCGTTCGGAGTTTAAAGTTTGAAGTTTAAAAGCTCGAAGCTGGCAGGCGCAAATTTGTGCACGCTGTTCCCTGCTAAATGCTTGAGGCACTGAAGCTTCTTCAAGAAGCTTTTCCGCGGCCGCCACTCTTTGAAAGAGTGGCGACCCCTACGAGAATCGAACTCGTGTCGCATCCGTGAAAGGGATGTGTCCTAACCGCTAGACGAAGGGGTCTTTTGTTTTCCGCTCGGATTGAGCGGGCGGAGATAGTGCGTTCGATGTTAAATTCCGCAAGAGAAAAATGATGAAGTTTTGAAATCATTTTTTTCGTCGCCGGGATCACCAAGAGAATGCAGTGCAAAAGTTCTCAATATGCCCGCCCCGGGAGCACGGATTGTGTAAGACCAAAGGGTCGATGACATGATGCTTTTGATGCAGTCGATACCACGGGCACGAAAAACATGCTTCGCCGGCGCATGGCATGATGGATGCTGAACAATGATTCAGATGTTTTGAAAAGCGGCGAAAAACCTTGAACTCTGCGGCAAAATATTTAACCTCGCTTAATTAACTCAAATGCTGAGGTATTTGTTTATAAAAACTAGATTTTTCATACGGACTTGCTATTTTGTTAAGTCGGGTCGCTTCATCTTCCGATGAGTTTTTCGTTCCGAAGTTTGTTCCAGCGCGGAGCCGGTTCTAGCGAACCGGGGCACGGCGCTGAGCAGAACTTCGCGGGAGCACATCCACCGAGAGTGACTGGCACAGCACACAGTAGTTCATCATCCATGCAAGCGCCTCCATCACTCCAGTCTTCAGCCGGTGCATCCCCCTTCCAGGTGGGGGGCAGTCCGCTTTTTAGAACTGCGGGAAATGAACCGATCGCGGCGCCGCCTATCAATTCAGCCTCGGGAATGTCCCCTTTCAGCATCGCAGGAGCCACACCAACCCATTCTCCTCTCACCGTAGGAGATGTGATCAACCAACTGCCACCCGAAGTGGTGCGCATGGGGGCGCTGCCGGCAGAGCAGCCGCTTTCTCTCCCCCCTTCCCTGCTGGAAAACGCGCTGCGGAGCGGTCAGGCGGCTCTGCCCGTGTTTGAGCTGTATCGCGTGTGCCCGGCCCTGTTTCAGGTGCCGATCTCGCCGCAGGATCCACGCATGGTGCAGTTGCCTGCGTCGAAGCTTCCAGGATTGATCGCACAGGCCAAGGAAAGCAGCGCCGGAGCCCCCGGAGCTGCGCCTTCGCCTTTTTCCCTGGGGCAGCCGGTGGCGACGCCGCATGCACCCGCAGGCTCGCCGTTCCAAATGCCGCCCCCTGCCGCAGAGGCTCCGGGTGCAGCACAGCCTGGCGGATCGCCGTTCTCTCTGGGCGGCAGCCCGGCAGGCTCACCATTCAGCATGCCGCAGCCCAGTGGTATGCCTGCTGGATCTCCCTTCGCCCTTGGGGGAAGCCCTGCGGGGTCTCCCTTCGGCATGCCGCAGCAGTCTCCTTCCGCAGCAGCGCCAGCCACGCCTGCGGCGTCTCCGTTTTCACTGGGAGGCAGTCCGGCAGGTTCGCCGTTTAGCATGCCGCAGCAGACCGCGGCGGCACCTGCCTCGCCGGGGGGATCTCCTTTTTCTCTCGGAGGCAGTCCTGCGGGATCGCCCTTCAGCATGCCCCAGCAGCCTTCTTCGACGGCGGCATCTGCGCCGCCTGTAGGGTCGCCGTTTTCGATGGGTGGAAATGCGGGTGGCTCGCCTTTTGGCCAAGCACAGCCGCCTGCCTCCGCGGCGGCGCCAGCGCCAGCTACGGGATCGCCTTTTTCGTTGGGCGGGGGCCTTGGAAATTCGCCTTTCGGTCAGCCACAGCAGACCGCGCCCGCACCTGCGGCAGGCTCGCCATTCGCGCTGGGTGGGAGTTCGGCAGGCTCGCCTTTTGGTCAGCCACAGCAGCCAGCAGCTACAGCGGCCCCTTTGTTTGCCCCGGCACCCGCAGAAAATCTCGCGGCTTCAGGAGCCCAGCCTCAGGCATCCATTTCCGTGCTGTTCACCCCGCAGGCGCAGCAGCGGGCGTCCACACCTTCGGACATGACGGCACCGCCTTCGATGCCGTTTGGCTCTCCATTTGTGTCTGCCATGAAGGAAGCGGCCCCGCAGCCAGAGGCACAGGCGATGAATGCCTTTGCGCCTGCACCGCAGCCACCCGCAGCGGCACAAGCGCATGCACCGGCACCCGTGCCCGCTCCAGCACCAACGTCTGCTCCGGGCAACGGCCTTTCGGCAAATGGCATGGCCAAGCTGGGATTCGCGACGGTATTGAGCGGATACAGCATGGATGAACTCGGCTTCAATCCGATCACGCTGCCGGCATGGATCACCACGAGTGTGCCGGCAAACGTGCTGCAGGAGCAGATGTCGTCCGGAAACATCGTGGTGGAACTCGGCCTGCTGATCGACGGAGTTTCAGACATTGGATTCCGCAACACCCTCACCACCGCCAGACGTGACTGCCGCATCAAGCTGCCGCAGAATGAAGTGTTTCATGCACTGACCAACATGAGCGCAGCCCCGGCCGCTGCAGGCATGCTTGCCAGTCCTTCCCCTGCCCCGGCAGCCGCCCCCGGCCCCATGCGCCTCTCGGTGCAGCCAAACCCGCAGCAAAATCCCGCTCAGCCGCCCCCGCAGAATTCGCAGTCCCTGTTCGCGCCCGCTGCGCCCCAGCCCCTGGCAGCACCCGCAGCAGCGCCGGCCACGCCGATGTTTGCAGCCGCGCTGAATCCCTTCCTCCAAAGCGCGCCATCGGAAGCACCCGCGCCCGCTTTGACTCTGAACCCGGCGCAGTCTTCGGGCGGGCCACCGCAGTTTTCCTTTGCTGCGCCAGCGCCCACTCCAGCCGCACCTGCGTCTGCCTTTGGCGCCACGCCTTCGGCCTTCGCTCCAGCGGCATCTGCGGAACCTCCACAGGCAGCTGCGCAGCCCGCTGCGGGGTCGCTCTTTGCCCCAGCAGCGGCACCGGCTCCGGCCATCCCCTCTGGGCCGATGCAACCTCTGGCTTCGGCCTTCCAGGCCTTTGGTGGCAAGCCACCAGCCAGCACCAGCACGCCAAGCTCTCCCCTGGCAGGAACGGCCAAACCCTTCGACCCATTTGCTTCCCCAGCGACTGGCGCATTGTCTTCGAAAGCGCCAATGGAAACGGGCTTCAGCAGTGCGCAATTGCTGGGACAGGTGCCGCCGACGCAGCATCCTGCGCCCGCCTTTGCTCCAGCGCCTGAGAAGCAGCCTGCGGCGAGCTTTTTTGCCCCGCCCGCAGCGGCTTCTGCGCCCGCGCCTGCGCCGTTCCAGCCCACCCCTTCCTTTGCCCCAGCTCTGGAGGAGATCCCAGCCGTCTCCCCGCCGGCTCCGATGTTGCAACCCGCATCGAGAGGACTCTTCAACACTCCTGCACCGGCCCCGGCGGCGAAAGAACCGAAGCCCGCTGCCGCCTTCCTTTCACAGCCAACCCCGGCATCGGCACCCGCTCCAGCCCCGGCAAAAATGGCGGCAGTGAAACATTCCTACCTCGGCCTGGCACCGCTGGATACCCAGACGGACCAGCTGCTGCTGCGCGCCCTGCTTGGCACGGAGGAAAACCTGGCCGCGCCGCGCGTCGTGGAACTGCTGGCCCTGCAGACCGGCCTCAGCGCCTGCGTCTGCCTGCATGGCTCCCATGTTCTGAGCCACGCAGATGCCTCCAAGCCCGATGCGGCGGAATTTCAACGGCAGGCACCGGACATCGCGCGACAGCTGCGCGGACTGGCGCCGATGATCGGCATCGAAGGCGCGGAAACTTTCACGCTCAATGCTGGAGGCCGCCTGCTGACCTTCTGCTTCCCGGGAGAAACCATCATCGGTGTGCTGCACGATGCCGAACCCTCCACGGGCATGCGCGACAAGATCACCCTCATCGCCCGAGAGCTCTCCCGCATGCTGGGCTGATCCGGCCTTTTTCCTGCGGCAGGCTGCGGAATTCATCCCCTGTCATTCGTTCTTTCTCCTGCCATGCCCAGCATCAACCACGAAGACCGCACGGTCAGCTTCAAGATCGTGTACTGCGGCTCTCCGCTCTGCGGGAAGACGTCCAACCTCCAGCAGATCCACGCCAAGCTGGACCCGAATGGATGCAGCGACCTGGTCTCCCTCTCCACCGCGCAGGACCGCACGCTGTTTTTTGATTTCCTGGCCGTGGAGGCCGATGCGCTGCCAGGGTACAAGACCACTTTCCACCTCTACACAGTGCCGGGACAGGTGACGTACAATGCCACGCTGCAGCTCGTGCTGCGGCAGGCGGATGGCGTGGTCTTTGTTGCGGACTCGCAGATGGACCGCCAGCGCGACAACCTGCAGTCTCTGCAGAGCCTGGATGCCAACCTGCGCATGAACGACAGCTCGCTCGAACGGCTCCCCATCGTCATTCAGTACAACAAGCGCGATCTGCCCAATGCCGCGCCGGTGGAGTACATGGAGTACCTTTTCAACAACCGGCCCACGCCGTTTCTCAGCTTTGAATCCGACGCACGCAGCGGCCGCAACGTGCTGGCAACGCTGAACGCCATCTCCCAGGCGGTGCTGCATCAGTTCCGCCTGCGCGCCGCGCCCCCGGACAGCACCTCCGCCAAGCCGCATGAGCTGCCGACGCATGCCCTCGCTGCGTGAACCCAGCTTAAATCCTTTAACTTTAAACATGCAACTCACCGCCCTCGCCTCCCTGCCTGAAGTCATTCAAGCGGCCATCGCCGATGACGCAGGGCGGCTGCTGGATTGCGCCGGACACGGCGAGCCGCCGACTGCCGCGATCCTGGTGCTGGCGCATGCCACTCTGGCAGCAGCCTGCGAGTTGGGGCGGAGATCGGGGAGTGGCGACTGCCTGGAAATTATTCAGCTGCATGAGGCGGGAGTCATCTATCTGCACGGCCTGCCGCAGCGGCGTGTGCTCATGGTGCGCTGCCAGAGCGTGGCGGTGATCCCGGAACTGCGCATCGCCTGCCAGGGACTGGCCAAGCCGATCACGACCCGTGTGCGGCCCATGAGTGCGCCGACCATGGGCCTGGCCGATGCGCTGCATGCGGAACCGGCGTGGTGAGGGGTGGGGCTGCGAAATGGGAACGTGGAGGGTGAACAGGCTTGTGCTCGAATAAAATCTTCAAGCCCCTCGTTGCGCATGTGATTGTCGTAGGACGACAGCCCACCCGTCTGCCAGCGTACGGCAAGCAACATTGCGCGTGAATGCGCTCAGGGTCGGACGGTTTGGCGGAGGCCATCGCGGGCAAAATCAAACCTTCGACGCCAAACACATCCAACCTACGATTTGCTCGCTGCGCTGTCCGAAAACAAGTCTAATTGGCTTTGAGCTTTCCGCTTTTCGCGTCTTCATCCTGCCGTGCGTTTCATTCTGCCTCTCTTGATCCTTCTCGTCTGCGCCATTCCCGCGCGGGCGCTGGAGCGCTTTGATTTCTCCGCGCCGCTGATGTTCACCACCTTCCGCATTTCTCTGCATTCGGAGAGCAGGGAGAAGGCGGAGGCGGCGGTGGAGGCAGCGTTCAAAAAGATCGCGGGCCTGAATGCCGTGTTCTCGGATTATGAGCCGAACAGCGAGCTGATGCAGCTATGCAATGCGGGGCCGGACAAGGCTTTTAAACCAAGCGAGGATCTGTATGCGCTGGTGAAGCGGTCGCAGGAACTCGCGGAGCTGACGGAGGGGGCGTTTGACATCACCTGCGGAAATCTGACCCACCTGTGGCGGCGCACCAAGCGCACTCACAAGCTGCCGCCCGCAGACCGCCTGCAGCAGGCGCTTGCCGCCACGGATTGGCGCGCGGTGCGGCTGGATGAAAAGGCGCAGACTCTCACGCTGACAAAGCCGGGCATGCTGCTGGATGTGGGAGGCATCGCCAAAGGTTATGCGGCGGATGCGGGGCTGAAGGTACTGCGGGAGCATGGCATCACACGGGCGCTGGTGATGGCGGGCGGAGACATCGCCATCGGCGATCCGCCACCGGGAGAGGACGCATGGGAGATCAAGCTGCGACAGTTTACGAAGGAGTCGCCGGAGGAGGATCTCATCGCCGTGCGCCTGCACAACTGCGGCGTCTCGACCTCAGGAGATCTGTATCAGTTTACCGAGATCGAAGGCACGCGGTACTCGCACATCGTTTCGCCAAAGACGGGGATGGGACTGACCCAACGAATCGCCTGCTCGGTGATCGCGCCGGATTGCACGACGAGCGATGCACTGGCCACGGCGATGTGTGTGCTGGGCCGGGAGCGCGGAGAGAAAGCAGCGGCACAGCTGAAAGGTGTGACGGTGAAGTTTGCGGAATGAGCTAACAAGAGCTGAGGTGAAATAATGACAGATCCAACAACCCTGATGAGCCCCCTATGGACAAGACTGAAGAAATCATCAATCTGATCTGGGATAAAGAGGTTTACTACCTCGTTTCTGCCGGCAAAGACGCCCCGGCGGAGCGTGAACTGAAGGAGTACGCTTCAAGCATCGGCATCCCCCTTCCCCAAGATTATCTGTACCACGCAACGGGGTACTGGGGTGGCCTCTACCTCGAGGTGAGGGAGGAATACTGGCCACGTCACAAAGCTTTTGATGTGGGTCCCTTCTGGAGTTTTTTGTATGGCCTGTATGTTTATGCGTTCAGTGATGAAGCCCCCGATTGGATGCAGGTCAAGCTTGCCACCGAGAGGTTTCAGGAAATGGGACATCAGGTCATGCCGATCCTGAAAGTCGTGGGAGATGCGGACATTTATTGCTTCAACCAGCAGGGCAAAATTCAAAGATATTCCCACGAAGAAGACTCATTCGAGGATTACGAGGGCGGATTCTTCGATCTGTTGCGTCATGAATTTCTGGAGCTGGAACAACGCAGGAAAAACAAGCTGGCTCAACTGAGCGAGAATCGCCGGTGAGCCGTAGCGATGCTGGACGCCTATGAAAAGCCGGCGGCGTGAGACAGAGCACCCGTAAACTATCGCTTCTTTTTCGAGTTCCTCAGGACGTGACGCCTGCCCACGATCGCCTCCCCTAGATCTGCGGCTCCCCGCTGTCAGGGGGCGGAAGACGGTCTTCGACTTCGCTGAGAGGCATGCTGTGCACATTTGGCAGAAGCTTGCTGCGGTCGGCGATGGTGGCGAAGATGTAGAACAGGCCGGGGATGATGAGCAGACCGACCAGGGTGCCCAGCAGCATGCCGCCGGCTGCGGAGGCGCCAATGGTCTTGTTGGCAATGGCACCGGCCCCCGAGGCGCGCAGCAGTGGAAGCATGCCGGCGATGAAGGCGAAGGAGGTCATCAAGATGGGGCGGAAACGGACGCGCGCACCCTCGATGGCAGCCTCACGGATGGACATGCCTTTCTGATGACGCTGCGAGGCGAACTCGACAATGAGGATGGCATTTTTTCCCAGCAGGCCCACGAGCATGATGAGGCCGACCTGGGCGTAGATGTCATTGTCCAGGCCGATAGTATTGAGCAGGAGGAAGGAGCCCATGACACCGATGGGCAGCGAGAGGATGACGGCCAGCGGAAGGACGAAGCTCTCATACTGCCCGACGAGGACGAGATAGACGAACAGGATGACGACGATGAAGATGTAAATCGCCTCATTGCCGCGGTCGACTTCATCAAAGGACAGGCCGGCCCAGCCGATGTCATAGCCGCGCGGCAGAGTCTTGGCGGCGACTTCCTGAATGGCCTTGATGGCGTCTCCGCTGCTGTAGCCGGGAGCGGGCGCGCCTTGGATGGACGGCGCGGGGTAGGCATTGTAGCGGGTGATTTCATTGAGACCCTGCGTCTCCTTGAGCGTGAGGAATTCGGAGTAAGGCACCATCTCGCCGTCTTCATTGCCCACATACATGTCCTTGAGGTCCTTCGGCAGGGCGCGGTAGCGCGGCTCGGCCTGAACGTAGAGCTTGAAGAAGCGGCCAAAGCGCACAAAGCCCTGCTCGTAGGTGCTGCCGACCATGATGCCAAGATTATCCATGGCCGTCTTGATCGAGACGCCCTTCTGCATGGCGGCCTGGTTGTCAATGACGAGCTCGATCTGGGGATAGTTGGCGCTGAAGAAGGTGAAGAGGCCGCTGAGCTCCTTGCGCTTGTGCAGGGCCTCCATGAACTGGTCATTCACAACCTGCAGGCGGTCGTAGTCGCCGCTGCTCGTGATGTCGAGGAGGCGAAGCGAGAATCCGCCCGCGGCACCGTACCCGGGCACGGCGGGGGGCTCGTAAAATTCGATTTTGGCACCGGCGATGGCGCGGCATTTTTCTTTTAGCTCCTGCACTATCTCTGGCACCGTCCGGCTGCGCTTGGACCATTCCTCCATGTCGATGAGGCAGGTGCCGGCATTGGATCCGCGGCCTTCCGTGAGCACTTCGTAACCGGCCAGCGAGGAGATGGATTTGACGCCTTCGATCTTCTTGGCGATGTCCCGCAGCTCACGCGATTTCGCATACGTGCGCTCCAGGGTGGAGCCGGGCGGAGTCTGGATGATGGCGTAAATCATGCCCTGGTCTTCCGCGGGAATGAATCCGGGCGAAAGCTGGCTGTTGATGAAGTAGGCGGCGGTCGTGGCCAGGACAAGAACGGCGATGGTGACCAGACGGCGGTGGACGATCAGTTTGAGAAGGCTGACGTAAACATCGGTGATCCGGTCAAAGATGCGGTTAAAGTGGCCGAGCAACCAAGCAACAGGACCTTTGCGGTGGTGCCGTGGCTGCGGCTCGTGCCCCTCATTCCTCAGGAGCATGGCGCAAAGGACCGGAGTGAGCGTGAGCGCCATGACGCCGGAGAGCACAATGGCCGCCGCCATGGTGATGGAGAACTGGCGGTAGAACACCCCCACAGGTCCGGACATGAACGTGACGGGCACAAACACCGCCGTCATGACGAGGGTGATGGCGATGACCGCACCGGCAATCTCCTGAATGACGTGCAGGGTGGCCTCATAGGGCGTGAGACTGGTGCCGTGCATGCGTGCGTGTACGGCCTCGACGACGACGATGGGGTCGTCCACGACGATGCCGATGGCGAGGACGAGGGCAAAGAGGGTGATCAGATTGATGCTGACCCCAAACATCTGCATGAGGAAGAAAGCGCCCACGAGCGAGACGGGCACCGCCAGAGTGGGAATAAGCGTGGAACGCCAGTCCCCCAGGAAAACGAAGACGACGAGAGCCACGAGCACGAAGGCCTCCACCAGGGTGTGCAGCACCTTCTCAATGGAGGCGTCGAGGAAGGCGGAGACGTCGTAGCTGATCTCGTAGTCCATGCCGGCAGGGAAGGACTTTTTCTTGACCAGCTCGAGCTTGGTCTTGATGGCCTTGATGACTTCGGCGGCATTGCTGCCGTAGCTCTGCTTGATGACGATGGCGGCGGAAGGATGGCCGTTCAGGTCAGAATAGAGGTCATAAAATTCGCTGCCGAGCTCGATGTCCGCGACGTCTTTCAGGCGGAGAATTTCTCCCTGCCGGGTGGCGCGGAGAATGACTTTTTCATATTCCTCAGCCCTGCTGTACCTGCCTTTGTACGTGAGCACATACTCGAGGGACTGGGAGGCTCTGCTGTCGGCACGCCCGAGCCGCCCCGGCGTGCCGATGACACTCTGCTCCTCCAGGGCTTTCATGATCTTCTCCGTGGAGATGTTGTAGGCGCGCATGCGGTCGGGCTTGAGCCAGACGCGCATGGCGAACTGCCGGGTGCCGAGGATCCTGGTGGAGCCGACGCCTCGGATGCGGCTGAGCTCCGGCAGGAGGCTGATGTAGGCGTAGTTGAACAGGAACTGCATGTCCGCGTTCTCGTCCGTGCTGTAGAGGTTCAGGTACATCAGCATGTTGGGGCTGACGTTCGTGACGATGATGCCCTCCCGCTGCACCAGCGGCGGAAGCTGGTTTTTCACCTGATTGACGCGGTTCACCACATTCACGGTGGCCTGGTTCGGATCGGTGCCCAGATGGAAAACGACCTGGATGGTGGCCTCTCCGGCGCTGGTGGCGTCAGAGATCATGTACTTCATGTCCTGCACGCCATTGATGGAAAGGTCCAGCTGGCTGAGCACGGACTCCTCCAGCACCTTGGCGCTGGCACCGGGGTAGGTGATGTTCACCAGCACGACCACCGGGGCCACATTAGGGAACTGCGACACCGGCATCCGCAGGATCGAGAGTCCTCCCAGAAACAGGATGATCAATGAGATCACAATAGCCAGAGCTGGCCGCTGGAGGACCTTCGAAAACATGGGTTGGATATCTTTCGTCCGGCCGCTGTAAAACGGCTGCCTTTACTCAGCCTTCAGCTTGAGGTGCTTGTACGCCTCTTCTGACTTCACAAACTCATACTCGTGCGCCTTCGCACCATCATGCGCCTGCCGCAGCCCTTCAAAAATGATTCGGTCAGATTCGGTGACGCCACTGCCGACGACGAAGAGGTCCTCCAGTTCATCGGTGACCGTGAGCTTCACCTGATGAAGGATTTCGTCCTTGTCCACGGTGAATGCATAGTGCTCGCCATCGAGCTCGAAGGTGGACTTCTGCGGAATGAGCACCACGTTTTTGAGAGCTTTGGTCATCTGGATGTTGCCGGTCTCACCATGGCGGAGGAGGCGGTCGGGGTTCGGGAAGTCCGCGCGGAACTGGATGGTGCCGGTGCGGTTGTCGAACTCACCTTCGATGACATTGATGCGGCCTTTCTGGTTGAAGACCTGGCCGTTGGCCATGATGAGGCTGACCTGCTTGCTCTCTTCGGACTGCTCATGAGAGGCGTACTCCAGGTATTCGGCCTCGGGAACATTGAAGTAGACCCACATCTCGCTGTTATCCGAGAGGGTGGTGAGCAGATCGCCCTCGTTGACGAGGCTGCCATTCCGGAGGCGCAGGCGGTCCATGAGCCCGGAGAACGGAGCCTTGATGTCGGTGAAGCCGAGATGGGCCTGCTTGAGATTGACCGCAGCCAGCTTGTCATCCCATTCAGCCTTGGCCATGGCCAGTTCCTTGTCCGAGACGACGGACGTTTCGGTGAGGCGCTTGGTGTTTTCGTATTTGACCTGGGCGACCTTGGCATCGGCCTCGGCACTTTTCAGCTCGGCCTGATAGGCGAGCGCGAGGATCTTGAACATCGGGTCCCCCACTTTGACGAGCTGACCTTCATTAACGAAGATCTTCTCCAGATAGCCGCGCTCCAGAGCACGGATCTCAATGTTTCGGCAGGAGCGGATCTGGCAGACAAACTCATGCTTGAGATCGGTGTCACGCCGGATCGGATTGGTAAGCAGCAGCTGGGACTCTTCCTCCTCCTCTTCCGCGTGTGCATGCGCGTGGCCGCTCTCTTTGCAGCCGGTGAGGGAGAAACTGGCCAGCATGCCAACGCACATGAACGCCTTCCATGCGGCACCTTGAAGCCCTCCTGTTTTGAATTTTCCAGCAGATTCAAAAAATCTGACGACAACGTTTTTCAATCGGGGTCTCATAGGGATGCACGATACTAAGCCGACACGCTTCAAAGTAAAGTGAAGCAACGCGTGGCGGCGGGCACGAGTGCATGCGAGGCGTGTGGAGGCCCTCAAAGGGCGAATAACACCAAAGACGCAGATAGGATGAAAGCCTATGCCGAATACCAAGCGTGAAAAAGGAAGCATTCCGAACGCTGCGCCGTGAAACAGAGACATGAACAAGAGCGCGATGGAGCAGACGAATGCTAATGACATCTCCTATGCCACGTCCTGCACTGAGAGGATCAGTTCATCCCCGCTCAAAGGGTGTCATTTTTCCTTCGAAATCCGCCCCATTTTTAGAGCGTGGCGAGCAGATGACAACGAACTCGAACAGGAGTCCATTGTTCGTGCCCTCATTCAAATGAATGCAGCCCGCAGAAAAGGCTGCACCTTGACCTCGGACTAAGGCGCAGCCCTGCAAAAGCAATCAGGCCCTTAGGTTTCTCATTGCCGCCCCGAGCCTGTGGCGCATGCTTGTGCATGACTTCTTCTGGTCTGCGCAAAAGTCTTGATGTGGTGGCGGTACTCGAAGCGGCCAAAGGGATTGTTGTACTTTTGGCGGGCTTCGGTTTGCTGGGGCTCCTGCACCGGGATCTGCACGAGCTGAGCGCGCAGGTCGTGAGACAAATGCATCTGAATCCGGCGAGGAAGTATCCGCATATTTTCATCGACCTGATGTCATCGCTCAATGACCAGCGGCTGTGGATGATGGCGGGGATGGCGCTGCTGTACTCCACCATCCGTCTGGTGGAGGCCTACGGGCTGTGGAAACAGCGAACCTGGGCGGAGTGGCTGGCGCTGGTGGGTGGCTGCATTTACCTGCCGCTGGAGGTGTATGGGATCTACCGGAAGGTCACCTTCGTTCACGTCTCGGCGCTGGTGGTCAATCTGGTGATCGTGCTGCTCATGGCCAAAGTGCTGCTGCAAAAACGCCGCACCAAGGAGGCGCAGGTGGGCTGAACCTGCGTGCGGGAGCGGCCGATTTTCAACTTCCTTGCCAAGGTCTTACACCGTTCTGACACATCCCGCGGGGGCTGTGCGACTCTACCACCAGACAACGAGAGCGGAGCAAGACCGCCGGTCTGACAAACAAATTTCAGTAGTGAGTGGTTCCTGCATGGCTGTTGGTACGCACTTCCAAAAAACGGGGCGGATCGGGTGATCCGCCCCGCTTTTTTTTACAGCGGAATCCAGTGCCCGCCTTCCCATCTGAAGAATCAAGGAACCATCACGGCGGGCAGACGCGATGAAGGGATGACAACCGTCTCATTGCCATGAAGCCTGCGCAGATCGCCGCGACCCTGCTGCTCACCGCCTTTCCTTCGCTGGCACCTGCGGGCACCATGAAGCTGCCGGAGGTGATGCCCGCAGTGACTGCCAGCCTGCCGGACGACTGGATGCCGAAAAGGTCCGAAATCGGCGTGCTGGCCGAGTCTCCGGACAATGTGGCCAGCATCTATCTGGAGGTGGTGGCGGAGGAGGAAACGGAATCTCTCATCGAAGACAGCATCAAATGGCTGACGGAAAAGTACGGGGTGAGCGTGGACACCGCCACTAAGACACCGAAAGATTTCGAGGATGACGGGCGAAAATGGAAGCGCTTCTCCTGGACCGGAAACAGCAAGGAATGGGGACCAACGGTGATTGGATTTCTCTCAACCGATGCAGGCGGTGGGAAGCTGCTCACCGTGACGTACTGGATCTCAAAGCGAGACAGTGAGAAGAGCCTGGAAACACTGGGCAAGATCTTCAAAAGTGTGAAGCCCGTTCCTTGATGCATCATCTTTTTCGTGCTGCTTTATTCCCTTCACACCGAGCGCTGTCTTCTGAACTCTCCCGGAGTCATGCCGGAGCGCTTGCGAAAGGCCTCGGCCATGTATTGCGGATGGGTGAAGCCGCAGCGAGCGGCAATGGCATCGAGCGTGAGATCGGTCTGCGTGAGCAGCTTTTCCACGGCGGCAAATCGGATGCGGTTGATCTCTTCGCCGGGGCTGCGACCAATGAGTGCCTTCATGCGGCGCTCGAGCACGCTGCGTGAGAGGGCGGTCTCGCGTGCCACACGCGTTACGTCGATCTGTTCCGTTGCATGCTGGCGGATGAATCGCAAGGCGGCGGCGATGCGGGGATCTTCCACCGCGACGATGTCGCTGGACTGACGCACGACGATGTCTCCGGGGGCGAGCAGGTGTTTTTCGCCCTGCTTTGGGATGCGCTGCTTGGACATCCATTCATCGAGGATGCGCGCGGCCTCATAGCCCACGGCCTGGCCGCGCAGACGCACGCTGGAAAGCGGTGGCGAGGCGGTGTCGCACAGCATGTTGTCATTCTCCGCGCCGACGACGGCGACCTCTTCCGGCACGGCGATGCCCGCACGCCGTGCGGCATCGAGCAGCCAGAAGCCGAGCTGATCATTCACGGCAAAGATGCCCACGGGCTTCTCCAACGAGATGAGCCATTCGGAGAACGCACGCTGGTGTTCGTCCCAGCGGAGAGACTTTTTTTTGCCTGCGCCGCCCGATTTGAACACGGAGCACTCAAAGCCATGCGCGCGTAGCGTCTTCGCGAAGAACTCGCTGCGCTCAACGAAGAAGGCCTCCGAGGTGTCGATGCAGCAGGCAAAGCGGTGGAAGCCGCGATTGCGCAGATGCTCCGCCACGCGGGTGCCCACGATGCTGTTGTCCATGCCGACAAAGGGAAACGAATGAGGCAGCACGGTGGTGCGCAGCTCGATGACGGGCAGCTTGGTGGCCTTGAGCTGACGTAGCAGCGCGTCATCGACGGTGCGGGAGAGGATGCCGTCGCCGGGCCAGTCTTTGAGCCAGTCGGGGAAGCGGCTGCGCAGATCGCGCGGCTCAAGGTAGAGCGACCACGGCCCATGCTCAGCCACGTAACGCCGCACGCCGCGCACGATGTCACGCCCGTACGAACGTGAGGTATCGACGAGGACGGCGACCTGCGGGATGCGGCTGGGGTTTGAGCGTGGACGCATGGTGAGATGCAAACGGGAAGCAGCCCCCGGAAGCAAGCAGGAATCGTCGTGGCAGGCACTGAGATTATTTTTTGTAACGAAATAACGGGGGACGGGTTATGTGTGTAACATGCGTTCCCGTCGCTCTTCCATCTCCCCTGCCCTCCTGCTGAAAATGGGCGGTGCTGTTTTTGTCTCGGCCTGCCTCGCGGCGTCTTCGCAGTTGCCGCCCAATGTGGTGAAGATCACCACGGATGATCAATACCGGCGCATTCAGGCCAATGGCATTCCTGACCACACGCCGGGCCAGTTTCCAAACCGGCACAATCCGAATGTGATCGGGCCGCAGAGCTATGACTACAAAGTGCCGCTGCACCCGAAGGTAGCGGAGAAGCCCTCGCCCTTTCGCATGCAGCCCTTTGGCATCGCGGTGAATGGCGTGGTGTTTGATCCCTTCGCCGCGGAGTGGTGGCAGGGAAATCCTGGCAGCGGCTGGCAGTATGAACCGCATGGCGGCGCGATCGATCTCGGGCTGGATGCCAGCAACGCGCATGTGCAGCCAAACGGGGCCTATCATTACCATGGCATCCCAAACGGTCTCGTCGAAAAAGCCGGTGGCGACAAAACCAAAATGGTGCTCGTGGGCTGGGCTGCGGACGGCTTTCCCATCTATAACCAGTGGGGCCACAGCGAGGCGAAAAACGCCAGCAGCCCGCTGAAGAAACTCGCCTCCAGCTACGGCATCAAAAAAGGCACGCGCCCCGCGGACTCTCCCGGTGGCAAGTATGACGGCGCCTTTGTGCAGGACTACGAATACATCGAGGGCAAAGGAGATCTGGATGCGAGCAACGGTCGCTTCGGTGTGACGCAAGAGTTTCCCGAGGGCACCTACCACTACGTGCTCACCGACACCTATCCCTACATCCCGCGCCAGTTTGCCGGCACGCCCGACGCCAGCTTTGAACGCCGTGGACCTCCCGGTGGTGGCTTTGGCCCGCCCGGCCGTGGCAGGCGTGGTGGTCCAGGAGGCCCCGGCGGCCCTGGAGGACCTCCCGGCGGACCAGGAATGCGCCCACCGCCAGGGTTTGGCCCGCCTCCGTTTTGACATCCCCACGGCTCATTTCCGGAAAGCGTACGCCATGAGACGCTCGACGGAGGCTTGAGGACAAGCCTCCCTACCCTGCGCCGCGCATACGCGCAGGCCCAGCGCAGGTAGGGCGGGCTGTCCAGGCTGTGTGAAAACTATTTCACCGGTTTGACCGGGGGCGTTCATGCGCAACAAGATGGGCATGAGCCACCTTCGAGGAACTGATCGCAGCGAACTGCAGATGCTGCCGCCATGC
>NZ_JBGAGS010000021.1:0-141714 GCF_044226605.1 Prosthecobacter sp. | reverse complement strand
TCCCGGTCTCGTCTGGAAGAACCAGAAGATGCCCGGCCATGACGGCACCACCCGCTGCACCACGCAGAATCTCGTGGTTGTGCAGAGCCGCCCTGAAGAGGGCATCCTGCTCATCAAAGGCGCCCTACCCGGCAACACTGGCAGCATCGTTGTGGTGCGCCCCGGCAAGAAAGCCGTCGTTAAGAAATAACCACGAGGAACTGAATCATGTCCGCGACCATTCTCTCAGCTGACGCCGCCAAGGCGGCCAACATCCAACTGACCGAGGGCTACAAAGGCTCCCAGGCACTCAGCGACACGCTGGTGGCCTACCGCGCCAACCGCCGTCAGGGAAATGCCCACACCAAGAACCGTTCCGAAGTTTCCGGCTCCGGCAAGAAGCTCTGGAACCAGAAGGGCACCGGCAACGCCCGTATGGGTTCCAAGCGCTCCCCAATCTGGAGCGGTGGTGGTGTCGTCTTTGGTCCCCGCAACACGACCGTGTGGGCCAAGAAGACCACCAAGAACACCCGCAAGCTGGCCCTCCGCGCCGCTTTGACCGCCCGCATTCTTGATGGCGAAGTACTCACCACTGGCAGCTTTGCCGTGGCTGATGGCAAGACCAAGAGCTTCATCGCTGCGGTCAACGGCCTCACCACCGCCAAGAACGTGCTGCTGATCGGCAAAGGCTTTGACGAGCTCACCTTCCGCGCCGGCCGCAATGTCCAAAACGTCCAGCTCATCTCCGCTGACGAAGTGAATGCCGAACACCTCCTCCGCTATCGCAGCGTGGTGGTGACCGGAGACGCCCTTGAAACCCTTGCCAAGAGGACTGCCTGATCATGAAAGACCTGCACAAAGTCATCAAAACCATCCGTCTCAGCGAGAAAGCCACGCTGCTGGGCGAAAAGAACAACGAGTATGTGTTCTCCGTCGATGTCGATGCCACCAAAATCGACATCAAGCAGGCCATCGAAAAGCTCTTTGGCAAAAAAGTCACCGGTGTCCGCACAGCGAACTATGACGGCAAGGCCCGTCGTGAGCGCCGCGCCGATTACGGCCGCACCAACCACTGGAAGAAAGCGATCGTCCGTCTCAAGGACGGCGAAAAGTTCGACCTCGCGTAAACCCAGGCTCAGCCACGCAACCCTTTAACTTATCCTACCGTCATGGCGCTGAAAACATTCAAGCCTACTACGCCCACCAACCGTTACAAAGAGTGGAACTCGTTCGACGAGATCACCAAGCACTCCCCGGAGAAAAGCCTTACCGTGGCTCTTCGCAAATCCGGTGGCCGTAACAACACTGGTCGCATCACCTGCCGTCACATCGGCGGTGGCCACGACAAGCGTTACCGTCTCATCGACTTCAAGCGCGTCCGCCGTGACGAAGCCGCCAAGGTGGTCGGCATCGAATACGATCCGAACCGCTCCGCCCGCATCGCTCTTGTGGAATACAAGGACGGCCAGCGCGCCTACATCCTGGCTCCGAACGCCCTTGTGGTCGGTTCCTCGGTGATGGCCGGCGAAAAGGCTGCTCCTGAAGTGGGCAACGCCCTTCCTCTGAGCAAGATCCCTCTCGGTACTTCGATCCACAACATCGAGCTTTCTCCAGGCAAAGGCGGCGTCGTCGCTCGTGCCGCAGGCCAAGCCGCTGTGCTTTCCAACCGTGAAGGTGACTTCGCCTTGGTGCGCATGCCCTCCGGAGAAATCCGCAAGATCCTCGCCGTGTGCTACGCCACGATCGGCCAGGTCGGCAACATCGAGCACATGAACGTGGTCAGCGCCAAGGCCGGCCGCACCCGCTGGCAGGGCACCCGCCCAACCGTCCGCGGCATGTGTATGAACCCGATCGACCATCCGAACGGTGGTGGTGAAGGACGTTCCAAGTCCGGTGGTGGTCGTCAGCACCTTCTCAGCCCCTGGGGCCACGCGAAGGGTGAGAAGACCCGCAACAAGAAGAAGGCGACGAACAAGCTCATCATCCAGGGCCGCAACGCCAAGAAGTAATCCATTCCTTACCCTAGCAACCTCATGGCACGCTCCCTCAAAAAAGGTCCCTTCGTTCAGCAAGCCCTCCTCGACAAGGTGGACAAGCTCAACGACGCCAAGCAGAAACGCCCCATCAAAACCTGGGCTCGTTCCTCGATGGTCACTCCAGACCTCGTCGGCCACACCTTCCTGGTTCACAACGGCAAGGACTTCGTGTCCGTGTATGTGACCGAAAACATGGTCGGACATCGCCTCGGCGAGTTCTCCATGACCCGTCTGTTCAAGTCTCACGGTGCTGTCACCGTCAAGGCCGCCAAGTAATTCCTGCGCCTCGAGTTTTTCATGTCACTCCGCACCTCCATCACCTGCACCACTTTCTCCCTGCTTTTTGCAGTGGGAGTGACGGGGCTGAGTGCGGATGACAAGCTCGAGAATCAGGAGCTGCACATCTCGCTCGCGGTCGCTGCAGCCAAACTGCAGGCACAGGAGGCCCAGCTTCTTGCCGCCAAGGACAAGAATGACGCCCTGGCCCAGAGCGCTGCGGCAGCCAATGCCGAAACCAACGAGTTGAAGGAGCGCTATGAAAAGCTGCGCGGTCTGCTTGAAGGTCTTGGAGTCGGCGCCCTTGAAAACGCCAAGGATCAAACTCAGGAACGTCTGCTCGCCGCCCTCGGCGATCTGCGCATCATGAAAGAGCAGCGCGATGAACTCGCGAACGCCCTGATTGAGATGGCAGAATCTGGCATGGGGCTGATGAAAAGCGCTCCGAACGCTGATCCTGCTGCTGCGGATCGTCTGAACAAAGCGATCACGGCTGCTGATGCCGCGCTCGTCAAAGCTGGCGGCGGTCAAAGCAATCAAGTCGCAGGCGACCTTCAGAACGCCCGCGTCGTCAGCCTCAAAAATGAACTTGGCATCGCCGTTCTTTCCATCGGTGCCAAGGACGGTGTGAAGCCCGGAATGCCTTTTGAAATCTATCGCGAAGACAAGCCCATCGCCAAAGTGCTTGTCACTGAAGTTCGCAACTCTGTCTGTGGCGCCGTGGTCCAGGAACTGGCCGCAGCCAACGATCCCGTCCGCGTCGGTGACCGGGGTCGCGTCGATCTCAACAAATCTCTCTAAACGAAGTCAAGAACCCCCCTCGCTTTATGTCCGTCCGCTCCGTCCTCAAATACGCCAGGATCTCCTCGCAGAAAGCCCGCCAGGTCACACGTGCCATCACCGGCATGCCCGTCAACCAGGCGCTGAGCGTTCTCGACTTCACCCCGAAAAAAGCCGCCTTCCTTGTTGGCAAAACCCTCCGTTCCGCGATCGCGAATGCTGAGAACAACCACGAACAGGACGCTTCCGAATTCATTGTGCAATCCGCAGTGGCCACCCCTGGACCTGCCCTGAGCCGCATCATGCCACGCGCCCGTGGATCTGCAGCTCCGATCAAGAAGCGCATGACCCACATCACCGTCATCATCGGCGCGCCGAAGGCTGAAGAAGCCAAGGCCGAAGGTGAAAAGAAGGCGCCGAAATCCGCCCGCCGCAGCGCTCCTGCCAAAAAGAAGGCAGCCAAGGCTGAGAAATCCAAGAAAGCTTCCGAATAACCGCAACGCCACCGAACCGCACCTCTTCACTTTATGGGACAGAAAGTAAATCCGATCGGCTTCCGCCTCGCAGTCACCAAAGACTGGCGCTCCAAGTGGTACGCACCTGAAAAAGAATACGCAGACTCGCTGCACAGCGACCTCGCCATTCGTGCCTACCTGAAGGAAAAGCTCATGCAGGCCGCCATTTCCAAGATCGTCATCGAGCGCGCTTGGAACCAGGTCCGCGTGACGCTGCACACCGCCCGCCCAGGACTCGTCATTGGCCGCAAGGGTCAGGAAATCGACGTCATGAGCCAGAAGGTCTCCGAAATGTGCGGTGGCAAGCAGGTCAAGATCGACATTTTCGAAATCAAGCAGCCTGAGCTCGACGCCCAGCTGGTGGCCGAAGCCGTCGCCGTGCAGCTTGAGCGCCGTATTTCCTTCCGCCGCGCGATGAAGCGCTCCGTGCAGACCGCGATGGACATGGGTGCTGATGGCATTCGTCTCCGCTGCGCCGGCCGTCTCGGTGGTGCTGACATCGCCCGTGCTGAGTGGTATCGCCAGGGTAAGGTGCCGCTTCAGACCCTGCGTATTCCGATCGACTACGGCTTCGCTGAAGCCCGCACTGTTTACGGCATCATCGGCGTGAAGTGCTGGATGAACCGTGGCAATGCTCCTGAAGGAGTTTCCCGTCCTTCCGGCGAACGCCGCCCACGCCGAGACGACCGCGGTGACCGCCGCCCAGGCGCTCCCGGACCTCGTGGTGGTGACCGCCGCCCGCAGGGCCAGGGCGCTCCCGCTCCCGCTGCCCAGGCATAACCTGCCTTCTACACTGAACTAAAACCTTTCCTCCGGACCTAGATTTATGGCCCTCCTTCCAAGCAGAGTAAAATATCGCAAATCGCAGCGCGGCAACCGCGGCGGCAACGCCACCAGCGGCAACAAGCTGGACTTCGGTGACTTCGGCCTTCAGACGCTTGAGCGCGGCTGGATCAAGAACATCCACATTGAAGCCTGCCGTGTCGCCATCACCCGCTTCCTGAAGCGCAAAGGCAAGGTCTTCTGCCGCATTTTCCCTCACAAGCCCGTCACTCAGCGCCCGCCGGAAGTCCGAATGGGTAAAGGCAAGGGCTCCCCGGAATTCTGGGTGGCAGTGGTCCTTCCAGGCCACATGCTGTTTGAGATCTCCGGCGTGAACGAAGCAACTGCCCGTGAAGCCTGCCGTCTGGCCGCAACGAAGCTCGGCCTGCGCTGCCGCTTCGTTAGCCGTGAAAGCCTGCACAAATAAACAACGCGAACTGCGAACTGAATTATGAAGATCAAAGAACTCCGTGAATCGTCTGTGGAAGAACTCTCCACACGCCGTCGCGAACTGAAGCAGGAAGCGCTCAATCTGCGCGTGCAGCAGAGCGCCGGTGGCGGACAGCTCGAAAACCCAGCCCGTCTGACCAGCATCCGCCGCGAGATCGCCCGGATCGAAACCATCATCACCGAGCGCGCCCGCGCCGCAGCCGCCAAGAAGGCCGCCTGATCCGGTCATCAACCCACTGAAGCATTTCTATTATCATGAGCGAGCCTACCGCAGCAGCCCCTGCAGCCACCGAAAAGAAAGCCGTGCGCAAGACGCGCGTCGGCGTCGTGGTGTCCAACAAGATGTCGAAGACCATCGTCGTCAAAGTTGAACGCCGCGTCCCGCACCCGATCTTCAAGAAGATCGTGCGCAAAACTTCCAAGTTCTACGCCCACGACGAAAACAACGCGGCCAAGGAAGGTGACAAGGTGCTCATCGCCGAAACCCGTCCGCTGTCCAAGCTGAAGCGCTGGGAGCTGATCGAAGTGCAGAAGCACTAACCGCCATTTTTTGAACCCCCTAACCTGACCAGGAGAAACAGCTTATGTTGCAAATGGAGTCCTCAATCCCGGTGGCTGACAACACCGGTGCCCGACTGGCCACGATGATCGGCGTGCTCGGCAAGAAAAACACCCGCTTCGCTTATGTCGGCGACATCATCACCGCGCACATCCGCGAATCCACGCCGACAGCGGCGGTGAAGAAGGGTGAAGTCGTGCGTGCGGTGATCGTGCGCACCTCGCACCCGATCCGCCGCGTCGATGGATCAATCCTGCGTTTTGACCGCAATGCGATGGTCATCATCGACAAGGACAACAACCCGCGCGGAACCCGCATCTTTGGCCCGGTGGCCCGTGAGCTGCGCGACAAGAACTTCATGAAGATCGTTTCCCTCGCACCCGAAGTGCTGTAATTTCCCATGAGCCGTACCAAGACCCACGTTAAAAAAGGCGACAATGTCGTCGTCATCTCCGGAGCAGCCAAAGGCGCCCAGGGGGTTGTCCTCTCCGTGCAGCCAGGCAAAGGCCGGGTGCTCGTCGAAGGCGTGCGCATGATCAAGAAAGCGATCAAGCCCACCCAGCAGAACCAGGCTGGCGGTTTCCAGGACCAGGAAGCCCCGATCCACATTTCCAACGTGAAGCGCGTCGAAGCGCCCGCGAAGAAAGAAGCAAAAAAGAAAGTTGCGAAGAAGAAGGCCAAGGCCTAAGTCTCGCCCCCCCATTTGTCTCCCCCCCCGCCATCGTCGCATCATTCTGATGCGGCCTCGAGGGAAAGGCGGCACAGCCCAAAACTGAATCATGGAACATACCCTACAGACCCTCTATAAGCAGAAGCGCACGGAGCTGAAGACCCAGCTTAACCTTGCGAACATCCATCAAGTCCCGCAGCTGAAAAAGATCGTCGTGAACTGCGCGATCGGCAGCCAGAGCGAGCGCAAGCAGGCCATCGAAGACGCCGTCAACGAAGTGACGCTGATCACCGGCCAGAAGCCCGTCATCACCAAGAGCAAGAAGGCTATCGCCAATTTCAAGCTGCGTGAAGGTGAAAACGTCGGCGTCAAGGTCACCCTTCGCGGTGGCAAGATGTATGACTTCATGATGCGCCTGGTGCGCACAGCGATTCCCCGCATCCGTGACTTCCGCGGTGTGGCCCCCCGCGCCTTTGACGGCCGTGGCAACTACACTCTCGGCGTGGCTGAGCAGTCGATCTTCCCGGAAATCGAACTCGACAAGATCAAGCGCCCGCTTGGCTTTGACATCACCTTCGTGACCAGCACGAACAACGATGACCATGCGCGTGAAATGCTGCGCGCCCTGGGCATGCCGTTCCGCACCCGCACTGCACAGCCGAAAAAGGAAGATGGCACTGAAGCCGCCGCATAACCCAAACACCCGGACACCCTCAGCGTCATGACCGATCCTATTTCAGATTTTCTTTCCCGCATCCGCAATGCCTGCTCCGCACAGCAGGAGCAGGTGCTCATCCCCTTCTCCAAGATGAAGGCCGAACTTTCCCGCATTCTGCAGGAAGAAGGCTACATCTGGAGCTACGAAGTGGACACCAGCGCCGCACACCCACGCCTCAAGCTGAAGCTTAAGTACCAGGACAAGGCTCCCGTCATCCGCAAGCTTGACCGCATCAGCAAGCCTGGTCTGCGCAAGTATGTCGGCAGCACCGAGATCCCCCGCGTTCTTGGCGGCCTGGGCATTTCGATTCTCTCCACACCCCGTGGCATTATGACCGGAGCCAAGGCCCGCAAGGCCAAGGTGGGCGGTGAACTCCTCGCCACCGTCTGGTAAACCCCCAACCCGTCGCAACTCATATGTCACGCGTAGGCAAACAAGTCATTTCCATTCCAGACAAAGTCACCCTTAAAGTAGGCGCCGACCGCTCGGTGCAGGTCAAAGGACCTAAAGGTGAACTCGGCTGGACTCTCCCAGCAGGCGTTGCAGTCGAATCTGACGCGAAGACCGCCACGGTCACCCGCGAATCCGAAGACCGCAAGGTGCGCGCCCTTCATGGCACCACCCAGCGTCTGATCAACAACATGCTCATTGGCGTCAGCCAAGGCTACACCCGCAACCTCGAGATCCACGGCGTGGGTTTCCGTGCTGCGGTCAAAGGTTCAAACATCGATCTCCAGCTCGGCCAGTCCCATGACCGCCTGCATCCGATTCCAAAGGGTGTGAAGGTGACCGTCACGGAAAACACCAAGATCGCCATCGAAGGCATCGACAAACAGGTCGTCGGCCAGCTTGCTGCTGACATCCGCGCTTACTATCCGCCAGAGCCTTACAAGGCCAAGGGCGTCCGTTATGTGGGCGAACACATCCGCCGCAAGGCCGGCAAGTCCGTCAAATAATTACCGGAGATACTCATCATGGCTCTTACCAATCGCAAAGAAATCCGCGCTCGCATTCACAAGCGCATCCGCCGCAAGCTCAGCGGCACAGCCGAGCGTCCCCGCCTCGCCGTTTACTTCTCGAACACGAACGTGTATGCGCAGGTCATCGACGACGCTGCCGGCAAGACGATCGTTTCGGCGTCCACCAAGGAAAAAGGTTACGGTGCTGGCAAGGCCAACATCGAAAACGCCACCAAGATCGGCGCGCTCCTTGCAGAGCGTGCCATGGCCAAGAACGTCACCGAAGTGGTCTTCGACCGCGCCGGTTTCATTTATCACGGCAAGGTGAAGGCCCTTGCAGATGCCGCCCGCGAAAAGGGCCTGAAATTCTAATCCACCCGCAAATTTTCCTATTATGGCTGATGAAACAGTAGTTACCGAAGCAGCGCCGGTGGAGGCCGCAGCACCCGCAGCAACTCAAGCTCCTTCCGGCGGCTCCCCATGGCGCCGTGAAGACCGCGGTCCTCGTGAAGTGGACGGCGTGGAAAAGGTGGTGCACATCAATCGATGCGCCAAAGTGGTCAAAGGCGGCCGCCGCTTCAGCTTCAGCGCACTCGTCGTTTCCGGCGATGCCAAGGGCAAAGTGGGCTGCGGATTTGGCAAGGCCAATGAAGTGTCCGACGCCATCAAGAAGGCCACGGAAGCCTCCCGCAAGAACATGTTCAACATCGTTCTGAAGGACAGCACCATCCCGCATGAAGTGACTGGCGCCCATGGTGGCGGCCACATCCTTCTGAAACCGGCCACTCCTGGTACCGGCATCATCGCTGGCGGTGGAGCACGTGCCGTGCTGGAAGCAGCCGGCGTCAAAGACGTGATCGGCAAGTCCCTTGGCTCGAGCAACCATGCCAACGTGGTCCGCGCGACTCTTGCCGCCCTCACAGCTCTGCGTCCTGCCGACGAGATCCTCCGCTCACGCGGCAAGGAGATCAAGGAACGCAAGGCCCTCTGATTGAATCCCTTTTTCCTTTTTTAATTTTCATGCAACTCCAAGACGTCAAACCCCGCCCCGGTGCCAAGAAGCGCCGCAAGCGCATCGGCTGTGGCGAAAGCTCCGGTCATGGTAAAACCTCCGGCAAAGGCAACAAAGGCCAGATGGCCCGCGCAGGTCGCGGCATCCGCCCCGGCTTTGAAGGTGGCCAGATGCCAATGCACCGCCGTCTCCCCAAGAAGGGCTTCAACAACGCTCTCTTCCAGGACGCTATCGAAGTCGTGAACGTGGGTGAACTGAACGAAGCCTTTGAAGATGGCGCTGTGATCAATGAAGCCGCGCTGCGTGAAGCCGGCCTCGTGAGCCGCAACTGCGACATCATCAAGATTCTCGGCACCGGCGACCTCGCTCGCAAGCTCACCGTCCAAGGCGCCAAAGTCAGCGCCACGGCCCGTGAAAAAATCGAAAAAGCAGGCGGTTCCATCGCTGCCTGATTTTTTCAGACCAACCAACCTCTTTGATGGGCCGGTCTCCGCGCAGCGAATGCTGTCAGGAAGCAGGCCCATCTTCGCTTAGAGCCACTCTCTCATGATCTCTGCTTTTGCCAACAGCTTCAAAGTCCCCGAACTTCGCTCGCGCATTCTTTTCACTCTGGCGATGATTGTCATCGTCCGTATCGGCACCTCGATCACGCTTCCCGGCGTGGACCCGACGGTGCTGAATGCGTGGATTGAGAACAAGGCGGGCAACAATGCCGGTGGCGCCGCCCAGGTGGCCGCGTTGCTCAACATCTTCAGCGGAGGCGGCCTGCAAAACTGTGCTATTTTCGCCCTGGGGATCATGCCTTACATCAGCGCGAGCATCATGCTGCAGCTGCTTACGGCCGTGTGGCCTCCGCTGAGCAAGCTGGCCCGTGAAGAGGGCGGCCGGCAGAAGATCACGCAGTATACCCGTGTGGCAACGATCGCCCTGTGTATCTTTCAGGCAACACTGCTGGCGCAATCGCTGGCGGATCCGCAGCAGAACTACCTCATGGCAGGATTGCAGGAGGCGATCGACAAACTGGGCGGGCAGCCACTGGTGCCCAACTATGGCATCGGTTTCGTGATCACGAGCGTCATCACGATCACAGCCGGCACCATGCTCATGATGTGGCTGGGCGAGCAGATCACCGACCGAGGCATTGGCAACGGCGTTTCCATCCTTATTTGCGTCAACATCGTTTCCGACCTTCCTGGCGCCCTTATCCAGGTGTGGCAGACCTTTGTGGACAGCGTGAAGGCCAGCCCGGCCAGCGCCGTCACCCTGGTGATGCTGATGGGTTTCATGATTCTTGTGATCGCGGGTGTCATCGCCCTGACACAGGCGACGCGCCGCATCGCCATCACCTACGCCAAGCGCGTGGTTGGCCGCAAGGTCTATGGAGGTCAGACGCAGTATCTGCCGCTGAAGATCAACTATTCCGGTGTCATGCCGATCATCTTCGCGCAGGCGATCCTGCTTTTCCCCTCCACGATTCTGGCTTCGCTGTTCAAAGACGTGAACTGGATTCAGCGCATGGCGATCTTCGTGAGCACAGGCTGGGTTTATTATGTGGCTTCCTCCCTGCTGATCTTCTTCTTCAGCTACTTCTGGGTGGCCACCATGTTCCAGCCAACGCAGATTTCTGAAGACCTGAAAAAGAGCGGTGGCTACGTTCCTGGCATCCGTCCGGGCAAGCCGACAGCTGACTTCCTGGACTTTACCATGAGCCGCCTGACGTTCGCAGGTGCGATCTTCCTCACGGGCCTGTATGTGATGCCTGGCATCGTCAGCAGCTGGATGAAGATTTCGAGCTCCGCCGCACAGTTCTTTGGTGGCACGAGCCTGCTGATCTTGGTGGGTGTGGTGCTCGACGTGATGCGCCAGGTTGAGACCCACCTTTTGCAGGCCCACTATGACGGCTTCCTCAAGAAGGGACGCATCCGCGGTCGCGTGGATCGCATCCAGCAGGGTGCCCGTGCCGTTGACTCGACCACCGTTGTGTGGATGTGGGTTGGCCTCGCTATCATGGTGCTGATCGGCGTCGTCTATAAACTGGCAGTTAAGTGAGTTTAATTCAGCGCGTCATGGCTTTCGTCAAATCGGGTAACATTCCCATCCGTCACGGCGCGCAGCAGCAGGGCATCCGCAGGGCCTGCCAGGTCGCGCGCGATGTCCTCATCAAGACGGCGTCTCAAGTCGCCGTCGGTGTCACAACAGCCGAGGTGGACCGCCTTGCGGCCGCAGAGATCAAAGCCTGTGGTGCCACGAGCGCCTTTCTGGGATACCGCCAGTTTCCCGGCAACATCTGCATTTCCATCAATGAAGAGGTGGTGCACGGCATTGGAGGGCCGCGTGTCATCCAGGACGGCGACATCGTGAAAATTGATGTCGGCGTTTATTTTGACGGCTGGGTGGGCGACAATGCGCTGACGGTGCCTGTGGGCAATGTGGCAAAGGAAACGCTGCACCTCCTGGCCGCCACCGAAGAGTCACTGCTCAACGCCGCCAAATATGCCCGTGATGGCTGGATGCTGGGAGACCTCTGCCACAGCGTGGAGGCCCACGTGACGCAGTATGGCTACAGTGTGGTGCGCGAGTTTGTGGGGCATGGTGTCGGCCGCAAGCTGCACGAAAAGCCCGAGGTGCCCAATTATGGCAAGAAAGGCGAGCGCCCGCGTCTCAAGGCTGGCATGACCCTGGCCATTGAACCCATGATCAACATGGGGACCGGCAAGACTCGCACGCTTGAGGACAAGTGGACGGTGGTGACGCTGGATCGCAGACCATCGGCGCATTTTGAGCATGTGGTGCTGGTAACAGCAGATGAGCCTGAAATTTTGACCGCACGTGATCGCATGTTTCCGAAGGGAACGGCTGACCTGACGCCTAGACCCGTGTCAGAGCTGGGTTGATCTTTAAAGAAAGGCAGCCGCTACAGCGGGTAAGGTTTTGGCTTATAGCTGGTATTTACGAAGGTAATATATAGCCAAGCTGCAAAAATACGGGTTTGGAGTGCGCTTTTAAAGACTGATTCAAGGCTCTCGCCCGATTCGTATTCTTGCGTGAGCGCAAGATCGAATCATCTTCCGGGCGCTCCGGATCCATTCAGACATGAACGACACTTCCTCCCCACCCAATCCGCCATCAGCCAAAGGTCGTGCCGGATGTTTTGTGATCATCTTTTTGGTTCTTGCCGCTGGCGGATGGCTGTGGATGCACCGGCCGGCGCAAACTCAAAGCGGGCCGCCGATGGGGAAGGGGGGCAGGGGAGCAGGCGGGCCTGTGGCCGTGACAGCTGGAGAGGTGAAGCAGGATGACTTTGAAGAGTGGGTGAGCCTTTCGGGCACCATTACGCCACTGCAGGTGGTGGTGGTGCGGAGCCGCGTGGACGGGCAGCTCAACAAAGTGAATTTTGTGGAGGGGCAGATGGTCAAGGCGGGGGACCTGCTGGCGGAGATAGACCCACGTCCGTTTCAGGTCATCCTGGATCAGGCCAAAGGCCAGCTTGGCCGGGACGAGGCCATGCTGGCGAATGCCAACAAGGACATGAGCCGGTATACCGAGCTGCTGAAGCAGGACTCCATCGCAAAACAGCAGGTGGACACCCAAAGGTCTCTTGTCAGCCAGTATGAGGCCACCCTGGTATCAGACCGTGCCGCCGTGGCCAGCGCGGAACTGCAGCTCAGCTACACCAAGATCACCGCGCCGCTGTCCGGACGCATAGGCCTGCGCCAAGTGGATGCCGGAAACATGATCCGGTCCAGCGATGCGAACGGTCTGGTCATCATCACACAGATGGATCCCATCGGGCTGTTCTGTTCGATCCCGCAGGAACGCGTGGACGCCGTGCTTAAACGCCTCCGGAGCAGCGATGAAGTGCTGGTGGAAGCGGTGGACAAAGAGATGAACAAAGTGCTGGGGCGCGGCAAGCTGCTGACGACAGACAACCAAATCGATCTCACCTCAGGCACGTTGAAATTGAAGGCGCAGCTGCCGAACACGGACCTGGCACTGTTTCCGAACGAATTTGTGATCACACGCCTGCTGGTGGACATCCAGCCGAAAGCCACCGTGGCGCCGGCAACGGCGATTCAGCGCGGGGCCAAGGGAGCCTATGCGTATGTCTTGCAGGATGACAGCACGGTGAAGATGCACAATGTGGTGACTGGACCCACGCAGGGAGACCGCGTTCTCATCACGGAAGGTTTGAAGGCGGGAGACAAGGTGATCACGCAGGGCGTGGACCGCCTGCGCGATGGTTCCAAGGTGGAGGTCATCGTTCCTGGCAAGAATCCTCCGGGCGGAGCTCCGAAAGGTGACAAGGGAGAGAGGCCCAAGGAGGACAAGGGAGAGAAGGGGGACGAGAAGCGCGGAAAAGGAGCGCCACTGTCATGAGGGCTGGAGCTTACCTGAGGCATGACGCATGAACCCCTCACGCATCTTCATTGAGCGCCCCGTAGCGACCACGCTGCTGATGGTGGCCGTGCTGCTGGTCGGCGGGCTGGCCTACCGGCTGCTGCCGGTGTCAGCGCTGCCGCAGGTGGACTATCCGACGATCCAGGTTGTCACGCTTTATCCCGGTGCGGGACCTGAGGTGATGACGTCGTCCATCACAGCCCCTCTTGAGCGGCAGTTTGGCCAGATGCCCGGCCTGGCGCAGATGTATTCTATCAGCAGCGGTGGCTCTTCAGTGATCACGCTGCGGTTCACGCTGGGGCTGAGGCTGGACATTGCCGAGCAAAGCGTGCAGGCAGCGATCAACGCGGCGGCGACACTTCTGCCGACGGACCTGCCCAATCCGCCGATCTACAACAAGGTGAACCCGGCTGATGCGCCCATCATCTCGCTGGCGCTGACTTCAGCAACGCTGCCGCTGATCAAAGTGCAGGACGCAGCGGACACGAGGCTGGTGCCGAAGCTTTCGCAGATTTCCGGGGTGGGCCTGGTCTCACTCAGCGGAGGCATGAGGCCTGCGGTGCGCATCCGGGCCAATCCGGTGGCGCTGGCCTCACGAGGGCTGAGCACGGAGGATCTGCGCAACGCCATTACCACGGGAAACGTGAACCAGCCGAAGGGCGGGTTCGACAGCGCCACACGTAGCAGCACCGTGGATGCCAACGACCAGCTCCTTTCCGCAGATGACTATCGCAATCTGGTCATCGCGTGGCGCAACGGCGCGGCTGTGCGTGTGATCGATGTGGCCGATGTGGTGGATGACGCAGAGAATGTGCGTCTGGCAGCGTGGGTGGATGTGAACGAGAAGTCGGGAGTGTTGCCGGCGGTGGTGGTGAATGTGCAGCGCCAGCCCGGGGCGAACGTCATCGAAGTGGCTGACCGCATCAAGGCGCTGCTGCCGAAGCTGCGTGAGAACCTCCCGCTGGCGGTGGACGTCCAGATTCTCACCGACCGAACCACGACCATTCGTGCCTCGGTGGAAGACGTGCAGCATGAGCTGCTGCTCTCCATCGGCCTTGTGGTTGCGGTGATCTTTGTGTTTTTGCGCAGCCTGCGCGCCACGGTGATCCCGGCGGTTGCAGTGCCGCTCTCGCTCGTCGGCACGTTTGCGGTGATGTGGCTGTGCGGCTTCAGCCTGAACAACCTGACGCTCATGGCCCTAACGATTGCGACCGGGTTCGTGGTGGATGACGCCATCGTGATGATCGAAAACATCGCGCGTTACATCGAGGACGGAGAGGCGCCGATGGCAGCGGCGCTGAAAGGGGCGCGGCAGATCGGGTTCACGATTATTTCGCTTACCATCTCGCTGATCGCCGTGCTGATTCCGCTGCTGTTCATGCAGGACGTGGTGGGGCGTCTGTTTCGTGAGTTTGCCATCACGCTGGCCATTTCCATCGTGATCTCCGCCGTCGTCTCGCTGACGCTGACGCCGATGATGTGCGCCCGGCTGCTGAAGCATGGCGGGGAAGGCCCGCTGGCGCGGATGGTGGAACGGGCTTTTGATGGGATCATTCATCTCTATGGGCGCGTGCTGCGCGTCGTGCTGAACCACGGCGCGACGACGATGCTGGTGTTTGCCGCCACGCTGGTGGCGACGGGGTTGCTGTATGAAAGCGTGACGAAAGGCTTCTTTCCGCTGCAGGACACAGGGCTCATTCAGGGCTTCGTCGAAACCTCGCAGAGCGGGTCGTTTTCCGCGCTGGGCAAGCGACAGCAGGAGCTGATGCGGCTGGTTCGCGAGGACCCGGCCGTGGAGAGTGTTTCTTCATTCATTGGTGTGGACGGTGTGAACACCACGCCCAACAGCGGACGCATGCTGATCAACCTCGTACCGCGGGAGAAGCGTGAGGTCTCCGCGGTGCAGGTGGTGCGGCGGCTGCAGGACCGGGCCAACCTGCTGCCGGGAGTGCAGCTGTATCTGCAGCCGGTGCAGGATTTGAACATCGAAGACCGCGTGAGCCGCACGCAGTTTCAATTCACCCTGCAATCTCCGGACATCGACTCGCTGCAGCTATGGACGCACAAGTTTGTCGATGAACTGCGCGCCTCCCCACTGCTGGCGGACGTGGCCGACGACCAGCTGGACAAAGGCCTGCAGGCGCGGGTGGTCATCGAGCGTGAAACGGCGAGCCGACTTGGAGTGACGGTGGCGGCGATTGATGCGGCACTGTACAATGCGTTTGGCCAGCGGCTTGTCTCAACGATTTTCACGCAGAGCGGGCAGTACCGCGTCGTGCTGGAGCATGATCTGGAGTTTCAGGCGGGCCTTGCCGCCTTTGATCAGGTGCGTGTCCCAGCCACGGGCGGGCAGCAGGTGCTGCTGAATACGATTGCCAAGATCGTGGAGGAACCCGCCGCGCTGGCCGTGGCGCATCAGGATCAGTTTCCGGTGGCGACCGTGTCCTTCAATCTGGCGCCGGGAGTTTCGCTGGGAGCCGCGGTGTCGGAGATCGAGCACATCAAGGAAGAGCTGGGCATGCCAGAAAGCATTGAGACAGCGTTTGCGGGCACCGCACTGGCCTTCCAGGGCGCACTGAACAACCAGTTGCTGCTCATTCTTGCCGCCGTGGTGGTGATGTATCTGGTGCTGGGCATCCTGTATGAGAGCTTCATTCATCCGTTGACGATTTTGTCCACGCTGCCGTCGGCAGCGGTGGGGGCGCTGCTCGCGCTGGAGGTGACCCACACGGAGCTGGGCGTCATGGCGATCATCGGCATCGTGCTGCTCATCGGCATCGTGAAGAAAAACGCGATCATGATGATCGACTTCGCCCTGGAGGCCGAGCGTGAGCACCACATGCCGCCGCGTGAGGCGATTTATCAGGCCTGCCTGCTGCGCTTCCGCCCGATTCTGATGACCACGCTGGCCGCCTTGCTGGGCGCGCTCCCCCTAATGATTGGCAGTGGCGAAGGCTCCGAGCTGCGCCATCCGCTGGGGCTCACGATGGTGGGCGGCCTGCTTGTCAGCCAGTTGCTCACTCTTTTCACCACGCCGGTGATCTACCTGATGTTCGACCGTTTTGTGCCTTCAACCAGCAGAGAGCGGGAGCCTGAGTCCAGCCCAGCCATCGCCTCCGTCGCATGAGCATCACCGACACCTTCATCCACCGCCCCGTAGCGACGACACTCGCGACGCTGGCGATCGCGCTTGCGGGTGTGCTGGCCTACACGAACCTGCCGGTCTCGCCGCTGCCACAGGTGGACATGCCTTCGATCTCGGTTTCGGCGTCGCTGCCGGGAGCCAGCCCTGAGACGATGGCCGCGACGGTGGCGACGCCGCTGGAGCGCACACTGGGCCGGATCGCGGGAATCACGGAGATGACGTCTTCGTCCTCGATGGGCAGCACCAGCATCAGCCTGCAGTTTGACATCAGCCGGGATGTGGACAGCGCCGCGCGGGATGTGGAGGCTGCCATCAATGCCTCGCGCAGCCTGCTGCCCACCGGCATGCCGGGAAATCCGACCTACCGCAAAATGAACTCGGCGGACTCGCCGATCATGATCATGGCGATGACGTCGGACGTCCATACGTCCGGGCAGATGTACGATGTGGCCTCGACGATCGTGGCGCAGAAGATCTCGCAGGTGGATGGGGTGGGGAATGTGAGCATTGGGGGGAGTTCTCTCCCCGCGGTTCGCGCGACCATGAACATGGGCGCTCTGACGCGGGCAAACCTGACCATGGAGGATGTGCGCACGGCTATCTCCGCGGCGAACGTCAACCGGCCCAAGGGAGTGGTGGAAGACGCAGACCGGCGCTGGCAGGTGCTGGCCAGCGATCAGCTCTCGAAGGCAGACCAGTACAAAGAGGTCGTGGTCAGCTACGTTAATGGCGCGGCAGTGCGGCTGGCGGATCTCGGCGAGGTGACGGACTCCGTGCAGGATGCCTTCAACTATGGCAGCACGAACGGCAGGGTGTCCGTTTCTTTGATTGTCTTCCGGCAGGCCGGAGCCAACATCATTGAAGTGGTGGACAAGATCAACGCCCTCGTCCCGAAGCTGCGGGCGATGATTCCTGCCTCGATGTCGCTGGATGTCACGATGGAGCGGACCATCACCATCCGTGCGTCGATTGCTGATGTGCAGCACTCACTGCTGATTGCCACACTGCTCGTCATCCTGGTGGTGTTTGCCTTTTTGCGGCGGGTGCGGGCCACTTTGATCCCCGGGGTGGCTGTGCCGGTTTCGCTGCTGGGCACTTTTGGGGTCATGTATCTGTGCGGCTACAGCCTGGACAATCTTTCGCTGATGGCGCTGACGATCAGCACGGGTTTTGTGGTGGATGACGCGGTGGTGGTGCTGGAAAACATCACCCGCCACATTGAGAACGGCATGCCAGTGATGGAGGCGGCGCGCCGGGGGACGCGGGAGGTGACCTTCACGGTCATCTCGATGAGCATTTCGCTGGTGGCCGTTTTCATACCCATCCTGCTCATGGGCGGGCTGATGGGCCTGCTGTTCCGTGAGTTTGCCGTGGTGCTCTCCGTGGCGATCGCGGTTTCGCTTGTGGTGTCCCTGACCACCACGCCGATGATGTGCGCGCGTCTCATTAGCGCTGACAAGCCCGGGCACAAACCGGGCTTTTTCGCGCGACTCTCGGACGGCATCTTCAACTGGGTGCAATCGTTCTACGCTTACACGCTGCACATTGCGCTGCGGCATCACTGGCTCACCCTCACGACGCTCATCGGCATCGTCGGCCTGACCGCGTGGCTGTATGTGACGATACCGAAGGGTTTTTTTCCGCAGCAGGACAACGGTCTGCTGATTGGCAACATCAGCGCCGACCAAAACATTTCGTTTCATGCCATGCGGGAAAAGATCATCGCGATCTCAGAAATCGTGCAGAAAGATCCGGCGGTGGCGAAGCTCAATGCGAGCTGCGGTTCGGACTCGCGCATGGGCGGGCCCAAGAACACCGGCAGGGTCTTCATCGCGCTGAAGCCGGTGAGCCAGCGCGATTCGATGGATGTGGTGCTGGCGCGCTTTCGCGGCAAGCTTTCCAAAATAGCCGGTGCTCAGTTGCTGCTCATGCCTTCGCAGGATCTGCGCATCGGCGGGCGCTCCAGCCGTGCCTTGTACCAATACACGCTGCAGGCGGGCGATGTGGACACCCTGCGCAAGCTGGAGCCGCGCGTGCGGATGGCGCTGCTCGGGCTGAAGGAACTCACGGATGTGAACAGCGACTTTGAGGACAAGGGCACGGTGACGCGTCTGGTGATTGACCGGGAAGCCTGCGCGCGCATCGGCGTGACGATGCAGGCCGTGGACGCGGCCTTGAACAGCTCCTTTGGCCAGCGAATGGTTTCCACCATCTATGCACCGCTGAACCAGTATCGCGTGATCCTGGAGGCTTCGGAAAATGACGATGCGGGCGCCATCGACCACGTGATGGTGCGCACTGTTTCTGGCAAGCTGGTGTCGCTGAGCCAGCTGGCGCGCTGGGAAGCTGCGCCTGCACCATTGTCCATCAGCCACCAGGGGCAGTTTGCGGCGCTGACTTTTTCCTTCAACGTTCCAGCCGGCGTCGCCTTTGCGCAGGCCACCGATGCGATCACCCAAGCCGTGGACAAGCTGAACATCCCGGAAGATGTGCAGCGGATTTTTGCGGGCACCGCAGGAGCTTTCCAGGCCTCGCTGGACAGCCAGCCGATTCTCATTCTCACGGCGCTTATCGTCATCTACCTGGTGCTGGGCATCTTGTATGAGAGCTTCCTGCTGCCGCTGACGATTCTTTCCACTCTGCCGTCCGCCGGCGCTGGAGCCATGCTGGCGCTGTACGTCGCTGGCATGGATTTCAGCGTGATGGCGATGATCGGCATCTTCCTGCTGATCGGGATCGTGAAGAAGAATGCGATCATGATGATCGACTTCGCGCTGCAGGTGGAGAGGGATCGAGGCATTGATTCGTTCCAGGCGATTTTTGAGGCCTGCCAGCTGCGCCTGCGGCCCATCCTGATGACCACCTTTGCCGCCATGCTGGGCGCGCTGCCGCTGGCGATGGGCAGCGGCGTGGGATCTGAGCTGCGGCGACCGCTGGGCGTGGCCGTGGTGGGCGGGCTGATCGTGAGCCAGGTGCTCACGCTTTACACCACGCCTGTTGTGTATCTCTTTCTCGATGGCCTGCGGCTGCGTTTCCTGAAGAAACACCACGCCGAGCCGGTTATGACTGCTTCCTCCGCTCCCGTTGCCCTATGACGAACCGCCCCCTTTCCCTTGTGCTCATGCTGGCCATGTCCGGCTGCAGTTTCAGTCCGAAGAAGCAGGCGCCGTTGATGAACATCCCAACGAATTTCAAGGAGAGCCGCGGCTGGAAAGTGGCGCAGCCCGCCGATCATCTGCCGCGGGGAAACTGGTGGTCCATTTTCCATGACAGGGATCTGGACGCCATCATGCAAAGCCTGGAGGTGTCCAACCAATCTCTGCAGTCCGCGGTGGCCAAGGCGCAGCAGACTTCGGCCCTGCTGACTGCTGCCAAGCTCGCCTTCCTGCCGACTGCGCAGCTTACCAGTGATTACACCGTGAACAAGAGCGGTGCACTCGGCGGTGGCGGCAGCGCGAACTCCATCAATGCTTCCAGAGCGGGCTCGGGTGTGAAAAGGATTCAATCGGTGGGCGCCACCTCCAATTGGGAAATCGATTTATGGGGAAGACTCAGACACACCGCCAAGGCCACCAAGGCGGATGTGGAAGCAGCCCAGGCGGATGTGGAGTCCACGAGGCTGACTCTCCAGGCGCAGGCGGCGCAAAGCTATTTTTCCCTGCGGGCCGCAGACGCGCAAAGGCAGCTGCTTGAGCGGCAGGTGGCCAGCTATGCGAAGTCCCTGGAACTCACGCAAAACCGCAAGGGGCAGGGGGTTGCCTCCGAGGCGGATGTGGCACTCGCGGCCACGCAGCTCGCGACTTCCCGCGCCGCGCTGATTGAGACTGGGGTGACTCGCGCCACGATGGAGCACGCGCTGGCGGTGCTCACGGGGCGGACGCCGGCAGAGTTTGGGCTGAAGCCGGCCACGCTGGCCTCGCACATTCCCACGGTGCCTGCCACTGCACCGTCAACGCTGCTGCAGCGTCGGCCGGACATCGCCGCCGGGGAGCGGAGAGTGGCGGCCGCGAACGAGCGGATCGGCGCGGCGATCGCTGCCTTCTTTCCCACGGTTTCACTTGGCGCGGCCACCGGCTGGCGAGCGCTGGCCAATTTGTTTGCGCAAGGAAACAACTTCTGGTCCTTCGGTCCGGATGCAGCGCTGAACCTGCTGGATAGCGGGCAGCGGCTGGCGGCCAAGGGACAGGCGGATGCCACTTGGAGGCAGGCTGTGGCGGATTACCGGCAAACCGTGCTGACGGCGATGCAGGAGTCCGAGGACGCGCTCTCAACGCTGCGCATCTTGGCTGCTGAATCGACTGCCCAGGATGAGGCGGTGAGAGCGGCGCGGGAGAGCGAGCGGATCGCGGGAAATCAGTATGAAGCAGGGACCTTGAGCTACATCAACGTCACCACGGCGCAGGCCGCCGCACTGAATGCCGAACGGAGCGCCATCGACCTGCGTTCGCGGCGGCTGAACGCCACCGTGGCGCTGGTGAAAGCGCTGGGCGGGGGATGGTGAACGGGAACGGGACTGCCGGTTATTTCTTCCCTTGAGGCAGCACGAAGGTCTGGCCGTCGTAGGTGCCGCCCGTCATTTGCTGCACGGATTTGAGCTGATCGTTCAGCGAGTTGTTCATGGCATCGCCGCTGGTCTTGGAGTAGTCCAAGGTGCGGCTGGCGGTGGAGGATGCTTCCTCGATGGGGGCGGCAGGCACCGGTTTGGGCGGTTCGGTGAAGGCCTGCTGGACGAGCCACATGCCGCCGCCCAGAGCCAGAAGGATCAGGACGAAGGAGGTGCCTGTGGAGGAGGAGTCGCTCACGATGGTGGTACGAACGCCGGAAACTGGGGGCAAGTCAATGCCGGGGCAGGGGCGAGATTGCTGTTTTCAAGGTAAAAAAGGGCGGCAAATTCTTTCAGAGAGCCTAATTTTCCCCCGTGTCTGTCCGTTCCGAACCTGAACTCTCGCATGCCCGACCCACACGTACAGGATGAAGCCGCCGTGCTGGTCAGACGTGCGTTAGACCAGCATGAAAGCACCCTTATCGCCTATACAGCCGGCATCCTCGGTGGAGACATCGAGCGTGCGCGTGATGTCGTGCAGGACGCCATGCTGCGGCTTTACCTCACGGAGCCGGAAAGAGTCCGCGAGAACCTTAAATCGTGGCTTTTCACCGTCTGCCGCAACCGGGCCTTTGACATCCTGCGCAAGGAGCAGCGGCTGGACCTGGGCAACGAAGAGGTCATCGATGCGGCTACAGACCATGAGCCCGACCCTTCGCAAAGCGCGGGCGTGCAGGAGCTGTACGCACACATCTGGAGCTGCGTGGACCGTCTGCGCCCCAACCAACGCGAGGTGGTCCGGCTCAAGTTTTTGCATGACTGCTCCTACCAGGAAATCGCCGGCATCACCGGACTCAGCGTCGGCAACGTTGGCTTCATCATGCACCATGCCATCAAGAAACTCCGCGAAGTGATGAGCACGGACATCAGCGAAGAATACTCACCCACCCATTCATGAATCCTCAGGACAATCCCCATTTCACCGCCTACGCACTCGGAGAGCTGAGTGCCGAGGAGGCGAAGGCCATGCACGACCTGCTGGCGACCACTCCTGCTGCTGCGCACGAGCTGGAGCAAATCGAAGCGGTCACAGATGCCTTGCGCCATGGCGCGCCGATTCCGCAATCACGGCTGACCCATGAGCAACGGCATGCGGTGCTGCATCCAGCCAATCTGCCCCGGCGCATTCAGCCGATGCTGCCGAGGCAGCCGGCGAAACGCCCCCAGCCGGTGTTCTGGCCGGTGGTGGGCAGCATGGTCAAGATCGCAGCGGTGATCGCCCTTACCGGAGCGGCATTCATGGTGGGCTGGTCATACGGGCCGGAGATGAAGTCCGCCGCGCAGATGGCATCCGCCCAGACCAAGGCAGATGCGCCTGCAGTTGCTGTTGAAACCCAGGGCGTGGCTAAAAAGCCTGCACCCGCACCTGTTGTGGTGGTTGAAGCGGCAAAGCCGGTCACCCCCCAAATCAAGCCCGCGGTGGCCGTGGCCGCCGTGGAAAAGCCGGAGGTGCAAGTGACACCGGCACCGGCCGTGAAGGAGATGGTGGTGGCCCAGATGCCGTCCATGAAGGAGCTGCCATCCGCCACGGGGGGAACGGGTTACAAGCTGGGCTTTACCCTACCTGCGGGGCATGCTGCTTTTGTGAGCACCACGAAGCAAGCTGCGGATCAATTCAGCCTGCACCCGTCTCAGATCAAACCGCTGGCGTCCAAGGCGAAGTCTCAGGCGCTGGCTTCTCCCCAGACAGCGGGCAGCAAAAGCGAACGCAAGCCTGAGCGTGCGTCCGATTTGTACATTCACTCATGGCAGGCTGAAGTGGCGGCGTGCCCGTGGAATGCCGCGAACCGCCTGCTGCGCATCGTGATCCAGCTGCCGGCCGACCAGCCGGCTGTGCTGAATGCAGAGAGCCGTTTCCCGCTGCAGGTCAGCTTTGACCCAGCCAATGTGAAACAGTTCCGGATGCTGTGTGAACGGCACCTGGCGGCCGCTGAACTTCGCAGCGCCGGCACGCATGTGCTGTGGTATGAATTCCAGCCGAATGGCAACGGCGAGGCAAGCCATGACAGCAACCGGCAGATTGCCACGGTCATGCTGCCAAACGCGCACTTTACTTCGCAAACCGTGGGACCGTTTGACAGCAGCAAGCTGCAGGTGATCGACCGTGGCTATTCGCTGCAAAATGCGCGTGAAGATTTTGTGTTTGAAACGTCGGTGGTGGGCTTTGGCCTGCTGCTGCGTGGCGCGGAACAGCTTGGAGGCCTGAACCATGACATGGTTTTGAACCTTGCCCGCCAGTCCAAGGGGGCAGATGTCCACGGGGAGCGTGCGCGCTTCATCCGTCTGGTGCAGGATGCCCAGAATGCGGCGGGACTCTGATCCCGCTCCGGAACCTTCATGCTCCGGCCTGCAGCGGGTGCCCGAGCATTGTGGGCAGTCTTTTCGAGAAAAGAATCCCACGAGGCAATGCGGCACTCAAACGCAGACGGCGATCTTGCCGCTGAAGCGTGTGCCATGCGGGGCGTAGAGCTTGTGGCCGAGCGAGAGGTAGCGTCCGCGCAGGTTTTCGCGATGTTCATTGATGACCTGCGCCCATGGACTGCGGCGCATGGCAAAGGCTGGCTCCTGGGAAAGATTGGCAAGATCCTGATCGCGCCCGAGCAGGTGGCCGAGCCGCTGGGCGCGTTTGATGCGACGCCCCGCGCCTGGTAAATGGGACAAGGTCAGGGACTGGAAATAAAGGTCCTTCACCCGGTGCCGCCAGCGGTGCAGAGTGCGTTTGTCCGTAGTCTCAAACGCTTCCTTCATGAGCCGCCGTCCTTTGCGATAGCAGCGTGCATGCTCCGCGAGAATCTGCTCCTCGGAAAGTGAGCCAATGCAGGTGCTGTCGATGAGCTGGCCCATGGCGTAGAGCTGATGCTGCAGAGTGGAGGCCGAAGGAGCAGAGGGTGGACCACTCATCAAGTGAGGGCGGTGTTTGGGCGCCAGGTGAAAGCGCCGTGCCAGCTTGTCGATGAGCCTGCTTTGAACCAAGTGGTCGCGATTTGTGGCGCAGGTGTTTTTGATGGTTCGCAGGTGCAGGCGCATGGCCTGCATGGTGTGTTCATCGATACCCGCGCGGGCGAGCCGCAGCAGGGCGAGCATCTTTTTCACGCGCACGCGCAGCTGGTGGGTGGCCGACTCCTCATACAATGGCATTCTCCGCACATCATCCTGGGCACGCTCACAAAGCTGATGCAACAAACGCTTTAACTTCCGGCCATGAAGGCCCGTGGAGTCACGGCATTGTTTCATGAGCAAGCACTCAGCCGAGGATGCTCCGGGACGGCAAGGAAGAGTTTTTCACATTCGTGCACAAATGCTGGCAACAAGTGAGCAAAGGCTGTGAATTGTCTGAATTACTCCACTCATTGGACCAAGTGGGAGTGTCGTCACATTGGTTTTTGGGCGGAATTTGGGCTCTGCGGGGTGGAGTTGCTGAAAACTTTCGTTGATTCGTGTGCCTCTGGTGCCAGCGTGCATGCGTAATCCCTCTCAAACCCACCCACACTCCATCATGGCAAGCGAAGCAGTACTCAACCTCACCGAAGCGAATTTTGAATCCGAAATCTCCAGTGCCACCGTCCCGGTGATCGTGGACTTTTGGGCCGAATGGTGTGGTCCATGCCGCATGCTGGGACCCATCCTTGAGGATCTGGCCAAAGACCAGGCCGGCAAGGTGAAGGTGGTGAAGGTGAACGTGGACGAAGCGCCCAACCTCTCGGCCCAGTTCAACGTGAAATCCATTCCGATGCTGATCTTCTTCAAGGACGGCAAGGCTGTGGACACTGTCGTTGGCGTGCAGTCGAAGGACGCCTTGTCCAAGCGTCTTGCAGCGCTGGGCTGAACAGCTCCTGTTCATTGAAGCTTTGACGCAGCCGCTGTCTCCACAGCGGCTGCTGTTTTTTCAGAGGAAATAAAAAAGGAGGCAGGGTAATACCATGCCTCCCTTTCTTATATCGACCGACGTTTCTATTCGTCTCCGAAGGAGATGCCAATGGCGCGGGAGGCGCGGACAATTTCGCTGTCCTTGCCCACGAGGCGAAGCTGATGCACGGCTTCTTCAATCGGCACGTCTCCCACCTGATACTGCTGGTAGCTGACCATGCGGCCAAAGCTGCCCTGCGCGATGAGTTCGACTGCCTTGGCTCCAAAGCGGACGCCGAGGATGCGGTCGAGTGCGGTGGGGGCGCCTCCGCGTTGAAGGTGGCCGAGGGTGCAGGCGCGGGTTTCCTTGCCGGTGTCTTTTTCGATCTGCTTGGCCACGTAGTCGCCGATGCCGCCGAGGCGGTCTTCACCTTTGCTGCCCACGCGTTCCTTGGTGAGGAGTTCGCCGGTTTCGATGCGGGCGCCCTCTGCCACGACAACCAGCGTGCTGTGATGGCCGGCGGCATCGCGCTTGCGAATGGCTTTGGCCACGGCGTCAAAGTTGAAGGGGATTTCAGGCAGCAGGATCACGTCCGCGCCGCCGGCCATGCCGCCGTAGAGGGCAATCCAGCCCGCGTGACGCCCCATGACTTCCAGCACGATGACGCGCTTGTGGCTTTCTGCGGTGGTATGCAGACGGTCCAGTGCATCGACGACGGTGGCGACGGCGGAATCAAAGCCGAAGGAGGTGGCGGTGGCCTGGATGTCGTTGTCGATGGTCTTGGGTACGCCGATGACGTTGATGCCCATCTGGGAGAGCTGCAGTCCGGTGGTAAGGCTGCCGTCTCCACCTACGACGATGAGTGCGCCCACTTCGAGGTGGCGCAGGGTGTTCTTGGCTTTTTCGACGATTTCCACCGGCACCTGGGACACATTGCCCTCGCCGACTTTGGCAACGAAGTGGCCTTTGTTGGTGGTGCCGAGAATGGTGCCGCCGAGCTTCATGATGCCGACGGTTTTTTCAGAGTCGAGCATCATGTAGTCGCCCGGAGGAAGGAGGCCTTCAAAGCCATCGCGGAAGCCGACGACTTCCCAGCCGAGATTGTGCGCAGCGCCGACAACGCCGTGAATGACTGCGTTAAGGCCGGGGCAGTCGCCGCCGCTGTTTAAAATTCCGATTCGCATGGTGGTGAAGAAAAAGAGGGGTTGAGAGAGATACGGTGCAAAGAAGATGCCAGACGGGGCTAGAAGTGGTCGAGCATCTGCTTCTTGTCTGTGATGGGACGACCCGCCGCCAGCCAGCGGTCGTAGGCAGCCCAGCCTTGGTGGAGGAGGGCGCGAGCTTCTTCAAAGGGGCTGGCCGAACCAATGACGACGACCACCATACGGTGGCGGTAGATGAGGCTGCTGTTGTCCGCCTGCACCTGGACGCTTGAGGGCTTTTCGGCAGCGATGACCAGGCAGCCGGCAGACCGTGCTGTGGCACTGGCCTTCACGCCGTCGATTCGGTCCACACCAAGAAGCTGATTGGTGTTGGACAAACCCACCGTCATTGGCTGCCCGCCACGATAGATGGTGATGGTGCGGCTGCTCTGGTTGGTATAAAAACGCAGTGCTGGGCGCGATACCGCATAGATGGACAGGCGTGCGATGTCCGCCGCAGTCGAATAGGGCAGGGGGCGGGAGTTTTCCAGGCCATGGGGATTAGTGAAGCGCGTGCCTTTGGCGCCTTCACGCCTGGCGAGCGAGTTCATCTGTTTGACGAACTCCTCCATGGGGTGGCCATTGCGACCCAGGCGCGAGAGGTGGTCCTGACCGACAAAGTCACCGAGCGTGATGGCGGCGATGTCGTCGCTGGTCATCATGGTGGCGTAAATGAGATCGCGCAGCGTGACCTGATCGCCCGCCTGAAGGCCGATGGAGCCTCCACCGGAGATTTGAGCTGCGTAGCTTGGGACGGTGGCGAGCACGCCCACTCCGACTTTGGATGCCTCCGCCCAGTCGAGCGTGACCATGGCGGTGGCTATTTTGGCAAGACCACCGACCGGACGTTTTGACTGCGCGTCAGCGGCGACATGAACTTTTTTGTTGAAGGCATCCACGACGAGCACCGCGGACTGGGCCTGCAAGGCGGCGCCGCTGGTGACGAAGGTGAAACAGATGCCAAGGATCGATGCGCGGGAAACTAGCCACGCGATGCTGGGGGAAAACATAGACGTCTGATGTTTAGCTGTCTGAGTCCGCACCGCAACCTTGGATTTCCCATCGTGATTTCTCATTTGACGCTGAAGCCGGTGAATTCATGCTGGAACATCATGTCAACACCCCAGCAGCAGGCACTCGAACTCATTCAAACCTATTACAGCACGTTCAATTCAGGCGATCGCAAGGCGTTTCTGGCGTTGCTGACAGACGACGTGGTGCATGACATCAATCAAGGTGGCTCTGAGACGGGAAGGGGCGCGTTTGAGGCGTTTTTGGTGCGCATGGATCGCTGCTATCGGGAGCAGGTGTGCGATCTCGTGGTGTTTGCCAATAGCGATGGCACACGCGGGGCGGCGGAGTTTTTCATCGAGGGAGAGTACCTTGCCACGGATGAAGGCCTGCCGCCTGCAAGCGGGCAGCGCTACCGTCTGCGCGTTGGAGCATTCTTTGACATCGCAGGTGGTCAAGTTCGCCGCGTGACGAACTATTACAATCTGGAGGAGTGGTTGCGTCAGGTCGGGGCGAAGTAGCCGGGAGAGCTGCGTTGGATGCAAACCTATGCAGCGCAATCGAAGGTGGGATTGCGGGCAGTTGGTTTTTGCGAAGCGCTGGGTACGACAGACAAGACTGTCTATCGTACTCCAGATTGGCCTTCAGGCGTATGCGATTATTTGTCGAAGAAGGAGGACTCTTCGCGGTCGCCGACTTTGAGGTAGCGGTAATATACTTCGAGCTGAAGGGTGCAGAGGCACTGGCGATAGATGGCGTCCGCGGCGTCGCCAGCAGGCCAGTTGGGACGGCCGTGCTTGAAGGAGCCATCGGGCTGCTGGGCGCCGAGGATCTGGGGAAGGAACTGCTGATTGTAGAACTTCCAGTCGTCCCCACCCTGCTGGAAGAAGGCCTGGGTGTAGTAGTACCAGCAGTAGAGGTTGCAGTTCTTGTTCCAGTCGAGCGGCTCGGCGGTGATGAAATCACGGAGGAACTTGATGCCTTTCTTGATCGAGGCGGTCTTGCCTTTGGCCATGGTTTGCAGGCCGAGGATGCCCACGCCGGAGAGGCTCCACTGGTTGTAGTGCTGGTCGCGATTGCTGCCGCCGAAACCGCCGTCCTTGGTCTGCATGGTTTCGAGGTAATCGGTCATCTTGCCGATGGAGCTGTGCAGGCCTTCGATCTTCAGGCCGGTGTTCTTGGCCGCTTTGAGCGCCTGGAACTGCCAGCCTACGACGGAAAGGTCGGCGCCGCCGGCCTTGTTGTAAACGATCTGGTCTTTGCCACCGTAGGCCCAGGCACCCTTGGGGGTCTGGTTGTCGATGATGACCTTCACGCCTTTTTCGAAGCCTTCGCGCATGCCTGGGAGGGATTTGCTGCCGAGACGGGCCAGGGTGTACATTTCACCGAGAGCGTAGGTGGCGATGCCGTGCTCGTAGGTGCCTGCGCCGCCTTTGCCGCCTGCTGCCTCGCCTTTCCAGCCGGTTTCAGAGAAGATGCCGTGGGGATTCTTTTTGCCGACTTCCAGAAGGAACATGATGCCCTTGGTGACGTTGTCGCCGTAGAAGGGGGACTCGGGGGTTTCGCAGCGGCCGAGGAAGCAAAGCAAGGCGAGGCCGGTCATGGCGCACTTATTGCCACGGCCCCAGGAGCCGTCCGCGTTCTGCTGAGTTTTGAGCCATTCGAGAGACGCAGACACCGCAGCTTCGCACTCGGGGGAGCCGCCGTTTTGGCGGAGCTTTTCCAAGCGCTCCTGGGTGGAGCAGCGGCTGCGCATGGAGGGTGGCAGGGTGACGAAGCCATTGGCTGCGCCGAGGCCCATGCCTTTGCCAAAGCCGCCACCGGCACCGCCGGTGCCGAAACCGCCGCTGGCTCCGAGAGCACCACCGCCCATCATGGCGCTGACGTCCGGCATGTCGAGAGCATCTGGCGGCGCTTCCGGCAGCGAGATGGACGAGTTCATGCTGGTGCTGACCAGCTTCTTCATGGGCATGGCCTTGTTGATGGTGCTGCGCTTTTTCTGCTGCACTTTGTGCTGCAGATCGGCGCTGGCCTTGGCACCCTGGGCGGTGCCGCCGCCGGGGAGGAAGTCGACCTGCTTGTCCATGACGCCGGTCTGGAAGACGATGAAGAGGGCGAGGACGCCGAGGCCGGCGTGAATGAGGATGCTCAACAGGAGGGAGCTGGCTCCGGCCTTGCGCCACATCTGGACGAATTTATTGGGCGGAGGGCCTGTCTCGATGTGGGTGAGCGCGGGGGGATGGTATACCTGCCCCTCGTGCAGTTCTCCCAGTGTCCCGGCTTCGCTGCCATCGTTATCGGTCGGTTCAAGCGCCACCGCAATCGGAGTGCTTGGCACAGGCATGACGGGAGCCACGCCGCCGGACATGGGCGCGGCAGGAACTGCCACGGCAGGCATCGGCACTGCGACGGGAACGGCAGCGCTGGCGGGTTTGGGTGCGGCTGGTTTAGGAGCGGCGGGACCTGTACCCGTGGACGGCGCAGGAGGCGGCATCATGGCTGGCATGGGCATCGTAGGCACGTATCCTGGCGGATAGCCTGGCATCTGCGGCGGATAGCCTTGGGGAGCCGGGTAGCCCTGAGGAGGATAACCCTGCGGCATGGGATAGCCCTGCGGATAGCCGGGCATCTGCGGAGGATAGCCTTGTGGCGCAGGATAGCCCTGAGGGTAGCCGGGCATCTGCGGCGGGTAGCCTTGAGGAGGTGGATAGCCCTGCGGATAGCCTGGCATCTGCGGCGGGTAGCCTTGCGGAGGCGGGTAACCATGAGGCAACGGCTGCGTGGCACCTGGGTTCCCTGGTGGTGGCGGATTCTGCGGCGTTCCTGGCGGCGGAGGATTCATTGCGGTAATAGGCTAATAGTCTATATACGCGGTAGCCCCACCTCCCTACAAGGTTAATTTGTGTCCAAAATTAACGGGGAATGGATGCTTTTGGTCCAGCTTGAGGCCGGGGGGCGGCGATCACGCCTTGATGACACCCTTCAGCACCTTCATCTGCGCGGCGGCGCGTTCTTCGACGTAGGCCATGGCTTTTTTGACCTTTGCCTGTGCTCCGGGGTAGTCCTTGTGGATGCCCATGAGGATCTCGAACATCTTGGTGGCGGGGGTGGAGTCGAATTCGGGGGCCCATTCTTCGAGGCCGATGTCCTTGAACATCCAGCACTTGGGCGAGTGGAATTCGGAGAAGGTGTGCATCATCGGCGTGCCCATGGCCAGCGCCATGATCGGCGTGTGCGGCTCATGGCAGATGACGGTGTGGGCGCGGGCGTAGAAGGAGCAGGCTTCGTCCACGTTCCAGAACTCGTCGAAGTTCACCACGTAGGGTTTCAGATTGTCCGGCAGGGTGTCGTAGATGAACTGCTTGTTGTACTCCATCTCCTTGCGCACCTCGGGGGCGATGACGACTTTGAAGCCGGTTTCCTTGACCCACATGGCGATGAGGTCCTGGTAAACCTTCGCGCGGCGGGTGTCGTCGGCGATGTTTTCGGGGGTGGGGTGCAGCGGATTGAGCTTCTGTGGGCGCTTGTCGTCCACGCCGGGGCTGGTGGGGGTGTGGGTGCGAAGCTGGAGGGTGATAAACTTCTTTTCCTCCAAGCCGTGCTTCTTCAATCGGGCGAGCGCTTTTTCATCATCGCGGACGTCGATGCCGAAGCAGCCGTCCGGCCCCCACTCAAGCACGGGTGGCTTGACGCCGGTGTCTTGCAGGAGCTTGAGGGTTTTGGAATCGCGGCAGTAGATGTAGGCGGCGCTGTTCAGCAGGGAGATGCGCTTGTCCGCGTCCTTTCCCGTGACCATGTCGGGGAAGAAGGACTGACCCTGAAGGCCCCAAGGCTTGCCGATTTTTTGGCAGAAGGTCATGAAGTCCGTGCTCTGGCCCATGCCCGGCCCTTGGAGGAAGAAGTCACACTTCTTCACCGCGTCCTGCACCGGGCCTTCTTTGGAAAGATAGCCCTTCACGATTGTGAGCTTGGGGAAGCGCTTCATCAGCATGGCATCCACCGCTTCATTGGTGTTCGCCGCCCACAGCACAACGCGTGCTTCGGGGAGGTATTGCTCCAGGAAACGAAGCGTGCCGGGTGTGTGGCCGATATCGCCGATGTTCTTCGTGGCCCAGCCGCAGTGGAGGAGGACAGTCTTCTCCGGGGAGGTGGAGGTTTGAGCGAAGGTGGAGAGGGTGGGGGAGCCGAGGGTGAGCGCGGAGGTGCGGAGGAAGTGGCGGCGGGTGGGCATGGAATTAGTGTGGAAAGCTAAAGACAGGGAATATTGTGTTCATTAGCTCACACTCGAGCTATCCCTTGGGTTGTTGGCAAATGTCAGGGCTGATCAGGAAAGAAAATTTTCTGAGAACTCAATTTTATTAATAATGCAGGCGAAAAGTCCGCCCTTGCGACTGAAGCTGTGGGAATATCTATATGCGCTCTGCACTCGCGATTCCCGGCCGGGCAAAGAATGCTGTGCTTGGGGTGATTGCAAATATGCATATTTACCAGGCAACAAATCTGGTTGTTTGTTGAAGAATAAGTAAATCAGATGGCCCTCGAAGAGACCGCCTTCATTTGATTGCCAGAAAGTTCGCCCAAGGATAGACGGAAGCTCGTTATCAATGAGTTGATGAGGGCTGCTATTTCCAGGGGCTATGCTTAGTTTACATATCGCTTTATAAACCTCTGAAAATTTGATCCGCAATGCAGCCATGACGACTAACGCTTCAATATAAGATGCATCCTCCTGAAATCCTGTCCGAATCGCAACAGAAAGTATTGTGAACACTTTTTCTTGATCCCTTATGCTGAGGTGTAAACTTTTAGCATGCTCGGGAAATGTATTCATGATAATTGAAGACGTTTCGCTGTTTAAGTTTTGATCTAGATAATCGAACAGACCAAATCTTTGCATTAGAGCGTGGCAATACCTACGATGAGAGGTGACTGAAAGATTAAACTCTAGGTCAACAAATCTGAACAGATAACCGCTCGGGTCGGTTTGTTGACCATAGATGTTTCGAATGGTTTCATTCAATTGAAATCGATCCCAAGCGAAAACAAAAACAATTCCTGAAACATTCAGGAGGTGTTTTACTCGTTCTAGAACTGAAATGGCATATGTGGGGCGGCAGCGATCTAGCTCGTCAATGAAGTAAACTACCGGTTTATCTGTGGCAGCTTCCTTGACAAATTTAGCGAGTTCCTCCCGGAAAGACTCAATACTCTTTTTGGCGGATTCCGCCCTTTCTAATAAATGCTTGGCTGACTGCTCTGCTAGTTCGCCGAGAGCTGACTCTGCATCGGGACTAAGATCCAGAACCCCCATGGTGGCATGTTTAATTGCGGAAGCCGTGGATTTAGCGAGGATTGGAACGGCCATTTTTTTGGCCTTTTTGTAGAGCTTAGTGAGGCCATTTTGTTTTTCCGTCTCTTTAGTTTGTGTGAGTTGCCTGAATTCAGAAAATATAGAGGCAAATGGGTCCTCGGAATGATCGTTTTCCCAGGCGTTGAAGCGCAAGGTGTGAAATCCATTTTGCCGAAGGTGCGCATCCCACATGTTTAGAAACATGGATTTTCCAGAACCCCAAACCCCATTAATGGCAAGAACGAAAGGTTGGTTTGCAAAGCCTTGAATAAGCTCTGTAAGTTTCTCCGCTTGAGGCTTTCTTTCAAATACATCATCACGAAATGGATCATCACTTGGGGGAGCGAATGGCTGTGGCGTGTGTCGCAAGAACGAAGATGGGGCACTGCTCATGAGATTAAGGTTGTAATAAATGGCTATGCTATTCTTGATGAGCGCGCTCCAAGACCGCGCATATCATCTCCGACCTCGAACACAGATTTGCATGTCGTGTTAAAGCAGAATCGAGCCTCAACCCTCTCCTACTGCGCCGCTAACGCCGCCGCAGCCTTCGCCTTGGCTATCTCCGCCTTCTTCAAGATCTCTTCGGTGCTCGGCAGGCTGGCGAGGACATCGGCGGGGATGAAGCCGTCGCCGACGAGTTTGGTGAGGCATTTTTTGCGCTCGTCGAGGGCTTTGTCGGGGCTGCGTTCTTTGCTGAAGCGGGATTTGGCGGCGGCGCTGCGGTCTTTGAGGGCGGAGTAGATGTCGCCGCCGAGGAGGGAGGAGATGTCCACTTTGATCTTCTCGCGTCCGGCTTCCTTTTCGTTGATCTCGTCGCCGTTGATGGGGCCGGCCTGATACTTGGGGAACATGATGGCGACTTCCGGGCAGACGCGGGAGCAGGCGGGGCAGTTGGTCTTGCAGTTGTCGTTGTTCTGCACCTGGATCTTGTTGTCCTCGCTGACGCCATAGACATCGAAGAGGCAGAAGCTGAGGCACTGCATGCAGTTGGTGCAGCGGGAGTAGTCGATGACGGGGAACCAGGGCTTCCATTTGCCGGGTTCGTTCATGGTTTTCTCGCCGCGAGATTTGTCCACGAGGGCGACGATGGCTTCGGGTTCGAGGCCGGTGATGTCGCGGGTGTCGATGGTGACTTTGCCGGTGGCGTCTTCGAGAGTTGGGGCTTGTCCTTCAAACGCGCCGAGCACAAGCAGGCTGCGCTCGTCATGCGGCATGGTGGTGGCGCTCTGGCCGCTGCGGGTGACGGTGTAGCCTTTGTCCAACAGGGCCATCATCACTTTGGCACGAGATTCCGCAGGAAGCTGGATGCTGCCGCTGCCTTCGTAGAGGACGACGCGGAGGGGGCGGTGGGTGTGGGTGATCATGGCGCTGCGCTAAAGTTTCAAGTTTAAGGTTGGAAGTTTAAAGTTGCCGGAGTTCTCGGTTCTCGGTTTGTGGCGGGCTGGGGCTGTGGGTCAAGCGGTGGGCAAGGTGGGCGCGCCCAGCAGCGCATCGGCGATTTCCTGGGCGGTCTGGGTGCGCATGTTGAGGATCTCGGTGTCGTCGGGGAGTGGGGATCCGGCTTGCTGGAAGAGGCCTTTGACGGCGCGGGGGTAGCAGGCGGCGATCTTGAGCTTGCCGCAGGATGCGATGGCCTGGAGTCGGGGATCGCGATGGGCGGCCATTTCGCAGAGGTCGGAGACGGTTTCAAAGCTGGTGTCCGACTCGCAAAGCTTTTGCAGGACTTCGTTTTTGACGCCGGAAGGCACGACTTGAGCGTAGGCGCAGCGGCAGTAGAGGATGGTGGCGGGGGGGCTCAAAAGCAGGGGAAATAGGTGGGCGTGAATGTGGGGGCAGGGAAGGGGCTGTGCAACCTTCGTAAACGATGGATGATGAGATGTCTGAACGGACTGAAACACTGCGGAGATTCGGAGAACGCGGAGTTTTTCGTGTTAATTGCGTCTCGGCGTTCTCCGGACCGCGGTGGTGGCGGGCCGTGTTTGAAAACCTCCCAGGTGGTTTGGGTTTGCGAAGCGGCCCCTTTTTCACAGGAACAGAGCTAGTTTGGAAAACACAAAGCCGGCCCGGAGGCCGGCTTCATGCCCTGACTGAATCTTTTTTGCTGGCCGCTATGAGGTGGTCTTGCGCTCCACATTCAGGCCCATTTTGCGGTAGAGGGTGGCGATGGAGACGCCGAGCATGCTGGCGGTTTTTTCGCGGGAACCGCTGTTGTATTTGAGGGTCTCCTGAATGAAGGCGCGTTCCTGGCCTTTGATGAAGTCGTCCAGCGTGGAGCCGATGGGGAGCTTGGTGATGCCCTCGGTCGTGGCCGGGGTGGGAATCTCGATCTGCTGGGTGACTTTGGCGGGGAGGTCGGAAGGGCGGACGCGGTCGTTTTCGGCGAAGGCGCAGGCGCGCTCGATGGCATTGCGCAGTTCGCTGACGTTGCCGGGCCAGGTGTATTTTTCCAAGAACTCGATGGCGCTGGTATCGATGGTCTTGGGCTTGGCGTCGGTGCGATCGGCGAGGTCTTTGAGGAAGTGCTCGACGAGGGGGCGGACATCGACGCGACGCTCACGCAGCGGCGGGATTTTGAGGGGCACGACGGAGAGCTTGTAGAAGAGGTCTTCGCGGAACTTGCCGGCCTTTACGGCGTCTTCGAGAGAGGTGGTGCTGGAGACGACGAGACGGAAATCGGACGCATTGGAGCTGTTTCCCCAGCCTTTCTTGGACTGGGCTTCGTCCAGGAAGGTATTGAGCTGGGCCTGGATGCGGGCCGGGAGCTGATTGACCTCCGCAAGGTGAATGGTACCGCCGGAGACGCGGTTGAAGATGGCGGTCTGGCCAAAGAGCTCGGTTTCGAGTGCGTCCTCGGGCATGGCGCTGCATTGAAGCTCTTTATAGGGGGAGCTGCTGCGGCGGCTGGCCTCGTGCAGTGCACGGGCGACCATGTGCTTGCCGACGCCGAATTCACCCTCCAGGAGGACGGGGCTGTCGTTGTTGGCGACGCGACGCACGATATCAAAAATGCGCTGGATGGCATCGCTGTGGCCGATGAGCTTGGAGGCGGAGGAGGAGCGCAGGGTGGCGCTGGGGATGCTGGTGGGAGTCGCGGCGGCGATGCCGTTGCGCTGCAGGGCCTGATTGACCGTTTTGATGAGGTCGCCGAGGTCGAAGGGCTTGGTAAGGTAGTCGAAGGCGCCGAGGCGCATGGCCTCCACGGCGGTCTCGACGCTGCCGTGGCCGGTGACCATGATGACGGCGGTGCTGGGGAACTGATCGCGGCACATGCTGACGAGGTCGAGGCCGTTCACATCGCCAATGCGAAGGTCCACGATGACGAGGTCGGGCTGGTTGGAACGAATGGCCGCGATGCCGTCGATGCCGGTGGTGCAGCCGAAAACCTGATGACCGGCCGCTTTGCAAAGCTTGGTCATGAGTTCCAGAATGGCGGCTTCGTCGTCTATGATTACTAGTTTAGCCATATTATTTTCTTAAAGTGAGAGGCATGGTTGATTGTTAATTAAGCTAAACGTTTCGCAGGAATGCGTCAATTTAAGATTCTCAAAAAAGAGAATGTGGTTAAATGGGCCTTCCGAAACGTGGAAAATTCGCCTTTTGGAAGAGTCTTGGAGGGCATCGGCAAATGAGCCGTGATTAACAAAGAAACTCTTGGGCGTTACGGGTGTTCGACCGTCTGCAGCCAACCTAAAACGTATTCTCTATGAAATTCAAAACCAACCGAATTACCTGGCTCTGCGGTGCGCTTGCCCTCGGCATGGCTCCTTTGCAGGCACAGGACGCCAAGCCCGCCGACCAGCCCCCGCCGCCACCTGTGGCAGAACCCCGCAAGGAGCTTCCACCTGCACCGCCAGCAGCGTCTCAGGCTCAGCCTCGCCCGGAGAGTCGCCGTGGGGAGAATGCTCCGCGGCCCGAGGCTCCGGGGCCTCGCAGTCCTCAGCCCGGACCGGTGAATCCGGCACCCAGTGGACGCGGCGGGCCGGTGAACCCGCCCGACGGTGGCAATCGCGGTCCGGAGCAGGGCCCGGGAGCGGGTCGTGATGGCTTTCGCCGCCCCCCCATGGAAGGGCAGCAGGGCGGAGAGCAACAGCGTGGTAATCCACCGCGCGGTGATCAACAACACGCCGTACCTCAATCGCGGTCCAACCCAGGAGCGATGAATCATCCTGCGCCCCAGGGCGATCATGGACCCAGGAATGCACCTGGACAGAATCATCGAAATCATGAGCAAGGAAATGGTCAGGAGCACTTCCGTCAGCCACCAGGTCCGCGTGGTCCGCAAGCGTTTGGTGGCGGGCATCCACGTCCCGAGGCGCGCGGTCCGCAGTCCTTTGCCCAGCGCGGAACCTTTGGCGCGCCGGGGAGTGGCCATGGCTTTCATGGCCCCGCGCCGCAGGGTGGTCCACAGCATGGGCGCATGCATCGCGGACAGGGGATGCCGCAGGGCCGGATGGGGCGTGGCGAAGGTCAGCGATTTGGCAGCAGGCAGCCGCAGCACTTTGGCCAACATCGCGGACCTGATCCGCAGCATGGGGACATGCAGGGGGGGCATCGTGGCCCGGGACCGCAACATTTTGGCCAGCATCGGGGTCCAGGTCCGGAGGCGTTCGGCCGCCAGCGTGGCGGTGAGCATCGGGGACCAAGGCCGCAAGAGTTTGCTCGTCCGCGCATGGGAGGCGGATTCGGTGGCGATCGCGGGTTTCAGCAGCATCGCGGCCCCGGGCCACAGCCTGGAGCCATGCGCGATGGAGATCACGGCGGCGGTCCGCAGCCTTTCGGCCAGCAGCCGGGTGGTGGTGGTGTACACCGGGGCCCCGGACCTCAACCGCAGGACCGGCAGCACATGCACCCGCCACAGCCAGGCATGCACGGCGGAGATCACGGACGTGGGCCATCTCCACGCGATGGCGGGCCTCATCAGGCACCTCCAGGACCGCGTGGTGAACGTGCTCCACAGGGGCCTCCGCCCGCACAGCTGCAGCAAAGGAGAGGCGGAGAGCCGCGAGACCGCAGCGTGTGAGGTCTTAGGATAAGTGCGCTTTCATGGCGGCCTGGGCAACCGGGCCGCCTTTTTTGTGCGTGATGAAGAGGCATTCGCGTCTCGTGTGTTGTGTTTGTGCAAACGAACTCCATAGTCGCCACCGCCGGGCAGGACCTCAGACGGCCTGCCAAGACACCTACCGCATGAGCCTGGTCAAAAAACTCGTCAAAAAGTTCACCACGAAAGCGCAGAACGCTGCGAACGGAGAGCATGACCCGGCAAGCCTGCCCTGGTGGTCGCCAGACCGTTGGGCGCATCTTTGGAACGGCCAGCCGCAGGTGTCTGCTGCTGCGGCAGCCACGGCAAACACGATGCTGCCGGTGCTGATCGAGGTCTTCGCTGCATTCAGCAAGCTGGACGGCAACATCGAAGAGGAGGAAGTGGAGTCCAGCCTGGGCTACCTGCGCTACGACTACCCGGAGGCGATCTACGCCGACATGCGCCGCCTCTATTTCGAGGCACTGCAGGAGCCGCAGGACCTGACGCAGCGAGCGAAAGAACTCAGCCACAAGCTGACGCAGGAGCAGAAGATCCTGCTGGGCGTGCAGTTGTACCTGCTGATCTCGCGTGCGCAGCAGAATCAGCGGCAGATGGTGGAGTTCTACCTCTTCATGACGAACCTCGGCATCGCCGCCCAGGCCATCGACATCGTCTATCAGTTGAATGCGGGAGACAAGCCGCCGGAGGAGGGCTTTTCCACCAAGGGCGGGCAGCCGCTGGACACGCTGCGCATTGGAGCCACGAAAAATTGTGATGTGCTGCTGCGCTCGCTTTCGGATGACTGCTCGGTGGTGGCGTTCCGGTTTCAGAATCTGGTGCTGCTTAAAAACACGGGGAGCATTTCCATCCTGGTGCGCAGCCGGCGGCAGCCGCCGGGTGAGTTCTCGCGTCTGTATCCGGGCGAGCGTGTGGTGATGGAGGATGTGACGCTGGACTACAATGACCTGATCACTTACTTCAACTCCAAGAAGACGCTCTCAGGCACGCAGATCTACCTCACGCTGACGGACAGCGGCAGCGCGGAAATCGCCCCGCAACGCACGCGCGGCACCAACCTGCGCCTGAGCTTTGGCCTGGGCGTGACGGTGGAGGCGCTGCGGACCACGAAGGCGACGCTGAATGGTGTCGTTCTGAGCAGCGGCACGGTGGTGGAGGCGAGCATCGAGGACAGCATCATCGCGCATGGGGAGGTGGAGATCGCCCTGCGGGATCTGCGCGTGCGTGCGCAGGAGTTTGGCGGCCAGTTCCGGCTGGAGGGCAGCCGCAACACCTACCTCGTCTCCAACAAGCCTGAGCTGCTGGATGAAGGGGACATCCTTCTTTCCGAGGATACGGACGGCGAAATCCTCCTGCGCATTGAATGCAATTACGCACAGAAAACCGGTGTGCTGGAAGTGCTGCGTTCGTCACGGCCGCTCTACATCGGATTAATCCCCGTGCGCGACCGGATCAACCTCAATGATGGCGACACCATAACGCTAGGGGAAGGGCAGTACCTGCGCTGCCACTTTGCCGATCGCATCATCGAAGAGGAGCGCAATACGGTGCGGCAGATCGAAGTGCGCGAACTCAGCCACCGCTTTGACGGGCGCGACACGGCGCAGGACGGCGTGAGCTTCCTGGCACGACGTGGTGAAATGATCTGTGTAATGGGACCAAGCGGCTGCGGCAAGAGCACGCTGCTGCGCATTCTCGGCGGTCAACTCAAGCCGAAGGGGGGCGAGGTGCTGATGAATGGCATGGCGCTGTATGAAAACCTGCCCAATCTCACGCCCTACATCGCCTACATCCCGCAGGAGGATGCCTTTGATCCTCTGCTGAAGGTGCAGGAGAACCTTGATTTTTCCGTAGCAGTGCGCTGCCCGCATTTGAAGACAGAGGAGCGGCGCAAACGTGTGGACGCAAAGCTGGCGGAACTTGGTCTGGCCGATCTGCGGGACCGCCTGGCCGGCACGCCGCAGCAGAAGTTTCTCAGCGGTGGTGAACGCAAACGCCTCAATGCCGGCCTCGACATGATCGGGATTTCCGACGTGTATTTGTTCGACGAGCCGACTTCAGGCCTGTCTTCCAAGGACAGCGAACATGTGCTGGAGATCATCCGCAGTCTGGCGCGCAACAAGATTGTGATCACCTCGATCCATCAGCCGAGCTCGCGCCTGCTGCAGATGTTCGACAAGGCGCTGCTGCTGGATAAAGGCGGCAAGCTGGCCTACTACGGCACGCCGCAGGGCATGCTGGAGTATTTCTGGCGCGTGTACCATACCGAAACCGGACAGGCCGGCGATGCTGATGCGCAGCCGCCGGACAAACTGACGCCGGACTTTGTCTTTGATGTGCTGGAGACGCCGCTGCGTGACATCAGCGGAGACATCATTCATGAACGCAGCGCGGACGGGCACCTCGTGGCAGCGCGGCGCTTTCCACCCAATTTCTGGCGGGACTCCTACCAGCGCCATCTCATCATGGAGAGCATGGCGAAGCAGAAGACTGCCCCGGGCAGCACGAGTCTCATAGCCCGGCCGAAGCGTGATGAGAGCCAGAGCGCCAGCCGCATGCGCAACACGCCCAAGCCGCCGAAGCATACCTTCCGCGAGGAGAGCATTCTTTTCTTTACCCTGCTGAAGCGCGCGTTTCTGAGCAAACTGCGAAATCGCACCAACCTGCTGACGACACTTCTGGAAGCGCCGCTGCTGGCCTGGCTGATCTCCAGTGTGCTGAAGTACTCGGAGGAGAAGCACTACACGTTTGCCACGGCCTTCCACATTCCGACGTATCTCTTCATGAGCCTCGTGGTGGCGATGTTTCTGGGGCTGACGAACAGCGCGGATGAGATCATCCGCGACCGCCACACGCTGAGCCGGGAGCGCAATCACAACCTGCGAACGTTTTACTACCTGAGCGGCAAGATCATCTCGCTCTCGACATTCGCGATGGTGCAATGCGTGATTTATCTGCTCATTGGCAACTGGATCCTGGAGATACGGGACATGTTTCTCATTCACCTGTGGTGGATGTTTCTCACCTCGCTCACGGGTGTGTGTCTGGGGCTGTTCATTTCCAGCATCGTCAGTGACAACCGCACGGCGGTGAACGCCATTCCGCTGCTGCTCATCCCGCAGATCATTCTCGGCGGGGCGCTGATCAAATACGAGGAGATGAACAAGAACCTGGATCTCGTGTACTCCGTTGGCAAGTGGCTAAAAAAATCGGGCAATGACGAGGAAAACGCCAGCAAGCTGAAGGTGCCCTTCATCTGCCAGTTCATGCCGCTGAGGTGGTCCTACGAGGGCATGGTCATCTCGCAGTCCAAGCTCAACCCGCTGACGCGCAACCAGGACTTTCTGGACGAACGCATCCAGTCACTGCTGCCACCTTCCGGTGCTGACATGAGCGACCGGCAGCGCCATGAACTGGAGCTTACCAAGCAGTCGCTGGCGGTGGTGTCAGGCCTCTATGCCGAGAACCCGCGGGAAATTTCCAAGCGACTTGGCTCCATTCGCGATGCAGTTCTGAGCGGCCGCATCGAGCCACCCATGCTCGACAGCATGCTGCAGCAAAACGACGGCGTGAGCGCCGAAGAAATCTACGTGAACCGCAAGGTGCTGGACCTGGTGACCAAGGCGGAGATGGAGCGCGAGGACTACCGCCGCAAAGCCAGTCCCAACGTTTTCTTCGGCACGCGGAAGACTTACATGGGCACGAAGTACAACACGCTTTGGATCAACAGCATCGTCATTCTTTTCTCGCTGGCTCTCATCATTACCGCGGTGGAGATCAGTTTGAGGAGGCAGCTGACGAAGGTGTAGGGATTCAAGCAATAGAGGGTGCGCTCATTACGCTGTTTCTGATGATCAGGATATTCGCCGCCTCTTGGGCGAACCGCTCAAGAGTGCCGTAAAGATTGAAATTGGGGTTGTTGCCGATGAAGGACTTCCACAACGGGAGGTACCGCTCGAAATAGGAAGTGCCGTTCTGGGCGTCCATGTAGTGGAGCGCGGCCATCGCGTATGATTGATCAAAGCCAAGGTCTTTTCTGGTAAGATAATGATCCAGATACTTTCTCACGAAATCAAGCGAACGGGGTGTATTGAAAACTGCCAGTGCAAGTGTGTATCCCTGACCTGAATAGCAGACGTCAGACCGAAGGAATAATCGTCCGATGTGTCCTTCCAGTTCCTGGAACCGCTCGATCGCAGCGAAATACGCTGCGGCAATGCGAGGACGCCAGTTGGACGAGATCAAGAGAGACCGGCATAATTCGACGCTTATTTCGGCGCGAATTGGCAAATAATTCGTGATGAACACCTCTGGTTCACGGATCTTCCACATGTAGAAGGGTAGGACCCACTTGCTGATGATCGCTTCATCCAATGGCTCCGTGGTCGAGGGCACTCCGAGGTCAGAATAGATGCCTGCATGTGGGGCCGCCGCTCCCGCCGAATGCAGCTCTATTTGGCGTTGGAGTTCGGCGTCCATTTGATCAAGCCTCCACGAGTTCGATGCGATGCCCGTCGGGGTCGGTCACGACTGCGCGAAGCCCCCACGGCGATCCCTGCGGAGGGGATATGATGACCGCGTCAGGGACCTTGCCGAGAGCTGTGATCACAGCATCGAGAGAAGACAAGCGAAAGCCGATGCGGGTGGCGCGCGTCGAAGCTCCGTCCGGAGCCTGGGGGTAAAGTTCGAAGACACAGCCGTCAAACTCAGCAGCCAGATGCTCAGGCCCGGTGCCGTGCTGATGCCGTATGAACCGCAGGCCCAGGCATTCATAGAATATCGATGCGCGTTCAAGATCGGCGGTGCGGAGAACGACGAGGTTGAAGGCGATCTGATTCATTTGAAGGCTATTTCTCCAGCTTCTTCAGCGCCGCAGTCACATTGCTCACGGTGAGGAGTTCATCGAGGATGAAGGGCTCCTCAACACCAGGAATATAAAGCACGTTCACCGGCACGGCGCGTTTGCCAAGGGCCTCGAGGGCGAGACGGATGGTTTCGTTTTCGTCGGACCAGTCGGCCTTGAGGGTGGCGACTTTGTGTTGTTTGAAAAGAGCACGAAGGCCGGCGTCGGAATACACGCGTTTGTTGACCTGGCAGGTGAAGCACCAGGAGGCGGTGAAGTCGATGTAAACAGGCTGTTTTGAGGCACGCAGCGCGGCGACTTTTTCGGGCGACCAGGTTTCCCAGTGCAGCGCATCGGAATCCTTTGCTGGCGCGGCATCTTCAGCATGCACGCGTTTGGCCGACACATTTGGCCAGCCTGCCCAAAGGCCGCCCGCCAGGGCGAGGAGGGTGAGCAGCCGGGCGACATTTTGCGTGCGGGCTGGCTTGTGCGGCAGCGCCCAGCGGCCGTAGATCCAGCAGCCCAGTGCGATGATCGAAAGGCTCAAAAAGGAGAACATCAGCGGCAGGCCTTCGATCTGCGTGGTCAGCACGTAGAGCATGAAGCCCACGGTGCCAAACAGGAGAAAGGACATGCCCTGCTTGAAACTCTCCATCCAGGCGCCGGGCCTTGGCAGTGCGGAAAGGAGAACGGGAAAGACGGAGAGCAGCAGGAACGGACTCGCGAGTCCCAGGCCGATGAGCGTGAAGATCAGCATGGACTGCGAAGCGGGAAGCGCCAGCGTGGCGCCCAGCGCGGTGCCGAGAAACGGCGCGGAGCAGGGGGTGGCGACCGCTGTGGCCAGAAGGCCGGAGAAGAACGAGCCGCCAAGTCCGCTCTTGGCCTGAAGCTCAGAACCCACGCCAATGACGGAGGTGCCGATCTCAAACAGGCCGGCCATGTTCAGCGCAAAGACGAGGAAGAAGGCGGCCAGGCAGAAATTGAAGGCGGGCAGCTGCAGCAGGTAGCCCCAGCCTTTGTGAAACACGATGGCGACCGCGCCCAGGGCCCAGAACGAAAGGAGGATGCCGATCGTGTACGTCAGGCCATGCAGCACCACCTTGCGGCGGTCAGAGCCGGCCTGCTGAACCACGCTGGTCACCTTGATGCCGAGCACTGGAAACACGCAGGGCATCACATTCAGGATCAAGCCGCCGATGAAGGCGTAGAGCGTCAGAAGAGGAAAGGGCAGGGTGGGGAGGGCGGCCTTTGCTGCGCCGGCGGATGCAGTTGCGGACGCAGGGGCGGGGGTGGCGGTCGCCGGTTTGGTTTCGACGGATGGTGGTGGGGTTACTGCGGGCTTTGTCTCTGCTGAGGGCGTTACCGCCGGAGGCGTGTCAGGATTTTTTTTTTCGGCTGCGGGCGCATTGCCAAAAGCTTCGGCAGTGGCGGCATTGGGCACCGGAGCCGCCGACACATCGATCGTCAGCGCCACTTCCTTGATAAAGGGCATGCAGCTTTGCGGATCGCACACCAGCGCATTTACCTTGACCTTCAGCTCCGCCTTGCTGCCCACGGCGGCGCTGGCAGGCGGAGTGATCTTCACCGGCAGATAAACCGTGCCATCATAGCCCTCGCTGATCGCGCCGTCTGTGGAGGGCACCTTGTGAGTTGGAGGCCAGGACAGTTCCTCGCTCTGCCAGCCCTCCGGCAGCGTCCACGTCAGCTTTGTGGGTTTCCCGACGACGCCTGCAGGCAGCACTTTGCCGTAGGTGTGGCAATCTTTGGCGTGCACGAGTTTGACGGCGGCTTGAAATGGCTGGCCGGGGGCGGCGGCTGTCACTGCGGCCACGAGTTCTGCGGTCACCCGTTCCTGCTTCGTTGCGGTAGGATCCCCAAAGCCAAAGTTTTGCGCGTGGGCGGACAAGGCTGCGAGCAGCAGTGCGGCGAGAGACAGAAAACAGCTTCGGTTCATGGATGGTTTGAAGGGAGGGATTGGCAGGTAAGAGAACGCGCCGGGCGGGTTATTCCCATCACGGCGCGTCATGCGGAGATCGAATATCGGGACTACGGTTCAGAGCGTCTTGTGGCTGCCATCGCAGAAAGGCGGGTTTTTGGTGTGCTTGCAGTTGCACAGCCAGACCTTTTTCGCTTCGGGGAGGGTGAACTTCTTCGGACCAAAACCGGTGCCTTTGTGGCTGCCATCGCAGTTCGGCTGATGCCCGCTCAAACCACACGCACACCACCAATGATCTCCGGCAGGAAGTTCAACGGCGACGGGTTGTTTATCGTGGATTTTGGGAAGTGGTGTTTCCATGGCGACCATCTTGGCAGAAGCACAACCAAGGTCAAGGCGGGGCATTTTTGGGATAAGCCGCTTCTTTAAAGAAGACAGGGAATTGCCTTGCTCAAATCCAGTTTACATCACCCGTTTTACGAAGGTAAATTCAACGAATGATAACGCAAAAGAGTTATCGGTTGGAGGAATTGATATAAGAGATTTTCACATGCATTTCGCGTCCTCTTTTCGTTCGCTCTGTCTGGCAATCGCCAGCTTGGCAGCATTCTTATCTGCGCCTGCTGAAGCCTCCGTGATCAATGCGACCTGGAACTCCGCATCGGACGTGCCCGTGACCTCAGACAGCTTCACTGCGGGGGGAAACACGGTGAATTTTACTCTGAATTTCGCGCCACCCACCGGAATCAATTTGAGCGTGGTCAATGTTACGGGGCTTTCCTTCATCACTGGCACCTTTGACAATCTGGCGCAGGGGCAGGCGGTGGCATTGAGCTATGGCGGCGTGACTTACAACTATGTGGCCCACTACTACGGCGGCAGCGGGAATGACCTCGTGCTGGTGTGGGCGGGCAACCGGCTGTTTGCGTGGGGCGACAATGGAAACAGTCAGCTGGGGGACAGCACTCTGACGAGTCGATCCGTTCCGGTGCCGGTGAAAGTCACAGCCGCGCTGGCTGGGAAGACGATCGTTGCGGTGGCAACGGGGGGATCTCATGTGCTGGCGCTGTGCTCGGACGGCACTTTGGCCGCTTGGGGAAACAATTCGGGTGGTCAGCTGGGGGACGGCACCAACACCGACCGCTCCTCGCCCGTGACCGTCAATGCCGGAGCGGGCTCAGCCTTGTTCGGCAAGACGGTGGCGGCTATTGCCGCAGGAAACTCACACAGCATGGCTTTGTGCTCAGATGGAACCGTAGTAACCTGGGGGGAGGGCTTTGATGGTCAGCTAGGTTTAGGCACGACGACCTGGAGCAATACGCCGGTGGCTGTGGATACCAGCGCGGGTTCCGTGCTGGCGGGCAGGACGGTGGTGGGAATCGGCGCAGGGTCCTATCACAGTCTGGCAGTCTGCGCAGACGGCCTCGTGGCGGCCTGGGGAGACAACGAAGACGGCCAGTTGGGAGACAACACGACCACATCGCGCAACCTGCCTGTTGCTGTCAATGCAGTCAGCGGGGTCTCGGCGTTGTATGGCAAAACTGTCGTGGCTCTTACTGGCGGCTGGCTGCACAGTGTGGCGTTCTGCTCTGACGGCACAGTGGCCGGCTGGGGACTGAATCAGGACGGGGAACTCGGTGCCAGCACTGCGTATCAGGTCAGCGTACCCGTGGCCGCAAACACTACCAGCGGGACCTCCGCACTATATGGCAAAACGGTGGTGGCCCTCACCGCCAGCGAGGAGCACTGCATGGCGCTGTGTTCGGACGGCAACTTGGTTGCCTGGGGAGACAATAGCAACGGGCAGCTCGGGAACAACTCCACCAGTATCAACTCGACAGCTGCAGCTGTGGCAGTGAATACGGCCAGCGGCGTTTCCGCCCTGTATGGCAAGACTGCCGCGGCGATTGCCGTAGGCCAAAGCCACAGCATGGCCCTTTGCACCGATGGCACTTTGACCGCCTGGGGTTACAATGGTGACGGCCAGTTGGGAGATGGCACCACAACACAGCGCAAGGCGGCTGTGCTCGTCAGCTCCGCCAATCTTCTGCCACAGGAGCGCTGGTGCATGCTCCCGTGCAGCAGCGGTCCATGCTCCTTCTCCGTGGCTGTGGCTGCATCGCCTCCCGTCCCTGTGGCGCTGACTCAGGGGGCCTCGTCTGTGGGAGGCACGAGCGCCACGCTGAACGGCACGGTGGTGGCTGCCTACGACAGCTTGGCGGTGAGTTTTGAGTATGGCACCACCACGTCCTACGGCTCTCAGGCGGCAGGAACGCCCACACCCGTCACCGGTGGTACCGCTACACCAGTCAGCGCGGCTATCTCGGGGCTCACTCCGGGAACGCTCTACCACTACCGTGTCAATGGCACCACTGCGGCGGGCACCGTGAATGGCAGTGATCTTACGTTCACCGCGCTGAACAACAATGCCACCCTCTCCGACCTCGGCGTCAGCGGAGGAACACTCAGCCCCACCTTTGATCCCGGCATCACAAGCTACACGGTCAGTTTGCCTTATGTGACGACTTCCGTCACCCTCACGCCGACCCTGGCTGATTTGAATGCCGCTGTGAAAATGAACGGCCTGACAGTCGCTTCAGGCGTGGCCGGCCCGGCCTTTCCCCTCAATGAAGGCAGCAATACCGCCACCTTCGTCGTCACTGCGGCTGACGGCGTCACCACTCAAACGTACACCCTTGCGCTGGTGCGCACGCCGGGGCCCAGTCTCTCGGGACTCGCGCTGGACAGTGGTTCGCTGATGCCCGCGTTTAATGGAAACACCACCCGCTATGCCGTGAATGTTTCCACCGACACGGCCTCCATCACGCTTACACCTGCGCTGGCGGACGCCGGGAGTACGATGACAGTGAACGGGGTGTCCGTAAGCTCCGGCAGTGCGGCACCTCCTGTGAGCCTGGTGTATGGAAACAACGCCATTGCCGTCGTCGTCACCTCCCAGGACGGCAGCACCAGCAAGACCTACGGACTCAACGTCATTCGTGCCCTGCCGGCGGTTTTCTCAGCGACTCTTACGGCGCCCGATTCTGCGCCGCTGAGCCTCAGCGGACTCAACGCCACCGGCACCACGCTGAACCTCACGCTCGGCGTCATTCCACCGGCAGGAAGCTGCTTCACCGTAGTGAACAACACCTCCATGGGCTCCCCCCTTGGTACGTTTGACAATCTGGCGCAGGGGCAGCTGGTGGAGCTCAGCTATAATGGCACTACCTATCATTTCATGGCCAACTACTATGGCGGCACTGGCAATGACTTCGTGCTGCAGTGGGCGGACACGCAGGGCCTCGCATGGGGGAACGGCAACAGCGGCCAGCTCGGAGGTGGCTATTACGGTGCCACAGGGCCCCAGATGATCACGACTTTGGGGGCGCTGGTTCCACAGCACGTCATCCGCTCACTGGCGGCAGGCGGTGGACACAGCCTGGCCCTGTGCTGGGACGGCACCCTTGCTGCCTGGGGAGACAACTATTTTGGGCAGTTGGGGAGCGCGTCGGGTTACCATTTTGCATCATCCACTCCTGTCAGCGTCTTCACCAGCGGTGTGAGCGCCCTGAATGGGAAAAACGTCGTGGCCATCTCCGCTGGAGATGCGCACAGCCTGGCGCTTTGCACCGATGGCACCATCGCCGCGTGGGGGAACAACGGCATCGGGCAGCTGGGAACCGAAATCTTTGGCTACAGCCCCTACGTGCCCATGCCGGTCAGCACCACGAGCGGCGTTTCAGCCCTGGCTGGCAAGTATGTCACAAGCATCTCCGCCGGCAGCAATCACAATCTGGCCCTCTGCTCAGACGGCACCGTGGTAGGCTGGGGAGCCAATGATAGCGGGCAGCTGGGAAATCTCAGCTTCAACAGTGCTTTTGTCCCTGTGGCGGTGAATGCAACTCAAGGAGCCTCGGCGCTCTATGGCAAAAGCGTGGTGGCCCTCGCTGCAGGCGGCAGCCACAGCCTGGCACTCTGCTCTGACGGTACCGTGGTGGCCTGGGGGAACAACAACTACGGGCAGCTGGGAGACAACACCGTCATCAACCGTCAGGTGCCGGTGGCGGTCAACACCGTCAGCGGCGTTTCGGCCCTGTTTGGCAGGACCGTGGTCGCCATAGCAGCAGGCGGCAACCATAGTCTTGCGCTTTGCTCTGACGGCACGGTTGTCGCCTGGGGACTCAATGCGCAGGGGCAGCTGGGGGACAACTCAGGCACTAGAACTCCAGGGGGCATCAATCGATCCGTACCCGTGCTCGTGAACGCCCAGAGCGGTTCAGCACTCAATGGAAAAACCGTCAGCCGCATCGCTGCAGGTGCCTACCACAGTGTGGCCCAGTGCACGGACCAGTTGCTCGCTGTATGGGGAGACGACACTTTTTTCCAGCTCGGCATTCAGATCACCGGCTCACCGCCCGGCCAGTTTTTGTACCAAAAACGTCCTCTCTCGCTACCGACTCCATATCCTGCTTTCGGACAGTTTTCCATGGGGCTGGTCTGCGGTGCCGGCAGTACGCACACCTTGCAGCTCGTGGGCGTGCCCCAGCCGCATGTTATGACCGGGCCTGCTGCTGCGGTAGGCAGCACTTCTGCGTCTTTAGGCGGGGCGGTCATTCTTTCCGGCGCCTCCGTCCCCACCTCTTTTGACTATGGTCCTACCACAGCCTATGGCAGCCAGGTTGGTGGGCCGGTGGTCACCAACTCCGGAATCGTGTTTTATGGGGCAATCAGCGGGCTGACGCCCTCCACCACGTATCACTATCGGGTGAATGCCAGTGGCTACCATGGTCAGGACCTCACCTTCACCACCCTGAGTGTGCTGGACGACTGGCGGCTGCAAAATTTTGGCACCTCCGCAAATACCGGCACCGCGGCCGACGGTGGAGATTTTGACAACGACGGCATCCCCAATCTCATCGAGTGGGCCTGCCGCCTGAATCCTACGACGCGCAGTGTGCTGCCTGCAACGGCTGCCACCAATGGCGCAAACTTTGAATACACCTACTCACGCAGCACCTCTGCCGTGACCGCAGGCACCACCTTCACAGTGGAGTGGAGCGACACACTGGCCGCTGGTAGCTGGAGCAGCAGCGGGGTGGTGCAGACGGTGCTGAGTGATGATGGCACCACTCAGCAGGTGAAGGCGGTCATTCCGATCAATGCGGCAAACGCGAAGTTTGTGCATCTTTCGGTGACGGCTCCGCCGTGATTATCGGACGGTCTCCAGCACTTCACGCACAAGGGCGGGGCCACGATAGACGAGACCGCTGTACACCTGCACGAGCGCAGCGCCTGCTTTCAGCTTTTCAGCGGCATCGGTGCCGTGGACGATGCCGCCTACACCGATGATCGGGATCTGCTCCTTGAGCAGCATGCGGAAGGCTTGCAGCACGAGGTTGGAGCGCTCCCGCACGGGCCTGCCGCTCAGGCCGCCGTTTTCATTGGCCAGGCGATGGCCGGTGATGGATTCACGATCGATCGTGGTGTTTGTGGCGATGACGCCGTCGATGTGCTGCTCATTGAAGACGCGGGCGAGCGCTTCGATCTGCATGTCATTGAGATCCGGAGCGATCTTCACCAGCAGTGGCACGGTTTTGCCGTGCTCTCTCTTCAGCGAAGCTTGCTCGTTTTTCAAAGCGGCGATCAGTTCGCGCACGGCGCCTTCGGCCTGGAGGTCGCGCAGGCCCTTGGTGTTGGGGGAGGAGATGTTGACGGCGATGTAGTCCGCCACGCGGTAGGCGGCCTTGAGGCAGATGAGGTAGTCCTTCACGGCGTCCTCATTCGGCGTGTCAAAATTCTTGCCGATGTTCACTCCGACGACGGCTTTGGTACGCCGTTTTTCGAGCTTCTTCACCGCGGACTGGATGCCGGGATTGTTGAAGCCCATGCGGTTGATCAATGCTTCATGCTCGGGCAGGCGGAAGAGGCGTGGCTTGGGGTTTCCGGGCTGTGGCCGAGGTGTGAGCGTGCCGACTTCCACGCTGCCAAAGCCGAGTGCGCCCCAGGCCTCGACGGCGCTGGCGGATTTGTCCATGCCTGCGGCGAGTCCAAGCACATTGGGGAAGGTGAGTCCCATCACGCTGCGTGGCTGCTGCGGCCCGCTGACCACGGACTTCAGCATGCCGAGACGATGTGCGATGATCATCATCTTGACCGTGAAGGTGTGCGCCTTTTCAGCGTCGAGCTTGAACAGCCACGGTTTGAGAACGGGATAAAAAGATTCGATCAAGGTCATGCGTCTGGCGGAAGAAGGGATTTCACGAGGGCTGCCACAGCTTTGCCGAGACGTCCATGGGCCGCTGCATCCAAATGAATGCCGTCGCTGCCGGGTTCGATCAATGTCTGGGTATTGAGGAAACCGCAGCCGAGTGCGCTGGCGAGTGCTTCATAATACTTCGGCAGCTTGCGGCTGTCCTTTTGGCCGTTGGGAAACTTGGCGGCCACATCGGGGAGGTGCAGTTGGTCGCCGACGGCTGGAGGGCAGAGCAGCAGGAGTTTGGGTGCTTTGTGGCCGATGCCTGAATCACTGCCCAGGATCATCTGCGCCAGGATCTTCACGCCAGCGGCGATTTCTCCGGGGGAAACGCCAAACACGGCCTTGAGGTCATTGGTGCCGAGCATGAGCACCACGAGATCGAGAGGCTTTTGAGATTCCAAGATGGCGGGCAGCACGGTTTTGCCATTGCGTGCGAGGGCAAAGGGATCGTCATGCACCGTGGTGCGGCCGTTCTGGCCTTCTTCGATCACACGGAAGCTGGTGCCGAGTTCGGCGGCCAGAATGCCGGTCCAGCGTACATTATGGGGGTGGCGTTCAGGGAAGGGGGCGGAAATGCTTTCGGGCATGAAGCCCCAGGTGTTTGAATCGCCAAAACAAAGGATGTTTTTCATCAGGCCGGGATGATTGGCGTGGCTGGAGGCCGGGGCAACTGGTCTCAACAAATGTGAATAACTCATCAAAATCCAGCTTGCGCGCCTTTTCGTCTGTGTTAGACATCCTGCCCCCTGCTCCAAAAGCAGGGTTTTGAGTTCCCCCCGACTCACCTTCTCTTACTACTCCTGTATGCGCGTCCGTACCTCCGTTAAACCTCTCTGCGAACTTTGCCGTGTTATCCGCCGCAAAGGTGTTGTCCGTGTTGTCTGCAAAAATCCACGTCACAAACAGCGTCAGGGTTGATCCACTCTTTTTAAATCCCACCTCACTGAATTATGGCACGCCTGCTTGGAGTCGAAATCCCGAACGAAAAGAAAATCGAATACTCACTGCCTTACATCTACGGCATTGGTCTTCCTGTCAGCCGCAAGATTCTTGCGGCCACCAACATTGACCCCAACATCCGTGCAGGTGAGCTGAGCGACGAGCAGATCGCCGCGATCACACAGACCGTTCAGGCGATGAAGATTCCGATCGAAGGCGACCTTCGTCGTGAGCTGCAGATGCACATGAAGCGCATCCTGGGCATCAACTGCTACCGCGCCCATCGTCACCGCCGTGGTCTGCCAGTGCGCGGCCAGCGTACGCACACCAACGCCCGCACCCGCAAAGGCCCACGTAAGACCGTCGGTGCTCAGAAGGCGAAGTAATCTGAATTTTAAGCAACGTCCCGTCTACATATCATGGCTGAAGAAACGACCCCCGCCGCACCTGCCGCAGCAGCTCCTGCTCCTGCCGCAGCTCCTGCTACTCCCGCTGCCCCTGCCGCACCCGCAGATCAGCGCGCATCCACCAGCGGTGACAAGCAGGTTTCCCAGAGCGTCTGGCTCGAGATCGGTGGCGAAAGCGCCGAGCAGCAGAAGGTCGTCAAGGCCAAGGGCTCCAAGAACGTTTCCCAGGGCATCGTCCACGTGTACGCCACCTTCAACAACACCATCGTCACGATCACCGATCGCGTGGGTGGTGTGATCGGATGGTCCACCGCTGGCAAGATGGGCTTCCGTGGTTCCCGTAAGGGCACCGCATATGCCGCCCAGGTTGTTGCACAGGACGCCTGCCGCCAGGCCATGGGCCATGGCCTTCGTGAAGCTGAAGTCCGCCTTCGTGGCCCAGGCTCCGGCCGTGAGTCCGCCGTGCGTGCCGTGCAGGCCCTCGGTGTCGAAGTGACCACCATCAAGGACGTGACCCCCATCCCGCACAACGGCTGCCGTCCGCCGAAAGCCCGTCGCGTCTAATCTCTCAGCTCTTTTCTACCACCTACTATGGCTCGCTACACTGGTCCTCGCGAAAAAATCAATCGCCGCTTCGGCATTGCGCTTTTCGGTCCCTCCAAATCCCTCGAAACCCGCAATTTCCCACCAGGACAGCACGGCGCTCGCAACACCCGCCGCAAGACTTCCGAATACGGCACCGCCCTCGCTGAAAAGCAGAAGCTGCGCTATCAGTATGGTCTCATGGAAAAGCAGTTCCGCCGCTTCTTCGCCGAAGCTCAGCGCCGCAAGGGCGTGACCGGTGAGAACCTGCTGCAGATGCTTGAACTGCGCCTCGACAACGTGGTGTATCGCATGGGCTTCGCCAACACCCGCTTTGCCTCCCGTCAGCTCGTCAGCCACCGCCACATCACTGTGAACGGCAAGGTCGTGAACATCGCCAGCTACCAGGTGAAGCCCGGTGACGTCGTCGCCGCCCGCGCCAGCAGCCAGCGCAGCCAGCAGCTTGTCGGTCGTTTCCTCGAAATGACCCAGGGCACTCCTGCTTCCGACTGGATGACGGTGGATCGCGACAAGATGAGCGGTGTGGTCAATCGCGTGCCAGTGCGCGAAGAGATCAACCCGATCGCCAACGAGCAGCTCGTCGTCGAACTCTACTCCCGTTAATCCTTCCGGATTTCGGCTTCAAACTTCAAAAGGGACGCTTTCGGGCGTCCCTTTTGCTTTTCCACCCAGCCCCGTTTAGCTTTCTCTATGACCCCAACCCGCCTGGAACTCATCGGCAATGAAGTCGCTCTCGTTTGGAACGATGGCACAGAGCAGTATATCCCCATGGAAAAGCTGCGTGCTGCCTCGCCGAGCGCGGAGAACACGGGCGAGCGGGATCTGCTGGGCAAGAAGATCGGTGGCACTGATCAGAAGCACTTTCCCGGAGTCACCGTGAAGGACTGGCGCATGGTGGGAGGATACGCCATCCAGTTTGATTTCAGCGACGGGCACAACACCGGGCTGTACACGTTTGATTATCTGCGTGCGCTAAACGAAGTCTGAAGAACGTGATACGGGCAGGCCGCCTGCGGGTATTTCATTCCCCCACTACGCTCATCACAATGCTTCGCGTATGCGGCGCACGGCGGTGTTCGAAGAGGAAGATGCCCTGCCATGTCCCCAGAGCGAGTTTCCCATTCACCACCGGGATGACCTCCGAAGTGCGTGTCAGTGCCATGCGCAGGTGGCTTGGCATGTCGTCCGGGCCCTCATAAGTATGGACGAAGTAGGGGGTGTCTTCGGGCACGAGGTGGTCGAAGAAACTGTGCAGGTCCGTTCGTGCTGATGGATCAGCATTTTCGAAGATTACCAGGCTGGCGCTGGTGTGCTGCACAAAGACTGTCGCCATGCCTGTGCGGATGCCGCTGGCGCGCACGATTTCCTGACAGCGGTCCGTGATCTCGTAGGTGCCTTTGCCCCGGGTGGAGATGGAGAACTGGTCGGCGTGTGCGGGCATGGCGAGAAGGGGGGCTGAGTTGACACAAAGATGCCATGTGACTCAGCATCACATGGCATCTGAAGTTCCTGATGAAGGTAGGGATTAGGAAAGCTCGGCGAGCTTCGCCTTCACGGCTTCAAAGTTTGGCAGGTCTTTCGGAGTGGCAGTCTGCTCGGAATACTGAATGACACCACTCTTGTCGATGACAAAGGCTGCACGTGCTGCGGTATCGCCGATGCCGGCGAGACCTGGGAAAAGTACTTCGTAGGCCTTGGTGGTTTCCTTGTTCAGGTCGCTGACCAGAGTGATGCCGATTTTTTCCTTCTGCGCCCAGGCTTCCTGTGCAAAGGGGCTGTCCACGCTAATGCCGATGACTTCGGCGTTGAGGTCGCTGTAGGAGCTGAGGCCTGCGGTGATGTCGCAGAGTTCCTGAGTGCAGACGCCCGTGAAGGCGAGGGGGAAGAAGAGCAGGACGGTGTTCTTGCCGGTGGGCAGCGAGACATCGCTGAGGCCAGAGGCGGATTTGGATTTCAGAGTGAAACTGGGAGCTTTGGAGCCGACAGGGAGAGCCATGGAGGTTGTGTGGGTGTGGGTTGCGTTCAGGCCGGGTGGCCAGGAGTACGGACATCAAGGCCAGACTGGCCCTCAGGTCAAATCTATCGTTGCTGTGTCCTGCGCCGGATGCTCGTTTGATTCACACCAGCGGCAGCAGTTCTTTGATCGGCTCGCCAAAGGGCAGAATGGGCATCGGGCGGCCTTGGAAGTCGTCGAAGGTGTCATTCGGGTCGATGCCCAGATGCTGGTACACCGTGGCCCAGAGATCGTTCGGACTCAGTGGACGTTCGATGGGGAATTCCGCGCGCGGATTCGTCGCGCCAATGATCTGCCCCGTCTGCATGCCGCCGCCACTGACGATGAAAGACATGGCATTTGGCCAATGGTCGCGTCCTGGCTGGCTGACGCCGGTCTGGGTGCCGATCTGCGTATTGATCCTTGGCGTGCGGCCAAACTCTCCGGTGATGATGACGAGGACATCTTTGTCCAAACCACGCTGGTGAATGTCTTCGATCAAGGCTGACGCGGCCTGATCATACACCGGCATGCGCCAGCGGGCGTCTGCATACATGTCGCAGTTCACCGCGTGGCTGTCCCAGTTGTAGGTGCAGTTTTTTGGAATGGTGGTGGAGAAGGGGTTCTCCCAGACCATGGTCACAAACCTGCAACCGGCCTCAACCAGGCGCCGGGCCATGAGGCCCCGCTGCCCGTAGGTGCTGAAACCGTAACGCTCGCGCGTTTGCAGCGACTCTTTGGTGAGGTCAAACGCATCGCGGACTGAAGGAGTGGTCAGCATGCCGAAGGCGCGCTGGCTGAAGCTGTCCATGGCCTGCATGAGGCCGCTGCGGTCCATCTCGCGCTGAAGATTGTCCATGCCTTTGAGCAGGTGCATGCGGTCGTCCATGCGCGAGGCCATGTCTGGCGTCAGGCCGATGTTCTCCACTTTGAAATCTTTTGCGCTGGGATCTCCGACAACCATGAAGGGCGAGGCGGACGGACCGAGGTATGCCGCGCCCATTGAGAACACGTCGATCCCGCTCCGGCCGCGATCCACACCTGCCACGCAGGTCGGCATGGCCTGCCCGGCGCGCTGGAGCTTGCGCGTGATGATCGACTGCACCGAAGGAGCGTCATTGACGAACCCCACTGGCAAGGCGGGATTGCGCCCTGTCATGAAGCGTTTATGTCCGCCGCCGTGGTCGGCGAACTCATGATGCACGCTGCGGATGATGTTGAACTTGTCGGTGATTTTCGCCTGCTTTGGAAACAGTTCGCAGATGTGGGTGCCCGGCACCTTGGTGCGGATGGGATTGAGCACACCGCGGTACTCCACGGGTGCATTCGGTTTCATGTCATAGCTCTCCAGCTGAGACATGCCGCCAGGCAGCCAGACAAAGATGACTGATTTGTCCTTGAGTCGTTTTCCCGCAGCCTTGGCAATCGTTTCCGCGCGCAGAGTGTCGCTGAGCGACCACCCAGAGAGTCCGAGTGTGCCCATGCTGAGAAAGCTCCGCCGCGACAGCGGGCCGGAGCAGCGGGAAAATGCGGAAGAGGAGAGCGGCATGACGGATGTGAAACATACGTTATCCGCCGCATGGCCTTTCAGGTGTGGAGGCATCGTTGTGCTTGCGCGGCGCATGCCTGCCGCAGGTTATTCACGAAGGAAAACGAAGCTGCTGCAGGAAGTAATACAGCGCCTGTTTCCATTCGGAGGCGTCGTGTTTGTGGTCGGTCACATGCCACACGTGCGGCACGCCTTTCTCCTTCAGCCAGGCATGCACGTCCTGGCTGATGTGGATGAGGCCGTCTCTGCTGCCGCAGGAGAGCCAGAGCAGCTTCAGGTGCCGGGCCGCTGCTGCATCGGGAAGAAGTTCCACGGATTTACGGGTGTTCGGCGCTGAGGAGAAGCCGCCGACCCACGCAAACAGTTCGGGATGACCCAGACCAAAATTCAGCGACTGACCACCGCCCATGGAAAGGCCCGCCAGGGCGCGGTGATCGCGGTCTGCCAGCACGGCGTAGCGCGCTTCGATGGTTGGGATCACGTCCTGCAGCAGATCCTTCTCGAAAACGGCAAACGCCGGGGCGTGCTTGAAGACGTCGCCGGTGGGGCGGTCATCCTTTTGCGCGCGCCCGTTGGGCATCACCACGATCATGGGCGACGCCTTGCCGTCTGCGATGAGGTTGTCCAGCAGCAGCGCCGGATTGGCAAAGCGCTCCCACTCTGTCTCATCGCCTCCGATGCCGTGCAGCAGATATAGCACTGGCAGTTTTGTCCCAGGTGAGTATCCCGGAGGGGTATACACATTCATCCGCCGCCGAGCGCCCACGGTCTTTGAGTCATACTCAATCATCGCCAGTGTGCCATGGGGGATGGTCTCGCGATGCGTATCCCAACCCTGGGGCGGGGGAGGAAAGGCGGGCTTGTCATCTTCATGCAGCACAATGGAGCTCCAAGCCTTGCGCGGCTGACCGGGCGGCTCCTGCGCAGGCAGCGCCGTCAGCATGGCCAGCAGCAGGGTGCAGGCTGTGGTTTTCATTGTGGCGGCACGAGCGCTCATTTGAGGCTCATGATGAAGGCCTTCACATCCGCAAACTCCTGCGGCTTCAGAATTAGGTTCATCGGGGGCATCGGCGAAATTGGCGTGGCGGTGTATCCTTCGGCGAGTTTGGCGTTCGGATTCACGAGGCTTTCGAGGATGTACGCGGCATCCTTTCGTGTGGCGATGCCGTCCAGCGCGGGGCCTACGGCGCTGCCCTGGCTTTTGAGCATGTGGCAGTTTTTGCAGGCGGCCACCGGGTGCTCCCAGAAGATTTTCTCGCCGCGCTTCGCATCGCCGACGAGCTTAGATTCGTCGTCCTCCGCCTCGGGGATCAACTCAACGAGCTTGACGTCGTCAAAGTAGGTGTCGCCTTTGCCCACGTGCAGGAGGTTGATGCTGGCCTTGTCGCGAGTCTTGCTGTTGAAGGTCACATCCACTTCAGTCCAGTCCTGAGTGCGTTTGATCGTGCTCGTTTCGGCGCGGCCGAGATGATCGTTGAGGCTGGCTTTGCCCTTGAAGCCGTGGGTTTTGATCCAGGCGCTGAGTTTGTATTCGGTGTTCGGCTTCAGCGGCACGTCGGCGAAGAAACTGGTGTCCGCATCGTCACGAGTGATCACACGGAAGCCATTTTTGCCGCTGTGCACCATCTTCGGATCAGTGACGATGGTCCACTCAGCGCCGGCATTGCCGGGCTTCTTGCCATAGTCACGGTGCTTCCAGCCGGTGGGTGTTTTGGCGCCTTCGGCCACTTCTTCAAAGCCCGCATTCGGCAGGAGGTTTGGGCCTTCTTTGTAGTTCAGAGCATGGTGCTTCTTGCCCAGCATTTTTGCGGCTTCGGCCAGCCATTCATCTTTTTTCACCACGGAATCTGAAGCCAGCTTTTTGACGAGCGTCTGGATCTCCGGCGTGGTTGGGAAGTCCGCCAGCTTGACGAAAGCGGCCAGACGTGTGTGCAGATCGGGATCGCTGATCACGCCGGCGCCGAAGAGAAGGGACTGCGCTTTGGCGTCTTCGCCCAGCGCACGGATGGCATTGCGGCGCAGTCCGGCGTCCTTGCTCAAGAGCGCGGCTTTGTGAACGGCTTCGTCCAGCAGGCCCATGCCTTTGAGCGACCAGAGCGCATGAATGGCCGCAGGTCCGGCATCCGGCGCGGTCACCGTGCGCTGCAGGCCACGGTCGGTATGAGTCACGTCCACGCTTCCTGCGCTTTCCACCATCTGCCGCTGTGCTGTGAGCCGCGCATACTGAGTGCTGGCGTTCAGCGCGGGTTTCTCCGCCTGAGGATTTGTTCCCTTTGCCACGATGCGGTAGATGCGTCCGCGGCTGTGGTCGCGCAGGTCATTCTCATGAGCGCCGCCCTTGCCCGTGGTGGCGACAAAGCCGCCGCGTTCCATGCTCGGAGTGGGATTGTGCTGAATGATGAAGTTTTGGAAATCGGCCACCCACACCGCGCCATCGGGGCCCACTTCCGCATGCACCGGGCTGTTCCATTCGTCGCTGCTTGCGTAGATGTTAATGAAGTCCAGCGCCTTCCAGCCTGCGCCTTCGGGTTGTACATCGAAGAGAGACACCACCTTCATCGTCGGCTCGCATACCATCGCCTTGCCCTGGAATCGCTTTGGCAGGTTGCCGCTGTCAATGAAGTTGCTGCCGGCTGCGGCCGTGTAGCCACCGAAGACGTCCACCTGCCGGAAATTTGGCGTGATGGTGTGGCACATCTCAACGACGTTGATCTTCTTGGCCGTCATCCCACGCGAGTTTTCGGGATATGCTGTGGCAGGAATGCCGCCAAAGAAAATGGGCGCTCCGTTCGCGGTGCCGCCGAACTGATCTCCTGCATCATTCGTGCTGTGCGCCCAGGAGTTGTTGGTGAACTGGTGCAGGAACTCAATGGCGCTGCCGTCGGGTTTGAAGCGGTAGGTGCCCATGGCAAACTGGTGTTTCTTCCCGCCGACATAACCTTCGATGCCGCTGTAGCCCACGCAGCCGTAGAGCCAGTTGTCAAAGCCGTAGTGGAGGCTGCTCGCCTGCGCATGGGTGTCGCGGATACCCCAGCAGTCGATCACGGTTTCGCGCACATCAGCCTTGTCATCTCCATTGGTGTCCTTCAGAAAGATGAATTTTGGGGGCTGGCTGATGATGATGCCTCCACGTGCGAAGACGATGCCGGTGGGCAGGTTGAGCTTGTCAGCGAAGACGGTGAACTTGTCCGCCTTGCCGTCGCCATCGGTGTCCTCGCAGATCTTGACGCTGTCCTGGCCTTCGCCGCTGTCGGTGACGCCGTGGGGATAGTCGCGTGTCTCGACGACCCAGCAGCGGCCGCGCTCATCCCATGCGAAGGCGATGGGTTTGGCGATGTCCGGCTCACTGGCGAAGAGTTTCAACTCGCAATCCGCAGGCACCTGCGTGCGCTCCATGCTGCCCTTCACACTCATGGGCAGTTGCAGCGTCAGCGGTTCCGGGCGCTTTTCGTAATTGGCCACCTGCGGGTGCTTCTTGCGCTCCTCGGGCTCGCGCTGCTTCAAAAAGGCCTCGTAGCTGGCTTTGCGCTCAGGGCTGAGTTTGGAGAGAATCCCGTCACGGCTCAGATCGCTGCCGGGTTTGACAACGAGGTCGTAGTTTTCCTCGGGCAGCTGTTCCTTGGCGTAATCAAACCATATCCCGTCCCGCCCAAGATCACACATGGCAGAATGAAGACTGCCCACGGCAGCCTGTTCTTTGCCCTCGGCATCCAGGTACAGCACGCGAATGGGGCCGGTGGCCGCGGCATGGGCGAAAACGGCGGAGGTGAGGAAAAACAGAAGTGTTTTCATGGTTGGGTGAGCGGATTATCACTCGAAAGAACGCCTTCTGACCAGACGGATGTGCGGACAACTTTTGGGAGGAATCGGACATCCGGCTGGGTGCTCATCTCGACCGGCGCTCCTGCCTCCGCCCGCACTTTCAATGGCACGGTGTGAAAATCACACAATGCACGTTTGGCTTTTCCTCCACCGACGGCATGATCCGTCATCGTGACTGATATCAAACGCCTGCGCCTTTTCTTGCTCATCGCTCCGCTGCTCAGCGGCATTCTTTTGACGTTTGCTTTTCCTGGCTGGAATTCCAACCTCGTGGTCTGGCTCTGGCTCTTTCCGCTGCTGGCGGTGCTTTGGCCATGGAAGACCATGGAAGGAGTCAAAGTGCGCCCCTTCTGGCGTGGTTATCTGGCGGGCCTTGCCTTCTTTGTCATCAATCTCAAATGGGTTCATCACTCGGCGCGGGTCAGGCTGGGGGCGGCGCGCGATGATTCATGGGCGGGCCTGCTGCCGGAGATCACTGGATGGGGCGCACTAATCGGCCTCGCAGGCTATTGCGCCGTTTACTTTGGCCTTTGGGCCTGGTTCACACACCGATTCGCACGACCGAGCGTGACCACACTGACCAAGGATGCCTGGTGGCCCAGCACGCTGCACTCTCTGGCCTGCTCCTTTTTAGCCGCTGCCGCATGGGTGGGCTGTGAGTGGCTGCGCAGCACCACAGTCTTCACCGGCTTTGGCTGGAATGGTCTGGGCGTGGCCATGCACGGCATGCTGCCGCTCATTCAGGCGGCGGATCTTGTGGGTGTCTTCGGGCTTTCTTTCCTTCCGGTGTTCGTCGCCTGCACGGCATGGAATACAGTGACTCGTCTCGTGCTGGCCTATCGTGGTGAAGGCACCTGCAAGACACGGCTCGATTTCACGGTGGCTTTAACCCTTCTGCTGATCACCGGAACCTATGGCATTCTCAAAGTGAAAGAGGAGAAGGACAAAGAGGCGGCCGGCATAACCGTGCGGACCGTGCTGGTGCAGCCAAACGTGGCGCTGGTGGATGCCGCGACCGGAAGGCTGGCCGAGCAGGTTTACCAGCATCTGGATCAGTTCACCCGGATGTATGGCGCGGCCAAAGAGGGGAAGACTTCCACCGATCTCATCATTTGGCCCGAGAGCTCGCTTCCAGTTCACCTGGAGTATAGAGGACCCGGCATCCCGCCGGACTTTCACAAAAACTATTTCAACGACATGCTGCACACAGGAGATTTCAGCCTGATGTTTGGCACCGAGTTGTTCGAAGGTGAAGGCATTGGTCATGTCTCCGCCGTGCTGATGCGGGGCAAAGCCGACGAGAGGCAGGACTACCACAAGGTGCATCTCGTGCCCTTTGGAGAATATCTGCCGCTGAAGAGCATTCCGCCCTTTTCCTTTTTTCAGGGGATGTTTGAGGGCGCCTTTACGCCAGGGCAAAAAACTGAGCCTCTGCTGCTGCATCAGCCGCAGGTGCAGATCATCCCGCTGATCTGTTTCGAAGACACCGTGGGAAGTCTCGCGCGAAAGTTTGCCCGGGAGTCTCCGCAGATGATCGTCAACATCACCAATGATGGCTGGTTTCTGCAAAGCGAAGAGCCGGAGGTCCATATGATCAACGCGCTCTTCCGTGCCATCGAGCTGCGCCGCCCCATGGTGCGGGCCACCAATACGGGCGTGAGCTGTTTCATCGATACCTGCGGCCACGTCCTCTCAAAACTCACGGACCCGGACACCGGCAGTTCCTTCATCGAGGGAACGCTGCCTGGAGAGGTCAAGGTGCCGCGTGTGGGCAGCCTCACGCTTTACGCGCGGTTCGGCGACTGGTTTGCGCTGACGCTTCTGGGCCTTTGCCTGCTGGTGTGGGTCCTTCGGAGGAGGAAGCCTGCCTTGGCGTGATATTCAATCGCCCCGCCACCATGAGCGCCAGGACGAGCGCGTTTTGGCTTCCGCGGGCGTTTCTGGCAGGCTCGGAACCATGGCTTCCTCTGGAGCGGCTGCGGTAGCAGGCGGGCTGTCAAAGCTCTCGGCAAAGTCCTTGCTGATCGGAGCATGCGGGCCGGGCTTAGTCTTGGTGGTCACGGTGTTCTGCGTGGGGGCACGTGGGCGCAGAATGATTTCTGCCTCGACCACGGGATGAATTTGGGGAGGATGAAACGGCACCGTATTGGACGCAGGGCCCGGTCCCAATTCTACTTCCCAAGGATTTTGCGGCGCGGCTGCAAGCGGGGGATCGAAAGAAGCTTCGCCTTCGCCGCGAGGAGCGAGGTGAACAACAATTTCCGGGGCCGGCACAGGATCCGTATTTTCGACCACGGCAGGCTCCATCGTTTGGATCGCCACTGGTGGATGGAAAGCGGTATTTGCAAAGAATGCTTCCCCTGCGGCCGGAGTTAAATGAACCACCGGTTCGATCGCTGGGACGACATTAATCTCGTCGGGAAAAGCCGCGCCTTCGAAGACGAGGGAGGGGAGTGGGATGGCGGGCTGTGGCTCGACGGCCTCCTGCTGCAAGGGCGCGGCAAAGAACATGCTGCCAGCCGGCGCGGAGAAGGGAGCAGCCACGGTGAGACTGGGCAGAGGCTCGACCCCAAGGGCCCAGGTGGAATCGTCTGATCGAGATGGCGAGTAGGCAGGCGAGGGCGCGTAAAATACGGGAGGCGGGGCGGAATAAACCGGTGGCGGCGGGGACTCTACAGAAGGTGCCGCACTATAGGCGGCTGCTGGAGCGTGGTCGGCGGGTCCTGGCGCGGAAGAGGCGAGTTCCGGCGCGGAATAGAAAGGTTCTGGAGCGAAAAAGGCGGGTGGTGGCGCGGGTTCGATGTCAGGCCCTGCAGGATGGCCGGGAAGGGGCGTGGCATCGATGAAAAGAGGCGCAGCATCGATGGCGGCCGACTGGTAAGGTGCAGGTGGAGCAGATTCCTCCTTCAGATGATGCGCAGCCACGGGCATGTGCCATTCGACTGGGTCCGCGAGCTGGGCAAAGGAATCGTCCGAAGCAGGTGGAGCAGGGGAGACATCAGAGTCATCGACATCCAGAAGGAATGGCTGCGGCTTGTAATCATCATCCTCTGCGGGAGCTGGATCGATGACTGTAGAAAAGTCGATAGCAGGGGCCTGTTCATCCCGGGATATCTGTTGGGAAAGCCACTGCTCAACCTGGCTCTGGGTGGGGTCTTCAAATGGTGCGGCAGGGGGCGGCAGCGGTAGAGCCATTCCCGGCTGAGCGGCGCTTTTTTTCTGCTTGAGCAGGGCAAAAGCGGCCATGCCCGCGGCGAGAACAAGCGGGCCTTTGCCAAGGCGTGAAGCAAGTACACCACCGACCGCCGTGGCCGTCAGGATGGCCAGAGCGCCAGGTTGCTGGCCGGTGCTCTGCGGCGGTTCTGACGGGGTGCCTGCTGAAGCCGTACTCATCCTTGAATAGCGACGATGTTAATGCACCCCGGATGGTGCGGCAAGACGCAACTGCTCACGAGGGGCAGTCGAATCATTTGTTGGCATCGCCACCACCTGCCACCGCCACATTGGCGTCCTCGGGAGGAAGGAAGGCTTTGAAGCGGTTTTTGTCGATGGCCTTCATGTAGGCTTCCATCGGGGAGACATAGCCGTCACGAAGCTTCTGCCAGATGGCTTCATCCATGAACTGCATGCCCTGAGATTTGCCGCCGATGATGACGTCGTAGAGCTTTTGCGTGGCACCTTCACGAATGATGGCACCCACGGCAGGATTGGACACCATGATTTCATTCACGGCGGCGCGTCCCTTGCCATCGGACTTTTTCATGAGGAGCTGGGCAACCACACCTTTGAGAGAGGCGGCGAGCATGGTGCGCACCTGGCTCTGCTGATCGGATGGGAACACGTCAATGATACGGTCAACGGTCTTGCGGGCGTTGTTCGTATGCAGGGTGCCGAAAACGAGCAGACCCGTTTCCGCCGCCGTCAGGGCGAGCGAAATGGTTTCAAGGTCGCGCATTTCCCCCACCAGCACGATGTCGGCATCTTCACGCAGGGCGGCGCGCAGACCATCGGCGAAGGAAGGGGTCTGGATGGGCACCTCACGCTGGGTGATGATGCTCTTCTTGTTGCGGTGCACGAACTCGATCGGTTCTTCGATCGTGATGATGTGACGGCGGAAGTTGGTATTGATGTAGTCGAGCAGGGCGGCCAGCGTGGTGGATTTGCCGGAACCGGTCGGGCCGGTCACGAGCACCAGACCGCTGCGCATGTGGCCAAATTCCTTCACCACAGGTGGGATGCCGAGCTGTTCAAGGCTGGCGATCTTGGTGGGAATGATACGAAACACGGCGCCATAACCGTGCTGCTGGCGCAGGTAGTTGCAACGGAAGCGGTTGTCCGCGTCCATCTCGTAGGCAAAGTCGAGGTCGCCCTTTTCCTTGTAACGATCCCAGGCGCGGGGCTCGCAGATTTCACGCATCATGGTCTCCATGAGGCGTTCTTCGAGAATCTGGTCGGAGATGGGCTTGATGCTGCCGTGCACACGCACCTTGGGCGGCTGCTTCTGGCTGAGATGAAGGTCGGAACCGCCCAGTTCAATGAGCTTTTGGAAATATTGATCGATGATTGGCATGAGACGTTCGCGTTTGGCGGTTGGCGGGTGAGGGCCTCAGGATTCAAAAAACTTTTTCATGATGACCTTGTCCTCGGCGCGGGATTCACATTCTTCGCGGCTGATTTGTCCTGCGGAGTAGAGACTGCGCAACGAGTCGTCCATCGTGACCATGCCGACACCCTTGCCGGTCTGCATGACGCCAGCAAGCATGTAGGTCTTGCCTTCACGGATACAGTTGCCGACGGCTGGATTGTTGACGAGGACTTCGAGCGCCATCACGCGGCCGTTGCCATCGATTTTCGGCACCAGCTGCTGGGTAAGGATGCCACGCAGGGATTCAGAGACCATGATGCGGATCTGATCTCGCTGATCAATGGGGAACACGTCAAGCACACGGTCGAGTGTGCGAGCGGCGCTGCTGGTGTGCAGGGTGCCAAGCACCAAGTGGCCCGTTTCCGCAGCGGTGATGGCCAGCGAGATCGTTTCCAAGTCGCGCATTTCACCGATCATGATCACGTCCGGGTCTTCACGCAGCGCCCCGCGCAGCGCGGCGGCGAAGGATGCAGTGTGCGTGTGCACCTCACGCTGGTTCACATGGCAGCCTTTGGGCTCGATGACGTATTCAATCGGGTCTTCCAGAGTGATGATGTGATCTTCACGCTCTTCATTGATGGAGTCCACCAGCGCAGCGAGAGTGGTGGACTTGCCGCAACCCACAGGACCGGTCACGAGAATGAGGCCGTTGTGGAAACGGGTGAGCGTTTTGGCGGTGGCGGGCAGCCCAAGATCCTCGACGGATTTGATCTGGGTTTTGATCACACGGAAAACCATGTCGATCCCGAGGCGCTGCTGGACGACGGAGGAACGGAAGCGGCCATAGTTTGGCGAGTAGGCGAAGTCCACGTCCCCGCGAGATTCGAGGTGCTTGATCTGGGCTTCACCGAGGAAGCCATAAGCGAGACGGCGGGCGTCTTCGGGAGTCAAAATCGCGGCATTGTCCCAAATGGGCTGCAGATTGCCATACCGACGCCATACCGGCTGGGCACCGGTGGCAAGATGCAGATCGGACGCATCATACTCCATGCAAAAGCGCAGGTAGTCGTCCACTGAGCCTAGGACTGGAAGTAAATCTTGTGGGGGTGGGTTGGTTTCGGACATGAAGGGTAAGGACACTAGACTGCACCGGCGCCAGGCTCGTTCGGAGAAACTTTCTGGCGCAGGTACGATTCAAACATTTGAGCACCGTAATTCAGTGCGGATTTGCGGGCGAAAGCCAGCAATGGACTGAGAAGCAAAGCAAACAAGCCACGATTTTTAACACCGGCAAAATGGCCCTCGTGTCTGCTGCCGCCACCGCCAGATGGCCACAAACTTTTAAGCAGTGCCACGCCCGCCAAGGCGGCGGCACCGAGCCACACGGCACGATGTTTTTCCACACTGCGGGTGAAGATGGCCTTCGGGCTCCAATCTTCCGCCGCGTGAGAGGCATGATAAGCCAGCGACGCGCGAGCGTCCTCCAGATCACGCAAAGCCTGCTGCTTTGGGGTCAGTCGTTCTTGTTGCTGGCCAGCCATTCGCGATCCCTGCGGAATTGGTTGAAGGTTTCCTCAAAAAGCTGAATTCCGTGCAGCCTGGTTTTGAGTCCGGCGAGCAGAAGCAGGCCGATGAACAGATGAATGGCGGCGCCGCCAAGAGCCACACGGGTCCAGTGCCAGCCGTTGGCTTCAGCAACGATCCAAACCAAAGCCGGGGCGGCGAGCATCCAGCCGATGACAAAAGCAGCCAGCGCCAGGAGGAACATGACGGTGAGGCCCGAAAGACGGCTGCCCGCCTCCTGGCCTTCAATGTGCAGAAGGCGCCCACGCGCTTCTACGTACAATGCTACTGCGCGCAGCAAACCTGCTGCGCTGGCGCGTTCACCGGGGGCGGGTGGAAGGCCTGGATTCATGAAGAGAGAGGCGCGATAAATGATCAGCGACGCATGATCGCACCTACCAAAAAGCCAATGCCGAACGCCGTCAGCAGTGCCTGCAGCGGCTTTTCACGGGCAAATTTTTCCGCCTCGGTGCGCAGATCTTCAATGCGCACACGGGCTTCATTGAGGGTGTTGTCGGCGAACTCACCGGCCTTCTCTTTGAATTCACCGGCTTTTTCCTTGATGTCGGTGGCTTTCTGTTCGGCGGAACTGCGGATCTGCTGTGCCCGGGCCTCCGCCGCGGAACGAAATTCGGATGCTTTCTGGGCAGCCGCTGCGCGCAACTCTTCGGCGGCCTTCAAGGCGCTGGCTTTCGCAGCCTGGAAAGGATCCTGCGGCGGGCTGTCGCCGAAAGGAGAGTCTGCGGTAGGGTTCTCGGTCATGGTGCGAAAGGGGTTTGGGGCTGCTTGGCCGGCACAGTCGGTGCACAGTGCTTTGCATCAATGAATAAATACGTTCTCGCCAAGTTGGCGAGAGGAAAAACATTCAGTTATTTCTTCGTTCAGGCGTTGCGAGCACTGCTCCGCGGATGGCTTTTCCTGAGAGCTGCTGCCGGTTTGCGCCTTGCCAGCAGCAGTGCGCGCTGGAGGACGGCGTTTTGCTGCTTGCTCGCGGCGAGTTCAGCCCTGGCCATGGCAAGATCAGACTCCAGCGCTTGAATGCGCAGAGTTTCCATGGCTGGCAAAGCGGGAAGGGCAGGCTGCTGAAGGGACTGAGGCTTCGGCAGTGCAGCAGGCAAAGGAAGGGGAGGAGGGACCAAAGCCAGGGGTTTTGCTGCGAGCTCGGCCTCAAGCTCAGAAATTTTGACCAGAGCTTCAGAAAGTGCTTTCTGGTGGGTCTTGTCAAGATCGGCGAGAGCTCGCGCCCCTCCTTGCTCCGACTGCAGCAACCGATGAGAAAGATCGCTGCGCAGGGCGTCAAACTGTCGTTGGGCCCTGGCCCTCCATGACATGGCGTCGTGGTGGATGGCGGTGATCTCAAGCTGTTGCAGCGCGGCCTGCTTCTCCATTTTGGCGGTTTCGAGCCGCATGCGGCGGTTCGAACGGGAGAGCTGGAAAATGCGCACCAAGGCCACGAGAAACAGGCCGCCCAGGATGCTGAAACCGAGGATCAGCATCTGGACGTCCTGAGGAATGGCGCTCTTCATGAAGCTTTATTCAGCAAATATTGTTCCAAATCAATCAGGCTTGCAGTCCTTCGCATTGGCGGAATTTCAATGCCAAAGGGCTATCGGTGGCCGCCAGAGTGTCAGGAGATGTTCAGTGCAGGCACAGGCAGGACCGCTTTTTCCACCGGGGCGGCGGCTTCTTCCAATGTCGCGGCGATGGATGCAGGGGGGCTGACCAAGGTGATGGCAGGTTTAGCCGTCCTGGTGACGTTTTCAGTGCGCTCCTGGATGTCCTGATAACGCTGCTCGGACTCCATCAGGCGTTTGGAAAACTCCGCACGAAAGGCGTCAAACATGCGCTGCAGCTCACCACGCCACGCATTGGAATCCGAGCGCACAGAAAGGATTTCCTGATGCTGGATCAACACTTGTTTCTCCATTTTGGCAGTGCTTTCGATCAAACGGGAGTTGGTGCGAAGCAAAAACACGATCCGCACCATCGCGATCAGAAGAAGGCCGCTGACAATGGACAAGCCCAGCTTCAGGGTGGGAGCATCAAGAGCGATTTGGGAGAGGTCCATAGGACGCTGACGGGAGCATGATTCGTTCCAAAATCAAATCCTGTGCGCTCAGTTTTTCTTACGTGCGGCCTTCGCAGGTTTGTTGCCTGCAGGCTTCTTCCAAGTGCCGAGCGGCAGCACCTTTGCTCTGGCCGCCCACGCATCCCATGCGGCAGCCATGGATCTGACGCGGTCCGGTTCGCTGCCCGCCAGATCGTGCTGTTCCGCCCGGTCTTGGTCGATGTTGTAGAGTTCCCACGGCTGGTCTTCCTTGGCCACCAGTTTCCATGGGCCTGCGCGATGAGCGCGGTTACCCTCATGCTCCCAAAAAATCGAACGAGAGGCAAGGCCGGCACCCTGCAGCAAGGGCAGCAGGCTGACTCCTTCCATGGGTTGAACAGGCCGTCCCTCGACTTCAGCAGGATATTTGGCTCCGGCCACATCGGAACAGGTTGCCATGATGTCGACAAGATGCCCCGGCTGAGCTTCGATCTTGCCATGGCGTGAGGCCGGAATGCCAGCGGGCCAGTGAGCGATGAGAGGGGTGGAAATGCCACCTTCATGAACGAAATGCTTATACTCCCGGTGAGGGGTGTTTGAAACATTGGCCCAGGCTTCGCCATAGGCAATGTAGTCATTGGGGCCACCGGGAATGATGCCCACTCCCTGCTTCACCGCCTTGCCATCTCTTGTCTGTTTGGGAATTACGTCCACCCGGATGGCATCCTGCGCGATGACGGGAAAGCTTTGTTCATTGAAGGCTGGCGGGCGCGCCTGGCGGCCAATGGGTTCCTGGCACCCGCCATTGTCCTGCAGAAAAAGAATGAGCGTGTTTTGCGTGAGTCCATTTTTCTCAAGGGTGCTCACCACCCGGCCAATACCCTGGTCCATGCGGTCGATCATGGCGGCAAACACCTCCATGCAGCGTGCCTCCCAGGCCTTGTCCTTGACCTGGGTCCAGTCACCCTTGGTGGGGGAAATCTCGGCATCTTTCGCGATCAGCCCCATCTGTTTCATGCGCAGCAGGCGTGCCTGCCGGACCGACTCGTAGCCCGCATCATATTTGCCGCGGTATTTCGCCACGTCTTCTTCCAGCGCGTGCATGGGCCAGTGGGCCGCGGTGTAGGCCATGTAGAGAAAAAAGGGCTTCTCTTTTTGATCGCGCACGTGCTCGTCAATGAAGCGGATGGCGTGGTCACTGATCGCATCTGTATAGTAGTATTGCTTTGGCTTGTATTGCGGATCGGCGAAGGGGGAGATCATGGCGTCATCCCGTGTCAGCGTGCCCGGATCATAAAAGCTGCCAGCACCGGTGATCGTGCCATAGAAGCGGTCAAAGCCGCGATGCAGGGGCCAGTTGTGCTTGGGTCCTTCCGGCACCGCGTGCTTGGTCACATGCCATTTGCCCACGGCGTAGGTGCGATACCCCGCCGGCTTCAAGACCTCGGCGATAGTCCTGCTGCTGTTGTTCAGGTCCCCCCGATAGCCATCTTGGCCGCGATCCTCCATCATGTGCCCGATTCCGGCCTGGTGAGGATACAAGCCGGTAAGCAGGGAGGCGCGTGTGGGGCAGCAGCGGCCGGTGTTGTAAAACTGGCTGAGCCGCACGCCACCTTCGGCCAGCCGGTTCAAATTGGGCGTCTGAATTTCTCCGCCGTAGCATCCGATGTCTGAGAAGCCCATGTCGTCTGACATGATCAGGATGATATTGGGCGCAGCGGCCTGCAATGTGGAAGAGATCAGGACGGTGGAGAAAATCAGGCTGGAGAACGAAAGGCGCGATAACATGGCAAACCCCAAACGAGATGCCGCCGCCGATCTCACAGGCGAATCACAATCTTTCCAAAATGCTTGCCGCTGGCAATTCTCTGAAAGGCTGCAGTGGCCTGGCTGAACTCAAAGACCGAATCGATCACCGGCTGCATTTTGACACGTTCCATTTCTGCGAGCATCTGGGCAAACATCTCGCGCGAGCCCACGTAGATGCCGTCGAGGCGGATGCCTTTGCGCAGGATCTGCACTGTCTGCACCTCCGCGCTGGTGCCGGTGAGCACGCCGATGAGAGCGATGTGCCCGCCAAAACGAGTGGCTTTGAGCGAGCGGTTCAGTGTCTCCGCTCCGCCGATCTCGATGACCTTGTCCACGCCGAGGCCGCCGGTCTGCTTCACCGCCCATTTGTCCCAGTCGGGGTCGGTTTTATAGTTGTGCACCGCATCGGCGCCGAGTTCGAGGAGATGTTTGGCTTTGATGTCGCAACTCGTCGTGGCCAGCACGCGCGCGCCTGCCAGTTTGGCAAATTGGAGAGCGAAGATGGAGACGCCACCGGTGCCGAGAACGAGCACGGTTTCCCCGGCTTTCAGTCCGCCCCGGCAGTGAAGCGCATCCCAGGCTGTGACGGCAGCGCAGGGCAGCGTGGCCGCCTCTTCCAGGGAGAGATAGGCGGGCACGGGAAGAAGGCTCTCCGTCCGGATGACGGCCAGTTCACGCAGCAGGCCGTCGACCGCGCCGCCCAGCGCCTGTGACGCATGCTGCTGGGTGTATTCGCCGTCCAGCCAGGTCGGCATGAAGGGGCAGACCACACGGTCTCCCGGCTTGAAGGTGGTCACACCTTCACCCACTGAGACCACCTCGCCGGCACCATCGGAGCAGGGAATGCGGGGCACCGGACCAGTCACGCCTTTGATTCCCATGACGTTCATGTAGTCCCTGTAATTCAGGCAGGTGGCGCGGATTTTGACCAAAACTTCGCCAGGGCCGGCTTTAGGATCCGGCAGGTGCACGGCATGAAGGGAATTGAGGCCATTGGTCCCGGTGATTTGATAGGCGTTCATGGTTGGGAAAGGATAAGGACGCTAAGCGAAGCAGGCGTTGACTCAAGTGCTTCGCACGCGGCCCTCTGTGCAGTTGTAGTCAGGCATGATCGCCCCACGGACTTTCAAGGCTTCCCGGACTTCAAAATGGGTTCCGGGCTGATCTTGAGCACGAGCGGGCGGTGGTCACTGGCTTTGTTCACGTCGCGTTCGGAGTAGATGAAACTGTTGCGGTAGTCGATGTGGGGGCGGAGCAGGCGGCTGGCGAAGCAGTAGTCCAGGCGAGAGTACACGTCTGCAATATCCCAAAAATGAGTCCACACTTCGCCATTGGCATCTCGCAGCAGGATGTCTTGCATTGTGGTGCTGCCGGTGCGCGGGCCGCCCATGACTTCAGCCACGGCGGGCTCGTTGCGGTGTTCATTGAAGTCTCCGTAGGCCAAAATGAAGGCATCGGGCTCCCGGGCAAAGATGGTGTCAATATGCTGGCGCAGCAGCAGCGCCTCATTCCGGCGCATCATGGCCTGGTCGGCCTCCACGATCGTGCGCATGGACTTCAGATGCACGCCGAGCAGATGCAGGTCAAAGGTGGGTGTGATGGAGATCGTCACATCCAGGATTCCGCGTTGAAACGGCAGGGTCTTTACACCCATTTGATAGGTCAAAGCATTCTGCGAGTTGCGCGCTTTGATGGGCAGGCGGGAAAGCAGTGCCAGCCGGCGTGTTTCATCTCCTCCGTGGGCCATCTCCGTGTGCGGCAGGTCCACTCCCGCCTGGAGCAGCCGGTGCTGAAACTCCTCAAGGTCCTCCGAGGTGCCGATTTCACACACCCCCAGAATGTCGGGCTTTATGGCGGCCAGGATCCTCACCACCCGCACTCGCTCGGCTTCCGGTTTGGTGACTCCGGGAGGTTCGGCAGCCGGGTCAGCCGTCACCCAGTTTTTCAAGTTGTAGGAGCAGAAGGTTAGACGCTCCGGTTCCGCCGCGGCCAGCCACGCCGCCAGGGCAAAAAAAACGGCGGGTCCGATGACCCGCCGCGTGAACTGTGGATGTGGCAGCATGCCAGCAGCAGGATGAGACCAACTATGAATCTTCAACGTTGGCCACAGGCTGGCGCTTTTCCTGGGGAGGGGTGATCTTGGGGCGCTCCGCTTCTTCCTGGGCGTTTTGGAGCTCGTTTTCGAACTCGGTGCGAGCCTTCTTGAACTCACCCATGCTCTTGCCCAGGCTGCGGGCAAAGGTGGGCAGTTTTTTCGCGCCAAACAGCACGAGAATCAGGATGGCGATCATGACGATCTCCATGTTTCCAAGGGATCCGATAGCGAGGTTGATAGGGGTGTTCATAATGGTACTAGGTTTGCATTGTTCGTAGTGACGTGCAACGCGGACTTTCAGTCGTTCCCAGTGGGGCCATCGTCCTTCGCGCGGGGGTGAAAACGACCGGGCAGGTAAAGCCGCGGCGTTGTCTTCAATATCATTAACGCACAATCCGGACCCGGGTTAGCAAAAAATCATCATTTTTTGCGTGATTTTCCGATTGCCCGAATCTGCGCGCCCTTTGAAACAGGTTTGGTCTTTAACGCAGCGTTTGCCGATTGCGCACCCCCGCTGTCCGCGTACCAATCTGGCCACCATGATTCACAACGTTTATTTCTGGCTCAAACCCGACCTTTCTGCTGAACAGCGCGCCACTTTCGAGACGGAGGTGATGCATCTGCTTGAGATCGACTACCTCGTGCACGCCTGGGTGGGCAAGCCCGCAGACACAGAGAAGCGTCCCGTGTGCGACCACACCTTCAGCTATTCGCTTACGCTCCATTTCAAAAACTTGGAGGATCACGTCTTTTACCAGAAAGACTGTCCGAAGCACAAGCGCTTCGTTGATGCGTGCAAGACGTTCTGGGATCGAGTGGTGATCTACGACAGTTCGCCGCTGCATTGATATCTCTTCCCGACTTACGTCCATGTCTTACACCTTTCCCAAATCCGCCGAGCTTTTTGCCCGGGCGCAGCGCAGCATCGCCGGCGGCGTGAACAGCGGCATCCGCAAAATGGAGGTGCCCGTGCCTCTCTACTTCGACCACGGCCTGGGCTCGCGCCTGTTTGATGTGGATGGAAATGAATACATCGACTTTCAGATCGGGCAGGGGGCCATTCTCTACGGACATGCTCCCGCGGGCATGGCAGACGCCATCGGCGCGCAGGCGCACAAAGGCACGCACTGGGCGGCGCAGAGCGAACTGGAGATCGAGGTGGCCGAACGGCTGCAAAAGATGATCCCGGGTGCGGAGCGTGTGCGCTTCAACAACAGCGCCACGGAAGTGGTGCTGTCTGCCCTGAGACTGGCGCGAGCGCATACAGGCCGCTCGCTGATCTTGAAATTTGAAGGCCACTATCACGGCTGGGGGGACGAAGGGCTGGTGGGGTACGCGCCGCCGCCGGACAAATGGGGCACCGAGGACGATCCCACCCGTCTGCACCCCAGCAAAGGCGTGATCCCCGAGGTGCTGAACACCTTTGTCGTGGCTCGCTGGAATGATCCCGCGCACCTGCGCCAGCGCGTGGCGGAGCATCATGATCAAATCGCCGCCATCATCTTTGAGCCGGTGCTGTGCAACACAGGCTGCATGCCCGCCGCACCCGGCATGCTCGATACCATTCGTGAATTGTGCGATGAGAACGGCATCGTCATGATCGCTGACGAGACCATCACCGGGTTCCGCTTCGGAGCGGGCTGCGCACAGAGCCACTACGGATTCACGCCAGATCTGACGATCCTTGGCAAGGCCATCGGCGGAGGAGTGCCGTTTGCGGCCCTCGTTGGCAAGGAGAAGATGTTTGAGAAGATCATGAGCGGCGAAGTCGTGCACGCAGGCACCTTGAATGCCAATCCGCTGTGCCTCTCCGCAGCGAAGTGGTGCCTGGATCAAGTCATGGCGCTGGGAGACAAACACCCCGCTGGAATGATCTCCCTTGGCGCGCAGTTGATGGCCGGTTTGAGCAAGCTGGCCGCTGAGCACCACATTCCGCTGCAGCCTCAGGGGCCAGGACTGGTCTTCCATGCCACCATGCTCAAGTCTGGTGCGCCTGCCGGGCCCATCACCAACTATCGTGACTATGTGCTGCGTCAGGATGCGCCACGCTGGGCGCACCTGCGCCGATGCTTGCTGGAGGAAGGCGTGCGCGCCATCGAGCGCGGCCTTTGGTTCATCAGTCTGGCCCACACGCAGGCAGACATCGACGAGGCTCTGCAACGCGCCGCGCCTGCTTTTGCCCGCCATGCGGCCGAGTGGAAGGCTCCATGATCCATGCTGATTTCCGAGACCTTTTATTCCGTGCAGGGTGAAGGCACTCTTGTCGGAGTGCCGTCGGTGTTTGTTCGGACTTCGGGCTGCAACCTGCGCTGCGTGTGGTGCGATACACCGTATGCGTCGTGGAAGCCTGAGGGCACCGAGATGAGCGTGGAGGAAATCATGGACGTGGTGCAGCGCGAGCCGACGCGCTACGTCGTCGTTACGGGTGGCGAACCGATGGTGGCCAAGGGCATGCCGGAGCTGCTGGGGCAACTGCGGGCCGCTGGCAAGCACATCACCATCGAAACCGCAGGCACCATCGCGCCGAACGGCGTGGCTTGTGATCTGGCTTCGCTCAGCCCAAAGCTGGCGCATTCCAACCCGGGCGAGGCGAAGGCAGGCAAAGCCTGGGCGGAAAAACACGAGCGCCTGCGCCTTCAGCCGGAGGTGCTCAGAGAGTGGTGCGCGAACTACGACTACCAGCTCAAATTTGTCATCGCCACGGAAGCGGACGTGGAAGAGGTGAGCAGCGTGGTGGGCTCCATCGGCGTGCCGGTGCCTCCAGAAAAAATTCTGCTCATGCCGGAGGGGATCACCCAAGAGGCGCTGCGGGCGCGCCAGGCCTGGCTGGTCGATGTGTGCAAGCGAACGGGCTGGCGCTATTCCCCTCGTCTGCACATTGACCTTTTCGGCAACAAGCGCGGCACATGAAGCGGCGGAGAAATGTGGGACGGAAGTTGTGGGCGGTGTTCTGGGCGCTCGCAGCGCTGCTGCAGGTCTGGGATCATTATCGCGTCAAATCCCCGCTCCCGGCCCCGGTGCCGGATGGCTTTTTCGTCAAACTGGACCATGCGAAGATCATGGAAGATGCCAGCAATGATGGCGACAGCTTCAAGATCGTGGATGAAGAAGGCGGCGAGCACGTTTTGCGATTGTACTTCGTTGATTGCCCGGAAAAGCGTGAATATGCCTTGGTAAAAAACCGCCTGAAGGATCAGGCCAGCTATTTTGGCGGCCTGAGCATAGCGCAAACCCTCCAGGTGGGGCTGGAGGCAAAAGCCTTCACCGAAACACTGCTGCGAGAGAAACACTTTGTCGTTCAAACACGCTGGCAGCGCGTGTATGACAGTCAGCGCACCTATGCCCTGGTGTTCTTTGACGACGGGGAGGAGCTCTCTGAAAAACTGGTCAGAGCCGGGCTGTGCCGGATACATACCCGTGGCACAATGATGCCGGATGGACGCCGGGAATATGAATTTGAGAATCATCTCCGGGAACTGGAGCATGAGGCGCGAGCTGCACGGCGAGGAGCGTGGGGCAGGTCACAGTAAGGGGCCGCCTCAAAAGGCTCCCAGCAGTGGAACGTCCGCAGGCGCAAGATCATAGGATTTCAACTCCTCGCATGTGACCCACGCCAGCGCCGCATGCTCATGGGCATGCGGCTCAGGGCTGCCAGCGGAGAGTTTGCATACAAACGGGATCAATCGAATGCTGCCCCAGGCGTAGGCATGCTCGAAGGGCGCGAGCGATTGGGTGATCTCCACGGTGCAGCCAAGTTCTTCCATGAGCTCACGGTGCAACGCCGCCTCGGCGGATTCTCCTGCCTCGACCTTGCCACCGGGAAACTCCCACAGTCCGCCAAGCGTTTTGCCATGCGGACGCTGCGCGAGCATGACTCGGTCTTGCCGCAGGATGATGGCGCAGACGACGGGAATGGAGGAGGACATGGTTCAGGAGTCGGCCACGCTCAGTGCGGCCTTGGCGGTGCGCATGGCGGCATCCGGCATGCTGATCCTGGCCATGCTGGCGCGCATCCGGCGGCCCACGGCGCTGTTGTTGGTGAGAATGCTTTCGACCGCCGCCGCCGTATCCTCGGCGTTCTGAGTCACCACGCCGCCGTCGTGTTTGACGAGCATTTCGGCATTTCCCTCCTCCTGGCCGGGAACGATGTAGTCGATGACAGCGGGAATCCTGGCCGCAAGCACTTCATGCAGGATGGCACCGCCGGCTTTGCAGATGACGACGTCATGGGTCCGCAAAAACTCGGGAATGCGGCGGGTCCAGCCAATAATCTCGACAGTCCCTTCTGGCATGGAGTCCGTGAAGCGCCGCAGCACGTGATAGAGACGCTTGTCATGCTTGCCCACGGGCAGCGTCATTTTCACGCCGCTGCGAAAAAGAGGCTTCAGCGCCTCCAAAGTGGCGGCTACACGCCTGCCGGTGGTGGAGGGCAGGTAGAGGATGCGTGGATGGGAAGCCGGCGGTTGCTCTGGCAGCGGCTCGGTGAAGGCGAGATCCACAGGGAAGCCTGTGACGCGGATTTTCGATTCCGGCACTCCGAAGCCGGCCACGACTTTCTTCGTCTCGTCGTCGGCCACGCAGAAGAGATCGCTCCCAGACATGACCCAAACCCGGTTCACGCTGATGGAGTCGGTGATGACGGTGCACAGCGGCGGGACGGTCTGACGTTTGGCCAGGGACTCGAGCAGGATGGCATACAGAGGGTAGGTGCTGATGATGAGGCGCGGCTGCCGGGTCTCGATGCGCTGCTGCAGGGCGCTCACCAGTGCCATCTGCCACATGGCGTCCGGGCCGGTGACCGAGCGCCTGCCCATGAGCTCATACGTCATGCGCCAGCTCGCCGGCCAGTGGGTGATGGCAAATTGGTACAGGCTTTTGCACACGCCCGAGATCAGTGGCAGCGCCTCGCTGATGAGGTCGGTCATTTCGATTTCTTCCCCGGGGCACAGGCGTCTCATCGCCTCCGCCACAGAGCGTGCGGCGGTGTTATGCCCATCGCCAAAGCCTGCCGTAAGGATCAAAATCACGGCGCATCGCTGGCTGATAAACCGGTGAAAACAAGCAAAAAAGGGCAATCAAACTCGCCAGTTGACATTATTTTATACAAGTTAAATAATGGCACCCATTAATGACCCGGCAACGTGCCAGAACCACGAGCCAGATGCTCGCCGCCACCGTGACGCTCACCGCGGTGCTGGTCATGCTCACCCCACTGCGGCGTGGACCTGCGGCAAGTCCCTCCCGACAGGCGGCATGGGCGCCTCTGCTCAATTTGGGCGGCATGGCCGACACGGCTGCCTTCCATCGTTTGCACACTTCTAACACCCGCTTTGCCGCGAGTGCAGAACCGCTCAGCCGTCAGCCCTCGGTAAACCGCGCGCCATGAGCGATCGGTTCAAGCCACCAGGGCAGTGTCCCGTATGTGGGGAATGGGTGCCGCGTGGCGCCGCCGCCTGTAACGACTGTGGAGCCTGTGCCAAATCGGGCTGGAGCGGCGACACCCATGAGGATGGCCTCGATCTGCCTGATGATGAGTTCGACTACGACGACTTTGTGGCTCGTGAATTTGGCGGCCAATCGTCCAAGCAACCTCTCACGAAAAACATCTGGTGGTGGGTGGCGCTCGTGCTGCTGATCATCCTCGCTTTGGGGGTCTTGATCCAAGGCCGGCACTGAGCGAGTTGCTACTTTTTCAGCTTCGCCACCAGGAAGCCGAACAGGTCTGGATACTTCATGTGGGCGTAATCATTGTTGTAGTTGATCTCGTGTTCGATTCCAACGGCCTTAAGTTTCTCAGCAATTCCGGCGCCGAAATTGCCGGAGTGCACCGGGTCTTTGGCGGGGGGCTTTCCGAGGTCTGGAGTGCTGTCGTAGAACAGAAGCACGGGAGGATCATCCGCACTTGCCAGAGCATAGGGGGAGAACTGGTCGATCCATGGCATCAGGTTGTCCCGCTTGTCGAGGAACTCCTGCATGCTGGCGAGTCCAAAAGCGTGGTTGCCGTATTCGTTGTTCGGGATCCAGGCCTTCATCTGCTTCGGGTCCAGAGAGGTCTGGGGCACGAAGGCCATTACGCAGCGCAGGCGGGTGGACTCGCGTGAGACGGGGTCAGCGCTACCGGCATCCGCCATGTCGGAATGGAACCCGAGGTAAAGCACCGTGAAGCCACCTGCCGAGCCACCGCAGCCGCCGATGCGGTCTTTGTCGATGCGCCATTCGGCGGCTTTGCTGCGGACAAACTGCAGGGCACGCGCTGAATCATCCAGGCAGGCTTTCACCGGCGGCATGATTTTTTCCTGCTGGGCGTCCGTGATAAGACGGTAGTTGATCGAAACCAAGGAGATGCCGTTTTCAAGGCACTTGACGAGAAAATCTGGGGCAGGGGTCGCTTTGTCCCCGGTCATCCATCCACCGCCGTGAACGAAAAAAAGCAGCGGCGTCGCACCCGCTGCTTTCGCCTGGTAAAAATCCATGACCTGGCGGGGATGTGGGCCATAGGGCACGTTGGCCTGGGTTGGGACTGGGGTTTCAGCGAAAACGCGAACGCTGGCGAAAATGCAGAGCGCGGGGAGAAGGGATCGGAACAATATCATGAAGGCTCAGTTTAACAGGCGGATGCCGCCTACACTTCCAGCTGAATGCCAAGTTCAATGACCTGACGCGGAGGCAGATCGAAGTAACCGGTGGCGGGGCGGGAAAGGCGGGAAAGCATGACGAAGAGTTTTTTGCGCCAGCTGGCCATTTTTCCAGGGCCGTTGGTCAGCAGCACTTCACGGCTTTGATAGAAGGTGATGCCATTGCGCTTCACCTTGGTTTTGTCCGTCAACGCTTCGCAGAGATCATTGAAAACGTCCGGGGATTCGGCAAAGCCGTAGCGCAGGACAACGCGGTAAAACTCCTCGTAATACTCGCTGATTTCATGGCGGGCCTCCTTGCAAACATATGGAGCGTCTTCAAACTTCACACTGAGCAGGACCACCTGCTTATGGAGCGCCTTGTTGTGTTTCAAATGATGCAGCAGTGCGAGCGGCAGGCCGTCGGCGCTGGCAGACATGAAGACGGCCGCTCCGGGAACTCGGATGATGCGGTCTCGCTTAAGTTCATCGACCAGATGCACTACCGGCAGGCGGCCACGCTGCATGGCCTGGAAGAGGATGGCGCGCCCGTCCGTCCAGGTTTTCATGATCACCCAGATGCAAGCTGCAACCGCCAGCGGAAACCAGGCACCCTGCATGAATTTGATCAGGCTGCCGGAGACGTAGCCTGCCTCGATGCTGGCAAACACCAGCACCGGGAAAAAGGCCTTCCAAAACGCCCAGCCCCAGATGCGACGAGAAACAAAGAAAAACAGAATGCTCGTCAGAAACATCTCCATGGACACCGACAGACCGTAGGCGGAGGCAAGATTGCTGGAGGTCTCAAAGCCGATCACCAAGGCGATACAGGCAACCATAAGGAGGAAATTGACCTGCGGCATGTAGATCTGGCCACGCACGTCGGGATTGGTGTGAATGATTTTCAAGCGCGGCAGGTAGCCAAGCTGCACCGCCTGCTGCGTGAGTGAGTAAACGCCGGTGATCATGGCCTGCGAGGCGATGATGGTGGCGGCGGTGGCCAGGATGATCATGGGCACCAGCAGGGACTGCGGAACAAGTCTGAAGAAGGGGTGCTCCAGTGCCTTCGGATCGCTGATGACCAGGGCTCCCTGCCCGAGGTAGTTAAAAATGAGGGCCGGATAGACGAGCAAAAACCAGGCGCGTTTCAGCGGCTTTGCGCCAAAATGACCGATGTCTGCATAGAGGGCTTCGCAGCCGGTGACCGCCAGCAGAACCATCCCCATGATGACAATGCCGTGATAGCCGTGGTGCATGAGATAATAGATGCCCCAATGTGGTGACAACGCGGCAATGACCTCAGGATGCTGGATGTAGCGATAAAACCCCAGCACCGCCAGAGCGCCAAACCAGAGAATCATGATCGGCCCAAATGCCACTCCGATTTTGGCCGTGCCGTATTTCTGCACCATGAAGAGGGCAAAGATGATGGCCACGGAGATGTACACGATGATGTGCTGCGAGAGGTCCGCACTGATCTGTTTCAGCCCCTCCACGGCTGAGAGCACCGAGATGGCAGGAGTGATCATGCCATCGCCGTAAAGCAAGGCGGCGCCGAACAGGACAACGAGGACCACGAAGGCGCTGGCCTTGGCGCTCAGGGCTTCCTTTTTGGATCGCAACAGCGACAGCAGAGCAAACATGCCGCCTTCTCCCTGCGCAGTGGCATGGCTCAGGAGGCTGAGGTACTTGAGGGATACCATCAGCGTGAGGGACCAAAACATCAGGGAAATGGGCCCATAAATCATGTCCACCCCATCACGGCCAGGGGTATAACCCGCATGAGTGAGACATTCCCGCAACGCATAGAGCGGACTTGTGCCGATGTCCCCAAATACCACCCCCAAAGCCACTAGGGCCAGGGTCCAACTGTTTGAGTTTTTGTGTTCTGACATGAGGAATCTTCGGGACACTCCCCGAAGCCCTGTTTTCATCAGGGACTGTTTTTGTTACCCAGCAGGGGTGGATATGCAAGGGACAGTTCGGCGCACTGGGCTGTGTAAATGAACAGCTCTCCAGTTCTTATTTGACCTCCAGTTTGGCGATCTCAGCCGCGCTGAGGGGACGGTCAAACACTGCGATCTCATCCAGGCGGCCTTCCCAGCTGGAGTCACCGTCGCTGCGGCCACCGAAGAAACAGTCATAGGGAGGCCTCATCCGGGCGAGATGAGTTACTGTTTCCAGTTCCAGCGCGCCATTGAGGTAAGCGCGAATTTTCGGCCCGTCCCGCACCAGCACAAGGTGCTGCCACTGCCAGCGGGGAATTTCCATCTTGCCTGCCACCACGCCTCTGTCGTCCGTGCCAGTGAAAAAGATTAACCTGCCGGTGTTGCCACTTTTGCCACCGATGCCGAGGTGGTCGCCGGAGACGCTGAGCCCGTGGTCGTCGCCACGGGAAAACAGCCAGCCGCTGACATCACGCCCTTCGTTGGGCATGCCGTTCCAAAACCACAGCGATACCGAATACTGGCCGCCCAGTTCTGCAAAGCGTGAGCGGATGCGTGCGCCAACCAGATGAGGCGCGCGGTTGACGCTGCCCTCGGCGCAGAAGGCCGCCGATTTCGGCCCTTCAAGATAGTAGGCCACATCACGCTCATAGATGCCGTTGTGACCGTGAGCTGTTTCATCCTCCGCCACGGGTCCGGTAAACTCGTTCAGGCGCCAGTAGGCCGCGGGTTTCATGTCCAGCACCGCCTTGGCAGCGGGGCCGGCGGGCAGCTTCCATGGCATGCGCTGTTCTCCCGAGACCTTTTCCAGTGCTGCAATGGCTGCGCCGGTGATCCTGGGTTCTGCATCCACTTCCAGCCCGGCGGAGCGGGCCGCCCAGGTGTTGTAGCCACCCCAGGCATGCATCTCGGGCGGCGGGATGTAGCCATCCCCACCGTTCGCGAGTTCGATGACCATGTTATGGGGAAGGGGGCTTGCCGCTTTGATTTTCAGTCCGGTGATCGCATAGGTTTCATTTGGCGTCGTAGCGATGCCGATGTCCCCGATGCGCAGTCCCTGCACCACGATCTCCGTCTGCTGCCGCTCGTTGAGAATGATCTGCTCGCGCGCATAAACTTCCGTGGGCGTCTTCGCCAGCCGGTCCCCAACCTCCGCCATCACGCGCTGCGCCCATTCAAGGCGCTGCTTGTCGGGCGTGCGGTATTTCAATGTCATGCGCGTTTCCGTCATCGCAAGGTTCTGCGGTTCGTTGTACTTGATGCCTGCGTAGGCCTTCATCGCGATGTCGAGCAAGCCGTTCGTGTATTCTTCAATGGTGACCTTCGGGCGGTCTTTCTCCGGCACCGTGTAATCGACGCGATAGATGTCTCCGCTGCACCCATGCGACATGATGCCGACCATTTTGCCCTGCGGGTCGATGCGCTGGGCCAGTCCGTCTGAAAACAAGCCGAAGTAGTCCGCACTGATATCCTTGTCGCCGAAGTAGTGCATCGAAAAGTTTGCCAGCACCGCCAATGGCTTGCCTGCCTTCGTTTGAAAAGAAATGAGCGAAAGGTCGGGATCCTCCGGTCCGGATTCGCCCGTCACATCGTCCCAGTTGCGGCCGGCATGCATGTTCGCCCGCACGGACTTGTTGCCAAAGGGGTCTTCGACCACACGGTCAGGCCTGCGAATCCATTGCCGCAGCGCTGTGAACTGGTTGGCATCTGCTTTCGCGAATCCGATCCGGGCGGGGACCATGGACGACTTGGCAGCCGCGATGGCTTCGACGAGTTTTTCCTTCAAATAAGGCACATAGCTAGGGTCTGGATCGGTGCCCAGGCAACCCATGGAGGCGGGGGTCGAGTGTGCATGGGTGGCGGAGATGAGCATGCGATCAGCCGGGATCCCCGTCTTCGCTGCGGCCATTTTCTTCGCATCGTCCAGCACTTCACGGCTCATCATGCAGCTGTCTGCCACCACAATGGCGACTTCTGTTTTGCCATCCGTTGCCATGATCGCCCGTGCATGCACGCGGGTGTTGATCTTGTCCACGTAGCGGCTCAGCATTCCTCCGTTCACCAGCACTGGCAGCTTGGGCGGGGAGATGTCGACCACCGCTGCTCCGGCTTTAAATTCAGCACGCAGAGAAGTCGTGAGCAGCAGGGCAAGTAGCGGGAGAGCAAGGCGCGTCATGGTGCGGGAAGGTACGGGGCGCAGCCCGTCAATCCCCACTCTTTTTGCGTCCATTTCTGGGACTTTTGTGCCTAAAGATACACCGCGCTTTTCACGCCCGGAACGCGCGTCTCACTTTGACATCTTTAAAAAGGCCGCGGCATATCGTTTGCCCAGTTCCCGGTACGCAGCTGCGTCGAAGTGAACCTTGTCGCCTTTGTGTTTCAGGCCTTCCGCTGTCACAAAGGCAGTATGCGGCACGTGTTTCGGCAGCTCGCGTGATGCCTGATCCACCACCTCTTTCTCAGGCGACCACGGCACGTCATCGAACTTGCCCATCTGCCCGGCGATGAATGGCACGTCAGGAGACTTCACGAGGTCGCGCAAACGTTTCACCAGATCCCGCAGTTTAGCAGCGTAAGCCGGGGCCAGGTCCTTGTTGGAATCGCTCTCGCCTTGATGCCAGAGGATGCCTTTGATCGTGCCTGCTGGCAGCGCGAGTTCCACGCGTTTCACCATGTCATCCCAGGGATGGGTTTTGGTGCCCGCATAAAATGCACCAGGCTTCCAGGTGTCAATTGGCGAGCCGCCCACTGCGCAGGGAATCAAACCGATTGTCACGCCCGGGTTTGCCTCGGCGATGATCTCGCCAAATGTTTTGCCCAGGCCGACACCGGCTGCGGCTTTGTCAAAGTGAAGCGGATCCACGGCAGGCACCCATTGCCCCTCCTTGTTCAGCATCAGCACCCGCGGGTTTGCTTCTTTGTCCTGAGCCTCCACCACGCCGCGCCCTGCCATGTTGGACTGGCCCACGAGCAAGAAGAGGTGGAACTTGTCTTTCGCAGGCAGCGGGGCATCTGCGGCCGGTGAGAAAGCGGTGGCGATGATGGCCAGAAGGGAGATGAGAGTGCGGATCATGGTTATGATGGGTGGTTACGGAACGTGTTCGATGGCTGAATCATTGCGCCTCCTTCAGTGTCTTGCGCAGCCATGCAATCAGCTGCGTCTGATAGTCGGATCCCAGTTTCTCCCAGCCGCCCATGCCGTGACCGCCGCCTGGCACCGTGATCGTCTCGCACGAGTTCCCGGCGGCCTTGGTCTTCGCCTCAAAGTTGACGCTCTGCGAAATGGGCACGGTTTCATCCTTGTCACCATGGATTTGCAGGAAAGGCGGCAGGCCGGGCCGGATGTGATTGATCGGCGAAATTTCTGCCAGCCTTTTCAGGGACTCGGCATTGAGCTCCTCCATGCCGATCAAACCGCTCAAGCCACCAAGCGCCTTGCGACGCTCTGCCTGAACCGTCAGATCATGAGGTGCATAAAACGGAACTACTGCCGCCACACTCGTCTCCCCTTGACCCGTCACGCCTGCCCATGAGACGAGATGGCCGCCGGCAGACTCGCCGATGATGGCGATGCGTTTTACATCCACCTTGTACTCCGCCGCGTGCGCCTTCACCCACTTGATGGCGCTTGCGACATCCGTGACGCAAGCCGGCCAGGCATGCTGGGGCGCGAGGCGGTAGTTGATCGTGAACCAAGTGAAGCCTGCCTTCGAGAGCGGTTCAAAAAGCGGCTTGATGAAGGAATGCTTGTCCCCCTTGGTGAAGCCGCCGCCATGCACGAGGATGCAGGTGGCAAAAGGTCCTGCGCCTTCTGGCACGAAAGCATCGAGTGTGAGGCTGACATCTCCCGCCTTCGCGAATTCGATGTCCTGCTTGAGCCCCGGCATGGTGAAGGGCTTGTCTGCGGCGTGAAGAACGTAGACGGCGAGAAGGCTGAACAGCAGGATCAATTTCATGGCCCGATACAACGGATCATTCCCTTTGGATTTTCAAGCGCCTTTAAGTGGCAAATTACAAGGCGCACTGGTCCGAAAGGATCGTTACGAGCTTGGCTTGTTGACCCAGTGACAGTCTGCGATGTCTTCTTTGCCCTGTTCGGCGGAAACCTGGGTGATCTTTTCCCGCCAGGTGCCAAAGGCCATCTCCATGAAGTAAGTTTGATTGGGGGCGATGGTGAGCGTCGGCTGATCCTTTTTGACTTGGTTGATCAAGTTGAGTCCAGCGAGGGATGCCCAGTTCCACCCCTGCTTGGTTTCGAGTTTTAGCGGGCCGGGCTGAGCCTGAATGCTGCAGAAGCCACCGCGGCGCATGCCGTGGGTCACGAGCTGGTCGTTGGCGTAGACATCCCAGGTGGTTGCTCTGCCCACCATGCCGCCGTCCCAATAAATCAGCACCAGTCCTTTACCAGGAGCGGGCTTCAAGCCCTGCGAGTTCACGCTGGATGAATAGGAAGGACCACTGGCGCAGGAGGACATCAGCAGGGTGCCAGCGAGGGCAAGGATGGAGAGAGATATGCTTTTGTTCATGGTTGGGCGATTGAATATTTACCTAAACTCCAAGCCGATAACGTTAAGGAGGGCAGGCTTCTCTCATGACACCCCGCCAGAATCCGGCGGGGGCCGACCATGTGTGTCGCGGCTATTTCTTCTTCAAGATCACATCGCCAAGGCTGAACATCGGGCCATAGATGGCGTAGATGAGGAAGCCGACCATGACGCCGAGAATGAGCATGGTTAGGGGCTCGATCATCTTGTCCAGTGTGGCGGCCAGATTGTCCAAATCCTCTTCGTAGTCGTCGGCGATTTCGGAGAGCATTTCGGTGCCGGAGCCAGTTTCGGATGCGAGCTCGATAAGGCCGCAAAGGTTTCGCGCATCAGGGCCGAGCCAGTGCGACTCCATGAGGAATGCCTCATGCAGCGTGCGGCCCACGGCGATGTGCTCTCGGAGGCGGACAAACAATTCCTTGTAATGATAGTGCCAGCTGGCCTGGGCGGTAATGTCCAGCGCGCTGCTCAGGCGCACGTTGGACTCCGTGAGCATGGCGAGGGTGCGGAAGCCAGTGGCGGCGGCGGATTTGCGCACCAGCACCCCCACAGCCGGGATCTTCAGAAAGAGATCCTGCATGGGGCGCAGAGAGCTGATCTTGCCCCAGTTGGAAAAGAAGAAATACAGGGCAATAAACGGAAGGATGGCCAGATAAGGACGATGAAGGAAAAGATCCGAAAGGGCGATGAGCACTTTGGTGCCCAAGGGCAGATCGGTCTTGAAGGATTCAAACAGCTTTGCCATGGCTGGCACGAGCGTGAAGCTCATGACGATCACGACGCCCACGCCAAGAACAATAACCACGGCAGGATAGATCAGGCCGCCCTTGAGCTTCTTGATGACCTTGGAGGATTTTTTCTGCGAAACAGCGATACGTTTGCAAACCTTGGAAAGCTGACCCGCCTCTTCACCCGCGAGGATGAGGGAGAGCATGTCATCGGGGAAGAGCTTGGGAAATTTGGCGATGGCATCGCTGAACTTGTCGCCCACTGAGATGGCATGCACGACCTCGGCGATCATGCCCTTGTAAGTGGCCGACTTGACGCGGTTGGTCTGCAGCAGGAGCGACTTGGTCAGCGAGATGTTGCGCTCAAGGCAGCGCCCGAGGCCGGCGAAAAAGGCGGCGCTGTCCTCGGTATTGGGCTTGGGACTCGTCAGACGGTGCAGCTTTTCATCGACGCCAGTGATGGTCTGGATGGTCGAGGTTTCATTCTGCGCCACGCCTGCGCCGATGAGGGCCTTCTCATCGGTGTCCGTGTCCACAAGGGCCTCGACGAATTTTCCGGAATGGACGTTGGTGATTTTAACTTTTTTAAGCATAGGGCCGGAGGTTGAGCGGGTTCAACTGGGGTGCAGCGGAAGTCATGGCGGAGGTGTGCGCAGGTCCGTGACCAGGTGCGGGCGGTAGGCGGTGATGGTAAAAGAAGCTCCGGCGGATTTGACCGTGGGATTTTGGGAGCTGTTGACGACTGCGGTGCAAAGCGCGGTCTCCATCACGACGCCATTGACGGTGGTCAGGCCGCTCTCCACCAGAACGGGGTTTGTGTAGATGGCCTGCTGAAGCAGGGCGTTTTGCGTCAACGATGGCATGAGCGCGGTGATCTGCACCGTGGACAGTCCGAGCTGCCACAGCCGCACCGTGTTCTCCTGGTAATTGCGGGTGATGCTGACCCGGCTGGCCATTTCCTCCTGCAACATCAAGGTGGCGGAAAGGCTGACCATGGCGGTGGTGCCGATGGAGATGATGGATGCTGCTGCGAGGACTTCGATCAGCGTGTAGCCGCGCGCTCTGCGGAGTGCTGGAGATGGCTTGCGATGGCTTGCAGTTTTTTGCGATGGTTTGCCAAGCCACTGCAAACAATGGCCAACCTTTGCAAACCACGGGAAAGTCTGAAGCCTGGTGTTCTTCACGGCGGTGCGACGGGTAAGAAGTAAGACTCCAGCCACGCATCGCGCGGGAGGAAGGTGGCGAATGCCGGGCCGCTGTTGGTGGCTGCCGGGACGGCGGGATCACTGTCGCTTGTAAAAAGCAGGCGGCTTGGATTGGTGCCGCCGGCGGCGCGTCGCTTCACGGTCCAATTGGTCATGACGCCGCCAATCCAGCGCACGCTTTGCGTCAGCGTGGAAGGCATGTTGAACATGAGGGTCTGGTATTCGTTCACCAGCACGCACCGCCAGCGAAACTCCGTGCCGCTGATGGGATTGTTAACCCATGAGAGCTCGATGGGGCGGCCGTTGTCGTCCTGAAACGCAAGAACGTGCCGTCGGTTGTTTTCACGCTCAAATCGAATATCGCGCACCCACCTTCCTTTAGAGCCATTTGGCATGATGGTGATGATGACCGGCTTCAAAGAAGCGGCATTGTCAAACGCGGTGGCGTTGCTCTGGCCGACAAAGATGATTTGATCAACAACTCCATAGATGCGCATGTTTTTGAGGTAGGCGCTGTCCATCTTGATAAAGAGCACCTTCAGCTTGGTGTCATAACCGGACGGCCAGCCGGGAGGTGTGTAAGTCGGTGTCGCCTGTTCGGCGATCCAGTAGGCTTCCGTGGCGGAATTGAAAACCTTCTCCACATCAATCGTGATGGTGGGGGTGCGGCCGGCAGCCGCTTCGCGGTCCTGGAAGTGCCAGAGGGAGTTGTCCGGGTTGTTGTTGTTGCGCACCACGTTGAGGTAGCCGAGGAAATTGCTGCTGCCGCTGCTGTCGACCGGACCCGTGGTGCTCGGAACCACGGACATGTTGGATGGAAGCAGCGCCTTGCCATTCAAGTCCGTGCCGTAAACAGGGTAGGGGATGGAGGGCGGCTCAACCGTCGAATGCGACTGGATGTAAAGCGATTTGGTCAGGAAGGGGAGTTGCAGCGGGCTGGGAGTGCTGCGGACAAACAGCGAGGGCGGATCATGAAGAACCGTCCGCCCCTGAACTGTCCAGTTGGCGTTGTGACCGGCGCTGCCAGCGCCCGTGCTGGCGTAAACGTCCAGCTCCGTGGAGACTCCATCCGGCTTGCGATAAATGCAGAAGACGTCCCCGTTAAGGACCGGGGGCATGGTTTTGAGAAACTGCCATGAGTTGTAGTCGTCGATGTTTCCGGCAACATTCACGGAGGGACGTGTCAGCTTTTCCACGCTCAAATAAGTGGCGCCTGGACGCAGACCCGTGTGGTTGTAGGGAAACACCGTGGTCATCCCTCCAGCTGTGTTGGCCGAGGTGTACACGTTGAGGTTGTTCCAGCCGGTGCCGCTGTTGAAGCTGCCAATGTCGCTGCCAAGGGTGGTGTTTTGACCAGCAGCCAGGGAATTGTTGACGTCAAAGGCCCTGCTGGTGACGTACTGCCAGCCGAGAAGGCGTGAGCTTTCCACTCCGATGTGGCGTTTGCAGACGTCCTCAAGATAGCTGACCTGCGAGGCCCGGGTGCTCATGAGACTCACCCAGGCAGACATGAAAATGCCACACACCACCATGAGCATGAGCGCGGCCGCCATGAGGGCGCCGCGGTTGCTGCGATGATGGATAAGCTTTGTGCGCATGACGAGTTTTTAGAGCGCCGGGAAAATTGGCACGGTGAACATGAAGGCTGTGCGTCCGCCCATTTGGTTGTAAGCCTGACGCGGATCGGTGGATGCCAGGGTGTTTGCCACCGGACCCAGATTGCGCGCCGCAGGGTCCGGCCACCAAATGAAATAGAACGGCCGCTCGTACGCCCGCTTGAAGCGGTCAATGGTGGTGGGCGACTCCCGCAGTGCCAGGCGTGTGGCACGCTCAAAAGTGACGAACAGCGGGGTGAAGCCGTCCGTGGTGGACCACTGCGTCGAGTTTGTCGGATTCGGAATGGACGGCGGATAAAACACATCGTAACCGCCCATGTATGAAAGCGTGGAGGGTGTCAGCGAAGACGTGGAGTCAGCATACCTTTTGACGGAGGCATAGATGCCATTGGGCTCATTGGTGGCCGTGAAGCGAATGACATCAATGTCATAGATGGCGTTCACTTTGAGGTAGCCCGCATACTTGCTGTAGCCGAGGACAAAGATGCTGGCATTCATGGGCACGGAGGTGCCGTCATTGAGCGGATTGCGGTAGTCCCGGTAGAGTGAACTCGGCACGCTGGCGCGTGCGATGACGTGCGCGCGGAATTTCTGTGGAGTGTCGAGCTCACCATCCTGGGTGGAGTTGTAAGGAATCACAGATGGCCTCCAGGTGTTCATGCCGTCCCGTGGAAGGCAATAGACCGAGGTAGCGCTGAGCGTGTCCGTCAGAAACTGTTCACGCAGTTCCTCGGCGAGGGACAAAGCTCCGTATTGCGGAGCCATGGGCACATTGACGGAGTCGCCGATGAGGCTGTAAAAATTCTGCATGCGGGCCACTCCGAGCGGCACGCTGACCATCGAAGAAACGCTCGGCTGACTGCGCACGAGCGTGCCGTAGGAAACAACCGCCCCTCCCAGGATGACGGCAGAAAGCGCGAGCACCAGCAGGAGTTCCACGGAGGTGAAGCCTCCTGGCTGATGGACGCGGTGGTTCATTTAGGGCTGGGCGTTGGATTGCCAAACAGCATGCGCACCATGGATTCCACGGCGGGTGAAGGTGGAGTGGCGGCCGGCGGATTTTCAGCCGGTTTGGCGGGGGGAGGGGGGGCTTTCGCCTGCATCGGCTGGGGCGTTGCGGGTTCAGCCACGGCGGGTTCCTCAGGCTTCACCATACGAGGGGGAGAAAATGGAGCAGGATCATCCGCGACGAGCTGCGCGCGCGGTGGCGGCGCTGCTGTATCGGCGGCCGCAGCCGCAGGCGCTGGGGCAGCGGGTGGCGGACTCGTGGCAATGTCACGCAGTGGCAGATCCATTTTGGCATTGGTGCCTCCTCCCTTGACGTTTTTGGCATCTTCTCCGGTCTGGCCGAGCATCTGATAACGCACCTGAGGCGAAATGTTGATGGGAATGAGCATGAGCTTCGGTGGGAGGCCCGTGAAGCGTTTCTCCTGCCAGGCGAGCTCGATGCACTGCGGGGTGATGTTTTTCACCTTCAGCTCCACCAACTGTTCCGGTAGCACTGGGGGCACCACACCGCCGGTCTCGAGAATGATGTCTCCCAGCAGTACTCTCATGCGCCCGTCCGACATGCGCTTGATGCCCACCACTGGCAGTTTGAGCAATTTGTCGCGTACGCGGTTTTCTTCCGTGTCTCCCGGAGCCTGCCTGATCAGTGCATCGTTGACGGATTCAAAAGGGTTGTGCTCCTCCGGCTTCACATTCTCCGGGGTTTTCTCCTCCGGCAGCACGAGCTGGTACTGCACGCGCTTGTCTCCATCCTCGCCGCCAGCCGGTGCATCTTGGGCATGGCTGGAGGCTGCCATGATCAAGAACGTCAGGGCTGGCAGCAGCAGCAGTCGGTGGTAAGGTTTCATGGGCTAGGAATTCTTGTTGGGCTTCGCCGCGCTGCTTGCTTTGGGAGCCGGTTTCTTTTTGTCTGCATCCACCGAGGCGAGATCGAAGATCGGTGTTTCAAAAGACACATCCATTTTTAACTGGGAGCCGGTGCTTCCACCGGTGATCTGCACCACTTTCATGCGGGCGGTCGGAAGTCTGCGCTCAATGTCTCCCAGCCAGTTCAGGACCTTGGCAAATTCCTCTTCAATGGTGAGCGTTGTGACGATGGATTTAGGAATGATTTTGTTGCCTGCGGCCTGCTTGGGTTCGGTTTTGCGTGAACGCACCAGATTGATGCCTCGTTCGCGCAGGCTGAGTTCGATCGTTTGCTCAGCTTCCTGCTGGGTTTGCACATGGTCGATCGCCGGCAGCCAGGAGCGAAGAAACCGCCGGATGTCATCGGTTTCCGTTTTGAAAACAGCAGTTTCGATTTCGGCGGTGGAGCGCTCGTTTTCCGCGGTGACGGCCGCAGTCTCGGCATCTTCCGCCTCGGTCCGGGTGGTGGTCACCTTCTTGTGAATCATTTGGGCGGTATAGGTCATCGCACCAATGATCAGGAGCAGGATGACGCAGGCGATTTGCTTGGGATTCATGGCAGGAGGGAGGGGAAATCAGTCCGCCTGGCGGACGAGGGTGGAATGATATTCGACGACGTCGCCAGTCTTCGTCTGCTGCGGCGAATACGAACGGTAGAGCAGCTGTCCGAGAGCAGACTCGATGGCGGCAAGTTCCGTGGAAACTTTGGAGCCGTTGAGATGAATGGTCAGGGCAATGTTGGAAGGTACCTGTTCATTGCGCTCCAATGACACCTGGGTGATGCGCGTGTCCGTCTGCACCGCCCGGGCGATCTTGACGGCGATTGGCTGGATGTTTCGCGCGCCTTCCATCCACTCGGCCACTTTTTCAGCCTTTGTGGCTTCAGCTTCCAGATCGGCCTTTTCTTTCCGGAACGCCTCCGTGGATGCTTCGCTGATTTTTTGCCGTTCTTCGGCGTCCGTCTTTTGTTTGAGCGCCTTCTTGTAGTTGAAGTAATCCATCGTCATCACATAGGCGCTGCCAATCAACGCCACGTAAAATATGACCGGGATGGCGCGGAAGCTGGAGGGCAGGCGACGCGAGGTGTCCGTGCGCGGTGTCTTGAAGTCGTGACAAAGGTATTCGTTCATAATGTGCGGGCGGATCAATGTTCTCCGATGATGGTCCAGAGCAGGTCATCCTGGGTAAGATCGGCTGCGCCGACCTTCTCCAGGTGCAGCATCAGCTCGGTGCGGAATTTGTTGTCGTGGCCGTCTCCCACGAAATAGACCGGGCTTCCCTGCGGGATTTTGGCGAGCAGCGGGCTGATGATCTGCAGGGCGGTCTCCACCGCCTCCGGGCCGAGGCCGCTGCGGCAGCGGATATCACGCCACTGGCCTTCCTGCTGAACCAGGACCGCAAGTGAACCTTCGCATGCGGCGATAAGCACGAAGTCCGAGGGAGTCCCGCCGGAGCTTGCGCGGTAGATGCTCAGGATCGCATGCTCCAGCATGGCGAATAGGCCGCAGCACACACGTCCCGGCTTCAGATTGACGGTCTTCAGAACGTCTTCGGTGACCTTGACCAGGGACTCCTCCACGGCCAGGAGCAGGCTGGCGGTGGTTTCCGGATGATGGCAGATGGCGTAGCGCTTGCCGCGGTCGTATTTCGGACCCAGCACCGCGCGCGGATTGGTGCGCAGAAGGCTCACGCAGTTGTCGCCACGCATCAGATTGTTTTCGAGGCTGATGATGAAGCGGTGGTTCACCGAGACTGAGCACCAGCCGCCTTCCACCATGCCGCGCCATTCTTCGGCGCGCTGCGGGGCTGCGTCGGCAAGCTCGCCTTCTTGAAAACCACCCTCCTCAAACCTTCCGCGTTTGTTGATGGAACGCCAGCTGACGGCGCCGCGGCTGACGTTGAGAAGAAGAGATTTGCGCGCTTCATAGCGTTTTCCCCACGGCACTGCAGAGTCGTCGGGATCGGCTTTGAAAGCGGCAAAGCTCAGGACAGATTTGATTTCATCCAACAGCATAAATGGAGGTCAGTTGTTCTTTTGAAAGGAAGTCATACACCTCATGTTCGGTGTAGCCGGTTTTGCGTGCGGTGGAGGGCTTCCAGCCGTCTGCCATGCGCATGTTCAGGCAGCGCTCAAAGCTCACCATTCCGCGTGTGAAGCCCGCCTCGAGCTCCTGGTCCAGGTTCTTGAACTCCCCGCGGCGGATCATGCCGCATACCGAGTCGTAGGGCAGCAGCAGTTCGTGGATGGGGAAGCGTTTGCCGCGGTTTTCATCAAACAGCAGCCGCTGGCAGAGAATGCCGCGAATGGAGTCCGCGAACGAAAGCATGGCGTTTTCCATGCGATCGCTTGGAATGAGCTTGAGGTAGCGCTGCACGGTCTGCGCAGCGGAGGAGGTGTGCAGCGTGGCTACAACGACGTGACCGGTTTCCGCCGCCTGCAGGGCGATTTCCGCCGTTTCGCCGTCTCGAATTTCCCCCACCAGAATCACATCGGGCGCCTGACGAAGAGCTGCGCGGAGAGATTTGTTGAAGTCCAGTTCATCCGTGCCGATCTCACGCTGTGAGACGAGGGAGGGAATGCCCGAGGGATAGACGAATTCGATCGGGTCTTCGAAGGTGAGCACATGCTCCTGACGGCGCTTGGCCCGTTCAAGAATCATGGAGGCGATGGTGGTGGACTTACCGGAGCCGGTGGCGCCGCACACGAGAAACAGACCGTTTTTTGCCTCCAGGAATGCTTTGATGGCGGGAGGGGGAACCATCAGCTTGCTGATGTCAGGGATGCTTTCCGGCAGCAGACGCAGCACCCAGCGTGGACGCCCGCGCGTGACCATGCGGTTGACGCGGTAGCGCCTGGGACCCAGCTGCAGAGCGTAGTCCACGCACCCTGGCGTGAACTCCAGCGGGCGTTCCGGCTGGTAGATAAACGAGTCATAGAACAGCTTTCCGTTGCGCTTGTAGGTCAGCGCCTCCCATGGCGTGACGTAGAAGTCACTCACACCTGAATCCTTCGAAAGGTGAAGCATCCGGTAACCAAGCTGACTGCGTTCGTGAATGTCTTCCATGGTGTGCTAATAGTTGCTGGTGAATCTTGCCCGCAGTTCCACGTTTGCGTTTGCGCCCTCAAACACGAGGAGGTTGTTCCCCTGGACGACGCTGGAGCTTGGGTCGAGGGAGACCCATTGCAGTTCCAGGCGGTACTGGACCCCGTCGATGTTGACCGTGAAATCCGTGGTAGGATTGAGAAGCTGAACGATGTCCGCGCTGGCAAGGCGGTCGCTAGTGTTGGTGGTGCTGACGAGGCCAAGGTCAACGTGGGTGGTCACGTTGACCGTTGGCTGCGTCAGATTCAGATTGACCGAGAGCGTCACACCCGAAGCCTCGCTGTTGTAGAATGTGGTGCCGTTCAGAATCTGCATCGCGCCAAAATCGAACCAGGTGTTGGGAGCGATGTTTCCAAACGCCGCCGGAGTGAAGCTGAGCGAGTTTTCCACGCCGGCGTCGAGATACTCCCCGTTGCCGAGATCCAGCTTGGTGTTGCCTGATTTAAAGGTGGAGGTCGTCCCGCTGTTCTGGATGCTGGTGACCAGGTTGGCCCCACCGATCGCATTGCCCCAGGCGCCTTGCTCGGTTCCGCTAAAACCGCTGGTCAGCCGGTAATAGGTCTGTGTGTTGGTTCTGCTCGTCGCATACTCGGCTGGGCGTGTTGTCTCATTGCGGACTTGGAGAGTCATCGCCGGCGTCACCGGAATGCTGGCACCGGAATAAACCTGCCACGCGCCACCATTGACGCTATACATCAGGGCGGAGACATTGTCTGGCGCGCCTCCCGTGCTCAGCGTTAAGGAACTCGGGAAGCTGTTGAATGCGAAAGTGCCTCCCAGAGGGCTGATCAGAGGCATCGGCAGGAGCGCAAGTGTCGGCTGTGAAGGAGCGCCGCTGCCGCCGCCATCTCCACCTCCACTGCCTCCGCTGGAATCGGAAGGCGGGCTGGGGGATGCCGTGGTTGTCTCGTCAGGATTAAAACCAGTGGCCGGATTGGGAGAGGAGAACGGCTGTGGATCTAAATAATCGGCTGCAGAGTTCGACACCGAGGTGCCCCAAACCCAGCCCGAGCTGGAAGAATTGAAGGCGTAGGCGGACTTGCCTCGTGTTTCCGTGCCGAAGTCTGCAGCCGCGAGACTGTCGTCCAGATAAAACTCTGACACCGCGTTTCCCGTGGCATTATTCACGACAAATCGTTGCTTGGTTCGGTCCCAGTTTGCCCGGGGATTGTTGGAGTTGTCCGGCTGAGAAGTCATCCTGGCGCGCAGGCGCACATCCAGCAGCCGGCCTGAAACATCTCCCGCGTGCTGCTGCCATTCAGACTGTGGACGCGTGCGCTTCATTTTATCCAGAACTGCCTGCGGAGATGTCAGGCCGGCGAGACTGCCCCCATCCGAAAGATAAAGAGCCACCATCTGGTTCAGCGTCGCGACGTCCGATTGGAGCTTGGCCGTCCGAGCCGAATCGGAATCATCCGTCAATAGAGAGGCACCCACCCCCACAAGGATTCCGATGAGGGAGATCATGATGATCAGTTCGAGCAACGTGAACCCGGGGGAGCAGACAAATCTGCTCGACCGTGGGCTCAGATCGATGGCTCTAGTGGTTATCATTAATGCACAACTAAATAGTTAAAAGGACCTAAATTCAAGGAAAAGGTATGAAAAATATGAAAAACATGGATAAAAGGTTCGAATGCGTGAATATTTAGTCGAAAATGTAAAATCAATAGGGATCATTGATAAATGTCATTTGATTTGTATTTCCATTTCAAGTATAATTTCCATAATATGCGTCCTTTTATCGCACATTTCCAGTTCAAATTCTTACTTTGCCTCGTGCTGACGCTCCTGGCGGCTTCTCCTGCCCGCGCCCAGTTTAACCAGAGCACGATGCATCAACTCTCCCCGGAATATGAGGCGGAGGCGGGCCGGCTGAGGTCTGCCGCTCCTCAGCAGTATGACTTCTCCAAAGCGATGTTGAGTGATGTGCTGCGATTTCTGGCCACAGATGCGGGCATTTCCTTTTTCTCCCTGCCGGATGGAAGCGAAGAAGGCAGCCGCCTGATTACCTTCTCCATCAGGGCCAGCCCGTTCCAAGTTTTGGAAACCTTGTGCAAGGCCAATGGCCTGGCCATCATTCCTGACAACGGGATCTGGTACATCCGTCCGGCAGACGACCGTGAACTGATTGGCAAATCCTATGAGATCCGAAACAACGCGGTCGAACTTGTGGAACGTGTGACTTCGGGCAGTGGATCCGCTTCGAGGTCCGGCGGCAGCAGCAGCAGCGGCGGCGGGGTCAGTGGTGCGGCGGTTGGCATGGATCTTCAAGGCACGAGCCAGACCTTCTCGGTGAAACGCAGTGAGATCATCAACGACATCCGGGTGCTGCTGGGGCTTCCGCCGGAAGAGTTTGATGGCGGGCAGACATCAGGGGGCATACCCGGCATGAGTGGCGCAGGTACAGACGAAAATGCGGCACGCGCCATGAACTCCAACGAACTGAGCTCCGTTCGAAAGCCCAAAGTGATCTGGAAGTCAGATTCCAATACGCTTTACATTGTGGCCACCCGTCTCCAGCACCTTTGGGTTGAAGGCTACATTGCCGCTGCGGACAAGCCCCAGACCCTCATCGCCATCGAGGTTAAGTTCATCGAAACCTCGCGGGATCCTTCCCGTGAATTTGGCATCGACTGGACGGGTACTCTCGAAACGGGCAATTTCCGCCAGGTCAAGGATCTGACGACCACGACGGATGCCGCCACAGGGCAGGACAAAGTCACCGTCAACTACACCAACACACCCACCACGGGTGGTTACCGAACGGATCTCGCCAATTTGCTGACCGGTGCGGACCTCAACAACGTCGGGGCCTCGCTCGGGTTTCCCGCCATGAGCGTTCTCAGCGCACAGGACGTAAACGTGAAACTGCGGGCCATGATGCGCGACCAGGAGACCAACACCACATCGTATCCCCGCATGGTCACGCTGAGCAACCGCGAGGTGGCCATCCGCGCGGTGGTGAACCAGCCGGTGCTGGATGCCAGCTCGACGGCGAGTTCGGGCTCCGTCGGCGCCACCACCACCACGAAGGTCGCCTATCTGCCGATTGGCACAGTTCTGAACATTCTTCCCAAGCGCATGCAGGCGGAAAAGGTGCTGCTCAATGTGGCGGTCACCGTTTCCAGCATTATCGGCACGCAGGTGATTTCGGGCAATCCCTATCCGGTGGCCTCGTCTCGCGTTTACAGCGCACCGGTGGAAATTGATTCCGGATTCACCGTCGCCGTTGGCGGTCTGGATGAGGCCACGGAAAAAGAAGCCGAAGCGGGCGTGCCCTTCCTCAGCAAGATTCCAGGACTCAAGTGGCTCTTTGATTACAAGAGCCGCAGCAAGAACCACAAGAGCCTCATGCTCTTCATCACCCCGACGATCATCGATGCGCGCAACGGTGGCCTGCCCGCAGAGCCGCAGTCAGTTGTGCCACTCAAGCCACACCTCGCTGGCAAGCCTCGAGTCGACAGCACGACCGGCGCCCTCGTCGGAGGCAGTGCCGCCCTGCCCAAAACCGTGGAGTATTTCACCCGTGAAGCCGAAATCCTTGGCAACACCATCAAGGAGAGCCGCATCACTCCTGAAGTGAGGCAGAAGCTCAAAGAGCTCAAAATCGCCGTTCAACGCGTGGACGAACAGTGCGACAACATGAAGCTCTCAGAGCCGGCCAAGTTTGTGATCATCGATCAGCAGCAGCAGTTGCTGCGAAACATCCTCAAACGCCTGGAGTCTTTCGGCAGCATCCTTTTCCGGAAGGAACACCTGTGATCAGCGCTGCACCACGCGTTGAAACACGCGGGGAGTGTCCATGCCGGCATTCTTGGGCTTTGGCGCTCCTTTCGGGTCCAGATTCTGCGTCAGTTCCTCAGGAGTGACGCTGGATTCCACACCTTTCTCAGGCACTTCGACTTTGGCCACCCACAGCAGGGCGTTGAGCACGGCCTTGCGCACATTGTCGTTGCCCCAGTTGGCATGAAAATGGCCGCCAGTGAAGCCGAAGCCGCGACCGCCATCGGCGCGCTCGATGCTCCACATCATGGTCTCAGGGCTGCCCTTTTCAGCCTGAATGTGCGCGTAGGGGCCCTTGGGAGCCACGTACGGACCATCGCGTGTCGCATCGCTCGGAGGCGCCACCAGGATGGGGACAAACTTGGCGGCGCCATCCTCCGCAGAGGCAACGCCGTGACCAAAGGCCGGACGGAAGCGCATGTGGATGTACCATTCATCCTTGGTGGTGAAGGGCTGCACGCCGCTGGTGATGGCATGCTTGGGCAGCGTGGTATAACTGGCGTCCCAGATCGGATTGCAGGAGTACGCGTTTTCGTAGTACCCGCCGATCCACTCCTGAAATTCTTTGCCAGCCTGGCCTGCCACCACTTCCACGCCGTAGTGCATGCAGCCAAAGCCCACGCCTTTGGCGGTCAGTTTGCGCAGCGTGTCCAGATGTCCGTCCACCACAGCGGGGTGCCTGCCACCGCCGTCTGCGTAAATGACCACTGCGTCCGCATCATCAAAGGTCTTCTCATCGGTCACCCAGCCCATCTCGTGGCGGTCCACCACCAGGTTTGGCACTCCCTTGAGGCATTTCTCCAGCAGCATGGTGCCGGCGCGGAACTCATGCATGCCCGGCGGGTGTGAAGGCTTGCCTGCGATGAGGACGAGCTTCTTCTTGCCATCTGGCGTGACGGCCTGCAGGGAAACAGCGGTGGCGGCGAGGAGGGCGAGCAGGAGAACGGGCTTCATAAGAGTTGGAGTGGCCCGCATCATTCCCGGCCTCCGTCTCAAATCAAGAGCCGAAGCCGTCGATCATGGACCCCTGCACTACCGCACCACCTGAAACTCGGGCAGCATGCACACCGCCCACAGCAGGTCTTCCAGAGACTGCTGTGTGGGTTTTTCTCCGATCAGCCCCTGCGCCGTGGCGAGTTCGTTCGCAGAGGGGACGCGGCAGAGGGCGCGCTGATACAGACTCGTGATCAAAGCCGCAGGGGATGAGTTGCTGACGGCCAGCAGCTTTTGCGCCCCCTTGGCGATCGCCCCTGCGAGGACGCCGCCATTGGCGAGGTCGATGGCCTCCAGAGTGGTGAGGTCATTCGGACGAGCTGTGACGATCTGATCCCGGTTCGGGCGGCCCAGAGTGCGCATGAGGAAATCGGACTTCATGAGCGAGGCGCGGATCATGTGGTCGGAAGCAGAGGCTCCCTGAGCCAGGAGTGTGGGGGCCTGGCTCTGGATGGCCTGCTGCCAGGCTCCGAGGGCTTTCACCACCGTGACGGGCTGCCAGTCTTTCGGATCGAAAGCGGCGATGCGACCTTCCTTGGCTGGCGGAGCTTTGGCGGACCACTCCCAGGTGGCGTCGCTGCTGATGAGTTTTTCCTTCCCCGCAGCGTCGCGCACCCGGGCATCAAGGAAAAAGCCGGCGGCGTTGGGGCCCTTGCCCGCATTGGTGGCGATCACCAGGATGGAGTTCGGGCCTTTGCGCAGTGCGGTTTGCAGCGGCACGGCGGCCAGTTTCGTCCAGTCATCACCGGCGCTGACCTTGCGATTGTTCACGAAAAGGGTGTAGCCGTTGTCACAGGTGACGACGGCGCTGGCGCTTGCCGGGTCGGATTCCAGTTTGATGGTCGTGCGCAGGGTGATCGTTTCGCCCGAGGGCGGAGTGCTTCCCGGTTTGGCACTGCTGCCCCAGATCCACTGGCCCTGGATTTTGATCTGCTTCGCGAGTTCTGGATCGACCTTTCCACGCAGCACGCCGGCGTCCATTTTTGCCGGTGCGGCACCCGTGATCTGCCAGATGGCGTCCACAAACTGCTCCGCGGTGAGTCGCTTCGTCCGTGGGCCGGCGTAAGTGTAGCCGTGGTCATCAATGCCCTTGGTCATCACCTGCGCGTGAGATTGATAAGCCTGCGAGGTGGCGATGAGCGAGAGCGTCCGCTTCAAATCATAGCGATGTTCCGCAAAATCCACTGCGAGGTAGTCGAGGAGATCAGCATTCCAAGGTTCCGTCTGCATGGCATCCACCGGGTGCACGATGCCGCGCCCCATGAGGCGCTGCCAGAGGCGGTTCACGATGGTGCGTGTGACACGCCCGTTTTTCGGATGCGTCATCAACGCTGCCAGTTGTTTGAGGCGCTCTGCCGGCGCCGCCTTCGGATCCACCTGGCCGATCTCCGGAAACAGCCACGAAGGTACCGCCTGCTGGCCAATGGGTTTGTCACAGCGGTTGATCTCCAGCGGACGTGCGGAATAAATGGCGGCGAGTCCATAAGCTTCGCTCAGTTTCCAGCGGTCGATGAAGCTGTCGTGGCAGGAGGCACACTTCATGTTGATGCCGAGAAAGCTTTGTGAAACGCTTTGCGCGAACTGGATTTCCACCGTCTGCCCGGCGCTGACGTCGCCCCGCCACTTGATGCCGTCGATGAACCCGCGGCTCTCGTCATTCGGCGGCGAGATGAGTTCACGGACGAACTGGTCGAAAGGCATGTTCGTCATCAGCGCATGATACAGCCAGTTGCTGATCTGCTTGCGGCCGCCGGTGATGAAGCCGGTGCCGCCATAGTCATTGCGCAGCAGGTCGTTCCAAAAGGTGAGCCAGTGCTCCGTGTAGTCCATGTCGCGTTTCAGAAGCGCATCGATCCATCGTGTGCGCTTGTCCGCGGAGGTGTCTTTGGTAAAAGCCTCCAACTCCTGGGGCGCGGGCAGCAGGCCGACGAGGTCCAGACTGGCGCGGCGCGCGAAGGTCGCATCGTCGACCGCAGCCGGTCGGGCGACTTTTTGCTGCACCAGATAGTGATCCAGAATGCGGTCGACCGGGTTGTTCCTTCCGTCCACCGCCGCCGGCAGCTGGGGAGTGCGTGGCAGGAGGGGCGGCTCGTAGGCAGGCTTTTTGAAGGCGAAGCCCTCCTCCCACTCCAGCCCCTCATCGATCCATTGCTTGAGCAGCGCGACCTGTTCCGCGGGCACTCGCTTGCCTTTTGGCGGCATTTGTTCGTCCGGATCGGAGGAAAGGAGGGCTTTGATCAGAGCGCTTTCGGCGCTTTTTCCTCTCACCACCACTGCGCCATTCTCACCACCCTCCATCAGGGCGGTTCGATCATTGAATGAGAAGCCGCCCTTTTTCTTTTCCCCTGCATGACATTCCGCGCAGTGCTCGCGCAGAATCGGCACGATCTGATGGGAGAAATCGACAGCGGCGGCGGCAGCGAGGCTGGTGGAGAGCAGGAGAAGAATCGGGAGACGCATTCAAAGAAGACGAACGTTCGATGAGGCGGAAATCTCGCGGGCCACCTTGCCATTGAGAGGTCCGATTCACATCACAACGACGTCTCAAAATAGCAGAAAAGCTGTCCCGAGGGCCGAGCGCGGATATGGGGCGGCGCCTCAAGGAGCTGGATCCACCTGCACAGAGCTGAGAATGCTCTCAGCGATCGCACTTCCGCCCTTGGTCTTGTTGTTGAACATGACCTGGATCATCCACATTTTTTCTCCATTGTAGACGAACAGGCCCTCCGCAAACATTTCGCCACCGGCACGCTTCGCCGAAAAGGACATCCGCTTGGCGGCGAAGGTGGATACCTTGACGTCTTTGGTCTGCTGCTTGGGGCTGGACAGTCCCGGAAGGGCGGACATCGATTTTAGGGTTCCCGCGACGGCGCCATCGAGATTGACGGTCGTGCCTGGGACGTAGCGAACGGCTGCCACGCTGACCTCCATTTCATCCGCGGCCGCGCCTTCAAACTGCCTTGCTTCAGCGATAACGGGCACATTCACTGGAGAAGGTTTCTCCGTCAGTGGTATGGGACACTTCAGGCTGATGCCCGCCGCATGGGTGGTTCCAGCAAAAATGTCTGTCGCAGCAATCGTAACCACTCCAGCGAGGCTGTTTGGCCCGATATCCAGCCGCTCAAGAGTCTCCGGTGGCAGCAGGCTGATTGGCACGGTCCCAATGCCGTCCGCGTGCGTGAATGAAATCTGTGTTTCCTCGAGCTTGCGAATCTGGGCGTTCTTCAGCACCCGGCCGTCGGAGAGCTTGAGTTCAGGAATGACCAGGCTGGAGGCATTGGCGCGCACTTTTTCCACAGCTTCGCCTGCGGAGTCCACCAGCGCTTTGAATTCACCTGCGGAAGTTTTGATTTTATTCTCCAGCTCCTCCTTCTGCTTTTTGAGGGGAGCCGTTTTCGCAGTCGCAGCGTCTGCTTTGACCTTCAGTGCCTCATAGGCCTCCCAGTCTGTTTTTCTGGCATCACGGAAAGTGTGCATCTCCGCAATCTGGAGCTTTAAACTCGCAATTTCGGTCTGCGCTTCCTGGACCTTGACGTTGTGCTGGTAGTACTCGTAGCCCGCGTAGGAACCGCCTGCGACGGCGATCAGGAGGGTGACTTTCAAGACGGTGCTTGCTTCCATGGTGGTCGGGGGCGGAATTAGGGAAGATATTTTGCTTTGTATCCTTCGATCACAGGGCGGAATTTCTTGAGCCCGGCATCCAGGCGTGCCAGCCTGGCATTCAGGTCCACCATCTCCTGCGCGAGTTCGGCATTGGTCCTGTCAGCGGCTTTGATCTGAGATTCCAGGGCGGCCCTGGCATTGGGAAGTGTCTGTCCGAGGGCGCTCAACTGGGTGTCAAAGGCGGTGATCTCCGCCCTGGCTTTCTGCAGTTCGCTTTCCAAGGCCTCCTTTTCATGAAACACAGCCTGATCCTTTTCGCAGGAAGCCAGCAGAAGAGGAAGGACAAAGACACACAGGACAGCGCCCCGGCAAAGTGAGATTCTCATGACGGAGGCGCTTTTAGAACAAGTCATAAGTCGTTGCAAGCATTCGTGGAGAAATGCCGGAAAAGTCTGTCGTAAACGAGGCGCGGTGCACAGAGCGGCTGCTGCGACAAAGCGCCCGTGCCATAGCGAGAGCTGCATGGCTGCAAGATGTACCTTTCTCCACCCGTTCGGACTCGTTCCATGAAGTTTTTCTCCCTTGCCGCTGCCTCGTTTTTGCTTCTCACCTTTGTCCATGCTGCTCCGCAGGACGATCAATATGTTCTCGGTCCCGATTCCCAGGTGAAAGACGGTGTGCCGCAGGGCAAGGTGACGCAAATGCCCGCCTGGACCAGTTCCAAAATCTATCCGGGCACCACGCGTGACTGGTGGGTGTACGTCCCCGCTCAATACTCGGCAGACAAGCCCGCGAATGTGATGGTGTTCTGCGACGGCGGCGGCTTTGTGAAAGCGGACGGCCAGTTCCGCGTGCCGGTGGTGTTCGACAATCTGATCGCGAAAGGCGAGATGCCTGTGACAATTGGCATTTTCATCAATCCCGGTGCGTTTCCCACGAGCAACCCCAAGGAGAAGCCGCGCAGCAACCGCAGCTTTGAATACGACTCCCTCGGCGATCAGCATGCCCGCTTCCTCATCGAAGAAATCCTTCCCGAAGTCGCCAAGACCTACAAGCTGACGGATGATCCTGAAGGCCGTGCCATCTGCGGCAACAGCAGCGGCGGCATCTGCGCCTTGACTGTGGCCTGGGAGCGGCCGGATGCCTTTCGCAAGGTGGTCAGCCATATCGGTTCCTTCACCAACATTCGCGGCGGCTACGTGTATCCCGCACTCATTCGCAAGAGCGAGAAAAAGCCGATCAAAGTGTTCCTCCAGGACGGCAGCAACGATCTCGACAATCAGTTTGGCAACTGGCCCCTCGCGAATCAGGACATGGCCGCTTCGCTGAAGTTCGCGGGTTATGATTTCCAGTTTGTTCTGGGTGAAGGCACTCACAGCGGCAAGCACGGCGGCGCCATCCTGCCGGACACCCTGCGCTGGCTGTGGAAGAAGTGATTCGTTTTCCAGTTTTCGGTTCGCTGTTCCCGGTTGTCTGCCCGGAGCGGTTTGAAAACTGAGAACAGAAAACCGCGAACAGAGAACCTTTGAAATCCATGAAACGCATTCTTCTTTCCGTCTGTCTCCTCTCATCCTCGCTCTTTGCACAGGACTCTTCGCTGCATGACTACCTCATTGAAGGCGAGTCCTGGCGTGAAGCCGCCGGTGGTTATGTCTTCACAGACGGGTTGTGCTGCGACGCAGCGGGCAATCTTTTCTTCACCGATGTGAAGGCCGGTAAAGGCATCTACAAGCTGGATGCCGCCACCAGCAAGGTTGATTTGTTTCTCGACAATCTGCCTGGAATCAGCGGACTGCAGATCGGTCCGGACGGTCGTTTCTACGCCTGCCATAACAAGGAGCAGCGCATCATCGCCATCACGATGAAAGGTGAGGTGGAGGTGCTGCTTACCGGTGTGAAATGCAACGATCTCGTCGTGAGCAAAGCGGGGAACCTTTATTTCACCGAGACGCCCACGCAGCGCATTCACCTCGTCACCAAGGACAAAAAGCACATCATTGCCGACGAAGGCCATGTCGTGAAGCCGAATGGCATCACCATCTCCACAGACGAGCATACGCTGTTTGCCTCCGAATACGGTGGAAAACATGTCTGGGCGTGGCGCATCGAAGACGACGGCACCCTGACGGGTGGCGAGCCCTACTCCACCATGTGGCTGCCGACGGGCAAAGAGTCTGCTGCAGGAGATGGCTCCACCACCGAAGCAGCCGGCCGTATCTTTGTCACCACGGAACTCGGCGTGCAAATCTTCGATCCCGCAGGCCGCCTCGCCGGCATCATCGCCAAACCAGACCCCGCGGGCAAGGTGGTCAGCGTTGAATTTGCCGGTAAAGACCACGATATCCTCTATGTGGCCGGCGGTGAGAAGATCTATGGACGCAAGGTCAAGGTGAAGGGGTATTTTGGAAAGTAAGAGGACTTCCTGTCTTGGCTCCCGGGCACGTTGTGACGTTATGAAAATTTCTTCCGGCCTCTGCCTCGCGTTTCTGACGAGTTTCGCAGCTCTCTCTTCGGCTTCTGCTCAGCAGCGTGTGGAGGTGTCGCGAGATCTCTGGGTGTCGTCTTATCCGACGGAGGTGGAGGGAAACAATGGAGCCTCTCCACGTCTGAAACTGAAGGGCATTCAGGAGTTTTTTCTGGTCGATCTGGATCCCGAAACGCTGAAGGGAAAAAAGGTTCTAAAGGCCTGGCTGCATGTGCGGTTGATCTCGAAAGATCATCCTTTGCAGCGCACCTCGGTGTCTTCGGTGACTCAGGAATGGACGGAAGGGACGGGATCGAGCTACCAGAAGGTTGCGGGAGCCAGTTCCTTCGCGTGGGCAAGGACGGGTGAGCTGCGATGGGGGCGGAATGAGCCGGACCTGACGGCGGTGATCAACGGGGAGGGCGGATCTGTGTGGGGCTTTGGCGATGTGACAGCTCCGGATGCGGCTGGCTGGCAGGTGATCCCGGTGGCGCCAAATGTGGTGCAGGCACGGATTGACGGCCGGTCGCATGGATTCGCGGTGATGGATGACGTCGGCAGTGAATACCAGCGTGAGGGGAACTCCCTCACTCTCAGCCCAAACGTGAACCGCTATGTGAGCAGCCGTGAAGACCGCAAGGACAGCCGCCCTTATTTCACCCTGCTTCTGGAGGAGGGCACGCAGCAGTCTGAAAAGGCGGCTCAGCCTGTGGCGGCAGTTCCCGTCGTGCCCGTGAAGCTTCCTCCACTGCTGAAAGAAGAAAATGCTGCAGACAGTGAACTGCCGGTGAGGTGCCGCGATGCGTATGGAGAGCCACTAAAGGCATTGCGCTTTGAGGCCGCGAAAGGCGAGACGGTCGGCTTCATCCTGGAATCGCGGCCGGCCGAGGTTCAGGTGGAGCTGCCTGGCGTGGAGGTCAGGCTGTATGCGCTGCCGAAGGCCGGTGGCGTGCAGGATCCGCTGGTGCCCGCAGGCTCGGACGTGGGCGCCACAGGCGTGGATCTTACCACGGCGGACACCTACGTTGAAATGAGAGTGCCGAAATCTGCAAAAGCTGGCGTGTGCTCCGGTGAGATAAAGGTGTCCGGTCGCCCGGCCCCGCTGCGGCTGATGGTGTGGAATTTCACCCTGCCGGACCGCCTTTCCTTCCTGCCGCAGATGAATGCCTATGGCCTGCCGGGACAGGTCCGGGATTATTATCGCCTGACGCACGAGCACCGCACGACACTGAATCAACTGCCCTATGGCTGGACCGGCAGGCTTGATGAGCCAAAGCCAGAGATCCGCAAAGACGGCACCTGGGACTGGAAAGCGTATGACGAGGCCTTTGGGCCGTTGCTCGATGGCAGCGCCTTTGCGGGGCTGCCGCGCGCGGGCACACCGGTGGAGGCCTGGTATCTGATGCTGAATGAAAACTGGCCGATGAATCACGAGGCGCATTTTCGCGGCGGCTACTGGATCGAGAATGCCTTCGATGCCGCCTACTGGGACGAGTTCCGCCACGCCTCTGCGGAAGTGGCGCGGCACTTTGAGGAGAAGGGCTGGACGGAACCCATGATCGAGTTTTTCCTGAACAACAAAGTGTACTTCAAAAAAGACGACTGGCGCAAATGCTCTGCGGCGTGGGTGTTTGACGAACCGGTGCAGACGCAGGACTTTTGGGCACTGCGGCGCTATGGCATGGAGTTCTGGAAGGCCGTGGAACCGTGGAGCAAAGTGCACCTGTGCTATCGTGCCGATATCTCGCGTCCACAATGGCAGCGCGATCTGCTGGACGACTGCGTGAATGTGGAGGTGGTGAGCGGCGCGCTCCGCACCTGGTGGCCGCGGGTGCTCCGGCGTGCGCAGCAGCACGGAAACCTGTACTACATGTATGGCAGCGCCAGTCCGGCCGGTGCCGCGACCTGGGCCAATGCGGCGTGGTGTGTGGAGTCCTGGAGCCTGGGCGCGGATGGTGTGGTGCCGTGGAATACCATCGGCGACACGGCCTCCTGGCAGAAGCCGACCGAGACCTCCGTGCTGTACCCTGCGGCTCAGGGACCGGTGCCGAGCCTGCGGCTGAAATCCTTCCTCGCCGGGCAGCAACTGGTCGAGTATCTGACGCAATACACAGCTGTGTCGGGTCATTCAAGGGCCGAGGTGATGGCTGCGGTGCGCGAGCTGCCGGGACTTTCCGCCGTGCTGGTAAAACGGTCCGAGGCAGATGCGGGCAGGTCGCAGTTTGGCGCAGAGACGCACGAGGCGCTCAAAAGCCTGCGCCTTCGTCTCGGAAGCTGGCTGAATGCCCAGGCTCCGGCCCCGCGCGAGCGCTGGCATGATCCGCGCCCAGCGCGGCCGGATTTCAAGGCGGCGCGGAAAATAGAGCCGCTGAGGGCGGAATGAGTGAGGCACTGCCACGGCCTTCGCATTCCAGTCCACCGTCTTCCTTGCCCAGTCGTGCGCCTTTGCTACCATTCCGCGCATGTCTCTCGACACCATCCATTCCCTCCTTCATTCCGAGTCTGCTCGTCCTGGCATCATCGCACGCGGCTGGGTGCGGACCAAGCGTGACTCCAAGGCCTGCTCCTTTCTGGAACTCACCGACGGCTCCTGCTTCAAAGGCCTGCAGGTGGTGGTGGATGCCGCCCTGCCTTCGGCGGAACTCCTGCCGCGTATTTTGACGGGGGCGTCCGTGGAAGTGACGGGCGATCTCATCGCCTCGCCCGCCGCTGGGCAGAAGTGGGAGATGCAGGCCAAGGAACTGCGCCTGCTAGGAGAAGCCGATGCGACCTACCCACTGCAAAAGAAAGGCCACACGCCGGAGTTCCTGCGCACCATCGCGCATCTGCGGCCACGCACGAATCTGTTTGGCAGCGTCTTCCGTGTGCGCAGCAAGATGGCCTTCGCCGTGCATCGCTTTTTTCAGGAGCGGGGCTTCTTCTACGTTCACACTCCCATCATCACCAGCAGTGACTGCGAAGGGGCAGGGGAGATGTTTCAAGTCACCACGCTGAAGCCAAACACCCCCACGAAACCGGAGCAGGATTTCTTCGGCCGCCCCACCTACCTCACCGTCAGCGGCCAGCTTCAGGGAGAGGCCTTCGCCTGCGCGCTGGGAAACATCTACACCTTTGGCCCCACCTTCCGTGCGGAGAACAGCAACACCACGCGCCATGCAGCGGAGTTTTGGATGATCGAGCCGGAGATGGCTTTCTATGACCTCACCGCCGACATGACGCTGGCGGAGGAGCAGGTGCGCTACCTGGTGCAGGCCATGTTTGACGAGTGCCCGGACGAACTGGAGTTCTTCAACAAGTTCATCGACAAAGGGCTCATCGACCGCCTCAAGCAGACGCTGGCAAAACCCTTCGAGCGCATCAGCTACACCGATGCCGTGGACATTCTGCTCAAGAGCGGCCGCACGTTCGAGCATCCTGTCGTCTGGGGCGACTCGCTGCAGACTGAACACGAACGCTTCCTGGCCGAGGAGCACGTCAAAGGTCCGGTGACCATTTTCAATTATCCGAAGGAGATCAAACCTTTCTACATGCGCCAGAACGACGACGGCAAAACCGCCGCCGCCATGGACCTGCTCGTTCCCGGCATTGGCGAAATCGTTGGCGGCAGCCAGCGTGAGGAGCGCCTGGATGTGCTGGAGGCGCTGATGGCAAAGCAAGGCCTTGATCCCGAAAACTACTCCTGGTATGCCGACCTCCGCCGCTACGGCACCGTTCCGCATGCCGGCTACGGACTTGGATTCGAACGTCTCCTCATGTTTGTCACAGGCGTACCCAATATCCGAGACGTTATTCCCTTTGCGCGTACGCCGGGGCATGCGGCTTACTGAGGGATGGGAGCGCGGGCCTCCGTGCCCGCAGCATTTCGCAGCCTCCCAGTTCCGCATTCTCACTTCATGCCTTCTTCAAGATGCCCTCTGACAAAGATGCACGCTCTGAGCCACCGCCGGAGCGCGCTGTTGCTTTGTGTCCTTGTCTCACTTTTCATCGGTCTGCCCTCGGCTTTCTCACAGACAGGCCTCAAGCTCCAGCTCGTCTCCGAGCAGTCCGCCATCGTCCCCGGCAAGCCTTTCACCGTGGGTCTCTGGCTGCAGCACGACCGCGGCTGGCACACCTACTGGCGCTTTCCCGGCATCGTCGGGGTGCCCACGCAGATGAAGTGGCGCCTTCCACCCGGCTGGAAAGCCAGCGAACTCATCTACCCGGAGCCGGAGCGCACGTTCATGTTCCAAATCAAGGCGCAGGGTTTTGATCGAGATGTGATGCTGCGCACCGAGATCACTCCACCTGCGAACTTGAAAGAAGGCGGCTCCGTCACCCTTTCGGGCAGCGCCTCGTGGATGTGCTGCGGCAACTCCTGCCACCCTGCCTCCATGGACCTCAGCCTGACGCTGCCGGTCGCAGCCACCGCCGAGCTGAATTCGAAATGGCACAAGCTCCTCGACGCCGAGCGCGCCCGTGCCGAACAGACCAGCAGCGCCTGGACTTCCAGCGTCAGCGAGCAGGGGGAGAAGATCACTCTTGTCCTCAAGCCCGCCACCCCCGAGGCCCGGGTTTGCAAAAGCCAGCGTGAAGCCGACAAACTCATCGCCTTCACTGAAGATGGCTGGTTTGACAGCGACAAGCCCCAGACCTTCCTCCTCCACTCCGACGGCACACTGTCCATCACCCTCCTCAAAGCCGACACCTACATCAGCGGTTCCACTCCGCCCAAAACGCTGCGGGTGATCCTGCGCAATGAGGAAGGCTGGCTGCAAGGTGGCCACCTGCGGTGTCTGAAGATCGAGCCGAAGATCTTGCGTGGAGGTTAATCCACCGCTGTTCAAGCTAAAGATCGCGACTCAAGAGAATAACGTGCGCGAGGTTACATAGTGAGCTCACTTGAAAGTGCTTCCAGAGCTTTCTGAAGCATATCTTCTTGGTGCCGTATTTTATCCATGTCTGGATGGCCGACGGAACCCTTGTAAGTTGCTTTGACAAGAGCCTGTGAATTTGCGGAAGCCAACATGCTACTAAATCCAATAATGGTCGATCCGAAAGCTTGCAGTTTTAGCTGCTTAGTGTGGGCTTTTGCTGATTCTTCGTTGGCGGCGGCCATTCGCTTAAATTCTTCTCTGCTGAGTTGAAGTTCTTCTCTCTGGAGGGCCAGTTGTTCCCGCTGAAGACTCATTTCATCCCTTGTTAGAACAAGCTGTTCCCTACTTTTTTCCATTTCCTTTCGCTGTAACTCTAGTTCTCGACTTTGCAAAATCACCGCAGTTACTACGCCGGCGAGAGCAAGGCCGGAAAATATGGCATTTACTCCGCCGAATAGGTCTCCCAATTGACCACGGGCGGTCTGGTCGGCAAAATTGTAATTCGCGTAGCCCCACCACGCGAACCATAAAACAATAATTATCAGCGAAACGGGAACAAAGATTCGGGCAAAATCCTTCATCGATGGAGCATATTGTAAGGTCAATTAAGCGTCAATGTATGACCGAGGGCTGGGAAACACTGGTGCCGATCATCTGACGGCAAACCACGTAGTCAACCTTAACTCCTCTTCAGCCCCTTGTACACCCCGAAGTCATTGAAGAAAAACTTCTTCGCCAGCCAGTACATCCAATGCTTTTCGGGGATTTCTTCACCCTCGCGCCACTGGCTGGTGCGTGGGGTCATGCTTTCGATTTCGGCCATGGCGGTCTGGCGGATGGTGGAGTCTTTGGCGGTGTGCTTATTCACCACAGCTTTCACCAGATCGGGGCGCTCGAGGACGATGCAGCCGCGGGTGTTTTGGGAGGCGATGGTGCGGAAATCGCGCAGAAATTCGGAGCCGGTGAAGACGTCGTAGAGATCGCGCTCGGTGCGGACGCTTTCTTTGGCGAACTGAATGATGGGGCAGGGCTCGATGGCGCCGGTGGGGCTGATGTGGTGGCTGATGCCATTCGCCATCGGGCAGAGCGCCTGGCCGTTATGGTCGTAGTACGCATCCACAATGGCGATGGGCATCTTGGCGCGCATGTTGACGACGAATTTGCGCACCTGGGTGATCTGCTCGGGTGTGAGGGCCAGTTCGGGGCTGATCTTGGGGCCGACGGGGCGGTAGGTGTGGTACCAAGCATAATGCACGCCCATGTCGATGAGACGTCGCAGCCAGCGCTCGGTGAGAAGATCGTCGATGTTCGTCTTGCACAGGCTGGTGGCCACTCCGGTGAGCACCTTGGCATCGAGACAGTTTTGCAGACCGCGCAGGGTGCGGGTGAGCACGTCCTTGTTGCCGCGGCGTTCGTTGCTGACGATCTCGGTGCCTTCGATGCTGACCAGCGGGGTGATGTTTCCCAGCTTGCGCATGTTCTCGGCGGCCTTGGCAGTGATCATCTGACCGTTGGTGAAGACCTGGAAGAAGGCATCCGGGTGCATTGAGAGGAAGTCGAAGAGCTCGGGGTGCATGAAGGGCTCACCACCAAGGATTCCAAAGAAGGAATTGCCGCGCCGCTTGCTGTCGTGCACGATCTTGTTCAGTTCATCGAGATTCAGGGATTCACGCGGCTTGTCCACGTCCACCCAGCAGCCCTGGCAGCGGAGGTTGCAGGAATTGAGGATGGAGATGTAAAAGAATGGCGGAAAAAACTGGCCCTGCTTCATGCGCTGTTTGTGCAGCATGACGGACCGCGCGCCCTTGAAGCCGAAGTTCCAGCCGATCTTGGCCAGGCAGAGGGGATCGACGGTGCGGAGGATGCGGGAGGTGAGGGAGAAAATCATGGGACGGGAATGGGGCGAAGGTCAAGATCGCTACGCGGTCAGGCTGCGCCCTCAAGGTGTCAGAGCAGACATATATACGCCGCTCAAGGGCTGAAGTTCAATGTTCAAACTCTAAAGTTGGGGCGCCTTAATCGGAACGTTGACCGCTGGCATTTAGCAGGGCATGCTATCCCTATGCCTCAGGCGACGACCACTTTCAAAACGACTGTCCCAAATGCCCGGTTCAAGAAAGCGAATGCGGTATTGCAGAAGCTGGGATTGAGTGCTGGGGATGCGTTCAATCTCATGCTTGCCCAGATCGAGATTCATAAGGCGCTGCCCTTTGCCGTGTCCTTGCAGCCAAAGCCGCTGCTAAATGCAGATGAGCAGGCGGACGAGTGGACCAAGTCTTATGGCGCATATTGAGCCATCACCTGGAGAGGTTTGGTTTGCCGAACTGGGGATGGTGGAAAAAAGCCGCCCGGTACTGGTGCTTGCTCCCGACGAGCCGCGAAATGCACGTGCCCTCGTCCTTGTGGCACCGCTTACTTCACAGATTCGCGCTCAGCGTGGCGAAGTCTATCTGGGCAAGCCGCGATGGCTGCCAAAAGAGTCAGCAGTCAACGTGCAGGGACTGGCCAGCTTTGATGAGGGCAAACTCACCCGGCGCCTCGGGACTCTCACAAAGGATCAGATGGAAGCTGTGAAAACGGCTTTGCGCGACTTGTTGAATCTTTGATTTTTTCATTTCGCAAACCACAAACTTCCATTGGCTTCCCCCATCTGCTTCGATAGTCTGAGCGGGTGAGTTACCAAGTTTTCGCCCGTAAATACCGCCCCAAGACCTTCGCAGACGTGCTCGGCCAGGATCATGTCGTCCGCACGCTGCGCAATGCCATCGCCCAGCAGCGGCTGGCGCATGCGTATCTGTTTGTAGGGCCACGTGGCACGGGCAAGACCTCCACTGCGCGCATCTTTGCCAAGGCGCTGTGTGCCAAGAACGGGCCGACGATCGATTTTGACCCTGAAGATGAGCTGAGCCTGGAAATCGCCGAAGGCCGCTGCATGGACGTGCTGGAGATCGACGGCGCCAGCAACAACGGCGTGGAGCAGGTGCGCGAGCTGCGGGACAACGTCAAATACGCCCCCACCCGCTGCCGCTACAAGATCTACTATATTGACGAGGTGCACATGCTCACCACCGGGGCCTTCAATGCGCTCCTGAAGACGCTGGAGGAGCCGCCGGAGCACGTGAAGTTCATCTTTGCCACCACGGAGGCCAACAAGATCCTGCCCACCATCATCAGCCGCTGCCAGCGCTTTGACCTGCGCCGCATTCCGAACGCGGTCATCGCCAAGCACCTGCTGCATATCGCGGAGCTTGAGGGGGTGAATCTCGATGAGAAGGCGGCCTACGCCATCGGCAAAGGCGCTGAAGGCGGCATGCGCGATGCGCAGTCCATGCTGGACCAGCTCGTGGCCTTCTGCGGCGAAAAGATCACCGAGCAGGATGTGCTGGATGTCTTTGGCTTCACCTCCGGCGAGTCCGTGGCGGCACTGGCACGGCACATCCTGGAAAGCGACACCGTGAGCGCTCTGCGGGCCGTGTATGAGCAAAACGAGGCAGGCAAGGAACTCGGGCGCTTCCTGGCGGACCTGATCCAGCATTTCCGCACCCTGCTGGTGCAGCAGGCAGACCCTGAGGCAGCGGCGGAAGATCTAAGCCCGGAAGTGGCCGAGGAAGTCGTGGCCCAGGCGCAGATGGCCACCACGGAGCAGCTTCTCCGCGTGGTGGACGGTCTTGCGGATGTGGATGCCCGCATGCGCTGGGCCAGCAACAAGCGGCTGCACTTTGAGCTGGGTGTGATCGCCGCCGTGCAGAGCCTGAACGAGGTTTCCATCAGCGATGTGATTGAAGCGCTGGATTCCGGCAGCAGCGAGGGCCTGGCAAAGACGGCACCGCGTGCCGCCGCCGCTCCGCCGCGTCGCGTTGTGACAGAGCCGGTGAGAGCAGCGACTGCTCCGGCACCATCTCAGCCTCAGCCTGTTTTGCGTGAGAGTCCGCCCGTCTCGGCACCTGCCGCAGTGGTGAAAACAGCGGAGCCTGAGCCGCCGCCGCCAGTCAAAGCAGCGGAGCCTGAGGCCAGGCCCGTCGCGAGAGCGCCCGAGCCAGCCGTGGAAAAAGCGCCCGCCCCGCAGCCTGTGGCCGCAGCGCAAGTGAAAGTGCCTTCTCCAGTGGATGAACCTGGGGAGCTGTTTAGCGAGGATGTTTTCTGGTCCAAGCTTGTGGGCTTGGTGCAGACGCGCCGGCCTCTGGCCGTCTCGTGGCTGCAATCGGCAACCCTCCTCGGCATCGCCCGCAATACGATCAAAGTGGGCTTCCCGCCGAGCGAAAGCTTTGCCCGTGACAGCCTCATGCGCCCTGCGCAGATCAATTTCCTGGAAGGGCTGGCGCAGGAACTGACAGGGCAGGGGATGAAGTTCGAGTTCGTGCTGGATCCCAACCTCAAAGCCCCGGCCTTTGCGGACATTGATCTGGGTCTTCTGAATGAACCCCCGCCCGCCGCTGCTCCTGCGCCTGCACCCAAACCCGCTGAGGCGCCCAAGGTGGAAGCCAAGGCTGCGCCCCAGCCGGAGCCAGCCAAAGCAGCCCCCGCCGCCCCTCCGACTGCAAGCGCAAGCGCAGGTGCTCCCACTCCGCCGGATGATTTCTACAACGATCCGCTGATCCAAAGCGCGATGGTGAAGTTCCGGGCGAAGCTGGTCAGCACGAACTGAGTAAAAGCTGGCGTTTTTTGGGTTTGTCGTCTTGGATGGCGGACTTTTTCACGCCCATGACTTCAGAACCCTCCGGACATCCTCGCGGTCTTCGAACCTTGTTCTTCACCGAGATGTGGGAACGGTGGAGCTACTACGGCATGCGTGCCCTGATGGTGCCCTTCATGACGATGGCGAGTGGCGGGATTGGTTTGGAAAAAAAGCAGGCCATGGCCATATTCGGACTCTACCTCGCCACGGTGTATGCCTCGGCGTTTCCCGGTGGCTGGGTGGGGGATCGATTGCTGGGAACCAAACGCGCTGTGTGGTGGGGAGGTGTCGCCATTGCACTGGGACATCTCATTCTCGCCATGCATGGGAGGACGACCTTTTTTCTCGGCCTGCTGATCATCGCACTCGGCTCAGGATTGTTGAAATCCAACATGAGCGCGCTTGTCGGCCTGATTTATCCCGAGGGCGGCCAGCGCAGGGATGCAGGATTCACGATCTTTTACATGGGGATCAACCTGGGGGCATTCGTGGGGCCTCTGATCAGCGGCTGGCTTCAGCAAAGGGAAGGGCTGGGGTGGAGCTGGGCTTTTGGCTCCGCGACCGCGGGGATGTTTCTCGGGCTGGTACAATGGCAGCTTACCCGCAAAGCACTCGAGGGAGTGGGAGACCGGATTGCGCACCCGGGGCAGAACTTGAAACGTGAATGGGCAATCTTCGGCCTGGCGCTGATAGGTCTGGCGACGGTGGTGATCCTGTGTGTGTCAGGCGCCATCACGCTTGACCCGGTGTGGCTGGCCCACGCGGTGACCATGGTCATCTCGGTGGTGGCGGCTTTGTTTTTTGCCTGGTTGCTGCTGTTTGGGGGGCTGGATGGTGACGAGCGGGCGCGGGTCGGGCTCATCATCATGCTGTTTGGAGTCTGCGCCTTGTTCTGGGCCGGGTTTGAGCAGATGGGTTCCTCCTTCAATGTGTTTGCCGAAGAGCACACGGTTCGCGAGATCGGCTCGTGGGTGGTTCCCACGGCCTGGTTTCAATCTGTCAATCCGCTGTTTGTGATCCTGTTTTCGCCAGTGGTGGCGGTTCTCTGGCAGGCTCTGGACAGGCGCGGCATCAGCCTCTCGATGACGACGAAAATGGGCATTGCCATGCTGCTGCTGGCACTGGGGTTCGGCCTTGCGGTCATTGCTGCTCATCGTGCGCTGGATGTCGGCAAGGTCTGGCCCTTGTGGCTGCTGGGCATTTACCTGTGCCACACTCTTGGCGAACTCTGCCTGAGTCCGGTGGGTCTGAGTGCGGTCACCAAGCTCTCACCGCATCGCTACACAGGACAGATGATGGGCATTTGGTTTCTAGGGACGAGCCTGGGCGATGTGCTCTCGGGCATCATCGCCGGAGAGGTTTCTGGCGATGCGATGACGGCCATGCCGGTCATCTTCACCCGCGTGGTCTGGATCTCCGCCATCTCAGGGCTGCTTCTCCTGGTCTTTGCCAAGCCTCTGCAGAAGTTTGCCCGTGGGGTAAAGTAAGGCGGGGTGCAAGACGCACGGCATTGAGCGATCACGCAGCCGTGGGGGATCAAGATGATCCCCTCCTCCACGGCCTGCGCATGACGAAATCTCTGACAGGAGGGGGCCATCCTGTTCCCTCAATATCCTGCAGGGTATGCGATCGGCGATCCGATGAACGCTCCACGCGGGGAGGGCGCGGAGTTTCCCCCACACACCTAGGAGCCTGTGACCCGTACGAAAAAGCGGGCGGTGAGTTTTAGCTCAACCGCCCGCTGGAGTGATTCAAAGGATCGTCAGGATCAATGGTTGAAGTAGAACTCCTTGGAGTTCAGCAGCGCCCAGAAGAGGTCTTCCAGCACGCTCTGCCGCGCGGCGGGATCATCGGCGATGGCCTGCTGCACGTTTGCCCATTCTTTCTCCAGAGGCATGCGGCCGAAGACACGGAGGAAGAGGTCTTCCACGATTTCGCGGTCGTTCTTCTTTTCCTGAATCATCTTGGCCACCACGCGTCCCTGCTTGATGCGGTCGTTCACGGCGTCGCCGTTCATGAGGTGCAGCGCCTGGGAAAGGGTGGGTTCCATCTTCACTTCGCAGGAGCAGACGGACTCACGCTTGGCACGGCCAAAGGTGGTGAGGAAGTAGTTCGACACAGCACCGTCGGCGATCTGCACGGCACGGGCGCCCAGAGGCAGGCCCTGGAATTTGTTCGGCGTGTCGGTGATCTGGGAGATGGCGTCCAGCAGCACTTCGGCGCGCACACGGCGGACCTGGGCGTGGGAGAAGTTGCGTTTGTCGCCGGCGTTGGTCTCGTTCACCTTCGTGCTGCGCTGATAGGTCTGTGAGGTGCAGATGTCCCGCACAAACTTGCGCATGTCGTATTTGTAGTTGGTCAGGTGCTCGGCCAGCGAGGCGATCAGCTCGGGATTGGACGGAGGATTGGAAACGCGCACGTCATCGACGGGTTCCACCACGCCGACACCGTTGAAGTGCGACCAGATGATGTTGGCGATGTTGCGTGCAAAGAAGGGATTGCGCGGAGAGGCCATCCATTCGGCCAGCACTTTGCGGCGGTCTTCGCCGGGCTTCAGCTCAGGGGTGTCACCACCGAGGAACTTGGGCTTCATCACGGCCTGGGTGAGGAAGTGGCGCGATTCACCGCCCTTGCTGTTGTAGATGATGACTTCCGCCGGATCGTCGGTCTGCTTGCGGCCGATCTGGGAGAAGAAGGCCTTGAAGCCATAGTAGTCGTCCATCGTCCAGCGGTCGAAGGGATGGTTGTGACACTGGGCGCACTGGATGCGCATGCCCATGAACACCTGGGCCACGTTTTCGGTCAGCTTGAGCTGGTCCACTTCGGTCTGGTAGAAGTTCACCGCGGGGCTGGAAACGGTGCCGCCGGTGGCTGCCAGGAGTTCCACCACGATTTCATTGATCGGCACGTTCTTGCCGATGCGCTCGGAGAGCCAGTTGTAGTAAAGCAGGGCGTTCTTGTAGAAGGGCGGCTGGTTGTTGTTGATGGCGGAGCGGATCTGCAGCAGCTCGGCCCACTTCATCACCCACAGCTCGGTGAATTCTTTGCGCTCCAGCAGGCTGTCCACCAAGGCGGCGCGCTTGTTGACGTTCGTGTCGGCCATGAAGGCGCGGATGTCTTTGGCTTCCGGATAGATGCCGGCGATGTCGATGAATGCGCGGCGCACGAATTCTTCGTCGGTGCAGATGCCGGAGGGCAGGATGCGCAGCTTGTGCAGGTTTTCGTCCACCAGGGTGTCGATGTAATTCGTCTCAGCGAGCTTTGGCCGCTCGTACTGAAGCTGGGCGGGAATGACGAGCACCTGGGCGGTGACGGAATACACATTGAAACGGGCCAGCATGAAGGCGGCGCCACGGTCTCCGGAGGTTACCAGGCCGCTCTTGTCGATGGTGGCCGTCGGATCGTTGTTGGACATGAAGAGCGCGAGGTTCGTCACATCGCGGTCGGTGCCGTCGGAGTAAGTGGCGCGCACGGTGATCTGCTGGGTGGCATTTTTGCCTTCCATGACGATCTGGCTGGGGAAGACTTCGATGCCGGTGACCTTGGCCACATCTGCGGCGTCATCCGGAGCGCCGGCGCTGATCCACTCGAGCAGGGCTTTGTTGTAAACGGAATCTGGCTCAAAGCACTGGTTGCCAGAGTGCGGCACCGCGCCCACGGCTTTCTCAATGAGGGAGCTTTCTTCCGGAATGGCGAGGTTGATGCGGCGGCCGGGCATCTCACGCGTGATGCGGATGTAGTCGCCTGCGGGGTCCATGCCAAAGAGGGAAGTGCGGAAGCCGTCCTTGCCGCGCGCGGCACCGTGGCAGCCACCCTGATTGCACCCACCGCGCATGAAGACCGGCATGCAGTCCAGGCGGAAGGAAATGGCGCGGTCCTTGGTGCCGTTTTTCACTTCGACCGGGGCCTTGACTGTCTGTCCGCCAATGGAGGCGATGATCTCCGTGCTGCCAGCATCAGCCAGGGGCTTCAGCGTCAGATCTTCCAGAGAGGCGATCTTGCTGTCGGCGATTTTGAGGTCGCATACGTTGGTGACGTCCTTGGTGGTGGCGTCCTGAAAGGTCGCCAGCACGATCACGCGGTGGAAGTCGCGCTTGGTTTCCAGGGAGAACTTATCCGGAAGGATCTGCAGGTTCTTCAGCGTGGGCAGCTTCTTCTGCAGTTCGGCCAGGGCCTTGCGTTGTTCGGGAGTCTTATACTGCAGGGTGAGGTTCTGCGGCCACTGGGCACCGCCAGCGATCCAGCGTTTCAAGACATCGATCTCATTGGCTGCGAGAGGGCCGCCTTTCGGGGGCATGATGTCATCGTGATCCTTCGGGAGGACGATGCGCTTGATCATCTCGCTCTCATCGGGCTTGCCCGCGACGAGGGCCGGGCCGTTGGAGCCGCCTTTGAGCAGCGCGGCGGAGGAATCCATCAGCAGCTTGCCTTTGATCTTGGCGGGGTTGTGGCACTCCAGGCACTTGTTTTCCAGAAGCGGCTGCACATCACGCACGAAGTCGACACCTGAGGCTGTGGCGTTAGGCGCTGCGGGATCAGCAGCAAAAGCATAGGATGTAACGGCGAGGGAGAGGAGAGAAGCTCGCAAAGGGCTTTTCATAAAAGGTAGGGTCGAGGGGTTAATCAAGCTACGCCCGTGGGGGGAGGCATTTATCACGGATGCGAAAAAACACTGTGAATAAACTCTTTACGGCTCCAGGGCCGCCAGCCGCTGCCCGATCGGCGGGTGCGAGTAGTGCAGCCAGACCGTCAGCGCATGGGGATTGGGGTGGGTCAGATGGTCGAGCGAGAGCTTCTGCAGCCCGGCCATCAGCGGCTCGCTGCCGCAGGCCTGACGGGCGAAAGCATCGGCCTGGAATTCATGCCTGCGGCTCAGTGCGCTGCCCAGCATTCCCAGCAGCAGGCTCGCTGGCTGATAGATGATGCTGAAAAGCACCAGCCCAAGCCCCAGTGGCTGACCTGTGACGCCAAACGCCTGGAAAAACGCCGATGACTGCAGGGCCAGGTGCAGCAGGTAAAACATCAGCCCGCTTTCCAGCAGCCCCAGAACGAGTTGCTGCGGCACATGGCGGCATTTGTGGTGCCCAATTTCATGCGCCAGGATCGCCTCGAGCTCCGCCTGAGAGTGTTTTTCAATCAGCGTGTCGAAGAGGGCGATGCGCTTGTTTTTGCCAAAGCCGGAGAGAAATGCGTTCGCCTTGCTGGAGCGGCGCGAGCCATCCACCACGGAGACATCCACGACCGGGAAGTTCAGACGTGCCGCCAATGCCAGCAGGGCCTCGCGCAGCGGGCCATCGGCCAGGGGCTGAAATTTGAGAAACAGCGGCATCAGCAGGCGCGGGGAAAGCCATGCCATGACAATGCTGAAACCCGCCACCGTCAGCCAGGTGTACAGCACGGCATGCACCTGGGTTTGGAAGAACCACAGGATGAGCCCCAGCAGAGGCCCGCCGAGCAGGGCGGTCAGCACCAGGCCTTTCAAACGATCGCCGATGAAGGTGCCCACCGTGGTGCGGTTAAAGCCGTACTCGGCCTCGATTTTAAAGGTGTCCCAGGCATCAAAGGGCAGGGAAATCAGGTTCTGCACCAGCAGCAGCAGGCCGATCACGCCCACACCAGTGTACACCGCGCTCCAGCCCCAGCTGGCGCTCCAGCGCTGCAGCCAGTCAAAGCCGCCGCCCCACCAGAAACACAGCAGCGCCGCCAGGGAGACTGCGCTGCGCAGCACATCCAGGCGGGCAGACTTGCCTGCGTACTCGCCTGCTTTCTGAACCGTTTCGTCGGAAAAGATCGCCTTCAGCCGCGCCGGCAATGCATGGCGAAACTGCGCCAGGTTCAGAAATGTGGAGATGATCTCCAGATGAAAGACGCCAAGCACGCCGATGACGGCGGCCATGAACCAGGGATTGGATAAAGACATGCGGTTGGGGAATGGGGGAAAAACGGATACGATGCCGCAGGCGCGGCACGAATCCCGAAATTTTGTGTAACCACTCGCCCTGTGCTGCATTTCAGTCAATGACCACCTCCCCCCAACTCCATCCCGCACGCCATGATCCGCCCCTTGCTTTTCCTCCTCGCCCTTCTCAGCGTCACCCCGGCCTCTGCCCAGATCGGCAGCAGGCTGCGCGATCTCATTGCCAACCGCAGGCAGTCCGGTTCGGGTGCAACGCAGGGAGCCAAGGAGGAGCTCAGCTATGGCAGCGATTCGATGCAGAATCTCGACTACTGGCGGCCCACCACGCCGGGCTCGCCGCTGGTCATCTACGTGCACGGCGGCGGCTGGAAGCGCGGAGACAAGGGCCTGGCAGCCGGGGAAAAAAGTGTGCACTACCTCCAGCAGGGCTACGCCTTTGCCTCGCTCAACTACCGCCTCGTGCCCTCCTGCAAAGTGGAGGATCAGGCCAGCGACGTGGCCCATGCCGTCGCCTTCCTGGTTCGCCGCGCCGAGCAGCTCGGCTTTGACGGCAAGCGCGTGGTGCTCCTGGGGCACAGCGCCGGGGCGCACTTGGTGGCGCTGGTGGGCACGGACATGAGCTACTTCAAGCAGGCTGAACTGGATCCCAAGGCCGTGCGCGGCATCATTCCCCTCGATGGCGCGGCCTATGATGTGCCGAAGCAGATCGCGGAAGGCGGCGACTTCATGCACGACACCTATCTGGAGGCCTTCGGCACCGAGCCCGAGCGGCAGAAAAAACTTTCTCCGACCATGCAGGCCGCCGCGCCGAATGCGCCGGCCTTCCTTATCCTCCATGTCCAGCGCGTGGACGGCACCGCCCAGTCCATCGCCCTCGGCGAGGCCTTGCGCAGAGCGGATACCCCCGCCGAGGTGAAAGGCTTCGAAGGTCACGGACTCCAAGGACACGCGGAGATCAACCGCCGCATGGGAGATCCCACCTACCCGGCGACTCCTGTGGTGGATGCGTGGCTGAAGAAGGTTTTTGCGAAGTAGGGCACGCGTACGCTGCCGCGAGAGCGTTTTGGAGTGCGGTCGCGAAGCGAAGAATGAGCGCAGCCACCGCTTTCCGAGGGCCGGTCAGCGCACCGTTACTACAAAGCCTGCGAGAGGCATCTGCACTCCCGCGCGTGCAGGTTCCGGTAGATTTTTCAGCTGACGAGAACCAGCAGACGCTCGAAAGCGGCAGCTTCGCGCGCCGCACTCTCCATTCGCCTTGGAGCGTTCGCAGCAGGATATGGAGTGCGGTCGCGAAGCGAAGAATGAGCGCAGCTACCGCTTTCCGCAGGCCGGTTGGTTCACTCGCACCACCAAGCCTGCGAAAGGCATCATCGCGCGTGGGCGAGAAGGCTCTCGCAAATGTGTTGCCTGACGAAAACCATCAGACGGTCGAAAGCGGTAGCTTCGATGCAGGCTTGCGCCTTGCATCTGCGCGACCGCACTCCAAATTTTCGCCGCATCGCGGGTGCGCGTTTTTTTAAACGCCGGTGCTTCAGCTACTCCCCATCCACTTCCACTTCGGCGTTCACGGCGACCTCGTGCCCGTGCGTGGCCTGATGCTCAAGATACCCGGCAAAGATATCCTCCAGCTCCATCAGGCTGCCGATTTGGGAGAAGCGCTGGCGCAGCCATTTGCCGCCGGGGATTGACTTGGTGTAGTTCATGAGGCGGTTGCGCATGGAGCGCAGGGTTGGCAGTTCGCCCATGTGCGCATTGCGTGCGATCGCCATCTGGCAGTGCCGGCGCATGAAGTTGAAGCGCTCCTCCACCGTGGCATGCGGGGCATGTGTCCCGGTGGCGAGGTAGTGCTTGGCCTCTTTAAAAACCCACGGATTCGTCATCGCCGCACGGCCGATCATGACGCCCTTCACATTGGTTTGCGCGCGACGGATTTCCACGTCCACGCCGCTGGAGATGTCGCCATTGCCGATCACGGGGACCTTCACGGCATCCGCCACCTGGCCGATGACATCCCAGTCGGCGAGGCCGGTGTAGCCCTGCGCACGAGTGCGGCCATGCACGGCGATGGCCTGCATGCCGCAGTCTTCCAAAATGCGGGCGACTTCGATGGCGTTCACGTGGCTGGCGTCCCAGCCGATGCGCATTTTGGCGGTGACGGGGATGGAGACGGCCTTGGCCACCTCCCGCGCCACGCTGGCCAGCAGCGGGCAGTCTTTGAGCAGGGATGAGCCGCCGTTTTTGGACACGACCTTGTTCACGGGGCAGCCGAAATTGATGTCGATGAAGTCAGGCTGCTTCCAGTCGATGATTTTGCGCGCGGCCTCTCCCATTCGCACGCCGTCGGAGCCAAAGAGCTGCACGCCGAGCGGGCGTTGGGAGTCGTCAAAGTCCGTGTAGTGGCGGGTGCGGTCGTCCCGCTGCAGGATTCCCTCGGCGCTGACGAACTCCGTCATCATCACATCCGCGCCCTGTTCTTTGCACAGACTGCGGAAAATCACGTCCGTGACCCCGGCCATGGGGGCCAGATAGAGGGGGAAGCGGTCGTTTTCGAACCAAGGAAGCATCTTCCAGCATAGCCGCACTGGCAGAGTGCAGCAAGTCGTGTCACATTTGGCGATGGCCCGACGCCACCGAAATCGCAAACCCCTTATCCCCGGCCGCTGGACCGTGCTGGCCGCGCTTGTCCTGCTGGGCAGCATCGGCGGTTTGTTCTGGGTCCTGGGCACGCAGACAAAACTCAGCCGCACAGCTCCCAAGCCGCCCCCTGCGGTGGCAAAGCGGAAGTAGCAAAGGCGTTCCTCTTGTTTCGAAGCGATCGAGACGATTGCTCTACACGGCAGGCCGCACCACGACGATCTCCCCGAGCAGCTGCTCCTGCTCCACCTGGAGGTGGTTCAGCTTGATCAGCTCCAGCATGGCCAGGAAGGTCACGATCACCTCGCCGCGGCTGGCGGCGGTGGTGAAGAGGTCTTCAAATTTGATCCGGCTGCCCACGGGCACGGTCTGCAGCAGGTGCTCGATCTTGTCCGCCACGGTGTAGCGGTCATTGACGATCTCGCGGAAGTCGCTGGCGTTTTCAAAGCGCTTCAAGATGCGCTGGAAGGCGCGGATGAGGTCAAAGATGCCCACCTGGCCGACGCTCTCCACCGGGGCATCGAGATCGGGCAGCTCAGGCGTGGTGACGAAGAGCTCGTCTCCCTTCACCTCCTGCGCGCCAAGGAAGTGCGCGGCCTCCTTGAACTTCTTGTACTCCACCAGCTGGCGGATCAGCTCCCAGCGCGGGTCGGTCTCCTCCGCATCCTCTTCCGGCGGCTGCACGGCCTGCGGCAGGAGCTCGCGGCTCTTGATGTACATGAGGTTGGCCGCCATGACGATGAACTCGCTGGCCAGCTCAATGTTGAGCGCCTTGAAGGTGTCGATGTAATCCAGGTACTGCCGCGTGATGCGCTCCAGGGAGACGTTGTAAATGTCGATCTCCTCCTTCTTGATGAGGTAAAGCAACAGGTCCAGCGGGCCTTCAAAAATCTCGAGTTTAACTTTGTAGTCGGTGTCTTCCACTGTTCGAGATAGAACGGGGAATCATAGATGGCGAGAGGAAAGTGGGGGAGGGGAGAAGCCTCATTTCGCCCTGCGCACGCGTACCCAGGCGCTGCGAACGGTGCTCTTGTCGCTGCTGGTGCTGGTGGGCGGGAGGAGGCGGTGATATTTTCCAACCTCAAGACTGATGCCTTGGGTCCATTCTTCAAACTCGTGCCTGGCTCCAGGGTACAACGCGTTTTGGCTGGCGGAGAGGCGAAGAGTTTCTTCCAGGACGGGCTCAATGGGTTTTGCCGTGGAGTATTGAAGCTTGATCGAAAGATGAATTTGGCCGTCGGGATCGTCCGTCAGCGAAGCTTCAACCTGCAACCCGGCCGGGAGCGGCTCCGTGGCCGTCGGACGCATGCGGAAGGGTGCGTCACTCGAAGGAGGATCAAAAGCGGTGGCTGTTTGATGCTCCTCCGTGATGGACAGGTTGCCGGATGTCGAGGATTTGGCACGCAACAAAACATGAGAACACAGCCTGGCGCTGCCTTTTTCGAGTTTCTGCCGGGAAAAGTTCTCGAACTCAGCGCTCTTCACTTCCTCCCATGCCGCAGCCTCTTTTGCGGAAGTTTCAAAGATCAGCGCGTCCAGCTCAAGGTCGTGTTCCTTGGCATCGGGCGCAGCAGCAGAGGAATCAAGATGGCTGAACAGAAGCAGGACTTCATTGGCGGGCAGATCGGTGGCGGCCATCACAGCGGGAACATCGGCCGCTGAAAGGAGGTGGGTGCCGGGTGTGCGAAGGGCGGTCGCAGAGGAGAGCCATGAAATCCGTCGAAAGCGCGGCTGCCACATGACGGCTTCCGGCAGGTCGCGTGCCAGCTTCCACTCTGTGCGGGCGGGTGGGGCGAGATGCTGGGTGAGGGCCATGCTGTATTCATGCTGCTCCAGCCAGGTGCCGACTCTCTCGGTTTGCCAGGCCGAAGGGATGCTGGGCATTTCCGTGGGGCAGGCATGGATGCGTGCGCTGGACTGTGTCTGTCCGCCTGAAGGGTGGGCTGCAAACGCGCTGGTCACCACCCTTGCCTCGCCGCGCTTTACACGGGCCAGCAGATCGCGCAGCAGCGTTTCATCCTGCTCCGGTTTGCGCGCTTCGAGGAGGTCGTGCGCGGTCTTGCTGTCCAGTGCGATGCCGAGGTACAGCGAGCGCATGGTCGGTGGCTGCGCTGACCAGCCTGTGAAGGGATTGTCAGGCGGTCCAAAGGGATCGGCAGCGGCGGTTTCAGGCGGGGAAGGGTGCGGTACCGGCCTGGGCACGTCGCCGGAAAGTTGCGCCATGGTGACATCCAGCCAGCGGCCCTGGCGCTCGGCACCCCATGCCTGATCCGCAGGGGGCATCATCGCCACCAGCTGGGGGGCGGTGCTGTCTTTCAAAGTCGCCCCCACGATTTCCTGCTCAAAGCGGTCATACCAGTCCATCCAGCCATGCAGCGCCCTGCTGTGGGCTCCATGCTCGTCCTTGGCCCGGAGCCAGGACGTGGGCCACTGGACCGCCAGAGGAGCACGCGGCGCATGGAAGCTTTGGAAGCCTCCCGTGGCGGTGACTTTCAGACGGGTGCCTTCCAGCGCGCTTTCAAAGGAGACAGGCACCATGTAGAGCCGGTCAAAGACCTGGTCTGTCTCCGTGGGCAGCCACCATTCGGTACCGGTCTGCATTTCGCTGTCCGCATTCGGAGCCAAAGATAACGCCATGCTGGAAACGATGCGGGCTTTTCCGGCAACCACTTCTTTTTGGAGATGTTCAGCCAATGCCGCGTCATCAGGCCTGCCTTGCAGCAGCCACTCGATCATGGACATCTCCGGCACACGATAAATCGTCTGCTCCACTTCCAGGCCGGGCGCAAGGGTGCCTCCGGCGCTGCCTTTGAAGAAAACGACCATTCGCGTGTCAGCGTCGTGCGCAGGCCGGAAGCTGGCGATGATGCGTTCATGCACTCCCACCAGCACCTCGCCCTGCCAGTGCAGGCGTTCATAGCGCGGGGACGTCACGGTGTGCTTTCCGCGCTCCGCACCTACTGCCTTGTTGTCGTAAGGCAGGGTGAGCAATTGGGGCGGTGCGAGATCATGTTTCAGTGTGATGCCGATGCGTGGCGCCCCAAGATTCTTCGGCGGTTCCTGCTGCAACTCAACCTCCGTGCCGATGAACTCAATCCGGGTGCCTTTGGCCGCGGCCTGATCCTTGGCACGGTCAAATTCCCATTCAGTGACGATCTCACGCTTCCCGCCTTTGCGCACCATCGTGATGCCTTCTTCTTTCACGAGGCCCGTCAGTTCCACCAGCGTGCGAGCCTGAAGGCGCTCGCGCAGGCCGGCGGGGGAGTTGTGCCCGGCCATCTCACGCTGCCAGTCGCTTTCTTTGACCTCGCAGATCCTTACTGTGACCTGAATCGCGGCATCCTGCGCCACGACTTGCTGTGAGCAGGCAAGTGCTCCCATGAGCAACATCATCCAGGAGTGCCAGCGCGCATGCATGATTAAGATTTACTCGAGGGGATGGTTCGGAGGCAATACGAATCGCCCGGGGCGCTTGAATTTTGCGCCGGTCTCAGAAGCGTGGTATTCGACCCTTCATTTTACCTGCGCACCAGCCGCACCGCCCGCACGTCCGCCAGTTCTTGCTTCAGCGCTCCTTCCGGCCGCATCAGCAGAGATTGTGCGCCTGCCTTGAGCTTGAGTTTTCCCGCCGGCTGCTCCTTGAAACTCTCATAGCCGCCGGTGGACTGCACCACGCCCTTTGCGCTGGCGTTCTCGGCTTCGATCACATAGGCATCGCCCGCGGAGGCGTCATCCGCCGCGAGGGTCACGAGCACTTCGTATTCACCGTCTGCAGGCACCTGGATCAGCCACTCGGCCACATCCGTGTCGATGCGCCACGGGGCCAGCACGTTGAGTGCGGCACGATAGGCCAGCTTCTGCCCATAGGTCTTTGCGGCACTGGCGGGAAGCAGCAGCACGCCATCGGCATCGGCCTGAATGGCGTGGCCTCCTTTCACATCCACCTGCAGCAGCGTATCCGCCGTCCAGGGCATCTTGCGTGTCTTGGTCTGCGCCCGCACTGCGGCGACTTGCGCGGCATCGATCACGCTGGCTTCATTGCCCCAGGCATTGCGCACGTAGGTCAGCACATCGGCCAGCTTTGCGTCATCCAGCATGGGGTTTTCCCCCTGGCCGGGCATGGCGAGATTCCACTTTTGCCCGTTCACTTCGATCTCTCCATACAAGCCGTGCAGCGCGATGCGGATCATGCGTTCCGGTTCGCCGGTTGCCCACTCGCTTTCCGCCAGCGGCGGGGCCACGTTTGGGATGCCATAACCCGTCGGCTGATGGCACAGGCCGCACACCGTCTGATACACCGCGGCTCCGCGCCCGATCTGCTGCTGCGCTGCGGTGCCAAGCGGTTGCTTGCGTGTGGAAGTGACCACGCTGTCCGCCCCCGGCCAGGTGAGGCACATGCGCAGGCGCTGCACGCGCTCGCGGGCGGCGATGTCGCGGTTCGCCGCCAGTTCATCGAGGAACCGGGGCCTCTCCGGCAGCTTTACGGCTTTGATTTGCCGAGGGTCGTTCGGCTGCGTGGTCAGGAAGCCGTCCACCAGCGCCATGCGCTGCCAGCTGCCTGTCTGCTCCATCCGTGCCACCAGCGCAGCCTGCTGATCATCCATCCCAATGAGCTGGCTGAGCAGGCGCAGCGTCTCGCGGCGGTGCGGCGACTCCTTCAGCCACCCCGCCTGCTTCAGCAGCAGGTCCAGCAGCTCCACCTCCCGGCCATGCACGCCCGTCATTGCGGCGATGCGGCTCAAGTCATCTTCATGCTGCGTCAAGTGCTGCACCAGGTCCTCGGTGCTCTGGTGCCTGAGGAGCGCCTGCAGCCGCACGCCCGCATCCGGCTCCATCTGCAGCGGGATCTCCGCGCCCAGCCTGGCTGCGGCGGCACGTACACGTGGGTCGGCATCCAGCTCGGCTTTTTGCAGGATCGGTTTCGTCAGCCTGCCAGTGCCTTCCAGTGTCCAAAGTGCATGCAAACGATGCAATGGGGCAGAAAAGCGGTTGGGATCTCCGAGATCCGCCTGGCGCTCCACCAGCAGCCGCTGAGCCGTGTTTCGCTGCCAGCCGTTCGGGTGCCCCAGCGCCTCCACCAGTTCTGCATCTGCGGCTTTGGAAAGCGCGGGCCGTGGGCGCAGCGGCGCGCCACCGTCATGCACGATCCTCCAGATGCGGCCGTGATCATTGCCTTCGTAGAGTTTGCGCTGCTCGATCTGCCTGGTCAGCCACGGCACGATGAAAATGACGTGCTCGATGATGCCATGATACATGTCCGCGAGATACAGCGCACCATCCGGCCCCACGCGTGCATTGACGGGGCGAAAGCGCTCGTCCGTGCTGGCGATGAATTCCTGCTCCGGCGGAAAAAACCGCTGCGCCTGCGGTGAGACGCCGCCGCTGAGCTTCAGGGTTCCCACCAGATGTCCGGCGGAGTCGGGCACGAAGACGCTGCCGTGCATCTCAGGCGGAAATTGATCGCCGTCATAAAAGCAGGTGCCGGAGACAATGGTGTAGGTGCGCAGGCGGCCGTCATCGCGCAGCTCCAGCGAGCCGAGCGTCACCGCCGGTGTCACTCGGATGGGAAAGCATTCGGCGGCTTCTTTCGCCACGTTCACATTCACGCCAAAGCTGCCACGGCCACCACGCTGCGCGAGTTTGGCAAGGTTTGGATGCCGCAGCAGCGCCTCCGCGGGGATGAGGTCCATGTGCATGGCGCTGTTTTCGTAGCAGCTGATGAAGCGGCCGGTTTCATCAAAGCTCACACCAAACTGCCCGCGGTGCAGCGTGGGCTCGTCGATCAGTTTGCCATCCCGCCACTGGTAGCGGTGCGGCCAGTCGGCGCAGTGCAGCCAGTTGTCGATGCCACGGCGCAGCCCGTTCGCCGTGTGCTGCGGATTTCCGCCCACGCCCATGGTGCCCACCTCGGTGCGTTTGTCGCAGCGCAGATCTCCATCCATGTCTTCGCAGTACCACAGCCGGGGCGGCTCCTGCAGAAGAATGCCACCTTTCACCAAGGCAAAGCTGCGGGGCATGACTAGCTTGTCGAGGAACACGGTGCTTTTGTCCGCCCTGCCGTCGCCGTTTTCATCTTCCAGCACCACCACGCGGCAGATGGGGTCTCCTTCGCCGCTGCCCTGCACATCGCGCATGTAGCCCTGGTATTCCACCACCCAGATGCGTCCGTCGGGGTCGAACTCAAAGAAGATCGGGCACTGCACCATCGGCTCGCACGCGACCAGTTCCGCACGGAATCCGGGCGCGAGTTTGAAGGTCTTCGCCTCGTCTTCGGCTGAAAGCACCGGCGCGGGCGGCACTTGGATGCGTTTCAGCAGCTCTTCGCCTTTTTCCCAGTCCGCCCAGCCCGTGAGCGCAGAGGCAGGGCGTGCCCTTGGACGGTCGGCGGGGATGGTGCCGCTCTGGGCAAGGGTGTGGGTGGCAAAGAGGAGGGCAAAAGCAGCGATGCGGGCGGGCATGGATCTACTACGCGTTGCCTCGCGCCATTCTGTAAGGCAAGGTCTTGAACATCATGCCCGCCAAAAAGAAACCCAGCGACAAGCCGCTCACCGGCGCCGCTTTGATCAAGGAAGTCTGCCGCCGCATCCGCGTGGCGCGCAGCTACTGGGATGCGCACAACAACCGCGCCTGCCGTGTCGAGCGCGAGAAGGCGATGGCACTCTATGAAACCCTGAGCGAGGCCGAACGCGAAAAAGTGCCGCAGGTGCTGCGTGTGTGGCTGCGCTACCGCAGCGAGAAATACTTTGGCGAGGATCGCACGCCGCCGGGAGGAGTGCGGTGATGAGTGATAAGGCGAAGGCAGGAATGCACCCGCGCAACCGCTTCAACGGGCGCTACGATTTTCCAAAGCTCATCGCCTGTGCGCCAGCGCTCGCGACGTTTGTGAAGCCGAATGCGCATGGCGATGCCAGCATCGACTACGCGGACCCGCAGGCGGTGAAGGCGCTGAATGCTGCGCTGCTGCGGGATGCGTATGGCATTGAGCATTGGGACATCCCACCCGGCGCGCTCTGCCCGCCCATTCCAGGGCGTAGCGACTACCTTCATCATCTGGCGGATCTCATCGGCATGCAGCGTGGTGCAGCCGTGCGCGTGCTGGACATCGGCACCGGCGCGAACAGCATCTACCCCATCATCGGTGCGAGCGAGTACGGCTGGAGCTTTGTGGGCGCGGAGGTGGATGCCGACGCGTGGCGCTGGGCGAGGAAGATGGTGGCGGCAAATCCGAGCGTGGCGGGCTTGATCGAGTGCCGCCTGCAGAAATCGGCGCAGCAGTGCTTTCGCGGCATCATCCAAAAGGGAGAGTACTTTGACCTCACGATGTGCAACCCGCCCTTCCATGCCTCCGCCGCCGAGGCAGCCGCAGGCACGCAGAGGAAGCTGCGCAATCTTGGGCAGAAAGGCGCCGCGCTGAACTTCGGTGGCAAAGCGAATGAGCTGTGGTGTGAGGGGGGCGAGCTGGCATTCATCCGCCGCATGATCGCGGAGAGCACGGAGTTTGCGCAGCAGTGCGGGTGGTTCACCACGCTGGTGTCCAAGAGTGAGAACGTGGGGCCATTGGAGAAAACGCTGCGCAAAGTGAAGGCGGCAGAAGTGCGGAAAATCGACATGGCGCAAGGCCAGAAGAAAAGCCGCGTGCTGGCGTGGCGGTTTTGACAAGGGCCATGCGGTCGAACCAAGCAAGGCGAGCCGTCATATGGTGGCGAGGGCTGGTAAAAGATGAATGGTAAAAGATTTTTAGATCAGAATTTCTGAAATCTTTTACCACCCATTTTTTACCAGCTTCTGGGGGATTCGCAGCCTGTGCATACGTTTGCTGCCAAGCCTGCGCTAGATCGTGGGCCGTTCTTCGTATTTCCTTTCCACATCTCATGAAACTTTCCTTCGCCTGCGTCTCCCTGCTTCTGTTTGCCTCCGCATTGCATGCCGAGGTGAAATTATCAAAAGTCTTCACGCCGCACATGGTCCTTCAGCGCGGCATGGCGGTGCCGGTGTGGGGCACGGCGGCTCCGGGCGAGAAGGTGAAAGTGGAATTTGCCGGCCAGAGCAAGACCGCGACGGCAGATGACATAGGCGCGTGGAGCGTGAAGCTCGACGCCCTCAAAGCCAGCGCAGAGCCTCGCACGCTGACCATCGGCGACAAGAAGATCGAGGACGTTCTCGTGGGCGATGTGTGGATCGGCTCCGGCCAGTCAAACATGGACATGGTGGTGGCCAGCTACACCAAGGATGATCCCGTGCTGGATGCCGCCTCCAAGCAGAGCTACCCGCACCTGCGTCTGATGCGCAAAGATGCCAATGCCGTGTGGGAGCAGTCCACGCCGGAGACGAATGTGAAATTCAGCGCGCTGCTGTTCTCCTTTGGCGTTCCTTTGCAGAAGGAGATCGGCGTGCCGGTGGGCCTGATGGTGGGTGCGGCGGGCGGCACGCCTTCGGGTTTCTGGCTCAGCGAGGAGATGTATCGCAGCGATGCCGCCTGCGCGGAGGCGGTGAAGGCCTTTGCCCCGACGTATAAGTATGACGAACTCGCGGCCAAATACGCCGAGGAGAAAGCCAAGTGGGATGTCGAACTGGCCGCGTGGAGAAAGCAGTCCGAGGCCATGAAAAAAGAAGGCAAAGAACCCACCCGCCCACCACGCGGGCCGCAGGCGGTCGGCAAAGCCGGCGAACCCAATTTCGGCAAGGTGGGCCAGCTCTTTGAGCAGTTCATCCGCCCGTATGTGGGCTACGGCATCAAAGGCGTGCTGTGGGATCAGGGCGAGAGCCGCACCAACATCGCCGGCGTGGATCAGGTAACGCTCATGGGCGCTCTCATCGGCGGCTGGCGCAAGGCCTGGGGGCAGGGAGACTTCCCCTGGCTCTACGTGGAAAAGCCCAGCGGTGGCGGCTGCGCGTTTGATTACACGCAACCGATGAACCGCCTCGCGGAGAAGTTCGCGCCGCTGCCCAAGACCATCCCCAACAACCCGGACCGCGAGTACTCGCACGTGGCCTTTGAGCAGATCATGAAGTACAAGAACACGCACATGGTCATCAGCAGTGACCTGGGCAATGGCATTCATCCGCCGAACAAGTCCGGCTACGGCGCGCGTGCGGTGCAGGTGGCGCTGGCTGTGGCGTATGAAAAGGGAAATGAATACCTCGGCCCGCAGCTCGCTTCCCACAGCATCAGCGGCGGCAAGGTGACACTGAAGTTCAAGCACACAGGCAAAGGCCTCGCCTTCAAAAACGGCGACAAGCTGCAGGGCTTCTCCATCGCCGGTGCAGACAAGAAATTCGTCTGGGCCGATGCCGTCATTGAAGGAGACAGCGTCGTTGTTTCCAGCAAGGATGTGCCCCAGCCCGCCGCCGTGCGCTACGCCTGGAACAATGCCTTCCAGTGGGCCAACCTCTTCAACAAAGACGGTCTCCCCGCGCAGCCGTTCCGGACGGATGCGTGGTGACGCGAAGTAAGGAATGATGGGCCGCAAAGAGACGCAAAAAGCAGTGGGGAGCAGGCGGATTGAGCTGTCAGATTCTCTTTTGATTACTTGCGCTTTTTTGCGGCTCTCAAGTCAAGGCTGCAGGCCTTTGTTCTCACCCAAGGAAATTAATCTGACCGAGGTCGCGTGCAGAATGAAGAATCCGCAGCACCTCGATGCCTGACTCTGTGGGACGGTAGTAGAAGCAGTATTTTCCGAAAGGGGTGCTGCGGCAGTTGGTGCAGAGGTCTGGGCGCGGACGCCCAAGTGTGTTTCCACCGGCGAGCTTTTGGAGTTTGGTGCGGAAACTCAGAATCAGGCGATCTGCCTGCATCTGGCTGTCCTCAGCGACGTAGTCCCAGATTTGCTGAAGGTCGGCTTTGGCATTGGGTGCGTAAATGACCTGACTCATGCGGTCTGCTGCCTGGCGGCATAAGCGCGATGCCGCTCGGCCAGGAATTCATCCCAGTCGATCTCAATGCCTTCTCCGCGATCGAGAGAGTCGGCTGCAATCTGGATGTCGTGGCGCAAGGCAGCGTGCTTGGCCTGGTCTGCCGCGCTGAGTTCCTCGACCTTGATGGGGCGTTGCGTTTGATGGATGACTCGAATGGCGTAGTCGGTTTCAAGCTCAGCAAAAAGTTCCTCCACCTCCTCGGGTGCAAGGCGGTCGATTTGCTGACGGATGTTTTGCACGACGGCTGTCATAACGCATCTCAGAGTATCAAATGGATGAGGCTTTGTCGAGTCCATGCTGCTTCACCCAAGGCCAGGCATCCTGCCCGATCATGGCATGGGGTGTCCCTCTTCCTGCCTGGGACGAGATGGAGTGCTGTGGTGAAAGGACAGGGAGGCGGCTGTCTCCCATCAACCGGACGGACACCTATCCGCCGGGCTTTAGTCCGCTCGGCACCTTCTCCGGCGCCGTCTTGTCATACGCATCACTGCTCAGCGCTTCCAAGAAGGCCCGGATCGGCGCATGATCTTCCGGCAGCAGGTTCATGTGGCGGAGCAAGGGGTCCAGCGGAGGGAGGCTGCTCACGTCTCCGCCTTCCAGAGTTTCAGCGGCCTGATCCATGAGACGGTCATAAAACAACAGCACTTCATCCAGCGTGGTGCTGCCGCCGTGGTGCATGTAGGGCGCGGTATGCGTGAGATTGCGCAGAGAGGGCGTGCGAAATTCGGTGCGATTTGTCGCGCTGTCCGTGAGGCCGATGGCGTGAAGCTTGAAATCTGAAAGCATGGGGCCGTTGTGGCAGAGCGCGCAGCCGGCTCTTTGAAAGGCGGCCATGCCCTGCTGCTGCTCGGTGGTCATGGCGGATTTGTCGCCACGCATGAAGCGGTCAAAGGGTGTGTCTGGCGCAATCAGCGTGCGCTCATACGCGGCGATGGCCTGCGTGACTTTTTCGGCGGTGATCTCGTTTTCAAACAGCTTCACATATTCCGGCACCGCCTTGAGACGCTCCACCATCTGCGGCACAGCCTCCGCCTCGCTGCATCCATCCCCGCGCATCTCCTCGCGCTGGCGTATCGGCGCGAGCGCCTGCGCTTCGAGACTTCGCACGCGGTTGTCCCAGAACATCGGCGCCTGTGCGGGATCATAGGGCCTGCCGGACTCGATGCCGTTGAAGGCCGTGTTTAGAATCGTGGGCGTGTTGCGCATGAGCGGGGCAAAGGCTGCGTCCTTCACCACCCTGCGCGCCGGCCCGATGCCGCTGGCATTCACGCCGAGCGGCGTGGGCCGCGCATCCGCCCAGCCATGCTGCGGACTGTGGCAGGTGGCGCAGGCGACGCTGCGCGTGGCGGAAAGCACGGGATCAAAAAACAGCAGCCGCCCCAGCGCGATCTTTTCACGCGTGTCTCCAGGCAGCGCCGCCGATTTCGGCAGCGCCTCGATCTGCGTGTTCGGCAGCGGTTCAGCCGCAGCCGTCGCGAGGATCACAAGCAGGGTGGAGAGCATGTGAATTCAACGCGCCTCGATCGCCCAGCGTTGCAGGCCAAAGCGCTCGGGAGCGCGACGTGCGCAGAAATTCCACCTGGCCGCTTGCCGGTCGCTCAGCCTCCAGCCACAATGCGGCGGGAAGATTGCCACAGCGCTTTGTTTTTCCTCATTTTTCTCCTGAGCCATGATCGCTAACCTTTGGCACCGCCTCCTCGTCACACTTTTTCTTGGCCTGCTCATCGCTTTGAGTCCCGCCACGCAGGCGCAAAAACCGGACCCAAATCAAGAGATCTCCAACAAAGTCATCGCTGCCATTCGCTTTGAAGGGTTCAAGAATTTGGATGCGGAGGAAATGCGCTCAAAGCTCGAACTCAAAGAAGGGGGACTCTTTGATGAAGACACCTTGAAATCGAATGTGCTGATCATTGAGAAAAGCCTGCGTGAACGGGGCTATATGTACGTGCAAGTCAAGGAAGTGCGCGCCGAACCGGTGAAGGACGACCGCCTGAAACTCGTGTTTGTCATCGACAGCGGCGACCTGTATCGTGTGAACGAACTGAAGCTGACCGGAAACGACACATTCACTTCCAATCAGATCGCTCCAACGACCCACGTCGTTGTCGGCAAGCTTTACTCGGGATCAGCGTTGGAGCAGGACCGCGAAATGATCACCAGCTTTTATGGGGCGCGTGGCTACGCCGATGCAAGCGTGGAAATCAGTTCGATGGAAATGGGCAAAGGCTCGCTGCGGATGGAGTATCACATTGACGAAGGGAAAAAATCGCTGCTTCAGGAGGTCAGGATCTCCGGCAACAGCAACGTCAAGGCGGAGGAAATACGCAAGGAGTTCAGGCTCGCTCCCGGCGATGTTTTTAACACGGTTCTCATCGAGAAAGGACGTCAGGCGCTGCTGCGCACAGGGCTTTTCAAGACCGTGGAGGTCAGCGGCGTCCCCGCGGCAAAACCGGGCTTCAAGGATCTGGAGATCACGGTGAAGGAAAAATAAGACGGCTGGCAAACGGTCGATTGAATGGCCGCCGGACTATCGGGATGCCGCATTTGCACCCTCATCCAGCGGACGGTCCGCATGCTGCAGAAACTCCTGCACATCGTGCTCGGCCTGCTCTGCGCGTGTGTGCTTGGCGGCACGATACGTTTTGGCGCGGAACTCCAGGAACTGGCGCTGCCATGGGGGATTGGGTTCAAAGAGGGAGAGCACCTCGATCTTCTCTGCATCTGAAAGCAGGGTGATGATCTGGATAAGCGTGTTCAAGCGGCTCGGCTCGGCCAGTCCGCCGGGAAAGGGCTGCTTCAGCACGGCGACGAACTGCGGCACCAGATCGCGATTGTTGGCCGCGAGCGGTGGCACGAGCGAGAGCGCGGTCTGCACAGAGGAGAGCCGCACCCAGACCTGCGGGCGCAGGGCTTTGAAGCCGTCCAGCAGGTGGGAGGTGGCGTCATCGTAGGACTGCTCCTGAAAGGCGGACACGGCGGAAGCGAAGTGGGCGTCGGCAGGCCAGTCCTGGCGCAGGGCTTCGAGGTGCGGCTTCAGTTGCTCGGCGGTGCCAGCCTGAGCGGCGGCCTCCATGAGCATGAGATGCTCAAAGGGGCTTTCGGCTTTGCCAGTCCACGAGTCGAGCACGCCTTTAAAGTCGCCTTTGAAAAAAGCGGTCACGGCATCCACGCGGCGCTGGTAGTCGCCTTCGAGTTCGTTGGGGATGGAGGCGGTTGAGCCGTCTGCGGCGAGCATGCGCAGGCGCTCGTAGCTGAGCTGTACAAGACTGAGCTGCGTGGCGAGGTGAACAGGCATATCCATGTTTTGCTCCATGGCCATGAGGAGCACCTGCGTGGTTTCAAAGCTGTTGTCTTTGGAGAGGGCGCGGGCAAAGCCGTACTCCAGCAGGTTGCGGTCGTCGGTGTTGATGTGGGCGGGCGTGGCTTTGAGCAGGCTGCGGGCAAAGTCGGGCGAGGCGAGATGACGCGCGAGAACGCCCTCCACGGAATTGGCGAGCCACACGCGTTTCAGCGCTTCGGCATACAGCGGCTGCGCCATGCGGGCGCGGATTTGCTCCATGGTATAGGCTGGTGCCTTCTGGTGCCCGATGAAGAGGAGGTCATTGGGGCCGGAGATCCACGTCTCCACATGCGGAAACACGGAGGTGAGCGTGGCATAGACCTGGCGTATGGCCTGCGCATCGACCTCATAACCCTGCACCCACTGGGCAAAGAGGCCGTGCTCGTTCAGGCGTGCCCTGGCGGCGGCGTAGAACTCCTGCGTGAAGAGGGTGGAAACGCCGGCGCGGTAGGGATTTGAAGGCTCGGAGATCACGAGGTCGTAGCGGCGGCCTGCGGCCAGCAGGGCCTCGCGGGCATCGCCGGGGATGAGGCGCACGTTTTTCTTGTTCATCACGTCGCGATTCACCGGGGCAAAGTGCTCGCGTGCGAGGGCGGTCATGGCGGACTCGAGTTCCACCACGTCCACCTGATTCATCTCCGGCACATCGGCCACCCAGCCGGCGGTGGTGCCGGTGCCGAGGCCGACGATGAAGGCGCTGTGCGGCGCGGGGTGCAGCATGGCAGGCACAAGGCCCTGCATGATCTGCGTGTCCGCATCGCCAAAGGCGGAGCCGTCGGACTTGCCGTTCACATAGAGGCAGTAGCCGTCGTCGCTGCTCACGGCGGCCACGCTGGCCTCACGCCCTTCGAATTCATGCGCGATCTTCCACCGGCTGGCATGCAGCCAGCCGCGCAGGCCATTGATGGAGGCGGGCAGCGCCTCCACGCGGCCGTAGCCGATGGGCTTGTGCCGCCAAGCCGCCGTGGGGCCGGTGGGCAGAAACATCAGCGCCCCCGCTCCCAGCCACAGCGCCGCGAGCGCATGCGCGGACACAATGGAAAAAGAGCGCAGGCCGAAGAGCGCCGCCGCAAGGCTGAGCAAAAGCGTGAGCACAAACACCGCGCGCCATGCGCCCAGTGCCGTGAGCCATGGCAGCAGCACAAAACCACCCGCGAGCGAGCCTGCGATGGCTCCGAGCGTGTTCGCCGCATACGCAAAGCCCACATGCCGCCCCGCATTGCGACTGCCGCTGCCCAGTAAACCGACGAGCAGCGGAAACTGCACGCCCGCGAGGATGGAAGGCACCAGCACCAGCAGGCTGGCGATGAGCGTCCATCCTGCAATCTGCCCCGGCAGGCCGAGCGAGCGCAGTTGATTCACATCGATGGCAAACACCGCGATGCGATCTCCCAGCGCAAAAGGCAGCGCGAGAAACAGCGCCTGCCACGCTGACACCCGTGCGAGCGCCGCCTGCGTGACCGCCCCGGCCCGTGACGCCCACAGCATGCGATACAGCAGCCCGCCGAAGCCGATACCCGCAAGCGCCAGCGCGAGGATCAAGCCAAAGCCATAGACCGAACTGCCCAGCAGCGGTGCCAGAATGCGGAACCACACGAGTTCGCTCAGGAAAAAGGTGAAGCCCGTGATGCCTGCGGCGGCATACAGAAAGCGCCGCGTCAGTCGTCCGCTGGGATCTTCCGGCGGTTCTTCTTCTGCGGCCTTTGCCTGCTTCTGCGCCTTCCTGCCTTTTTTTTCCACTTTCTGCTCCGAATCTCCCCGAGCCGCATACCACGCCATACCACCAATGAGCAGGTTCACACAGGCCGCCGCCACGACGGTGCTGCGGATGCCCCACAGCTCCAGCAGCCAGAAGGTGCTGCCCAGCACGCCCGCCAGCGCGCCGAGGGTGTTCACGCCATACAGCACGCCCAGGCTGCCGCGCTGCGCGTCCTGGTCTGTCTCCACCCATTTGAAGGCCGCAGGCAGGCTGCCCCCCATGAGCAGGCAGGGCGGTGCCAGCACTATCGTGGCCAGCACCAGCTGCAGCAGAGTGGCCGGCACCACCCCCAGCGCAGCGATACCTCCCGTGCTGAGATAAAGCGAACGCACCAGCGAGAGCAGCAGCGGAGTCAGCAGTGCAGCGACACCTACGCCGATCTCGATCCAGGCATACAGCCGCAACGGATTCGCGGAAGCCTCCGCCTTGCGCCCAAACAGCGCACTGCCCGCACCCATCGCCCCCATGAAGATCGCCAGCACCGCCGCCGTGGCCGGTGTGGCTCCGCCAAAGACCAGCCGGAACTCCCGCAGCCAGGCCATTTGATACACGAGCGCACAGGCACCGGAGAGCGCCAGCAGCGTGGCGAGGAAGGGGAGTTTACGGTTGTTGATGATGGTTGACGGTTGTTGGTGATGGGAACGCAGACGGGAGAGGAAAGATTGGAAAAAACCCTCCACAATCGTCAACCTCTGTCAACAACCGTCAACTCCGCCTTCACCCCACCGGCGTGGCCCAGTGCTCGCGGTAGTCGCGGCGGAGCAGCTTGGAGGTGTCGGGGACGGCCCCGATGAACTGCTCTTTTGTGGGATCAAATACCAGCGCGCTGCGGGTGCGGGCGGCGATGTTGCCGAGGTGGCAGAGGGAGGTGGAGAGGTGGTTGATGGTGATGTCGGCGTTCAACCTGGCACCGGTGCGGATGGCGTCGAAGAAATTGGCGTGATGCGCCGCAAGGTCGGGGCCGGAGGTGGGCTTGATGTCTTCGATGAGCTTGTTTTTGCGGCCATAGATCTGCCAGTTTCCCTTTTGCTTGCCGCCGACGACCATGCCTTCCGTGCCATACCAGGCGCAGCCGTTTTCGTGGCCTTCCTGCACGTAGGGCGACCAGTCGCGCTGCTCGTAGATGAGCTGCTTGGTTTTGCCTGCGATGTCGTACTCAAAGGCGCAGTAGAGCGTGTCCGGCCACTCCTGGTCATCGTCAAAGAAGAGCTTGCTGCCCTGGCCGATGATGCGGTTTGGGTGCTGGTCCAAGCCAAGACCCCAGCGGGCGATGTCGATGTCGTGCACGCCGTCATTGCCGAAATCTCCGGCGCCAAAGTGGTGAAACCAGCGCCAGTGGCCGGGATGGTAGGTGGTCTTGAAAGGCACCTTGGGCACCGGGCCGAGCCACTGCTCGTAATCGAGGTTTGCAGGCGGGTCGGTGTCGGGCTTGTGGCCGTGATTCGCACGGAGCTGGCTGTTCCAGGCCTTGGCCACCAGGACCTCGCCAATGACACCGCTGCGCAGCTTTTCGATGATCTGGCTGATGCTGGCCGTGCTGCGGCTCTGCGTGCCCACCTGCATGGCGACTTTGTTTTTCGCGGCGGCTTCGATCATGAGCCGCCCCTCGCGCAGATTGTGGGAGCAGGGTTTCTCCACATACACGTGCTTGCCGGCGTTCGCGGCGAGGATCGCGCCCGGCGCATGCCAGTGGTCCGGCGTGGCCATTAGCACGGCCTGCACCGCTTTGTCATCAAACACCTGCCGCATGTCCCTGGCGATCTTCGGCGTCTGGCCGGTCAGCTCCTGGATCTTCTTCGCCGCAGCTTCCGCACGCTTGGAGTCCGCATCGCAGACCCAGGAGTAGATGACGTCATCGCGTTTGCACATCGTGTTGATGTGATTGGTCCCCATGCCACCGGGGCCGATGAAGGCGAGATTGATCTTGTCAGCGCCCGCCGCCTTCAGGATGGCGGGTGCGGCGAAGGAGGCCAAAGCAGACGTGCGGACGAACTGACGGCGGTTGAGCGTGTTCATGGTGCCGTGAATACGGCGGGAACCCACCCGGCCCTTGCACAGAGACGCAGCATGCTGCAAGCCGCCGCAGCGCGGGGCAGGGGGCTGCGCTGCATGGCAGAGCGCTGAAAAGCCGAGGGCCGTCTTCTCAATAGTGGGGGGAGGTTTCGTCGGTTTCGTCGGTTTCGTCGGTGTATTTTAGAGGGGTGCACTTTTTTTTTGCGCGAGGTTTTGAGGGTTTTGAAGGTTTTGAGGGTGAGTTTTGAACAGGGAGAGATTTTTTAGCGCTGTCTGGGGTGGGGGGATTCGGCGGTTTTGGCGGTTTTGGCGGTTTTGGCGGTTTTGGCGGTTTTGGCGGTTCGTTTTCAAAGGGGGACAAATTTGTACGCCGGGAGGTTTTGAGGGTGCTTTTGCACGGGGAGAGTTTTTTTCGTGAGGAGTGGGTGGTACGCCACAGGAGGAAAGAGGTGGCAAAGGGCGCGGTGATGTCACCTGAAGGGAGTCTTCTGTGGGTAAGGAGGAGCGGTGGAGGTGTGTGGTATGGGAAGATGGTCATCATGGAAGTCTGTTATTGAGAGGGGGGGCTTCTATGGGGGCTTTCCATGATTTGCAGGCCGGTGCCTCGGTTTGCAGGCGTACACTCCATCAGGCATTCGATGAATCAGCTTTGCTTGCTGAGGGAGCAGGTGGTGTTTCATGCTACATTCTGGTGGGGAGGTGGTTGAAGATTCTGAAGATGTTGAAATCTCCTTCTGGCGGAACTCTGCCGTGAGGGGGGGAGCAATAAAAAAAGGTCCCCCTGTTAAAATGAACCGCCAAAACCGCCGAAACTGCCAGAACCTCCCTCCGGTGTGTTTTGGGGCGTCCAGGAGTGAGTTGCCGGTACGATAGAAAAAAGGTCTCCCTGTGGAAATGAACCCTCAAAACCTTCAAAACCCTCGAAACCTCCCGCACGGAATGGATAGGCGCGAAAATGCCTTCCTTGGCTGGCTCACATTCATCCGGTGAGCCTTGATTGCTGGGAGGGGTGGTATGGATTTATACCATGGTCTGGTCTTGGGACTGGCTGGAGTGACGGAAAAAATTCGGCCCCTTCTCAAAATACACCGACAAAACCGACGAAACCGCCAGAATCAACCCTCCGCTGGGCGGGTCGTGAGCTGCGGGGACGAAAAAAAATGTCTTCCCCTGCAAAACACACCGACGAAACCGACGAAACCTCCCCGCTGAGCAAACACACTCCCTGAAAATGAACTGAAACCACTGACGGCACCGGCCTGGATCATGCTCGGGCAAGGGGCCTGTCGTGGCAGGGTGTGGTAGGGCAGGGTGGGAAGATGCAGGACGTGTCAAAAAAAGAGCAGGCTGAGGCAAAAGCCACCCCTGGCTGGAGCTGCGCCCGGGGGCCTGACCTCCTCTCCTGAGGCCCCCGGCTACTTTGCTGCTGCTTCTGGCAAAACCGTGGGATTGATGGACACTTTGAACTGTTTGTTTTCCGAGGAGAAGATCACTGCCGCGGGCTGGTTGTTGAGGGTGGTAAGGTTGGGGCGGGAGATGATTTTCTCGCTGCCGTCCTGGGCCAGCTCGGAGACAACGACTCGCAGGAGGACCTGCTTGGGGCGGACGTCGATGCGTTTGAGCATCTGCCGCGCTGCGTCGTATTTGGCGTGGGCGGGATTGAGCACGAGCGTGCTTTTGTCGATCTGAACGGTGCGTACGATCTCATGAATCTCCGGGAAGCTGGACTTGAGACGCTGATAGGCATCGATCACGTCGAGGTAGGCCACGGGCACGCTGGCTGTGGGGAGCTGAGCTTCTTCGGCAGGGCAGGAGACGCAGAGGATGAGCGTGGCCAGGAGAATGCGAATGAGGGATGTCATGGTTTGGCTGGGGCTAAGCTAGGGGAATGGACAGATGGCTGCTGCAACGGGATGGCGCGGGAGGTTCTTGCGTTGCGGTGCCTGCTTCAAGCGCAGCGGGGAAGTGGCTGATCCGGCGGAGGAGGATGTGAATGAGCCTTCTGTTCCTCCCCTCTAACTCTTCCTCTCTTTCTGTGAATGCGGAGACGGTGTGCGTGGAAGGAGGCGTGGAGTCGCTCGGCGGCGGCTTGAGGACAAGCCGCCCTACCCGACGCTGAGTACTCGCGGGACCAGCGCAGGTAGGGCGGGCTGTCCAGGCTGTGTGAAAACTATTTCACCGGTTTGACCGGGGGCGTTCATGCGCAACAAGATGGGCATGAGCCACCTTCGAGGAACTGATCGCAGCGAACTGCAGATGCTGCCGCCATGC
>NZ_JBGAGS010000020.1:0-150733 GCF_044226605.1 Prosthecobacter sp. | reverse complement strand
GTTTGAAATCATCCTCGCGATGCGAGCGCATGTGCTGCGTGCCCGTCGTCGTCTGATACATCCCCAGCATGAAGGCGCTGCGGCTCGGAGCACACGCCGGATTCGTCGAAAACACATTCGTGAACCGCACCCCTTCCCGCGCCAGCCGGTCCAGATTCGGCGTGTTCACATGCTTCGCCCCGTAGCAGCCGAGATCATGCGAAAGGTTTTCCCCCACCAGCCACAAGATGTTCGGTTGCTTCGCCTGCACACTGGCAGCCAGTCCCAAAAACAGCGTCGAAAGAAGGATTCGCGTCATGCCTGGAGGAAACGCCTGAAAGAGTCGTTTCACTCCGCCGATTCCTTTTCCCATGCCTGTTCTCGATCTCTTCCATCTCTCCGGCCGCCGCGCCCTTATCACGGGCGCCTCACGCGGCCTCGGTCTCGAAATGGCACGCGCCTTGGGAGAAGCCGGCGCGGAAGTGATCATTTCCGGCTCCAATGAAGAGCACCTGCAAAAAGCCTCCGCAGAACTGCGCGCTGCCGGCATTCACGTCACCACTCTCCAGGCAGATCTCTCCAAGCCCGAAGAGGCCGAGCGCCTCTGCGACACCCTCCTGCGCGATCACGCCCCCATCGACATCCTCATCAACAACGTCGGCGGCCGCCGCATCAACACCCCCACCGAAGATCTCGCGCTCGAAGACTGGCAGCGCATCCTCGATCTCAACCTCACCCAGGCCTTCATCCTCACCAAGCGCATCGGCGGTGCGATGATCCCGCGCAAATGGGGCCGCATCATCAATATTGCCTCCATCAATGCCTTCTGGCCCGGCAAGGCCATGCGCGGCCGCAGCTACGAGACCTCCAAAGGAGCGGTCACCATGTTCACCAAGGCCCTCGCTGCCGACTGGGCCGCCCACGGCATCACCGTCAACGCCATCGCCCCCGGCCCTTTCCTCACCGATGCGAACAAACGTTGGATCGGCGAACGCCCCGAGTTCGAGGGCGAAGTGGCCACCAGCATCCCCATGGGCCGCTGGGGCCGCCCCGAGGAGATCGGGCCCCTCGCCCTCTACCTCGCCAGCGAAGCCAGCAGCTTCATGACGGGCAGCATCCTCATCCTCGACGGCGGCAAGCTCCTCTGGTGACATCGAATCCATTCAGCCTGCCGTTTCCAAAGCAAATCATTTGAGCACCTCCGTCCGGTTTCCGTATATCGGTGTATTCCGTGTTTGAACAAATCTCTGCCCCCTCTGCCCCCTCTGCCTCTCCGCCCCTCTGCGGCTAGACCGCACGTCACAATCGCTTCGCACGCCTGTCCAGCCCCCTTCTCATCCATGCCACCTGCACCCAAACTCCACGGCGTCCTCCCCGTCTTCCAGACTCCCTGGCTCGAAGACGAAACCCTCGACCTCGAAACCCTCGATCGCGAGATCTCCTGGCTCTACGACTGCGGCTCCCACGGCATCGTCATGGCCATGGTCTCCGAAACCCTCCGCCTCGACAGCGAGGAGCGCGAAGCCCTTGCCGCCGCTGCCTGCAAATTCGGCAAAGCACGCGGTGCCGTCATCATCAGCGTGGGCGCTGAATCCTCCAAGACCGCCGAACGCTACGCGAAGCACGCCGAAAGCGTCGGCGCCGATGCCGTCATGGCCATTCCACCCGTCTCCATAGGCATCGGCGAGAGCGAGTTGCTGGCCTATTACACCCGCATCATCCACGCCATCCAGATCCCCGTCATCGTGCAGGACGCCAGCGGCTACGTTGGCAAGCCCATGCCCATCGCCATGCAGGCAAAACTCCTCGAAGAGTTCGGCCCCGAACGCGTGCAGTACAAGCCCGAAGCCTCCCCCATCGGCCCCAAGCTCTCCGAGCTCCGCGATGCCACCCAGGGCCGCGCCCGCGTCTTTGAAGGCACCGGCGGCATCGCTCTCGTTGATTCCTTCAAGCGCGGCGTCGTCGGCACCATGCCCGGCGCCGATCTCATCCGCGGCCTCGTTCCTTTGTGGAATGCGCTCACTTCGGGAGACACCGAAACCGCCGACCGCATCCACGGCCCCCTCTCCGCCCTCATCTCCATGCAGACCAGCCTCGATGGCTTCCTCGCCGTCGAAAAGCACCTCCTCGTGCGCCAGGGCATCTTCAAAAACACCCTCATCCGCGGCCCCGTCGGCTTCAAACTCGATGAGGAAACCAAACGCGAAGTGGACCGCCAGTTCGACCGCATGCTCGCCGCCGCAGAATCCACCGCCGTCAAACAAACACCCGCCTGGCAGGTCTGCCGCACTGACGACAACGGCAACGACTTCGTCATGTGCGATGCAGAAACCGAATCCGCAGCCCGCCAGCTCGTCGACGATTTCACCCACCGCGGCCACAAGCAGCACTACTGGCTCCGCCAAAAGTAGCCGCGGCGCTCCGTCGAGATGAGCCCAGCGCTCTCAAACCTGCACCTTCCGCCCAATCATCCCCTCATGAAGCGTCTCCTCAAGCGCCTCATCCTCACCCTCCTCACCTCCGCGCTTCTCATCGCCGCCGCGATGGCCTGGAACGTGTACCACACCGCCATACCAGAACCCACCACATTTGCCAAGGTCACACCACCTCCCGCGTTCACCCCTCTGCGCCTCCGCGTCGTCACCTGGAATCTCTGGGGCATCTTCGGCTTCACCCCTCGCCGAGCCGAGCGCATGCAGGTCATCGCCCGCGAGATCGTAAAATTGAACCCCGACATCGTCGGCTTCCAGGAAGTCTTCGTCCAGGCAGACCGCGACCTCCTCACCACCGCCCTGCGCGAGGCCGGCCTGCCTCACTCACGCTATTTTTCCAGCGGCCTCGTTGGCAGCGGCCTGCTGCTCGTCAGCCGCTTTCCCATTGAGTCAGACGGCTTCATCCGCTACGCCGACGGCGGCCGCCCCGAGGCTGTGCACCACGGCGACTGGTGGGCCGGCAAAGGCCTCTCCCTCTCCACCCTCCGGCTTCCCGATGGCTCACCGCTCTACATCGCCAATACCCACATGCACGCCCGTTACCGCGGCCAGTACCATGCCACCCAGCTTGCGCAAGGCCGCCAGCTGCTCCCCTGGGCCTCCCGCGTGAAGGACACCGGCGCGCCCGCCCTCTGGCTCGGAGACTGGAACAACAAACCGGACAGCGACGTCCTCGCCCCTCTCATTGCCTCTGGCGACTGGCGGCATCTCACCGGAGACAAAACTGCCATTGACCACATCTTCGGCAGCGGCCCCGCATGGCAGTGGCACGTCCTCTCCCTCGGCAAGCTCACCGGCCTCCTCACCGCCACCCCCAAAGTCCCCTGGAGCGACCACGCCGCCCGCTGGATCGAAGTCGAACTCCGCAGACAGCCCTGAAAGTCACGCCCATCCTCCCTCCCATGATCATCGACGTTCACTCCCATGCCTGGAACTTCCCCGCCGATTTCTCCGAAGACTTCATCCATCAGGCCGGCCGCGCACGCCCCGGTGTGAAGGTGGACATGAGCGCCACCTACGAAGCCTATCGCGCCTCCGCTCCCGCAGACACCCGCACCATCGTCTTTGGCGGCAAGGCAAAGCTCAGCGGCCTCTGGGTGAATGATCAGTCCGTCGCTGACTACGTCGCGCACGATCCCTCCCGCCTCATCGGCTTTCTCGCCCTCGACCCCACTCAGGAAAACTGGCAGCGCGAGATGCAGTTCGGCCACGAGACGCTCGGCCTCCGCGGCATCAAGCTCATGCCCATGTACGCCGGCTTCAGCCCGGACGATCCGGCTCTGGAGCCCCTGTGGTCCTACGCGGAAAAGCACGGCCTTCCCGTCCTCCTTCACATGGGCACCACCTTCATCGCCCAGGCCCCGCTCGCCTACACCCTGCCGCGCCTCATCGAGCCCGTCGCCCTGAAACACCCCGGCCTCAAAATCATTCTCGCCCACCTCGGTCATCCTTATGAAGGCGAGTGCCTCGTCACCATCCGCAAACACGACAACGTCTTCGCCGACGTCAGCGCCCTCCACTACCGCCCCTGGCAGCTCTACAATTCCCTCATGCTCGCGCAGGAGTACGGCGTCTGGCACAAGCTCCTCTTCGGCACCGACTTCCCCTTCACCACCGTCAACGCTTCCATCGACGGCATCCGCAAGCTCAACCACATGCTCGAAGGCACCCAGCTTCCCCGCCTCAATCTCATCGAGATCGAATCCATGATCCACCGGGACAGCCTCCACCTCCTCGGCCTCTAGTACGCTGGACACTCCTGTCCGTCGATCAGCGCTCCGCCACACCCATCATCCCGGCGGTCCATGCATTGCTAGACCAGGTCTCGAAAAGATTGTCATATTGAACCGGCGAGCGCAGCGGCCCCAGTGGCAAGGCGGGAGTGCCGTCTGCTATTTGCAAATAACAGGCAGGCGACCAACGCAGCCAATGGGCCGCTCCGCCGTCCGGACCATGTAACAAAGTTTTTAAGAGTTGGTCCAGGCCTCAACCCCAGCTCTCATCCCGATACGCCGCCGGCGAAGTATTCCGGTACTGCCGCAGCATCCGGCTCAGGTAATACCGGTTCGTCAGCCCGCACTGCTCCGCGATGATGTCGATGCTCTTCTGCGAGTGCCTCAGCTTGCGGCATGCCTCGTCCAGCCGGTAGTCCAGCAGCACCCGCATCGGCGCCAGGTTCAGCTCCTGTTTGAAGAGATGGTTCAGATTTCGCAGGCTCAGCCCCGCATGCCGCGCCACCTGCTCCGCCGTCAGCTTCAGCCCCAGATGCTGGTGCATGAACTCCATCGCCCGCTGCACCCGTTCATCCAGGTGCTGCTTCTCCCACACCTCTTCCGGCAGGCACTGCACTGCCGACATCACCAGCTGGATCGTCGGCCACGGAAACCTCACCCCCTCCTGCTTTTTGCTCATCTCCACCAGACCGGGAATCACGCTGCGCATCGCCTTGCTCGTCGGAAATCGGTGGATCCCCGGCGCCACCCGGTCCGCCACCGGACCCAGGTTGAAATGCGCGTACCATTTTCCAAACGGCTTCGTGGTCGTCGTGCTGAAAGTTGTGTGTGGCGGAATCAGATACATGAAGCCCGGTTTCAGCGCCGTCTTCTCGCCGTCTATTTCCACCACCCCGCCCTCGCTCACCGGCCAGTACAGCCGCCAGTACGGATCATTCAGCCGCCGCAGCTCCCACTGCTGCAGTTCGATCTTGCGCGTGGTCAGGATGTCCACCGTCACCCCCGGCAGCGCCACCGTGCGCTGCCCCTGCACGCGATGTTCTGAACCGGAGGGCACGAGGCTGAGTAGGCTGTCCTTTTTCATGACTATTGCGAAATCCGACACAAATCTGGCGCGCCCGTGCATGGACGGCAAGCCGGGATTGTTGAATGGATGAAAGCTCAACCTAACCGACATCCACACCATGGCAGACATCTCCACCAGTGCAGCAGACAAGAAGGAAAAGGAATACTTCACCGACGTCCCTCAGGACGCTCCCGGCTTCTTCCTCAAGGGCTGCCACCAGTACGACTGGGGCAGCAGACAAGAAGGAAAAGGAATACTTCACCGACGTCCCTCAGGACGCTCCCGGCTTCTTCCTCAAGGGCTGCCACCAGTACGACTGGGGCCTCAAGAACCGCCTCTCCAAGGTCTTCAATCCCAAGGACGGCCGCACCGTGATGCTCGCCTTTGACCACGGCTACTTCCAGGGCCCCACCACCGGCCTGGAGCGCGTGGACCAGACCATCCTCCCCCTTGCCCCCTGGGCCGACTGCCTCATGCTCACCCGCGGCATCCAGCGTTCCGTCATTCCTGCCTCCACCACCAAGGCCATCGCCCTGCGCGCCTCCGGCGGCACCTCGATGATCAGCCCCATGGAAGAGTGGGAAGGCGAAATCGACGGCAAAAAGGCCAAGTTCGCCCGCCCCGGCTTTGAGCCCCTCTCCAACGAAAGCACCGCTCTCAACATCGAAGAAGCCATCCGCCTCAATGCCAGCGTGCTCGCCGTGCAGGTCTTCATCGGCAGCGCCTACGAGCGCCAGTCCCTCAAGAACCTCACCGACCTTGTGGACGCCGCCAGCCGCTACGGCATCGCCGTCATGGGCGTGACCGCCGTGGGTCGCGCGATGGCCCGCACGCCGCAGTACTTCCGCCTCGCCACCCGCATCATGGCCGAGCTCGGCGCCAACGTGGTGAAGTGCTACTACACCGAGAAGGAGTTCGACACCGTCACCAGCTGCTGCCCCGTGCCGATCGTCATCGCCGGTGGCAAGAAGCTCCCTGAGCTCGACGCCCTGAAGATGTGCGCCAACGCCATCAAGCAAGGTGCCAGCGGCGTGGACATGGGCCGCAACATCTTCCAGAGCGACGCCCCCGTCTCAATGATGCAGGCCGTCCACGGCGTGGTTCACGGCGGCCTCAATGCCAACAAGGCCTTCGAACTCTACAACGACCTCAAGAAGAAGGAGCTGAAGAAGAAGTAAGCGCCAGCAGTCTGAACGCATTCACCGGAGGGGGATCATCCTGATCCCCCTTCTTTTCATCCACCGTTTTCTAATCAGGGATCAAGACGATCCCACTCTTCCAGCCACGACCACCTTCCACACTCTTCCACCATGGAACTCAAGCCCAACCAAGTCCGCCTCATGATGCTGAAGGTCGCCGATGCCATCATCGCCGCCGAACCCATGCTTTCCCAAGCCGACCGCGATCTCGGCGACGGCGACCACGGCCTCGGCATGAAGCGCGGCATGGAGGCGGTGAAGGCCCAGCTCGAACCTCTCGATGCTGCCAGTGTGGAGCAGGTCTTCGTCACCACCGGCACCGCCATGATGACCAGCATGGGCGGAGCCTCCGGTGCCCTCTTCGGCACCGTCTATCGCGCCGGTGGCAAGGCCCTTGCCGGTCGTCCAGCTTTCGATGCCGAAGGCCTCTCCCTCCTCCTCACTGCCGCCCTCGAAGGCGTCATGAAACGCGGCGGCGCCAAGCCCGGAGACAAGACCATGATCGACGCCCTCGCCCCCGCCGCCGAGAAAGCCCGCGAGTCCACCACCCTCTCCCTCACCGAAGCTCTCACCGCCGTCGCTGCTGCAGCCGAGTCCGGCAAGGAAGCCAGCAAAGCCATGATTGCCCAGTTCGGCCGCGCCAAAACCCTCGGCGAAGCCTGCCTCGGCTTCCCCGACGCCGGCGCCTGCTCCGTCGTTGTCATGCTGAACACGATGCGGGATTTTGTGAAGGCATAGGAAGCGTAGACTGAGACATTCACGACTCCGGCTCCGGCCAAGCCCGTAGGGCTGTCACAATCGTAGCCGTGGGTGCCAACCCACGGTATGCAGCCCGCCCACCGTGATCATTCTCGTGGAACCGCGTAGCGGTGACACAACACGCTGCGTGTCATCAGTATTGCAAGTCGATGAACATGCACGAAACCCCAAACAGGCAGATCTTAATCAGCCCTCGTTTTATCAAGGTTGCACGAACTGAGCCAAATCTTTCAGCAAAGCAGCGCGAACTGTTTCCTGAGACCCAAAGATACCTTTCTTAGAAAGTAAAAATGCAGTTTCAAGCCCCCTGATAAAATGTAAATCCGAAGGCGCTGTACAACCATTTCGGATCCATATTTTTGTGAAGAACCGCACATAGCCACGAATCTTTTTTGGCCTTTTGACGAGACTCTGATGCATTCTCCCGAGAATCAATCGCAGTCCGTCCCACTCGCTTGTGCCATCCGCAATTTTTTCAAGCAACAATCGAAGCTTTTTCATTGGGGCGTGCTCCGCTAATGAGACGTTGGCAATATCGTCGTTGTAAGGCTCGGTTTCCAAAAGGTTGTCGGCCCAGCGAATCACTTCCGCAACTTCAACAACACCGACTTCAATGCCTAGTTTCAGCTGTTGGGCCGCAAGAGGATGGGGATTCGTCGTTTTCACCACGATGTTTGGCTAGGTCCGGTTTATGCCATTGATTTGCGACGGCAATCTCAATTAAAGGCATTTGTCTGGCCAGCGCAAACAAAGCACATCCCCCACAAAAAACCCTGTCCGGTTCCCCCTCCCCGCGTGAGATTAATGGCAACCCATGAACACGCACGAGACCCAGGCCGCGCAGGTTTTCCTCGCCCATCACGATTTTGTGAGGGGCGTCGCACTCAAGTACGCGCCGTGGCCGGGTCTGATGGAAGACATCGCGCAGCAGGTTTTTTTGGAGTTCATGGCCAAGGAGTCCCAGTGGGACCTCAGTACCGATGCCCGCCCGCTGCTGGCGACCATGACGCGCCACATCGCGCTGCGGCAATGGCGCGAGCGCACGCGGCAGCAGCCTGAGGTGGTGCAAAAACTCGCCGATCACATCCGCCAGCTCGCCGAAGAGCGTGAGGCCCCGCCACGCTACGAAGAAGAAATCAGCGTGCTGCGCTCCTGCCTGCAAAAGCTGCCGGAGAAAAGCCGCGAGCTCGTCGAACTCTACTATTACAACGACATCGGCACCCCGCAGATCGCCGACCAGATCAACATGAAGGCGGACACCGTCTGCCGCGCCCTCTCCCGCGTTCGCGAAAAACTCCGCGAGTGCATCGAGCGCGCCACCACCAGCCAGGGAGGCCCCGCCCATGCCTGACACCGACACCCTCATCCAGCGCTACGTCGAAGGCACGCTGACCACCGGCGAAGCCGAAGAGCTCCACACCCTGCTTCAGTCCCATCCGGAGCTCGGCGCACGCCTGCTCCAGCACTTTGAAATGGACGCCATGCTGCGCGCCACCAGGCCGCTGCTGCCGGAGACCAAAATCATCCCTCCTGCGCTCCTGCCGAAGCGCCGCTTCACCTTCGCCACCGTCACCAGTGTCGCTGCCATGGCCGCCTGCATCACCCTGCTGGGCACCTGGTTGATGAACTCGGCTCTGGACCTGCCCTCCGAGGCCGAAGAGGAAACCACCGCCTCCGTGGCCGTGCTCACTCGCGGCGTGAACCTCGAATGGGACTCCGCTGCCGTCACCCCTGGCACGCCGCTCTCCCCCGGCTGGCTCAAGCTCAAATCCGGCATCGCCCAGATCGAGTTTTATCAAGGCGCGCGCGTTCTGATCGAAGGCCCCGCCGACCTTCAGCTCGTCTCCTCCGGGGAGGCGACCTGCACCCGCGGCAAGCTCAGCGCCCAGGTGCCGCCGCAGGCCAAGGGCTTCCGCATCAACACCCCCAAGGGCACCATCGTCGATCTTGGCACCGAATTCGGCCTGGATGTCAGCGCCTCAAATGAGGAAGTCCATGTCTTCAAAGGCGAGGTGGAGCTCCACCAGCCAGCCGCCACCATGAAGTCCCTCAAGGAAGGCCAGGCCATGGCCATCGCGGGAAATACCGCCGTGCTGCCGGCAAATGCCTCCAGCTTCTCCTCACTCAATGAAATCGACGCCCGCAGCGCCATGTCTCAGCGCTTCCAGTTTGAAAAATGGCTCGCTTCCAATGCAAAGCTGAACGCCGACTCCGGCCTGCGCCTGCGCTTTGATTTCCAGGACGACGAAGGCGCGCGCTCCCTGCGCAACCACGCGAAGGACGGCTCCCAGATCGAAGACGGCAGCATCGTGGGCGCCTCCTGGACCACGGGCCGCTGGCCCGGCAAGCGCGCCCTTGAGTTCCGCAACGTCAGCGATCGCGTCCGGCTTTACATTCCCGGCGAAACCAAGTCCCTCACCATGGCCGTCTGGGTGCGCGTCAACGGCCTCGACCGCAGCTTAAACTCCCTCTTCATGTCCGAAGGCTGGGGCGACCGCAAGACTCACTGGCAGATCACCCGCGAAGGAAAGGTGCGCCTCGGCGTGGCTGGCGGCAGTGGAGCTGGTCATGTGGACCACGACACCCCCGTCTTTTTCACCCCGGAGCGCTTCGGCCGCTGGACTCACCTCGCTGTGGTGTTTGACCCTGCCACCAGGCAGGTGCGCCACTACGCCAATGGCGAGCTGCTCACACGCTCAGACATCAGGGACCCCGCGCCTTTGAAGATCGGCATCGCCGAACTCGGCAACTGGAACGACCGCCGCAGTTCCGGTGGCGTGGCCATCCGCCTCCTCAGCGGGGCCATGGACGAATTTGCCCTCTGGGATCGTGCCCTGAGCGATGCCGAGATCGCCGCACTGGCAAAATGACGCCATAGGGTGCCAAACCCCTGCCCGCTGTCTTCAGGCTGCCGCCTGCATACAAAAGTACCTGCTTCAGTGCAGGCAGGCCCCTCCCCCCAACCGCCCATGGCAGGAGTTTTGCCGCCCACCGACTTCGTCTCCACATTCAGGCATCCATCAGCATTCCCCCTGACGATGGTATCATGGCAGCGTGGCACAGTCCGGATCGGTCCGGGTGGGTGTCTGAAAAAATAGCCGGGCGCTCCCTTCCATGACACACGACTCTTCAGAGACCCTTTCCCATCTCCGCACTGCGACGGCAGACGCCCACCGCCAGTTGGAAGACCAGATCGACATCCCCAGAACCTGTGCCGCCCCGGGCACCTACGTGCGGCTGCTGGAGGGTTTCCTCGGTTTCTTTGAGCCTTTGGAGTCAGCTCTGCAAAAGTTCGACGGCTGGGACGAGCGTGGCTTCCACTGGCGGGACCGTGCCAAAACCCCCATGCTTCGGGAGGACCTGCACGCATTTGGGCTTTCCGAAAGCGACCTCGCATCATTGCCCCGCTGCACGGATCTTCCCGATCCCACCAATCTGGCGGAAGCTTTCGGCTGCGCGTATGTGCTGGAGGGCTCCACATTGGGCGGCAGGCACATCATGGGCGCCCTTGCGCAGAGCCAGATCCCCCAGGCTGCGCGCCATTATTTCGCCAGTTATGGCGAGCAGGTGCCCGCACGCTGGCGGGAGTTTTGTGGCATGCTTGCCACGTTTCCCACCTCGGACTCTGATGCCATGACGGACGTGGCGGTGAACACTTTTCACAAGCTTGGAGCCTGGCTCACAGTCGCCCATGAATGATCCCGTCACCGCCGCGCAGCTGGATGCGTGCAGTCACGAGCCCATTCATATCCCGGGCTCCATCCAGCCACATGGCGCTCTGCTCGTGTTGAGCGAGGAGGACCTCCTCTGCCTGCAGGCCAGCATCAATTGCAGCGATTTCCTCGGCCCTGAATTTGCCAGAGCCACGGGCCGCCGGCTGGCGGAGATGGCTCCGGACATCGCAGCCCGTCTCGCACAGGTCCTGGCGGAATCTCCCGGCATTCTTCCCTCCCCCATCACCGTCGGTCTGGGGCAGCGGCGCTTTGACGTCTCCCTCCACCGAACGGAAGCAGGGGTGATGGTCGAATTCGAAGCGGCAGGTCCGCAGGATGCCCACTATCACCGCCACCTTCAGCAGGCGCTCGCAGACTTGAAGTCCGCACCGGAGCTCATCACCCAGCACCGGCGCGCCCTAGCCTTCGTGAGCTGGCTCACCGGCTTTGAGCGGGTGATGATGTACCGCTTTGACGACGACTGGCACGGCCAGGTCGTGGCGGAGCACCTCAGCGCCCCGGTGGACTCCTACGATGGACTGCATTTTCCCGCCACGGACATCCCGCCCCAGGCGCGCGATCTTTACTGCAGAAGCTGGCTGCGCCTCATCCCAAACGCCTCCTACCAGCCCGTCCCCATGGAGCCCGGCCTCAGCCCACGCACTGGCCGGCCTCTGGACATGAGCTTTGTCTCCCTGCGCAGCGTCTCCCCGGTGCATCTGGAATACCTGCGCAACATGAATGTGGCGGCCTCCATGTCCATCTCCCTCATTGTAGAGGGCCGCTTGTGGGGGCTCATCGCCTGCCATCACCGCACCCCGCGCGTGCTTCCCTTTGCCGTGCGCGCTGCTTGTGAAATCTTTGGCCAGGTTGTCTCTTTTGAGATCGGCGCCCGGCAGGAGGCGCTGCGCCTCTCCCAGTATGTGCGTGCCACGGAGATCCAGTCGCGTTTTTTTGACGTGATCGCCAGTGAGAAAAACGTGCTGGACGCCCTCGTCAAATACACGCCGCAGCTGCTTGAGTTCATGGGTGCCGGCGGTGCTGCGGTACACGTGAACCAGCACACCACCCTTCTGGGAGAAACACCAGCCCCGGCGCAGGTGGAGGAACTCCTTTCCTGGCTCAAAACCCAGGACCTCAATCCCCTGTTCGAAACCAGCTCACTCTCCCAGCAGTTTCCGCCCGCCGCGGCATTTCATGCTTCCGCCAGCGGCCTGCTCGCCATCAAGCTCTCCCGTGTGGAGCCCCACTACCTCCTCTGGTTCCGTCCTGAAGTCGTCCAGACCGTCACCTGGGCCGGTCAGCCGGACAAGCCGCTTGCCGAGAGCGAGCGGCTCAATCCCCGCAAATCCTTCGCCGCATGGCAGCAGACCGTGACCGGCCGCGCCACTCCGTGGGGCGAGGCGGAGCGCAAAGGCGCCCAGGAGCTCATGCAGGCCATCAATGCCCTCGTGCTCCGCCGCACCCAGACCCTGCTCAGCGAAAACATGGAGCTCGAGCGTCGCAACACCGACCTCAATTCCTTCGCCTACATCGCTGCCCATGATCTGCGGGAGCCCCTCCGCGGCTTGCAAAACTACCTCTCCTTCATGCGGGAAGACCACAGCCGTGAGCTCTCCAGCGAGGCTCTGCGCAAGATCCGCACCATGGAGTCCCTGGTCTCCCAGTGCAAAGAGCTCATCGAAACGCTCAACCGCTACTCCCGCATCGGCCGCATGGAAGTAGCACTGACCGAGGTCGATCTGGACAAGCTCCTCGATGAAGTGCTGCTCACCCTGTCCGGAATCATTCGCGACCAGGATGTGGAGATACGCCGCCCCGGCCCTCTGCCCTCGGCCTCGTGCGATCCGGTGCTCATCCGCGAGGTCTTCGCCAACCTCATCACCAATGCGGCGAAGTACAACGACCGCGGGCAAAGATGGGTGGAGATCGGCTGCGTGGAGCAGCCCGGCCCCCCGCCCACCTTTTATGTCCGTGACAATGGCATAGGCATCCGCGAAAAGCATTTCTCCGATATTTTCCTGATGTTCCGACGCCTCCACCCCCAAGAAGCCTACCATGGCGGCACCGGGGCGGGATTGACCATCGCCAAGCACATCATCGAACGCCACGGCGGACGCATCTGGATCGAGTCCACCTACGGTCAGGGGACCACCTTTTACTTTCAGCTTCAGCCACCGTGAATACGCCTGCGCCATCTTCCTCCGGCGGTCCTGGGAGCGCTCTCGTCAGGATCTTCCTGCTGGATGACAACAGCATCGACCGCGAGGCCTGCCGCCGCAACCTTTCACGCGTCGAGGTCGTCTCCTACGAATTTGTGGAGCACAACTCTGTGGACGGCGCCCTCGACCGCGTGCGCGAGTGGGACCCTCACTGCATCCTGCTGGACTACCACCTGCACGATGGCAACGGCCTGCAGTTTTTAGAGTCGCTCAGCGACATCGGCGGCCCCCGGCGCTACCCCGTGGTCATGCTTACCGGCACGGGCAACGAAAAGATCGCCGTGGAGGTGATGAAGACCGGCGCGCAGGACTACCTTTCCAAGGAGAGCCTCAATCCCGAACTGCTGCACCGCACCATTGAAGGCGCCATCTACCGCGCCCGCACCGAACGCCTTCTGGAGGAGCAGCGCATTGAAATGGCACGCCTGTACTTGGAGGCGCAGGACGCGAACACCCGCAAGGATCAGTTCCTGGCCAACCTCTCCCACGAGCTGCGCACCCCTCTCACCCCGGTTCTCACCGCCGTCAGTCAGACGGACTTCACCGGCGCCACCACTCAGGACTTCATCGAAACTTTCGCGATGATCCGCCGCAACATCGAGCTGGAGGCCCGTCTCATCGACGACATGCTGGACCTCACCCGCATCAGCACCGGGAAGCTGCAGATCCACGCCCGCACCATCGATCTTCACGAAGTCCTTCACTATGCCGCCGAGGCCTGCGAGGCCGAGCGGGAGGCCAAACACATCCGTCTCGACTGGCGACTTGCCGGGGAGCGCATCCTTCTCAGCGCCGATGCCGGCCGCGTGCAGCAGGTCTTTTGGAACCTCTTTAAAAACGCCGTCAAATTCACCCCTGCGGAAGGCACCATCACCGTCTCCACTCACAAGCACGGCGGAAACGTGCAGATCGAAGTCGCAGACACCGGCATCGGCCTGCCGGTGGACAACGCCGAAAAGATTTTTGATGCCTTTGAGCAGGGCAGCTCCGAGGTCACCCGCAGGTTTGGCGGCCTTGGCCTCGGCCTCGCCATTTCCAAGGCCCTCGTCACCGCTCACGGCGGCACCATCCGTGCCACCAATCGCACCGGGGAGCCTGGTGCCGTTTTCACCGTCTCCCTTCCCCTCGGCCAGCCCCAACCGCCCTCGCAGCAGCCCGCCCAACCCGCTGCGCCAGGCTCACGCCAGCCCAGTTCCTCCGCCGCCAAGGCCGCCTCCATCCTCCTCGTGGAGGACCACGCGGACAGCGCTGCCGTGCTCAGCCGTATGCTCGCCTCCCGCGGCTACCAAGTCCAGGTGGCCACCACCGTGGCCGAGGCCCTCGATCTCGCCGCCGCCCACCCCTTCGACTGCCTTGTCAGCGATCTCGGTCTGCCGGATGCCAGCGGTCTGGAACTCATGAAAACCCTCGCCGCCTCCCATCCTCTGCCTGCCATCGCCCTCAGTGGCTACGGCATGGAGAGCGATGTTCAGCGCTCCCTGGCTGCAGGCTTCAAGCATCATCTCACCAAGCCGGTGGACTTTCAGCAGATCCTTCATGTGCTGCAGACCCTGCTCGGTTAAACCCGGCCTCGCATCACTGCGCTCCCGCGCCGCTTGCACCACCCTTGCTTCGCCGGCAGCGCTCGCTGCAGAACTTCACTTCCTCCCACACCTTCGCCCACTTCTTGCGCCACGTGAAGGGCCGCCCGCAGACGAGGCACGGCTTGCTGGGAAGATCCTGTTTTTTCACTCCTCTCATGGCGTTCCAGATTCCTGCGTTCCGTCAGCCGCCTCGGTCCCATTCATGGCGTGCAGCGCCTTCAAATACGCATTGTTCGGCGCAGGCTTCACGACCCGCTCCTCGGTTTCCAGCATGCCCTGCACGCGCTGGGTGCTCTCGGCGATCAGTCCTGCAATCAGCGATGCCTCGGGCAGGTTCTTCCAGTACTTCTTCGGCATCTCCGACTGCATGGCGCTGATTTTCACCCGTGCCGGATTGAAAATGCTCCGGTAGTAGGTGCGCCACAGGTCGTCCAGCGCATCCTCATCCGGAGCGCTGCTGCGCGGCACTCCCGCGGTGAAATGCAGCCTCGTGCCATCCCAGTGCGCACACTCATACGGCGTCAGGATGGACCAGTCCATTCCGGCAAACCGCTTCTCAAAAAACGGCGCCGCCAGCCGCACGATCCGGTGCTCCGGCTCAAACCACGCCACAAACTGCTCCCGCCCGGTGGCATCATCCGTGCCCACCAGCCGAAAGCGTACAAAGGCGTGCATTTTGTGGATGTCTCTTCCCACCGCCTTGCACCAGTCCTGCAGCTGCCGCACATCGCGGTCCGTGGCCATGGCCAGCAGGTGCCGCTCCGCCCCCAGCGTCAGCCGCCACAGCACCCGGTAGAGCAGCCCCCAGCGCCGCGCATCCGTATGCGCCGCAGCGCTGCGTGCCATGTCCAGAAACGCTGGCGGCACCTTGACTGCTCCCCCCGCCTGCACCGCTTTCATGGCCGCAGCCTCTTCCTGCACAAACAAAGACCCCTCACGCGCATCATCCACCCACAGCACCTCCTCAGGCGCCACCCCCTCTGCCAGCAGACGCCGCGCCGCAGCTCTCCACGCTTCATACTCAGGTTCAATGACGATGCTGCGCATGCTCCTGGTTTCGTTACAATTCCCCGGATCTCGCCGAAATGAAGTCGCCCGCCGTGGGTGCGGGCGCTGCGTTAAAGTTCATCTCCATCTGCTCCGGTGGCGGAAGAAACCGCGCCCGCAGCGCGTCGCTGTCCAGCCCAAGCTTCGCCGGATGATGATCCGCCGTGGTGATGAACGGCAGCAGCTTCTTCATCTGCAGCCGCAGCCGCACCAGATCCGCCAGCCGCAGCCGCGTATACCGCCGAGCACCGAGAATGCGTTCCACGTTGCGCACGCCCAGTCCCGGAATGCGCAGCAGCAGCTCCTTGGGCGCCCGGTTCACATCCACCGGAAAGGTGGCACGGTTCCTCAGCGCCCACGACAGCTTCGGATCCAGCGCCAGGTCCAGATTCGGTGCGCTCGTCGAGGCGATCTCCTCCACCTTGAATTCATAGAACCTCAGCAGCCAGTCCGCCTGGTACAGCCGGTGCTCGCGGATCAGCGGCGGCGCTTTCAGCGGCAAAATCGAGGACGGTTCCGGAATGGGGCTGAAGGCCGAGTAATACACCCGCCGCAGCCGGTGCGAGGTGTAGAGCTTGTCCGCACAGCCCAGAATCACGGCATCCGTCGAGGCATCCGCCCCCACCAGCATCTGCGTGCTCTGGCCCGTGGCAAACGGCGGCGGCTTGGGCGCATCCGGCCTGCGTTTTTCTGCATGCCGCTCCTCGATCTTCCCCCGGATGTGCCCCATGGCCTCCTCCGTTCGCGCCAGGTTTTTCTCCGGGGCCAGCGTGTTCAGGCTCTGCTGGCTCGGCAGCTCCACATTGATGCTGATCCGGTCCGCATACCGCCCCGCCAGCGCGATCAGATCCTGCGACGCCTCGGGAATCGTCTTCAAATGAATGTATCCACGAAACTGGTGCACCTCCCGTAGCTTCCGCGCGACCTCGATCACCATCTCCATCGTATGGTCCGCACTGCGGATGATCCCGCTGCTCAGAAACAAGCCCTCGATGTAGTTCCGCTTGTAAAAATCCAGCGTCAGCTGCACCACCTCATCCGGCGTGAACCGCGCACGCGTCACGTTGCTGGACCTCCGGTTGATGCAGTAGTGGCAGTCATACAGGCAGGCATTCGTCATGAGCACCTTCATCAGCGAGACGCAGCGCCCGTCCGGTGTGTACGAGTGGCAGATGCCCATCCCTCCCGTGGACCCCACGCCCGTCCCACCGCGCGAGTCTTTCCGCGCCGCGCCGCTGCTCGCGCACGAAGCATCATACTTCGCCGCGTCCGCCAGGATTTCGAGCTTGCGGTTGATGTCCATTTTGAGATGACTCTACGCCGGGCAAGAGCACGTGGTAACCATATCTGTTCTTTAGAACAGTTTCAACGGCAAAGCAGCGACCCCAAGCCACCACACATTTTTATTGTCCGGTTTCCCCGCCCCGTGCGGTAATAGCTTTCCCGCCCGTTTTTTCCCCAACCATGAAGCATCTCCTGTTCACCCTCGCACTCCTCGGCTCGGTCGCATCTGCGTCCGCCCAGGAATACCTCGAAGTCGCCGCCAATCCGGTCGGCGCCGGCAAAGGCAAAAAGATCGTCCTTGTGGCCGGAGACGAAGAATACCGCACCGAGGAAAGCATGCCCATGCTGGCCAAAATCCTCGCCAAAACGCACGGCTTCAACTGCATCGTCCTCTTCTCCACAGATGAAAAAGGCGGCTATATCGACCCCAACAACCAGAAGAACATCCGCGGCACCGAGGTCATCGCCGACGCCGATCTCCTCATCATCGGCACCCGCTTCCGCCAGCTTCCAGACGAAAGCCTTGCCCACTTCGCCAAATTCCTCAATGCCGGCAAGCCCGTCATCGGCTTCCGCACCGCCACCCACGCCTTCACCGGCAATGCCAAAACCGGCGATTTCAAATGGAGCGAGTTCGGCCTGAAAATCCTCGGCGAGAAATGGGTCAGCCACCACGGCCAGCACAAAAAGGAAGGCACCCGCAGCGTCGTCGTGGAGGCCAACGGCCAGAACGAAATCCTGCGCGGCGTCGGCGAAATCTTCTGCACCACAGACGTCTATGGCGCGCCTGATGTGAAGCCCGAAAGCGACACCATCCTGCTGCGCGGTGCCGTCACCGAATCCCTCGACCCCAAGTCTAAAGCCGTCACCACCGCCAAGAACGACCCCATGCAGCCCATCGCCTGGCTGCACGACTACACCTCTCCCGATGGCAAGGCCAAAGGCCGCTCTTTCTGCACCACCATGGGTGCCTCCATGGACTACACGGACGAAAACCTCCGCCGCCTCATCGTCAATGCCGCCCACTCCCTGCTGAAGCTGCCAGTGCCAGCCAAGGCAGACGTCGCCTTCATCGATCCCTTCAAGCCCAGCGCCTACGGCTTCATCAAAGACTCCGCCTACTTCAAGCAGCGCAACCTGAAGCCCGGCGATTTCGCCACCGGCAGCAGCCCCTCCATGGGCACGCCGGATGACAACAAATCCAAACCGACCTCCGGCAAAAAAGCAGACGCCAAAAAACCCGAAGAAGTCAAAGCCCCGCACCAGCCCACCGCTGAACCCGCAGCCGCCACCTCCGCCCGCCCGCAGGTCGTCGCTCCCCCGAGCAAAGGCGAGCACATCGTCCTCATCGGCAACGGCCTTGCCGAGCGCGACACTTGGTACAGCCAGATCGAAACCGAGCTGCAGCTCCGCTACCCGGACCGCGAGCTTTTCTTCCGCAACATGGGCCACGTGGGAGACACCCCCGGCTTCCGTCCGCATCCCTCACGCGCCTCGCAGTGGGCTTTCCCCGGTGCCGAAAAATTCCACCCGGACAAGACCATCCACAACGGCCAGGGCTTCTTCTCCACGCCCGACCAGTGGCTCACCCATCTGAAAGCAGACACCATCGTCGCCTTCTTCGGCTACAATGAGTCCTTCGACGGCCCCAGCAAAGTCGGCAACTTCGAAGCCGAGCTCGACGCCTGGGTCGTCCACACCCTGAGCAAAGCCTACAATGGCAAAGCCGCTCCCCGCGTCGTCCTCGTCAGCCCCATCGCTTACGAAAACCAGAGCGCCAAACGCGACCTCCCCAAAGGCGATGTCGAAAACGCCAACCTCCTTCTCTATGCGGCCGCCATCGAAAAAGTCGCCAAGAAGCACGGCCTCACCTACATCGACCTCTTCACCCCCACGCAGGAGATCGAATCCACGAGTGGCGGCGAATTTTTCACCAGCGGCGGCTTCATCCCCACGGAGAAAGGTTACGCGGAGATCGGCAAGCTCCTAGCCACCGGCCTCTATGGCCACGCCAGCCATGAGTCCAAGGCCGACCCCAAGCTCGTACGCGAGGCCGTGAAGGAAAAGGACTGGTTCTGGAACACCGACTACAACATCCTCAATGGCGTCCACGCCCACGGCCGCCGCTACAATCCCTACGGCCCGCAGAACTACCCCGATGAAGTGCAGAAGTCCCGCGAGATGACCGCCCTGCGCGACAACCTCATCCACGCCGTGGCAACCGGCAAGACCACCGAGCTCAAGGTGGACGACAGCAAGACCCACGTCCTCCCTCCTGTGCCCACCAACTACGTGCCCAGCGTGAAGAACGGCAGCGAGAAGTACCTTTACGGAGAGGAAGCCGTGAAGTCCCTCACTGTCCCCGAAGGCTACAAAGTGGAGCTGTTTGCCTCGGAAAAAGAGTTCCCCAATCTCGCCAACCCCATGCAGATGTCCTTCGACAACAAGGGACGTCTCTGGGTGGCCACCATGCCCACCTACCCGCACTACCGCCCTGGTGATGCGATGCCGGACGACAAGATCCTCATCTACGAAGACACCAACAACGACGGCAAGGCCGACAAGGAAACCGTCTTTGCAGACAAGCTCCACCTCCCCATCGGTTTTGAATTCGCCACTGAAGGCGTCTATGTCACCCAGGAGCCCAATCTCGTGCTCCTGCGGGACACCAACGGTGACGACAAGGCTGACAGCATGGAGATCGTGCTCGGCGGCTTTGACACGCACGACACTCACCACGCCATCAGCGCCTTCACCGCAGACCCCAGCGGCGCATTCATGCTCTGCGAAGGCGTCTTCCTCCACTCCAATGTCGAGACCCCCTACGGCCCGGTGCGCTGTGTGGACGGCGGCTTCTTCCGCTACAGCCCGCAGCGCGGCATGCTGGAGCGCACCATCCAGATGAGCATCCCCAATCCCTGGGGCTTCGTCTTTGACCAGTGGGGCCAGGACTTCCTGCTTCACACCTCCGGCACCACCATGAACTGGGCCCTGCCTGTGGAGGTGAAGCCCTCCTTTGGCAGCAAGACCCCATCCGCTCCCGATCTCGTGCCGGACGGCCATAAAGTGCGCCCCACCAGCGGCCTCGAAATCGTCTCCTCCCGCCACTTCCCCGACGAGGTGCAGGGCGACCTCATTTACTGCAACGCCATCGGCTTCCTCGGCATCAAGCAGGTGAAAATCGAAGACAACGGCACCGGCTGGAAGACCGCGCACCGCCACGACCTCCTGACCAGCAAAGACGGCAATTTCCGCCCCGTTGATCTCGAATTCGCCCCCGATGGCTCCCTCTACGTCATCGACTGGCACAACGTGCTCATCGGCCACATGCAGCATAATGCACGCGATCCCCTGCGCGACCACGTGCATGGCCGCATCTACCGCATCACCTACCCTGGCCGCCCCTTGGTCAAGCCCGCCCAGGTCGCCGGAGCACCGCTCAAGACCCTCTTTGAAAACCTCAAGGAACCCGAACTGCGCACCCGCTACCGCACCCGCCGCGAGCTGCGCGCACACGACGCCAGGGAAGTCCTTCCCGCCGTCAAAGCCTGGGCCGCCGAACAGCAGGCCACCCACGCAAAACTCGAAGCCCTCTGGGTCACCTGGGGCCTGAACGAAGCCGATGAAGGCCTGCTGCGCGAGATGCTCGCCTCCCCCGACTTCCATGCCCGCGCCGCCGCCGTCCGCGTCCTGCGCTACAACACCCATCGCATCGCCGATCACGTCGCCCTCCTCGAAAAAGCCGCCGCCGATGAACACGGCCGCGTCCGCCTCGAAGCCGTCGTCGCCGCCTCCTGGCTGCCCAACATTCCTGCCGCGAAAAACATTGTCGCCATCGCCGCCAAACTGCCGCAGGACGACTGGAACAAAGCCGCCATCAAAACCGCCGCCGACCGCCTCGCCGGTGTGGCGGAAGTCGTCAAACCCGAGCACCCGGTCGTTCCAGCTCCGGGGTATCTCAGCGATGCAGCCAAGAAGCAGTTCAAGCTCGGCCAGGACATCTATTTCCGCGAAGGCCACTGCGTCACCTGCCATCAGCCCAATGGCGCCGGGCTCGATCCCGCCTTCCCCAGCATCGTCAACAGCCCCTGGGTCACCACCGACCGCGACCGCCTCATCAAGATCGCCATGTACGGTTTGATGGGCCCCATCAAAGTCGGCGGCAAAGAATACAACGGCCAGGTCCCCATGACTCCTTTTGGTGGCATGCTCAAGGACGACGAAATCGCCAGCGTCCTCACCTTCGTCCGTAACCACTTCGGCAACAAAGCCGACCCCATCACCCCCGAAGAAGTCAAAGCCGTCCGCTCCGCCAACCCCGGCCGCATGATGCTCTTCACCACCGACGAGCTCCTCAAGCTCCATCCGATGAAGTGAGGCGCATACAAGCACGCGCCAGCGTCGTGGAGTGCGGTGGCAGAGATGCAAGGCGCAAGCCCTTGCATCGCCGACACCGCTTTCGCAGCGGAATACCACACACAAACCCCACAAATCCCCCGCCGCCTGCCAAAAGCACAATCACCACTACGTGCTTGCCTCTCTCCCGGTCATTCCATAGCCTTCCGCTATGCACCCTGATACCGACCCCAAGCTCGCATGGCCTCATGCGCCGCTTCATCGGCTCGGTGCGCACGGCATCTACTTCATCACCGCGGGCACCTACCTGAAAGAGCACCACTTTCGCGGTCCAGAGCGCCTCTCCGTCCTTCACCGCGGCCTTCTCAAACTCTCCTCCAGCTTCGGCTGGCGCCTCGAAGCCTGGGCCGTCTTCTCCAATCACTATCACTTCGTCGCAGAATCACCGTCCACCGCGGAAAACCTGCCCGAAATGCTCGGATCACTACACGAGAAAACCGCCAAATGGGTCAACAAGCTCGACCGCAGGCCGGGCAGAAAAGTCTGGCACAACTACCGCGAAACCGTCCTCACTTACGAGCGCTCGTATTTCGCACGCTTGAACTACACCCATCAAAATGCCGTAAAGCACGGTGTCGTTTCCAAAGCCTCAGACTACCCCTGGAGCTCCGCTGCCTGGTTTGAACGCCACACCAGCAAGCCGTTGGTCGAGTCCATCTACCGCTTCAAAACACAACAAATCCAAGTTCCCGACGACTACGAAGTTGCCCCAGACTGGTAGGAACCGCGCCAGCGTCTTGGACTGCGGTGGCAGAGATGCAAGGCGCAAGCCCTTGCATCGACGACACCGCTTTCGCGGGGCGAAGAACGCGCTTCGTCCAAGCACTGCCGTCCGGCATGCGAAAAGCGGCGTCGCGCCTAGGCTTGCCGCACGCACTCCACGACGCTGCCGCGTTCCCTAAGCACTAGACCATCCGCCATCCTCAGGCTAAACGCTCGCCTCACCCACTCCCCCCATGCAACACACCCCAGACGACATCGATGTTTTCCAGATCGAGCGCAGCGTCTGGATCGCAGAAGCCAAAATCCAGTCTCCAAACTACGACTTCGCCTTCAGCCAGCTCATGGCCTGCTCACATTCACGCTACGGCCACGATGAAGTCACCGCTGTGGCACGCTTCGGTGCCGTCGTCGATTACGACGCCCTTTATCACGCCCTCCTCGATCGCGGCGTAAAGCTCGTTCACTCACCCGCGCAGCATCAGCTCTGCAGCGAGCTTCCCCGGTGGTATCCGCTGCTTGAAGGTCTCACCCCCGAAAGCTGGTGGTTCGACAAAGCACCCGACGCTGACACTGCCGGCAATCTCGCAGGCTGGCCTCTCTTCATCAAAGGCAGCCGCCAGACCAGCCGCCATCAGTTCAAGCTCTCCATCATTCACAATCCGGAAGAATACCGCGTTGCCGTCGAAGCATTCGCCCAAGACCGCATGCTGCACTGGCAGCAGATCGTCATACGTCGCTTTGAGCGCCTCCGCCCCATCCGGGCAGACATGGGCCAGCGCATTCCCGCCTCATTCGAATTCCGTTCGTTCTGGTGGCACGGGCACTTGGTCGGCGTCGGCCCCTACTTCGCCGAATTCGCCAAATACCAATGGACCGAGAGCGAGAAAACCGACGCCATGAAAATGGCCGCAGAAGCCGCCCGTCGCGCCTCCCTGCCATTCGTCGTCGTTGACATGGCCCAGTGCATCGACGGCCGCTGGATCGTCATTGAAATCAACGACGCCCAGGAATCCGGTTATGCCGGAGTTCCACGCCTCGCCCTATGGCAGCGAGTAGTCGAGCTTAGCACCTTGTCCACCTCTTCCATTCCTTGAGGCGCTTCGCTTTCCACAAGCTGCTCACGCTGATGGCGGAACCATCCCAGCCTGCGGCGAGGGATTTCGCGAACCAACGCCCCTCCAAAGCGCACCCCTCACCCCGCCCCAGCATCACTCCATCACGCCCGCCTCCTGGCTCACCGCCACAGGCCGCGAAGCTCGCCGTTCATGAATGCGCGTGAGCGTCCGGTTAAACTTGTTCATGTGCCACGAGTTCTCATTCCTACGGTCAAAGGCCGCAGCAATGCTCCTTCCCTCCGCCTCGAAACGTTCGGCGAGTTCAGCCAGCGCCAGCGGTTTGGCACCCCAGGCCGCCAGCCACTTCCCAGGCAGCGGCAGCTTGATCGCACGCTTGCGCTTCTCCGCCAGCGCCCGGCACACCGCCGTGGCTCCGATCAGGAAATCGTAATGGTTGTCTGGATTGCGGTTCTGCTCCAGCCAGGGCAGATGAGTTCTCAGCAGCCGCAGGGCTCGCTCGTCTTCACCGCTCGCAGTCAGGTAGGTCAGGTATCGGCCAACTGTGGCCACAAAGTTCACGTTGGTTCGCACCAGCTTGTAACCCTTCTTAAAATACGAGGCCGCTTCCGCCGAGTCTCCATTCAATTCCGCAGGCAGCGCCAGATTGGCATAGGTGGTGTGGGGCACCGAACCGCAGCTCATCCTGTTTGAAAAAACGACCCTGGCCCTCTCCTTCGCTTCCGCGTAGTTGTCGTGCGAAATCGCCTCCCAAACCTGCCCGCTCGCCTCGCAGGCAAGACAGTCGGCATGAACGTCCCGCTTCAAAGCCAGAAACTGCTCGCGAAGCACGGCGCTTTCCTCCAGCCGCCCCATCGACACCGCATTGCTCCAGCGCATGTAAATCGCGGTCCGTTTGTTCCCGCCGGCATTGAGCAGCTCGCGTTCGTATTCATCCTCCGCCTGCAGAATGCGGGCCCGCGGCACCTCGGGGTAGTTCGACATGTTCCCGGTCAGCCATTTCAAGCGCCAGATGTATTCGTAAAGATCAATGGCTTCCGGATGGTCTTTCTTCAGCCGCGCGAGCTGCGGCATCAGCGAGAAAAAATAGTCCGTCGCTCCGCTGAACAGGGCGGCTTTGAGAATTTCGCAAAGCGCTTCAAATCGCAGCGAAGCATCGCTTTCCTGGGACACCAGATTCCACAGCTCCCTCGCCGCTTCGACTTGCGCCGAGCCATGGGGCATGTTTTCCAGTTTGCTGATGAGGGAGCGGAGATCGGACATGGCGGTCAAGGCGTGGTCATTCCCATCTCGATGAGCTGCAGCAGCCCCTCGGAGAGAAGTCGGGTTTCTTTGGAGCTGATGGGATACTGCCCCAGGAGCAGCGCCTGGAAATACAGCACTTCAATGATCGTGTGCAGCCGCCTTTCGTCTTTCACCTGCGTCAGCCGCTGCACCAGCGGGTTGGCCGCGTTCAGATAACACACATGGTAGGCGTCCTGCGCGATGCGCCCGCTGATGTCATTGAGCAGCGAGCTGAAAAAATCATCCGCCACCTCCTTCGACTGCTCCAGTGTCCGCCTGGAGTGCGCCGCATCGTTTTGCACATAGAGCACCGGCAGCGTCGCCGGCTGAAACACCCGCGCCTCCACCCGGCACTGATGCGAACGCAGCGCCTCCCCTGCGGCATCCACAAGATGCTCGAAGACATGCGCCTTGCCCGCCGGAAGCTCCCCCAGCTGCTCGGTAAAGTCCATCGCGCTGATCGCTTCGATCCCCACTTCCGGAAACTCCGCCGCGAGTGCCGCCATGAGATCCGCGTCAAACACATAGCCCGCGTTGATCAGGCAGCGGTTCTCCGCCGCAGCCACCGGCGCCAGCTGACGGTACCGGTCCACCGAGACGCAATACTGCGGGCTGTCCAGACGGCTGATCTCCTCAAAGCTCATGCGCCCCTGCGACGTCTCAAACTGGAACCACGGAGCAATGAAGCGCAGCACCTCGTCATCCTCAAGAGCCAGGGTCTTCAAGGCCAGATGATGCGTCTGGATGATCCGGCCCAGCTTCCCATTGTCGCTGACGGCAAGACGGCGCAGGTAGGCCAGGATGCAGGCGCCGATCTCCTCCCGCGCGGCATCCAGCACCGGACTCTCCATCAGCGACTCCCGCGAAGCCGTGGGCTGCAGCCTGGTGGTGTTGGCCAGGATGTTCACAAACACCGCCCACTCAGGCGTGATGCCCGCCGTCTGATCAGAAAGCAGCATGCCTTTAAGATAAAGCCGGTGCTGGGGCTTCGCATGCAGGCTCCGTGGCTGTGCGGAGATGAACGCAAACCCCTCCAGCCCTCCCGCGGCCGAAGCCACCGGCACCATGTCGATGAACCCAGGGCCAAAATAGCGCTCGCCGGTCTCCCACACGGCCGCCTGGTTCATCAGCGGCAGCCCGCCATTGCTCCATGGCGTCGCCTTGCCGGAGATGCTCTCCGTTTTCCCGCCCGCGCGCAGCTCAATCGCCACCGGCAGATGCTCGCCGTAATAGGAAAGCCACTCTCTCAGCATGTGCGCCGTGCACAGCTTTGCCTGCGACTCCTTGATCTTCAAATACAGCCTCGTGCCTGCGGCATGCGGATGCTCCAGCACACGCACGCTGTAAGTCCCGTCGCCGCTCCCCCGCCACTCCACGGCAGGCGCATCTTCCCGCGCTGCGGAGCGTGTGATCAGCACAATCTCATCGCTCAGGACAAAACATGAAAGCAGGCCAATCCCAAACTGGCCGATGAACTTCTCCCTCGCACCATGCGTGCCCGCCCGTTTGGACGATCCGCCAATCGTGGCCAGAAACAGATGCACCTCGTCCTCCGTGAGCCCCACCCCGTTGTCCTCCACCACGAGGGTCGGTGAAGTCCTGTCCTCAATCAGTTCAAACGTCACCGCTCCAGCATGCCCCGGTTCCAATCCAGCCCTTGCAGTGATCGCATCCGCGCTGTTTTGCAGCAGCTCCCGAAACGCCACCGTCGGCGTGCTGTAAAGATGCTCTGACAGCACGCTGATGATGCCTGCGAGATCAACTTGAAATCTTTGTTGGGACGAGTGGGCCATGCATTTGCGTTATGCAGCAGGACTGTTCCATCGGACAAGTTTTTTCGCTTTTCCCGGTCCGGAAAATCCCCGCCATGTCATTCGGGCCGCGCCCGTTTCATTGCCGAATCCGACACATACTTTGCCGGTAGTTTGGGATAAACGGACACGTTTATCCACGCGCCCAACCATGAAACGCCTTCTCCTCCTTCCTCTCCTTTTCACCTTCCACGCCTCCGCGCAGGAGGGCTTCAAACCGCTTTTCAATGGCAAAGACCTCACCGGCTGGGACGGCAATCCCGAACTCTGGAGCGTTGAAGACGGCTGCATCACCGGCAAGACCACCGGACCTGAACAGCTCAGTTACAATCAGTTCCTCATCTGGCGCGGCGGCAAAGTGAAGAACTTTGAGCTCCACGCCAAAATCAAGCAAAGCGGGAACAACACCGGCATCCAGTACCGCAGCAAGGAGCTTCCGGAGAACGGCAGGTGGTCCATCGGCGGCTATCAGTGCGACATCCACCCAGCCACCCCAAACAACGCCATGGTGTATGAAGAGAAAGGACGTGGCATCATCGTGCAAAACGGCCAGGGCGTGGTGGTCGATCCCGAGGGCAAGCGCTGGCTGGTCTCCGAGCACGAACCAGTGAAAGTGGACATCGCCGAATGGCACGAATACACCGTCATTGCCACGGGAAACCACCTCATTCACAAAATCGACGGCAAGGTCACGATCGATCTGCTCGACTTTGAAGAATCCAAGCGAGCATTCGAAGGCCTCGTCGCTTTCCAAATTCATCGCGGACCTGCCATGAACGTCCAGATCAAGGACGTCATGCTCAAAGAACTGCCCGATGGCGGGGTGATCTCGTTTGAGAAATCCGCCATTCCCAGCGATGCGCAGATCATCGAGGCCAAGGCACCTGCCAAGGGCAAGGGCAAGGCCCCTGCGCCAGCTCCTGTTCCGGCAAAAGGTGATGCCAAAGGCAAGAATGCTGCCGCCAAGGCCAAGCCGAAGCGTGCGGATGCAGTCGGTCCTGCCATCGGCGCGAACGTGGCCACACCGGTGACGAACATCAAGACGCTGCCTGATTTCAAAGTGGAGCTGCTTTATTCTGTGCCCGGCGGTGAGCAGGGATCCTGGGTGAATCTTTGCGCGGACGACAAAGGCCGCATCTATGCCAGCGACCAGTATGGTGCGCTCTACCGCTTCAACCCGCCTGCTGCAGGCCAGCCGCTGAAGCCCGCCGATGTCCAGAAGGTCGCTGCGGAGATTCGCGGTGTGAACGGCATGCTCTTCGCGTTTGGTGCGCTTTACATCGGCGTGAACGATTACGAAAAGAAGATCCCCAGCGGTGTGTATCGCATCACTGACAGCAACAATGACGACATGCCCGACAAGGTGGAGATGCTGCGGGAGTTTGACGCTGGCAGCGACCACGGAGTGCACGCCATTTTGAAGACACCAGACGGCAAAGGCCTCTACCTTATCAGTGGAAACAATGCTGTGCTCAAGGAGGGCCCGAAGGCCGGCACGCTGGACACCTCTCCCGTAGCCAAGTTCTGGGGCGATGACCACCTGCTGCCGCGCATGCCGGACGGCCGGGGCCACAACCGCCACGTGATGGCTCCTGGCGGCATCGTCTACCGCTTCTCACCGGATGGAAAACAGTTCGAGATCTTTGCCTCGGGATTCCGCAACATCTACGACGGCGGTGTGAACCGCGAGGGCGAGCTGTTCGTGTATGACGCTGACATGGAGTATGACTTTAACACCTCATGGTACCGCCCCACACGCATCAACCACGTGGTCAGCGGCGGCGAATACGGCTGGCGCAATGGCGCGGGCAAGTACCCGGAGTTCTACTATGACAACCTGCCCGCCACGCTGAACATCGGCCCGGGCTCGCCCACTGGCTGCACCTTCGGCTACGGCGCGAAGTTCCCGGAGAAATACCAGGAGGCCTTCTATGCGCTGGACTGGAGCTGGGGAAAAATCTACGCCGTTCATCTCAAGCGCAGCGGCTCCACCTATACCGCCACCAAGGAAGAATTTGTGACCGGCGGTCCGCTTCCGGTGAGCGATGCGATCATCGGTCCAGATGGCGCGATGTATTTCACCATCGGTGGCCGCCGTGTGCAGAGCGGGCTGTATCGCGTAACGTATGCGGGGAAAGAAAGCGTGGAACAAACTTGGAAGCTCTCAGGGCGCAATTCGGTCCCAAAAACCGATACCGAGAAACTGTTCGACCTGCGCCATGAACTTGCCGCCTTCCACGGCAAGGCCGACCCGAAAGCCGTGGCCTTTGCCTGGCCGCATCTCAGCGACAAGGACCGCTACATCCGCGCTGCCGCACGCACCGTGCTGGAGCACAACCCCGTGTCTGAGTGGGAAACGAAAGCGCTGAACGAGAAGAACGTAACCGCGCAGCTTGAGGCCCTGCTGGCGCTCACGCGCGCCACAGGCGTGTGCCCCACGCACCGTGCCCCGGACCATGTGGTGAACACCGCGATGCGCGACAAACTCTGGGCCGCGATGCTGAAGCGTGACTTCACCAAGCTGAACAACGAGCAACGCATGGCCTACGTGCGCCTCACTGAGATCGTGCTGCATCGCTTTGGCAATCCGGACGACGCCACCGTGGCAGCGATCATCGCCAAGCTCGATCCTGCGTATCCGGCGGACAATTTTGAGCTCAACTGGCTGCTCACGGAAACACTGGGCTACCTGCAGGATCCGAAGGCTGCAGCGAAGGGCATGGCCCTGATCGCCGCTGCAGAGAGCCAGGAGCCACAGCTCGAGTACGCCCGCAGCCTGCGCTTTCTGAAGACTGGCTGGACCAAGGAACTGCGCACGCAGCAGCTGGAGTGGTTCCTGAAAGCCGCGAACTACAAGGGCGGCGCCAGCTTTGACAAATTCATCGAGTTCATCCGCAACGACACCCTGACCACCTTCACGCCCGAGGAAAACAAGGAGCTTGCCGAACTCATCGCGAAGAAGCCTGAGCGCAAATCCGCCATCGAAAATGTGGGTGCCATGTTCGTGGGCCGCACGCCCACGATGTGGACACTGGATGAACTCAGCGCCGCCGCCAAGACTGGCATGAAGGGCCGCAACTTTGAAAACGGCCGTAAGATGTTCACCGCCGCCGCCTGCTACACCTGCCATCGTTTTGGCAACGCCGGCGGAATGACCGGCCCCGACTTGACGGGTGCAGGCGGACGCTACAGCCCGCACGACCTGCTCGACAACATCCTCAACCCCAGCAAGGTCCTCAACGAGCAGTTTGTCCCCATCATCGTCACCAAGAACGACGGCTCCATCATGAGCGGCGTGGTGGTGAACCTCAGTGGCGACGGCGTCACCCTCAACACCGACCTCACCGACCCCAACCAGCGCGTGAACGTGGACCGCAAGGAGGTGAAGAGCATCGAACTCAGCACCGTTTCTCCCATGCCGCCCATGCTGCTCGCCATGCTCAAGAAGGACGAGATCCTCGATCTCCTAGCCTATGTTTTGAGTGGTGGCGACAAGGGGAATGCGATGTTTGGGAAGTGAAGTCGTATTCTGACTAATTCATACCGACCTGCTGCTAACCATGAAACGCCTCGCCCTGCTCCTGCTTGCCATTTGCCCCTCCCTGCTCGCCGCAGAAAAGCCCAACATCCTCGTCATCGTTGCGGATGATCTGGGCTATGCGGACATCGGTGTGCATGGGGGTAAGGCGGTGCCAACGCCGCACATTGATGCGCTGGCGGCCAGCGGAGTGCGCTGTACGAACGGATATGTGACAGCACCGTATTGCAGTCCTTCGCGCGCGGGGTTTCTCACGGGCAGATCGCAGACGCGCTTTGGCCATGAGTTCAACCCGCATGTGGGTGATGAAGCCAAGCTGGGGCTGCCGCTGGATCAGCGCACGATCGCCAATGTGCTGCATGACGAGGGCTATGCCACGGCGCTGATTGGCAAATGGCACCAGGGGTTTGATGCGGCACATCATCCGCAGTCGCGTGGGTTTGATGAGTTTTTTGGCTTCCTCGTCGGCGGGCACAACTACCTGCTGCACAAGGATGCCGAGCCGGAGTTTGGCTCCGCGCATTCGCACGACATGATCTACCGGGGCCGTGAGCTGCAACATCTGGATGGTTATGCGACGGATTTATTCACGGACGAGGCGCTTGGCTTTATAAACCGCAGCGGGACGAAGCCCTGGTTTCTATACCTGGCCTACAACGCTGTTCACACGCCGCTGGAGATCGCCGACAGGGTCAAGGACCGGATTCCGGCGGATGTCACGGACCCCAACCGCCGCGGCTACCTCTCGCTGATGCTGGCGCTGGACGACGACATCGGCCGTCTGACCGCCGAGCTGAAGGCGAAGCACCCGAACACGCTGGTGTTCTTTTTCAGTGACAACGGCGGCTCCGGCCGGAAGCCTTTCTTTGCCTACAACACGGGTGTAAACACGCCGCTGCGTGGCGACAAAGGCCAGACGCTGGAGGGCGGCATCCGCGTGCCGTTTTTTGTCAGCTGGGCAGGCAAGCTGCCCGCCGGCAAAACCTATGACCAGCCGGTAAGCACGATGGACATCCTTCCCACGGCCTGCGCCATCACGGGTGCCAGACAGCCCGACGGCGTTGAAGGCGTGAACCTTCTGCCACATCTCAAGGGAGAAGTCTCCGCTGCCCCGCACGACACGCTTGCCTGGCGCTTCGGCCCACAGAAGGCCATCCGTCAAGGAAACTGGAAGCTGGTGGATGTGCGCAACATGGAGGCCAAGACGCAGTCCGGCTGGCAGCTCTATGACCTGAGCACGGACGTCGGCGAGCAGCATGATCTCGCGGCGACTAAGCCCGAGATCGTGGCCAAACTCTCCAAGGCCTGGGACGAGTGGAACACCAAAAACCTGCCGCCGCAGTGGCATGGAAGTCCGAACGAAGACCCCACCGCACCAGCTGCCAAACCGGCGGCGAAGGGTGGCAAGGGTAAAAAGAAGTGAGCAGAACGCCCTTAGCACAGGCCGCAGGCATCATTCTACAAAGAGCAACCGTTGCGCAGAAAGCGCACCGAGTTCAGCGTTGCATGATCCGCTCCTTCTGTATTCGTCCTCTTCCACTATGCCCGCCTTTTCCGATCCCTTCCGCGAAGCCCGCAGCACATCCGGCGTGATGAAGTGCCCGTTTCATGGCGAAGACATCACCATGGTCCTGCGCCACGAGGATGTGCGCAAGGCGGCCAAAGACTGGCAGACCTTCAGCTCTGACGCACCCTTCCGCGTTCCGATTCCCTCGGAGGAGGCGGTGCGCACCATGCGCCAGCTCCCCATCGAGACGAATCCACCGGAGCACACCGACTACCGCGCCATCGTGGAGCCTTTCTTCCAGCGCTCCAAAGATCCTGCGATGATCGCGCAGGTGGAGGCGCTGATGGACGGCATGCTCACGCAGGCGCTGAGCCGTGAATCGATTGAGATCGTGAACGAGTTCGCGCTGCCCATCCAGTCACGCGCTTTGACTCACCTGCTCAATGTGCCTGCATCTGAAGGCGAAACGTGGATCGGTTGGGGCATTCATGTGTTTAAGGTCACCGGTGGTGAATTCAAAAAAGGCAATGTGCTGGAGGACTATCTGCATGCGCAGTTTGACCGCGCCGAGGCAAATCCAGGAGAAGATCTCTTCAGCGCCCTGACGCAGGCACAGTATCGTGGCCGCAAGCTCACGCGTGAGGAGATGATGGGCTTTGCCAATCTGGCCTTTGCTGGTGGGCGTGACACCATCATCCACACCATCTCCTGCGCGCTCGGTTATCTGGCGGAACATCCGGAGGCGCTGGAATTTCTGCGCGAAGATCCCAAACGCATCACGCTGGCAAGCGAGGAGTTTTTCCGCGTCTTCATGCCGCTCACGCACATTGGCCGTGTGTGCCCAGCGGATACCGATGTGAATGGCGTCACGGTGAAAGCCGGCGAGCGCATTTCCCTGGCCTGGGCCTCCGCCAACTTTGATGCCACAGCCTTCCCGCAACCCGAGGAGGTGCGGCTGGATCGCAAGCCGAATCCGCACCTCAGCTTTGGCTTTGGCACCCACCTCTGCCTAGGCGCACCGCACGCACGCCTCATCCTGCGCACTCTGCTGCGCCTGTGCTGTGAACGCGTGAAGCGCATCACGATTGTGAATGCGACAGAACGAGTGGAGCATGAGGCCAAGTTTGACCGCACGCTGGGGTATGACTCGCTGACGGTGAAGATCGAAGCGCTCTAGTTTCTCACCACCCGATCAAACGGGTGATCGCTGCGCGCAGGGCGGTTTCCAAAATCGCGGCCTCTGAGTGCGTCACCGGGATGGTGACTTTCTTCACGCTTTTCGATGCGGCCTCCTGGCGTGACATGCTCATGAAGTAGGGCGCCTTCTGCGGATCATCGCGGAGGGTCAGTTCGAAGGCGCTGTTGGCTTTTTCAGACTGGTGGAAGAGCTTGGCCTGCTGCTGGCGGCCCTGCAGGGTGGCCAGCACAGTGCCGAGATCGGAGAGACCCCACTTCATGGTGATCTTCTGCTCCCAGTCGAACTGCTTCTCCCCGCTCTGCGAAGCTGCATCCACAAAGACGGCGCCTTTGGCGCGGTTGAACTCGAAGCGGATCACACCGCCGGTGCCGCGGCCGTTGGGCTTGTAGATGGCGTATTCGGCGGACTGCTTGGTGGCGGTGGAGGCGCTCGGTTTCGACGTCATAATGGCCGGAGGCTAGAATGCAGCTGATGGGATGACAAGCCACGATGCTGAATCCGACACAGCATTTGCTGAGATGAGCTGACAGAACGGTTCGTTACACACTCACCACCAGTCATGTATCGTTTCGCAGCCCTCCTCCTTTTTTCCTTCACCAGCCTGTCCCTGCCATCCAGAGCAGAGCCGCTGCCGAATATCCTTTTCATCCTGACGGAGGATCAGGGGGCGCATATGGGAGCCTTGGGCACACCTGCCATCAAAACGCCGCACATGGATGCGCTGGCTGCCAGCGGGGTGCTGTTTCGCCGTGCGTATGTGGGCTATCCGGTCTGTTCAGCATCTAAGGCCTGCCTCATGACCGGCCTGCACACGCACACGAACGGTCTGATCAACAACACCAACAACTATCTCAAACCAGCCGGGAAACTGACAGAAGCGGAAAAGCAGTCGCCGCCGTACCTGCACACACGAATACGATCGCAGGGGGCGACGCTGGTGGAGGTGCTCGCCGCGAAGGGCTACCACACGGCGGTGAGCGGCAAGCTGCATCTGTCTCCAAACGAACGCTTTCCCTACAATGACTTCATTCCGAAGGCGGGCTCCAAAGAGGCGCTGAGCCGTGTGATCCAGCGCGCAGCAGGGAAGCCGTGGTTCCTGATGCATAACAGCACGACGTACACCCACCGGCCGTTCGTGGACAGCGAGAAGCAGCCCATCAGCATCGATCCAGCGAAGGTCAAACTGCCTGCGCATCTGCCGGACACCCCCGTGGCACGCCGTGACTGGGCCGAGTATCTTGACGGTGTGCAGCGCAATGACCGGGTGGTGGGCGAGGTGATGGCCGCGCTGCGGGAGTCGGGTCAGGAAGCCAGCACCCTTGTCATTTTCATGGGAGATCATGGTCCGGCCTACCCGCATGGCAAGATGACGCCGTTTCACCTTGGCCTGCACATTCCTCTGATCGTCCGTATCCCCGGAGGAAGGCCGCTCGTGAGTGACGCCCTGGTCAGCGAGCTCGACCTGCTGCCCACGCTGGTGGAGGTGCTAGGCGTTTCGTATGCGTCACCGCTTCACGGCATCAATCTCAAGCGGCTGCTGGACGGCAAAGCGGAAGCCAAGGGACATGACTTCATCTTCAGCGAGGTCTCCGGACGCTCTTTGAACAAGCAGCGTGGCATGGAGGAACGCAGTGTGATCGACGCCACACATCAGCTCATCGTCCGCAGCCATCTTGATGAACCCAAGGTCATCAATGCGGACCTCCGTGACATGAAGCCATGGATCAACCGCATTTATGGCGAGACGGTGCGCGCCAAGGCGCAGTTTCCCGAGGCCTTTCGCATCCTGCAGGAAATGGATCCGCAGGCTCTGGGTGGGAAGCCGCCACTGATCGAGCTCTACGATCTCCAAAGTGATCCCGACGAACTTCACAATCTGGCTGCCGACCCGGCGCAGCGCCCGCACCTCGAACGTCTCTTTGCCGCTTTGAAGCAATGGCACGCAGAAACCCAGGACAGCACGATGGTGCTGCCAGCCCTGCCCTGACGTTCATTTATCCAAGATTTGAACCCGGAAACAGAACACCGAAAAGCAGTCTTCATGCACACCAGCATTTGCTGAGATGTTGCCCCCGGTCCCGACGTTAAACGCCACATGCCCCACCCTGCCGTTACGCTGTTAGCCGCCTCTTTCCTGAGCCTGCCCCTTCTGGCTGCAGGAAAATCCGCGCCGCCAAACATCGTCGTTTTCATTTCGGATGATCACAGCATGCTCGATTCCGAGCCGTATGGCTCGAAGGACATTCGTACGCCGAACATGGCGAAACTGGCGGGAGAGGGAATGAAGTTTACGCATGCATTTGTAGCTTCGCCCGCCTGCGGTCCCAGCCGGACCACGCTGTGCACAGGCCTGTGGCCGGCCCGCAACGGCGCGGAGCCGAACCACAAGGCGAAGAACCCGGAGGTGAAATCCCTGCCACCCGTGCTTCACGCGCTGGGCTATGAAGTCGCCGCCTTTGGCAAGGTGGCCCATGGAAACTACGGCAAGGATCACGGCTTTGATGTGCTGGGCGGAAACCAGATAGGTGATGTGGACACAGTGGAGGTCGGGAAATTTCTCTCAACGCGCGATGCCTCCAAGCCGCTGTGCCTCTTCTTTGGCACTCATCATCCGCACGTGCCGTGGGGCGAGAACTCAGGGTATGATGCGGCCGCTTTGAAGCTGCCGCCCAAGCATGTGGACACGGCCGCGACGCGTGAACAGCGCGCCCGCTACTGCTCAGACATCACGCGCGCCGACACGCTGCTGGGTGAACTGCGTGCACTGGCCAGGGACAAGGTGCCGGGAGACACGCTCTTCATCTACACCGCAGATCACGGCGGGCAGTGGCCCTTTGGGAAATGGAATCTGTACGATGCGGGCATTCGCATCCCGTTCATCGCAGCATGGCCAGGGCATCTCGCTCCCGCTTCCACCAATGATGCCATGATCGCCTGGCCGGATCTCATACCCACCTTTGTCGAGCTCGGTGGCGGCATGGTGCCCGAGGGCATCGATGGCAAGTCGTTCGCGGGTGTGCTGCTGGGCAAAGCCACGGCACACCGGGAACAAATCTTCACCACGCACAGCGGCGATGGCGACTTCAACGTCTATCCCATCCGCAGTGTGCGCACGCGGGACTGGAAGTACATCCGCAATCTGCACCCCGAGTTTCAGCACCACACCCACATCTCGCGCTCCAGCAATGTGAGCAGCGGACTCAACTACTGGCAGAGCTGGCTGACTGCTGCAGAATCCAGCCCGGCTGCTGCTGCCATGGTGAAAAACTATTCGGTGCGTCCGGCGGAGGAGCTCTATGATTTGAAGAGTGATCCTGCTGAGTTGCACAACCTTGCCGCAGATCCCGCGCAGGCAGAGCGCCTCCGGCAAATGCGCGCTGATGTGGATGCCTGGATGCAGCAGCAGGGCGACAAACAAACCGTCTTTGGCAAACCGCTCCTCCTCGGCGAGCCGGTGACGATGGTCGATCCCGGTGCCGGCAAAAAGAAGAAGGCCAAATGACAGCTCATTTTTATTCTCCTCCCATGAAAACCCTTACACTTCTATTTTCATCGCTGTTGCTCACGGTTTCGGCATTTGCCGCCGGGAAGCAGCCGAACATCGTGTTTTTCTTGATCGACGACCTCGGCTACGCCGACTGCGGCTTCAATGGCGGCAAGGAGATCCACACGCCAAATATCGACAAACTTGCGGCCGGAGGCACGGTGCTGGAATCTCTTTACGTGCAGCCGGTCTGCTCGCCCACGCGTGCCGCATTGATGACCGGGCGCTACGCCACACACACGGGCGTGTACACCATCGTGCGCCCCCATGCCACCTGGGGCCTGCCACTGACCGAGCGCACGCTGGCCAATGCGCTGCATGATGCAGGCTACGCCACCTCGATCATCGGCAAATGGCACCTCGGTGAATATGAGCCCGCCTACCTGCCCACCGCGCGCGGTTTTGACCACCACTACGGCCACTACTTTGGCATGCTGGACTATTTTACTCACCTGCGCGGCCAGGACCTGGACTGGTACCGCGATGGCCAGCAGATCAAAGAGGAAGGCTACACGACGCATCTGCTCGCGAAGGAGGCCTGCCGCACCATCACGGAGAAGGACAAGACGAAGCCGCTCTTTCTCTACGTGCCGTTCAATGGAGTGCACGGCCCTCTGGAAGTGCCGGATGAGTACCTCAAGCCCTACGGTGCTCTGACGGGCGGACGGCAGAAGCTCGCCGGCATGCTGGCGGCAGTGGACGAAGCGATCGGCCAAATCGTCACAGCAGTGGAAAGCAGCGGCGAGCGTGAGAACACGCTCATCATTTTCTCCACTGACAACGGCGGCCCGCCTCCCGGCAGCAATGGGCCGCTGCGCGCCTTCAAAGGCAGCATCTATGAGGGCGGCGTACGTGGATGCGCCTTTGCCAACTGGCCGGGACATATCCCCGAAGGCAGGCGCCTCAAGGAACCCATGCACACGGTGGACTGGTACCCGACTCTGGTGAAACTGGCCGGTGGCTCGCTGGAGCAGAAGACGCCGCTGGATGGCAAGGATGTGTGGCCGATGCTCACGCAAGGAGCCGCCTCTCCCCACGATGCCATCCTCTGCGTTCAGTCTCCCACGGTGGCTGCACTCCGCATGGGTGACTGGAAACTCGTCATGAACGGCAGCGATGCCGACAGCGAAAACGCCCCCGAAGGCGCCGCCAAGGGGCAGGGAAAAGGGAAGGGCAAAAAAGGCAAGGCCGGGAGCACCGCGGATGCCGCCACAGAAGCCCAGTTCGGCGAAACCCTCGCTCTTTACAATCTGGCCACCGACATCGGCGAAAAGAAAAATCTCGCGCTCGCACAGCCGGAACGCGTGGCGGCCATGCGCGCACGGCTGACGGAGTTCCTCAAGGACGCCGCCAAGCCCGGCCAGCTGGGACAGGAATCGAACGCCTTGATCGAGCAGCCGAAGAAAAAGAAGGGCCAGCAATAAGCGGGTCAAGGGGGTTGCTCATCGCCGAGCCCCTCGCCGGGGGGCAGCGGCTGACTTGCGGAATCCGACACATCCTTTGCCGGTATTTCGAGCTGGGTGCGAGCGTTTAACCACGATTCGCCACCATGAAACGCCTCCTTCTTCTTCCCTTCCTGTTTGCCTCCCTGGCTCCTGCTCAGGATGGCTTTAAACCGCTCTTCAACGGCAAAGACCTCACTGGCTGGGATGGGAACCCGGAGCTGTGGAGCGTGGAGGATGGGTGCATCATGGGCAGGACGACCGGCCCGGAACAGCTTAAGTACAACCAGTTTCTCATCTGGCGCGGCGGGAAGGTGAAGAACTTTGAGCTGCGGGTGAAGGTGAAGCAGGCCGGCAATAACACGGGTATTCAGTATCGCAGCCGCGAGTTCCCTGAAACGGGAAAATGGTCCGTGGGCGGTTATCAGTGTGACATCCATCCCTCCGCCCCCAACAATGCGATGGTGTACGGAGAAAAATGGGGCGGCATTCTGGTGCAAAACGGGCAGAAGGTGGTGATTGATCCCGAAGGTGCGAAGTGGCTGACGGGCACGCATGAGCCGGTGAAGGTGGACATCGCGGAATGGCACGAATACACGATCGTGGCGCAGGGGAATCATCTGGTGCACAAAATTGATGGGCAGGAGACGATTGATCTGACGGATTTTGGCGCGAAGACGCAGCTGCTTGAGGGCATCCTCGCGTTTCAGATTCACCGCGGCCCAGCGATGAAGGTGCAGATCAAGGACGTGATGCTCAAAGAGCTGGCGGAGGGCGGCGTGGCGGCTTTTGACAAGAATTTGATCGCGAATGCCAAGCCGGTGGAAGCAAAGGCCAAAGCCAAGACGCAGCCGAAAGCCGAAGCAAACACGCCCGCGGCTGCGACGGATGCCGCCGCGAATGAAGAGTGGAAATGGCTCTGGAGCGATGCGGCGGCGGCCAAAGAAGCGGCAAGGCTGAAAAAGGAATTCGACCTCGGTGAAGCCGCTATTAAGAGCGCGACTCTGCGTGTGAGCTGCGACAATGGTGCGCAGGTTTTCCTCAATGGCGAGCTGGTGCTGACCAATCCTGACTGGCAGCGGCCCACGCAGGCGGATGTAACGAAGAAGCTGAAAAGCGGGATGAATGAACTGCGCGCCGAAGCTACGAACAAAGGCAGTGCGGCGGGTTTTCTGGCGGTGCTGAGTGTGACGTTTGCCGATGGCAAGGAGCGCAGCATCTTCACGGATGCCTCCTGGCTGGCAGCGGCGCCAAATACAAATGAGTGGAAACCGGCGAAGGTGGTGAACACCTACGGCAAAAAGCCGTATGGCGAGATCTTCAGCAAAGACCGGGTGAAGAGCGCCGCTGCGACTTCGGATGAAGTCATCGCGCCTGCGGACATCAAGGCGCTGCCGGGCTTTAAAGTGGAACTGATCCACAAGGTCTCAAAGACGGATGAAGGCTCATGGGTGGGGATGACGGTGGATGACAAAGGGCGCCTCCTGGCCACGGACCAGTATGGCGGCCTCTTCCGCATCACCCCGCCGCCGGTGGGCAGCGGCGACAAGGCTCAGGTGGAGAAACTCAGCGCGGAGATCAACGGTGCGCACGGTTTGCTGTATGCCTTCGACAACCTGTATGCGCTGGTGAATGAGAAGCCGAATGTCGCTGGCCTCTACCGCCTGCGCGATACGAAGGGCACGGGCCAGTTTGATGAGAAGACGCTGCTGCGCGAAATCAAAGGGCAGGGCGAACATGGGAACCACAGCATCACGCTTTCGCCGGATGGGAAGAGCCTCTACCTCTCCTGCGGCAACGGCACGGTGCAGCCGCAGATCGAGCACACGCGCGGCTCGCGGCCCTTTGCGGATGACCAGATCGTGCCACGCACGAGCAAGGGCGCGGAGTTTTCTGACACGGAGCCGCAGGCCTTCACCCTCAAGGTGTCGCCCGACGGGAAACGCTTTGAGATGATCGCCGACGGCATGCGCAATCACTTCGACAGTGCCTTTAATGCGCTGGGCGATCTTTTTACCTATGACAGCGACATGGAGTGGGATGCGGGCACGCCGTGGTACCGGCCCACGCGCATCTACCACGTGGTGAGCGGGGGCGACTACGGCTTTCGCGAGTCCTCCGGCAAGCTGCTCGGCTACTGCCCGGACATCGTGCCGCCGCTGGTCGAAGTGGGGCCGGGCTGCCCGACGGGCGTGGTGTCCGGGCTGGGCGCGGCGTTTCCTGCGAAGTATCAGCACGCCATCTATGCCTGCGACTGGACCTACGGCACGCTGTATGCCGTGCACCTGACGCCGAAGGGCGCGGGCTATGAGGCAAAGCTGGAGGAGTTCATCTACGGCAAGCCTCTGCCGCTGACGGATGCCGTCATCGGCAAAGATGGCGCGATGTATTTCGCCATCGGCGGACGCCGCACGCAGTCGGCGCTGTATCGCGTGACTTATGAAGGCAAGCAAAGCACCGCACCCGCCGCCGCACCGGCTGAAACGCCTGAGCACAAGCTGCGCGTGGAGCTGGAGCGCCTGCACGAAGAAGGGACCGGCCCCGAAGCGATCGACAAAGCATGGCCGCATCTCGGTCATGCGGACCGCCTGGTACGCTATGCTGCGCGCGTGGCCATCGAGCGCCAGCCCGCGAAGCTCTGGGCCGCACGTGCGCTGAAACAAACGGAAGCCTGGGCGGTGATCGAAAGCGGGCTCGCGCTGGCCCGGTTTGGCGGCAAGGAAAACCAGGCTGCGCTGCTGAGTATGCTCAATGCGCAGGATTTTGGAAAACTCGATGCCGCGCAGCAGCTCGCGCTGGTGCGCGTGTATCAGGTGGCGGTGGCCCGCAGCGGCCTGCCCGAGGGTGATGTGCTGGCGCAAACCGTCGCACGGCTGGATGCGGTGTTTCCCGCCAAGACGAACGACCTCAACCGAGAGCTCTCGCGCACGCTTGCCGCGCTGGGTTCCAAGGAGGTCGTGGCGAAGACCGTGAAACTCATGCGCAGCGCAAAGGATGATCCCGTCTCCTGGCTCTCGGTGGAGCGCATGGCGCGCAATGACCGCTACGGCCCGAACTTTTTGCGCAGCGGAGAGGCGAGGCCGAATCAGCAGCAGATCGCGTATGCGTATGGGATTCGCTTTGCCAAGGAAGGCTGGACACCGGTGCTGCGGCAGGAGTTTTTCTCGTGGTTTGCCAGCACCGGCCCATGGCTGGGCGGCAATCAGTTTCGCGGCTTTATCGACACCATCCGCAGCGACGCGCTGGCCTCCGTGCCGGATGTGAAGGAGCGGGCGAAGCTGGCCATCGTCGCCGCGCCGAAGATTCAAAACAAGGCACCCGCAGTCATCAATCCACCGAAGGGACCGGGTAAAAACTACAGCGTGGATGAAGTGGTGGCCTTTGCGAAGAACCTGCAGCGGGAGCGCAACTTTGAGCGTGGTCATGAGCTCTTCATCGCTGCGGCGTGCCAGGCCTGTCACCGTCTGGGTGCGGAGGGCGGTGGTGTGGGTCCGGATCTCACGGGCGCGGGGAACCGCTACACCCTGCGCGATCTGATGGAGAACATCGTGGATCCCAGCAAGGTGATCTCCGACCAGTATGAGAGCAGCATCATCACGCTGAAAAACGGCAGCACCGTGGTGGGGCGCATCACGGGCGAAGAGGGTGGCATCCTTCAAGTGGCCACCAATCCTGCCGCACCAGGCCAGATCACCGAAGTGCGGAGCGCAGAGGTGCAGAGCCGCAAGGTGTCCCCCGTTTCCCTCATGCCGCCCGGCCTAATCAACAGCATGAACCAAGACGAGGTGGCGGACCTCATCGCCTACATCCTGTCTGGCGGAGACAAACGGAACAAGATGTTCAAGAAGTGAATTCCACTCAAAGCCCTGCATGAAAGCACTCTTTATCACCCTTTCCTTGCTGCTGCTTCATACAGCCTCAGCCGCTGAAAAGCCGAACATCATTGTCTTCTACACCGATGACCACGGCTACGCCGACCTGGGCATCCGAGGTGTGGAAAAAGATGTGAAGACACCGCACATCGACGCGCTGGCTCGCAGCGGTGTCATCGCCAAGCATGGCTACAGCACCGCACCGCAGTGTGTGCCGTCGCGCGGCGGACTGATGGTGGGGAAATTCCAAGGACGCTTCAACCTGGACAACAACGGTTCCGCGCTGGACGGTTTTAACAAGGAGACCACCATCGCCACGCGACTGAAGCGCGCTGGGTATGTGACGGCGCAGTTTGGCAAATGGCACCTGGGGCCCACGAGCGAGATCACCAAGCACGGTTTCACCCATGCCTACTCGCAGCACGGGCAGCAGAAATTTACCGCCAACATCACGGTGGATGGCAAGGACCAGCCGATGAGCGAGATGAAGCCGGAGCTTTACCATGTGGACGGCTGCACGCGGGCCGCCGCGGCGATCGTCACACGCTACAAGGAGCAGCCGTTTTTTCTATACGTCGCCCTGCGCGCGCCGCATACGCCGCTGGATGCACCGCAGTCGTACAAGGACCGCTTTCCCGGTCCGATGCCGGAGCGCCGCCGTGCCGCACTGGGCATGCTGGCCGCCGTGGACGAAGGCGTGGGCCTGATCACGGACACACTGAAGCAGCACGGGCTGACTGAAAAGACGCTGATCTTTCTCATCGGCGACAACGGGGCACCGCTGAAAATTCACAAAACCGACTCGCCGCTGGATGGCGATGCGGGCGGCTGGGATGGCAGTCTGAACACGCCGCTGAATGGTGAGAAGGGCATGCTGAGCGAAGGCGGCATGCATGTGCCCTTTCTCATTGCATGGCCGGGGACGATCCCGGGCGGGCAGACGTATGAGCATGCGGTGAGCGCGCTGGATGTCGCGGCCACGGCGGCGGCGCTGGCGGAGGTGTCCGTCAAACCCGGAGATCTCGATGGCGTGAATCTCCTTCCGTATCTCAAGGGTGAAAACACGCGCCCCCCGCATGAGGCGCTGATGTGGCGCTGGATGGCGCAGAGCGCCATCCGTGAGGGAAACTGGAAACTGCTGCGCGGGGGCGAGCGTGAGTATCTTTACGATCTCTCCACCGACCTGGAAGAAAAGCACAGCCTGGCCTCGCAGCATCCTGAAATCGCGACACGGCTGCGTGGCAAACTCACCGCGTGGTGCGCGGAGCTGAATCCACCGGGCCTCGCACTTGGGCCCATGGCTCCGGTGTGGAATGACTATTTTGACTTTTACCTCGAAGGAAAGCCTGCGCCGAAACCCGAGGCCAAAGCCGACCAACCCGACACCAAAGCCACACGCGGCTGGCTGGCGCGTGGAGGCAGCCTCGTCAACCAAAACGGAGTGCTCGTGCTCACGCCGGACAAGGCTGGCAAAGGCACCTTCATCACCCACAGCCAGATCAAGCTGCCAGCGCCTGCCACCGCCAAAATCGTCTTTAAAACGGCCGCTTCCGGCCAGGGTGCCATCGCGTGGCGCATGGATGGAGACAAAGACTTTCTCCCTGCGAACCGCGTGCCGTTTGAAGTGAAGGCTGGCGGTGAATGGCAGACGCAGGAAGTGGCGATTCCGGCCAAGGGGCGTGTCATCCATGTGCGTGTGCATCTGCCCCCTGGTGCGGCGGAGTTTCGCACGCTGGACTTCAAACCTGCCAACTGATGAAAAGACTCTGCTCCCTGATCTTTCTTTGCATCCTGGGCGATTCGTCCCTCGCGGCGCAGCCCAATGTTCTCCACATTCTCGCGGACGACATGGGATGGAACGCCCTGAGCTGCTATGGCAACAAGGATGTCGCCACGCCGAACCTGGACCGTCTTGCAGCACAAGGCATGCGCTTTACTGCTGCGTATGCGGATGCGCAGTGCTCGCCGACCCGCGCGGCCTTTTTGTCCGGTCAATACGGAGCACGCACGGGCGTGTTCAAGGTGCTCAATGAGAAAGAGCCCTCAAGGGCACCGATGCTGTCTCCCGCAGCCAATGACGCCCTGGCTCCGAAAGTGGCGACGCTGGCGACGACACTGAGAAAGGCGGGCTATGCGACGGGGATCAGCGGAAAGTGGCACATCGCCAACAATGCCTCCGTGGCCCCGCTGAGGAAACGCGACGGGGGCGGATACTTCGACGCCTACGGCTTTGATTTTGCCGGTCCGGCAAATGGAGCGGAGCATCACGAAGACAAAACTGTGACGTCTATCACCGATGACATCATTCATTTCGTGGAAATGAACAAAGACAGACCATGGTTTGCCTTTGTCTCTCACTTCAGCCCACACACGCCGCTGGAAGCGCCGGAGGCTCTGATCGCAAAGCATGTGGCTCGCGGCTATCAGCGTGCTGCGACGAACGAAGGCCGCGCCACCGAGCGGCCCATCGCAAACTATCTCGCCATGCTGGAGCATCTCGACAACCAGGTGGGCCGCCTGCTCGCAAAACTCGACGAACTCGGGCTTCGTGAACGCACGGCCGTGGTGTTCACCAGCGACAACGGAGGGCTCTCGCGTGTGACCAAAAACGCCCCGCTGCGCGAAGGCAAGGGCTCGCCGTATGAAGGCGGCATCCGCGTGCCGCTCATCGTGCGCTGGCCGGGAAAGGTGAAAGAGGGAAGCACATCCGACGTGCCGGTGCATGCCGTCGATTTTTATCCCACCTATGCGGCGCTCGCAGGAGCCACGCCCCCGGCACAGCATGTGCTCGATGGCGAGAACCTGCTGCCACTACTGGAGCAAAGCGGCGCCCTTCAACGCACCGCGCTGCACTGGCATATGCCCACCTACACCACCAACTATGGCCGCACGCCCTGCGCCGTCATCCGTGAGGGCGATTGGAAGCTCATTCATTGGTTTGGCGACTATCTGGAGACGACGGGATTCACCCCGGACGACAAGCCTTATGGCAAGCTCGTCATCGGTCCGCGCACTGAACTCTACAACATGCGCGAAGACCTCAGCGAGGCGCACGATCTCGCCGCCGAGCGTCCCAAAAAAGCCGCGCACCTGATCAAAGCGCTGAATGCCTGGCTGGAACGGACGGGCGCCAGGCTGCCAACCCAAAATCCTGGCTTCGATGAAAAGCGGTGGTGGACGAGTGCCGAGGAGGAAAAGAAGGCCTCAGGCGACTGAACCACTTCGCATGTTGATCCTGCCCCCTATTTGCTATGATTCGAATTCTCTGCTCCTTCTTAGTCGCTCGTGTGAAGCTGGTCTCGTGTGTGCTTTTGACGGCAGGAATGGTCATGGCTGCTGATGCGCAGCCAGCCGTGAGCCTCTGCCAGATCGAAGGTGTCTGGTGGTTTCGCTCTCAGGCGGGAGAAACGTTCTTGTCCATCGGTGCCAACCATGTCGAGCCGGTTTACTGGCAGAGTCCGCGCAATACGAGCTTCGTTCGCGCCACTTATGGAGGAGAGATTTTCCGTGGAGACGGCTCGTATGACGATGAATCCGCGGCGGTGAAAAAGTGGGCCTCGCGCGTGGCGGCGAACTTCAAGGCATGGAGTTTCAACACGCTGGGGTTTCACAACCCGCTCTCCAGAAGCCTGCAGGAGGCAGTCGGCGGCTACTACGTGTGCCATCTGCCAGTCGAAGTGCCGTGGGGCTGGAACATGAAGCGCGCGGAACTGGTGCGCCAGTTTGCGAAGCGGCCGACGGATGTGTTTGACGACCGTTTCCTCGTGGAGCTTGCCGCGGTGGCTGACAAGCTTGTGAAACCGCGTGCGCAAGATCCTAGACTGCTCGGCTACGCTTATACCGACGGCCCGCCATGGACGGTGGATGATGAAGAAGGAAGTCCGGCTTATGCGAAGCTCTCTCCTGCGCAAAAGAGGCTGCACCCATGGGTGCATGCCCTGATGTTACAACCGGCCACAGCCGCGGGCAAGCAGGCGTGGATCTCCCTGCTGCAAAAGCGCCACGCCGACCCGGCCAAGGCGGCTGCAGTGTATGCGCTCAAAGCCACAAGCTGGGATGAGATCGCCGCCTGCACGCAATGGGTCGAGCTGGGAAATCCCGATGCCGCTGCCGCCGACAGCCGCGCTTTTCTCTCCGCCCTCATGCACCGCTGGTATGAGGAGCGTGCCCGAAGCATTCGCAAACACGACGCGCACCATCTCATTCTGGGTGACAAGCTGAACATGAACCGTGATCGCAAACATCCTGCGGAACGGAAGGAAAGCCTCCGGCAGATGCATGGCTTTGTGGATGTCATTAGCGTGCAGTATTACGCCCCTGCCGACGAGCAGGTGGCCACGCTCGCCAGCGTGCATCAGGAGAGCGGCCTGCCCATCATCAACGGGGACACGACCTGCAAGCCCATCTGGCCGGACAGCGCTATGAATGGCGGGAACCCGGAGTTTTATCAGGCGCTCGGCCAGACCTACGATGAGACTCTGACCAAGTTATTTGCGCAGCCGTGGTTCATCGGCTGGCATCACTGCGGCTACGTGCGTGGTCTGCGCCAGCCTTATCTGGCCGCCCTGAAGAAAGGAGACGCCAGGGAAATCTCATCCTACGAGCAGCGCGGCACTCTCTACCGCGAGGGTTTTATCAGCGACCACGAGGAGCCCATTGATCCGATTCTCACGCCGCTCAAAGCTGCCATCGCCAAATGTGATGAGCTGCACAAGAAAAGCGGGGGCACAAAGCCGTAAACGAAAGCCAAACTCCACAGCCGCCAATGATGCGCTCTTTTATACTCTTCCTGGCACTGCTCGGCGCGCCTGTGCTGCACGCAGCGCGTCCCAATGTGCTGTTCATCATTGTCGATGATCTGACGACCACCCTTTCATGCCATGGCAACACGAGCGTGCACACTCCAGCCATGGATGCGCTGGCGGCGCGTGGTGTGCGGTTTGAGCATGCCTACACGCAGTTTGCCCTGTGCAACCCTTCACGCTGCTCCTTTCTGACGGGCTGCTATCCGGAGAAAACGGGCGTGATGGATCTCACGACCAGCCTGAGAAAGGCGCTGCCTGAGGTGGTGACGCTGCCGCAGTATTTCAAGGATCATGGCTATGCCACGGGGCGAATCGGAAAAGTCTTCCATGTGGCCGACCCCAAGACGAAGCTCGATGTGGAACTGCGCACCGCGCTGCACAAGGACACCGAAAATTTCGTCGAAGCCAAGGCGGCGAACGATCCTGGTGACAAGCCGCACGGCACCACCAAGGGAGAGGGCTACAACCGCGCCTACGCTGCCTCGGCACGACCGGCGGCTGACTTTACCGACTATCAGATCGCCGATGATGCCATCGCCACGCTGGATGCTTTTAAAGAGAAAACCTTCTTTCTGGCAGTGGGCTTCATCCGGCCGCACACCCCGTATGTGGCGCCAAGGGCGTTCTTTGAAGCCATCGACAAAAACCGGCTCAGCCTGCCGCCGTTTTATCGTGAGGGAGGAGAGGTGCTCACGCACCTGCCGCAGTCATCGTTGCGGCCCAACAACAACGTCTTCCGCTACGCAGAGCCCACGCATGACGAAGCCCTTGATGCGCTGCAGGCCTATCTGGCAGCCACGGGTTTTGTGGATTCGCAGATTGGCCGCGTTCTCGCCAGGCTCAATGAGCTGAAGCTCGCAGAGAACACGATCGTCGTGCTCACGGGTGACCACGGCTACCAGTTGGGCGAACATGGCCTGTGGGCAAAGCAGACGCTGTTTGAAGCCGGAACTCACGTGCCGCTCATCATTGCCGCGCCCGGGGTCAAACCGGGAGTGCGCGCGGGACTCGCGGAGCAGGTCGACGTGTATCCGACGCTGTGCGATCTCGCTGGGCTGCCGCGCCCCAAGCACCTGCAGGGCCGCAGCCTGAAACCCGTTATCGATGATCCCGCCGCCAAGGGGCGTCAGATAGCCGTCAGCACCATGGTGGCCACCAACACAAAGCTCATCGGTCACAGTGTGCGCACGGACGCGTTTCGCTACATTGTCTGGGATCAAAACGGCGGCGAGCTTTTGTACGACCTGCGCACCGACCCGGACGAACTACACAACCTCGCTGACCAACCGGCGCAGGCAGAGCGCATGAAGCGCATGCGGGAGCGGCTCACGACGCATTTGAAGAACGTCACCTCGCCATGAAGTCTTTTTTTGCCGTCTTTTTACTCCCGTGCCAGATCATGGCGCAGCAGGCGCTGAGCGAATCCGCCACGCCCGTGCGCGCTGGTGCGCCGTTTTGGAATCAGGAGGCGGTGCAGTTTCAGTTTGCACCTGCGTTTGATTTTAAGGAAGTCGAGGGGGCCAAGTCGTACCGCTTTACACTGACCCCATCATCGGGTGAAAAGCTGGTGTTTGAGGACGCAAAGCCGAATGTGCCGCTTTCTCCGGTATGGACGCGAGTGCCCGTCGGCAAAACGACGCTGAAGGTGGAGGCGCTGGATGCAGGTGGTGCGATTATGGGCGAGGCGATGACGCGCGCGTTTCATCGTGCAGCGGTGTTTCAATCCCGTGAAGCCAAGGTGGACCAGAGCTGGAGTGAGAGCGCGCGGACGGCGCTGGATGCCCTGGTGCATTCGCCAGATCTGCGCTGTTGGTTTACCACGGGCGAGATCGACGAGCAGTTCCATCTCTACCGCTATCCTGCCAAGATCATCGGTGCGGCAGCCTCGGCGCTGGCGGTGTATGCCACGCAGACGCCCGCACCCGCGGATTCTGCTGAAGCACTGCAGGCGGCGAGACGTGCGGCGGACACGCTGCTGGCGCTTTGCGAGCCCGCGGAGTCTGCCTGGGCCTTTCATCCGCCGACGTATCATCCCACCAAGTTCCGCGAGCGGATGCAGGGACACATCAATCCGGCCAACTACATGACCAACTGCGGTGCGGAGGCCGGACGGTACTGTCTGGATGTGCATCAGGCGACCCAGGATGAAAGGTATCTGAAGGCCGCAGTGCGCATCGCCGAGACTTACCAGAAACAGCAGCGCGAGGACGGCAGCTGGCTGCTTTTTGTGACACCGAAGGACGGCAGTGCGGCCACGGACAATGTGCTGGTGCCCACGCTGGTCGTCGAGTTCCTCGATCATCTTGCCCATACAACGAAGGAGCGGCGCTTTGATGCCATGCGTGATAAAGCCGTGGCGTGGATCATGCGCAACCCCGTGCGCACCTGGAACTGGCAGGGGCAGTTTGAGGATGTAAAACCGCTGCCACCATACGAGAACCTGACCAAGCATGAGGCCTGCGATTTCGCCATTCACCTGCTCAACCAGACCAAGGTGTCACCGGTGGAAAAGACTCTCTCGCTCGATCTGCTGCGCTTTGCGGAGGATCAATTTGTCATGTGGGATCAGCCGCCTGAAACTCGTCCTGGCGGACAGAACGACGACGGCCAGGCCACGGCAAAATCAAAAAGCTGGCTGCTGCCCTGCGTGCTGGAGCAGTACCGCTGCTATGCCCCTGTCTGTGCCAGCTCTGCCAAACTGATCCGCACCTACCTCGCGGCGTATCGCGTGACTGGAGACCGGCTGCATCTGCAAAAGGCACGGGCGCTGGCGGGCACTCTCGTGCGCAGCCAGCAGAACAAGAAGGCACCGGGGCGCTATCTCACCTGGCTCATGAAATCCGGCGGGCCCACGATGTGGTTTAACTGTGAGCTCATGGCCGTGCGTGCCATGCAGGAGCTGCAGCAGGAGGATGCCGCAGCGCCCTGAGCTGCTAGATTTGAACCGCCGCCCCGCGCTTGCTGAAAAATCACTGTCACCGCTTCATTAAACACACCGTCATGCTTCGCCTTCTAGCCTGTCTTCTCGCGCTATCCACGCCGCTGTTTGCGGCACATCCGAATGTCATCATCATTCTGGCGGATGATCTCGGCTGGAGCGACACGACGCTGTATGGCACGACAAAGTTTTACCAGACGCCGAACGTGGAGCGGCTGGCGAAGCGTGGCATGACCTTCACGCGGGCGTATTCGGCCAGCCCGCTGTGCTCGCCCACGCGCTCCGCCATTCTCACGGGGCTAAGCCCTGCCCGCACGGGCATCACCGTGCCGAACTGCCACATGCCACAGGTGGTGCTGGAAGCGACGCTTCCAAAAAAATCAGCAGCAGACCAAAAGGCGATCCAGCCCACGCCGCCAACGCGTCTGAAGACCGAATATCGCACGCTGGCAGAGACGCTGCACGATGCAGGCTATGCCACGGGCCATTTTGGCAAATGGCATCTGGGCCCCGAGCCCTACTCACCGCTGCAGCAGGGCTTTGATATGGATGTGCCGCACCATCCAGGGCCCGGACCTGCGGGCAGCTACGTGGCACCGTGGAAGTTTGCCGATTTTGACGCTGACCCGGACGTGCCGGACCAGCATATCGAGGACCGCATGGCCAAGGAGGCCGTGGCCTTCATGGAGAAGCACAAAGACCGGCCGTTTTACATGAACTACTGGATGTTCAGCGTGCATGCGCCGTTTGATGCGAAGAAGGCGCTGATCGAGAAACATCGCGCGCGTGTGAATCCCGCTGATCCGCAGCACAGCCCCACGTATGCAGCCATGGTGGAGAGCATGGACGATGCCATCGGCACGCTGCTGGATGCGCTGGACCGGCTCAAGATCGCGGACAACACGATCATCATTTTCACCGCGGACAACGGTGGCAACATGTATGACAAGGTGGACGGCACCACGCCCACCAGCAATGCGCCGCTGCGTGGGGGCAAAGCCTGCCTGTTTGAGGGAGGCACGCGCGTACCGGGTGTGATCGTCTGGCCGGGTCTTGCCAAGGCGGGAGCACGCAGCGATGCGCTGATCCAGAGCGAGGACTACTACCCCACGCTGCTCGAAGCTCTCGCCATCCAGCCTGCGGAGGGACAGATCTTTGACGGCCACAGCATTCTGCCCGCGCTGAAAGGTGGCGATCTGCCTGGCAAGGCGGTCTTCCAATACTTCCCGCATACGGCTCCCAATGTGCCGGACTGGCTGCCGCCCGGCGTGTCCGTGCATCGCGGCGACTGGAAGCTTATCCGCCTCTTTCACGGCGGCGAGAATGGCGCGCACCGTCACCTGCTTTTCAATCTGCACGACGATCCCAGCGAGAAGAGCAACCTCGCCGCGCAGAAGCCCGAACTCGTGCAGGAGCTGGACGCGCTGATCGAAACCTTCCTCAAGGATACCCATGCCGTGGTGCCCGTGCCGAATCCGGCCTTTGATCTGAAGCAGTATCACCCGGAGCTCGAAGGCAAGCCGCAGGCCAAAGCGAAAGCCAAGGCCCCCGCCAAGGACGATGGTGACCCCGCACTGCAAGGCTGGAAGGCACGCGACTGCAAGGCCACGGTGAAGGACGGCATCGTGAATGTGACCAACATAGGCTTTGAATGCTTCCTCGGGTTTGCTGCTGGCAAGCACAGCGGGCCGACCACAGCGAAATTCCGCATCAAGGCCAAGGCGGGAACTTCCCACTTTGACTGGCTGCCCACCGGTGGCAAAGGGCAGCGCGCAGTCTTCACACTGAAGGGTGGCGGCTGGGAAGAAATCAGCGTGGAGATTCCTGCCACCGGACCGCTGGGCATCGCTCGGCTTTACCTGCCCATGCAGGAGAAGCCGGTGGAGATCGACTGGATCGAGGTGCGCTCGGAAAACGGCGCGAAGGTCACGCGGACGGAGTTTTGAGGCTGAGAACGCTGGCTAGAGCATATTAAAAAATACTATAGCCACAAGAGGCAAACCAACCCATGGCGTTTTTGGCCGTGATTTTTGAGAACGCCATGGTGATGGCTTCATCAAGCTGCGCGGGCGTGCGTGCCTCCGCGCTGCGCAACAGCCCCTTGATCTTGCTCCACATCTTCTCAATCGGGTTGAGATCCGGTGAGTAAGCGGGCAGGAACCGCACTTCAGCGCCAACCGCCCTCACCAGCTCCAAAACTACGGGACTTTTGTGCACCGCGAGGTTGTCCATCACAACGATGTCGCCCTGCCGCAACGTTGGGCAGAGCACCTGGCCGACGTAAGCCACGAAGGCGGCGGTGTCGGCCGCTCCAGAGAGGTGCATGCAAGCCGTGGTGCCATCGAGACGGATGGAGGAGATCATGGTGGTGCTCTGCCACCGGCCACACGGCGCTGCTGCATGCAGCCGATGACCGCGCGGAGCTCTGCCACGCAGGCGGGTCATGTTGGTCTTGGCACCGCTCTCGTCGAGAAAGACCAGCCGCCAAGGCTCTAGCCCGCCTTGCTTGCGCTTCCAGAGGCGGCGCGCTTTGCGGACGTCTTCGCGTTCTTGTTCGGCAGCGCGGAGCGTCTTTTTTTATATGTCAGCCCCATGTCCACGAGCACGTAGTGGATCGCAGGCAGGGTGCACTCCAGCCCCAATGCATCACGCAGTTCGGCCAGTGTCATGTCGGGCTTGCCCTTGAGATGCTGCCGAATGGCCATGCGGTGTGCGGCCACAATGAGCTTTTTGCGCCCGGCAAGGTGATGCCGTGGCTTGATGCATCCGGTGTGGCGCCGCTGCTGCAGGAGCTTTTTGACCATGCCAAGGGAGACCTGAAAGCGGTGCGCAATCTCATCGCGGCTGCCTTCGCCTTTGTCATAAGAACTCAGGATGCGTTCACGCAAATCAAGGGAGAGTGTGGCCATGTGCCTTCATAGCATGCAATCGCCACTACGGCTATATAATTATTTAAAATGCTCTAGAAATCATGGCGCGTTGCGTTTCAGCGCGGCCATGAAGCTTACTGCTGCACTTCGTTTCCTCATCTGCTTTGCTTTTGTCTCTTCCGCTGTTTCAGCGCGGGAGGGCAAACCCAATGTGATCGTCATTCTGACGGACGATCAAGGCTATGCTGATGTGGGCTTTCAAGGGCTGCCGGCTTCGAAGCAGGCGCTGACGCCGAATCTTGATCGGCTGGCGAAGGAGGGGGTGGTGTTTAAAAATGGCTATGTCGCCTTTTCCACCTGCGGGCCTTCGCGGCAGTCGCTGCTGACGGGGCGCTCGGCCAGCCGGTTTGCGGTGGAGGAAAACGGCTTCTTCGCCACGGCCAAGGAGGTCTTCATACCGCGTACATTGCAAGGGACGGGCTATGCGACGGCGATGTTTGGCAAATGGCACTGCGGACCCGATGGCGACAGCACGGGCGAGCTGAGTCCAAAGGGACGCGGGTTTGACCAAGCTTATCTGACATCATCGCAAGACTTCTTCATGAAGAAAACGCCGCACCCCAAGGCCTGGTCTTCGGGAGGCATGCGCGACTACGGGCCCTATGTGACCGATGCGATCACGGATGAAGCCATTGCCTTCATCCGCGAGCACAAGACGCAGCCGTTCTTTGCCTACATCGCCCACCACGCGCCGCACAGCCCCTTTTGCAGCAAGGAGGCGCTGATGCGCCGCATCGTGGAGCACGACCCAGGCTACAAGGCCGCCTTTGAGCGGATGAAGACGCACACTTCCGCCAAAGGCCGCAAGGCATCATATGCCGCGCCGAATTTTGACTTCGGCAATTTCAAGGGCACCGATCTCGACCAGGAGCTGCTGCGGCTGACCTACCTTTCCATGCTGCTGGCGGTGGACGATGGCGTGGGCCGCCTGCTGGACACGCTGAAGGAGGAAGGGCTGCGCGAGAACACGCTCATCTTTTATTTAAGCGACAACGGAGCTGCTCTGGCGCGACCCAATGATCTCGGCGGTGTCAATCTGCCGCTGCGCAGCGGCAAGGGCTCCGTGTATGAGGGTGGGGTGCGTGTGCCTTTTGTCATGAGCTGGCCCGGTGTACTGCCGCAGGGTGAAGTCAATTCCACGGCGGTGGTGAGCTCGATGGACATCTTCACCACAACGGTGAATCTGGCCGGAGGGAAAGTTCCGGAGGACCGGGTGATGGACGGTGTGGATGTGATGCCTTTTCTCACGGGCAAAAAGGCGGGCAGCCCGCATGAGGTTTTGTTCTTTCGACGTCTGGGACGCCAGGCGTGGTCCATCCGCAACGGAGACCACAAGCTGGACGCGGTGACGCTGCAGAGAAAGATGATCCGCAAGGGTGAAGATGCCTCACTTTATCCAGACGGAGGTGGATTTTATGACGTGCAGAATGACATCGGCGAGATCAAAGACGTCAGCGCCGGACATGCGGACAAAAAGAACGCGTCGCGCCAGCTGTATGAAAAGCTGACACGCGATTTTCCGGTGCCTCTGGACACTCTGCCTGGCGCGAAGCCGGACGCGGATGAGTAGCCGCACGCCGCGAATTTTTTACCCCGCCCTCTCCCTCATGAAACCCTTCCACATTCTCCTTACGCTGCTGTTGAGCACGCAGATCACCAACGCAGCGGGCAAGAACCGCGAGGCTGTTCCGCGGCTGCCCGCGGATCTAAAAATCGTCGATAACATCGTCTTCAAGCAGGTTGGAGAGAAGAAGCTGGAGCTGATGCTGTTTCAGCCGCTGGCAAAGAAGCATGATAAGTCACCCCTCGTGGTGTACATCCACGGCGGCGGCTGGGGCGGAGGAGACCGGTACAAGGTGCTGCGTCCTGACGTCATCGGGGTGATCCGCAGTCTCAATCAGGAAGGATTTACCTGCGCGAGCATCGAGTATCGGCTGGTGGATGGCAAACCCACGCTGGCCAGCGATGCAGTGGCCGACTGCAAGGACGCGCTGCGCTTCCTGATGAAGCATGCGCCAGAGCATGGCATCGACACGGAGCGGATCGGGACCTTCGGTTCGTCGGCAGGCGGGCACCTCACGCTGGTGACAGCACTCGGAAAGGACAGCGACTATCCCTGCGATCCCACGATCGAGGGACCAGCCGCCAGGGTGCGCTGCGTGGCGGCCTTTTACCCGCTGGTGTCGTTTGTGGACGCGGAGTGCATGAAGGGCGGAAACTTCGAGCGGCCGCAACGCATGATCCCCCTGCTGGGTGGACTGCTGGTGGAGAAGCGAGAACTGGCGCTGAAGCTCAGCCCCATCGAACTTTTGCGTGCAGACAGCCCTGACATCCTTGTGGCACACGGCGATGCGGACAAAGTCCTCTCCGTGCACAATGCCACCGCCTTGCGGGATGCCGCGCAGGCGAAGGGTGTGCCCATCGAATGCATCATCTCGAAAGGCGCAGGCCATGGCTTCAGCGGCGATGCGATATCGCCCACGATTGCGGAGATTGATCGGCAGACGACTGCTTTCTTCGTGAAGCATCTGGTGCCTCCGGCGGCACGGTGATCCCGGCAGGATGGAAACTCCTGTTCGTCGATCAACGCCTCCGCATGTTAAGAACTCTCAGGATGCCGGATACTGCAGTCGCTGGGTGCCGGGTCATCAACGATAGGTGGCTAGGAGGGTTCAGCGTCTTTTAAGTTGTCTTCTCGTCTTTCCAAGACCAGACAACTCCATGGGCCTCGACAGCGTCGAACTTGTTTTAACCTTTGAGGAAGTGTTTCAAATTTCGATCCTGAACGAGGAGGCCGAAAAGATGCGCACGCCTCGCGATGTGATTGATTGCATGGTCGCCAAACTGGAAGCGCAGGTGCACGGCCCTGCCATGGTCATGATGGCCAGAGAAGAGGCCGCCTGGGTGCAGCTGAGAAACGCCCTGCGAACTTCAGCCATGGTCAGTGAAGCTGCCACAAAGGAGAAAAAATTGGAGGACGTGTTCGCTGACCGTCATGCCCGTCGGCGGCAATGGCGGCAGCTCCGGCAGCAGCTCCAGGCGAAAGCATGGCCGGGTTTAAGCTGGCTTGGGCTGGGCAAAGACTTTCCCTGCCAGCTCCGAACACTCGGAGATTTGTCTGACTGGATCGCTCGCTGCAATCTGCAGCGCCTCACGGAAGCAGAACGCCAGGTGCTGACCCGTGCGGACATCGCCCTGCTCGTCAAACATATCACGCTCCAGCAAACCGGTCTGCGGGAGGAAAAATACGACGAGAACAAACATTTCGTCGATGACTTTGGCATCGACTAAGCGCTGCCGCGAAACGCCTTGTTGCGCACGCGGACGAATGAAGAATCTTCTTCGCAATGAAACCGCACCTTCTTCTTCCGCTACTTCTTGCTCTTGCCAGTTGCACCACACCGCCCACCGGCGGCCCGCCGGACATCCCGCCACCGATGTCCTCCTGGGGCATGCCGCAGGTGATCAATGTCTCCGCTTATGACCCCAAGGAAAAGCAGCGCCCTGGGCAGGGGTATTCGCAGCATGACGTCTCCGCGCTGCGGGCCAACGGGGCCAGCGCCCTGATCGCGCGGGCGGGCAAGGGTGGAAATCTGGATGAGAAGTGCGGGCATTTCCTGGCGGCGGCGGACCGCGCCGGAATGCTGCCTGGCGTTTACTACCGCCTGCAAAATCATGTGGATGCCGTGGCTCAGGCGGACCAGTTCTGCGCACGCGCGCACTCGCTGGCGCGCGGTCGCACGTGGAATGCACCGGCGCTGCTGCTATGCGCTGACTTTGACGCCAACTCGCGGATGTCGGACATCCTGCGCTTCATGGACCGCGTGGAAGCCCGAACCGGCGTGGTGCCGGTGGCGTATCTGGAGAACAGCACGCACCTGAAGCAGATGCTCAGCAGCGCGGATCCTGCCACGAAGGCAAAGCTGCGCCGCATGCCTTACTGGGTGGCGCTTTATTCGCATGATGGAGGCGCCGGTCCGGTGTACCCTGCTCCTGGCACTCCGCACGGCCTGCTGCACCAGTATGGGGTCTGGTCTGACTGGGCCATGTGGCAGTACGGCGGTGTGGACTGGTCCCATGGCCGCTCCCAGCCAAAAGTGTACAACCACGGCATGAACCGCAACAGCCTCTACTTTGGCAATCTGGACCGCCCGGTGGAGCGCAATGTGTTTAACGGCTCCCATGCGGCCATGCAGTCCTTCTGGCGGCAGCACGGCCTGGCGCTGCATTGACCGGATCACTGCAAGGCCGCAGCGACCTGCTTCAGTGCATCCACCAGCGCGCGGGTGGCGGCGGGTGCGCGGCCTTTCTGCCATAGCACCATGCAGTCCCAGCGTGCGTTTTCATCGGCCACGGGCACAAACGTCACGCCAGGGTGCTGCAGCTTTTCAAAGTAACCGGGCAGCAGTGTGACGGCGGACTCTGAGACGACCTGGGACAGCACATGGGTGATACCATCGACGATGATGACAAAGCGCGGCTTGAATCCTGACGCCTTGCACAAAGCCGCCGTCCAGCGATTGCGGCCTGGCACCTGGTCCTCATCCACACCGATGAAATCGCGGCCTTTGAGCTCATTGAGTTTGACGCTTTTCTTCATCGCCAGCGGATCTCCGTCTGCCACGGCGACGCACACATGCAATGAGCGGAGTCTGGCGCTGTGAAACTCCCTCGCGGCCAGCAGACCTTCCTGCCCGATAAGCGCGAGATCAAGCTCGCCAGCGCGCAGCCCGTCGATCTGCTCGCGCGGGGACATGTCGTGCAGTTTCAGCTTCACCTGCGGGTGTGATTTTCGCAGCCTGGCCAGCGCCGGCGTCAGCGTGCTCTGCGCCGCGGAACCGAGATAACCCACGCGCAGCACGGAGTGCTCCCCACGTGCCTGCCGCCGCAGACTGGCAAGTGCGGCGTCATAATTCTCCACGAGCGGGCGCATGACTTTGACCAAGGCATGGCCCAGACCTGTGGGTTTCACGCCGCTGCTCTCCCGCTCCAGCAGCCTGCCTCCGAGCTCGTGCTCCAGCGCCTGCACCTGGCGGCTCAGCGCGGGCTGGGTGATGCGCATCCGCACCGCAGCGCGGTTCACGCTGCCTTCCTCGATCACAGTCAGAAGGGCTTTAATGCGGTCCATCATGGCACCGAGGATATGCAGATCTGGCATAACGGCAAGAGACAGGCGGCATTACCCGCAGGTTCATTCATCGCGCAGTCTCCACTCGCTCCAGACGGAGCTGAACCGAACCAAACAAAACATATCACTCCATGAAACTTGCCATCATCATCACATCGGATCCTAAAAACGGCGAAGAAGCCCTCGGCCGCGCCTTCAACGGCCTGGCCCTGGCGGCTGAAGCCCAGGAAAAGAACGACGAAGTCAGCGTCGTCTTTGCCGGCACCGGCGTGCGCTGGCCTGCAGAGTTCTCGAAGCCCACGCATCCAGCCCATGGTCTCTACAATACCGTGCGTCCGTCCGTCGCAGGGGCCTCCTGCGGCTGCTCGGCGGTCTTTGGTGCCACGCAGGAAGTCGAAGCCTGCGGTCTGCCGGAGATCAAAGATTTCGCACTGGCCGGCACCCCCGGTTTTGCAAGCATCCGCCGTTACCTGGCAGAAGGCTGGCAGACGCTGGTCTTTTAAACCAATCCATCCTTCCTTCAACCCTTCGCTCCCACCTCGACCATGGCCGACCGATTCATGCATACCGTGCTCACGCCTGCTGTGTTCGAGGCGGAGCGTCACTACTATGGGCGGACCTACCCCGCCTTTGACTCCACGCCCGAGCATGATGTGCTCACTCCCGCAGAGGCAGCCTTCATCTCTGAGCGTGATTCGTTTTACATGGCCACGATCACGGAAAATGGCTGGCCGTATCTCCAGCATCGTGGCGGGGCGAAAGGCTTCCTGCGCGTCACCGGACCCAGCGAACTCATGTTTGCCGACCACGGTGGCAACCGCCAGATGATCAGCGTGGGCAGCCTGGCGAAGAACGACCGTGTGAGTCTCTTCCTCATGGACTACCCGGCGCGGGAGCGGCTGAAGATCCTCGGCCACGCCCGGGTGCTGGATGCCCGCGAGCATCCGGATCTGGTCACCCAGATCGCCCCTCCGGGAGGTCATGCTGCGAGGGTGGAACGCATCTTTGTGATCGACGTTTTATCCTATGACTGGAACTGCCCCAAATTCATCACGCCACGCTTCACCGCCGCCGAAGTACAGGACGCCGTTGCGCCGTTGAAGGCGCGCATTGCCGAACTTGAATCCCAGCTCAAACTTCACACCTCAACACCATGAACCCACGTCCGCCCCTGCCACCCTTTACTGAAGAAACGGCCATCAAAAAGATCCAGGCAGCCGAAGATGCCTGGAACAGCCGAGACCCAGAGCGCGTCTCGCTGGCCTACACATCTGACACCGAATGGCGCAACCGCGATGTATTCCTCAATGGTCGTGCCGAAGTCGTCGAGTTCCTGAAGAAGAAGTGGGCCAGAGAGCTTGACTACCGCCTCAAGAAAACGCTCTGGGCATTCACAGGAAACCGCATCGCCGTGCGCTTTGAGTACGAGTGGCATGACGACTCCGGCCAATGGTGGCGCAGCCATGGCAATGAGAACTGGGAGTTCGACGAAAACGGCTACATGGCCAAACGCTACGCCAGCATCAATGATCAACCGATCCGAGAGGAGGAGCGTAAGTTCCGCTGGGCTCGGGCGTGAGCTTCGTGTCCCAACACATCTCCATGAAACCAGTCATCCTCATCACCGGCGCGACACGGGGCATTGGCTTTGCGGCTGCAAAGCAACTGGCCGCACGTGGCGCGCAGGTCATCATCGGCAGCAGAAATGGCAGACGTGCGGCTGAGGCGGCAGAGCTTGCTGGTGGTGGAGCGGGCAGTGTGGAGCTCGACATCACGGATCAGGCGAGCGTGGATGCAGCAGCAAAACAGATCGGGCTGCAGTTTGGGAAGCTGGACGTGCTGGCGAACAACTCCGCCATCCTGCTGGATCACTATCAGAATCTTCTGGAACTGAAGCCCGAGGTGCTGCTGGAAACGCTGAATACCAATGTCGTCGGCACGCTGCGAGTGAGCCAGGCTTTCGCACCGCTTCTTGGCAAATCCGAGGCACCACGCATCATCAATGTGTCCAGCGGCGCCGGTCAGCTCGATGGTGAGCCACAGGCTTGGGCTCCTGCGTACTGCATCAGCAAGGCCGCGCTGAACATGCTCACGCAGCAGCTCACCGCCGCACTACCTCATGTGACGGTAAACAGCATGTGCCCCGGTTGGTGCCGCACGGAGATGGGCGGCAGCGAGGCACCGCGCACGCCCGATGAAGGCGCAGACACACTGATCTGGCTGGCCCTGGAGGCACCTCACTCCCTGCGTGGAAAGTTCCTCAAGGACCGCGCGGTCATTCCGTGGTGATTTGGAAGCATCGGGCCTGAACCGACGTTCTGGGTGCCATGACCCGCACCCTTCTCCTCTGCTCCGCCGTTGCCTCCCTTCTGCCTTCGTTGCATGCTGCGGACCTCGCCGGCGCGCCCGGCCCTGTAGGCACCAAGTCAGGTGCCAAGCTCGTGCACCGGCTGGAAATCACCAAGCCCGGTGTGTATGAAAACTTTCGGGTCGATGCCCAGGGCGCGGGCGGCAACATTGTGAAGATCACCGCGGACGATGTGACGTTGCGCAACTGCGAGATCTTCAACGGCACCGGCAATGGCGTGGGCGTCTTCGGCACACGTGTGGTCATTGAGAACTGCCGCATCCACCACCTTCTCAACGGCACTTTTGAAAAACAAACGGACGCGCATGGCATCACCGGCCGCTGGGGAGATGTGACCATCCGCAACTGCGACATCTCCCACATCACCGGCGACTGCATTCAGTTTGATCCGGACCGCAAGCAGCGCGGCAGCCTCACCATTGAAAACTGTCATCTGTGGACGGGCCCGCTGGCCGAAGACGCCCCCGGTTTCAAAGCAGGACAAAGCCCGGGAGAAAACGCCTTTGATTCCAAGACTCCGCCGGATGGTGAACGCTGCAAACTCATCATCCGCCAGTGCTACATGCACGGGTGGAACCAGCCCAGCCAGATCAACACGCGTGCAGCGCTAAATCTAAAAGAACACATCGAGGCGCTGGTCTCCCACTGCGTCTTTGATGACAATGAGGTGGCCATCCGTGCACGTGGCCCGGGCGGACGTGGAGATGCACGCGTGACGGTGGAGGACTGCGCTGTTTATCGCACTCAGGTGGCCGTACGGGCCGAAGACAAAATCCAGGATCTTAAAATCCTGCGCATGGCCTATGGACCGGACGTGAAGTCACGCGAAGAACGCCACGGTGGCAAGGAGCTGCCGGGCTATGAAAACAGCGGCGCACACGATGCTCCGCCGATGGAAAACCTGCTCATCAAGCCCCGCCCTTGAGCTGTGCCTGCTGCGATTTCGTGAGAAACGGCAATGCTTTGGCCGGATCGGTGCGGATCCACGCATTTACCTTGGTGGCCTGGCCGGGATCAAGTGTCAGCTTCTCCGCCGCAGTGCCGCTGATCTGCTTTTTCTGCTCGCTCTTCGGCGCCGCGCGGTAGCCCGAGATCGTGCCGACTTTGAGCTTCATCGTCCTGGCCGCGGGCAGTTCCGCCGCAGCAACGTACACTGCATGCGCGCACTCCACCTTCTCCGCTGCGGCGATCAATTGCGGCAGCGAAATCAGCTGCGGATCATATCTCACCAGCGTCACCTCTTTTCCATCCATGAATCCGGCCTCGGTGGTGATGACACCGTCGATGCGGCCCAGTTCCATCTCGCCGGTCCAGAAGCAGTACATGGCCAGCACCGCCTGTTTCAGACGCGGGGAGTGCTCGGCGGCCAGCAGCTTCAAATAGGCGGGCACCGGACGCTTTGCCTCCGTGAGCGCCGCCACCATGCGCTCGGCGATGCCACCGGCATCCCACACCTGGTCTTTGCGCGAGATGATGTCCTGGGCCTGCGCATTGAAAAAGCGCACCACCTGGTAGTTCCAAGCTGGTTCCCCGAAGCGCTGCAGCACTTCCGTGTCCCTGCCAGGCTTGTTGTTGTGAATGAGCAGCGGAATGAACTCGGTCTCGACCGCCTCCACGATCAATGGATGCGACATCACCTCGCGGCCAAACTGCCTGCAGCCCGCACAGCCGGGGATCTCCTGAAACAGGGCAAACACCGGCTTGCCCGTCTGCGCGCTGGAGGCCAGTGCGGTGTCCAGGATGCGGCCCCAATGCACCGCGCCCGCCTCTTCGGCGTGTTCGGTGGTGCCGGCGGAAAAGGACAATGAAGGCAGCATGAGAGCGAGGGCTAAAACGGCGGAGTTCATGCCTGTGAGAGGCGGGCCACGCGAATTTATTTCACGAAAGACTTCGTCGCACCTGCGTTTCAGGGGCCGAACATGAAACTGCTCTGCTGCCTCTGGACTCTTTTTGCCGTCACACTGGGTGCGGCTCCATCAAAGCCGAACGTGCTCCTCATCGTAATCGACGATCAAAACGCCTTCTCCGGTCGCACGGATCTCGCTCCTCAGCCGGTGACACCGCAGCTCGATCGCTTCGCCAAAGGCGGCATGACATTTGCCAATGCGCAGTGCGCGGCACCGGTGTGCAATCCCTCCCGCACCGCCTTTCTTTCCGGCCTGCGACCCTCCACCACGGGCATCTACGACAACAGCCAGGATAACCTGCCGAAAGATCACCTCTTGAAGAGCAAGATCTCGCTGCCCGCTTGCTTTCGCGATCAGGGCTATCATCTCGCGGGAGCAGGAAAGGTCTTCAGTTCCGCCATTGCCGCTGCAGCCGGAAAACGCATCTGGACCGAGAGCATCGAACTTGGCCGCAAAGAGAAGAAGCATGCTCCCGCACCGGAAGGCGAAGGGATGAATGCCATCGGCAAACATGCCTGGGGTCCGCTGTACAAGAGCAAGGACGAGATGGAAGACTGGAAGCTGGCGGGATGGGCTGCGGAGTTTCTCACAAAAAAACATGAAGCGCCCTTTTTCCTGGCCTGCGGAGTGGTAAAGCCGCACACGCCCTGGTACGTGCCGCAGGAGTATTTCGACCTCTTTCCGCCTGCCAGCATCACAGTTCCGGATCTGGCTGCTGATGAAAACGCGGGCCTGCCAGCCTCCGTCCGCGAAAAGAAGCACAAGACCGAGGACATGCTGATTCAGCGGCGCAAAGAATTGATCTCCGCCTACCTCGCCTCATCCCGGTACGCTGACGACTGCGTGGGCCGCATCTTGAAAGGTCTGGCGGAGGGGCCCAGCCGCGACAACACCGTTGTCGTCATCTGCGGAGACAACGGCTATGAATTTGGCGAAAAGCACAACTGGTCCAAAGGCAGCCTGCGCGAGGGCTCGGCCCACGTGCCTCTCATTATGGCCGGACCCGGCATCGCGGCGAATCAGACTTGCACGCACCCCGTCAGCCTGCTGGATATTTATCCCACGCTCGTGGAACTGACGGGACTCCCCGTCCAGCCAGGGCTTGAAGGCGTGAGCCTGATGCCGCTTCTGAAAAACCCCGCCGCGCCATGGGAGCGCCCGGCACTCACCACCGCCGGTTTTAAAAACCACGCGCTGCGCTCCGACCGCTGGCGTTACATCCGCTATGCTGATGGCGCGGAAGAATTGTACGACCACGACAAGGATCCCCTGGAACGCAACAACATCGCCAGCCAGCCAGATTCCGCCAAGGTCAAAGCAGAGCTGCAAGCCTGGCTCCCAAAACACGACGAGCCGCGAAATCCGGACTCGTCGGGTGGGAAGGAAGATTGAAGGCGTGCCCTGCATGAAGCGCTCCGTCTTCATCGTTTCCGCGGGCGACCATGAAGCCCCTGCTGCTCGCGATCCTGACCTTCGCTCTTTCACTGTCCTGCCGTTCAGCTGACAGACCAAACATCATCTTCATCCTCGCGGATGACCTTGGCTGGGGAGATCTGCACTGCTACGGGCATCCGTATGCGAAGACGCCGAACCTTGACAAGCTGGCGGCGGAAGGCACGCGCTTCACCAAGTTTCACGCCACCGGCGTCACCTGCTGCCCGGCGCGAACAGGGCTGATGACGGGCAGGCTTCCCGCCACGTTTCAGAAGTACCCGGCCAGCTTTGGATTTGGCAGCCGCATCACCATCACGGAGCTGCTGAAGAAGAACGGCTATGCCACCGGCCACTTTGGCAAATGGCACATCGGCACCACGCTGGAGCCGGGCACCTATGGCATCGATGTGATTGGTTCGGACCAAGGCGCGCCCAACAAACACCGCCAGCCGCAGGACGGACGTGGCCGCGATGCGCCGATGTATGATCAGGCCATCGACTTCATCGAGAAACACAAAGGGGAGCCGTTTTATGTGAACATCTGGGACCACATTTCGCATCACCCCATTCACCCCACGCAGGCGGTGCTGGATGCCTTTGGCCCGCTGGAGCTGGAGGAGGCAAAGTTCACCCCGGCGATGCAGGAGAAGTTTGCGCTGTGCAAGAAGATGGGAGGAGACCCGGCTGCGCACCTGCGGGCCTTTCTCGCCGATGTGAAGTCAATGGACGACGAGATAGGCCATCTGCTGAAAAAGCTGGATGAACTGGGCCTGCGGGAAAACACGCTCGTCGTTTTTTCCAGTGATCAAGGCGCCGCACCGCTGCGCGAGACGGATGGAGACGAGGCGAAGACCAGGAAGAAAAAAGACCGGTCTGGCGGCGACCTGGCAGATACCCGCCTCAACGCCATGGGCTATGCAGGGCCCGACTTCCGCGGCGGCAAGCACACCGATCTCGAAGGCGGGGTATGCGTGCCCTTCATCGTCCGCTGGCCAGCAAAGGTGCCCGCCGGACGCGTGGATCAACAGTCGGTGATCAGCGGCGCGGACTGGCTTCCTTCGCTTTGCAGCATCACCGGCATTTCCATCAATGCCGCAGATTTTGATGGCGAGGATTCTTCCAAGGCACTGCTTGGCAGCATTCATGTGCGCGGCAAACCGCTCTTCTGGAAGACAAACACGGAGCGGAGCGATCCCACGCTGCTGGTGAAAAACTGGAAGCTGCATGGCTCGCACCGCCGCCATGGCGAGGTGACTCTCTACGATCTGGACGCGGATCCAGGGGAGAAAAACAATCTGGCGGAGAAACAGCCCGAAGTGCTGAAGCGCCTCACCGAGCAGCTCGCCGCCTGGACGGCCACCCTGCCCAAAACCTACGAGCATGGTGATGACAAAGGAGATTGAGCTGCATGATCCGGCCGCGGCCAGCGTTTCAGCGGTTCACATCGCCCTTTCATCCCAGCCTTGCCATGAAACGCCTGCCGCTCCTTTGCTGTGCACTGCTCTGCCTGACATCCATCATGCTTGCAGCCGAACCCGGCACCAAGCCGAACATCATTTTCATCCTGGCAGATGACCTCGGCCACGATGGCCTGAGCTGCTACGGCTCGGACGTGCGCAAGACGCCAAACATCGACAAGCTCGCCGCCTCCGGCACGCGGTTTGACCTCTGCTACTCCGCACCGCTGTGCGGCCCCTCCCGCTGTGTGCTCATGACCGGGCGCTACGCCTTCCGCACCGGCGGCATTGGCAATGGCTCCTGGCGCGCCGACGGCCCGGGTGCAAAGGCCGCAAATGAGCAGCCCATGGCCAGGCTGCTCAAGCAGGCCGGATACGCCACCGGCGAGTCCGGCAAATGGCGGCAGGTGGGCGAAACACCGAAAGACTGGGGTTTTGAAGAATATTGCACAGACCCCACCGCGGGCGGCTGGTACTGGAAGACCAGCTACGAGAAAAACGGCGAGACCATCGACACGCCCAAGGAAGAGTACAATCCTGACATCATCCAGGCTTTCAGCCTCGACTTCATCAACCGGCACAAGGAACACCCTTTCTTCCTCTACTACCCCATGCACCTCGTGCACGGCCCCATCCTGCGCACTCCAGATTCAGCGGCGGATGCGGGCAGAGGCACGGATTTCTACAACGACAACATCGCCTACATGGACAAGCAGGTGGGGGCTCTCGTTGCGGAGGTGGAGAAGCTCGGCCTGCGGGAAAAAACCCTCATCATTTTCTCCGGGGACAACGGCACCGCTCTAAGCCATCCCAGCACCATCGGCGGCCGCATGATCAACGGCAAAAAAGCGTCCATGCTGGAAGGCGGATCGCGCGTGCCGTTCATCGCCAGCTGGCCCGGCGTGACGCCCGCCGGAAAAGTGAACAAAGACCTCGTAAACTTCACCGACATGCAGGCGACTTTCCTGGAGCTGGCCGGGGCAAAAGCACCTGAGGGCTTCAAGTTTGACAGTGTCAGCATCGCCCCGCAGCTGCGTGGAGAAAAGGGCACGCCGCGGGAGTGGGCCTACGTGCAGCTAGGCTCCAGATGGTTTGTGCGCAGCCAGGGCTGGAAGCTCAATGAAAGCGGCGAGCTCTTTGACATGAGCGATGCGCCCTTTGTGGAGAAGCCCGTGGCCGTGTCTGAAGACACCGAGGCCAGCAAGGCCGCACGCACACGCCTCACCGCGGTGCTCGCAGAGCTGAACCCAGCCGCAGGCAAGACGGACGGAGGCGATGGCAAAGCAGCCAGGCCCGGGAAAAAGAAGCGGAAGAAGAAAAAGAACCCCTGAGCCCCGGAACCCATGGCTGCGCGCTGCCGCATGCCTCAATGGCTGCCTCACGATCTTGTTCATGAAACGCTTCGCTCTCATTGCAGTCCTTCTTTGTGCCTGCCCTGTTTTCGCTCCGGCACAACGTACACAGCCCGCGCCCACGATGCTGCTGGGCCCTTCCGACTGGCGCTTCGAGCGTCTGCCCATCCCGCCGGGCTTCGCGCGTGACATTCCGTGGACGGGTTATGAAGAGGCGCGTTTTTCTCCCGGCATGTTCAGCACAGATTCGCCGACGTACTTCACCTACGCGCTCTCCATCTGCATTGATGGCACGCCCGAGATTCGGGAAAAAGAACTGAAGGACTTCTTCGACAAGTACTTCAAGGGCCTCAGCACCCTGGTTGGGCGCGGCAAAGGCATGAAGCCTGACCCCGCCGTCTTCAACGCCGAGGTGAAGCCTGGAGACAAGGCGGGCTTGTTCTCTGCAAAGGTGCCATACATCGACACCTTCACCGACGGGCGCCAGATAACGCTGAATCTGGAGATTGATGTGCGCCCTTTGCCCGGAAGCAGAAAGACACAGATCATCCTGCTTCTCTCACCTCAAGCACCGGAGGCGGAGATCTGGAAAAAGCTGCACGAAATCCGCGATGGGGCGCAGCCTCCCGTTTCGCGATAACCTGATAAGAGGCAGGCGGCAGCGACGTTCCGCAGCGAATCATGAAGCCCATCGTTTTTATGTTTCTCCTGTCTGCCGCATGCAGCTTGCAGGCCGTGATGCTGAGCGAAGTGGCGGCGAAAGGCCCTCTCAAACTCTTCGTCGCGGTAAAAGGCGCTGAGATGCCGAGTGATCACGATCAAACCAACAACCTGAAGGAAGGAGACCGCGCTCTGCTGCTTTCCGGAATGGGCCTCACTGATCTCACCGGCATCAGCACCCTCGCCGTCGTGGACGAAGGAAATCAGATTCCCATATCCAGAGTCAAAAACCTGCACCTCTTTGTGAATCAAAATGACCTCACAGCGCTGCCGGAAGAACTCAGCCGGCTCGACAACATCACCTTCATGTATTTCGAGCACAACAAGCGTCTGCGCTCCATTCCCGAGTCCATCATAGAGATGGACGCGCTCGAAGGCATGTATTTCACCCACTGCGATTTTCCAGCGATCCCACCATTCGTCTTTGGCATGACGCGGCTTAAGAAGCTGCAGTTTTCCCAAAACCACCTCACCGAGCTGCCCGCCGCCATTGGAAATCTAACCGAACTGCGCCACTTCAACGTGGCGGACAATCAGATCTCCAGCATTCCAGAGAGCATGTCCAGTCTGACGCGCCTGCGTGTGTGCGACTTGTCCGACAACCCGTTTACCTCATTGCCCGAAGCCTTTGGCAAGGTGCAGATCGTGAACCAGCTGCGCGTGAAGAACTGCCCGGTCACCTCGCTGCCCTCCGGTTTTTCCACCATGCGTGCCACCATCGACATCACCGGCACGAAGATTGATGAGAACAAGCTTCCGCCGGAACTGCGCGCCAGGATCAATACCGAAAAACCTCCAGGCTCGAAGGAGCCGGAAAAGATGATCGTGAAGAAGAAAGAGAAGCCGCAGAAGGGCGGCAGATAGAAAGCACGGCGTCATTTCCTTCAAAAAAATCCTGCGCCTTTCCATCATGAAACTTATTCCCAGACTTCTTGCCATCGTCGCATTCGTGGGTGCAGCTCAGGCCGCAGGTCCTTCCCGCCCAAACATCATCCTCATGATGGCGGATGACATGGGGTTCTCCTGCATCAGTCCTTATGGAGGCGAGATCCACACACCGAATCTTCAACGCCTTGCCGATGAGGGCCTGCGTTTCACGCAGTTTTACAACAACGCCAAATGCACCACCACCCGCGCCTCCCTGCTGTCCGGCATGTATCCGCGCGGCAGTGGAAACAGCATTCCTGAAAACATCGCCACTGTGGGCGAGCAGATGCGCGCCGCCGGCTACCGCACCGCACTCTGCGGCAAATGGCACCTCGGCAGCAAGGCGCCACAGCGCCCGTTTGACCGCGGATTTGACGAATACTACGGCCTCATGGACGGCTGCTGCAATTTTTTCAATCCCGCACAGCCTGACCCCGATTCGAAAGGCGGCAAGGTGCGTGTTTTCGGGCACAATGACGGGCTCGTCACGCAGTTTCCGCCCGGCTATTACACGACAGACGCGTTTACGGATCATGCCATCAAGACGATCAAAGGCTTCTCCGGTGAAGGGAAGCCTTTCTTCCTGCACCTCGCCTTCACCTGCCCGCACTACCCGCTGCATGCACCTGCAGAAGACATTGCCAAATATCGCGGCAAATACAAAGCCGGCTGGGAAGCCATGCGAAAGGCACGCTACGAGCGTCAGAAGGCCATGGGCCTGTGGGACACAGTGCCTGCGCTCTCCGGCACCGACTCCAAGGCCTATGCCTGGGACGGCGCGAATCAGGACTGGGAGGACCTGCGCATGGCCACCTACGCTGCCATGGTGGACCGCATGGATCAAAACATCGGCCGGCTGCTCAAGACGCTGGATGAACTCGGCATCGCCGACAACACGCTCATCATGTTCCTGTCCGACAACGGCGGCTGCACCGAGGAGCCCGGCGGGCGCGATGATACGCAGCAGCCGGGCATCGTGAGCACCTACACCGCGGTGGGTCCCTCCTGGGGCTGGGCGCAAAATGCGCCGTTTCGCCGCTACAAGAGCTGGGTGAATGAAGGCGGCATCAGCACGCCTTTCATCGTGCGCTGGCCTGGCCATGTGAAAGCAGGCACCAGGACGAACCAGATGGGCCACATCATTGATGTGCTGCCCACCTGCCTCGACCTCGCCAGCGCCAGGCCACTCGCAGAAATCCACGGGGCCAAAACATCGCCCCTCGAAGGCAGCAGCCTCGCCGCCATTCTGCGCGGCGAAACACGCCAGGAACCTGCCCAACTCTGCTGGGAATGGAGCGGGAACTGCGCCGTGCGCCATGGGAAGTGGAAACTCGTCTGGGACACCGCCGCCAAACCGGTGAAGTGGGAGCTTTACGATCTCTCCTCCGACCGCACCGAGCTTCACGACCTGGCTGCAGAGAAGCCTGAGCTTGTGAAAGAACTCAGTGAGTCCTACACCCAATGGGCCAACGCCACGGGGCGCAAGCTGCCTGGAGCGACGAAGGGGAAGAAAAAGAACGTGGAAGAGTAGCCACACAACCACCCAAACTGCCGCCGATGAACCGCCAACTCACATGTCCTGCACCCTTATGAAAACACATCTCCTGCTCCTGGCATCACTTCTCCTCTCGCACGCATCCTTTGCCGCGCCACCCAATGTCGTTCTTGTGATGGCGGATGACCAGGGCTGGGGAGACACAGGCTACAACGGCCACCCGGATCTCAAGACACCCAATCTGGATACGCTGGCCAAAAGCGGCGTGCGGCTCAACCGCTTCTACACCGCACACTTCAACTGCTCCCCGACCCGCGCCAGTGTCATGACGGGACGGCATCCGGACCGCATGGGCACCTTCAACCCCGGCGCGCCCATCCGCGCGGAGGAGCTGACCGTGGCGAAGGTTTTGCAATCCGCAGGGTACGCCACGGGTCATTTTGGCAAATGGCACCTCAATGGCAAAAACGGCGACAAGAACACCACCGACATGCCAGGCCGCGCCATCCTGGCCAGCGATCCCCTTTCTCCCGGGAAGATGGGGTTCGATGAATGGGTCTCTGCAGACAATTTCTTCGATCTCGACCCCGTGCTTGGCCGCAACGGCGTGCCGGAGAAATTCCATGGCGACAGCTCCGACGTGACAACGGATGAAGCGCTGAAGTTCATCAAAAAGCAGGCCGCGGCCGGCAAGCCTTTCCTCAGCGTGGTGTGGTTTGGCTCGCCGCATGTGCCACACATTGCGCTGCCTGCGGACAAGGCGCCCTACAGCAAGCTCTCTGAGGAAGAACAGAACTACTATGGCGAGATCACCGCGGTGGACCGCAGTGTGGGCCGTCTGCGTGCAGCTCTGCGTGAACTGAAGGTCGCGGATAACACGATCTTTTGGTACAACAGTGACAACGGCGGCCATGAAGGCGCGAAGTCCACCGGCTATCTGCGCGGTGAGAAAGGCACGCTCTGGGAAGGCGGCGTGCGCGTGCCCGCAGTCGTCGAATGGCCTGCACGCATCACCCAGCCCTTCATCAGCGAGACGCCCTGCTCCACGCTGGACATCTACCCTACCGTTCTCGCCGCCACTGGCGCCGTGGCGCAGAATCAGATCCAGCCGCTGGACGGCATCAGCCTGCTGCCGTTGTTTGACCGCCAGACGGAGACCCGCAGCAAGGCGATTCCATTTTGGGCGCACGGTCGCGACGGTGGTGGCCACGCCGCACTGCTGGAGTGGCCCTACAAGCTGCACACGAACCCGGCGAGCGGTCGCGGCAATAAAAAGAACAAGAAGGGAGCGGCGCCGATGGCGGCCACGCTGCTGTACGATGTTTCCAAAGATCCCAAGGAAACCACTGACCTGGCTGCGCAGGAACCGGAACGTGTGGCAAAGATGACCGCCGAATTGAATGCCTGGAAAGCCTCAGTGGAAAAAAGCCTCGCGGGTGCTGACTACCCGCAAAAGGCGGGGAAGTGACCTGCGTATTCATGCCAGCCATGAAGAACTTTTTGATAGCACTTGCTTTGCTGGCCGGCAGCGTGCCGTTTCAGTGCGCCTTTGCAGCATCCCCGCCCAACGTCATCATCATCCTTGCCGATGATCTGGGCTTTGGCGATCTCGGTTGCTACGGTCATCCGCAAATCAAGACACCTCATCTGGACCACATGGCTGCGGAGGGAGTGCGCTTCACACAGTTCAACTGCCCCGCGCCTTTCTGCGCACCCACGCGCGCTGCGCTGATGACGGGGCGCTACCCTTTCCGCTGCGGCATGACGCAGAACCCCGCACCGGACGGCGGCGCTGCGGCGGATGCGCTGCATCTGCCGGAGAAGGAGATCACGCTGGCGCAGGTGCTGAAGTCTGCCGGCTACGCCACGGGCATGGTGGGAAAGTGGCACCTCGGGCACAAGCCGGGCTTTCTGCCCACGGAGCGCGGCTTTGATGAGTACTACGGCATCCCCTACTCCAATGACATGCGCCCCGTGCAGGTGCTGGAAAACACGCAGGTCATCGAATACCCCGTGGTGCAGGCCACGCTGACACGGCGCTACACGGAGCGTGCGCTGGGCTTCATTGAACGCAGCAAGGACCGGCCCTTTTTTCTGTATCTTGCCGAAGCCATGCCACACAAGCCGCTGGCGGCCTCCGAGGCCTTCTACAAGAAAAGCGGTGCGGGCCTCTATGGCGATGCCGTGGCAGAACTGGACTGGAGCGTGGGCCAGGTGCTGGCCAAACTCAAAGAGCTGGGCCTGGATGAGAACACGCTCGTGCTCTTCAGCAGCGACAATGGCGCGTGGTTTGGCGGCAGCAGCGGCGGTCTGCGCGGCATGAAGTCGGCGCAGTGGGAAGGCGGCTACCGGGTGCCCATGATCGCCCGCTGGCCGGGACACGTCCCCGCCGGACGGGTGAGCGATCAACTCGGCATCACGATGGATTTCTTTGCCACCGTGCTGGAGGTTACCGGCGCGAAGCTGCCGGATGACCGCGTGCTGGACGGCCGCAGCCTCATGCCGCTGCTGAAGGGCGAGGCGAAGTCACCGCATGAGTTCATCTTCGGCCACCTCAATTCCAAACTGGCCAACATCCGCGACGCACGCTGGAAGCTGCACGTGCTGCCCGCCACGCAGATCAAACTCAAGCCCGGAGAGGATGGAAAATGGCTGGACCCACGCGCACCAGATGGCGTCACCATTCTCGCCCCGTACGAGCAGTACAATCTCGACGCCTTCCCCGGCCTGAACACGGGCGGTGCGGCGGCCAAGATGCAGCTCTTTGATTTGCAAAACGACCCCGGCGAGCAGAATGATGTGGCTGCCCAGCATCCTGAAGAGGTGAAGCGCCTCATGTCCGCTTATGAAGCCATGAACAAGGAGGTGCCGGTCATCGATGAGGTGAAGCGCGCGCCGTACAAAAAGTGACCTCCCCGCCTCTTGCGCGCACTTTGCTTGAAAGAGCGGCGCGCGGCCCTCGTCCTCAAACTCCCGACCATGAAACTCGCCCTGACCCTTCTCTTTGCCCTGGCTGCGACCGCGATTGCAGATCTCGCAGGCAGCAAGCCGAACATCATCCTCATCATGACCGATGACCAGGGCTACGGCCAGATGGGCTGCGTGGGCCACCCCTGGTTGAAGACGCCGAATCTCGATGCGCTGCACAACAAGAGTCTGCGCTTCACCCGCTTCCTTGTGAGCCCCACCTGCTCTCCCACGCGCAGCGCCATCATGACGGGCCGCCCCGACTTGAAGAACGGCATCACGCACACCATCCTGGAGCGCGAGCGCATGACGCTGAAGGCCACGATCCTCCCGCAGGTGCTCAAAACGGCGGGCTACACCTCCGGCATTTTTGGCAAATGGCACCTGGGTGATGAGGACGCATACCAGCCCACTCAGCGTGGCTTTGACGAAGCCTTCATCCACGGCGCGGGCGGCATCGGCCAGGCCTATCCCTGCTCCTGTGCGGATGCGCCCAATAACACCTACATGGACCCCGTGGTCCGCCACAACGGCAGCTTTGTGAAAACGCACGGCTTCTGTACGGATGTCTTCTTCTCCGCCGCGCTCGGCTGGATGAAACAGAAGAAGGACAGCGGCAAACCCTTCTTTGTCTATCTCACCCCCAATGCCCCGCACGGCCCCTACATCGCTCCCGAGAAAAACGCCAGGCGCTTCACCGATCTCGGCTTTGGCAAAGATCAGGCCGGGTTCTATGGCATGATCGAAAACATCGACGAAAACATGGGCCGCCTCGCGGAGAAGCTGCAGGAGTGGGACCTGTACAAAAACACTGTCGTCATTTTCATGTCTGACAACGGCACCACTGGTGGCGGCCCGGGCGCCGCCATCGCCGGCAAGGAGATCGTGCCGGGCTATCCCTTCTTCAATGGCGACCAGGTGGGGATGAAGGGCTCCACCGATGAAGGCGGCGTGCGAGTGCCGTTCTTCATTCGCTGGGACGGCCACATCACCCCCGGCCGCGACATCAGCACCATCGCTGCGCACATCGATCTCCTGCCCACCTTTGCCGCGCTGGCCAGCGCCGAGCTGCCAAAGAACCAGGTGGACGGCCGGAACCTGCTGCCGCTGATCGAAGGCAAGGGAGGCAAGTGGGCGGATCGCTATCTCTTCACCCATGTGGCCCGCTGGCCCACGGGCACCGAGCCGGACACGCAGGAGTTCCTCAACTACGGTGTGCGCAATCAGCGCTTCCGCTTTGTGGGTCCGCGTCCGGGCCAGGGCAATCCGAAGAAGAAACAGCAGGCCGCCGCACAGCCCGGCAAAAGCGCGCTCTATGATCTCGAGGCAGACCCTTACCAGAAGACGGATGTCAGTGGCGACTACCCCGAGGTGGTGCAGCAAATGAAAGCCGCCTACGAGGCCTACTGGAAGGAGGCGCGCCCGCTCATGGTGAATGAAACCGCGCCCATGTCTCCCACGAAGCCCTACTTCGAAGCTTATGAGAAGCAGCAGAAGGCCGGGGGCATCCCAGACTGGACGCCGCCTTCGCTTTAAGCGGACACCATGCCGCCAAGACGCGGCTGATACGCACAGGCCGGATCCTCCGCGAAAGGATCCCCTGTGACGCAATACGCACGCGCTCGCGAGCCACCGCAGACGGTGCGGAACTCACAGCGCCCGCATTTGCCGCCGAGGGCGTTGTTGTCCCTCAGCGAAACAAAGAGCGGATGATGCCGGTAGATTTCCCCCGGATGCTCCTCACGCACATTGCCGCAGTCAAAGGGCAGGAAACCGCTCGGCGATACGACACCGGTGTGTGAGATGAACATGACCCCGCGCCCGTCCCGGATGCCCAGCGGCGAGCGCATGCCCGGGCGCTGCCTGCCGCCCGCGCCGTGTCTCTGAATCAGTACACGGCGGAAGTGGTGGCCCTCCGTGGTCTTGATGGCAAACGGCGCCTTGCCCACCAGCGAGGCCATGTCTTGAAACACATGCTCGATGTCCTGCGGGTCCGGCAGATCCGCGATGCCAGCCCGTCCGGTGGGAACCAGCAGAAAGACGCTCCACATGGCGGGCTTCAGTTCAAACATCAGCTGCTTGAAGGCCTCATACTCGCGCAGATTGCCACGAGTGAGTGTGGTGTTGATCTGCACGCTCAGATCCGCCGCATGCGCACGGTGCACTGCGGCGATGGTGCGGTTGAAGGTCCCATCCACTCCGCGAAACGCGTCATGCGTCTGCCGCGTGGCGCCGTCCAGACTCAAAGAGATGCGCTCCACGCCTGCCGCTTTGATTTCAGAAAAATCGGCATGCATCAGCCGTGCGGTCGCGGACGGGCTCAGGCCTACATGCAGCCCGGCTGCAGTCGCCTCCCGCACGAGGTCCAGGGCATCCGTGCGCATGAGCGGATCGCCTCCCGTAAGAATGAGCATCGGCGGTTTTAGCTCTGCCAGCTGGCGGATGAGCCGGCTGGACTCTTCACGGTTCAGTTCATCCGGATGCCGGTGCGGCTGTGCCTCGGCACGGCAATGCTTGCATGCGAGCGCACAAGACCGTGTGATCTCCCAAAAAACAAGAAACGGGCGCTCGTCAAAGCCATCGTAGGCCATCGACTCCACCTTGGACCATTGGGGATTGCTCAGCGCGGGATTCATGACTGAAGTAAACCAAAACTGCACGCCGCATTCCCATCTGCCCGTGTGGAATGCTGTGCTGATTTTGCGGCGAAACTATTCCTCATCCCGCTTCGCAAACCGCCGGCGGTGCCAGAGCAGCCAGAATACTGCCAGAAGCGCCCATGTCCCGGCGGCATAAATGTGATGTGACACCGTGGTGGAAGGCACCCATGCCGGGGTGGCGCGGGTGAGCGCCGCAAGCACTCCGAGGAAGATCAAAAACCGCACCCATTTGCTTTTCACAAAAAAACCATCGAGATCGCCACTGTGGCCGAACAGCACGCGGCTTCCCACGACGAGCATGAGCATGCCGAAGCCGCCGATGTACAGCAGGTGCTCCACGCTGGTGTGCTGTGCGTAGAAAAATCCGCTCAGCGCCAGACCGAGCCCGCCCAGGAGGAGCGCCCAGAACAAGCCCGAGGTAAGAGAGCCGCTTTGAAAGGTTTTCCATTTTACTTCCACCAGCAGATAACCCGCCGCCACGCATGCGCGAAGCGCATATCCCGCCTGCACCCAGCCGTGCACCTCGACGAAAAAGCTGAGCACCAGGAGCACTGCAGCCACCACCGCACGCCCCAGTTTGGCCCGGCTCTGCGCCGCAGTTTTAGGATCGCCAAAATCTCCACCGAGCATGCGCGGAAACACAAAGGCGCCGATGCCCAGTACCGGCGGCAGCAGCAACCCTTGGTAAAGCAGCAGATTCGCCAGACGCAGACGCTGCGCGTCCAGCAGCGTCGCATTCGACAGCAGCAGCGATGCCCCCGCGATTCCGCAGATCAATCCCGTGAGCGCCAGCAGCATCTGCGGCGGTGGCGCTTCTTTGCGGAATTTTGCCACGCGGAGCACCAGGCAAAGCAGCAGCGAACCGAGAAGCGCGATGAAGCAGACGTCTCCCCACACCATGTGCAGAGTGAGGTGAGCAATGCCGCAGGCCTGATGCAGCGCGAACAGCCAGATCAACTCCGCCGGCGTCAGCTTCGGCGCCGTGGCCATGCGCGGCCCCGCGGTCCCGAGAAAGCCCACCACAAACGCCGCGCCAAAGGCCTCGATCATGAGGCGCGCATGCACAAAGTTCGGATAAAAGCCGATCTGCTGCGCATAATACAGCGGCCACAACGCCACGCCTATGATGCTCCACACCGCCCCGCTGAAAAAGAACAGGCGGTAAGGCTCCGCCGCCAGCCAGCGCAGGCCATCACGCCGCGGCCCCGTGGCGCGGTGCTTCTTGTGTTTGCAGGCGGGAAAACTCACGGGAATGAAAAAGGGGTTCAGTGTTTCGTCAGCAGCTCGCGCACGGCATCAACGACCGGCTTGATGTCGCCCCCCAGCACTTCCTCCCGGTGGACGATCCGGCCGTTTTCATCCAGGACCGCGATGAGATTGCTGTGCGCGAAGAATCCGTCCACCTGCTGGTATTTGAAGTCCAGCGCCACCGCGGCCTGCTGCACGGTGTTCGTCGGGGCGGCCAGAAACTTCCAGTGCCCCGGGTTCATCTGATGGTCCTGCATGGTCGCCGCCATCTGGGCCGGGGTGTCAAATTCCGGATCGATCGAAAGGAAGACAAAGCCCGCCCGCTCCGCGTCCTGACCCAGGGCCTTTTCGATGCGCTTCATGTCTGACAAGATGCGCGGGCAGGCCGACTTGCAGCGCGTAAAGCCCATCGTGAGCACGCGCACCCCGCCGCGCAGGCTGCCTAGTGCCACCCGCTGATTATTTTGATCACGCCATTCACCCGGCAGCTCATAGATGGTGGTGAAGACTGCCGCAGGAATCTTGGCCACATCCGGCGTGATAGACCGCGCCGCACGAAACCCCAGCGTGCCCACGCAGTAGCCGCCCTTCAGGCTGCTGCGCAGCGCATAGCGCATGAAGGCCGCGTAATTGCCCACGTCCGTGGCCAGCAGGGAGCCCGCTCCGCAGAAAAGCTTCCGCTCCAATGAGCCGTCGCTGCGCGAGTCACCCATCAGCAGCGTCGCGTTGAAATCATAAACCCACTCCCAGACGAGGCCGTGCATCCCGCGCAAGCCGTACACATTTGCCACGCCGGTGTTCACATCCTCCAGCGCAGAGGTCGCAGGCTTTGAGTACCACTCCAGCAGCTGCCGCAGATAGTCCGGGTTCGTGCTCGCATCTGGCTGGGTGGCACTGGCACGCGCGGCAAATTCCCACTCATCCTGGGTGGGCAGCCGATTGCCCTGCGCTTCACACCAGGCCTTCGCGGCAAACCACGAAACATGCGTCACCGGGGCGTTGGCGGGCGCCCTCTCGCCGGGTTCCAGATCACCCGTCCACTGCGCGAGGTAGTTCTCATCCGCCAGAGAGCGATTTACCTGCGAGCGCCGCCATTCCGGATGCGCCTTCACAAACGAGAGAAACTCCGCGTTCGTCACCTGCGTCACATCCATGAAGAAGGGCTCCGTGTGGCGGATTTTCGCGTCCTTCGCATACAGCGGCTTGTAGTCGCCTCCGGGAATGTACACCATGCCCTGCGGCGGCCTCGGCGTCTCGGCGGCGGCCGTGCCCAGGACCAATGTCAGCCATGTGAGAAACGTTTTCATGCCTCACTGCGCTCCGGTGGGTGCTGCCGCGGGCGCGGTCGCCCGCACTTCCTTCACGGTTTCAGGCAGCACCTCGGTGCCGTTGTTGCCCCACTGGCTGTACACATACGTCAGCGCATTTGCCACCTGCTCGTCATTGAGCCCGAGCTGCGGCATGAGACTTTCATACGTCTCCCCGTTCACCGTGACCTTCCCCTGCAGGCCATGCAGCACGTTGCTGATCGCCCGCTTCGGATCGGCGTTCAGGTAGTCAGACTTTGCCAGCGGCGGGAAGGCTTTCGGAATCCCCTGCCCTTCCGGCTGGTGGCAGGCAAAGCAGACAGAGTTGTAGATGATCTTGCCGCGCGCGATGCGCTCCTCCTTGTTCGCCGCCGGTGGCGGCTGGGATGAGGCCTGCGGAATCGTCTGGACCGCTCCCCCTTCCAGCCGGTAGATGCGGTCATCCTGCTTACCGGAGTACACCACCTTGTTCTCCGCCCCCTCCACCTTGAGCATCCCGATCGCCCCCTTGTTGAACGCACGGAAGATGGAATGATCCACCAAGATGTAGGTGCCGGGAACTTCGAGGCCAAACTCCACGATGGTCGATCCGCCGGCCGGGATCATTGTGGTCTGCACATTGTGCTGTGCGGGCACGGCCCCGCCTTCGAGATACACGCTGTCGAAGATTTCACCGATGACATGAAACGATGATGTGAGGTTGGGTCCGGCATTGCCCACAAACAGGCGCACTTTCTCGCCGGCCTTCGCGGGCATCGCGTTGTCTCCGGCTACGGCGCCCACGGAACCGTTGAAGACCACGTAGTCCGCTTTCTCTGCCAGCGCCTTTTCCATGCTGAAGGGCTGCAGCCCCGCCTCGCCATAGGGCCCCTTGGTGTAAAACTCGGACTGCATGACATAGTACTCCCGGTCCACCTTCGGCAGCCCGCCGATCGGCTCCACCAGGATCAGTCCATACATGCCGTTGGCCACATGCATGCCCACCGGTGCCGTGGCGCAATGGTACACATACAGCCCCGGAATCAGCGCCTTGAACGAAAACACGGACTCATGGCCTGGGGCCGTAAAAGAGGCTGCCGCACCGCCGCCCGGACCCGTCACCGCGTGCAGGTCGATGTTGTGCGGCATCTTGCTGTCCGGCCGGTTCATGAGATGAAACTCCACCTCGTCGTTCTGGCGGATGCGTATGAACTTGCCCGGCACGCTGCCCCCAAAGGTCCAGAACGTGTAGTCCACGCCATCGGCCATGCGCTTCACCAGTTCCCGAACCTCCAGCTTCACGGCCACTTTCGTCGGATGATCCCGCGTGATCGGTGGCGGCACGTGTGGCGCATCTGTGAGCACCGCATCTTCACTGCCGGAGAGCGGCTGGTCCGGCGCCTGCGCGGGATCACGCGCCGTGTCTGCCGCAGCCTTCGACAGTGCCGCCATTTCTTTAACAAGCGTTTCCTGCGACTGCTTTTCATTCGGGCTCAGCCCGCGGTCACCGCATTGCGTGAGCAAAACGGCGGCAAGTGCGGGCAGGATGCGGGCGGTGTTTCGGATCATGAGGCTGCTTCGGCTTGGGATTGCGGTTGGTAGCGTGCATAGCGCGCGCGTTGCTCGGGAGTGAGGTTGGCGGGATCAAAGCGGGGATCCGGCACCTGGTTGATGCGCGCATAAATCACATTGGCCATGTCGGCCGCGCAGTTCTTGATGTGCTCAGCACGCTCTCCTGCAAAGAGATCGTCCACCGTGGCCCGGAAGAGCTGCAGCCAGTGGTCAAACTGCGCACGTCCCATTTCCGTCTGCGGCACCAGCCTGGCATGCGCGGCAATCGGGTTTCCGGTAAAGCCCCCGGTGCGGAAGAGCACCGTCTCCCAAAAGGCGTACATCTTTGGCAGATGCACGGTCCAGTTCGTCTGCGCGATGTCGTTGAAGATGAATCCCAGCACCTCGTCCGCGCGGATGCGGTCGTAGAAGGTGTTCACCAGTGTTTCGATTTCAGCGCGGCCGCTGATGTCCGGTTTGCTCTCAAACATGTATTCATTATGCAACATTAACATCGGCTGTCGCTCCTCGGTTTGTGCTTCCTTGTGCGTGGGAATTGCTGCGCCAGCACCGCGCAAGCCACGCACATCTCTGCGCAGGATCGGCGCATTGATGTATTATCAATGCAACTTATTAAATGGTCCAATCCAACCATGAAACTCATCCTCACCTCTCTTGCCACCATCACCGCTGTCATGACCCTCCTGGTCAATGCCGCCATGGCGATCGATCCCGCAGCCGTTGCCACCGAGACCGCCGCCAATACCATCTGCCCTATCACCGGCAAGCCGGTCGACCCTGCCATAACCGCCGAGTATGAAGGCCGGAAGTGGGCCTTCGCGAAGGAAGCCTGCAAAACCAAATGGCTCAAGGCCCGCGAAGACAGCCTGTATCAAAAACTCGGTGGCAAGGCCGCCATGAACGCTGCGGTGGACGCCTTCTACGTGAAGGTGCTGGCAGATGACCGCGTGAAGCACTTCTTTGACAACGTGAGCATGGACAAGCAGCGCCGGAAGCAGAAGGAATTTCTCAGCGCAGCTTTTGGCGGACCTTTGCCCTGGACGGGCAAGGACATGCGCAAAGCTCACGAAGGCATGGGTCTGACCGAGGAGCACTTCAACGCCATCGCCGAAAATCTGGTGAACACCCTGAAGGATCTCAAGATCAAGCAGGAGCTTATTGACCAGGTCGTGGCCGTCGCCCTCACCACCAAGGACGATGTGCTCGGCCGTCCAAAGAAGGCCAACTGAGAGCCGGCCATCTCTCGTTGACCCAAACATCGCCGCAGTAAGCGCCGGGAGTCGCTTGCTGCGGCGTTTTAGTTTGCCGAAAAAAGATGCTGAATCGAGTGCGTGGGAGCGTTTGATCTCCCGCCATGAGGTATTCTTTTCTTTTCACTGCCGCAGTTTGCTTCGTCACATCGCTTCACGCCGAAAAGTTCGGCCCCTGGGATCTTGATGCGCTCAAAAGCAATGTGCCTGCCATGAAGTGGGTGCGGCAGGATCAGCCGATCCATTCCCTGACCTATGCCGGAGAGAAATATCAGGGAAAGGACACCGAAGTTTTCGCCTTCTATGCCTCTCCCATCACGCTGGGAGAGGCGAAGCCGGGAACGAAGTTTCCAGGAGTGGTGCTCATCCACGGCGGCGGTGGCACAGCCTTCGCAGACTGGGTGCACCTCTGGGCCAAGCGCGGCTACGCGGCCATCGCCATGGATCTAAACGGCTCGCGTCCGCCCGAGGTGGAGCTTGATCCGAAAACCGGCATGGCCATCGGCAACGGCCATCGCGGCGTGCGCACGCGCCTGCCCAATGGCGGCCCGGCGCACGGTCATCCGGAAAAGTTTGACTGCATTCTCACCCCGGACACCAGCGATGACTGGCCTTTCCACGCCGCCGCCAGCGTGATGCGCGCGCACTCCCTGCTGCGCAGTCTCCCGGAGGTGGAGGCAGAGCACACCGCCGTCACGGGCATCAGCTGGGGTGGCTACACCACCTGCCTCGTCGCTTCACTCGATGACCGCTTCAAGGCCGCCGTGCCCGTCTATGGCTGCGGCTTCCTGCATGAGGGCGAGTCCGTGCAGAAGCCCAGCATCGACAAGCTCGACGCCGAACACCGCGCCCTGTGGGTGAAGGAATACGACCCCGGCAGCCTGCTGCCACGCTGCCGTGTGCCCATCCTCTTTGTCAACGGCACCAATGACGTCCACTACGTGCTGGACAGCTACATGAAGAGCTACAACGTGGTGCCTGGAGAAAAGCACATCCGCATCCAGGTGAAGATGCCGCATGGCCATCCGCCCGGATGGGCGCCGCAGGAGATCGGGCTTTTCATCGACTCCAAGTGTCGTGGGGGAGATTCCCTGCCGAACCCCGCGGCACCGGTTGTCTCCGGAGAAAAGGTGACCGTCAGCTGCGAAAGCAAGCTGCCTCTGAAGAAAGCCGAGCTCAACTACACCACCGACACGGGCCTGCGCTCCAAGCGCGAATGGAAGACCGTCCCCGCTACCATTGAAGGCCGCACCATCACCGCTCCGAAACCACCTGCCGAGGCCAACACCTGGTACCTCAGCGTCACCGATGATCGCGATGCCATGGTCAGCACGGTGGTGGAGTTTGCCAAATAGTGCGCCCCACTTACATGCCCGCTCCCGCCCACTCCACAAACCGCCTCGTCTCCATCGACGCCCTGCGCGGTTTTGACATGCTCATGATCGCCGGGGCGGGGCAGGTCATCCATCAGTTGCAGGGAAAGACCGGCCTGCCGTGGGTGGACACGGCGGCGGCGCAGTTCACGCATCCCGCGTGGTTCGGCTTCACTTTTTATGACTGCATCTTCCCGCTCTTTCTGTTTCTCGCGGGAGTGTCCATTCCGTTTTCACTGGGCAAGGCCATCGCGCAAGGAACGCCAAAGAGCGAGCTCTACAAGAAGGCCTTCGTCCGCCTGCTCATCCTTGCAGCGCTCGGATTTCTGGACAAAAACGCGCCCATCCCTTTCTTTGACCCGCACCACATGCGCCTGGGCAGCGTGCTGGGACGCATCGGCCTGGCGGGGTTTGTGAGCGTGGTGCTGTATTTGAATTTCAGCTCGATGAAGCGGCTCTGCATCGCGGGCGGCATCCTGCTGGCCTACTACGCCGCGCTCTTTCTCATCCCGGTGCCCGGCTTCGGCGCGGGGAATCTCACTTTCGAAGGTAACCTCGTCGGCTGGTTTGACCGCAGCTTCCTGCCCGGCCGCCTGCTGCAAGGGACGTATGACGAGCTGGGCCTGCTCACGCAGTTCCCCGCCATGTGCCTGACGATCTTCGGCGTGTTAGCCGGGGAGCTGCTGAAAAACGCCGCGAGCTCCCCGGCGGCGAAGTTCCGCCAGCTCCTTCTTGCGGGAGCCGGCTGCCTCGCGCTCGGCTTGCTCTGGAGCCTGCACTTCCCCATCGCCAAGCGCCTTTGGACCAGCTCCTTCATCCTCGTCACCACCGGCATCTCCTTCACCCTGCTCGCGGCGTTTTATGCCATCATCGACCTCATGAGCTTCAGGCGCTGGGCCTTTCCGCTGGTGGTCGTGGGCATGAACAGCCTGACCATCTACATGGTGTACCACTTCGTGGACTTCGGCCATACTTCCAAACTGCTCTTCAACGGACTCTACCAGCCGCTGGATCCGAAATGGCATGGCGTGCTGGAAAGCACGGGCGCACTGCTGCTGGTGTGGCTCTTCCTCTACGCTCTCTACCGGCGGCAGATCTTCTTCAAGGCCTGATGCAGGCGAAGCCAGTGCACACTCCCTGCGAACGATGAACCCAAAAAACAAGAAACGGAAAAAGCCTGCCGTCATCACCGTGGCCAGCATGCTGCGAAAGCATTTCCGCATCGGCGAACTGCACCGCCTGAGCACAGCCTCCCGCTCCTTTCCCGTTACGGCGCGGATCGACCTGCAAAGCGCACTGCTCAGCATCATCACCAGGCGCTGCGGCATCGCGCACCAGTCGGGCGTGCAGGCGGGTTATGCCTACCAGACCTTTACCTTCAGCATGCTGTCTGTGGACCGCGATCACGCGGCCATCATAGCGCCGCTGGAGTATGAAGATGTGGATGTTGGCGAGGCGATCCCCGTGCGCTGCCTCAAATCCACCCTGTGGCTCTGCACCATGGAGGGTGCGCGCATCGCCCTGCTGCTCACGCCGATTCTTGGTCATGGCCAGATCAGCGGCTGGCAGGTGGAGATCGCCCAGGTGCCGCAGAAAGGCGCTGAAGACTACAGCGCCGTCATCCTCGCGGAGCTGGAGCATCTCATCAGCCAGGCGCAGTCTTACCGCGGCAAAGTCATCTCTCTGGAGCAGCGGGACAACTACTCTGGAAAAGCCGCCAGCGTGCGGGTGCACAAGCTGCGCAGCGTGACTCGCGAGCAGGTCATCCTGCCAGGCAAAACGCTGCGGCTGCTGGAGCAGAACGTCACCGAATTCATTGGCCAGCGGGACCAGCTCCAGGCCCTGGGCATGAGCATCAAGAAGGGTCTGCTTTTGTACGGACCGCCCGGCACCGGGAAGACGCACACCATTCACTACCTGGCCAGCCAGCTGCCGGAGCATACCACGCTGCTCATCACCGCGGACCAGGTGGGAATGCTGGATGAGTACATGCAGCTGGCGCGCTTTCTGCAGCCGGCCATGGTCGTGCTGGAGGATGTGGACCTCATCGCCCGTGCGCGCACCTCCATGCGCAATCCGTGCGAGGAAAGCCTGCTCAACAAACTGCTCAATGAAATGGACGGCCTGCGGGAGGATGCCGCGCTGCTTTTTGTGCTGACCACCAACCGCCCGCAGGAGCTGGAGGCCGCACTGGCCGCGCGCCCGGGGCGCGTGGATCAGGCCATCGAGTTTCCGCTGCCAGATGCGGAGGGCCGCGCCAAGCTGGTAAAGCTCTATGCCGGCGGTCTTGAACTGAATGACAAGGTGACCACGCTGATCGTCCGCAAGACGCAGAATGCCAGCGCCGCCTTCATCAAAGAACTCATGCGCCGTGCGGCCCAGGTGATGCTGCGCTCCGGCACTGGCAAAAAGCTGCACCTGCCGGAAGTCGAAGCGGCACTCGATGAAATGCTCTTTTCCGGCGGCAGTCTGAACGCAAAGCTCCTGGGTGGTGCGGCAGGCGCGGGCTGATCTCGAATGATGCATGATCGGCTCCAAGATGCGGCGATTCACAGCGTATGCTGATTTATGACCGCGAAACTCACGCTGCTCACGGCGCTCCTGGCCTGCCTCATTTCCCCGGCGGCGGAAGTCCCGCCGGTGATCGAAGTCGAAGGCCAGCCGCTGGCGGCCAATGCGCGGCGCGTCATGCAGGCGCTGGAGTTTTTCGGCAGGCCGCTCGACGCAGAGTTGCGTGAGAAATTGCAGGCCGCCATCTCCGCGCGTGATGGAGCAGCAGTGCAGGCACTCCTGGATCCGCAGGTGCTCTGCGTGGTGGACATCAATCCCGAATCCCGTGTCAAAGCGCAGCGTGGCCCGGCAGCGGCGCTCGTACAGCAGGCAGGCCACACGCCCGTGCTCATCAAGGTGGTAAATCACGCCGCCAGCGTGGCCAGTCTGCGTCTCAGCAGCCCTCAGGCCGGGCCTTCATATGCAGGTGTGGCCAAACTCACGATGGAGCGCGAGAGGCAGACGCATCTGCGTGAAAACGAGAATACGCAGGGCGCAGACCGTTTCCTGGAAGTGAGCATGTCCGATGCGCCGCCGATGACCGCCCACCTTAGCGGGCTGGAGGTGGAGTACGCGCTCGCTCTCATCTACTCCAGCGAGGCAGGCAAACGGGAGGCCACACTCGCCTTCGATATCGGCCAGGGCACGCAGGATCTCGGCTTTCGTGCGGAGGTGCCGGTGCTGCTGGACATCTCTCCCGCAGTGACGGTGAAGCTGGAGGTGAAAGACTACGATGGCAGCGACACCACGGCGCGGCTGACTTTCACCAATGCGCAGGGGCAGGTCTTTCCGCCGCAGGCGCGCCGGCTGGCACCGGATTTCTTTTTTCAAAAGCACCTGTACCGCCCCAGCGGCAGCACCGTGTTACTGCCACCGGGAGAGTTCACCATGGAGGCCTCCCGTGGCCCGGAGTACCGCACTGTAAAGACCAAGGTGGCGATTCCTTCCGCGAAGGAAATCACGCTGCCGGTGAAGCTTGAGCGCTGGATTCATGCGGCAGATTTCGGCTGCTATAGCGGCGATCACCACATCCACGCCGCCGGCTGCGCGCACTACACCTCGCCCTCCGAGGGCATGCGGCCGGAGCACATGTTTCAGCAGGTGAAGGGCGAGGGGCTGAACGTCGGCTGCGTGCTTGCGTGGGGTTACTGCTTCGACTATCAGCGCCAGTTTTTCGGCCCGCAGGTGGACCTGCTCAGCGAGCCGCTGACGCAGATGAAGTACGACATGGAGGTTAGCGGCTTCGGCTCCGCGGCTCTGGGACATGTGTGCCTGCTCAATTTGCGAGAGCTTGTGTATCCCGGTGCAGAGGGCATCAAAGGCTGGCCCACCTGGACGCTGCCCGCCCTGCGCTGGACGAAGCAGCAGGGCGGCTTCACCGGGTATCCGCACTCTGGCAGCGGCATGCAGGTGAACTCCGCCACTGCCTCAAAGCGTCTGCTCGATCTCTACGATTCCAGCAAGGATGCGCGGCTCACGGCTGCAGAAGCACAGGAGGTGCTGCTCCCGGAAGCGTTTGAAAAGATCGATGCCGACCACGATGGCGGGGTAAATGAGGCCGAGCTGGTGAGCAGTCATGAGCGCGTGCTCGATGCGCTGCCCAACGTCGCCATTCCCGATGCGGGCGGGCATGAGATCTTTGTGACCACCGCGCATGGCGTCTGCGATTTCATCAGCGCCATGGACACTGCGCGCCTGCTGGAGTGGAACGCCTGGTACCATCTCATGAACTGCGGCTTTCCTCTCAAGGCCGCCGGCGAGACCGACTTTCCCTGCATGAGCGGCACCCGTGTGGGCCAGGGCCGCACGTATGTGAAGCTCGGCAAAGTGGAGCGCATCGATTTCAAGAAGTGGTGCGAGGGTCTCGCCCAGGGCCGCAGCTATGTGAGCGATGGCTACGCACACGCGCTCGATTTCACCGTCGCTGACCAGCACTCCGGCGACGAGGTGCGCCTCACTCAGCCGGGCCGAGTGGAGGTGCGCGTGAAGGCAGCCTTCAGCTCCGAGACCCCGCTGGAGATCGCCTACGGCGGCGCGCTGCCCGTCGCAGGTGCACGTCTCACCGGCGATACCGTGAACTACCACGACGCCACCACCGGGCAGCCGTATGCTGGTGGCAAACGCAGGGTGGAACTCATCGTCAACGGCCTTCCCGTGGCCGTGCGCGAGGTGCCTGCGGACGATCAGGTGCATGAGATCGCCTTCAGCGCAGACATCCACCGCAGCAGCTGGGTGGCCGTACGCCAGTTTCCGCAGATGCATACAAATCCGGTGAATGTCATCGTCGCTGGCCAGCCCATCCGCGCCTCCCGTCGCAGCGCGCAGTGGTGCCTTGCCTGCATTGAGCAGCTCTGGCGAGTCCGCGAAAAAAACATCTCCCCCGCAGAGCGTGACGCAGCCCGCCGCGCCTACGAGGAGGCCAAGGAAATGTATCGCCGCATCGCGAAAGAGTCCCCTGAGGGGAGCTGAGTGAAAAATCGATGATGGGTGCGGCCTTTGAACGACGTTGCAGCACTCTCATGAAACGAAAGATCTCCCGACGCACCGGATTGAAATTGATGACGGCAGGCACGCTAATGGGCCTCGGCGCACGGGGAGGTGCGTCTGCAGGTACAGCTCCGCTGCCCACCCGCGATGGATGGGACACAACGCATGACCGCGTTTTTCTAGGGGGGGCGTTCTGGGCCAATCCCATGGAAGACTGGTGCGTAAGCGAGGGCGGTGCGGAGTGCCTCAGCATGGGCGGCGGACGCAGCGTGCACTCGCTGACACATCAGGTGACACAGAATGGTGCATTCACCATGAGCGTGCTGCTGACACGACTGGAGACTGGCAAGACCGACGGGGGCGCGGGTTTCCGCATCGGCATTCGCAGCGAGATCAACGAATACCGCAGCAACTGCTTCGTGCAGAAAGGCATCAACGCCGGATGGCAGGGCGACCAACTCCTTCTGGGACCGAAGAATGTGCCGCTCAAAGATGGCAGTGCGCTGAAGCAGGTGCGGCTGACACTGGAAGGCAGGCCCGAGGGCGCTCAGAGCGTGCTGACTCTCACAGCACGTGCTGTGGATTCCGACACAGTCTTAGCAGCGCTCTCGCATGAGTTCGGTGCGGATGCAATTCTCGGGAATGTTTCGATCGCCAACAACTTTGCCGCTGGCGCGGTGGCCGGAGCCAAAAAGAACAGCAATAACGGCAAGGCCAAGGCGGGCGCAGCAGGTGCAGGCCGCTACCGGTTTCAAAACTGGTCGCTGCATGGCGCTGCCTTCAAGGTGTCGCAGGAGAATAGCTTCGGCCCGATCCTGTGGTCCATGTATTCGCTGAGCGACTCACGCACAGACGAGGGCTTTGTGATGAAGCTCAGCGTGCTGACGGCCCCCTTGGGAGCAAAGGATGCGAAAGTCGTCTCACTGCTGGTGCAGGAGGGAGGCCGATGGAAATCGCTCGGCAAAGCAGAGCTTGATCCTGATGCGTGGGTGGCGACCTTCCGCATCCCCAAATGGAATGCAAAGCAGGCCACGCCCTACAAGGTGGTGTACCAGGAGTTCCCAAAGGTGGGCATGCATGCAATCACGCATGAGTGGGAAGGCATCATCAAGGCTAATCCTGAAGGCCGCCCGCTGCGCATGGCGGCGCTGACTTGTCAGAACGACTACGGCTTCCCTTATGCACCCGTGGCGGAGAACCTGCTCAAGCTTGATCCCGACCTCGTCTTTTTCTCCGGTGACCAGATCTATGAAAACCACGGCGGCTTCGGCATCATCCGCGAGCCCGCAGAGCGCGCCATTCTGAACTACCTGCGCAAATTCTACCAGCACGGCTGGGCCTTCCGCGAAGTGATGCGCAATGCCCCCACGCTCTGCCTGCCGGATGATCACGATGTCTTCCATGGCAACATCTGGGGTGAAGGAGGCATGAAGATGCGCGCCGGAGGCGACACATCCTCAGACGGCGGCTACATTGAGCCCGCGAAAATGGTCAACGTGGTGCACAAGACAAACGTGGCGCACCATCCGGATGCGTATGATCCCAAGCCCGTGCTGCAGGACATCAGTGTGTACTACGGAGACATGGTTTACGGCGGCGTAAGCTTCGCGATCATTGCCGACCGCCAGTGGAAAAGCGGACCGCAGCACGTGCAGACCGGCGCTGGACGCGGTGATCATGTGGAGGACGCCAACTTCGACACCTCCACGCTCGACAAGCCGGGCCTTGTCCTGCTGGGAGAGCGGCAGGAGGAGTTTCTCAAAAAGTGGGCGCAGGACTGGCGCGGGCACACGCTCAAGGCCGTGCTGAGCCAGACGGTGTTTGCGAATGTGGCGACACATCATGGTGGGCCGGATGGCTATCTGAAGGCTGATCTCGATTCCGGTGGCTGGCCGCAGACCCCGCGCAATCGGGCGGTGGAAATTATGCGCCCCTCCATGGCGCTGCACATCAATGGCGACCAGCATCTCACCACGCTGACGCAGTATGGCGTGGACAAGCAGCGCGACAGCAACTGGTCCTTCTGCACGCCCGCCATTTCCGCCGGTTATCCCCGCTGGTGGCTGCCGGATGAAATCAAGATGCCCCACGAAAACCGCCCCAAGCATGGCCTGCCGGACACGGGAGAGTACGTCGACGGCCTGGGCAACAAGGCCTACGTCTATGCCGTGGGCAATCCCGTCGTGGGCCAGGCCCCGAACCGCTACGAGAAGGCGCACGAGAAAGGGAGCGGCTTCGGTTTCATCACCTTCGACACCGAAAAGAAAACCTATTACATCGAATCCTTCCGCTTTCTCATTGATGTGAAAGACGGGAAGGCGGCCAACCAGTTCCCGGGGTGGCCGTTAACCATCCACCAGAAAGAAAACCGCGGTGAGAATGTGATCGCCTGACACCCCGCTTCAATCACTCTTACGTTGGGAACGCCGCGTCGCGCGGGCGCTCGATTGCTGCATCTTTTTGTGAACCCATCCACGATATCGAATCCATGAAGACTGTCGTTGCCATCTTCCTGACACTCACGTCTCTCACTGCCGCAGAAAACGTCCTCGTCGAAAACGGCCAGCCGCGAGCGGAGATCATCATTGCAGAAACTCCCACCCGCATGCAGCGGCTGGCGGCGCATGAGTTTCGCGCGAACATCGAAAAGATCAGCGGAGCCCGCCTGTCAATTCTCACGCGGCCCAGCGGCAAGGCGCTGAAGATTTTCATCGGCGCCAGCGCGTTCAATCCCGTGAAGGCAGACGGACTGAAAGATGGCGCGTACCGCATGCAGTCCGGTGCGGACTGGCTGGCGTTGGTGGGAGATGACGCGGACTTCGTGCCCACGGAACCGTGGGCGAAAAACAATGGCGACATCCCCCGCGCGCAGGCGGAGTTTGAGAAGATCGTGGGCGCTCCTTACGGCATGCCGAACCGCGGTTTGTATAAAAACAAACTGCGCCTGCCCGGAGACACCGGCAAGCCGGAGGGCGCCACCACCGCGAAGAATGAAACACTGGAGATCTGGGGCCTGGACGAGCACGGCAGCTTCAATGCAGTGACCGCGTTTTTCCACCGCCTGGGTGCACGCTGGTACCTGCCGGGAGAACTCGGTGAAGTGATGCCTGCCATGAAGACCATCCCCCTGCCGAAAGTGGATGAGACGGTGCAGCCGGACTTCCCGCTGCGGCAGTTTAACTTCCGCTTCGCCACCGCCGGCCATGACACCGCCCTGTGGACGCTGCACCTGGGCATGCGCAATGATGACCGCTGGCTCATCGCCCATGGCCTGGATGGCATGACGGGAAATGACGCCACCTTTGCCGCGCATCCGGAGTGGTTCGCGCTCTATGGTGGCAAGCGCGACTACCGGCCCGGAGACAGCAAGAACCAGCTCTGCTACTCCAATGAAGAACTCTTCCGCGAGACCGTGCGCTACGCCCGCGCCCTGCTGGACACCTACCCGCTCAAGTCCGTCTCCATCATGCCGCCAGACGGCTACACCTCCATCTGCCAGTGTGAGAAGTGCAAAGGCAAAGACTCCCCCGAGCGCAATGAGCGCGGCCTGCTGAGCGACTACGTGTGGGACTTCGTGAACCGCGTGGCGAAGGAGATCGCAAAGACGCATCCCGCCGCGAAGGTGCTGAACTGTGCCTACGGCACCTACAGCCTGCCGCCGCTGAAGATCGACAAGCTGGAGCCCAACGTGCTCGTCTGCATTGTGGGCGGACGCCGTCCCATGAACCGCGCCGATGGCCGAAATGCTGGTGAAACGGCGCCCGAAGCCCTGCGTGCGGCCTGGCTGAAGAAGACGGACAACCCGCTCCTCAATTTCGAGAACTACCCCTTCACCGACCGCGGGTGGTATCTGCCCTTCTTTGCCCCCCATGCCATTGGGGACTCTGTCAATGCCACCAAGGGCATCTCCCAGGGAGAAGACATCTGGCTCTCCGCGCGGCAGGATTTCGACAAGGTGGGCATCGGCTTCAATCACTTCCAGGTCTATTTCACCGCACGCATGTACTGGGGTGGAAAGAATGCCGATGTGGACGCCTTGTTCCGCGAGTATTGCACGCTCTTCTACGGACCGGCCGCTCAGGAGATGCAGGACTTCTTCAGCTACTCCGAAGCCCACTGGAGCCAGATGGAGGAGGACAAGGCGCAGGCAGAGGCCGCTCTGGCGCTCTTTGCGAAAGCGCAGGCAAAGGCAGACGCCGCCAGCGTGTATGGAAGGCGCATCGCCCTCATCGATGACTTTCTCAAAGGCCTGCGCATGAAGTGCCAGCAGCTCGCGCAGCAGCGCGGACCGGTGCCGATTGTGCGGCTCGTCGACGATGCCGAGGACATCGTCATCGATGGCAGGCTCGACGATGCCTACTGGCAGCACTGCCCCACGGCGGCGAGCGGAAAACTCAGCGAACTGCAGACCGGTCGTGTGCCGACTTTTGGGACCACCTTCAAGACCGGCTGGCGCGGGAACAGCCTCTACTTTGCCATCCGCTGCGATGAACGGCCTGGCGACAAGCCAAACATCACCACCACGCGCAACGGTGACCAGGCGCTGTGGCATGGCGATGCCGTGGAGATCGAGCTGGCCACAGAAACGCACTCCTATTATCAGATCGCCGTCAGCCCGGCGGGCCACGTCGTGGATCTGGACCGCGGCGCCTCGCGGGACCGCTGGTTTGAGTGGGATTCCAAAGCCGAAGTGGCCACTCACATTGCAGATGATCACTGGACGGTGGAGGTCCGCATTCCCGTAACGCAGGATGAGAACGACCCGCTGCACCAGGTCATCGGCCGCCAGCCCACGCCGAGCCTGCCGTGGCACATCAACATCTGCCGCCAACGCATTCGCGAAGATGGCCGGGAACTCAGCGCCCTCTCCCCCACCGGCACGGAGGGTTTTCATGAGCCGATGAAGTTCGCGCATTTTTACCACGGGAACTCGCGTGCGTTTCCGGAAGATCCCACCGTCACGGACTTTGCACTCGGTTTCCGTGATGCCACGCAGAAGCGCAAGCCTGAAGGATTCCTGACGCTGGCGGAGGGAAAGGTGAATGACTTCCAAAAAGCCGCCGCGCTGGAGCAGGCGGCGCTTTACAGCCGCAAGGAGGCCGGGCCGATCATCGAGCGCATTCCTGTGGAGGCGGTGAGGAAGACCGCGCAGATGCAATACCTCCTCACGATGGGCAAGGCGCCGGAGATCATCGCGCAGTTTGCGGGAGAGGACTTTAACAAGTGGCCCTTCTGGAAGCGCGGCGCGGGTCAGCACCTTCGTGGCTTTGCCTATTCCATCCTCAAGCAGGGAGACAAGGCCGAGGCGGACCTCAGCGCGGCGCTGCCCTGGACCAGCGAGCCCCGTGCGCGGGATGCGATCCTGCTGGCGCAGGCACAGAACCGGGAGCGCAACCTGAACAAAGATGAGCAGGCGCTGGCGGCGTATCAGGAGATTGTGACCGGCCGCGCACGCATCGGCGGTGCGGATGAATACGCCGCGCTGCAGGGCATTGCCCGTATTCTGACGCGGCAGCGCAAGTATGAGGACGCCATGGCCGCCTTGAACCGCGCCGAGCCGGAAAAGCTGACCGGCGTCTGGCGGGACAACATCCTGAAATCCATCGCTGAAGTGCAGAAGGCGCGGACGCAGTGATTCAAAGATGCGCGCATTGGCAGCGTATGTTTGCTCATGCGCGCGACTCCCACAGCCCTGACCCGCCGGCGAATGCTGCAAACCACCACGGGAGCTCTGCTCGCGGGTGCGGCAGTCCATGCAGCTCCGGCGAAGAAAAAGGTCATCATCATTGGCGGCGGCATTGGCGGGCTGAGCTGTGCGTATGACCTGATGGAGCGCGGGCATGACGTGACCGTGCTGGAGGCCTCCCGCCGCACGGGAGGGCATGTGAAGACGATCTATGATCCGCTGCCAGACGGCCTCTATGCGGATGTGGGCGCGGAGCAGTTTACCGATCCTGGCTATGACACGTATCGTGAATGGGTGCGGAAGTTTGATCTCCCTGTGCTGGCCTACGAGCGGCGGCGGAAGATGTACTCCAATGTGCGCGGCCAGTGGCGCACCGAGGAGGAGCTGGCAGATGCGAAGACGCAGCACGCATTCGGCTTCAACGAACGCGAGGTGGCCTACATGCAGGAGCACGGGTGGAAGAACATGTCCCGCCTCTACTTCGGCCCCATGGCGGAGAAGTTTAAAGACGAGTACCAGCCTTTTGGCATCGGCTTGGATGAACTCGATCACGTGGTGCTCGGTGACTGGCTGGCGGAGCAGGGTGCGTCTGAAACCGGGCGCAGTTACTGCGGCGGCTCACGACTGAGCAGCAAAGAGAAACCCGCCACGGAGAGCGATGTCTCCGCGCTCTATCGCATCTGGCAGGAAGCGATTGTGAAGATGCGCGGGCTGCCCGTATTTAAACGCGAGGTGTTTCGGCTCAAAGGCGGCAACCAGCTGCTGCCGGACACCTTCGCTCAGCGCCTAGGTGCGCGTGTGAGGAAAAACTGCAAGGTGAGCGCGCTGGCGCATGATGCGGGCGGCGTCGCGGTTACTTTCACCGAAGGGCCGGACAAGAAGGCGCAGACATTGAAGGCCGACTATGCGGTGATGTGTGTGTCGCCACTGGTCATCGCCGGCATCGAAGTGTCCCCGGGCTGGCCCGCGGAAAAGAAGTTTGCGCTGGAGCACACGCCCATGGGCATGCAGTCGCGCATTGTGCTGCAGGCCAGGACACGCTTTTGGGAAGGTGACTCGCTGCCGAGCATCAACCTGGAAACGGGCAACAGCACGATGGGCCTGGTGTATGAATGCGCTGGCGAAGTGGCTGGAGAAGGCTGCGTGCTCATGGGCAGCGGGCCGCCTGCGCTGGCACCGGCGGATGCGCTCGCCGCCTTCCGCAAATTTTATCCCGGCAAGAACAAGGACACAATTGAGAAAGTGATCGTGCATGAGTGGTGGAAAGAGGAGCCTTATGCGATCGGGTGTGAGAGGCATCCCTTCGCGCTGGGCAAACTGGCGCAGGTGTGGCCGCATTTGATCCAGCCGGTGGGACGGGTTCACTTTGCCGGTGCTGCGTATGACAATCTGCCGTGGGGTCAGGATGCGGCGACGAGATCGGCGCGAAGAGTGACGCTGGCGATTGATGGGGCCTGATTGCTACTTCTTCTCCAGCGACATCAGCTCAATCTTCCGGAACCACACCGGCTGGCCTTCGGCCTGCAGCGCGATGTGGCCGTAGCCGAGCATGACATCGCCACCGGCCTCCACAATGTCACTCGCAGGCGCGATCTTGCAGGCCGCATCCAGCTGCGGGCGCTGGTAGCGCAGGACTTCGACGCCATTGATGCGGTGGATGATCTCGTCATTGCCGCGCACCTCCACTTCCGCGCGCACCCATTCCTCGGCAGGGAAAGTCGGCGCGCTGGATTTGACAATGTGCTTCGTGATCAGCTCACCGCCCATTTCCACGTGCGTGCCGGGTGTGCAGAGGTTGCCTGTGGAGCGCGGGCCCTTGCCTTCATCGGCGAGGAACTGCATTTCCAGGCTGGAGGGAAAGCCTTGATCGAAGCGCATGCTCTGCGGCGGCTGGGCGTGCAGCATCACGCCGCTGTTCAGGTTCACATACTTCGGCGCGTCCTCCATCATCCTGCCGGTGAAACGGTACTCCATGCGCAGGATGTAGTGGGAGTAGGCCAGATTGGTGAAAAGGTGGCCATACTGGGAATCGAATTTGTCGTAGCCGTCGTAGCTCACTTTGAGGATGCCGTCTTCAACCTGGAAAGTGTTGGCGAAATTTTCGCCGAGAGGGCGTTTGGCGATCTTGATCGTCCATCCGGCGAGGTCTTTGCCATTGAAGAGAGAGATCCATTTGGACTCGTCGGCCGCGACGTTGGAAAGGGCGAGGGCTGCGGCCAATGCGATGGCGGCGGAACGGAAGAGGTGGATCATGAAAAGCACCTTGGCGGTGGCCGTGCAGTTTCCAATCGGAAGATTTGCCGAAAAGAGCCGTTGGCATAAAACCGATCTTTTCTTGTCCAAAGGTTCTCCATTCCTGCCTTTCTGTCGTTGTGCGCCGCATCATCACCCTTTCAACCCTGGCACTCTGCACCGCGCATGCGGGCGCAGCGGATGGCGTGGCATTCTTTGAGAACAAGGTGCGGCCGCTGCTGGTGAAGCACTGCTACGAGTGCCACTCGCAGGAGTCGGGCAGACGCAAGGGCGGGCTGCTGCTGGACCGCAAGGAAGGCTGGCAGACCGGCGGCGATGCCGGACCCGCGCTCATCCCTGGCGAACCCGCCAGCAGCCTCATCATGCACAGCATGAGCTATGAGGATGACAAGCTGCAGATGCCTCCGAAGTCCAAGCTGCCGCCGGAGGAATTGCGCATTTTTGAGCAGTGGATCTCGATGGGCGCTCCCGATCCACGGACCGCGGCGCTTGCGGAGGTGGTGAAGAAAAAGACCATCGACTTCGCCGCCGCACGCCAGGGCTGGGCCTATCGCCCGCTCGCCAGGACGCCGCTGCCTGTGGTGAAGCAGAAGGACTGGCCGCGCAAGGAAATGGACAGTTTCATCCTCGCGGAGTTGGAAGCCAAAAATCTCGCGCCTGCCGCGGATGCAGATGCACGCACGCTGATGCGCAGGCTGAGCTATGACCTTACCGGCCTGCCACCTGCGGCGGCGGATCTCGAAAATACTTCCAACCTGCCTGCCTATGTGGAGAAGCTTCTCAACAGTCCGCAGTTTGGCGAAAAATGGGGGCGCTACTGGCTGGATCTGGCTCGCTACGCGGACTCGAACGGAGGCGATCGCAACTACACCTTCTACCAGGCATGGCGCTACCGGAACTACGTCATCGATGCCTTCAACCGCGACCAGTCTTACTATGAGTTCATTCGCGAGCAGATCGCGGGCGATTTGATGAAGGGAGAAAATCTGGAACAGCGACGCCGGCAAATGATCGCTTCCACCTTCCTGGCGCTGGGGCCGAAAATGCTCACGGATCGCGACAAGGAGAAGCTGCACCTCGACACGGCCGATGAGCAGATCGACACCATCGGCCGCGCTTTTCTTGGCCTCACCATCGGCTGCGCGCGTTGCCATGACCACAAGTTTGATCCCTTCAGCCAGCAGGACTACTACGCACTCGCGGGCTTCTTCCGCTCGACAGAGGTCGTGATGGGCACACGCAACGGCTGCGTCAATGTGGCGAGCTGGGTGGAGCAGGCGCTGCCGCAGCCTGAGCCTGGAATGAGCGACCTGGCGGCCAGAATGAACCGCCTGGAACTGGTGATGCGCCTGAAGGTGGAGCGAGATTTCATGGCCAAGGTGGGCGGCAAGATGTCGCTGAAAAAACTGCCGCTGGCAGGGGTGATCTGTGACGAGTCGGATGCGGAACTGGTGGGCGACTGGAAGCAGTCCAGCCTCTCCGCAAACCGCTTCGGCGACTTCTACATTCATGATGACCGGAAGCAAAAGGGAGTGAAGCAGGCGGTGTTTCGCGGCAGCCTGCCCGAGACGGGCGTGTATGAAGTCCGCCTCGCGTATCCGGCCAAAACGAACTGCGACAAGCAGGTGCCGATCACCGTGGAAGCCTTCGACGGCGTGCATGAGATCGTCTTTGACCAGACGAAGAAGCCCAGCATCGGCGGATTGTTCGAGCCGATCGGCCGCTTCCGTTTTGAAAAAGGCGGACGCACCAATGTGATCATCCGTACCACAGGCACGAAGGATTATGTGGTGGTGGATGCCGTGCAGTTCATCTCCGTGCGTGACATCGAGCGCGAAGCAGCGGCTTTCGCCATGGTGAATGGCAAAGGCGGCGGCGATCCCGCGCTGGCGATGCAAAGCGGTGATCTCGCGAAGGAGCTGAACAAGAGCCTCAGCGAACTCAAGGACGCCGAACTGGCCATGGCCCCGCGTGATGCACGCGATGCGGGAGACATCCACCTGCGCATCCGGGGAGAGGTAAGCCAGCTCGGCCCCAAGGTGCCGCGGCATTTCCCTTCTGTGCTGCATGACGGCCCACCGCCGAAGATTGCACCTGGATCCAGCGGCCGCCTGCAGCTTGCGGAATGGATGACGAGCGCGGAGAACGCGCTGCTGGACCGTGTGATCGTGAACCGCCTGTGGGCGCAGCTCTTCGGGCGCGGCCTTGTCAGCACAGTGGACAACTTTGGCGTGCAGGGCGAGAAGCCGACGCATCCTGCACTGCTGGATCACCTCGCCGCGAAATTCCGCGCCAGTGGCGGCTCCATCAAAACGCTGATCCGTGAGATGGTGCTCAGCCGCACCTACCAGCTCGCTGCCGAGGCAAAATCACCGCGCACGGTCGCTGATCCGGAGAACCGTCTGCTGGGCCGGCGCTCGTATCGCCGGCTCACAGCGGAGGAGATTCGGGACAGCCTGCTCTTCCTTGCGGGAGACCTCAATCTGGAACAGGCGGGTGCGACGGCGCTGACCTATGGCGAGGATCTCGACAAGCCGATGAAGTTCGACCAGGAATTCCGCCGCAGCATCTACCTGCCCGTGGCGCGCAACAACCTCGCTCCTGAGCTGGAGATCTTTGACGCCGCGAATCCTGAGATGGTGGCCGGTGACCGGCCGCTGACCACGGTGCCCACGCAGGCGCTGTACCTGCTCAACAGCACCTTCCTGCAAAAGCAGGCCGCCAGGCTGGCGCAGCAGGCCTACGCGCAGCCCGAGCCCGTGGCATGGCTGCACCAGGCCATCCTCGGCCATATGCCGGAGGCGCGCGCCGCAAAGCGTGCGAATGATTTCATTGAGCAAAGCGGCGGCGATCGTGAGCAGGTGCTCGCGGATCTGGCGCACGTGCTGCTCGCCTCCACGGAGTTTCTTTTCCTCGATTAAAGTCGTCATCTCGCTCCGCGGGATGATCCCCAACGCCACTCACCATGTTCTCTGCCACTCGTCAGTCATTCGCTTCGGCCATGCCGAGCGCTCATCTCGCGGAGCGAGATGGCTGCTGTACGCGCCGCACCGCCCTGAAGTCGGCCGCCTGCGGCTTTGGCTCGCTCGCATTCAGCAGCATCGCCACGGCGGCCAGCCTGCCGCGCGGGCTGCACCATACGCCACGGGCGAAACGGGTGATTTTTCTTTTCATGCATGGCGGGCCCTCGCAGGTGGACACGTTTGACTACAAGCCGATGCTCCAGCAGATGGACGGCAAAAAGCTGCCCTTTGCCCCCGCGAAGAATCTGGACCCTTCCGCCGCCAGCCAGGCGAAGATGCTCGGCTCGCCATGGAAATTTCAGCAGCATGGCGAGGCAGGCCTGTGGGGCAGCGAGCTGTTTCCCGAAGTTTCCAAGCGTCTTGATGACCTCTGCGTCATCCGTTCCATGCAGAGCAAAGGGCAGTCGCACGGCCAGGCGGTGTGCATGGTCCACACCGGCTCCGACAACTTTGTGCGTCCGTCCATGGGAGCGTGGATCAGCTACGGGCTGGGAACGGAAAACGCGGACCTCCCAGCGTTTGTGAGCATCAGTCCGCCGGCCACGCATGGAGGCCCTCGCAACTACGGCCCCGCCTTCCTGCCCGCCGCACATCAGGGCACTACCGTGGGTCGTGCAGGCAAGCTGGGCAAGGACGCCACCTTCCGCTTTCTGGATGCCGGGGGCGATTCCGACCAGCAGCAGCGCAAGATGAAACTGCTGCAGGCGATGAATCGAGAGCACTACGAGCGCACGCACCACGCCCCGGTGGAAGGCATGATCCAGAGCATGGAGCTGGCCTTCCGCATGCAGCGGGAGGCCCCCGGCGTCATGGACATCGAGCACGAGCCGGAGCATATCAAAGCGCTCTACGGCATCGGCAATGCGACCACGGACAACTATGGCCGCCAGTGCCTGCTGGCGCGGCGGTTTGCCGAGGCTGGCGTGCGATACATCCAGGTCAGCACGCCGAACGTTTGGGATCAACACTCGAACCTGGTCAAAGGCCACACCGCCAATGCCGCCGCAGTGGACCGGCCCATCGCGGGGCTGCTCGCGGATCTCAAACAGCGCGGCATGCTGGAGGATACGCTCGTGGTCTGGGGCGGTGAATTTGGCCGTACGCCCATCGTGCAGGGCGCGAACGGGCGCGACCACAATCCGCAGGGCTTCACCATGTGGCTCGCAGGCGGCGGGGTGAAGAGCGGCCTTGCCTATGGAGAGACGGATGAATTTGGCTACTACGCGGTGAAGGACAAGGTGCACATGCACGACCTGCATGCCACCATCCTGCATCTGCTGGGCATTGACCACCTGCGCCTCACCTACCGCTACGCCGGGCGTGATTTCCGCCTCACCGATGTGTACGGCGAGGTGGTGCACGGAATCATGGCCTGAGGCCGGACCGCGGGTCCGCGAAAAAAATGCGCGTCGCAGTCGAAACTGGCGGAACTCTCGTTAAGGTCGGCGGATGGACAAACAATGGACAGACAAAATCGTCATCGTCACCGGAGGTGGCGGCGGCATGGGACAGAGCGCGGCGAAGCGGTTTGCAGACGCTGGCGCGAAGACATTTATTTTTGGCCGAACGCTGGAGTCGCTGCAAGTCACTGCGGCGCTCTCGCCCAACATCACCTCCATCGTGTGTGACGTGGCGGACTCCGGCAGCGTGGCCACGGCGCTGGAGCAGGTGCTGAAGCATGGGCCGATTGCCGCCCTCATCCACACCGCCGGCATCAACACACCGGACCGCTTCATGGCACATGCCGATCCCGCCAAGCTGGCCAGCGAGGCAAGCTGGCGCAACGTGATGGATGTAAATGTGATGGGCGTGGTGAACATGATCCAGGCCGTGTCCAAGCCGATGGCCCAGAATGGCGGCGGCAGGATCGTCGTCGTTTCCTCCACCGCCGGGCATGGCTTTGACTCGTTTGCCGGGGTGCCCTACACCGCCAGCAAATGGGCCGTGCACGGCCTGCTTTTCACCGCACGCATGCAGCTCAATGCGCATGGCATCGTGCTTTCTGAGTATGCCCCCGGAGAAGCCCTCACGCCGTTGGTGGAAAAGCGCCCTGTGAAACCCACCGCCGAACACCGCAGCGCCATGATCCAGACGGAGGACTGCGCGGAGACACTGTTCTTCATCGCTTCGCAGGCGCATAGCATGAGCGTGATTCAGCTTCCCGCGTACCAGCCCTTTGGCGGCATGCCACCGCAGATCACGGCACCGTGGCTGGCGGGCTTGGAGATCGGGCCGGTGAAACGATAGAGGCAGCAAGTCGCAGCCATTTTGGGCGTTGAAGAGGCGGCAGCCATGAAACTCTTCACCGCCCTCCTGTCCGCTTTTCTTTTTGCGTCGTATCTCCAGGCGGAGCCGCGGCCGAATTTCATGATCATCATCGCAGATGATCTCTGCTGGCGGGATCTGGGGTATGAAGGCAATGCCGAGGTCAGAACACCGAACCTCGACCGACTCCGTGGCGAGTCAATGCATCTGCGCGGCATGTTTAATCCGGCCACCAGCTGCTCGCCCACACGGCATGCGCTTTACACCGGGCTGTATCCCATCCGCAGCGGGGCGTATCCGAATCACACCCGGGTTTATGATGGCACGAAGAGCCTTTTTACTTACCTGAAGCAGGCGGGCTATCGCGTGGCGCTGCAAAACAAGGAGCACGTGGGGCCGGAGCCCTCGTTTCCTTATGAGCATATCGAGGGTGCGGATGACCTCACCGTCACGAGGACTTTTGTCACACGCGATGCCGCACAGCCATGGCTCATGGTCTTCGCTTCGAATGATCCACATGGGCCCTGGACGCGCGGACCGAAGTACGATGCGTCCAGGCTCACCATCCCGCCCTACCTGCACGACAACAAGATCACGCGGGAGCTGCTGGCGGCGTATTATGGCGAAATCAGCAGGCTAGACGAGCAGGTGGGCGCCTTGATGACGATGCTCAAAGACACGCAGCAGGTGGACAACACGCTCGTGCTCTTTGTCAGCGAGCAGGGCAGCAGCTTCCCCTATGGGGGCAAGTGGAGCGTCTATGACAACGGCATCCACGCCAGCGCCCTCCTGCGCTGGCCGGGCAGGGTAAAACCCGGCAGCACCAGCACAGCGCTCATGCAGTATGTCGATGTAACTCCCACGTTTCTTGAGGCGGCGGGCATCGATCCCACGAAAATCGACGTCGGGTGTCCTGATGCGCATGGCGGAACCGGCTTTGACGGGCGCAGTTTCCTTCCCGTGCTGCGTGGCGAGAGCGATTACTGCCGCGACTACGTCTTCGCCCAGCACACGACCCTTGGCACCAACGGCGCACTCGAGGCCTACCCGATGCGCATGGTGCGAAATGCACGCTACAAGCTCATCCGCAATCTCGCGCCTGCAAATACCTACACCATCGGCGGGATTCACCAGGGCGAGCCGATCGAGTCATGGCAGGCCGACGCCAAGACCGACGCCAAACTCGCGACACGGGTGAAGTGGCTCTTTAAACGCCCCGGTGAAGAGCTCTATGATTTGCAGGCGGATCCTGAGGAAACGAAGAATCTCGCGGATGATCCCGCTTTTGCGCAGACCAAAGCGAAGCTGCAAGGCCAGCTCGACGCATGGATAGCGCAGCAGGGCGATAAAGGACTGGAGACCGAGAACCTGGCAAACACAAGGCAGGGCAAGAGCGACGCCGAGCCGCGCAAGGAAAAGAAGAAGGGCAAAAAGAAAGCCGCCCAGTAGCCAGCTTGGCGCTGACATTGCTGAAAAGTCGCCGGGCCGCCTGCGTTCACAGCGCCATCATGAAGCGCGCCCTGCTCTCTTTCCCTCTGTCATTCGTCGCTGCCTCACTTCGCTCGCTCCTTCGGAGCAGCACGCGCTTCGCCGTGCTGGCTGTCTTGCTTTGCTCGGCTCTGCATTCGTCATTTGCGGCGAAGCCGCAGAACCTCCTCGTCATCACCACTGATGACATGAGCTGCGACTCCGTGGGTGTGTACGGATGCAAGCTGAAGGACACCACGCCAAACATGGACAAGCTCGCGGCGCAGAGCCTGCGTTTCAACTACGCCCACACGGTGGTGGGCAACTGCATGCCTTCGCGCAATGTGATGTGGTCCGGCAAATATCCGCACAACAACCGCATTGAGGGCTTCAAGTCCATCACGCCTCAGGAGAAGAACTACCCGGTGCTCGGAGACCTCATGAAGGACGCCGGTTATTTCACCGGCATCCGGCACAAGGTCAGCCACTCGACGCCTTACTCACCCTTTCCCTGGGATCTCGTCATCGGTGAAGAAGGGCGGGATGACGCCAAAAATGCTGCTTCATGGGGCAAGGCCGCCACCACCGGCATCGACGCTGCGAAGAAGGCCGGCAAGCCCTTTTGCCTCCTGCTGAACATCGCAGATCCGCACAAGCCCTTCTACGCCGAGGGCAAGAAGGGAGAGACCATCCCAGACAAAAACGTGCCTTCGCGCGTGTTCACTCCCGAAGAGGTGGCCGTGCCGGGTTTCCTGCCGGACGACCCCGTGGTGCGAAAGGAGCTTTCCCACTACTACTCCAGCGTGCGGCGCGCGGACGATGGCGTGGGCGAGATCCTCGCGGCGCTGAAGGCCTCCGGCGAGGACGAAAACACCATCATCGTCTTCCTCTCCGACCACGGCATGCCGCTGCCGTTTGCTAAAACGCAGCTCTACCACCACAGCACGCGTACGCCGCTCATGGTGCGCTGGCCCGGCGTGACCAAGCCCGGCAGCGTGGATGACGAGCACATGATCTCCACCGTGGATCTTCTGCCCACCATTCTCGACATGCTCGCCCTGCCCTCGCCCGGCGGCTTTGACGGCAGCTCCTTTGCCGCGGTGTTGAAAGGCGAAAAACAGCCCGAGCGCACCATGGTTTTCAAGGAGCATAATGAAAACTCCGGCGGCCAGAACACGCCCATGCGCGCCGTGCAAACGAAGGACATGGTGTACATCTTCAGCCCCTGGTCCGACGGCAGGCGCGTGATGAGCGGCGCTACGAACGGCACCGCCACCTGCCGCCAGATGCGTGTGCTGGCCGGGACGAACGAGCAGATCGCCGCGCGCATCGATCTCTTTGACCATCGCGTTCCCGAAGAAGCCTACGATGTGAGCTACGATCCCGATGCGCTGACCAACCTCATCGCCAAGCCCGAGCATGCCAGACAAGTCGCCGCACTGGAAAAGGCCATGGAGGACTGGATGGTGAAAACGAAGGACCCGCTGCTGGAAGTTTTCCGCCACCGTGAAGACGCCGCCGCGCGCGAAAAGCTCATGCTGGAGCTGGAAGGCAGGCAGATGAGCAAGAAGGATCGCGTGGCCGCCAACCGCGCTGTGAAAAAAGCTGTGACCGAGACAACAGGAGCTGCGAAGCCCGGCGCGCTCATCGCCCTCGAAGTCCCTGCTTCTGTGAAGCCCGGCCAGAAGGCCACGGTAAAACTCACTCACCACTTCCCAGCGGACCTCGCCGAAAAGCCCGTGCAGGTCACCCTCAAAGGCGGAGACAACAGCCGCATCGAGCGCAAGGAAGTGAAAGCCAGCGGTGATGGCGTCATCGAGGTGACCTTTGACGTGCCGGCCAAAGTTCCCGGAGACAAGGTCATCTTTGCCGCACTCGTGGGCACCTCCATCAAGGATACGCCGCAGCATTTGCAGACGAAGCCTGTGCCGGTGAAGTAACCACTTTGCGGATAGGCCATCATCGACGGTGCGTTTGAAATCACCTTGATGATTCGCCCTCTTCTTTTCCTTTTCGCCTGCGTCAGCGCTGCCTCAGCCGCGGACCTCTCAGTCACCAGCTATACCTCCATCCAGGAGGCGCTGAATGCGAATCCGAACCGCATGGTGTTTGTGCCGGCTGGCGATTACCCGATCACAGAGAAGATTCGCATCCGTGGAGAACGCAGCGGCCTGTTTGGGCCGGGGCGCATCATTCAGCAGAGTGCGGACCAGCCGATTATCGAGATCGAAAACGCTGCTGGCGCGGAGATCCGTGACCTCACCCTCACGCGCCCGGAAAGGAAGATGGAAAGCCGCAACGAAGGTGTGCTGGCGATCAAGTGCCGCGATCTGGTGATTGAAAACGTACGTGTCATCGACAACCGCAGCCCCGCAGGCGCCATCACTGTGCGTGAGAGCAAGGACACGCGCATCTCCCGCTGCGTGGTGCGCAACTACATGCGCGTCAGCATCGACGACCGCACCCAGAGCAAAGACTGGGGCTATGCTTTCAACTGCACCGACGGCACCGGCATCAGCGTCAGCTACAGCACCGGTACGCTCATCGAGGGCAACCGCGTCATCGAGGACAATTTCGTCCCTACTCCCGAGGTGAAGGCCAGGTACAAGCTGGGCGACTACGTAAAGAAGAACGATGAAAAAGGCGCGCTCATGAACCAGCAGGCCTGGGATTCCAACTACACCAACGCCTGGCAGCAGGGCTCCGGCATCATCGTCACCGCGCCTGAAATCAGCGACCTCACCCGCATCATTGGCAACCACATCGAAAACGCTGCGCAGGGTTTGGACATCCATTCAGACCACGTCATCGTCTCGCAGAACATCATCACGAATGCCTTCATCGGCATGAAGGCCATGCACGGCTCGCGCAATGTGCTGATCACGGGGAATCAATTTGTGCGCAATTCCCTCTGGGCCATCGGTCTTATGCCCGGTGCAGCCGCGCATCCCGCCACCGACGACATACCCGAGAATTCAGACGGCGGTTCCATCATCAGCAACAATATCATCTCCGACTTCGGCCACGGCGACGCCCACTGGATCTGGGGCGATGAACGTTCCGCCATCAAGTTCGACACCGGCCAGCAGCCCGATGACCCACCTCTCACGGATGTGATCATCACGGGAAACTTCATCCACTGTTCGGACAAGCCACGCTATAAATACGCCGTCATCATTCCCGACGGTCCGAATGCACCGAGGGGACTGCATTTCTCCAACAACCTGTTTCATCCCGGAACGCAGGGTGTGTGCAATAGGGAGCTGCCGCAATAGTGATAACCGAGTGCGCTTTGCATTCTGGAGTGGTCCAGTCCTTTCGAGCTTTCGTGGCACAGAAAACGTTCGAAAGCGCCGGAGGACCAGCACAGTCCAAGACGCTCTCGCGATTTTTTCGCCCCCCCTACCTCCGATACTCCCCAAACCGTATCTTCAGAGCATCCTCCACCTGCTTGAGCTGCCACTTCTCTTTGGGGTCGATCAGCGCCAGAGAGAGACCCTTCTTGCCGGCGCGGGCCGTCCGGCCGCTGCGGTGGGTGTAGTACTCGATCTGCTCAGGGAGCTGCTCGTGAATAACGAAGGAAAGCTCCGCCACATCGATGCCACGCGCGGCCACGTCGGTGGCGACGACGAACTGCACGCGCTGTTTTTTGAAGGCACGCATGACCTTGTCGCGTTCCTTTTGCATGAGGTCTCCCTGGAGAACACCCACGGAGAGGCCCAGGCCGGAGAGCTCCTCGTGCAATTCGCGGGCGCCTGCCTTGGTGCGGCAGAAGATGATGCCTCGGCGGTTTTTCTGGCGCTGGAGGAATTCGAAGAGAAAGGCGGTCTTGTTTTCGTGTTTGCAGATGACGTAGCGGTGGTCGATGTCCGGGTTCACCACATTGGACGCATCAATCTGAATGCGGTGCGCGGTGGCGGACATGCAGCCTTTGATGAGTTCCTGGATGGCGCCGGGGAAGGTGGCGGAGAACAGCCAGGTGCTGCGGCGCATGGCGGCTAGCTTGAGGATCTCCGTGAGCTGCTTTTTGAAGCCCATGCTGAGCATTTCATCCGCCTCATCCAGCACGACGTAGCGCACAAACTCCAGCGTGAGGGCATCGCGCTCAATGAGATCGAGCAGGCGGCCCGGTGTGGCCACGACAATATGCGTGGGCCGCTGCAGCGCCTCAGCCTGGAGGTCGATCTTGTCCCCGCCGCAGACAACTTCGACGAATGTCTTTTGCGCCGCGTACTTCGTAAAACGGAAAAGCTGCTTGCCGATCTGCTTGGCCAGCTCCCGCGTGGGTGCGAGGACGAGGCCCTGGATGTCGCGGTGCTTCGGGTTCACCTTGGTAAGGAGCGGCAGGCCAAAGGCGGCCGTCTTTCCTGTGCCCGTCTGTGCCTGTGCGACGAGATCACCGCCGTTTTCCATCAGAAAGGGAATGGCTTTCTGCTGCACCTCGGTGGGATTGACGATGCCGAGCTCCTCCAGGGCACGAAGCATCTCTGGTGGAACTCCAAGGGCGGCGAAAGGATGGGACGTTTCGGACATTGCGATGTTGTCCGTCACGATGCCATGAATTGCCAGCAGAAACCGGAGCGACGCTGAAACATGAGCGAGAACATCCGTTGAACATCGTTCACGTGGCATGAAATTCCTGCTCACCTGGGTGTCAGTTTTGGTTCAGTTGAGTGCGCCGCTTGCAGCAGAACCACGTCCGAACATCCTTTTCATCTATGCCGATGACTGGGGCTGGGGCGATCTGGCCTGCCACGGGCACCCGCATTTGAAGACACCGCATCTGGACCGTCTCGCGAAAGAGGGCACGGACTTTCAGCAGTTCGTCGTGTGCAATCCGGTGTGCTCGCCCAGCCGCACGGCCATCGTCACGGGTCGGTACCCGGCGCGGTTTCTCGTGCATCAGCATTTCGCAGGGCATGCGGAGAATGTCGCGCGTGGCATGCCTGACTGGCTGGACCCGAAGGTGACGCTGCTGCCGTGCCTCATGAAGGATGCGGGCTACGCCACGGCGCACTTCGGCAAGTGGCACCTCTCCGGCGGTGGCAAGGACATCGATGCGCCTCTGCCTGTTGAATACGGTTACGACGATGCCGCAGTCTGGACCGGACCCGGACGCAACGTGTTCGAAGGCACAAGTGTCGAGCGGCAGGCCGGAGACGCCCATGACAAGTCGGGCGCTTCGTTTCAAACGATCGCCGCAGCGGAGCATGTCCTGCGTTTCGTCAGACAGGCGGACGAGGCAAAGAAGCCGTTCTACATCAACTTCTGGCTGCATGAGACGCACCATCTCGTGGCTGCCACCGACGAGCAGAAGGCGCCGTATCCGGATACCGCCGAGCCGCAGCGCACCTACTATTCCGCAGTCACGCGTGCCGATGCACAGGTGGGCCGGGTGCTGGCGCTGCTGGATGAACTGAAGCTGGCTGATAACACCATCGTCATTTTTTCCAGCGACAACGGACCAGAGAACTCGCAGCCGCGCCCGACAGACAAGCTCTACCACAGTGTCGGCACCACGGGCGGACTGCGCGGGCGCAAGCGCAGCCTGTACATGGGCGGCGTGAACGTGCCATTCATTGTGCGCTGGCCGGGACATGTGCCTGCCGGGCGGGTGGACAAGACGAGTGTGATCGCGGGTGTGGACATGCTGCCAACGCTGCTCGCCGCCACGGGCGTTGCTGCTCCGGCGGGTTATCAAAGCGATGGGCTGAATGTGCTGGCCGCATTCCACGGCGAGCCCTTCACCCGCTCGCAGCCGCTCTTCTGGGAATGGCGCGGCCCGAATGCGCAGGAGGCCGACTGGCCACAGCTGGCGATGCGCGAAGGTTTCCACACTCTGGTGATGAACTATGATGCGAGCCGCACCGAACTCTATGATCTGAGCAAGGATCGCGCGCAGGAAAACAACCTTGCCACCGCGGAACGGGATCGTACCTCTGCGATGACAGACGCCATCCGGACCTGGCAGAAAACGCTGCCCGTGCCCACTCCGCCAGCCCAGGGTGCGATGCGCAAAAAGCAGCCGGCCGCTCCCCCTGCCAAGCCCGCGCCCAACCGTGCTGCCGCCTTCAAAAAATGGGACAGGAACGCCGACGGCATCCTCACACTGGAAGAATACATCAACGGCCTATCCCAGAAGGAAAACGCGGAGCAGCGCTTCAAAAATTTTGACAAGAATCAGGATGGCCGGCTTTCTCCGCAGGAGTTTGCAAATCCATGAAGCATTTCACTCTGATCCTGCTGTTCGCCAGCCTTGCATCGTTGTCAGCGGTTGAGAAACCTGCCGTGCTCTGGCCGGATGGCGCTCCAGGAGCCCTGGGCACAACGCCGAAAGACATTCCCACGCTCACACCCTGTCTTCCAGCCAAAACCAGCGGCGCTGCAATGCTGCTCATCCCTGGCGGAAGCTACTCGGGCATTTATGAGGGGCAGGCGGAGCCGTTTGCGCTCTGGCTGAATGAGCAGGGCATCACCGTTTTTGTGCTGCGGTACCGGCTTGGCAGCGCGGGCTATCGCTACCCGGCGCAACTGCAGGACGCGGTGGAAGCCATGCGGCAGATCCGTGGCGCTGCTGACAAGTGGAAGATCGATCCCAAGCGCATCGGCGTGATGGGTTTTTCCGCCGGTGGACACCTCGCTTCTACTTTGATCAACCGCCCTGAAGACGGCGAGGTCGAAGGGCGCAAACCCGCCATCAGTGCGCGGCCCGACCTGGCCATTCTTTGCTACCCGGTCATCAGCATGATCACCAAGCCGCATGCCACTTCGCGCAAGATGCTCATTGGTGAGAAACCCAGCGACGAACTTGTGCGCCAGACCTCCAGCGAACTGCAGGCACACCCAGGTCTGCCGCCTTGCTTTCTCTGGCACACTGCCGAGGACAAGCTGGTGCCCGTGGAGCATGCGCAGCTCTATGCCGCCGCGCTTCATCAAAACGGCGTCCCGCATGAACTCCATCTCTACCAGCATGGCGACCATGGCACCGGCCTCATCGGCACGCAGCACCCCTGGTTTGCCGATCTGGTGTTCTGGCTGAAGGCGCACAAGTGGATCACGACACCGTGAGTTCAAGTCGCTGACACAAACGAGCGCCGCACGCGTTCAGTTCTGCCCATGAAGTTTGTCCTGACCGGCCTGTTTCTTTTTGCATTCTGCTCCGCCATTCATGCGGGGGCACCGAATTTTGTGTGGATCATCGCTGACGACATGTCTCCGGACATCGGGGCCTATGGGCTCAAGGAGGTGAGCACGCCGAATCTGGACAAACTGGCGGCGGAAGGCCGGCGGTACACCCGTGCCTACGCCACGGCTCCGGTGTGCAGCTCCTCGCGTTCGGCCTTCATTCTCGGCTGCTACCAAACCACGACGGGGCTGTACCCGCATGACACAGAAAAGCCTCAGCCGCTGCCCGCGCCTTACCAGCCGCTGCCGGAGCTGCTGCGCAAAGCGGGCTGGTTTGTGACGAATGCGTCCGCGCCCGTACCCGCAGCACACCAAGGACGTGTGCCAAAGGTGGCGAAGACTCACTACAACTTCGCCCACGACTCCGCGCAGATGTATGAAGGCAACGACTGGCGCAAGCGCAAGACAGGGCAGCCTTTCTTTGCGCAGTTTCAGGTTTCCGAACCGCACCGGCCGTTTCCCATTCCCACGCAGTATGATGAAGCAAAGCTGCGCGCCATCCAGATCCCGCCGAACTACCCCGAGCATCCTCTGATCCGGCGCGACTGGTATGCCTACCAGCGCAGCGTGGAGATGGTGGATCAGAGGGTGGGTTTGATTTTGGAGCAATTGAAGGCGGAGGGTGTGCTCGACAACACCGTGGTGATGTTCTTCGCCGATCACGGCCGGCCCATGCCCTGGGGCAAGCAGTGGCTGAGCGTGGAAGGATTGCAGGTGCCGTTGATCGTACGCGGGCCCCAGATACTCGCGGGCAGTGTGGAAGAGCGGCTGGTCAGCCTCATTGATCTTGCGCCGTCCATGCTGCAGCTCGCGGATCGGCCCATCCCGGCGTGGATGGAGGGAAAAGCGGTGCTTGGCGGTGATTTTCCGGAGCGCAGCATGCTCTTTGCCGCTCGCGACCGCTGTGGCGATGCGATGGACCGCATTCGTGCGGTGATCGGCACGGACGCACTCTTTGTGCAGAATTTTCATCCTGAACTCTCGCGGCTGAACTGGTCCGGCTACAAGGAGTCCAGCTACCCCGGCATGCCCCTGCTACGCAGGCTGCAGCAGGCGGGAAAGCTGGATGCGCTGCAGACAGAATGGCTGGCACCGGAGAGAAGGGAGCCGCAGGAGCTTTACGATCTGAAGACTGATCCGCTGGGTGTGCGAAACATCGCCAAAGCGCCGCAGGAGGCAGCGAGAGTGACGGCCATGCAAACCACTTTGGAGACGTGGATCCAAAGCAGCCGTGACCAGGGCGCGCATGAAGACCCTCCCACCGAGCCGCCGCTCACGGAGATCCAGAAGGAGAAACGGATGGAGTACCAGCGTGTATGGAAGACGCGCCTGAAAAAAGCCGAGCCTTCCGATGCGGAGCGCGTGGCGTGGTGGGAGAAGAGCTACGGCCTTTCTTCAGACCAGCCGGTTCCCTGATCTCCGGCGGAAGATTGGCGCTGCTGGCTCCGTTCGCACAGGTTCATGAAATTTGCTTTTGTCCTGCTTTCTCTCGGCTTGGTAACAGCGGCTTCGGCTGCCGACAAGCCACGCCCAAACATCCTCTTCCTTTTTTCCGATGATCAGCGGTGGGATACGCAGAGCTGCGCGGGCCACCCCATCGTGCAGACCCCCACGGTCGACTCTTTGGCGGCACAAGGCGTGCGTTTCAGCAATGCTCATGTGACCACGCCCGTGTGCTGGGTCAGCCGTGCGGTCATTTTGACAGGGCAGTGGGCGCGCAGTCATGCGCAGCCGAAGGCCATCCCCACCGTAAAGCCGGAGGCGCTGGCCACCATGTACCCGGTGCTGCTTCGCTCGGCGGGCTACCGCACGGGGCACTTTGGCAAATGGCACATGATGGCGCCGGAGGGCTTCAAGCCGCAGGAGCAGTATGACGAGTACGAGGCCGTCGGTCGCAATCCCTACTTCAAAACGATGCCGGATGGCACAAAGAGGCATGAGACCGACATCGTGTGCGACAAAGGCATCGCGTTCATCAAGTCACAGCCGAAGGACAAACCCTTTGCGCTGAACCTGTGGTTCAATGCCGCGCATGCGGAGGACAATGACCACCGCCCGGGCATCGGCCTGTATCCCTGGCCGCAGTCCACGGATGGCATGTATGAGGACCGCTCCATCCCGCCGGCGCGCCTGGGAGATCCCGCCATCTACGAGGCGCACCCGCAGTTTCTCAAAGACTCGATCAATCGTGAGCGCTGGTTCTGGGGCTACGACACACCGGAGAAGTATGAGATCAATGTCCGCGCCTACTACCGCATGATCAGCGGGATCGACAAGGCCATCGCCCGGGTGCTGGCCGCGCTGAAGGAGGCGGGCCTGGATGACAACACCATCATCGTTTATTCCGGCGACAACGGCTACTACCTCGGCGACCGCGGCTTTCAGGGCAAGTGGTCGCACTATGAGGAGTCCCTGCGAGTGCCGATGATCGTCTATGATCCACGTGTACCAAAGGAGCAGCGCGGGCGGGTGCTGGATGAACTGGTGCTCAACGTGGACCTGCCCGCCACGTTCCTCGACTGGGCCGGGGTGAGGCGTCCGGACGCCTATGAAGGACGCAGCCTCTCCACGCTCATCGAAGGCAAAGGCAGCGACAAACCCTGGCGCACCCACTACTTTGGCGAGCACCTTGACCTCGCGCCCACGCTCACATGGGAGGGCGTGCGCGGCCAGCGCTACGTGTATGCGCGCTACTTCGATCAAAAGCCCGCCTATGAGTTTCTGCATGATCTCCAGTCTGACCGCGACGAACTGAAAAACCTGGCTGCTGATCCCGCGCATGCCGCGACCCTGAAAGAGATGCGTGCGCTGTGCGATGCCGAAATGAACGCTCGCGGCGGTGCGCTGCTGCCCATGGGCGAGCGCGGAGCGCGCAAGGCAGCTGCCAAAAAAGGCGCAAACAAGAAAGCCAGGGCTGAATAGCCCCTGGCGGCTGACCATGCACTACCAACCTTCCATCCACCATGAAGCCCCTCGCTCTCATCCTGCTGTCGCTCTGCGTTTTGAGCACCTCCTTCGCGGCCCCCGCAAAGCGCCCGAATTTTCTCTTCATCGTCGTCGATGACCAGTCGCCGTTTGACTTCAAGTTCTACAATCCAAAGTCCCCGCTGCAGTCGCCCAACATCGACAAGCTCGCGGCTGAGGGGATGGTGTTTGATTCCGCACGGCACATGGGCTCGTTCATCGGCGCGGTGTGCACGCCTTCGCGCCACATGATCATGAGCGGGCGCACGGTGTGGCACCTGCCCATCGGCCCTGGAGCGAAGGAGCACTGCCCGCCAAACCTGGAGCTGAACACGCTGGCCGCCGTATTCAATCGCGCTGGCTACGACACCATGCGCACCTGCAAGCAGGGCAACTCCTACGAGGGCGCCAACAAGCAGTTCACCGTGCGCCATGATGCCACCAAACGCGGCGGAACGGATGAAAGCGGCAGCACCTGGCATGGCGACCAGGTCATGAACTACCTGAACGAGCGCGAAGCCAGAAAGGACACGGATCCCTTCCTTATCAACTTCGGTTTCTCCCATCCGCACGACACCCGCGATGGCCGCCCCGAGCTGCTGGCGAAATACGGTGCTGTGAATCACGAAGACCCGAACACGCTGCCCGCGTTGAACCCCAGGCAGCCCGCGCTGCCCGCCAACTACCTCAAAGCACACCCCTTCAACAACGGCGATGCCAATGTGCGCGACGAAGTGGAGGTGAGCGGCGTGTGGCGGAACCGCGATGAGGCCACCATCCGCAACGAAATCGGCCGCGAGTATGCGTGCGGTGAGAACATTGACATCCAGATCGGCCGTGTGCTGGAAAAGCTCAAGGCCATGGGCGAGCTGGACAACACCTACATCATCTACACCGCAGACCACGGCATCGCCATCGGCCGTCACGGCCTGCAGGGAAAACAAAACCTCTACGAACACACCTGGCGCGTGCCCTTCATTGTCAAAGGCCCGGGCATCAAAGCCGGCTCCCGTGTGCCTGGAAACATCTACCTGCTCGACATCGTGGCCACGCTTTGCGATCTCGCCAGCATCCCCGCGCCCGAGAGCAATGAAGGTCTCAGCTTCAAGCCGGTGCTCGAAGGCAGGCAGGACTCCATGCGCGATGTCATGTTTGGCGTGTACTGCGGCGGCACCAAGCCCGGCATGCGCTGCGTGATGCAGGGAGACTGGAAGCTGATCAAGTACGACGGCATGAACGGCACTTCCCGCGAGACTCAGCTCTTCAACCTGGCAGCCAATCCGGATGAATTCCTCAAAGAACACGGCAATGCCGACCCGATGAAAACCAATCTCGCCGCGGACCCGAAGCACGCAGCCAAGCTTGCCGAAATGGAAGCCCTGCTTCTGGGTGAAATGCGCCGGCTGAATGATCCTTATCGTTTGTGGAACCAGCCGAATGATGGACTGACACCACCACCAGAACCGGCGCCGAGGGCGAAGAAAAACAAAGGCAAACCGGCAAAGCAATAATCGAAAGGGTTCCCGCCTGCCATGAAGCCCCTCCCCCTCCTTCTTTCGTCATTGCTTTGTGTGGCTTCGGCTTTCGCTGCCGATGTGAAGCCAAACTTCCTCATCATCTACGCCGATGATCTCGGCTACGGCGATGTCTCCACCTATCACGCTTCCGACTGCCACACGCCGAACATCGACAAGCTGGCGGCGGAGGGTCTGCTTTTCACCAACATGCGGGCCAACTGCACCGTGTGCTCGCCTTCGCGCGCGGCGCTGCTCACGGGTCGGTATCCGGACCGTGTGGGCGTGCCGGGAGTGATCCGTACGAATCCGGATGATTCCTGGGGCTGCCTCGCACCCGGCATTCCGACCCTCGGCAATGAATTGAAGAAAGCCGGATACCACACGGCGGTGGTAGGCAAATGGCATCTCGGGCTTGAGCGTGAAAATACGCCGAATGAGCGCGGATTTGACCTCTTCCATGGTTTCCTCGGCGACATGATGGACAGCTACACCACGCACCTGCGCCAGGGGCACAACTACATGCGGCACAATGCAGAGGAGGTTGATCCGAAGGGCCATGCCACGGACATCTTTGCCGGCTGGGCGGCGGACTACTTCCGCGAGCGTGCGAAAGAGAAGAAGCCCTTCTTCCTGTATCTCGCCTTCAATGCACCCCACTTCCCCATCGAGCCGCCGGAGGAATGGGTGGCCAAAGTAAAAGCGCGCGCGCCGCAGCTGGAAGAAAAACGCGCACGCAATGCCGCGCTGGTGGAGCATTTGGACGACCGCATCGGGCAGGTGCTGGCGGTTTTGAAGGAGACCGGTCTCGATCAAAACACCGTCGTGGCTTTCAGCTCTGACAACGGCGGCTCGCTGCCTCATGCGCAGAACAACGACCCCTGGCGCGATGGCAAGACCAGCCACTACGACGGCGGCCTGCGCGTGCCCTTCATGGTGCGCTGGCCGGGCCACATCAAAGCGGGCTCCCGCAGCGACTACAGCGGCCTGAATTTCGATCTCTTCCCCACCTTCCTCTCACTCGCCGGCCTGCAGCCTTCCGCAGAGCTGGATGCCGTGAGCCTCGTGCCCATCTTCAATGGCGGCACCCTCGACACTCCCAAGCGGGACCTCTACTTTGTGCGCCGCGAAGGCGGTGCGGCTTACGGCGGCAAAAGCTACGAGGCTATCATCCGTGGCGACTGGAAGCTGATGCAGAACACACCTTACACCCCGCTGGAACTCTACAATCTGAAGAACGATCCTCAGGAGAAGACAAACCTCATGGGCAAGGCGCCAAAGGTCTTCAAAGAACTCTCCGATGCTCTGCGCAGGCATGTGCAGATCGGCGGCGCCACGCCCTGGCAGGCACCCGAAAGATAGCTTGTCTGGCCTTCCGTCATTGAGCTCAGGGGTGCCGAGCGTAGCGAGTGCTCCCCTCGGTTTTCCAGCACAGCCGAGGAAGCAAACCCATCGCTTTCTGCGCACACGGCGCTAACCATCAGCGTCCGTCACGCCATTCCGCCGCAAGTCTGCACACGGCGTGTTTCGAAGCTTGCGCATTCCAAAGAACAAAGCCGCTTGTAATGAAGCATCATTGCCTGCTGCCATCCGCGTGATACAGAAGCGCCCCACTGACATGACGCATTTCCTTATCCGTCTCGCGCAACCGCTGCTGGCGCTGCTGATTCTCACCACTGCCGTGCTTTGCGATGAGCCTGCACCTGAGATGGCCGCCGCGCGCAAAGCAGCCGCTGAGCTGCTGCCAAAACTCGAAACCGGCGGGTGGGTGGCGAGCGAGGCGGCATTTCAAACGATCAACCAGCTCGCGCGCAGCAAGGATCAGGCGGACAAGGACCTTTCCGACAAGCTGGTGGACCTGTGCGCCACCTCAATCGCACAGGGGTTCAAGGAACTGCCTGCTCCTCCTGCGCGCGAGCAACTGCTCTGGGATGCCGAAACCCTGACCCACGCCCTTCTCGACAATCCTACTCCCGCTCACTTGAGCCACGCGCGAGAAATCGTGGCTTCATGGGAGAAGGCGCTTCCCCAGTCTGTAGAGGCACGCCTCCTGCGTCTGCAACTGCTCGTGACGGATCAGAAGCGTGCAGAACAGATCACACTGGCCGCCGCATTGGTGGGAGAGAAGGAGCTGAGCGCGCCCAATCGCGCGTATGTCCGGGACGTTTATGTGGGAGCGCTGCTGCGTGGAGATCCTTCCTCGGCTGAGGAGATTGAGCGCGCTCGGTCGGTGCTGCAGGACTGGCTGAAAGAAGAGCCGCAAGGCCCAAGGCCCCGTCTTCTGCTGCTGGAGCTGCACCATGCCAAAAGGGAGTGGCAGGCGCTGTACGTCCTGGCCACCGAGCTGCTGGCAGATGAAAAAATCACCGGCCCGGACCGCCTCTACGCCCACCATTGCCGTCTGGAGGGAGCACTCAATACCGGCAAGACCCAGGAGCTGAACGATGCAGACTGGAATTACATGATGGAGCAGCTGACCGGCGGCAAAGGCCTGAAGAAGTTCATCGACGAACATGGCCAGCTGCTGGCCGGGATCGCTCTGGGCATCGGCTGGCTGTGGCTGCTGATCGTGGCGTTCATCACACGCAGCCTGCGTTCAAAGCCCCCTGGTTTTTGGATGGTCATATTGTGGTCCACAGTCATTCTCTACGGCAGCTCGGTGATCCTGGCGCCCATGGTCCTTTGTGTCTCATTCTCACTGCTGGGGATCATGTTCCTCATTTTTGCCACGACCGGCAGCAGGGCGCCGCTTGGCTATCTCGTCGCTCCGCAGGCTGCCACGGAATCTGGCAAGGCCAGGTGGCCGGCCATCCTGGGCTGGTGTGTGCTGGCCTTCCTCCTCATCGAGCTTTTCAATTTGGGCTATGCCTGGGCTTTTGAGCAAGTGATGGACCGCGAACTGGACTCACAGCTGGTGGCCAAACTCCTGCAGGCAGACTCGCTCCCCAAGCTTCTCGGCATGGTGATTGCAGGAGGGATCTTTGTGCCCTTCCTTGAGGAGGTCGTCTTCCGTGGCATGCTGCAGGACTGGATGGGAAGGCGGCTTCGGGCGGGATGGTGTGTGGCGCTTGTCTCCATCATCTTTGGCATCGTGCACGGGCTGGAAATGGCCATTCCGATCACCGTCATCGGAGTGGCGCTCTCCCTCCTGCGTCTCCGCTTCCGCAGCCTTCTGCCCTGCATCCTGCTGCACGGGCTGAACAACAGCGTGATGATCGTTCTGCTGTATTACTTCCCGCACTTGGTGTGACTTGGAAACGGAAGGCGCGCGGTCAACTCTGGTTAAAGATCGCCTCCACATGCTTCGTTCTGGGGCGGCTATGAAGTTCTTTCTCGGCCTCCTCTCGTCGTTCGTCATTCTGCATCCTTCATTCCCGTTGCAGCCCGCCTTCGCACGGGCTGCGGAGGCCAGGCCAAACATCGTGCTTATCATGGCGGATGACCTGGGCTACGAATGCATCACGGCAAATGGAGGCGAGTCCTACCAGACACCGAACCTCGACAAGCTCGCCGCCTCCGGCCTGCGTTTTGAAAACTGCCACGTGCAGCCGCTGTGTACGCCGACCCGTGTCCAGCTCATGACCGGGCGCTACAACGTGCGGAACTACCTCAACTTTGGCACATTGCCGCGCACCGAGACAACCTTTGGAAACCTCATGAAAGGCGCGGGCTACGCCACCGGCATCTGCGGCAAGTGGCAGCTCGGGCATGAGGCGGACTCTCCGCAGCACTTCGGCTTTGAGGAGTCCTGCCTCTGGCAGCAGACCCGCCGCCCGCCGCGCTATGCCAATCCCGGTTTGGAATACAACGGCGTGGAGAAAGACTTCTCCCACGGCGAGTACGGTCCCACGCTCGTGAACGACTTCGCGCTGAGCTTCATCGCCAAAAACAAAGAGAAGCCGTTCTTTCTCTACTACCCGATGATGCTCACCCACAGCCCCTACCAGCCAACGCCCGACAGCCCGGACTGGGACCCCACCATCAGCAGCGAAAACAAGCAGCAGGCTCCGAAGCACTTTGCCGACATGGTGGCCTACATGGACAAGATGGTGGGCCGCGTGGTGGCCTGGCTGGATGAACTCGGCATCCGCGACAACACTCTGCTCATCTTCCTCGGAGACAATGGCACCGGCGCCGGCACTCCCAGCCGCTTCAAAGGCATGGACGTCAAAGGCGGCAAAGGCAGCACCACCGCCAGCGGCACCCATGTGCCTCTCATCGTCAGCTGGCCCGCGGCGATCAAGCAGGGCCGTGTGAGCACCGATCTCGTCAGCAGCACGGACTTCCTCCCCACCATTTGCGCCGCAGCCGGGGCCAAAGCGCCTGAGAATGTCGATGGCGTGAGCTTTCTCCCGCAGCTCAAGGGAGATCCCGGCACGCCGCGTGAGTGGCTATATTCCTGGTACTCGCCACGACAGAGCCAGGACCTCACGGTGAAGGAGTACGCCTTTGACCACCGCTTCAAGCTCTACCGCGGCGGCCGCTTCTACGATCTCAGCACCGACTCCGCTGAAAAGCAGGATCTCTCCGCCACGACACTCAGCGCTGACGCATCTGCCGCCAAAGCAAGACTCCTGGCCGCGCTCGATCGCTACAAGGACGCACGCCCGACTGAGCTCGACCGCGAGTTTGAAGCTTCCGGCAAAGGCAGGGAGAAGCCGGAGAAGAAGGCCAGAAAGAAGAAGCAGAAGTGATTCACCCTGGCTGCGGGCGGGCAAGCAGACGTCTGGCATCAGCGTTCCCAGGCAACACACCCTCTACCCTACTTATGAAGCATCAAATCCCCCTCCTGCTCGCGTGTTGCGCGGCCACTCTGCATGCAGAGGTCACTTTGCCGCCGGTCATATCCGACCACATGGTCTTGCAGCGCGATGTCCCGGCACCGATCTGGGGGAAGGCTTCACCCGGTGAAGAAGTCGCCGTTTCCATCGCAGGACAGAGCAAGAGCACCAAAGCAGATGAGAAGGGAGGCTGGAAGGTGAGCCTGGATCCGCTGCAGGCGGCCGAAGGCCTCACTCTTACGGTGAAAGGCTCAAACACTCTCACGATTCAGGATGTGCTCGTTGGTGAAGTGTGGCTTGGCTCAGGGCAGTCCAACATGGCCGGGCCGGTGCGAACCTTCAAAGGTGCCGATGAGGGCCTGCAAAAGACGCTGGCTGCCGCGCCTTATCCGCGCATCCGTCTCATGAAGCAGGGCGCCAAAGGCTGGCAGCCGGCCACTCCTGCCAATGTGGACGCCTTTTCAGCCATCCTGTTTGCCTTTGGCTCCCGCCTGCAGACGGAACTGAATGTTCCGGTGGGGCTGATGGTGGGCGCAGTGGGTGGCACCCCCTCCGGTTTCTGGCTCACCGAAGAGATGTTCCGCGGCGATGCCGCATGCCAGGCGCAGATCAAAGAGTTCGCGAAGACCTATGATTTTGCCGCCGCCATGAAGGCCTATGAACGCTACATGACCGCCTGGAAAGCCAATGCGGAAAAGGCGAAGCAGAGCGGCGGCAAAGTGGGCCGCGAACCTGCCGTGCCACTGCAGCCCGGCGAGTGCAGCGGTGAGATCGGACATCTTTATCAGGCGCATGTGCAGCCGTATGTGCCGTATGCCATCCGTGGCGTATTGTGGGATCAGGGCGAAGGCGGCACGGGCATCACAGGCGTGGATCAATTCCACGTCATGGGCGCTCTCATCAAAGGCTGGCGCAAGGCCTGGCAGCAGGATTTTCCGTTCATCTACATGCAGAAACCCAGCGGCGGTGGCACCGCGTGGGATCTGGCCAATCCGACCACAAAAAATGCGGACGCCTTCGCGCCCACACCCGCCAAGGTGCCCGCGGACATTGAGGGACAGGCCCGCGAAGTGCACATCAAAATTCAGCAGCATCCGCACACCGCCATGGTCATCAGCACCGATCTCGGCGGCATGACGCACCCCACGAACAAATCGGGCTATGCTGACCGCGCGAAGCAGGTGGCGCTGAGTTTTGTGTATGGCGGTCAGGCCGAATTCAGCGGCCCTCTGTATGCATCGCACAGCATCGAAGGCGGGAAGGTGCGCATCAAGTTCAGCCACATAGGCCGGGGCCTGGCAACGCGGCACAGCGATCAACTGCAAGGCTTCATCATCGCCGGTGCGGACAAACAATTTCACTGGGCTGATGCCGTCATCGAAGGCGACAGCGTGATCGTATCGAGCGCCGCTGTGCCGCAGCCCGCCGCGGTGCGCTACGCTTGGTCCAGCCAGTCCCCATGGGCCAGTCTGTTCAACAAAGACGGCCTTCCTGCGCAGACTTTCCGCACGGACGACTGGTCTTTGCTCAATGCCAGAAAGTGATTGAGGTGAACTCCCATTCCATGCATTGGCTCCCACCATTCCGCGCCTTCCTGCTGCTGCTCCCATTGGCGATGCTTCGTTCCGAAACGCCGCCGGCCATGATCGTCGAAGAGGGCGCGGGCGCGGTCACGCCACGGGAGATTCAGGCCTTCAAGCAGTTCATGCAGACGGTGCCGCTGCCGAAGGACAACCTGCGCAACAACATGGTCTATGGCACAGGCGGCACTGCCGTCGAAGCTCTGGCGCGAGTCTTTGAAATCAGCGGCGATGTCGAACTGCTGGATCGCATGATCGCCTTTGCAGATGCGATGCTCGCAGGCCGCAACGACCCCAAGACCGGCGCCATCATCTGGACCGGAGAGCGAGACTTGGTCTGGCCAAACTCCGTCTCAAAAGATGGCGCGCGCGTTTACGCCGGCTCTGAAAGCGGCGATGTTGTGGGCCACATCGCCTGCACGGCGCGGGAGATTTTGAAGAACGAAACGCTGTGGGAGACACCCGTGCCAGGCGGAGATGCCTATGACTTTGGCAGGACCTACCTGGAGCGGGCGCGCACCTACGTCCGCGAAATGGACCGCACCATGGACAGCTTCATCGTGAAGTACTTCTTACGACCGGACAATCTGCGCCTCTACACGCCGGATTCTCCGGCCTTTGAGGCAGCCAGTCGTCCTGGGGCTGCTGCCAGAGGTGTGCCGTGGAATCAGCAGGCCATGCTCCTCAACGGCTTTCAGCGCATGTCCGAAGCTCACGCCCTGATGGGCGATGCACCCGAGCGGGTGCGCCAGTATGAGGCCGTGGTGAAAGCAGCCATCGAATGGTTTTTTGCCGAAGTGGAGCACTGCGAGGTCAAAGGCAGGCCCTGCTACAAATGGTCCTACGCCGCCGGAGAGCAGCCGATCAAGCACTACGAGGACATCGCCCATGGAGGCTATGACATCGCGCTGTTCTCACGCGCTCTGCAAAGCGGGCGCTATGGCATCACCCCGGAAATGATGCGGCCTTTTGCCAACACCGTCACCTGCATCCTGCTGCAGCCGGGAAACAAGTTTGTCGATCATGTGAACGGCATCCACACCGGCAAGCGTCCGCCCGGTGGCATCAGCGGCTACTGGAGCGATCTCTGCGAATTTGATCCGGCGCTTTATCCCATCCTGTTTGAGGTGAACCAGGCCCGCTTCAAATCGGGTGTGGACCGGACCGCCAATTTTCTCTGGGTCAGGCATCAGATGCAGCGGGCGAAGACGTCCAGGTGATCTGCCTGTCAGTTATCCTGTTCCCTGGCGATTACTTTTTACGCATCATGAGCTTTTGAGGTGCTGCCACAGCCTGCGGCGAGGCAAGCTCTGACTGCTGCCGCTTCTGCCCGCTTGTCTGCGCCACGCTGCCGGTGGCGGCATTGAATTGGGCGAGTCGCTCGGCGGCTGCCCTCAGATGCTGGCGGGCCTGTTCCGGGAGGGCGGCGGCGCGGGCATTCAGCCCTTCGTAGCCGGAGCGCAGAAGCGGGCCGGCTTCGGCGATTTTCTTCAGCTGCAGCAAGGCGCCCCCCAGCAGGCTTTCAGCATGAAAACGCAGCCAGTGCTCAGGCTGTTGTTTGACGCATTGTTCGAGCGAGTCGCGCAGCAGAGACTCAGCCTGGACCCATTTACCGCTTTGCAGCCACAGTCCGCCGAGGTCAGAGGCTGCGGAGGTCACTGCTGCAATGTCTGCAGGCGTGCGCTTGCGCCGGGCCTCCAGCACCTGCTGGTACAGAGTTTCCGCGTCTTCGAGCCTGCCCGCATGCCGGTGCACATCCGCCAGGCCGGCCATGGTGTTGAGCGTGTCCTCATGCTCAACACCGAGAACGCGCTGCTGGATTTGCAGCAGCTCGGTGTACATCTTTTCGGCCTGGGCATGGTCGCCGCGGCGGTCATGCATGGCCGCCATGGCATGCATTTGGGAAAGCACGTCCGGATCTCCAGGTCCAAACGCCGCCTTCATCGTCTCAAGAGTTTCGTTCTGCAGTGCGATGGCCTGGGCATGCCTGCCCGCTGCCGCCAGGGAAGCCGCCAGCTGCTGCCTTGAGCGCAGCGTCTTGGCGTGCGCGGACCCCAGCACGCGCTCCCGCACTGCAAGCGTCTCCTGCCGGAGTTCTGCGGCCTCTGCGGGGCGCTCATGGCTGTCATACACCTGCGCCACGGTGTCCATTTGAGTGAGAATTTCCGGGTGCTCCGGTGGAAAGGTCTTCTTCAATGTTTCAAGGACCTGCAGCTGTGAATCTTCGGCATCGCTGCGCCGTCCCTGCACCTCGTATTCATCCGCCAGGTGTTTTAGCGAGAGCATCGTCTGCGGATCCTTGGGGCCGAGCACGCGGCGCTTCGCATCCAGGCTTTGATGGTGCAGCTTCAGCGCCTCATCATGCCTCCCGCGCCGCCCCAGCATCAGTGCCAGCTGGTCCGTCTGCACCAGCGTGTCAGGGTGCTCCGCACCGAGCGATTGCTTCACAATTTCCAATGCTCCGAAGTAAAGCTTTTCAGCCTCTGAGGGCATGCCTGCGGCCTCTGCGGCCTGGGCGGTGATATTCATCGCGATGAGAGTGCGCGAATCATTGGGCCCCAGCGTCCGCCGCGTGCCCTCCAGCTGCTCCCTGCGCAGCTTCAGCGCATCCGCGTGCCTGCCCTGCGCGCTGTAGGAGTTCGCCAGATTGCCAATCGTGGCAAGGGTGTCGAGGTGATCCGGACCCAGCACGCGCTTCTGCACATTCCAGAGATTGAGATACAAGGTTTCCGCATCCAGCCGTTTCTCCTGTTCATCGCACACCGCCGCCAGCACGGTGATCGTCACAAAAGTGTCCAGGTGGTCCGGACCCAGGGCCTTTTGCTGGGTGGTCAGGGTCTTGCGTAGCAGCGTCTCCGCATCCACGAAGCGCCCTTCCGCCTTCATCGCAGTGGCGAGCTGCCGCATGCTGCGCAGCGTGTCCCGGTGCTCACCACCGAGTGCGAGCATGCGCTTCTCCAGAGCCCCCTGCATCTGCTTCTGTGCATCCAGCGGCTGGGACAGCGCGAGGTAGGTCAGGCCTATCGTCTCCTGTGCACGCGCTCCGGATTCCGGATTTCCTGCCAGCCTGTCCAGATTTTCGACAGCGGCATCCAGCATGTTTTTCACCAGCGTGGTGTCCTTTCCCTTCACCGTTTCCGGCGTCAGCAGTGCAAACATATCCTGCAAAAACCGGGAGGTCATGGAGTGGGATTCCACCTTCTGCCCGGCGGACACACGGGTCTCCTCCTTCTTTTCCTTCAAGAGCAGCCATCCCACAAAGGTGATGCCGCCTGCCAGCAGCAAAACCAGCAAAGCCGCGAGAGAGAACAGCGCCCGGTGCTCGCCAATGAAGAGGCCCATCGCCGAGCCCTGCACCGCTGGCTGCTCTTCCTGGGCGGCGGCTTCCTTGAGGTAGCGCATGAAGTCATTCTCAAGCGCGTCCACGGTCAGGTAGCGGTTTTCAGGCCTCTTCTCCAAAGCGCGCATCACCACCCAGTCAAAATGCTCCTCCAAAAGTTCGGGAAATGTGGAGGCCTCCACCTTGCGGTTCAACGCCAGGCCGGTGAGGTGCGCCTTCGGCAGTGAGCGCATGCAGGCGGAAGGCTTCATCACCTGCGTTTCGCACACCGCCGTTTTCACTTCGTCCAGGTGCTCCGCCGCATCCTTGGGCGTTTGGATCGGCAGGCGTCCCGTTACCAGTTCATACAGCAGCATGCCCAGGGCATAAATGTCGCTGCGCGCATCGATGTTCTTGGCCGCCACCTGCTCGGGAGAAAAATAAGCAGCAGGTGCGCGCAGATGCCCCGTGGGTGCGACGAGGGTGTGGTTCATCGCTTTGGCGACCCCAAAGTCCGTCACCTTCAGGGTCGGCACGCCCTGGTCGCCCCATTTGACGAGGATGTTGGCAGGTTTGAGATCTCCATGCACCACGCCTTTGAGGTGCGCATGATGGATGGCATCGCAGGCCTGGATGAACAGCCGGATGCGCATCAGCAGGGAAATTTTCTGATCATCACAAAACTGAGTGATCGGTGTGCCGTGCAGCAGCTCGGTCACGAGGTAGGGCCTGCCGCCCGGGGTCATGCCGCATGCATGCGGCCGAGCGATGTCCGGATGGTCCAGCAGCGCCAGCGAGTGCTTCTGCGCCTCGTAGCGGATCAAAAAATCATTGGCGGCGACCGAGATGATTTTGATGGCCACGAACTCCGCCACGCGCTGGTTGCGCTCGGCCATCCAGAGCGTGCTGGCGGTGCTTTCATCAATGATCTGCAGCAGCCGATACGGGCCGATCATGTCTCCCGGTTTCTCCTCCACGACGCCATTGGAAGGTGTTTTCGGCACACGAATGCCGCGGGTCTTACGCTGCCTGCCGCCCATGCCAGGATGATTGCGCAAGCGGTCCCAGACCTCATTCCACAATGCGGTGTCATTCCCACAGGCGGCTGTGAGAAAGACGTGGCGCTCGATGTGGTTGGCACGTTCGAGCGCCTCATTGAAGAGCTGCTCAACGCGGGCGGGATCGTTGTTCATGGAAAGCAGGTCATATAATTTCCATAATAATATGACCCTCCCCGCCCTAGTGAAATTGAATGAGCCTTTAAACGTCTCTTAACCCTGGTTCACCGCTTTCTCATCCATACGGAACATGGTTCCCCCCGCAATTGGATGGGCAGACGCCCAGGAGCCAGGAGGCAGTCCATGCAGAACAACATGCCAGCACGACGGGCATGCGCCTGTGGCTCACGGACCCCAGGCGCGGCGTACATCCATGTGGCATGACCGCTGGGGTAAAGATCAGCGGGAGGCTACTTCACCAGTTCACCCACCAGCAAAATCGCTCCGGGATAAAACGCGGTTCCGTCAAAGCGCTCGGGCTTGTCGATCTTGTTTCCGTTCTTTGCCAGAATGGTCGCCTTGTCAGGCTGCGTGGCGTCGATCTCGATTTTCACACTGTGCACTTTGTCTTCGAGATCGCTGCCGATCACAAGCGTGGCCAGCCGGTGGTACGTGCAGTAGGCATCGAAGCGCGGCACCAGCTTGGCGGGCTGGTCATCCAGCGTCACACGCACCTGCCCGCAGTCGGGACCGATGATGTCGTAGATGGAGCAGCGCGTGCCCTTGAACTGGAAGGAGATCGTCTCACCAGGCTGCGTGCCTTTGTGCAGCGCGGTCATGCGGCTGGCCCATTGCTTGCCAAACTTGTCGCTCTTCGGATCCAGCAGCGTGAAACCCTTGGAAAGAGTCGCTGCACTGATGGGCAGCAGCTTGGCCTGCTCGTAATTCGTCGCGATGAATGGCGCACCGAGAGCGTGTGCTCCTGGATTTTTGGAAGCAGACTTGATCAGTTCCTGCGAGCGCACGATGGCCGCGAGATACAGCTCGTGCCCGGTCTCCACGTGCGGGTGCACGCTGTCTGGAGCGAAGACAAATTTATCTCCGAGCGTCTTCTTTTCCTCGTCCGTTTTTGGCAGCTTGGCCTTCCACTCGAGCTTGCCTTCCTTGGCCAGCTTCGCCACTTCCATGCCCATGTGGATGGTGGGGATGCCGTAATGATCGGCAATCTTTTCCATCGCGCTCGCGGAGCGCTGGAACTTGCCCTCCAGCATCGCCGGCACGAGCGCCTGAGTGATGGTGTAAACAAAGCAGATGTCGCACTCCGGCAGCGCCTTCCACGTCTGCCGCACGATGCCTTCCATACAGCGGAAAATTTGTTCGGGAGATGCTCCGCCGTCATTCACCGCAAACTCCACGAACAGGAGATCCGGCTTGTGATCCAGCACGTCCTGCTTCAGACGGAAGACGCCCAGGTCGGAGCCCGTGCCGCCGATGGCTGCATTGATCTCGCTGAACTTCGTCTGCGGGTAGGTCTTCTGAAAATACGCCAGCGTCTTCGGCCTCCAGCCTGGCTGCGCTGTGATGGAGCCCCCGAGATAGCCAATCTTGATCTCCGCACCTGCCGTGCTCGCCTTGGCAAAAAAGTTCGGCAGCCCCTGCCGCGGGTGGCACTCCTGTGCAGGCACAAGGGGAAATTCATCGGCGGCGTGGAGAGCAGCGGTGGCAAAAAGTGAAAACAGAAGATGGCGCAGCATGGGGAGTCGGTTGAAAGGTTGCGCCTTCAGCATGCGAAGCAAAATTTCATGAACAACTTCGACTTTCGCTCCCCGCTTCAGCGCGGCATCGCCATCCCCGCCCATCCGCTGGCCCTCACCGCGCAGAGAAAACTCGACGAACGGCGGCAGCGCGCCCTGGCGCGCTACTACATCGCCGCGGGTGTGGGCGGACTGGCCGTTGGCGTGCACACCACGCAGTTTGCCATTCGCGATCCGAAGTTCGGCCTCTTCAAACCGGTGCTGGAACTGGCGAAGGAAGAGATGGACCGCTCAGCGCGACCCCTCGTCCGCATTGGCGGCATCTGCGGTGCCACGGCGCAGGCAGTGGCGGAGGCGGAACTGCTGCGGGGTCTGGGCTACCACGCCGGGCTCCTCAGTCTCGCAGCTCTCCCCGCAGCCGGCGAAGACGAAAGGATCGCTCACTGCCGCGCCGTGGCGGAGATTCTTCCCATCGTGGGTTTTTACCTGCAGCCCAGCGTTGGCGGGCGTGTGCTGCCGTATTCCTTCTGGCGGCGCTTTGCCGAGATCGAAAACATCGTCGCCATCAAAATGGCCCCTTTCAACCGCTACCAGACCCTCGATGTCGTGCGCGCCGTCATCGAAGCCGGGCGCGATGACATCGCCCTCTACACCGGCAACGACGACAACATCGTCGCCGACTTCCTCACGCCCTATCGCATCGGCGGCAAAGAACGCCGCATCGTCGGCGGCCTCCTCGGCCACTGGTCCGTGTGGACCCAGCGCGCCGTGGAGCTGCTGGAGCAGTGCCGCAATGCCGAAGCCACCTGTGAGCTGCTGCGCCTCGGCATCGAGGTCACCGACAGCAACGCCGCCTTCTTCGATGCCGCGAATGCCTTCCATGGCTGCATCGCCGGCCTGCATGAAGTCCTCCGCCGCCAAGGCCTCCTCGAAGGCCTGTGGTGCCTCGATGAGCATGAGTCACTCAGCCCCGGGCAGATGGCAGAGATTGATCGTGTGTATGCCGCGTATCCGCATTTGAACGATGATGCCTTTGTAGCGGAGCATCTGGATGGGTGGATGAGGTGATGTTCGGACTTCAGATGTGGTTGACTACATCCGAATCTTTGGATGGAATTGTTCCGCGAGCGATCCTCGCTGAATCACTGCTGAAAAAACCGCCGCACCGAGTTGACGGTCTGATCGACCCTTTGCTGAAAGGCGCTCTTTTGCGGCTGAGCAGGGGTGCGACGGCGGGTGCTGCTGGCGACCGTGGTTGAGCGTTTCTTGGCGGTGCTCGAAGTCTTGGCCTTGGCCGGGGAGGTAGATTTCGCAGGAGCATTTGCGACGGTGGTCTTCTTAACCTCGGTTTTCGAGTCGCTGCTGGAGGCAGTGGGAGTGTCGGTCGATACCGCAATGGCTTTGCGCACTTCCTCGTGCTGGGCAGGTGTTTCCTGGCTGGCGGAGGGTTCTTTGACAGCGACCGTTGTCTTGGAGGCACGTGTCTCCTTGTTGTCCGGAAGCATCTCCTTCGGCTTGGAAGATTTTTTGAGCGCAACAGGGTCCTTGGACGAAGCCGTTTCCTTGACTGTCACGGCATCTTTCGATAGTGGTGAGGACGGTGTCTGGGCTTCCACTGTTTCCTTGGTCACGGCCACTTCCTTGGGCGCAGCCGCTGGCGTCATCGCCGCGATTACAGGCCGCTCCGGTTCCACGGGCAGCAGACCGGGCGTCGGGCCATATCCATAAAAGTGCTTGGTGCTTTCAGGGCGTGGCAGGCTGAAGTCGAAGACGCTCACGCCGCTGCGGCGCTCGCCCATGTAGCTGCGGCCGTCGCTGGAGCCAAAGACGACGCGCTTGCCACTTTTCTTGAGTTTGCCCAGATAGACCATGACGTGCGTCACGGGCAGCTTGCGCGTGGTCTCGGTGGTGCTTGTCCAGAAAAGAAGGTCGCCGGGCTTGAGGTTGGCAAATTCCTCGCTGTCGAAGTTCGTGGCGGTAGGGGTGAGGTAGAGGTGGGTTTTCTTGTCCACCCACTGGCACATCTCGTCCGACTGGCGCGGCACGTCTTTGAGGCCCTGAAAATGCAGCACATGGTAAATGGTGCCGGAGCAGTCCATGCCGCCTTTGCTCGGTTCACTGGAGCCATACAGGTAGCCAAGCTCCAAATGGGTGAGCGCGAGGCAGCTCTGCACAAGGCTCTGGATCTGCTTGGGGTAGCTGTCGAAGCCGCTGATGTCCTCGATGCTGAGGGTGGAGACCACCGCTGGCGTCGGCACGAGGGTGGGCGGATCTTCGTTCACCGGTTCAGGTGGAGGGGTCTTCTTTTTCGCCGGCGTCACCTCGTCCTCAGACTTCGAGGAACCGGACTTGGACGAGCCAGATTTATTGGAGGACGAAGGCGCGGATTTTTTAGCAGCGGTGCCCGACTTGGAGGCGGACGTGGACGACTTTTTCCCCTTGGATGAAGTCGTGGCCGCCTGCAGCGGAGCGCCTGTGCCTGCCGCCACAAGCATGACGAGCAGGAGTCGCAAGGAAGAGTGCATGAGATTCGGGGGACTGGAGGTTGTGACGTGTTCTTTGACGCCGGGTGGCGCATTCTGATCAAAGGAAATCTCGGATGTGGAGTTCGGGCAGGCATAAAGAAATCGTTTCCCAGCCGCCTGCCTTCCTTGTCAAAAAGTGCCTGCGTGCCGCCGCTGTTCCTCGGAACAGGCTAGTTCATGCGCGCAATCACAGCGCACACCACCCCGGCCATCAGCAGGATGGCTGCTAGGATGCGAATGCCATAGGCCTTGCCAGACTCATGCCTCTCGCGATTTCCCAGCAGAGGGCCGAGCAGCGCCACCACGGCCAGGCTCCACATGCCGCGTGTGGCATACACCACATTCACGCCGACGGCGTCGTTGAAATAAGCGAGCGAAAGGCCCAGCGTGATCGACTGCGCGGCGATCAATGCGCTGCCGCCAAGGGACCACTGCGTGGCGCGGTTCCACGGAATCGGCGGGCGGCTGGGAAGCAGCGTCATGGCGCCGAGGGAGAGCACGCCGGTGGTCCCCGCGAGGATGGCAAGGAAAGTCTTCGGCCCAAAAGCAGGCGCCCACTTTTGCAGAAACACATCCGCAAAGGCATACAGCGCCGCGCTGACGAGCGCCATGACCACCGGCCCCGCCAGACGCGCGCCTTTCGGTGTTTTGAAATCAGTGGCGCTCATGAGGGCGATGCCGCCCGTGGTGATGATGGCGGCCGTCCACATCAGCGGCTTCATGCTGCCCGCAATGAAGAGGCTGGCCCCGAGTGCGACGAACACCACCTTGGAACCAAGCACGGGCGTGACGAGCGAGACATCCCCGCGCTGCATGGCGATAAAGGTGAACCAGCCGCCGACGAAAAAAAGCGCTCCCAGTCCGACCGGCACATACCACTCCTGCCATTGCACGGGCTGCTTCTCCAAGAAAACGAGCGGCAGGAACGCGAGCATGCCGGCCCAGTTGTTGATGTGAAAGCACGCCATGGGGTGCGCGCCCTCCACGAGCGCTTTTTTCAGCAGCAGCGAAGCGATGGCATACACCACGGCGGCGGCGAGCGGGAAGAGAAGATACCAGGGAAGAGTCATGCGCCCACAAGCTTCAGCCCCCACGCGATGACGAGGGGCGTGGTGACGCAGCTCACGATCGTGGTGGCGATGACCACCTGCACAGCCGTGGAGGCATGGCCGCCGTAGAGTCGGGCGATCATGATGTTAAATACAGCGGAAGGCATGGCCGCCTGCACAACGATGACACGCTTCAGCTCCAGGGTGATGGGCAGGCAGGCACCCGCTGCGAGGAAGGCGATGGGGATGATGCCCAGGCGCAGAATCGGGCTGTAGATGGCCACCTTCCACTGCATGGCGCCCTGCCCCCAGAGATCTGCAATCGAGGCACCGATGAGCAGCACGGCGAGCGGGACGGCGCAGGCGCCCAGCATGGTGAAGGTGTTGTGCGCCACCTGCGGCACGTAAGCATGCAGCCCGGTGAAATTCAGCATGAGGGAGGTCAGGATGGTGAGGACCGGTGCATTCAGCGCCAGCCGCCACGGGGCCTTGTCCAGGCCTGTGAGCAGGCCCACGCCCGCCGTCCAGCAGGCCAGCTCCACCCCCAGCGTGAAGGTGAAGAGCACTCCCAGTGTACCTTTGTCTGGAAACAAGGCGGTGACGATCGGGATGGCCACAAAGCCGTAATTCTGCAGCCCGCAGGCCACGCTGAAGGTGCGGCGGCCCTCTCCTTTTTTCAGACCGATCAGCGGCGCGACGAAATAGGTGAACGCGATGCCGAGAGCCACGAGCCCATAGCCCAGCCCGGCCGCCACCAGCACCGGCGGCAGGCGCATCACGGCAGGATTCCCCACCACACGCTCGATGATCAGCGCGGGAGTGAGCAGCATGACCGAAAGTTTCATCAGGCTGACGTCCGCCTCCGGCTTCAGCAGCCCCGTGCGCCGCGCCATCGCCCCGACGGCCATGGTGAGATACACCGGCACAGCGACGGAGAGGATGCTGAAGTAGTCGAGGTTCATGCGCGCGGGCATTCAGCTAGGCGGAGATGGGGCACTGCGCAAGTACGAGGGGGCTTTGGAGTGCCCGCGGCACACAAAGGTATCTGTATTTTTCTACTGCCCCCTCCGAAGTACGACAGACACTCATGTCAGTCGGTCAGCGTTCCGCCTACACCTGCAGCATGCAGGCCATCCTGCGTGACGCTTCGCTGCGACGTGTGTCCCGGTGCAGATAGACCAGTTCTCGAAAAGATTGTCATTTTGACCGGCGAGCGCAGCCGCCCCAGTGGCAAGGCGGGAGCGCCGTCTGCTATTTGAAGATAACAGGCAAGCGACTAACGCAGCCAATGGGGCCGCTCCGCCGTGCGCGCAATGTGACAAGGTTTTTTGAGAGTTGGTCTAAGTGCGAGGCCGGGAGCATGCCACAGTCTTTTCGGTGCCGCTGATCGACGATCTGGAGTGACCATTGACTTCCTCACCCCCGCTTCCACACCACCCACAGCTCCGGCGGCGAGGCAGCACGGTTGATGGGGCGCAGGTGCTGCACCTCGTAGCGGCGGGACTCCAGCGTGGCAGCCCACCCGGCAATGCTGCGCCCCTCTTCCGCCCCGCCCTCATGCCCGGGATACACGGCAATGGTGAGCAGCCCCCCCGGCTTTAACAATTCCAGCGCGGCCTCCACGGCCACCATGGTTGTCTCCGTTCGGGTGATAAGCGTTTTGTCCGTCCCAGGCAGATAACCGAGATTGAACATGATCGCGCTGATCTTCCCATGCTGTTCCGCCGGAACGTGTTCGCGCATGGTTTCATGGCCGGAGTGAATCAGCGTGGTCATCTCCGCAGGCACACGTTTCGCCGTCTCCACCAAAGCGGTGGCTTGCACATCAAAGGCATACACATGGCCGCCGGGGCTCACGCATTGGCTCAAAAAGAGAGTGTCATGCCCGTTGCCCATCGTCGCATCGATCACCACATCCCCGGGTTGCAGTCGATCCTTCAGCATGAGCTGCGCCCACAGCACGGAGGAAGGCAGGCCGCCATTCGGGCTGGCGAGGTGGGGTTTGTGGAAAGGAGGTGTCATGGAGCGGAAGAACATCCATGGGGAGAAATCGCGGGATTGCATCTGGAGTGTTGAGAGCAGAGCGCACGAACGGCGCAGTGGACTTGCCGCCCCACATGGCGGATGAGGTTCGTAGTCCTCTCTGCATGTCCGAGTCCGTGATCTCCTCCACCGCTCCTTCCACACCCGGCTCCTTCGGCTGGAATCTGGAGCACTCTTATTCCCGCCTGCCCGCGATGCTCTATGAGCACCTCGACCCCACACCGGTGAAGGAGCCGCGAATGGTAGTTTTTAATTACGCTCTGGCCCAAAATCTGGGGCTGAATGGACCCGCGCTGGCCCAGCAGCCGGCGGTCTTCGCGGGAAACGAACTGCCGGAGGGCGCCAAACCCCTGGCCCAAGCCTACGCAGGCCATCAGTATGGGAATTTCACCGGCCTGGGCGATGGGCGCGCCATTCTCCTGGGAGAGCAGGTCACTCCCACAGGCGAACGCTTGGATGTGCAGCTCAAAGGCTCCGGTCCCACTCCCTTCTCGCGGCGGGGAGACGGTCGGGCGGCGTTGGGACCCATGCTGCGGGAGTTCATCATCAGCGAGGCCATGCACGCGCTGGGCATTCCCACCACCCGCAGCCTCGCGGTGGTGACGACCGGGGAGAAAATATGGCGTCAGGAGATGCAGCCGGGCGCAGTGCTCACACGCATCGCCGCCAGCCACATTCGCGTGGGTACCTTTGAGTGGGCAGCCGCGCATGGCGACCGTGAGGCACTGCGCGCGCTGGTGGAGTACACGCTTCAGCGGCACTACCCAAAGCGCGTCGGAGCCGAGACGCCCGGCCTGGCATTGCTCGAAGCAGCCATCGAGCGCCAGGCCGCACTGATCGCCCAATGGCAGTGCGTCGGCTTCATCCACGGCGTCATGAACACCGACAACATGGCGCTCAGCGGCGAGACCATCGACTATGGCCCCTGCGCCTTCATGGATGCCTTCGATCCCGCCACGGTGTTCAGCTCCATTGACCGCCACGGCCGTTACGCCTACGGCAACCAGCCGCAGATTGCGCAGTGGAATCTCGCCCGTCTGGCGGAGGCCCTTCTGCCTCTGCTGCACGCGGATGAAAAGCAGGCCATCGCAGCGGCAAATGCGGCCATCGAGTCATTCAAACCCCAGTTTGAAAGCCGCTGGCTCTCGGGCATGCGGGCCAAGCTCGGACTCTTCACGGCAGAGCACGGCGACAATAGATTGATCGAAACCCTTCTGGAGTGGATGCGCGCCCAGAAAGCGGATTTCACCAACACCTTCCACCGTCTGAGCGCCGCAGAAAACACTCTCCCACTGGAGGATGCGGCCTTTGCCGCGTGGCACGCGCAATGGCAGGAAAGGCTGGGCCGCCAGCCGCAGTCCGCGGTGGAAGTCCAAAAGCACATGCAGGCGCACAATCCGGCCGTGATTCCCCGCAATCACAAGGTGGAGGAAGCTCTCGCCGCCGCTGCGGAGCACGGAGATCTGAGCGTGATGCAGCGCCTTCTGACAGTGCTGGGAAATCCTTATGACTTGAGCGACAGCCAGTCTGAATATACGACGCCCTCCTCAGGGCATGCGCCGGGTGCCTATCAAACCTTTTGCGGGACGTAAAACGCCGAGGGACGGCTAAAATAAAATAGTATTGCCCCATCGCGTCCTTCCTGATAGCTCTGCTTGGAAGTGCAAATTTTCAGACGAGCATCCGCCACCCTGTGCCCTTATCTTGTCAGGACGGGTTTGCTGGTGGCCGCGTGCTTGAGCGCCCGCGCTGAAGATCCGAGCGTCACCTTCATCCACCCGGCCTCTCCTTCGGGCGAGACGCGGAAGACTGCGGAAGTGGAGATGTTCAGTGATCAGCCTTCCGTGCTGGGCTGGCGGATTTTGGCCGTGCCAGGCTCCAGGATCACGCTGCGGGGGAAGGTTTTTCAGGCTGCTTCAAGCCTTGCTGTGCCGCTCAAAGACCTCGGCTTTGAAGAGAAGACAACCATTGCAGAGGGCAGTGTGCAGGCAGAGGCGAGGCATTCGCTGGTGCTGCCAGAGACGGGCAAGCCGGCAGTGTATCTGGTCCAGTGGCAGGCCTTGAACGGGGAGACTCCACACGCTGCGGGGACGGTGCGCCTGCGCCTTTCTCCTCGAGGCCTTCTGACTCCGCTTCAGAGCGTCAGTGTCATGGCGGAGGACGATCTGAAACCTTGGATCCCTGTGTTCGAGCGAGATCAGGTCAAGGTCGTAACCCTGGCGCATGCGGAACGGCTGCCTGCATGGCAGGGGCTCCTGTTCGTCAAGGCAAGCCCGGCAATGCTGGAAAAAATCAAGTCGCAGCCCTTGGAGCCGGGCCAGTGCCTCGTCGTGATCGGGGATCTGCCAGGGATGCGGGAGACCATGCTCATGAAGCCAGCCGGGCGCGGACGGCTGATGGTTGTGCCTGCCAGCCGTTGCAAAGATTTTCCCTCCGATCCGGCGCTGCAACGTCTGATCGTCGAATTTTGCCAGTCAGCTTCTTGAACCGCGAGCCTTCCTTATGAAAACCAGTCTCTTGTTTCTGTTCTCCCTCCTTCTCGCATGCACCGCGCTGTCAGCGGCAGAGCCGGCGCCCCTGAGTGTGGCGGTGCTGGGGTTTGGGGCGCAGAAGGACATCGAGCCTGAATCCGAAAAACTGGCTCTGCTGCTAGGAGTGCAGCTTTCAGAGCATCCCGAACTCCAGCTGGTGGAACGGGTGGAGATCGAAAAGGTCCTGAGTGAGCAGGAACTGTCCCTGACGGGGACCATCCAGCCGGACACAGCCGCCAAGATCGGCCACATCATCGGAGCACAGGTGCTCATCACCGGCCGGCTCATCGACGTCAGCGGCAAACGCATGGCGGTGGTGAAGCTGATCGGAGTCGAGACAAGCCGGGTGGTTTCTGTGTCCGCCGAGTTCGCCGGTGAGCCGGGCGTCGCGGACGCGGCGAAAAAGCTCTCGGGCCAGATCACCGAGAAGCTGCGCGATCCCAAGTCTGCCTTCACCGCCGAAGTCGAAAGCTGGGACGCCATGATCGTCCGGCTCAAAGCCTTGCTGCCTGCGGGCAAGGAGCGGCCAAGCGTGCGTGTGCAGATTCCTGAGCAGCACCTCACCCGGCGTGTGCCGGATCCGGCGGCGCAGACGGAACTCCAGCGTGTGCTGCAGCAGCTGGGTTTCACGCTGGTGGACAGCGGCCCTGCGGACTACACCGTCGAAGGGGAGGCCTTCAGCGAGCGCGGCGGACAGCGCGGGCAGATGATCTTCTGCAAGGCACGGCTGGAGGTGAAGGTGGCGAATGCGAAACATGACAAAATCTGGGTCGACCGCCAGACCTCCAGCGCGGTTGATCTGGCGGAAAACATTGCTGCCAAGACCGCTCTGCAGCACGCAGGCCGCAGTGTGGCGGAACGTCTGGTGGCCCAGTATTTCGCGGCCAGCCTCAAACCCTGACCACCACCTTTTTTTGACATGAGAACCATCCATGCAGCGTGGAGATTTCTGGTGTGCGGTCTCGGCGCTGCGGCCCTGCTGCCCGCGCCGACATCCGCCCAGTTCATTGAAACCTGGAAGCCCGAGGGCATCTGGAAGGAGGCGTCCATCGGCAAGATCGGCTACGTGCGGCGCTACCTCAATGAGGGCGTCTCCATCAATGCGCGCGACAGGCGTGGCTACACACCCCTCATGCATGCGCTGAACACGTTTCAGAAGCATATCATCGCTGATCTGCTGGCCGCCGGGGCGGATGCCAATGCCCGGGACTATGATGGCGTGAGCGCCCTGGCGCTGGCCTGCCGTGCGGGCGATGCCGAGTCTGCGCAACTGCTGCTGAAGGCCGGAGCGCAGCCTGAAAAGGGCGAAATTTCAGAGACAGACGCCTTTGCCCTGGCGCTGAAAAGCGGCTCTCTCAAGCTGGTAGAGGTGATGCTGAACGGAGGTGCCGACCCCAGGGCCGAGGTGCGGGGCCGCGTCAAAGGCCCGTGGCCGGTGCTGGTGTATGCCGCGCGCGAGAGCAGCGCCGATGTGGTGGAGATGCTGGTGAAGCGGGGCATTCCGGTGGACACCCAGTGCCAGGACAAAAGCACGGCGCTGCAGCACGCCGCGCTGTTTGGCAACATGGCCACCCTCAAGCGGCTCCAGACCCTGGGGGCGGATCTCAACGCCCTGGACAAGCGCGGCGCAAATGCTCTGCGCTACGCCGCCTATCTGGGCCGGGAACCTGCCTTTTCCTGGCTGCTCAAGGAAGGAGTCGCGGTGCCGGACAATCCGGCCCTCTGGCTGCCTGCGGTGATCAACTGGGGGAATGAAGGCCTGCTCCAGCAGCTGACCGCCAAAGGCGTGGTCCTCCCCCCCAAGAACCCGGTGCTCGTGCTGGCTGAGGCGGCACGTCGTGGCGATCTGCAGGCGGTAAATCAAGCCCTGGAGGCTCACTACAAATCCTTCCGGCATGAGATGCATTGCACGCTCTTTGCCGCTGCGGCGGGCGGCAATGTGGAGGTCATGGAGCGGCTGAACCAGTTCGCCAATGAGGGCGACCACCTCCAGTGCAGCGATGGCGCGAAGTTTAACCAGCTTCATCATGCGGTGATGGCCGGACATGATCAGGCGGTGGAATACTGCCTGAAACACAAGGTGAATCTGGATGTTCAGAACTGCAGGGGCCACACGCCGCTGATGCTGGCCGCCCTGCTGGGTCGCACCTCCTTGGTGGAGCGTCTGACCACGGCTGGATCCCGTCTGGACACAGAGGATCTTGCCGGGCTTAATGCTCTGGACCTGGCCCGGCTTCACAAGCACGCGGAGACCGTCGCATGGTTGGAAAAGCGGGGGCTCAAGCCTTCTGCCAACCGGCTTGCCTCCGCGGATGTCGTGGAAAAAGCGCCCGCACCGCCGGCTTCCAAAGGCCACCGCGCATTGCCTGCCGTGACGGCTGCGGCGCTGCCCTTTGTCATTCAGGACGACACTTGGTACCCGAGCGTGGAAGCTGCGCGCGATTTTGGTCTGGCGCTGCAAACCGGCCTCCAGGAGATCGAGGGGGTGCACTGGGTGGAGCGTGCGGAGATTGAAAAAGCCGAGGAAGAACTGGTTCATGGTGCCGCAGGGCTGCTCTCTCCCGGCCAGAGCATGGGCATCGGCCAGTGGGTGAAGGCGGATCTGCTGGTCACGGGGCGTTTTGAGGTGGATGAAGGCCTCGGACGTGAGCTGATCCTGCAGGTGGTGGAAGCCCGTCGGGGTGATGTGCTGGCAGAGCGCAGGCTGTTTCTTCCCCAGACGACCGGACTGCCCTTGACCGTGACTGGCCCGCATCTGGAAAAGGCGGCGGCGGCAGCGCGGGAGGCCATCGGCGAAGCGCGCGCTCAGCTGGCTGCGGCAGAGGCCCAGAGGGTTTTCGCCCCTCTTTTCATTGGCAACCGCACCACACGCACAAATCGCCTGGACGCCGGCGTTCCCGGGCTGCTGCGAGCCATCCACCGGGGTGCCGCAGGCAAGGAGGCCCGCGTTTTGAACCTGATGGGCAGCGACCAGGCGGCCCATGAGTCCGAACTGGCCGTCAGCGGCCTGACGCAGGCCCATGGCGAGGCTTGGAAGGGCGTGGCCGACCACTACCTCTGGGGCTGGTGCGAGGAAACGGGGGATGCGAACACACCCTTCGCCGAGATGCCGGTCCGCATCGTGTTTGAACTGTGGAGCGGTGGGGACAAGACTCAGACCTTCAGCGTGGAAACCCGGCAGGGGGACATGGAGGCTGCTGCGGAGAAACTGGCGGCAGAGCTCATCACCGCGGCGCTGGCCATGCCAAAGCCGCAGCCGGGAAATGACGACCGCCTGAACGCCGCACGCATCCTCTTCACCCATGCGCGGGAATTGATCGCGCAGGAGCCGGCCACCATGCGCCTGGACCGCGGCAACCGCTGGCTGGTCACGCGCTGGGAGCTGACAATGCGCGCTCTGGAAGCCGCACGGTTCTTTGCCCCCGAGGACGCGGAAATCGCCGCCACCTGGCTGCTGGAGCGCTGGTACGACAACCTGCAGTTCCCGGTGGTGGAGGAGCGGATCGATTCTTCCTCGGGCACGTTCTGGCGGCTGTGGCGCCGCAGACTCGACTGGGATGAGCACGTGGCGCGTTTTGGCCTCGAGGGGCTGCGGCAGGTGGTGACGTCCGTCCGAAGAAATGAAAAGGTGCCCTTCACTGTTTTCCAGTCCGCCAAGGACGCCCCTCTGGACCTGCATTTTCAGATGAATGAGGAGCTTTACACCAGCGTGCTCCAGTGGCGGCGCGGCTTCCCCGACGGGGTGCCCACGACCCTGCGCCGCAAGTGGTGCGACGTCCTGGCGCGATCTACGGCGAACTGTCTCCTGCGGACTCTGGCAGAGTATACCGAGAACACCACCTACGACTCGAAATTTGTGACGCGGGATCTCGAGTTTTTTCTGCCGCTGGAGACGCGTCTCGAACTCGCCCAGGCTGCGTGGCGCCAGATCATTCGCAACTTCGTGAATCCAGTCCCGGCGGCCATCATCGAGAAGCGGTTGGAATTGCTTCACTGGTTTGACGAAGCGGGCAGGCACGCGGAAACCGCTGACGCCATGAAACTTCCGGCCAAGTATTTCAGCGATGCCTACAACGGCGTTTACCTGCCTGTGATTCAGGAGTCTGAAAATGCGCCTCCGCCGGGAGCCGCCGAACCCCAGCCGCCGGCGAAGCCCCTCTCAAAACGGCTGCCGGTACCGTTGACCCCGGTTCCTCTGCCCAAGGAGTGGGCCGAACCCACCCTTCAGCAGGCGGTCTGCAACGGGAAGGACGCCGTGATCGCCCTTACCTGTGAACTGAATGACCGCCAGCATACCATGGTGTCGGACTGGTCTCCGCAGACCCAGAAGTTTACGCCAGTCGCCCCGTTCCCGCAGCAGATCTCGGGTGAGCTGACCTTCCTGCTGCAGACCCCTGACAGCCTCTGGGTTGGCGGACCGACCTACGGGATCGCCAGGCAGGACCGGGCCTCCAAGCAGTTTACCCGGTTCACGGACAAAGAGGGACTGCCGCTGGGCCAGATCTCCCACGCGGTGCGGGTGGGAGACGAGGTATATGCAGCCGGCACGGGAGCGGCCGACAAGCCGATGCTGGCTGCATGGAGTGCCTCCAAAGGCTGGCGTCCTCTGCCTCTGGAGATGAACGGCAAGCCGCTGGCAATGAAGCGGATCTCGCAGCTGACCTCCTTTGGCTCCCGGCTCTACTGCCTCTACCAGCCGCTTCAAGGAGACACCGCTGAACTCTTCACGCTGGATGCTGCCACAAAAATCAGGACCCGGCAGCCGGTGCCCACCCGGGCGCTGGGTGTGGTGTGCGGGATGTGGGCGGACGAGCAAGGACTCTGGATCTTGAACAAAGACAGCATCTCCTGGGTTTCATCCACCCCGGGACCGCAGCCGCCGCAGACGATCCGCTTCCCGGAAGATATTCGCATCAACGTGAACGTACCCACTGCGGTGAATGATGGCGACTGGCTCTGGCTGGCAGGACAGGAGCTGATGCCAAAACCCGCGAATGTCCAGGGGGGCGACACCACGATTTATAGCAGGCTGCTGGCCATCCACAAACCCACCCGCTCCTACCGTGGATGCATCGACCTGCCCGGAAACACCCTCGTTAGCCTCATCGTGACGCCTGAGTCCGCGTATCCTATGGTCAAAGACCTGTCGCTGGAGGACGCGCCGTCGATTCTGCAGCTCGATAAGGCAGCCCTCATTCGCGAGGCTTTGAAATAACACCTTGGACCAGTTCTCGAAAAGATTGTCATTTTGACCGGCGAGCGCAGCGGCCCCAGTGGCAAGGCGGGAGCGCCGCCTGCTATTGGAACATAACAGGCAAGCGACCAACGCAGCCAATGGGGCCGCTCCGCCGTCCGGGCAATGTGACAAGATTTTTGAGAGTTGGTCTAAATCCGGTTCCCCTGCAAATCCAGCTCCGGGTCCAGAGCACTCCCGTCCAGCAGGTGCTCGATGAGATGGCGGGCCAGCCACGGACTGCGGAGGGAGCCTTTGGAGCCGAGGCCGTTGAGGAAAGCCACGCGCGGGTGCGTCGGATGGGTGCCCATGAGGGCCTGCTGATTTTTGATGATCGGGCGCACGGCCGTCTGCATGGCGGTGATCTCGGCGGGGGCTTTGAGCAGGCCGCGGAGATGGGTCTCAAGCTGCGCCAACTGACCGGGGTCAGGTGTGTTGGGATCGTCAAACTTCCACTCGTAGGTGGAGCCGGCACGGAGGCTGCCATCGGGCCGGGGGAGCAGCCAGCAGCCGCGGTTGAGGGTGCGCTTTTCTCCGCCAAGATCGGCCTGCACCGTGAAGATGGTACCGCGGGCGGACTGAAAGGGCACCCAGTGCAGCAGCGGGTGTTTTTCTGCGCTCCAACCCTGTGCCCAGATGACGTGGGAGAAGCGCTGTCCCTGCCATTTCACGCCGCTGGTATCATCCTGAACGTCAGCAGGTTGCACTTCGGCCCGCATCCAGGCACCAAGAGACTCGAAGAAACTGCGGCTCTCCTTGAGATACACGGTGGTGTCCAGCCAGGCGGCATGGCGCTGCTGGAAGCCGTTCTCCGGCGTGTGAATGACCTCCGCATCCAACACAGGCGGCTGCGGATGGAGGAAGGGCTGCATGTCCGGGTCCTGGCGGCGCTTGTGCCATTTGGCGATCTCCGCCTCGCTTTTGAGCAGGCGCACGTAGCCCCGTGGAAAGAAAAACCGCTGCCCAAGCCTCTTCCCGCAGTGCCGGTAAAAACGCAGCGCCTCACGGTAAAACAGGGTATAACGCCAGCTCACCGTCAGCCGCATGCCTGTGATGGGAGTGATCAATCCTGCCGCCACCTTGGAGCAGGTGACGGCTTCATCCCGGTCAGCAATGACAAAGGGCACCTCCCTCTCCCACAGATGCCAGGCCAGCGCCGTTCCGGCAAGCCCTTGGCCGATGATAAGGAAGCGGGGGCGGGTCATGGGGCCGGGAGAGCGAGACGGATCACGGCTGCTTCTCCACCAGCACCTGCATGACCTCCTTGAGCTTCTCATTCGTCTGCACCACCTGCTCTTCGCTGGGCTGGCTGGGGCCGGTGCCGCGCCAGAGGGTGCTGATGTCTTCGATGGCGGTGCCAAAGCGCTTGATGACGGCCTCCTCGTGCTTGGCCAGGCTGAGGCGGTTGTAGTCATCCCGGATCTCCTGCAGGATCGTGGGCGAGCCGATGCAGAGGGGCCGCGCTTCGACGGAGCCGTTTTCCAGCACCACGCTGGAGCTGATTTCCAAAAGACGCAGCCACAGACCCATGTCGATGAGGACCGCGAGGTCGTCGTCCCGTTGTTCCCGCAGCATCCGGATCATTTCCTGATGCCCTTCCACGATCTCCTGGCGCAATTCCTTCCACTCACTGCTTTCGGCCATTTTACCCTGGGCCATGAGGCGGGGCATGAGCTTCTCTCCGAGCCCGAGCATGCGGCAGTAGCTGAGCACTTCCTGGTTGTTATTCCGGAACTGCTGCGCGTCTCCCGCCTGCCAGACGAGGAAGCTGTCTGCCATGAGGCCGCCGAGGATCAGGGCGGCGCGGCCTCGGTCGGTCGGCGGTGTGGGCGGAGGCGGACGGAAAAGCAGGCGCCAGCGGGCCTTCGTCTGGCGGCCCACCAGATCGAGAAAATCTGCCGGGGTCTGATCCGGCGAGGCGACGGCGGGCGAGTCGTCAGGATCAGGGACATCCACCGCATGACCGCTCATCCCGCCCAGGCACAGAACCAGCGCCACGAGGCAAATCGTGGGGCGGGTGCGGCACAGGAAGGCAGTCATGAGCGGGAGGAGAATGCATTATTTTACTCTACCGTAACACTTTTGGCCAGATTTCTCGGTTTATCCACATCACATCCACGCGCCACGGCGGTGTAGTAGGACAGGAGCTGGAGGGGCACGACGTTCAAAATGGGGGTCAGATAGGAGGGACAATCCGGCACATAGATGACGTCGTCGGTGATGCGCTCCAGCTCGGTGCGGCCCTCGGTGGTGACGGCGATCACGGGGCCTTTGCGGGCGCGGACTTCCTCGATGTTGCTGACATTTTTATCAAACACGGCATCGTCCGGGGCGATGAAGACGGAAGGCATGTCTGGTTTCACCAGCGCGATGACTCCGTGCTTCAACTCCGCGCTGGGGTGGCCGCTGGCGTAGATGTAGCTGATTTCCTTCATCTTCAGCGCGCCTTCCAGCGCCACGGGGTAATTCATCTGGCGGCCCATGAAGAGCATGCCCTCGGCGTGCGCGTGCTTTTCGGCGATGGCCTTAATCTTGTCTGCCTGTTTGAGGATTTGGATGATTTTGTCCGGCATGGCCTCGAGCTGGTCGATCATCTCCAACCCGTCCACGCTGGAAAGGTGGTGGATGCGCCCGAGCAGCAGGCTCAGCAGGGTGAGAATGGTGACCTGGGAGGTGAAAGTCTTGGTCGCGGCCACACCGATTTCCGGACCTGCGTGGATGTAAACGCCGCCGTCGCTCTCGCGGGCGATGGTGCTGCCCACGGTGTTCACAATGCCTAGGCAGCGGATGCCTTTGCGCTGGCCTTCACGCATGGCTGCGAGCGTATCGATGGTCTCGCCGCTCTGGCTCATCACAAACTGCAGGGTGTTCTTGTTCGTGGGCACATTGCGGTAGCGGAATTCGGAGGCGATCTCCACCTCCGTCGGCACGCGGGCGAGGGACTCGATGAGGTACTCGCCCACCATGGCGGCGTGGTAGGCCGTGCCGCAGCCGGCGAGGATGATGCGGTCGATCTGCACCAGCTCCTTCGGGCTCATGTTCAGGCCACCGAGGATGGCGGTGCACTCATCACGGGAAAGGCGGCCGCGCATGGCATTGCGCAGGGAGTTCGGCTGCTCGTAGATTTCCTTGAGCATGAAGTGCGGGAAGTCGCCCTTCTCAGCGTCATCGGCATTGAATTCCACGCGGCTCACTTTCACCTCCGCCGGCACGCCCTGGTGGGACTGCACGCTGTAGCGGTCTTTGGTGATGGTGACGATATCGTAGTCGTTGAGGTAAACGACATCCCGTGTGTGATTCACCACGGCAGAGACGTCGCTGGCGAGGAAGTGCTCATGGTCGCCCAAACCCACAATCAGGGGGCTTCCAAGGCGCGCACCGACGATGACGCCGGGGAGGTCTCCGTGCATGACGGCGATGCCGTAGGTACCCTTCACGCGGGCCAGCGCGGACTTGACCGCATTGACGAGGCGCTGGGTGCCATCCTTCTCGGTGGATTCATCAAAGTAGGTGCCGACGAGGTGGGAAAGCACCTCCGTATCGGTTTGAGACTGAAAGGTGTGGCCCTTGGCCGCAAGCTGGTCGCGCAGGGTCTGGTAGTTCTCGATCACGCCGTTGTGGACGAGCACCAGCTTGCCGGACTGATCCGGGTGTGGGTGGGCGTTCACGTCCGTGGCAGGGCCGTGGGTGGCCCAACGGGTGTGTGAGATGCCCATCGTGCCGAGCGGATTGGCCTCGGTGACGGCCTGACGCAGGTTGTCGATGCGGCCCGCGCGTTTCACCACTCGCAAAGTCTCGCCGCCGCCATTCAGCGCCATGCCCGCGGAGTCATAGCCGCGATATTCCAGCCGACGCAGCCCGTCCAGAAGGATGGAACTCGCCTGCCGATTGCCTACGTAACCAACGATGCCGCACATGAGAGAAAGAGGGTATTAAGGGGTAGAAAAGGTGAAAAAGGAGAATCCGCCACAAATACTGGACAGGACACGACGGTACGATACCCCCTCGCAGGAGCCACGCCAGCAGTTCGTGTGCTGGTAATTTTTCTTTATTGGAAGGAAGTAAGCCCAAGAGGCAGCTGCCAGCCTCAGGAAGGTGCCTTATCCAGTGCCAAGGCCGCCGCGAAGGGGACCCAAAACCCGTGCGGGATGAGACCGGAACCGGCTTTCACACGATGGATGGGGGTGAGTTTGTTTTGACTCCACCCTGTCTCCAACACTGCACTGCAATGAACCTTGATGACTCCTCCTTGCCGCCCGATGAACCGTGGTTCCTCAACCCCGGCACGCCCTCCGCGGCGGGCAGGCAGCAGCGGCAGGCGGGACGCATGAACAAAGCTGCGGAAAAGGCTCCGACGACCACCGCGCCCGCCAAATACAAGGCACCCACCACAAGCGCCAGGCAAACGGCGGCTGCGCGGAAGAACCTCAAGAAAGCGGCCACTGCCGCGAAGCAGAAACGCACCCTCGCGAAACTGCCGAAAAAGACGCGCACCGCACTGGGCAAAGAAGGCGCCAGGGCCGCGCGCAAGAAACGCGGGTGAGGCCCCGCCCGGCCGCCTTTTGGGCAACGGAGGCACGCTCTCTCGGGCACGCACATGCGCAATGCTGGTCGCTAATGCCAAAAAAGACTGTGCCGCCCGATGCGGGCGGCACAGCCTGAGGGCAGGAAATAAAAAAGGAGGCGCTGCGCCCCCTTACGCCAGCGCGGCGGCTTCCTCATTCACTGTGGAGGTGGCCAGGTCGGTGAGCTTGTCGTTGGTTTCTTTTTCTTCGTCCAGGGTCTGGCCCAGCGTGTCTGCGGCGTCGTCATAGCCCAGGCGGATGGCCAGGGCGCGGGCGGTGCCGTAACCGGCGATCTCATAGTGCTCCACACGTTGTGCGGCGCCAATGAGTCCGGCATCCCGCACGGCATCCTCGGCATCTTCGCTGATGAGTTCGCTGCCTTCTGCGATGAGGCCTTCCATGGCCTTGCAGCGGTGGCCGGCGAGCTTGAAGTCGCCCGCCTTGGCAATGCTTTCCAGGCGCGTGACGTGGTTGCGGGTCTGCTCCAGGTGCTCTTCAAAGCCGGAGCGCAGTTCTTCGTTGGAGGCAGCTCTGGCCATCTTGGGCAGGGCCTTCACGAGCTGTGTTTCGGCGCTGTAAAGGTCCTTGAGCTCCTGCACAAAGAGATCGTTGAGTGTGTTGAGTTTCATGATGGGATTGGGGTTTGATTTGAATTTGGTGGTACAGGGGTTTCGCATCGGGAACCCTTGTGGATACACGGCATGCAGCCCCTGATGGCCACGCCAGTGCCCGCCCTGCCTCCAAACCTTCAGCCCATTCTCTCAGGGATGCTGCGCGGGATCAGTGAACTCGAGATCGCGCAACCATTTGAGGCTGCGTGCATCCAGTTCACAGCCATCCAGATCCAGCCAGTGGTCATCGCGATACTGCGCGCGGCGTGGCGGATCATCTCCGATGAAGGCCCACACAAACGCGGCATCCGCCGGCGGCTCGGAAAGCCCGTCGTGCCTGCGGGACCACACGTCGGGCATGCGCGGCGGCTGGTCCGGATTTTCACCGTAAGGCATCCAGTGGGTGATGAGCGGCACACGCTGCCCCGCGAGGCCGGTCCAGAAGCCCTCCTTCGGCGCCTCCTCCGCGTGATACACCACCGGCAGCACCTCCGCGCCACCCCAGCCCCAGACGACCTCGTCTGCAGGTGGCAGCAAATATCCGGAGGGGATGCTCCGCCAGGCAGGGTGTTGGCTCTCACTCATGCCGTGAAAACGCACGCCGCGTGCGGATCGGATGGCAGGTGCTGACAAATGGCACGCTGGCCTACCGGTCCGTCGCGATGAGGCTCACTTCTTTCTCCTTCTCCGGCTTGTGGCGCAGCAGGGAGGTCTGCAGCATGGCCATGGCGAGGGTATCGCAGCGGGAGGCGGCGGAATAAATGTTCTCACGCACGGAGGCACGGGGCAGAGGCTTGTCATCCGGCCAGAATTTCTTCACTCCCCAGGCGGCGAACCATTCGGCACGGGCGAGGTATCTCTCATCGTGCGTCATCTTGTAGGCGGCGTTGAGCAGGACAATGGCGTTGCCGATGGAGCCTGCCTCGATGTCGTAAGGGCGGTCGCCTTTGTTCGCGGGCTTTTCATTCAGCGACGTGTCGGGGTCGGCGGTGAGGTAGTTGTCGGCACAGGCCACAAGCAGCTTTTTGTAGCCTTCGTTTTGGGTCTGCGCGTAGCGGGCGATCAGTGCCGGAACCACCCAGGTGTGCGGATGCTGCCCGGAGTAGGCGGAGCGCCAGCCGCCGGTGTAGGGCGTGCGTTTGGGCGGCAGACCGAGATCGAGGTCTTCCTTGGTCTGCCAGTACTCGGTGGCGGCGAGGGTCTTGGGATCGGCGAAGAGGATGAAGCCTTTGCCGCCAGGGCCGGGATCGTGCGCCATGGCGAGGAAGAAGGCGTCAGTCGTCTTGGCCAGCGCGAGCATGCGCTGCTTCAGCGCGTCTGGCACCACGGCGGAGGCGGTTTCGAGATCGACCGCCAGGGAGACCGGGCTCTGCGAGTACACGTAGGCGACTTTGCGCCCGTCTTTGTCGAAGGCAAAGTCGTTGGAACCATGCGGAATGGCACCGGTCTGCGGGTCGCGGCTTTTCTCATAGAAGGACACCATTTCATCCATGGCCTGGAGCATCTCGGGGTCTTTCGTGCGCTGATAAGCGGCGGCCCAGGTGGCGATGTAAAAGCCGCCGTGGCGTGGGAAGTCCATGCCGCGCCGGCTGGGGCTTTTGCCGGTGATCATGGCATGGCGGGAGAAAGAGATTTTGCCGTCCTTGTGGTCGATCTGGTGCCGCCACAACGCCTGGGCAAAACGCAAGCTTTGCTCCGGTGCCATGTCGAAGGACTTCTGCCAGTAGATCCAGGGGCGATAAAATTCGTGAATCTGATCCTGATACGGCCCGCTGGTGGGCTGACCACCGAGCTGATTTTTCGTGAGGTCCCAGCCGATGTGCTCGCCCCAGCCGAAGAAGCCGTAGCGTGGCTCCTGGCAGTGGTGCAAAAACCAGTCGATGATGCGGTCCGCCTCTGCGGCGTATTTTTTCTCTCCGGTGATCTGGCTCAGCGCATAGAAGACCTGATACAGGTTCAGGTCGTGATGGATGTTGGCGATGTTCTTGAACTCCTGCGGCACGCGCGCGGTGTAGAGATTGCTCACCTTCCCGGCGGGGATCTGGTATTTGTCCCGCGTGAGCACGATGGGAAAGAGCGGCAGCGTCGGGTCTGGCAATTGCGTGCGGCTCTGGTCGATCATGGCATCTGCATAGCCGCGCACAATGCCCTGCAGGTCCGGTGCGTCCGCAGCCGGCAGCGTGGAGGTGGCGGAAAGCAGGAGAAAGATTTGAAAGCAGGCGGAGGCGCGAAAGCGATTCATGGTGGGAAGCGCCTTAACGACATCCGCCCGGTGCATCGTTCACGATAAGGAGCAGAACGCAGTGCTACGTGCAGGCTCGACATCTTGCCCGCCCTCCGCGTAAAATGCTCGAAACACTCCGCCCACGGCCATGGACTCTTTCCCTTCCCCTCCCCCGCCACCACCTTCGCTGACGCCGCCGCCTTCCTCCCCTTTCTCCAATGCGGCTCCCGTGCCAGCCCCGGTACCTCCGAAAAACAGCGGCGGCAAGTGCGCGCTGTTTGGCTGCGGCGGCTGCCTGGGGCTTCTCGTGCTCGGGGTGCTCGCTTCCATCGGCATCTTCCTCTTTGCGATGAACGTCATCAAGAAGACGGACGTGTATGCGGAGGCCTTCAGGCGCGTGCAAAACTCCACCGAGGTGCAGGAGGCCCTGGGCACTCCCATTGACAATGGGTGGGCCTTTTCCGGCACGGTGAACTACAACAACGGCGAGGGCAAAGCCGCCTTCACGGTCCCCGTGACCGGCCCCAAGGGAGAAGCGACCATGCGGGTGGTGGCGGAAAAATCCTCCGACTCCGAGTGGAAGTACTCCACTCTGGACGTGGAGTTCCCGGACGGACACAAGGTGGACCTGCGAGGGACGCCCTGACCCTGACATGCCTGACAGACGGACACCCAGCGCGCGCCATTTACCGCGAACGCAGAAAGACGATGATGTCGGCGATCTGACGCGGCTGCAGGGCTTCGGAAAGTCCGGAGGGCATGAGGGAGGTGTGGCGCACGGTGCGGATGCTGGCGTGCTTTTTGAGCACGGTGCGCTCGCTGCCGCCCGGCAGGCGCAGCGTCAGGCTGCCGGGCGCATCTGAAGCGGTGATGCCGAGAAGCGTCTCTCCTCGGCGTGTCTTGATGTAGGTGGTCTCAAATCCCGGCCGGGCGGCTTCGGCGGGAAAGACGATGTCCCGTACGATGGTCTCGGGAGCGCGCTGAAACTCGGCATCGAGATCCGGCCCCACGCTGGTGCCGATGCCATGGCTGCGATGGCAGGAAGCACACACGCCGGTGAAAAGCGTGCGGCCGGCTTCCAGGTCGGGTTTGTCTTTGAGTGCGGCGAGAATGGCGGGCATGCGTGCCTCCCACGCTGCAGTCTGCTCCGCAGTGGGTGCCGCAGGCGGCGGGACTTCGGGAGCGGCTGTGCCTTTGGCAAGGGGCTGCGCGTCCTCCAGCCCGAGGGCGAGAATCTGGCGCGGCTGGCCGGTGATGAGAGCATCTTCTTTGAGGCAGGCCTGGATCTCCGCCACATTTCCACGTGCAGCGATGACGGAGGCGAGCCGGGCCATGACGGGTGCGGACGCGCCGGGATCCCGCGCGAGGGCGAGGAGCATCTCGCGCTCCCGCTGGTGCAAGCCGCTGGTGATGGCGCAGTCGATCCACTGCAGGCGCGTGCCATGCGTGCGGGCGATGCTGCGCAGGCAGTTGAAGACCTGGGGAGAGCGGCTCTGGCCAAGGCTCAGCGCGGCCTGCAGCACGAGCTGGGGCGGCATGGCGGCGTCTTCGAAATTCATGGCCAGCAGCTCCTTCTCCACTTCGGGGCGAGTTTGAAAGTGGTCCGCATCCGCCGTGCGCAGTGCCAGCACGCGGGCCTCCGTGGCCGTGGGCGGCGGAGCCGGACGCTGCAGGCGGGACGCATCTTTCGGCAGCAGCAGCCACACCCGGCCGCGCTCATTCCCATGCGTGACGCCATACTGCTGCTGCAGGTGGCGCGGGATGGCGGAGTAGTCCTCGATGATTTCGCGGTAGAAGTCGCAGATGGCGATGCCGCCCTGCGGCGTCTGTGTGAGGCTGACCGGGTGGAACCATGAATCCCGCGAGGCGAGGAACTCGCGCTGCTCCTCCCCTTTCACCCGCTGAAGGCGCAGGGCGGTGCCGTCCCTCACGATCTCGCTCCGGTGGACGAGGCTGGCGGCGGGCTCGCATACCAAATAATGCCCGTGGATACCAGGGAGGACATCGTGCTGATAAACGAGCGGACTGCACGCGGAGGTAAAGTAGCCGGAGGCTGCGGCATCGCTGAGGCTGATCTTTTTGTAGAAGGCGAAATACTCGGCGTGCTGCTCGCGCTTGGTGCGCCAGGGATGCACCGGGGCGATGGGATAGACGCGGTTCTCCTCCGTGGCAGCACCATCCAGCGGCGGGGCGACATCGTCCGGATTGCGCGCCAGGTAGCGCCACTCCACGGGCGTGACGAAGAGCCCCGGCGTGGTGGTGGTGGTGACAAAGCGGTCTCCACCTGCGGTGAAGGTGGTGCCAATGGTGCGCGTGCTGCCGCCAACAGGCTCGATGGCGCTGCCATCCGCACGGATGCGGAAATCGGTGCCGGGGAGCGTGACCGGCTTCTGGAGATGCGGCCCCGTGATGGCACCGCTGCCCTGCCAGCCCCTTCCAAAGTAGATCCAGCCATCGGGGCCGTGCGTGGGGGCATTGATGCCGCGCTCCAGCATGCCGGTGCCAAAGCCCGTGAAGAGCCGCTCGTTCACATCGGGCAGGTCATCGCCATCGCTGTCTTTGAGGAACACGATGTGCGGGGCGCAGGCAACGACGAGCCCGCCATTCGCAGCGGTAAGTCCGTAGCAGGGCGGCAGGCGGTCCGCCCACACGATGGCTTTGTCCATGACGCCGTCGCCATCCGTGTCCCGCAGGAGTTTGACGGTGCCGTAGGTCTCCGCCTCCGCCCTGGACCTGGCACTTTCTGAAGCAGCGATGCGCCGCACGGTGGTGTCCAGCTTGCCGGACTTGTTGAGTTCATCGATGTCGATCTGCCCCTCCACATTGTAGCCATGCAGCTCGCAGACAAAGACGCGCCCACGCTCGTCCCAGCAGATGCCGGAAGGCTCGCGCACCACAGGCTCCGCCGCCAGCAGGCGGATCTGCATGCCCTCCGGCACCACAAAAGCACGCGCACTCTCCTGCGGGGAGAGCGGCTGCGGCGCATCGGCGGGCTTGGGGATGTCTGCACGCCCCCGCGTGGCGATGCACATGAGAACCAGGGAAAGAACGGAGGCGAGGTGAAGGCGCGGGGACATGAGGACAATGGGTTGCGTGGCATGCGGCAGGGCGCGTCTGAGCCGCAAGGGGTGAATCACCACTACGCCACAGGAGGGCGGATTTTTGGAAGCGTCTGCAAATCCTGGCTTGTCATGGAATTTTGCGCAGCCGGGTGGCCAAAGGCGTTCGCAGGATCGGCCCGGAAGCTGCTGGTATGAAATGGTAGAGTTTGCGGAAGGTTGTGGGACCAGGATGGTCCCACTCCTGGCCGGGCGTGGCCGCGCGCGGGCAGGGAGAATCATCTCGATCCCCTTCCGGGCGCGATCGTCCACCGCTCCGCGCCGGTGCAGCAACCGATACGACACCTGCTTTCAACAGCTCGCGGCATGAAACCCGCTTGGGACTACCGCAGTCAGCCGGTCGCAGCCTCAAACACCGGGAGCAGCCTCGCAACGCTGGCGGATGACTTCCAGGATGGAGCCTTGGATCTGGCCGGGTGCTCAGAGAGACTCGCTGCCTTTCGCCCGCTCCACAAAGCAGGTGCTGGAGATGGGGGAAAGGCTGGTTCCGAAGAGAAGCTGGAGTTGCTTGAATCTTTCCGGCTGCATGTCCTCCATGGACTCCTGCAGCACGAGGGTGAAGCAAAGTGGAGCGCCGCCGTACCGCACCGACCACACCGCCAGCGCGGGCACGGGCGATTTTGCCTCTGCGGCTTTCGCTTTGATCTCGCGGGCCTGCTTCACGGCGTCCTCCGCTGTCGGGTGGCTGCCGGCGCAGAGGTAGGCGGGTTGCAGGGCCAGATGGTCATGCACCTGGCGCGTCTTGGCGGGAATGAGGCAGATCCAGCGGGACTGACTGCTGCCTTCATCTTCGTCCGCCTCCTGCATGCCGGTGGTGACCCGCAGGTAGAGAGCATTCATGTCCTCCATGGCCTGCTCCATCTTCCATTTTGGCTGACGGTGGTATTCCCCAAAGATCTCCTCTGGGAGGGAGGTGTAGTTTGAAAGGAAATTCGCCTCGCCAGAGCTGATTCGGCCGTCCTTTTTCCATGAGGAGAGCTTGGCGAAGCGGGACGCATCCCAGCGCTGCGCTCGCGCCGGGTAGCGGGTCAGCAGATCAGCCATCTGGGTGCTGTCATCCCGGGTTCTGACGTTCTCACTTGGTTTTCCTGTGTCGGGATCTCTCAGATGGTCCACGTCCAGCAGCGTTGTGCGCTTGACCCTGCGGGCGAGAAAGCAGGCCTCGGGCTGCTGCTCGGGGACTTTCTCGTACTCATCCAGGTAGCGCGTCACCTGCAGCCGGTAGTAGCTCGAGTGGTTGTCGGTTTCCGTCCTGAGAATGGCAAAACCCGTCTCATTGGAGCCGAGAAAATCTTCCTCGACCCTGATGGTGCGGTCCGGTGTACCGAAAAGAGACAAGGAAGAGGCGAACATGCACGCGAGGCAGGCAAGGCTGGCTTTCATGCCGGGAGAGTAAGGGCGGCAGATGGCAGATCCAGCATCATTCTTACACGGAGTGCTGATTTTTTTGGCGGCAGCCGTAGTGAGGACTGACAGATTTGATCTCTTACTGTCCCTCTTCCTCCCTGACTCTGGAGACATCAGAGCGAATCATGAACCTCGAAATGTCGCGGCTCCGACGACGACGGGCTGGGGACACAGGCTGTGTGAAAACACTCTTTTTAGAGAGGCCTGCCCGGAATGCCGGTTAAATTCTGGCATTCTGCCAAGCGATTTTGCCTTCAGTGCTGTGCTGCTTTCCTGAGCGCTTGTAATGCGCTTATCA
>NZ_JBGAGS010000019.1:0-158490 GCF_044226605.1 Prosthecobacter sp. | reverse complement strand
ATGACGCGGGAGCGGGCGGGCCTGAGGTGGGGGGGCTTTGGAGTTTGAAGTCGCCGAATTGGTACCACCTGGAGGTGTCGTGGTGATAGACGAGGCCGTGGGGGTAGATGCCGAAGGTGAAATGGCCGTCGTAGCCGACCCAGCCGTAGAGACCGCCGGCGGAGGCGCGGGGAATGCGGAGGGCGGAGCGGACTTTTTCCCAGTCGTGGTCGATGTGACCCTGGAGGGTGGCGACGGGTTCGGCGGTGAGAATGGAGATGGCGCCGGGGGTGGCGAGGGAGGAATCCATCCAGACGAGGCCTTCGCGGTGGCGCAGTTGTGCCACTAATTCGGCGGGAGTGGAGGAAAAATCACACGGATGGTAGTGCGGTGACGTTTCAATGGCATGAGAAAACAACGGGAGGGTGTGACCTTCCGGCATTTTGAACGAAGAACCCTGAAGCATTGACACTAGGAGGGCTAAATCGTACCATGATCGTCTTTTTCAGCAACCTGTGACTCCCCCGCCCTCCACCATTCTGTCGTCTGAACGTGATCGCTCCTCTGCGGTGGCCTGGGGGACGCTGTGTGTGCTGGCGGTGGTGCAGATGAGCCTGGTGGCGAAATTGATCGTGAACCACAATGGGTCCGGAGATGCGAGCAGGCCCGTGGCGGCTGGTGCGCCGGTACAGGCTGAGCGGCCGGCGGCTTCCCGCCCTGCGGCACCTGTTTCAACCCCTGCGCCTGTGCCTGCGCCGAGCGCGGTGCCGGAGGTCGGCCAGATAGCCCTGCCGCAGCCTGTGACGACTGCGCCGCCGCTGCCGGGGTCTCTGGTGGCTGCGCCGGTGGCGCCGCCGGTTTCCAATGGGCCGCCGCCGATCGGCTCCTTCACCCAGCCGGGGACGGAGACGCCTGCGCTGCCGGGCTCTGCGTATGTGCCGCAGGGTTCCTCCCTGCCGCGGCCGAACTCTGTGACGCGCACGCCTTCCCTGCCGCCGGCTCCTGATTCTGCCGCAGCGCAGCCGCACCCGCTGCCGGGCAGCGGGGCCATGCCGCCGGCGCTGCCGGGTGCTGCAGCGCAGCCACACCCGCTGCCAGGCAGTGGAACCACACCGCCAGCGCTGCCGGGGACTGCAGCCATGCCGAAGGCACTGCCGGGCACGGCGTCTCTTCCGCAAACTCTGCCGGGCAGCGCTGCCCGCACGCAGGGGCCTGCTGCGAATGCTTCCCAGCCGGCTGCGGTGCCACCTGCGATGACACCGCAGACGTCCACACCCCCGATGGCTGCGACGCCTGCAACGCCGCCGCCGCTGAACGCGAGCGCCCCGGTGGCCACGACGCCGAAGTTTGGGCCGAACATGAATTTTCCTGACAGCGTGAAACCCAAGCAGGATGCGGCGATGGAACTGCTGAAGGATGTGAACTACGTGGTGACCTCTGCGAAGGAGCTGCGCGGCCTGAGCGACATGCAGGGTGTGCTGGAGCTGCTGCGCAAGGCGGAGGAAGTGAACCCTGACCACCCGGCGATCATCGCGGAGATGGCGCAGACGTATGAGCAGATGGGGATAACGGCGAAGGCGATGGATGCATGGCGGCGCATTCAGCTGCTGGGGCCGACGAAGGCGGGGAGCTACTTTGAACTGGCGGCGCGGAGGCTGGGCTCTGGCTCGGCAGCGGTGACGGTGCCGGGCGGCACTTCGCTTCCGGGAGGTGAGGGCGAAAAATTTCTGCGGCTGGGCGCGTGCCAGGCGGAGCGTGACTTCAAGGTGAACAGCGGTGAACGCTACGTGCTGCATGTGCCGATCCAGCGTGCGGGGAACCGGCCGATCAACAGCAAGGAGCTGGACCTGGAGGTGTTCTTTTTTGACCGTGTGAACAATGTGCAGGTGGCGCAGACGATCGCGCCCGAACCCGTGGAAACGTGGCAGTCCTCTCCGGTGGACTGGAACGGTGCGGGTGAGGAGCTGCTGGATGTGGTGTACCACCTGCCCGCCCTTTCGCCCGCCGAAATCCAGCAGCATGGCCGCCGTTCCTATTACGGGTACATGCTCCGGCTGTACTACAACAACAAACTCCAGGATGTGGCTGCAGAGCCCCGCGATCTCCTGGAGTTCGGATCCACACCGGGCGCCGCGCCCGGGGGTGTGAACCCGCTGCTCCCGCCCGTGGGGAGGTGATCGCCACTGACATGCCCGCATGATACTTTTGTTTGTCGATTCCAATGCCGCGCTACGCGGTGTACGTGCCAACTGGCTGAGGGATAATCTCCCTGGCTACTCTGTGGTGGACTTCGCCGATTCGGCGAGCGCCGCAGCGTGGGTGGCGAAGGCTGACTCCCTGGACATCCTGGTGACGGAGGCGATTTTTAAAACGCAGGAGACGGGCTTTGCGCTGAGGGACACGGTGCGCGGGCGCTTTCCGCAGACGCGGGTGCTTTTTACCACACGATATGACCTGACGGGATTTGAAGACCAGATCGCGGACGGGCTGGTGCTGAAGGACGGGCCGTACACGCCGGAGAAGCTGCTGGACCGGGTGCGTGCGCTGCTGACGCTGCCGACGGAGAGCGATGAACCGCCGCCGGTGATGGTGCCGGGCACGGTGCTGGGCAACTACCAGGTGCTGGAGAGGCTGTACATTGAAAAGGAGGCGGAGACGTACCGCGCGCTGCAGATCACGGTGCAGCGGCCGGTGGCGCTGGTGCTGCTGAAGCCGGAGTACCTGAAGCAGCCGGAGGTGGTGGCGAAATTCAAGGAACGCGAGCGCGTGAAGGCTTCGCTGATGCACCCGCGGATCGCGCCGCTGTATGAGGCGGGAGAGACGAACGGGTGGCTCTTTTACACGCGGGAACTGCCGCGGGGGCGGAGTTTGTCCGAGATCGAGCTGACAGATGAACTGCTGAGCGAGCGACGGCTGGCGGAGGTGCTGTTTGGCGTGGCGGAGGCGATGCAGTTTGCGACGGAGCGTGGCTACCACCACCGCAGCATGTCGCCGCGGGACATTTACATCGATGCGGACCACCAGGCGAGCATCGTGAACTTCTTCCGTCCGGCAGTGGCGAAAAAACGTGATGCGCAGGCGGATGTGAAGGCCTTTCTGGAGATGATGAGGCAGGTGGCTGCGGAGGGAAAAGCCCGCGGACTGCTGCAGTCCCTGGCGGATGCAAACCACGACTGGAACGGGCTGCTGAACGCGCTGGATGATGTGCGTGACGACATGCGCGAGCGGAGCATTGTGCGCAAGATCGAGGCGGAAACGATGCCGGTGGCGGTGAATGGAAAGAAGCCGTGGTGGGTGTGGGCGGCGATCGTGCTGATCCTGGTGGTGGTGGCGGGGCTGGGAGCGATGATGAACGGCAAGAACACGCCGCCGGCGGCGAGCACCACGGCGCTGCCGATCGAGATGGTGCGCATCCCGGCGGGAACGTTTAACTATCAAAAGAACGAGCACATCAGGCTGCCGGAGTTTTGGATCAGCAAGCACGAGGTGACGATCGGGCAGTATGCGGAGTTTTTAAAGGCGCTGAAAAGCGCGAAGGCGGGGGCGTATGACCACGCGCTGCAGCCGAAGACGAAGACGGGGCATGAGCCGGCGAAGTGGGGCCAGTATTATGCGGCGGCGAAGGCGGGCACGACCTTTAACGGGGAGAGCATCACGCTGAACACGCCGGTGTCCCAGGTGGACTGGTGGGATGCGTATGCCTTTGCGAAATGGAAGGGCCAGCGACTGCCGACGGAGCAGGAGTGGGAAAAGGCCGCACGCGGTGAAGGTGACAAAGGCCGGCTGTACCCGTGGGGAAACACGCCCAACCCGAAGGCGGCAAACCTGGGTGACGACTATGACGCCTCGCCGAAAGGCAAGGGCGGAAAGATCGACGGGTACAACCTGTGGGCGCCGATCACGCGGGTGACGCTGGATGTGAGCCCGTATGGCGTGTGCGACATGGCGGGAAATGTGAGCGAGTGGACCTCCGGTGAGAGCAAGCCCGACGAGTGGCCGGCGCACCCGGACTACGTGGACATCAAGGTGCCGGTGGTGCGCGGGGGGCATTTTGGGCTGAAGAGCAATGATCAGCTTCTCACGGACAGACGCTTTCCAGAATCCGCAAATGAGGCTACACTGGCCCGAGGATTTCGTACCGCCAGCAGCACCGCACCCGCCAAACCAACGCCATGAAGCTCATGAACCGCATCCTTTTCCTGATGATTCTCTGCCTGTGCTGCGGCCAGGCGCGCGCGCAGTACGTGACGAACCTGACGCTGCTGAAAAATCAGTTTCTGACCGGAGAGCCGGTGGTGGCGGTGGTGACGGTGACGAACCGGTCTGGAGCGGATGTGATCGTAGGAGGTCACGGCTCGCGGGACTGGCTGCAGTTTGAAATCACGGAGTCCACCGGGCGGCGGCTGTCGCCGATCGCAATCGGTTCGGACGAACCTGTGACGATCAAGGCGGGTGGCACGAACACGACGAAGGTGGAGCTTTCCGGCGGATACTCGACGGCGGACCTGGGTACTTTTTCCATGGTGGCGAATGTGCTGCACCCGATCACCGGGCAGTACTATCAGTCGAACAAGGTGCGAATGACGATCTCGGATTCGAAGCCGAACATGTTTGACCAGCCGTATGGAGTACCGGAGGGGTTTGCGAACGCGGGACGGCAGCGGCGGTATCAGGTGATCTTGTACCGGGAGCTGGACGATCTGCAGCTGTACTGCCGGATCACGGATGACCGCAGCGGCGCGTATGTGGCGACGTTTTTGCTGGGACCGGCGATGATGGCGGTGCCGCCGCAGATCAGCATTGATGTGCACAACAAGCTGCATGTGATGTTTCTGGCGCAGCCGCATATTTTCTGCCATGCCGTGGTGAATCCGGACGGCAAGATCAACCAGCGCAACTACTACAAGGATCCGGATGGCAACCGCCCGACGCTGGTGATGACCAGCACGGGGGCCAAGGTGATGGGCGGGGAGATCTTTGATCCGGGTGCACCGCCGCCGAAGAAGAGGCTGCTGCGCAAGACTTCTGAAATGCCCACGTCGCTGGGGACGGTGCCGAAGAAGAAATGACGGCAGGATCAGCGGTACGGAAGGCGTTTAATGCATGCCCATGCATAAACGCCTTTTTCTTTGTCTTGCCTTTTCCGCCACCCTGAGCGCCGCCTGTGCGGCTGATGCCAAGCCTGCGGCGAAGCCGAACTCAAACGGGCCGAAATGGAAGGCGCTGAAGTCGCTGCCGCCGACTGGGTTTACGACGAGGACGATTGAAGTGGCGAAGTATCCGGAGCACACCGTGGAGCTGCATGTGTATGTGCCGGACGCGGAGGGGACGTGGCCTTGTGTGCTGGACATTCACGGCGGCGGCTGGAAGGCACGGCAGGTGGAGGCTGACAGGCCGATGATGGAGCGCCTGGCGCAGCGGGGATTTGTGACGGCGCTGGTGAGCTACCGCCTGAGCACTGAAGCGAAGTACCCGGCGGCACTGCACGACTGCAAAGCGGCGCTGCGCTGCCTGCGCGCGCACTCGAAGGAGCTGAAGATCGATCCGGAAAGGATTGGCTGCATGGGCGGCTCTGCGGGCGGGCATCTCTCCGGACTGACGGCGATGACAACGGGGCTGAAGGAGTTTGAGGGTGAGGGGCCGTGGAAGGAGCAAAGCAGCGCGGTGAAGGCGTGCATTGTGATGGCGGCGACGCAGGACCTGGTGGCGGCGAACCGTGGCAAAAAGAACGAGGGTGCGTCGTTGTTTTTTGGCGGGAGCGAAGAGGAGATGCCGGAGATTTACAAGGCGGCCTCACCGATCACGCATGTGCGAGCGGGAGTGCCGCCGACGATTTTCATCGAGGGTGAAAAGGACACGCTTAAAATCGGACGTGCGGAGATGATGGAGAAGCTGAAGGCGCTGGGGATCGAGACGGCGGTGCATACGCTGAAGGATGCGCCGCATCCGTTTTGGATGAGCGACCCGTGGTGCGCGGAGACGGTGGACATCGCGGCGGCGTTTTTCAAGAAGCAGCTGGGAGAGCCGGTGATGAAGTGAGGGGCGTGGCCGGGCGGGGACTTGAACTGTTCGTGGCCTGGGCGCTGGCGCAGACTGCTAGCTGAAAATCTCTGCGCAGATTTCGGGTGTTTGCGACATCCCGAGAGCCGCACACGGAGTGTGCGGACCACTTCACGGGTGCCCGTGCGATGTACTGTGGCTGTTTCCGCACGCCGAAAAAAGATGCCGGACTCAGGGCACCTGATCCTTGACGTTCGGCGGGCACGAGATAGCAGGGCCGATGAGCATTTCGTATCGCATTCTCGGTGCTGCTGGCAGTGACAACGCGCTGCTGGTGCAGGTGGACAGTGGTCAGGCGGTGGAGCGGCTGCTGTTTGACTGCGGGGAAGGGTGTCTTTCGGACGTGCCTTTTGCGGAGGTGCAGGGGATTGATCAGCTGTTTTTTTCGCACCTGCACATGGACCATGTGGGGGGATTTGATTCGTTTTTCCGCTGCACCTTCAACCGGCAGACGAAGCCGAACCGGATCTGGGGGCCGCCGGAAACGATCCGGATTTTGCAGCATCGCTTTCAAGGGTTCTTGTGGAATCTGCATGAGGAGATGGCGGGGACGTGGCGTGTTTCTGACGTGCATCCTGCGGAGGTCCGCACGACGCGGCTTGAGCTGCGTGAGGCTTTTGCGGCAGCGCATGACGAAGGGACGCAGCCGTATGTGCGGACGATCTGGGAGGGAGCGGGGTGCAGCGTGGAGGTTGTGACGATGGATCACCGGACGCCGACTCTGGCTTATGTGGTGCGGGAGAAGGCGCGGCGGAATGTTGACCTGTCCCGGCTGGCGGCGCTGGGCCTACGGCCGGGGCCTTGGATGAAGCAGCTGAAGGAGTCAGCGGAGGGCGCCGGGGTGGTGGTGATCGATGGCGTCACGCACTCGATGGAGGAGCTGCGAGAAAAATTGATCGTGGAGACGCCGGGAGACTCAATCGCCTACCTGACGGATTTCATGCTGGATGAAGCGGCGATGGAAAGGCTGACGGATGTGCTGCGCGGCTGCCGGGTGATGATTTGCGAAGGGCAGTACCGCCACGCGGACATGGAGCTGGCCAGGAGGAACTTCCATATGACCACGGTCCTTGCGGCAACGCTGGCGCAGCGGGCGAGGGTGGAGGAACTGGTGCTGTTTCACCTGTCCGACCGCTACGAGCGTGCGGTGTGGCTGGAGATGCTGCGGGAGGCCCGGGAGATCTTCCCGAAGACTGCCTACCCGGCGCACTGGGGGCTGGATTTGGGTGACCAGCCTGCATTTCCACACTCCCAATATGGACAGGCGGCGATGTAGTGCGGAATTTCGATTCTGTGGCGGTGCAAACTCGGTATCGGAATACCGAGCTACATGACCGCCTGCTGCACGCTGGCCGTCTTTTCGCTGTTAGGGCAGGAGATGCGGCTGACCGTTTCTCAAGACTACTTCGCCTTGGGCAGGGCCCGGACGAGGAGGCTGTAGAACTCGTTTTCCTCGGGGGTTTCGCCGTCCGTGGGTTGGCACCCACGGCTACGGTTGTGACAGCCCTACGGGCTTGGACCAGAATGGCACACCCCGTCTGCTTATTGCTGAATGCACAGCGGGCTGCTACTTCGCCTTGGGCAGGGCTTGGACGAGGAGGCTGTAGAACTCGTTTTCCTCGGGGGTTTCGCCGTCGCTTTTGAGGATGTTTTTCACAACGCCGAGGACTTCCTTCTGGGCGGTCTTGGTGGTGAAGATCTGCGCTTTCTCATTGATGTAGTCGAACATGGTGTCGTCGCTCTCGGACATCTCGCGGGCGCGGGCGAAGGATTCGTCGATGAAGAGGTTCTTGGGGTACTCGGAATCCCAGCCTTCCGCGATGAAGGCGGACTCAAGGAGGCGCTCCTCGGTCAGGGAGATGTGAGCGTCTGCGTAGATGGAAAGGGTGAGGATGTCGAAAAGGGCTTCGCGTTGAGGTTGTGTCATAATGAAATGAATCTGGCGGTGTGAGGCGGAGGATCAAGCGGACACTTGTTTTACACGGAGATCTTGAGCGTCTGGAAGGGATCTGATGCGGAGCCTGAATAGACTGAGGCTTCAACGTGCGGGCCGTTGACGGTGATGACGGCGAAGCCGGCGGTGTCGGCGTATTCGAAGGAGGTGACTTCTTTGCGCTCGGTGGCGTAGATTTCGCGGCGCTGGGTGGCGGTGTCGGGGGAGTGCTTGGGTTCGAGATTGATTTGATCTCCGGTGTAGGTGGCGAGGCCGTGGCGGATGTCTTTGGGCTTTTGATTTAACGAGGAGACGACGCTGCTGACGGCAAGCTGGGAGAAGCTCTTGCCGCCGGCATTGCGGGTGAGGGCGCTGAATTTGTGCAGGTGGCCGCCGAGGACCATGGCCTGCTGCTGACCGAGGATGTCGAGGAGTTTGGTGCGCTGGGCTTTGAGCTTTTCGCCGGCGTAGAGGTGCCAGGTGGCGCGTGCGCCGTAGGGGACGACGGGCGGGTGGATGGTGACGAAGAGGTGTTTGGCGGTGCGCTTGGCGGCGACGGCTTCGAGCCATTCGAGGCTGGTTTTGTCGTAGGCATCGAAGAAGGCGAACTGGGAGTCGCCAAAGGTGAGGGTGTGATTGGCCTGGGTGTGGGTGGCGGTGGAGTCGAGGATGCGTGCCTCTTTGGCCATGAAGGGGAGGAGGACTTCATCGAAAGCTTCTTTGGCGCCGTCTCCGGTGACGTCGTGATTGCCTTTGGTGAAAACGAAGGGGAGGCCGAGGTCTGCCTGCGTGACGAAGGCGAGGGCTTCGCGGTTCTGGCGGGCGGAGAGTTCGGCGCTGCCGCAGAGGCCTTCGACGAGATCGCCGACCTGGAGGACGAAGGCGGGTGGTGCGGCGGAGTCGCGCAGGGATGCGATGCGCTGCTTGATGGCGGCGAACATGCCGGGCATGACTTCGGCAGTGAGGCGGGAGTAGTTTTGGATCTGGCTGAGATCGCCGCCGTGGTGGGCATCGAGCCATTTCATGTCGTGGTGGGAGAGGCTGTCGTAGTGGAGATCGCCGAGGAGGATGAAGGAGAAGGGCTTGGGGGCGTCTGCGGCGTGGGATGCCAGATTTGGGAGAGTGGCGGCTGCGGCGGTGGCGGTGCAGGTGTGGAGGAAATGGCGACGAGAGGGCATGCGGTGTGAACGGTGAGCGGGCATTTTGTCATTCGGCATTTCTCCACCTTGACCTCCCGGCCCGCCTCTTGACTTCTTGACGCCCGCCCACGCCATGTCTGACGCCAGCACCACTCCCATGATGAAGCAGTACCTCGCCATCCGGCGCGAGCTGCCGGAGGATGTGCTGCTGTTTTTCCGGCTGGGGGATTTTTATGAGCTGTTCTTTGAGGATGCGAAGACGGCCTCGCCGATTCTGAATGTGGCGCTGACGAAGCGCAACGGGGTGCCGATGTGCGGGGTGCCGCATCATTCATCGCAGGGATACATCGCGAAGCTGATCAAGGCGGGGAAGCGGGTGGCGATCGCGGAGCAGACGACGGATCCGGTGCCGGGGAAAATCGTGGAGCGTGCGGTGTCTCAGGTGCTGAGCGCGGGGACGATCAATGATTTGAACCTGCTGGACTCAAATCGGGCGAACTATCTGGCGGCGGTGTTTCGCGAGGGGAAGAAGATCGGGCTGGCGTATGTGGACCATACGACGGGCGAGTTTGAGGTGGTGGAATTTAAGGATGCGACGGAGCTGGTGGATGAACTGGAGCGGCTGCAGGCGAGTGAGCTGCTGTATAGTGAGGAGCAGAGCGATTTGATCGAGCTGCTGGGCAGGCCGAGCTGTGCACTGGCGGTGGAGGGGTATTTGTTTTTGATTGATCAGGCGCAGCACAGTCTGACGCAGCATTTCAAGGTGCAGTCACTGGATGGTTTTGGCTGTCAGGGACTGAGTGCGGCGATTGGGGCTGCGGGGTGCATTTTGCAGTATCTGCAGTTTCAACTGCGGCGGAGTGTGGACCACATCCAGCGACTTCGGCATGCTCAAATTAGCGATGTGGTGCTGATCGATGCGGCGAGCCAGAGTCATCTGGAACTGGTGACGGCACGTGGTGGGAATGCGCACACGCTGCTGAGCGCGCTGGATCGCACGTGCACGCCGATGGGTGCGCGGAAGCTGCGGCATTGGGTGCTGCATCCGCTGCGGGATCTGGAGACGCTGACGCAGCGGCAGGACATGGTGGCTGCGCTGCTGGAGGAGTCGATGCTGTTTAGCCAGATACGCACGCTGCTGAAGGAGGTGCGGGATCTGGAGCGGACGAGTTCGCGGCTGAGCCAGGGCAGTGGCAACGGGCGTGATCTGCTGATGCTGGCGTCTTCGCTGGAGGTGGTGCCTGCGCTGCGGGCGGCGCTGGAGCAGTTGATTGAAGGGGGAGTGCAGGAGGAGTCGATGACTGAAGGAGGGATCCGGATGATCCCACTCCTGCTGGGACGGTTGCATGATCTGACGGGGATCTCGCAGGAGATTCAGAAAGCGATCGCCGAAGAGCCGCCGATGCAGATCAAGGAGGGCGGCGTGTTTCGTGAGGGGTATCTGCCGGCGCTGGATGAGCTGCGCGCGGCCTCGACGCTGGGCAGGCAATGGATCGCGGATTTGCAGAATCGGGAGATCGAGCGCACGGGGATCAAGAGTCTCAAGATCAAGTACAACGCGGTGTTTGGGTACTTCATTGAGATCACGAAGGCGAATGTGGGCAGTGTGCCACCGGATTATCATCGCAAGCAGACGACGGTGAACGGTGAGCGCTACATCACCGATGAGCTGAAGCGGATGGAGGACAAAATCCTCGGCAGCGAGGAGCGCAGCAAGGCGCTGGAGTATGAGGAGTTTCTCGGGCTGCGCGGGCGGGTGCTGGAGCATCTGGCGCACATTCAGGAGACGGCGGAGACGATTGCGATTCTGGATGCGCTGGGATCGCTGGCGGAGACGGCGCGGCTGTTTAACTACACGCGGCCGGTGCTGAATGAGACGCGCAATTTGTTCATCCGCGATGGGCGGCATCCGGTGCTGGATCAGAACCTGACGAGTGGCGAGCGCTTTGTGCCGAATGACATCACGCTGGAGCCTGAGGAGAGCCGCCTGATTTTGATCACGGGTCCGAACATGGCGGGTAAGAGTACGTACCTGCGAATGACGGCGCTGCTGACGCTGATGGCGCAGATCGGCAGTTATCTGCCTGTGCTCAGCGCGGAGGTGGGGCTGGTGGATCGCATCTTTACGCGCATCGGCGCGAGTGATGACATCGCGCGGGGGCAGAGTACCTTCATGGTGGAGATGAATGAGACGGCGCTGATTTTGAACAATGCGACGGAGCGGAGTCTGGTGATCCTGGATGAGATCGGGCGCGGGACTTCGACGTTTGATGGGCTCAGCATTGCGTGGAGCGTGGCGGAGCATCTGCATGACAAGGTGGGATCGCGCACGTTGTTTGCGACGCACTACCATGAGATCACGGCGCTGGCGCAGAGCCGCAGTGCGGTGAAGAACTATAACGTGGCGGTGAAGGAGTGGAATCACCAGATCATCTTCCTGCGCAAGATCATGCCGGGCAGCGCGGAGAAGAGCTATGGCATTCAGGTGGCGCGGCTGGCGGGGCTGCCGGAGGGCGTGATTGATCGCGCGAAGGAAGTGCTGCTGCAGCTGGAGGCGGGGCATCAGCCGGCGGAGAGTGTGAAGGAGGTGCCGGTGGCGACGAGTGTGCCGGCGAAGACGAGGAAGAAGGCGGTGAGTGATGAGGATGCGGGGCAGATGGTTTTGTTTGGGTAGAAGAGCCAAAAATCAATTCACTCACCTATGCCAAAGCTAGATTCCGCTCCAATTACCAAGGACGACTTGCTGTTATACTTGAACACGGCAGATGATTTCCAATTCGAGATCGATGTTTTTCGTTCATGCATGGAAAAAGATAGAACTGCGGAGCATGGTGGAACATACCAAGACCCTTTGACTGGAAAAGATCGGCAGTTTGATATCAGGATGAAGTTCACACAAGGTTCAAGCATACTCCGACTCGCTGTTGAATGTAAAAATCTGAAGAAGCATTATCCTCTGCTCGTCAGCCGAATCCCAAGACGCCGAGAAGAAGCTTATCATCATGCGGTGCGCACTGGTAAAGAAAACTGCTGGTCATACAGATTTCCGCCAGCACACACAATGTACCGGAAAAATGAACTTGTTGGTAAGTCGACCACGCAAGTCGGCAAAACTGCAACTAAGGACAAAGAATTGACGGCTAGTGACTCGGAGGTTTTTGACAAGTGGAGTCAAGCTTTGGCCTCGTCCTTCGACTTGGTCTCAGATGCCGGAACATCGCTCAATGAATTTGAAAACACGTGTCTTACAACAGTGATTATTCCTGTCTTGGTGGTATCAGACGGTACGCTTTGGGCCATTGATTACTCTGCAAATGGACAGATTGCCGATGAACCAAAGCAAGTGGATGAATGCACCATTTTTGTCGGTAAGAAGTATGCTTTCGGCAAAACGCATTCCTTCATGGAGCATCAAATATCACACCTGCATGTTTATACAAAAAAGGGGTTTGATGCCTTTTTAGAGCATATTCGATCAGATGATTCTTGGGAGGACGTTTTTCCTCTTCATACGATTACTTGAAAATACAAACATCACCATGCGCACGCTTCTCCTTCCTTTCGTTCTTTCGTCACTCGCCTTCGCGGATACAGCCACACCCAAACTTCCGGGCATTGGCGAGGCGATGGAGGGGATGATTGCAAAGAATGAAGTGGCGGGGGTGGTGACGGTGGTGGCGAGGAAGGATGGGGTAGTGCATCTGGAGGCGAGTGGGATGGCGGACGTGGAGAAGCAGAAGGTCATGAATGTGGACACGATGTGCTGGATTGCTTCGATGACAAAGCCGGTGACCGGCGTGGCGATCATGATGCTGCAGGATGAGGGGAAGCTGAACATTGAGGATCCGGTGGCGAAGTATCTGCCGGAGTTTGCGGGGCTGAAAACGCCTTCGGGCAAGGCGGCGAATCTGACCATCACGCAGATTTTGACGCATACCTCGGGGCTGGGGGAGGCGGGTGGTGCGAAGGCGCAGGAGGCGCATACGCTGGCGGATCTGGTGCCGATCTGGATGGCGACGCCGATGCAGTTTGAGCCGGGAGCGAAATGGCAGTACTGCCAGTCGGGCATCAATGCGGCGGCACGCATTGTGGAGGTGATCAGCGGGATGACGTTTGATGAGTTTTTGCAGAAGCGCGTGTTTGATCCGCTGGGCATGGCGAACACGACCTTTTATCCCACGGATGCGCAGTGGAGCAGCGTGGCCACGGGTTATGCGAAGAACAAGGAGAGCGGCAAACTGGAGGCGGTGCCGCCACGCGGTGACTTCGGCAAACGCGGTCGGCCGCCGCAGGGCAATGGCGGGTTGTATTCCTGCGCGAAGGATTACACGCGCTTTTGCCAGATGCTGCTCAATGGCGGCACGCTGGAGGGCAAACGCATTCTGAGTCCGGAGGCGGTGAAGATTCTTTCGTCTGTGCACACGGGCGATCTGCCCTGCGGGTTTTTCCAGAAGGCGGAGTTCGGCAGTCACGGCAAGAACTACGGCTGGGGCATCGGTGCCTGTGTGCTGAAGGAGCCGCATGAGGGTCTGGCGGCGATGCTTTCGGCGGGGACTTTTGGTCATGGAGGTGCGTGGGGTACGCAGGCGTGGATCGATCCGAAGAAGGAGGTCATCTATGTGCTGATGGTGCAGCGTGCGAACTTCCCCAACAGCGACGCGAGTCCGGTAAGGGAGGCGTTTCAGAATGCGGCGGCGAAGGCGATGGGGAGGTGATGGGGGATCCGGCGGACAGTCTGCCGATGTGGACATACGGCAATGCGGCTTGCCTGAGAGTCATCACGTGGGAGTGCGGAGTATCTTGAAACTGCGGAGCGGTGCGGCATCGGAGTGCCGCGCTCCCAGGGGGGAACCGTCTAACGCTGCTGCAAGGAGCGATCCACGAGGCCTTCGTAGATTTTGCGGCGTTCGTCGAGGCCGAGGCCTTTGTTGCGGAGGCCGAGCATTTGTTGATTGATGGTCTCGCGCTGGGAGGTGCTGAGGCGCCCGAGTTTGGCGACCATTTCGGGGGGTGGGGCTTTGGGGTAGCCGTCCGAGGAGAAGCCTTCCTTGTAATTTACGGCGGCGGTTTTGGCCTCGCTCAGCTGAGAGGAGGTGAGCTGCGGGGTGCTGCCACCGGAGCCGCTGGAGCTGCCGCCTGATTTTGTGCGCGGGGGTCTGGGCGGGGGCTTTTGGTAGCGGACGGAAATGACTTCGCCGCCGGGGACCTGGATTTTGGCGGACCAGGTTTGCATTTCATCGCTGACGCCGCCGACGCCGACGAGCTGCCAGCCCTGGTAGTTGGGGATTCTGGATACGACGTGGGACTCGAAGGTTTTGGTATCGAGCAGAGTGGCGTAAACGTCTTTTTCGAAATGGGCGACGCCGGTGAGGATGAGGGAGTCTGAGACGCCGAGAGAGCGGGTGAAGGGGGAGTTCGTCACGAGGGCTTCGAACTCCTCCATATTGACAACGCGGGGGATGGCGCCGTCGTCGTCTGGGAGCCGAGGCTGCGGCATGGGCATGCCATCTTGGGCCTGCAGTGGAAGGGCCAGACACAGGGCGGCGAGAACTGCGGATGGCAGTGACTTCGCGGGCCTTTTTTCTGTGTCATGAGGCGGGAGGCTCATGCAGAAAATACGGCGGGTAGCTGAAGGAACCATCACGGCAGCTTCTGAAATTCCTGCCAGCCTTCCCAGGCGATGCGCTGGAGGTCGGCGCGGTCTTTTTCGGAGAATTTGCGGGTGATGGGGTTGCCGTCGCGGTCCTTGGTGGGATCGTTTTTTGGGGCGTCCATACTGCGTGTGTCTGTGATGGAGTCGATGGGGAGGCCGACGGGGCTTTGATTGAAGAGGGCGGAGTACAGAGTGCAGGCGGTGAGGTAGGCCATGGTCTGATTGAGATGGTTGTCATTGACGAAGCGCAGGGTGATATCTGGACGCTGGGTCTGGCAACGAAGGGCGACGATGGCCATGGGCGCGACGGAGGCACCGGTCTGCTTTGCGAGAGCGGCAATGGCGCGCTCTTTTTTGAGGATGCGATCGGAGTCGGGGGCGGCGGTGAGGGGCTTTTCGTTTTGGGTCTGGGGCGTGGTCTCGTAGAGAATGACGCGGGCGCCCTGGGCTTTGGCGAGTGCGGCGAATTTGGGGGCGTATTCGGCGTAGAGGGTAGGATCGCCTTCGGTGTCGTCGCGGTAGGACTGGAGGACGACGATGTCCCAGGGCTTGCGGTTGGCTTCGAGTTTGGCAAGCACCTGGGCATGGCGCTCGAGGGCGCTTTTGGCGTATTTGTCCTTGGGGTCCTGAGCGTCTTTTTCGAGGGCGGCGATGGTGGCCTTTTCCTCGGCCTCCGTGAGGGTGGATTGTTTGACGATGTTCTGGCTGCCGAGGCGCCAGTGGTCTCTCAAGGTGCGGCCGCCGTAGATGACGTCGGTGCGATTGAAGGTGAGGCCTGGCTGGCCGGCCTCGGCCATGGCTTTGACGACGGTGGAGAGATTGTGGCGGGCGGTGAAGCTGTTGCCGATGAAGAGGACGTTGAGCGTTTTGGGCGCGTCGGCGGCAGCGGCGGTGAGAGGAAGTGAGACGAGCGCGAGAGCCGTGAGTGCGAGGCGGTGGAGGGTACGTGTCATGGTGGGGCGTGAGAACGCGGCGGGTGGGATTTGTCTCTCAGGGATTTGGTGGGGTGGGGTGGGAAGCGCTGGGTCTAGGCGAAGGACAGAAAGGACTCAAAGGACCCAAGGGACACTGCCTTCTGTGGTGGCCTCGGGTAAAACTTCCCGTGCAAGGAATGCGGCGGCTGGTAGTTTTACGCCACGAACTTCCAACTCTCTTTTATGCCCATGCCTACACGCCGCCATTTTCTTCACACTGCTTTGGGGTTTGCCGCCCTGCCTCATTTTGCGCGTGGCGCTGCTGCTGGCGGACCGAGCCTGGGGTTTAGTTTGTATGGGATGAAGACGCTGGCTTTGAACGAGGCGCTGAAAACGTGTGCGGAGATCGGCTACTCGAATGTGGAACTGGCGCTGAATGCGGACTTTCCGACGGAGCCAAAGTCTTTCTCCGCAGAGGCGCGAAAGGTGGCGGTGCAGCAGCTCGCGGCGCTGAAGCTGGATGTGCCGTGCCTGATGGTAAACGTGAGCCTGACGGCGGATGACAAGGCGCATGCGGTGAACCTGCAAAGCATCAAGGATGCGGCGCAGGTGGCGCGGGACATGAACGCGGCGCAGCCGCCGATCATGGAGACGGTGTGCGGTGGCAAACCGGCGACGTGGGAGCAGCAGAAGGCGGGCATGGTGGAGCGGTTGAAAGCGTGGGCGGAAGTGGCGGAGCAGGAGAAGACGGTGATCGCGATCAAGGCGCATGTGGGCAGCGCGGTGAACTCGCCGGAGCGGCTGCTGTGGTTGATCGATCAGGTGAAGTCTGAAGCGATTCAGGTGACGTATGATTACAGCCACTTTGAGCTGCAGGGGATCGACATGGAGGAGAGCATGAAGCTGCTGCTGCCGCGGACGAAGTTCATTCATGTGAAGGACTCGACGGGGGATGCGGCGAAGTTTCAGTTTTTGCTGCCGGGCGAGGGGCGGACGGATTACGTGAAGTATTTCACGCTGCTCAAAAAGCACGGCTATACCGGGCCGGTGGTGGTGGAGGTGAGCGGGCAGATTTTTAGCAAGCCCGGGTATGATCCAGTGGCGGCTGCGAAGAAGAGCTACGCGGCGCTGGCGGGTGCGCTGGCGAAAGTTGTTTAATTTCGGCTTCGTCTTTCCTTTGTACACAACATCCTACCTTTCCATGACACGAAGCACCTTCCTCAAATCCACCGTGGCCGCCACCGGGCTGGTCGGCGTTGCACAAGAACTGACTGCTGCGGATGCGCCCGGCTCTGCGCCTGAGTATTTTGAAATCCGAAAGTACACGCTGAAAAGCGCGGAGAAGCAGAACGTGCTGGAGGGCTACCTGAAGGATGCGGCGATTCCGGCGCTGAACAGGATCGGGGTGAAGAATGTTGGGGTGTTTCTGCCGGAGAAGGCGGAGACGGCACCTGTGGTGTATGTGGTGCTGCGGCATTGCTCGCTGGAGCAGTTTGCGAAGAGCACGGAACTGCTGGGAGACGCGGCCTTGCAGAAACAGGGTGCGGCGTATCTGGATGCGCCGGCGCCGGATGTTGTTTATGAGCGCGTGGAAAGCTGGCTGACAAAGGGAATCGCGGGCATGCCTGCGATGGACGTGCCGGCGAAGCGCGGCACGGTGTATCAGCTGCGCATTTATGAAAGCCCAACGGAGAAGACCGCGAAGAAGAAGATCGAGATGTTCAACATCGGCGAGCTGGCGATCTTCAAACGGAGCGGTCTGAACTCGGTGTTTTTTGGGGAGACGATCGTGGGGCCGCTGATGCCGAACCTGACGTACATGCTGAGCTTCAGCGACGCGGCGGCGAAGGATCAGGCGTGGAATACGTTCCGCGTGGATCCGGAGTGGACGAAGCTGAAGACAACACCGGGGTTTACGGACAAGGAGATCGTGTCACGCATCACAAACATCGTGCTGGTGCCCGCGACGTATTCGCAGATTTAGCCGCGCATTGGAGGAAGCCGGAAAAACTCCGGCTTCCTGGAATGACCTTCGTTCGAGGACGGGCTGTTACTTGGCCTTGGTCGTGGCTTTGTTCAGCACGCCTTGAAGCGTTTTGGCGAAGGCTGCGGCGGGGGTGCTGCCGACCTGTTTGTCGATCTGTTTGCCGGAGGCGTCGAGGAACTCGATATGGGGAATACCGTTGACGCCGTATTTGCTGGCGACTTTGGCATTGCTCTCGTCATCGATGTCGAGATAGGCCCAGACGAACTTGTCCTGAAGGGGCTTCACCTCTTCGCTGGGATAGACTTCCTTTTTCATGGCCTGGCAGGGCGGGCACCAGGCAGCAGAGAAGACGAGGATGACGGGCTTGCCGGATTTTTTGGCGGCGTTGAGGGCGGAGGTGCTGCTGGTTTTAAATTCCGGACTGCCCTTGGGGAAATCGCTGGCAAGAGTGAGACTGGCTGTGGCGGCAAGAAGGAGGAGAATGACTTTTTTCATGGGAGAGATGATCGGTGGAATGAGGAACGATTGGTGAGATGCACAAGAGGTGTTTTTTATTCCAAGCATTGGAATGCGTTCGCAAGAGGCAGGTGGGGGCGATGGGGATTGACTTGGCGTCAGGCTGACTTACCGCGTGGGGCATGAGCATTTCACGACTGCCGGTTTTTCTCGCCAGTGCTTCACTGGTGTTCACCTTCTCGCTTCAGCCCGGTGCGGCCAATGAGGCGTTTTTCTCGAAAGATGGCAAGACGGTGACGATGGGCCTGGACAGCAGGGGCATACCCGGGCTGATGCAGGTGGACATCGGCACTGGCAAAATTACGCAGGCCCCCATGCCGGCCGAGTTGAAGGATGAGGGCGTGGGAAGCGTGGCCGCGGGCGGCGAGGGCGAGGCTTTGTTTCTGGCGAAAAACGGCGTGTGGGTGTGGACGCCCGGAGCGGCCACGCCCGTGAAGCATGTGTGCGCCACCGCGCCTGCCTTCAATGCCACGGACTTGTTTGTGTCCACGGTGCCCGGAACGCCGCTGACAGACTGTCTCTTTTTGAGTGGCAACGAAACGGCTGAAGCAACAGGCCGGGGCATTTTTTATGGCCGCAAGCCAGGGAGCAAACATCCCTTTCTCTCCATTTTCTGCCGCCGTGTGGAAAATGCGACGGGCGGAGTGTTTTCAGCGGAAGGGCGGCTGTTCTTCATCAGCAGCGGAGATCTGTGGGAGGGCGGCATTCAGCCGGACGATGATACTGGCATGGAGCGACTGGGAACACTGGTGGGTGCGCGCATCGCGCCGCTGGCGGTTCTCAATACGGATGAGGCGAATGGCGGCAGTCTCTGGGTGGAGCAAGTGGCACCCGCTGGGAAGTGGATCTATGTGAAGCTGCGCGGGCACCACATGGCGGCCATCTTGCGCACGCCGATGCCGGCCAGGCCGTTGTATGCGCCGACCTCCGAGGGCACGCCATCGACCCAGGATCATCTTGCGGCGATGTCACACTCGCTGAACCAAACGGAGCTGATCACCGAGGACTCGGAGCATGTGGACGGCTTTTGCGCCACGGAGGTAAACGGCAAACCGCGGGTGTTTTTCTGCGGCGATGTGGAAGAGGGGAAAGGCCCCGCCCTCATGCTTTGGGAAGGCGCGGGGAAGCCGCGAGTGATTGGCCATCTGCCAGCGCAGCAGTGAGGCGGATCAAACGATCACCTTTTTTCAGAACTGGTTTCCATCAGTGCATGGAATGATGGCCACTGTGGTGAGCGCTGCCCGAGTGGCTGGGCGCGGTGCCTCCCGACGGAGCCGGACTGCTGCCGCTGAAGTGATGCCCGCTGTGGTGTGAGCTGCCTCCGCTAAAGCTGCCGCCCGAGCTGCCTGAAGATGCGCCACCAAAGGCGCCGCTGGAATGATGATGGGAGCTGCTGCCGCCAAAGCCGCTGCCGAAGGTGCCACTGGAATGATGAGAGCTGCCTCCAAAACCGGAGGAAGGTGCACTGAAAGGACTGGCAGTGATGTGGCTACCGGAATGGTGCTGATGGTGGTTGTATGCCGGAGCGGAGGAATAACCGTGGCTGGAGTGGTGCTGGGAAGGCGCACCCCAGCCACCGAAGAAGGAAGAGAAGGCCGGAGCGGAATACGAGCGGCTGGGATAACTGCTGTAAGGCCGTGAGCTGTAGTAGTTGTTGTATGAAACCACGGGGCGCGAGTAATAGCTGCTGCCGTAGTAGCCGGGCCGCGAGGAGTAGGACGAATAACTCGAATACGACGGGCCGTACCCGGAGGCATAGGGCCCGCCCACGTCCACACAGGAGGAGAGCGATGCGGCGAGAGCGAGTGACGTGAGAAAAAGGAGCGAGGTGGGTTTCATGTTCCCAAGCTCGGACGAATAGGTCCGCAGCTTATTCATTCGATTGTTGTGGAACCCGACGGGGCCTCTGGCAAAACGGCGGCTAGGCGGAGAGTTCACCTGCCAGCGCTGCGGCTTCTGAAAGGAAGGCCTCTGCCAGAGGTGAGAGGCGGCCGGTCCAAAGTGCGCCAAAGCACAGCGGTGGAAAACCCTCCAGCGGGAGAGCTTTGACATTCGGGGGAAGCTCGAGCCGTGGATGGCGCAGCACGAGGCCAGCGCCGAAGCCTTCCACCACATAGCGCAGCACAAGATCGAGGCTGCCCACTTCGAGGCTGGGCAGCCACTCAACGCCGCGCTGGCGCAGGGCCGACTGGAAGGAGCGTGACACGACGTCCCTGGCCTCCAGCGCCACGAGCGGGAGATCGATGCGGTCCTTTTCGAAGATCTGCTCCGCCTTGGTGATGCCGCTCTGCTTTGGCACCAGGAGGACCATGGGCAGGCGGAGAAGCTCGCGGGAGTCGATGTTCGCCGTGGTTTTTTCCATGAGCGTGCCGAAACCGATGTCCACCTCCTGGGCGGCGAGCAGGGCCTCGATCTCCTGCTGCCGGCCATGCGTAAGCGTGAAGTGAAAGCCCTTCACACGACGCCGCATGCGCACGAAAATCTCCGGCAGGTAGTCGCGCTGCACGATCTCGGCCGAGGCGATGCGCAGGCGGTTTTCGCCGCCCCCGCGCAGGCGGTCGGCCATTTCGGTGAGGCCGCCGAAGAAGGGCGAGATGAAGTCGTAGAGCGTCTGCCCTTCCCGCGAGAGCTGGAAGGGGCGGCGCTGATACAGGGTGATGCCGAGGGAGTCTTCGAGCTGGAGGATCTGCGCGCTGATGGCAGGCTGCTGGATGCCGTAGGGCATGGCGCGCGCGGCCGCGCTGACACCGCCATGCCGCGCGACGTAATAGAAGAGCTCGAGGTGATGAACGTTCATGGCCTGCGGGAGGCTATACGGTTTATCAATGATGCCACCTGGAAATATCAATTTCCCTTGCCGGCCGATCCTGAGAGAGTGGGCGGTGTTATGGACGAAATCCTTTTCATTGTGATGATCATCGGTGGCGCGGTGCTCATTTTGCCGATCATAGCCCTTGTTTCCGCCGCTTCGGCACGGCGAAATGCCAAGGAGCTGAGCGTGAAGCTCGGTGAGCTGCGCGAGGTGGTCACGCGCAGCATCGAACGTGAGGCGCGGCTGATCCTGCGCATCGAAAAACTTGAGGCGGGGAGCAAAGCACTGCCTTGGCAGGAGACTCCTGCGGTGGCGAAAGAAGATGTCAGTGCGCCGGCTGTGGCAGCCGAAGAGACGGCTGCAGCGCCGCCACCGGCGGAAGCAGAGGAGCCGGTCTTTGTGGTGGCGCGGTCCGCGCCGCCACCGATTCCACCTGCGGAAACAGTACCTGCGCTGAAAGCTGTGCCATCCGAGCCTGCCCCCACTGCCTCTGCATCTTCACCTGCGACCGTTCCACCGCCGCCTGCTCCCGCACGGGCGGCGGGCTTCAGCCCGCCCGTTGAATCCAAGCCGTGCCCTGCGCCTCCGCGTGCGCCTGCGCCTAGCCTCAATCTGGAGCAGTTCATGGGAGCCAAGCTCTTCGCGTGGGTGGGCGGTCTGGCGCTGTTTCTGGGCATCATTTTCTTTGTGAAGCTGAGCATTGAGCGCGGATGGATTTCGCCCGAGCTGAGGACGGCCATTGGCTTTGTGATTGGCGCGGGCCTGGTAGGAGCCGGTGTGGTCATACAGCGGCGCGAGCTGTACGCGACTCTGGCGCACACGCTGTGCGCCACCGGCATCGTGGTGCTGTATGGGGTGAGCTTTGCGGCGCATGCGCTGTATCACATACCGCCGTTTGATCATGCGCTGGTGACGTTTGGCCTGATGGCGCTGATCACCGCGACGGCCTTTCTGCTGGCGGTGCGCATGCACGCGCAGGTGGTGGCGGTGCTGGGCATGCTGGGCGGGTTTTTGACGCCGATCCTGTGCTCCACAGGACATGACAATCCGGGCGGGCTGTTTGGATACATCGCGCTGCTGGACATCGGGGTTCTGGCGGTGGCGAAGCACAAGCGCTGGCTGCACCTGACGGCGCTGGCCGCCGCGGGCACGATCGTCATGCAGGCGGGATGGATGCTGAAGTTTTTCCACTCGTCTCATTATGCCATGGGTGCGGCGACATGGGTTCCGGTGGGCGTGTTTCTGGGCTTTGCGATCCTGTTCATGCTGGCGGCCTGGTGGTCGAGGCAGCGTGAGGATGAAGACGGTTTTCCGGCAGGGGCGGCTCTGGCGCTCTGCGGCAGCGCGATGTTTGCAGCCATGGTGTTTCTCGGCTACGGGGCGATCACGGAGCGCCCGGTGCTGCTGTATTCCTTTGTGCTGGGCATCAATGCGGTGGTGATGGCCGTGGTGTGGCTGCAGCCGAAAGTGGCGGGGGCGCAGGGGACAGTGGCCGGGGTGACCTTTTTGCACCTGACGACGTGGACCATCAGCAAACTGACGCCGGAGCTGCTGCCGTATGCGCTGGGCATCTATCTGGCCTTCGGGCTGCTGCACACGGCCTTTGCGGTGCTGTGGCAGAAGCGCAGCCAGAACGCCACAGCCTACATGAGCTGGACGCCGGTGATCACGCTGGTGCTGCTGCTCATGCCGGTGCTGTGCCTGGACTCTGTGAGCCTCATGCTGTGGCCAGCGATCCTGCTGGTGGATCTGCTGATCATCGGTCTGGCGATTTTCACGGGTGCGCTGATTCCCGTGCTGGCCGCACTGGCGCTGACGCTGACCACTGCGGGGGCGTGGCTCATGCAGATGCCGGCGAACACCACGGGGAGCCTGGGGCAGTTCCTCATCGTGCTTGGAGGGTTTGCGGTGCTGTTTGGAATCGCCAGCAGCTTTATCTCGCGCAAAATGCCGAAGGTGCCGATGGCAGGAATGCTGCCGGTGAGCTCGGCGGTGCTGCCGTTTGCACTGCTGATCCTGGCCACGGTGCATCTGCATGTGGCGGATCCTTCATCGATTTTCGGGCTGGCGCTGCTGCTCACGGTGTTTCTGCTGGGGCTGGCGCGCCTCAGCGGCATCACGGTGCTGATTCCCACGGCGCTGGGCTGTGTGCTGGCGCTGGAATGGGCGTGGCACCAGCAGAGCTTCAGCGTGGAGCATGCGACCACGCCGCTGCTGTGGTATCTGGGATTTTATGCGATCTTCACGGCCTATCCGCTGGTGTTTGAGAAGCTCTTTGCCACACGTCAGCTGCCGTGGATTGCCTCGGCTGCCGCGGGATTGGGAACCTTTGGGCTGGTGTACCGACTGGTGGGGCAGGCCTGGCCAAATGAGATGATGGGACTGCTGCCGGTGGCCTTTGCGCTCGCGCCGCTGCTGTGCCTGGTCTTTGTGCTGAAGCAGCACAGGGCGGAGAATCCGGCGCGCCTGGCACAGCTGGCGTGGTTTGGCGGGGTGGCGCTGTTTTTCATCACGCTGATCTTCCCGATCCAGTTCGAGAAACAGTGGATCACGCTGGGCTGGGCTCTGGAGGGCGCGGCGCTGTGCTGGCTCTTCCTCCGCGTGCCACACCCGGGTCTGCGCGGCACAGGCGCCGTGCTGCTGGTGGCGGCGTTTGCACGGCTGGCGCTGAATCCTGCGGTGCTGGAATACCAAGTGCGTGGTGAGACGGCGATCCTGAACTGGCAGCTGTATGCCTACAGCCTTTCAGCGCTGGCATTGTTTGCGGCGGCACGCTGGCTGACGCCGCCGAACCATCGCTGGGGCGCGGTGAATCTGCGCGGGCTTTTCTGCGCGCTGGGTGGCATCCTGCTCTTTCTGCTGCTGAACATTGAGATCGCAGATGCGTTCACACCGGAGGGGGAGAGCTCGATCACCTTTGACTTTGATGGCAACACTGCCCGCGACATGACTTACACCATCGCGTGGGCGCTGTATGCGCTGGGGCTGCTGATCATCGGCATCTGGCAGCGCAATGCGCCGACGCGCTATGCCGGAGTGGGGCTGCTGGCGGTGGCGCTGCTGAAGCTTTTCGTGCATGATCTCGCGAAAATCGAGAGCATCTACCGCATCGGCGCGCTGATGGTGGTGGCCGTCATTGCTCTTGCGGCCTCGTTCCTGTATCAACGTTTCCTCGGTGATGACAAAGGCAATCCCAGACTTTAATCCGTGCGCCCCAAGCCCCAGAACGAGCCAAGGCTCGTGACTACTTTTTTCCAATCATGAAACTGCATCTTCTGCTTCCAGCCCTGTGCGTGTGCTCTGCAGCCCATGCCGCCGACCTCTCAGCCTGGACGCACCGGCAGACGGTGCGGATCACCAGACCGGGGCTGACCCGTATCGAGCTCGAGCCGGCGCTGCTCGGCGCCTCAAAGACCGACGGCGGCGCGGCATTTCATGATCTGCGTGTCATCAGTCCGGCGGGAGCGGAAACGCCCTACATCCTTGCCCTGCCCCGGATGATCCGCCCCCAGATGGTGGAGGCGCCAGAATTCAAAGGCTCGCTCAATCCGGCGAGCGTGAACACCGTGCTGGAATTTCGAGCGCCCGCAGGCAGCACGATCTCCGAAGTGGCGCTGCAGACGCCGGAGGTGCAGTTCATCAAATCTGCCACACTGGAGGCCAGCCCCGACGGTGCGCGCTGGCAGACGCTGGCGAACAACCAGCTGATCTTCCGGCAGAGCGGGACGGAGAAACTGCGCTTCAGCTTTGCCGCAGCGGCGTGGACGCACTTCCGCGTGACGCTGGATGATTCGCGCAGCAAGCCGGTGGTCTTTCTCGGTGCGCAGGTGCGGCGGGATCTGCCTGAACTGCGCACGCTGCCGCAAACGGTGACGATCCGGGGGCGGACAGAGACTGCGGGTGAGACGCACCTCAAACTGGACCTGGGCAGCGCTAACGTGCTGCTGGGGAATGTGCGGCTGCACACGCCGGAGCCGGTGTTTCAGCGGGAGGCCACGCTGCTGAATGCCCGCGCCCGGCTTTTCCGCCTGCAATACGAAGGCCGCAGCGCGGAGGAGATGGACATGAGTGTGCATCAGCTGGCCACGACGCGTGAAGTGGAACTCATCATTCGCAATGGCGACAGCCCGCCGCTGCGCATCGAGCACATCGAGGCGACGCGGCACCCGGTGCCGGCGGTGTTTCAGGCGGACGCGGCGGGAGACTGGCAGTTTTACATTGGCAACGCGCAGGCTGCGGAGCCGCGCTATGACATCGCCGCACTCGGCGAAAAGCTGCGGGATGCGGGCGCGCAGTCCGGCATGGCCAGCGCTGTGGAAGAGAACCCGGTCTTCAACAAAAAGGCCACTGCGCCGGATGTGGGCGATGTGGGTCCGGCGATCGATGTGTCTCCATGGGCGTTTCAACGGCCGGTGAAATTCACCGAGGCAGGTGTGGTCGTGGTGGAGCTGATGCCTGAAGTGCTGGCACGTGCGGCGAATGACCTGCATGATGTGCGCGTGGTGCGGGACGGGCGCCAGATTCCGTTTCTGGCCATTAAACCGGGCCTGGAACGAGAGCAGCCGGTGGCCATCATCGAAGTGAGCGATCCCAAAGAAACCACGTGGTCGAAGTGGGACATCCAGATGCCGTTTGCCAACTATCCCGCGAGCGAACTGCTGCTGGACTCGCCCACGCCTTTGTTTGCACGCACGCTCACGGTTTCCGAACAGCACGAGACAGAGCGGGGGCATTTCGAACGCATTCTGAGCAATGCGAACTGGCAGCGCCGGCCCGGGCAGCCTGCGAGCACCTTTCACCTTTCCCTGTACAGCTCGCCGCGTGCAGGCACGATCCGGGTGGCGACGGACAATGGTGACAATGCGCGGCTGGTGATCACCTCCGCGCGGGTTTTGTATCCGGTGGTGAGGCTGCTGTTCCGGGTGCCGGACACGGCTCCGGTGCAGCTGTGCTACGGCAACCGGACCGCCCCCTACACGCGCTATGATCTGCAGCTGGTGCGGCCTGAGTTTGAAAGTGCGACCAAGGTGGCGGGCACGCTGGGGGATGAAGAAAAGCTGCCGGGGTTTGAGGCGGACCCGGGCAGCCCCGCCGGGAAGGGCGGTCCGTGGATGTGGGCCGCTCTGGCGCTGGTGGTGGGGGCGCTGCTCTGGGTGGTGGCAAAAATGCTGCCGCCAAAAGGGGAGGAGACCAAAGAACCGTGACGGCGGGGCAGACGCCCTGCCGGCCCCACGGCCGACGACGGAGACTTCCATCAAGCGCGGTCTTGGAGCACGAAGCGCCCCTTGCAACCCCGGCCTGCATGCGGACGTTATCTCTCCACCCCCAGCCATGAGCGAAACGTCCGCCCAGCCCCCCAAATTTACCAACGCTCTCGCCAAGGAGAGCTCTCCCTACCTGCTGCAGCATGCGCACAATCCAGTGAACTGGCTGCCGTGGGGGGAGGAGGCGTTCAAGAAAGCGAAGGCGGAGGACAAGCCCATCTTTCTTTCCTCCGGCTACTCGACCTGCCACTGGTGCCATGTGATGGAGCGGGAGTCGTTTGAAAACGAGGAGACGGCGAAGGTCATCAACGAGAATTTCATTCCCATCAAGGTGGACCGCGAGGAGCGGCCGGATGTGGACCTGACTTACATGACGTATGTGCAGGCGGCGAGCGGGCATGGCGGCTGGCCGATGAGCGTCTTCCTGACGCCGGAGCTGAAGCCGTTTTATGGCGGCACGTATTACCCGCCTGAGAACACGCCGGGCCGCATTGGTTTTAAGAATCTGCTCAACGAGCTGCACAAGGTGTGGACGGAGGATCGCAAGGGCATCGATGAACGTGCGTCGAGATCCGTGGAGAAGCTGCAGGAGCATCTGGACAACGAGAACACGGCGCTGGATGACATCAACCACGAGACGCTGGTGCAGAAGGCGTATGATGATCTTTCCGGCTCGTTTGATTATCACGAGGGCGGATTTGGCAGCGCGCCGAAGTTTCCTCGGCCAACAACACTGAACCTGCTGATGCGCATCCACCGCATCTTTGCGGAAAGGAAGGGCGAGGACCGCCAGTCCGAGAGCGACTGGGCGATGGAGATGACGGTGAAGACGCTGCGCGGCATGGCGAATGGCGGCATGCGGGACCACCTCGGCGGCGGGTTTCACCGCTACAGCGTGGACGGCTACTGGCACATCCCCCATTACGAAAAGATGCTGTATGATCAGGCGCAGCTGCTCACGGCGTACACGGAGGCCTGGCAGCTCACGCAGAATGCGATGTTTGAAGGAATCGTGCGCAGCACCGTGGCGTATGTGAAGCGGGATCTGCGGCAGAAGGACGGGGGCTTTTTCTCCGCTGAAGATGCGGACAGCCTGGCTGCTGCTGATGCGGAGCATAAAACGGAGGGAGCCTTCTACGTGTGGAAGGCGGCGGAGATCGATGAACTGCTGGGCAAGGAGAACGGCAGCATCTTCCGCTATGCCTACGGCGCCCGCCGTGATGGAAATGCGCGCGCTGAAAGCGATCCGCATGGCGAACTCAAGGGCCTGAACACGCTGTACCGCGCGGCGTCCTTCAAGAAGACGGGTGAATACTTCAAGAAGTCGCCGGAAGAGATCAAGGCGATCATCGACAAAGGAACGGCCACGCTGCTGGAAGCGAGAGCGAAGCGTCCGCGCCCGCATCTGGATGACAAGGTCATCGCCGCGTGGAACGGACTCATGATTTCAGGGCTGGCTCGCGCTGGCGCGGCCTTCGGCGATGCGGAGATGATCAAGCTCGCCGCAGGTGCCGCGCAGTTTTTGCATGACCAGCTCTGCACCACGCCGGGCAAGGAGCTGCACCGCTCCTGGCGCGAAGGCGAGCGCGGACCACGAGCGTTTGCGATTGATTACGCGTGTCTGATTCACGGCCTGATCGATCTGTACCAAGCTTCGTTTGACGTGAAGTGGCTGCAATGGGCCACGGCTTTGCAGACGGAGATGGACGCGCTGTTTCTCGACACAAAACACGGCGGCTACTACAGCGTGCACACGGACATGCCGAACAGCGTGCTGCGGATCAAGGAAGACTACGACGGCGCCGAGCCTTCGCCGAACTCGCTGGCCTCGCTCAACCTCGTGCGCCTCAGCGCGCTGCTGGCCAGGGATGAATGGAAGAAGCAGGCGGAGAAGATTTTTGCGCTGTTTGGCTCGACGCTGCAGAGCAGTCCATCCTCCGTGCCGGTGATGGCCATCGCCTTCGACATGCATCACCGCGGCAAGCAGCAGATCGTGCTGGCGGGAGATCCCGCGAGCGAAGGTTTCAAGACGCTGGCAGCGAACGTGCAGCGGCGTTTTCTGCCCACGGCGGTGATTCTCTGCGCCGATGGCGGCGCCGGGCAGCAGTGGCTCGGGACGCAGAATGAAGTGCTGGCGGGGATGAAGCCGGTGAATGGGGCGCCTGCGGCGTATGTGTGCCAGAACTTTACGTGCCAGGCGCCGGTGACGACGGCGGAGGGGCTGGAGGGGGTGCTGGGGAAAAATCCTTGAGCAGGAGGCATCCCCCACGTATTTTAACGCTATGGTTATCGAGCAACATCCATCCCTCCACTCCCTGAGTGTTGAAGAAAAGCTCCAGCTTTCCGAGGAGCTGTGCCTGGACGCTCTTCTTGATGCGCAGCGAAACCCGGCTTTGCGCGAGATGGTGCAGCGGCGCCTCCAGGATTTTCGCGATGACCCTGATAGCGGTATTGCGTGGGATGACCTCAAAGGAAAGATTCTTTCCCGCCAGAAGGTTGCATGATGGAAATCATTTGGACTGCCGGAGCCGGACGGGAACTTCAGGAAGTTTTTGAACAACTTGAAGATGCCCGTGAAAACAGCGGGCTGGGTCTGATCGCTGAAGTGCAGCGGATGTTGGCATTGCTCTCTGCGCAGCCTCATATGGGCAGCTTCTTTGAAAAGCCTGCTCGGAAGCTGCTCGTGGCGAATCGTTATGGCATTATTTATTCGCCAGAGGACCGAGGCGTGGTGGTGCTCTCGTTTGTGGATATGAGGCGTGATTTGCAGCCGCTACGCAAACGCATTCGAGACTGGCACGGCAGGTGAGAACATCCGCCCTTCTTTTCTTTTTCACCATCCCTCAGCGCCCGTTTGCGAGTGTGGGGCGTATCGTTAATCTCGCGCCTCCATGTCTCGAACTGCCAAAAAATCTGCCGCCAAAAATTCACTGCGTGACGTCATTCGCATCCGGGGGGCGAAGCAGAATAATTTGAAGGGGGTGGACCTGGATCTGCCGCTGGGGAAGCTGAATGTGATCACGGGACCAAGCGGGTCGGGGAAGTCGTCGCTGGCGTTTGACACGATCTATGCGGAAGGGCAGCGGCGGTATGTGGAGACGTTCTCTCCCTACACGCGGCAGTTCTTTGAGCGCATGGACAAGCCGAAGGTGGATGCGATCGAGGGCATCCCGCCAGCCATTGCGATTGAGCAGGTGAACAACATGCGCAGCACGCGCTCGACGGTGGGGACGATCACAGAGATCAATGACTACCTCAAAATGCTGTTCCCACGGCTGGCGGAGGCGACTTGTCCGTCCTGCCATCGCACGGTGCGGCCGGAGTCTCCGGAGAGCATTCTAAACGAACTGCTGGGCGCGTTTGCAGGAAAGCAGGCGCTGATTTTGTTTCCGGTGCCAGTGCCGAAGAATGCGGTGACGGCGGATTTTGCGGCGTTTCTGCAAGCCCAGGGTTTTCTGCGGGTGTGGCTGTATGGGAATGTGGTTCGTCTGGATGACGCGGACGCGCTCAAGAGCCGCAAGCTGCCGGCGCAGGTGATGGTGGTTCAGGACCGTGTGACCTTGGAAGCCAAACAGCGCGCACGCGTGAGCGAGGCGCTGGAAGCGGCGCTGCGCTATGGCAAAGGAAAAGTGGCGGCGAGCATCGATGAAGAGACGCGGCACTTTTCCACCGACTGGTCCTGCGCGGACTGCGGCATCACGCTGCCGGCGCCGACTCCGGGTTTGTTCAGCTTTAACAGTCCGATTGGCGCGTGCCCGACCTGCCGGGGTTTTGGCCGCACGCTGGGCCTGGACATGGGCAAGGCGATTCCCGATGAGTCGCTGAGCATTAATCAAGGGCTGGTGCGGCCGTTTCAAGGCAGTACGTATGGTGAGTCACAGCTGGATCTGGAGCGCGCGGCGCGAAAGCGGGGGGTGGACATTCACAAACCGTTTGAGGATTACTCGAAAGAAGACCGCAAGTGGCTCATTGAAGGCACGCGCGACGACCCGGAGGAGGCCTACAACCGAGGCGAGTGGTATGGAGTACGCGGCTTTTTCAAATGGCAGGAGTCGCGCAGCTACAAGATGCATGTGCGCGTCTTTCTGAGCCGCTACCGTGCCTACACCGAGTGCGCGGACTGCGGCGGCGGACGCTTGAAGAAGGAGGCGTACAATTACCGCATCGGGCAGCACACGATTGCAGAGCTTTCACGTCTGCCAGTGAGCGAGCTGCACCCGCTGGTGCAGTCGTGGCCGATCAAGGCGAGTGATCATGTGGCGACGATGTTGCGCGGAGAGATCGCCAGCCGCATCAGCTACATGGATCGCGCGGGGCTGGGCTACCTGAATCTGGACCGGCAGACGCGCACGCTGAGCGGCGGTGAGCTGCAGCGCGTGAATCTGACGACCTGCCTCGGAGCTTCGCTGGTGAACACACTTTTCGTTTTGGATGAGCCGAGCATCGGGCTGCATCCGCGTGACATTGGCAAGCTGATTGGCGTGATGGAAGGGCTGCGCGACAAAGGCAACACGCTGCTGGTGGTGGAGCATGAGGAGGCGGTGATGCGCAGCGCGGACAATCTCATCGACATCGGGCCCGGGCGTGGAGAAAAGGGCGGGGAGCTGGTGTACAGCGGACCGCTGGAGAAGCTGGGGCCGAAGGTGAAATCGCTGACGGGGGATTATCTGTTTGGGAGAAAGTCCGTGCCGGTTCCCGCGCAGCGGAGGCCAGTTCAAAGTTTGAAGTCTCAAGTTTCAAGTTCAGAGGCCGTGGAGGTCAAGGGGCGCCGCAAGGGCAAGCTTGATACTTCAAACCTGAAAGGGGGAACTCTTTCCATCCAAGGTGCGCGGCAAAACAATCTGAAGAAGCTGGATGTGAACATTCCGCTGGGGGTTTTCTGCTGCATCACGGGCGTGAGCGGGTCGGGGAAATCGACGCTGGTGCATGATGTCTTGTATCGGAATTTGCAAAGACTGCGTGGTGAGGTGTGCGAGGAAGAGCCGGGCCGTGTGAGCAAGATCACGGGCTGGGAGCAGCTGCATGAGGTGGTGATGGTGGACCAGTCGCCGCTGGCACGCACGCCACGTTCCACACCGGCGGTGTTTCTGGGCGCGTTTGATCACATTCGCACGTTATTTGCGGAGACGGAAGATGCGAAAGCGCAGGGCATCATGCCGGGCTTTTTCAGCTTCAACTCCGGCGAGGGGCGCTGCGAGCGCTGCGCGGGGAACGGCTTTGAAAAGATCGAGATGCAGTTCCTCAGCGATCTGTATGTGACCTGCCCGGAGTGCGAGGGGAAGCGGTACCAGCCGCATGCGCTGAAGATCATGCTGCATGGCCGGAGCATTCACGATGTGCTGGGCATGACGGCAGAGGATGCGGTGGAATGGTTTGGCGGGCCGTTGTTTGAAGAGTCGAAGAAGGCAAAGCAGATCGTTTCTCAGCTCAGCCTTTTGAATGAGGCTGGGCTGGGATACCTGAAGCTTGGGCAGCCGCTGAACACGCTCTCCGGTGGTGAGGCGCAGCGTCTGAAGCTGATCGGGCATTTGATCGAGCACCCTGCCGGCGCGACCACGGGAAGTCTGCTGCTGCTGGATGAACCGACGACGGGGCTGCACTTTGATGACATCGCGCTGCTGGTGAAGCTGATGCAGCGCCTGGTGGATGAGGGGCACAGTCTGCTGGTGATCGAGCACAATCTGGAAGTGATCAAATGCGCCGACTGGGTGATTGATCTGGGGCCGGAAGGTGGAGAAGCGGGTGGAACGCTGGTCGTAGCGGGGACGCCGGAGGAAGTGGCGGAGTGCAGTGCGTCGCATACCGGGCGTTATCTCAGGGACTTGGTTTCAGGTTCAAAGTTTCAAGTTTCAAGTCGTGTGGCCGAGGCGCCGGCGCGTGCCTACGTGGCGCAGCCAGAAACCACAAACGCCATCAGCATTCGTGGTGCGCGTGAGCACAATTTGAAAAACGTCTCGGTGGACATTCCGCGGGATGAGTTTGTGGTGGTGACCGGGCTGAGTGGTTCGGGCAAGTCCTCGCTGGCGTTTGATCTTGTCTTTGCAGAAGGGCAGCGGCGGTTCCTTGACAGCATGTCGGTGTATGCGCGCACCTTTGTGGAGCAGATGGAGAAGCCGGAGGTGGATCTCATCACCGGTGTGCCGCCGACGGTGGCCATTGAACAGCGAATCTCGCGCGGCGGCGGGAAATCAACCGTGGCCACGGTGACGGAGGTGTATCACTTCTTCCGCCTGCTGTTTGCCAAGCTCGGCACGCAATACTGCCCGCACTGCAATGTGCCAGTGAAGAAGCAGAGCGTGCAGGCCATCCTGAAAACGGTGCAGCAGCACCTGCGCAGCGGAGGCGGCGGGCATCTTCTGGCGCCGCTGATCAAGGCGCGCAAAGGCTTCCATACCGATGTGGCGGAGCATGCGGCCAAGCACGGCATCGAGACGCTGCTGGTGGACGGTGAGTTCCGCGACACGATGGGCTTCAAAAAGCTGGAGCGCTTCAAGGAGCACACGATTGATGCGGTGATCGCCCGTGTGTCCAGGAGTGATGACGCTGAGGCGCTGCGCACACAGATCGAAGCCGCGCTCAAAATGGGCAAGGGCACGATCAAGCTGCGCCTGAATGACAGGACGATGCACGTGCTGAGCACGGAGATGAGCTGTCCGTCCTGCGGGCTTTCGTTTGAAGAGCTGGACCCGCGCCTCTTCAGCTTCAACAGCCCGCACGGGTGGTGCAAAGAGTGCCGCGGCTTTGGCTTGAAGGGACATAAGACGGATCACAGCGACCGTGCGCCCGATGTCTCGGTGCTGGAGGCCGAGCTTGAAGAAGAGCGCCGGTTTGAAAGTGCGGACGATGACGAGGATAAACCGCGCGAGATCTGCCCAAGCTGCCAGGGCAGCCGCATCAATGAGATTGGCCGTGCGGTGCAGCTGCAGGGCACCAAGATCCAGCAGTTCGCGGGATTGACGGCAGGAGACGCTGGCAGGCTGCTGGAGAAGCTGAAGTTTGACGGCACGGAGGCGATCATCGCACGGGACATTGTGAAGGAGATTTCCCAAAGGCTGCACTTCATGCAGGAGGTGGGGCTGGGGTATCTGCAGCTGAACCGCAGCGCGGACACGCTGAGCGGCGGGGAGGCACAGCGCATCCGGCTTTCGGCGCAGCTCGGCAGCAACCTGCGCGGCGTGCTCTACGTCCTCGATGAGCCGACCATCGGCCTGCATCCGCGCGACAATGAGAAGCTGCTCGACACGCTGACCGCGCTGCGGGACAAGGGCAACTCGCTGCTCGTGGTGGAGCATGATGATGAGACGATGAAGCGTGCGGACACCATCCTGGATCTCGGGCCGGGTGCGGGCAAGTTTGGCGGGCAGATCGTCGCACAGGGCACGCTGCCCCAGATTTTGAAGAACAAGCAGAGCGTCACTGGCGCCACTTTGCGAGCGCCTTTGCAGCATCCCGTGCGCGGCTCACGGCGTCCCCTTCCCTCGGCCAAGTCCAAAGACGGCTGGCTCACCGTCACCGGCGCGACGGTGAACAATCTCAAAAACGTGGACGTGTCCATCCCGCTCGGACGCCTGACCGTGCTAACCGGCGTGAGCGGCAGCGGCAAGAGCTCATTCATGCATGGCGCGCTCTCACCAGCGGTGCGGGAGAAGATCAGCAAGTCGAAGAGCAAGGCCGCTGTGAAGACATGGAAGAGCATCAGCGGGTTTGAGAATCTGCAGACGGTGCATGAGGTGGATCAATCACCGATTGGCAAAACCAGCCGTTCGTGTCCGGCGACGTACGTGGGCATTCTGGATGACATCCGCAATCTTTTCGCGCAGGTGCCTCTGGCGCGCACACGCGGCTACACGGCGAGCCGTTTCTCTTTCAACACTGAAGGCGGCCGCTGCGAAGTCTGCGGCGGCAATGGCGAGATCAAAGTGGAGATGGCGTTCCTGCCAACCACCCGCGTGCACTGCGAAGCCTGCAACGGCCAGCGGTTCAACCCCTCCACGCTGGAGATTGAGTACAACGACAAAAACATCGGTGACGTGCTGCGCATGAGCATCACGGAGGCGGCGGAGTTTTTCGCGCCGGTGCAGAAGATCGCACGTCCTCTGAGGCTGCTGGCAGACACCGGTCTGGGCTACTTGCAGCTTGGCCAGCCGAGCCCCACGCTCAGCGGTGGCGAGGCGCAGCGCATCAAGCTCGTCACCGAACTGCGCAGCGGCGACGGGCGCACGACGAAGGAGCGGCTCAAGGGCATCACCGTGGCGGGGAAGAGGAATTTGTATCTCATCGAAGAACCGACGATCGGTCTGCACATGCAGGACGTCGCGCGCCTCATCGATGTGCTGCACCGCCTCGTGGATGAAGGCCACACCGTTGTCGTCATTGAACATCACCCGGATGTTTATGCAGAAGCCGACTACCTCATCGACATCGGTCCAGAGGCCGGGCCTGAGGGAGGAAAGCTGGTTGCGGCGGGCACGCCTGAGCAGGTGAAGAAGTGCAAGGCCAGCCAGACAGCGCGGTTTTTGTGAAGCGCTCAGGCCGGCCGATACGCCTGACATCATTCGCATCATCCAGCCATCGTCTTAAATGAATATTGCAAGATCAGGTCTGCTCTGAAAGAATGACAGAATGAAAGCCATTCTGCTTGTCCTTTCGTTCGCCGTGTTGGCCGCATCCGCCACGACACTCGGACTGATGACGGTAAAGATGCCCATCTATCTGCATGGATCGGACTCAGATGCCACCATCGAGATCATGGACATTCCTGTGATGAATGCCTCGGACACCAACAGCGCCCGATACCACGCGATCTGCCAGACCTTCATTCCACCCAGCCTTTCAAGTACAATCAAGCCCTCCAACGTCAACATCGCGTGTGAATACGGCATCTTTGTTGACCTGGAGGAGATCCAGGAAAATGGCAAATGGCATTGGATCATCACGGTTGATGCCTCCACGGCGAAAATACCCAAAGGTTATCCCTTCACCATTGATGAGGTGACGGATGTTGTGCTGAAATGCGCCAAATCGATGACAAAAGTCAGACCTGATGAGGAGATAAAGGTCACTTTCAAGGTGAAGACCGCCCAGAAATGAACAGGGAATGACCTGCGTGAGGTCTTTGGCAGTTTCCGAAGCCGGTGAAGTCATGGCCACCGGAAAGCCCGTGCAGGTGAAGAAGTGCAAGGCCAGCCAAACAGCGCGGTTTTTGTAAGGCTGGTTTGTTCTTGCAGAAAAGGCGGTGGTCGGAGAGGCTTTCTTCATGAGAGCCTCTCTGCTTTTACTTTCGTTCTTGTTCTCAATGGCCCAGGCAAGCACGACTTCATTTCTGATGGTGAAAATGCCCGTCTGCCTGTCCGACGAGACCGAGGAATTCCCACCCATCATCATCCTGGATGTGCCGGTGTTGAGAGCGGGCGGCGCTCCCGACGGCGACTTTGGCCTCATCTGCAGCGAGTACCTGCCCCCGAGCGCAGCCAAATGGGCGAAGCCTGAAAATGTGAACATCGCGGCCTCTTATGGCATTGTGATCTCGGCAAAGTTGACGCCCTCAAGTCAGACACTCACGCTGACCATTGACGCCTCGGCTGCGCATAAGCCCGAAGGCTCACCGCACAGCATCGATCAAGTGATGGATGCCGTGGAGAAGTGCGTTAAACAGATGGAGAGCCAAATCCTGCCTGCTTACAAAAAGACGGTGGTGCGCATACCTGCTCCCCGAAAAAGGAGCTGACCACCTCGATGCGAGGACAAGTCACAAGCAAGGCGGCAACAGGGATGCCTTCATTCCGCTGGATGGAGGTCAGAGGCTCGATCTCTCTGGTGTGGCAAGCTCGTCATAGCCGGAGAACTGAGCAGCAAGAAGCATTCAGGCGGCTTCAAAGGCGACTTTGTCTTTGGATGTGAGCGCAGCGGAGCAGCGTGGTGCTCCATAGGTGGGCCGAGCTTTGTGCCTCTTGCATTCCCCGCGCTCCCACCTTTGATTGCGGTCTAACTTTGAACTGAACAGACACACATCATGGGCGCACAATGGAAACAGAAATGGCGGGAAATGGCCGCGGACCAAAAGGGGAAGATCACCGGCAAGCTGGTGCGTGAAATCCAGGTGGCGGCGAAGCTGGGCGGCCCGCACCCGGAATACAATGCCCGTCTGGCCGCCGCGGTGGCGAATGCGAAGAAGCAGAGCGTCACGCGGGACACCATCGAGCGCGCGATCGCGAAGGGCTCGGGCACCGGGCCGGATGCAGTGCAGTATGAGACGACCATTTATGAAGGCTTCACCCCGCACCGCGTGCCGGTGGTGGTGGAATGCCTCACGGACAACAACAACCGCACCTCCTCGGAAATCCGCGTGCTTTTCCGCGCGGGCAGCATGGGCAAGGTGCTGTGGATGTTTGACCATGTGGGGCTGATCGAGGCTCATCATGCGGACAAGTCGCTGGACATCGAAGAGGCGGCGCTGAATGCCGAAGCCGAAAATGTCGAGCCGATGGAAGTGGAGGATGAAGAGGCGGCGGGCCATATCGGTGCGCGCTTTTTCACGCAGACGACGACGCTGGATGCGGTGACCAAGGCGCTGAAGGCGGCGGGCTGGCAGATCACAACGTCGGAAATGAGCTATGTTCCGAAGGAGTACCCGGAGCTGGCCGAAGATCAGCGTGAGGAAGTGACGAATTTCCTGCAAACCCTGGATGGACATGACGATGTGCACCGGGTGTATGCTGCGCTGAAGTGATGACGGCCGAGCGAAGCGAATCCAGACCGACCTCCGAATGACGAATGAATGCCGAACCCCAAACGAATCACGGGTGAGGCATCGGCGTGCGGGATGGATGATTCGAGCTGTGCCAGTCTGCATGGTGGCACTGCTTCTTTCCGGCTGTGGAAAGAGGAAGTCGGCGGCCCCCGCTGCACCGGCGGCGCCCGTTGTGGTAAAACCGACGCTGCTGACGGAGGCTGAAAAGCTCGGACTTGCGGGAAGGGTGCCGGTGGATGTGGAGTTTTGCCTGAGCAGCGTGCAGCTCAAGAAGCACGTGGAGGCGCTGACGACATCGCGCTGGTGGGGGCAGATGCACGCCTTTGTGGAGGACAAACTGCCGGCGTCAGGATCGCCCGAGGCCGTCGCGGTGGACGATGCGTTTGTGGCGTTTGGACCGGAGAGCGTGAAGAGCCTGGGGCTGCTGCGGCAGCTGAACGATCTTTACAACGAGACGGCATATCGCGGCATGATGAGCGGAGGCGTTCTGGCGGGCCTTGGGACGAGCTTTGACGCAAAGAAGCTGATGGACGCAGCGCTGCGTGACCCCGAAGTGCTCGAGTCGCTGATCCTGCTGCTGGAGCGGTTTGAAATGCCGCCGGTGATGATCGGAGTGGCATCGCCGGAGCCGGAGAAGGTGCTGAGGCGGATGAGTGATCTGCTGCATCTGGCGGACTGGCTGGGAGATGCGCCGCAGTCGCGCATCGTGACAACACAGGGAGAGAAGATCACGGTGAATGAGATCGCGATGGAGCGAGTGCTGACCGTGGAGCGGCGCCGGGAGTGGCTGGATGTTTTGGTGAAGACCGTGCCGGGGCTGACGCCGGAAATGCAGGACCGGATCGCGCGCGGGCTGGAGGTGCTGGCGCGCAAGAAGTGGGTGCTGGCCATGGGGCTGGGCACGCAGCGCGCGTATCTGGCGGTGGGCCGATCAAAAGATCAGATCCGGCTGGCGAACTCCGTGGAGGAATCTGTGATGGCACGCCCTGAAATGCGCGTCCTGGATGCGCACGCGCAGAAGGGGCTGGGAGTGATCGCGTGCTGGAACGGGGCTTTTCTGGATGTGCTCCAATCGGATCATCCGTTTCAGCCGATCGTGCGCGGGCTGCTGGCGGGGCTGAAGACGGAGAAGATGTTTGCAGGCATGGCGGCCGCTCTGGAGCCGGCAGTGATCGAACTGGCGGCGGCTGAGCGTGCGTATTACCACAGCGAACACACGCCGGGTGCGGCGGTGGCGTGGTGGGAGGGCGGCGTGCAAATGGAAATGACCGGAGGCTTTTCCAAAACGGATACGGAGGAGATGAGCAGGACCTCGCAGTTCGAAGCGCTGCTGGATGAGCCAGAGCTGGTGCTCGGCGTGAGTGGTCAGGGATCCAACACTGGCGTGGGGAGAGCCTATTTTGAAGCGTGGATGCGCACGGTGCATGCCACGGCGCATGAGCTGATCAAATCGGGCGTGGGCGGTGCTCAGTCCGCGGAGATTTACAAAATGGCGGACCAGATGCTGCTGCCCCGTGTGCTGGATGTATATGACGGCACCAAAACCATCTGGCAGAAAGCGCTGAGCGGCGATGGAGCGATCATTCTCGATGTGGGCGGAAAAATGCCGCAGCTGCCAGGCCTGCCACCCGGTGGCGATGCCGTGCCGCTGCCACGCTTTGCCACCGTGCATGAGATCAAGAACCGGGCGCTGATCGGTGTGTCATGGCAAAACATGGAGGGATCGTTGCAGCAGCTTTTGAAGAGCGTGCCTCTGCCGCAGCCGATCGTGCTGCCGACGGCGGTGGTGAAGCGCAGCGGTGACCTGACGAGCTATGTGTATGAGCTGCCGTTTGATTCGCGGGAGCTGGCGCCCTGCGCGTCTTTGAACGACCGTCTGTTCATGCTCGGCACTTCACGTGTGCAGCAGAGCCGTATGGCGGAACTCCTGCAGCAGCCACGTGGCGGCCCAGCCGCTGGCATGCGCGTGAAACTGAACATCACCAAGCTGCGGGAGTTCCTGAAGAAGTTTGCAGCGGCGAGGGCACAGGGTGGCGGCGGGGATGATTTGAAAACAGCTCTGAAGTGGCTGGAGCCGCTGGGAGCACTGGACCTGCGCCTGTGGAGTGAAGACGGTACCGGAAAAGCGCGTGCGTCATGGGAGATGCACGATGTGCTGAGCTATGATTGAGCTGAACCCAAACGGCGTGACTGCCTCGCCTCCGTCTGTTCCCGGCTCACGGCCCCTGACCCTTTGGAGGCGCATTCCCTGGCTGTTTCTGGCGGGTGGACTGGTGGCTGCCGTGGACCTGCTGTGGTGCTGGGCCTGTTTCAGTGACGAAGACGGCCCGGGCGATGGCATGGCGATGATGCTATGGCTGATCATTCAGGCAGGGCTCATTTTTGCAGCGTCTCTGCTGGTTCTTCTTGGTTTCACGGCAACAAAAGAACGCCCCCGATGGCTGGGGTGGCTGCTGCTGAGCGCTGCACGGGTGCCGGTGTATTTTTGGTGGCAGAGCGGCAACCTGCCGTTCTTCCATCACTGATTGAAACGACCTGATTTGATTCAACGAAAACGCGAATGGTCCCACTCACGCCTCATGCTCATGAGAATTTTCTGTTTCGCGCTGATGATCTGCTGCCTGCCGGGCTGCTATGTGTTTAATGCGAACCTGCCGCGGCCCAAAGCTGAGTATGGTCGACGGAGTGAGCAGACCATTGCGGTGACGGCGCGCACTGGATTCAGAAAGCCGGGTGTGCATCATGTGCCACGCGGAACGACGCTGCGGCAATTCATGAAAATCGCTCAAATTTTGCCGAACCGTAAGTGGGGTTTCAGTGAAACTTTCTGCGGCTGCAGGGTCGGGCAAATCCGGAATGGGAAGGGAGCGGGAATTTTCTCGCAAGCAGAACCCACTGAGAAACAGTATGAAACATGCCTGGAGGACGGAGCGGAGGTGAATGTATTTTTTTGGAACATGTGACGGGCTTCACCTTCCACATTCCCATGCCCCGCCTCACTTAGGCGACACCGGAGCCGGTTCCGCCTGGACGCGCCACGTGAGCAGGTCCTTGTCGTTTTTCAGATAGATGACGGGAACGGCTTTGCCTTTGGGGCCGTCGGGCAGGAGGCGGCCTTCGGCATCGAAGTTGGCGATGCGGGAGTCGGTGTAGCGGATCCACCCTTGCAGCGCGCCGGTGTCGGGATCGTAGCGGTAGACATCGCGCCACAGCTTGGGAGTCGTGAGGCGGGGACTGACGTAGGCGGGGGCGGTGGAGCGCTCGAGAACGTCAGGAAAGAGCACCTGGCTGAGAAGGGTGAGGTTGAGCCCGCGCAGCATGTAGCGCTCTCCGAGAGACAGCTTGTCCGGTGGGGACACGGTATCAAAATGGCCGGAGGCCTGCTCGACGAGCACGCCCTGAGAGATGAGCCGGTGGAGCTCCGCGCGAACGTCCGCGACGGCGGTGGATTTGGCTGATGTCGTGGCAAGTTTGTCGAGCTCGCTCTGCGAGCCGATGTAAAACGACTGAAACGCGCCGATGGTGTTGAGCACTTTTTCAATGGTGGCACGCACGGTGAGGCCGGACTTTTCCACGGCGATGGCCTTCAAGGCGGTGCTGATGTCTTCGCCGAGTTTGGAGCGGATCTTTGCGGCTTCATCCTTGCGTTTGTCATCGCGCTCGGCGGCGGTGAAGGCCTCGAGCTGGGGCTTGAGCGCGAGATATTGTTTTTGCAGGGCGGCTCGTTCTTCGGGAGAGAGGATTTGTTCCAGCAGGCGGCTGCGGAGGTTGGTGTCCTTCAGGCTGAAGGCGAGGAGGATCTTCACCCAGCGGGGGTCGGTCTCGGTGACAGGCAGGCCGTAGTCTGGATTGTGCGTCTGATAATGAATCTCGGCGACGCGGCCCTTTTCGTCGTAGAAGTGCATCTCATTGGGCAGCATGTAAAAGCTGAGGATGGCGGGCGCACTGACACTGGCTCCATTGTCCGCGAAGATGCCGATATCGATGCGATGACTGCGGATGCCGGTGGTGGCGGTGACGGGCGGCTGCCAGCGGACGCGGAGACGCATGGCATTGCCACCGTTCTTCTGCTCGATGTGCACGAAGCGCGGGTCTCCCTGCAAAATCGTGGCGCGCATCTGCAGCGGGGCTTTGAAAAGATTGACCGTTTTTTCAAAGCCAATGAGCATGCTGTGCTCGGCCTCATTGCCCCGGAGAATGCGGGCGATGGAGACCGGTGTGTCTGAAAGCTGCCAGGGGTACGGGCCGAGGAGTTCAAAGAAATTCTTCCCCTGCTCGATCTGGCTTTCTTCAATGACGCGGAGCAGGACGACCGGAGGAACGTTTGCCGGCGTCATCTCATGGGCAAGCCGGACCATCTTTTCCTCGTCGATCTGCCTGCCATCAAAGACCGGAGGATGGGCCTTGCCGGAAAAGTAGTCCTCGGGGGTCTGCACCTGCTTGTTGGACCGGCGAAAAATGGACTGCAGGGTGGGCATGAGCAGGTGCTTTTCGATGAGCAGCTTCTGCGTGTCCGGAGAAAAGGCGGCGGTGGTGGAGAGCAGAGCCTGCAGGAAGGGCTGGTCGGTGAATGAAGACCCCTGGGATATGAGCAGGCAGGGAGTGTTGAGGGGCAGGAGATCGCCATAACCACCGCCGACGCCGTTGGCGCCGATGTCATAGTCCTGATGCTCCGGGTAGACGAAGAGGTTGTTCGAAAGGTACTGCTGGGCGAGGAACCGGTTGCCGGCAGGATCCATCATGTAAAGCCGTGGCAGGCAGCCTAGCTGCGTGGCACCGGAGGACATGGAGCAGTTGCCGAGGAGAGGCTGGGAACGGACTTGGGTGGCGGCGCCGGTTTCATTGCCGGCGGCTTTGAACACCTGCAGCTGCGGATAAAGCGCGGTGTTCAGCGGCGAGTGCTGGCCGTCCCGATTTTCATAAATAATGGCCGAGAGCCCCGCGGCGGTGCCTTTGGCAAACCAGTCATTGATGAGGCCTGCGACTTTGTCCGTCCGCGTGGTGACGGGCTGTGCTGTGACGACGCTCACACCCAGCGTCAGAAACGCAAGGAGGCGCATCAAGGCCGTGGGTGGGGTGAGCACGCGGCCAATGTCATGGAAGCCAGAGAGTTCGCAAAAAGAATATGCGGCGAGAAGGTTTAGAAACAGCTCAGGCATCCGTGCCATGAATGGCTCAGTGCCAAACCTCAGAGTTCCGGCGAGCCGAGCGGGAAACGGAGCTTGATTTCGGTGCCTTGGTCGGGGTAGCCCTGGACAAAGAGCTGACCGCGCATCTGCTCGGCAAAGACGGCGAGAATCTTGAGGCCCAAACCGCTGCCCTCTCCCGGATGAAAACCGGCGGGCAGGCCGATGCCGTCGTCCCGGATGACGAGTTCGCCGCTGCCATGCGTGTAGGTCAGCATGGCCGAGACCTGCCCGTGGCGTCCGTGCGGGTAGGCGTGCTCGAAGCAGTTGGAGAGGGCTTCATTCAGCGTCAGCGCCAGCGGCATGAGCCACTCCTGCTCGATGGAGCCTTCCTGCACTTCGAGGTGCACGCGGATCTGCTCCGACCTGACTTCATAACACTCGCGCAAATGGGTGACGAGATCGCGCGTGAAGTCACTGAAGGTGTCTCCTTTGCCAAGGGCGACCTGATACAAATGCTGATGCAGTGCGGCGATGGCACGCACACGATTCTGGCTGGAGCGCAGGGCATTGCGGGCGTCCTGGTCGCTCACCCCGTTGATCTGCATGTTGAGCAGGCTGGAGATGATCTGCAGATGGTTTTTGATGCGATGATGCGTCTCGGTGAGGAGGAGTTTTTCACGCTCCAGATCGACCACCGGCCAGCGCTGGCTGGAGGGGGACACCACCTGGAACGCCAGCGGAACAGCCGCCGTCAACACCGAAGCAGCCGCTGGCGCGGAGGATGGAAGAGCAGAGGCCGGGGTCTCGATCCGTGCCGTGAAGTGGGACGAGAGCTCCACCCCGCCTGAATCCAGCATGCGGACGCTGGTCTGGACTTCCCCGCGCTTGCCATTGCCTCCAAAGAACGGACGCTGGACGACGGACTCCGGGTCGGCGGCCTGCTCGGCGATGTCCGCGAAGAAACCGGTGGCATCTGAAGGTCGGAAAAACTGGTGCAGAGGCCGGCCGATGGCGGCGGCAGACTCAAGACCAAAAAGCTGCTGCGCGTGCTCGGTCCAGGTGCGCACACGGCCATTGGCGTCCGTGGTGAGGAGGACGGCGCTTGTGGGGCCGGAGATGGCGGCCGTGGACCGGGGGGAGGGTGGAGCGGGCCGCTGCTCGGCTGGCGCAGCAGCTGCCGCTGCCGTCACCGCAGGCTCGGTTACCTGCTGAAGGTAATGAATGGTGCAATGGATCTCGCCCTGGGTATCCGGCACGGCGGCAAGGTGAAGAATGGCGCGGGAGACGGTGCCATCGAAGCGCTTGATGCGAACCCCGAGAGCTTCGGCCTGCCGCCCGCTGCTTTGCAGAGAACGCAGGGCATCGCGCCGAGCCGTGGCGCTTTCTGGATCGAGCCAGGCATCGAAAGGGTAGCGGCGCAGCTCCGACTTGGCCTGGCCGAGCAGCTCTTCGGCATGCTGGTTGACTTCGAAGATGACGCCCGCCTTGTCCGTCATGACGATGGCCACGGGGCTGCCCTGCATGAGCGTGCGAAGCTTGGCCTCCATGCTGCGGAGCTGCTCTTCGTGGCGGGTGTGCTCCGTGGTGTCCTGAATGCTGACGAGGAGACCGCCGCCGGGCAGGGCGATGGGATGAAACTCCAGTTCCTTGAGCAAGCCATCCGCCGTGGCGAGCGACACCGTGCGCGTGAGCTGACGACGCCAGACGCTTTCACGCCAGGCCAGCACAACCTGGCTGCGGTGCTCCTCGGTGGGACAGGCATGTGCCAGCCAGGTCTCCACAGATTGCTCTGCTTCGAGGGGCCTGCCGAGGAGCTTGGCCAGGCGCTCGTTTTGAAAGACGGGCATGCCCCGTTCATCCAGCACGAAAACGCCGCAGGGCACGCCTTCTAGGTAGCTGCGCAGGCGGGATTCGCGCCGGGAGAAAGCCTGCTGCGCCTCGGCGAGCGTGCGCAGTTCCTGCCGTGCGCGGGAGAGTTCGTTCTCGGTGCGCTTCAGCGCTTCATCATCCACCAGCGCTGTGGCGGGGAAAAAAGACGGGGGCGCCACGACCGGAGGCGGAGCGGGAAGCGGAGGCGGGGTGAAGCGGGTCACACCCTCCACGGCGGTCTGGGCGGAGAAGCCCATGAGCATGAACTGACGGGAAAACTCGTCTCCGCCTTTCCGCGCCAGAGCAGACACCAGCCAGCGCGAAGGCGTGGCAGGGTCGATCGCCTCATCATTCGGATGTGTGATGATGCAGCCGGGGACAACGGCCTGCTCCATCGTGGCACGTGTGAGCGCATCGAGCGTCTGCTGACGCAGGGCGCTGTAGTCGCGGCCTTCGCCAAACACTTCCCAAAAGCAGGTGGTGCCTTCCACAATGCCTTTGTCCAGCGCCAGGTGGGAGGCGGCGACGTTGGCACGCAGAATGGCGCCGTTGGAATTCAGCACCAGCATGGGAATGGCGCAGTCCAGCGGATCAGGCGATTTCGCCACGGGAGGCATGCTGTCATGATCCTCGGATGCAGGAATGGCGGCAGACTGGTCTTCCGAGGAAGCCTGGCGCGAGCTGAACTTCTCGCAGGTGACCATCAGGCCACCGACGGCAGCATCCCGCTTTTTGCGCCAGGGGCGTACTTCCCAGCGATAAACCAAATGGCGGCCGTCGGGCCCGCTGAGGGCATCATGCTCGCTGCGGACAATGTGCCCCTGCAGGGCGCGCTCATAGACCTGCCGCCAGCCTGGGTGCAGGCCGGGAAAGATCTCATACTGGCTCTTGCCGACGATCGGCTGCACCTGCTGCAGGCCAAATTCAGCGATCCACTGCCGGTTTGCCAGCATGTAGCGCATGCTGCGGTCAAACATGGCCATGGCCACCGGAGCGTTCTCCACCAGCACACCGAGCACGAGCTCCATGTCTTCCGACTCAGTCCGGGGGGAATCGGCAGCTGCTGAGGTGATCGGGCGCGAATCCTTCTCCCTCTCCTCTTCACGCCCTTTCTCCAAAGGAGCCGTCTGCCCCTTGGGATGAATGACATTTTTAAGGACTGAGGAGGACATGATCGATTAGTTGAGAAAATTTGAAATTTAGGTTCTCTCAAGTTATCATCAAGGCGAAAATACAAAGATTTGCGACTCACTTCAGCAATAAACGAGCCGAGACCCAAAATTCATCATTGTATGCGTTCAGCAAAATCATTCACGGTGATAAGGCTCTCGCCTGATGATGGTATAAGCGCGATAGACCTGCTCCATCAGCACCACCCAGGCAATGTCGTGCTGCAGGGTCAAAGTGGACAGCGACCACGTCACTTTGGCTTTGGAACGCAGCTCCGGGGAGTGCCCGTCCGCGCCGCCGATGACAAGACAGATCCTCTTTCGTCCGGAGATCTCCTCATTTTCGATCCACCGGGCCATTTCCGTGCTGCGAAGCTGTCTGCCGCGTTCGTCCAGTAGGACGAAAAGATCCTGGCCGCAGGCGGTCTCGATCTGCTTTTCCACGCGGTCCAGGGGACCCTCCTTGATAATGACGTGCTCAAACTGGCTGTAGTGCTGGAGGCGCTTGGAATAGAGGTCCACGGCCTCTTTGACCCAGGAGTGCCCGGGTTTACCGACGGTGATGATGCGCCATTGCATGCGTTAATGGAGAGCGACATGGCCCTGCATACAAGGCAAGTGATGATATTATAGTCGTTTTAATAAAAATGAATATTGTTGTATACCGGTACCATCCTTGTTGTTGCATAATTTAAAAAGATCGTTAAAATGAGAATGCTAATTCAAAAATAAACAGTTCCCTTGCCTATGTCACAAGCATCCTACCCAACGGTCCGTCTAGCTACAGCCAGTCTGGCGGGCCTCATGCTCGCATCCTGTGCCATTCCGCCTCGCGAGGCATGGCATGAGATTCAAAGTCGTGGACTCATCACGTACTACATGCACAAGGAAAGCCGTCCGCTGGGCGCCAACCCGGGAACCAAGGCCATGGTGCATACGTCTCCGGCACCTGTGACGACTCCGATCCCAGTGGTAGGTCCAGATCGTCCAGCCACGCCTCCTCCAGCGATGCTGAACGCCTCCACGATGCCTGTGGCCCAGGCAGTGCCGGATCTCCCCGGCTACGTGCGCACTCCGTTTACAAACCCTCCGCGTCTGGTGGATGTGCGCGGCATGTCGGCAGGCTCCAAGGTGGTGTGCCCCTACACCCAGCGTCCCTTCCTGGTTCCCGGCAGCGTGAGCGCCTCCAACAACCTCGCCGTCAACCGTACGAAGCCGCAGCCCGCGCCTGAGCGCCCGAAGACCACTCCCGTGGATGCCAACGCCAACGTGGCTGCGATGACCAAGCCTGCTCCTTCCGCGCCGGCCACCACGCCACCTGTGGCACCTTCCACGGCGGCTGCCCCTGCGCCCGAACTGCCTTACGGCACGCCGATAGCCGGACGTCCTGGATTCGTGAACAGCCCGTTTGCCGCCAAGCACCAGCTGGTGGATGTGACCGGCCTGCCCGTGGGCATGGAAGTCAAGTGTCCCTACACCGGCAAGCTCTTCCGCGTGCCGCCGCAGTAGCACTCGCTGAAATTATACCGCACTTCGGTGCCTGAGCCCCGTCTGGAGAGATCCATGACGGGGCTTTTCATTTCTCTCCTGGCAGTTCCGTGATTTGCCATGACGCCAACAACATGCGATGATCCGCGCGTAATGGATTTCCCCTCAGGCCTGCTGACACTCCCGGGCCGCACCTTCTTACATTTTCTCGCCTATCTCGGACAACTCGCAGAGCTCATGCGCGAGCTGTCGATCGCCGTACGGTCGGGCGTGTGGCGTCTGCGGCTGGTGGCGCAGCAGATCGTGGCGATCGGCTACGGCTCCCAGGCGGTGGTGATTGTGACCGGAGCGTTCACGGGCGCGGTGTTTACCTTCCAAAGCTACGCCAAGTTCAAGGACTTCGGCTTTGAAACGACGGTGGGCGCGGTGGTCTCCGTGGCGCTGTGCCGTGAACTGGGCCCCGTGCTGGCAGGGCTGATGGTGGCCGGCCGCGTGGGTGCCGCCATGGCGGCAGACATCGGCACCATGAAGGTGACGGAGCAGGTGGATGCCCTGCGCGTGATGGGTGTGCATCCGGTCGACTACCTGGTGCTGCCGCGCTTCCTGGCGATGATGGTGTCCATGCCCTTTCTCGTGGCGGAGAGCATTTCCTTCGGCCTGTTTGCCTCCTACCTGGTGACGAGCTTTGGCTATGACATGCCTTCCGCGTGGTATCTCAACCACATGCTGGAGCACACCAACATGGACGACCTGAACATTGGCATGATCAAAGGATTCGTGTTTGGCATGCTCATCACTTTGATCTCCTGCCATCAGGGTCTGTCGGCGGAAAACGGAGCGGTGGGAGTGGGCGCAGGCACCACCCGTGCGGTGGTCATCTCCTCGCTGGTCATGCTCATCGTCAATTTCTTCCTCTCCCTGCTGCTGAACTACATCTTCCCCATCGGCACCGTCTGACCATGGCTGACACACCTCCCAGCACGACGCCGTCTCCTGCCGAGAACAATGGCAGCCCCCACTTCATTGAACTGCGGGGCGTGTACAAACGCTTTGGCAGGCAGGAAGTGCTCAAGGGCATCAACCTCACGCTGCAGCATGGCGAGACGCTGTGCATCATCGGTCCCAGCGGTGAGGGAAAGACCGTGATGATGAAGCACATCATCGGCCTCATCAAACCGGACAAAGGCGAGATCTTTGTCGATGGCGTGCATGTCAACCGGCTCAAGGAACGCGAGATGGCGCCTATCCGGCAGAAGGTGAGCATGCTCTTCCAGGGCGCCGCGCTGTTTGACAACCTGACCGTGGAGCAAAACGTGGCCTTCCCGCTGCTGGAGCATGGTGTGCGGGATCGCGCGGAGATCGACCGCCGCGTGCGTGAAGCCCTGCAGGCGGTGGATCTGGACGAGCACCGCACCAAATATCCGACCGCCCTTTCCGGTGGCATGCGCAAGCGCACTGGCATCGCCCGCGCCATCATTGACCACAGCGAGTGCATTCTCTACGACGAGCCGAACTCGGGCCTGGACCCCATTGGCTCGGACATCATCGACCAGATGATCGCGCGCATGCAGAAGCGCTACAACATCACCTCCATCATCGTGACTCACGACATGCGCAGCGTCTTCAAGATCGCCAACCGCGTAGCCATGCTGTATCGTGGCGAGATCCGCTTCCTCGGCACGCCTGATGAACTGCGCAAGACGGACGATGAAATCGTGCAGAATTTCATCAACGGTCGTTCCGACATCACCTGTTGAACCCCGCTCTTTCATCCCCATTCTTTATCCCCCTTTTCTTTTCTTCTCATGATGGACAGCGACAAAAAAACCGAAATGCTCGTGGGACTATTCTTGTTCGTCGGGCTGCTGCTGCTCGGCGGACTGATCCTCACGTTTGGGCGTGTGCGCGAAGTCTTCAAGGACACCTACCACCTGCGTGTGGCCTTTCCGAATGCCGCCGGCATCAAGGAAGGCTCTCCGGTCTTCCTCGGCGGATCGCGCGTGGGCAAGGTGGACAAAAAGCCACAGCTCAATGAAACCTTCACAGGCGTGATCTTGGATCTGGAGCTCTTCAAAGACGTGATGGTCCCCGCAGACGCCACGTTTGCCATCGGCTCCGCGGGTTTGATGGGCGACGCTCTGGTGGAGATCAAGCCGACCGGCAAGCAGACCGATGTCTTCCTGCCACATGACTATGACAAGATCATCGAAGGTGAAAAAGGTGGCGGGCTGAACGACCTGCAGACGCAGGCTGAAAAAGTCGGCAAAAAGGTCGATGTGGTGCTGGACGATGTGCGCGTGGCCCTGAAAGACGTGCAGGATTCCATGAGCAAGGTGAACAAAGAAGCGCTCTCCGACACGACAATCCTCCATTTCAAAGAAGGCATCGAGCACCTGAACAACACCCTGAAGCGGGTGGATGACAAGGTGCTCGGGGAAGAAAACGCGCAGACCCTGAAGACCGCGCTTTCCGAACTCAAGGACGCCGCGACCAGCTTCAAGAGCGCAGCCAAAAACATCGAGGAGTCCAGCAAGAGACTCGGACCCATGTTTGACAAGCTGGACCCCGCGATCACCAAGGCAGACAAGGTGATGGCCGAAGCTGACGCCTCCCTGCAGTCCATCCGCAAAGCCGCCGATGGTTTTGCTGCTGCGGCTGCGAACATCTCTGCCGGCAAAGGCTTGCTGGGAGCACTCTCAAACGACCAGCGCCTCATGAATGACTTCCGCGACCTGATCTACAACTTCAAGGTCAACGGCCCGCTGTGGTACAAAGACACGGCGGAAAAGATGCGCGCGGAAGAAGCGAAAAAGCAGCTGGAAGGCGCACCGCCGAAGAAAGGAATCTTCAGGTAAGGGTTCACTTCGCCCCCAGGGAGCCAGCGAACATAAGAAGTTATACCACGTTCCGTTGAAAGCAGGTCTGCAGGGACGGCGTCATGACCAACAGCGCAGACGCGAGCGCGAAGCGTTTTGGAGTGCGCCGGACCTCCGGCGCTTTCGGAAGTCTCGTGGTCTGCGCAAAGCTCCAGAGGACTGGAGCACTCCAGCAACTGTGTTTTAAGCAAGGCTCATTTTTGGGTTTTTAATGGAGCTGTTCAGCAGCACCACAAGCTTTCGGGAGCAGGCCGCCAGCGCGACTTTGCCGGGCTTGCCAGCAGCGCGCAGCCGCTGGTAAAAGGCTTTGAGAAGAGTATTTTTGCGCACTGCTGAGAGGCATGCGAGGTAAAGCGTGCGACGCGCCGGGGCGCGACCTCCGCTGATATGGCGCTGGCCGCGCCAGCGGCCGCTGTCACGATTGAAAGGAGCCAGCCCTGCGAGCGCTGCGGCCTGGGCCCGGTTGAGGCTGCCAAGCTCCGGCATCTGCGCACACAGACTCAGGGCGCTGCGCCAGCCGACGCCCACCACTTCGTCGAGTCGTGCGGACTTCTCTGTCAGGGCGGCGCTGGCGGCGGCGGTTTTGCGCATGAGCTGCTCGATCTTGTCGATCTCAGAACTCAGGCAGGTGATGACACGGCGCGCCACGGCCTGCAGGCAGCGCTCGGTGGTTTGCAAAAGGCGTGTCTTGTGGCGCGCCCGCTCCTCAACCAGGCTGTCACGCTGTGCGACCAGAAGCGCCAGACGCTGGGTGGCGGCATCAGGCTGAGCAGTCGGCTGCGGGCGCATCACAGCGCCATATTGGGCGAGCATGGCAGAGTCAATGCGGTCAGTCTTGGCCAGGCGGTTTTTGGCGCGGGCAAAGTCGCGCACCAGACGCGGGTTGACCACGCTGAGGGTCACCTTGGCGCGGTGCATGGCATCAGCCAGGAGGCGCTCGTAGCCGCCGGTGGCCTCGCAGATAACATGGACCTTGGCTGCAGATGGATTTTTGGCAATGCGTTTGAGCAGCTGGCGGATACCGGCGGCGGTGTTGGCCACCGAGAAGGACTCGGTGAGAAAGTGGACGTCGAGGGAGTCTTTGGAGACATCAACGCCGAGGTGGACAATGTCAGGGGACATGGTGGAGGATGGGGGTGGAGTTGGTATTGGGGTGGATCAGCCTTGTTATTCGAACACCGTGCCATGTCGTGAGGCAGGGAGACGGGTTCAGGCAACTGTTCGATCTCAAACCGATGAGGCAGCACAAGACCAAGCTGGAGTTCGGACTCGCCGTGAGGCGGTGCAAAGACGCTGGCGGTCATTGTGCTGCCCGGCACCTGGGGGCGGCCGCCCCCAGGTGCCGAAAATCGGCCCCGCATCTTATGCAATGCAGCTCAATGCGGGAACCTGAAAACAACATACAAGAACGCTGGCGCGCCCGCGTCTGCGCTGCGGCTTATATCCTTGCAGCCTTTTTGAAAACAGACCTGTTTTCAACTGATCGTGGTATGACTCCCGATCCCACCATCCAACCGATCGGAGTTCAACTGCCCCGGCTGACAAATCGAAGCCCCGCATCACCCCTGATTCAAAGAGAGCCAACGCATGTATTGTAGTACCGGCTTCAGCCGGTTCTGGAAACGGACTTCACGCAACCAGCCTCCAAACAGACGCCTCGAGTTCGCCTGCTCTGTTTGATTGAGTGCGGAGACGCAGCCCAGACCTGTTTTCATCCCCTTGCACGATCACGCCGGCGTCCATGCTCCCGCCGGAAGCCTGCCATCAAAGCGGCGGAGAGACGGAGAGGCGGACGTATTTGGCCGTGGCGCTGTTGGTGGGAATGACGGCCTTCACCTGCTGGGTGGTGCCGTCATCGCTGAGGATGTTTTGAGTCACACCCGCAGTGCTCCAGCTGCCGGAGGCAAAGGTGTTGATCCATTCCACATTGATGATCAAACCAGCGTTCACCGCCGCAGTGCTGCGCGAGTAGGTGTATTCAAAGTTCGCGCCGTTGACGACCGCCGTATAGGTCAGCTTGCTCGCAGTCGTAGGGTCCAGCTTCAGCGCATACTCGATCAAGTTGGGGATGCCATCTTTGTCATAGTCCGCGTTGTCCGCCGTGTTGCCGGTGTTGGCCGTGGTGCCAAAGTAGGTCTGGCGCCAGCTTTGCAGGGAACTCAGAGTGGTGAAGGTGAGATCCGTGCCATTGGTGGTGCCCGCCGTGCTCGTGCCGTTGACGCGGAAATGGTAGGTGGTCCCCGGCGCAAGGCCGGTCACATTGGTGCTGACACCGGTGGTCGTGCTGCCAGTGACGGTGCCTGGAGTGGCGGCCACATTGGTGCCGTAGCTGGCGGAGGTACCGTAGTCGAAGGACACGGTCGTGCTGCTGTTGTTTGCGACGATGCTGCCATTCAGGGTCACGCTGGTGGAAGTGATGGCGCTCGCGGCCAAAGTGGTGGCACCAGGCGGCGTTGCGGAGGTGGTGAAGTTGGAAACCGGACTGGTGTAGGTGGTCCCCACGCTGTTGATGGCATAAGCCTTGAAGGAATAACCAGTGTTCGGTGCCAGGCTTGCGGCGTTTGCGGTGAAGACGCCGGTTGTGCCGCTGGACATCAGCTTGGTCACTCCGCTGCCATTGATGAGCGGGTCAGGATTGGTGGTGGTGACGGAATAAACGACGCCACGCTCGGTGATGGCAGAGCCGCCATCGCTGGTGACGTTGCCGCCCAGCGTTGCGGTCGTGGAAGTGATGCTGGCGGTGCTGGCAGTGGTCACCGTGGGCGCCTGTGTTGGGGTCGTGAAGGTGGAAACCGAGGTGTAGGTGGTGCCGATGCTGTTGATGGCGTAGGCCTTGAACGAATACCCGGTGTTGGGAGACAGACCGGTGACGGGTGTGGTGAAGATGCCCGTGGTGCCTGTGGTGGTAACTTTGATGACGCCGGCGCCGTTGATGATCGGATCAGGATTGGTGGTGGTGACGGAGTAAACAATGCCTCGTTCTGTGATCGTGGAGCCGCCGTCGCTGGCAACAGTGCCGCCAAGCGTGGCGGTCGTGCCGGTGATGCTGGCGCTGGTGGCGGTGGTCACCGTGGGTGAGAGCGCGGAGGTGGCGAAGGTGGCTGCTGGTGTGGTATAGGTCGTGCCGAGGCTGTTGATGGCGTAGGCTTTGAACGAATAACCGGTGTTGGGAGAGAGGCCGGTGACAGGTGCGGTGAAGACACCCGTGGTGCCTGTGGTGGGAACCTTGATCACACCTGATCCGTTGATAACCGGATCAGGATTGGTGGTGGTGACGGAGTAAACGATGCCTCGCTCAGTGATGGTGGCTCCGCCATCGCTGGCTACAGTGCCGCCGAGAGTCGCGCCCGTGGCGGTGATGCTGGCGGTGGTGGGCGTGTTAACCGTCGGGGCCTGGGTGCTGGTGGTGAAGGAGGAAACTGAGGTGTAAGTGGTGCCGACGCCGTTGGTGGCATAGGCTTTGAAAGAATACCCGGTGCCCGGGGCCAGTCCGGTGGCAGGAGTGGTAAAGACACCCGTCGTGCCGCTGGCCACGAGTTTGATCACGCCTGTGCCATTGAGAGCAGGATTGTTGTTCGTGGCGGTGGGTGAATAAACCACTCCGCGCTCGGTGATCGGCGCGCCGCCGTCGCTGGAGACGTTTCCGCCCAGTGTTGCAGTCGTGGCGGTGATGCTGGTACTGCTCGGGGAAGACACGGTGGGCGCCTGGGCCACAGTCACGGTAAAGGTCTGAGAAACGGAGTTTCCATCCAAATCCGTGGCAGTCACAGTCACAGTGCTCTGGCCGCCGGCAAAACTCGCGAGCTGCAAGGTGCTGCTGCTGTTCCCGGAGCCGTCCACCACAGTGTTGATGCTGGGGGTGACTGCGAAGGCATTGGTGTTGCCGGTGATGGCGTAGGTGAGCACAGGAACATTCTTGGTCGCAGAGGTGATGGAGACGACCTTGGATGTGTCCATCGAGACACTGCTGCTGGAGAGCGGCCAGTCGGTGAGCGTGGTCGTCGGCGACCCGCCGACATTGACCAGCGAGTCCACCATGGGGAGGGCAGCGATGGCCTCTGCCACAGCCATGCCATTGCCAGCGACACGGGCGAAGGCGGTGAAGCCGCCGTTTTGAAGGTCAAGGTTCCCGCTGTTGTCGGCGAGATTGACGAAGAACTGATCGGTGGCGCTGTTTGGATCACTTCCAAGCTTGGCCATGGCCACGGTGCCGCGGGTGTTGGAGTTCACCGGTTCATTGATGGGCGAAGGTGCGGTGACGATGGAGGAAAAGTTATTTGGCGAGGACTGCACCTTGAAGGCGCCGCCTTGCACAATGAAGCCTGGAATGGAGCGGTGGAAGACCGCACCGTCGTATTTGTTCGTGGTATCCGACACGCCGTAGTTGCGGATGTAGCTGAGGAAATTGGCCACCGTCTGCGGGGTGGCGTTCTGGGTCGTAGTGGCCGTGTCGTAGAGAATGAAGTCCATGGTGCCCTGACTGGTGACCAGGCGGGCAGCAGAAGTGGTGTCAGGGTCGGTGAATTTGTCCGAGAGAGGAATGGAGGTATTGCCGCCACTGGCGACGTACTGGGCTGGGATCGTGGTGGCAATGGTGGGAGGCAGCACGACGCGCAGTGTCAGCGTGGTGCTGGCTGTCGCGCCGCCGACAAAGCTGGAGGTCATGGGGCAGTTGGTCACGCCAGGCGCTGTCGGAGTGCCGGTGATCTGGCCGGTGGAGGGGTTGAAGGTGAGACCCCCGGGCAGGTTGGAGATGCTCCATGTACTACGGGAAGCAGCCGCGGTGACCACCGCCTGATAGGTGAAAGGCTGGTTGCAGGGGATCTGCTTGTAGGTGGCGCTGGTGAAACCGTCCTTGGTGGACTTGGTCACCACGGAGGAGAATGCGGAACTGCTGACCGCAGCGCCGTCATTGTAAATGGCGCGCACTTTGAAATCATACGCCTGATTGGGGCTGAGGCTGGACTGTCCCGGACCAAAGCCGCCCAGGGTGATGCTGGTGGCATTGGCGCTGGCGGCGCCGAGTTTCTTGAAGTTGTTTGCCCCGGAGATGCTGTACTGGATTTCATAGCCGGTCTCCGCACTGGAATTGTCCGCCCAGGTGAAAGAGACAGTTGAGTCATTATTCACCGTAGCCGTGAAACCGGTGGGCGCAGAGAATGGTGTGCTGATGGCGTAGGTATTTGAATACGCAGTGAGACTGGTGGGGCTGGCGGACGTACCCTTGAAGCCGCGAATGCGGAATTCGTAGGCAGTGCCAGGCGCGAAGCCGCTAAGGTTCAAATTGGAGACATTAGCGCCTGAGATGTATGCGGTGGCAAAGGCTGCTGGTGGAACGCGGTATTCATAAAAGTACCCGGCTTCCCCAGAGGCGTTATCCACGTTGGCAAACCTCAACGCGGTTTCATTAGTGTTGGTCATCAAGGCGATGGCCGGAGTATTGAAGTCGTAAGTCGAAACGGAAATGAGGTTAGTGTAGGCAGATGTGTTCCCCGCCGTGGCACTTCCGGCATATGCAGCCACCTTCCAGGTGGAAACGCCGTTGGTCGGGAGGCCTAATGCAATGATCACATTACCAGTTCCAGTCGTGGTAGCGGTCGTATAGTTTATGTCACCTGAGAGAACCTGAAAATGCTGTTCCGCTCCATTGTTGAGGGTATAGGTAAGATCAAAGCCGGTTTCGTTGGTCGAGTTGTCATCGAAAGTAAAATAAACCGTGTTGGAATTGGTGGTGGTGTTGAGATCCCTGACAGCGGCACCGAGGGCTGCTGGAGCATTGGGCACAAAAGCATGCGCCGCCGCGGTAAAGAGCAGCAGGCATGAAGTTGCAACGAGCAGACGAAGATCCCTGAGGGAATAAAAACGCAAGGCCATGGTTGGAATGATCTGGGGAAAAAGACGTGCAGACTAACCGCACCAGCCCAAATGCGTCAATGCCAGAAGGCGCAGCATCGATGGTGCCCGTTAGAAGACACATTTGCTGCGGGAATGTTCACCACTTCCCTTGCGCATACGCCAATCCTTTACGCCAGCACGGCGTGCAGGGTGCTTTCATCCTCACGGCACTCTGCCAGGATGAGAGTACGCAGGCGGCGCTTGGCCCGATGCAGAGCGGTGCGCAGGGCACCGCTCTGCGGGCGTGCGGCGCGGCAGCCTCTGACGATGTTTTCCTCCAGGCAGTCCCAGATTTCTCCACGGCCCTGGGCGTGCAGCTCCACACTGCAGGCGTGCAGCGCGCGCTCAAGGACGCCACGGGCCCAGTCGCGGTCGAGTTCGCCGTCCGGAGAGGCGTGGGTGTCCGGAACATCAATGTTCTCGCCATTTTCATCGCTCAGGGAAAAGCAGACCACTCCGCCGCCGCGACGCTGACGGGTTCGGTGCTGCCAGCGTTTGATGAGGTGGGTGCGCAGCCGCGCAAAAAGGAAGGCTGCCTGTTCGCCGTGGTCCACGATGGCGGCTGCGCGCTCGTGCTGGCCCTGCGCGACGAGCTTGGCAAAAAGCTCCTGCACGGCGTCTTCGGCATCGTGCATTTCACAGCCGCGTGCGCGGGCAAAGGCGCAGAGCACGGGCCAGTGGCGGCTGTAAAGCATGGAGGTGGCGTTCAGCACGGAAGAATCCGTGGTATGGCTTCTGCGACTGCTGTGGCTGGGGGCGTGGTCTTCTCCGAGGTGCATGGCGGTGGGGGGTGGTTCTGCGAGTATTGGAACAACCGCGCATGACGCCCGCCTGCGGGCACACATTAATAGGCATTTATCTTCGTGCGTGCCGGTGCGGCCCGCATGAGAGTTCCGGTGTTCCCTCCCTTCCCTCTCCTTTTGCATGAGCGCCCCGGCCAACACCCGCAGCTTCCGCACCCGCCTGGCTTTGCAGACGATGATCGTCGCCGGGCTGCTGGTGGCGGGCTTTGGCAGTGCGGCGTGGTGGTATGCCTGCCAGACGCTGGAGCGCAGCGTGGACGACCGCATCACCACGCCGGCGCAGCGCGTGTGGAACCGCATCGACCCCTATACGACAGATGAGCAGTTCAAGATGATCGCGGATCTCGTGTTTGGCACTTCACCGGACCGCAAGGGCAGCAATGCGGTCCTCGTGGTGCAGGAGCATGCGCAGGGAAAGACCATCTTTGCCACGCCAAACGCGCCCAAGGACCTGGACGTGTACTTCCGCAGCTGCTTCCCGACTTCTGAGGAAATTCGGAGCGCCCCGCCTCTGCCCCAAGGGGACGGCCCGCCGGGGCCTGGCCCTGGAGGCGCTCCCGGACGTGGTCCGCCTGGCCGCCGCCATGAGCCACCGCCACGCAGGGGCGGTGGATTTGATGATCTGCTGGGAACGCCCGGCTTTGACCCTGAGCCGCCGCCGCAGGACCGCAATCTGCCCTTCCGCCCGCAGATGCCCATGGTCCGCGAGCCAACCACTTTCACCGCCCGATCCGGCGGCATCGACTGGCGCTTCGGAGCCTTCAGCAGCCCGAGCTACACCATTTTCATCGGCCTTTCGCTCACGGATTTTTATGCCGAGATCAACCGCATGGCGTGGTGGTACGTGGGCGCGGGCACGCTGGGCCTGCTGCTGGCGGGAGTGGGTGCGCTGTGGACTTCCAAACAGGCCATGCGGCCGCTGGAGCGCGTGGTGGGCACCGCGCAGCGCCTGACAGCGAGCGACCTGGCGGAGCGCATTCCCGTGCAGCGGGATGACAACCGAGAATTTGCCCAGCTGATCGACGTGCTCAATGGCATGATGCAGCGCCTGGAGTGCAGCTTCCAGCAGGCCGTGCGCTTCACGGCAGACGCCTCCCACGAGCTCAAAACACCGCTGGCCATCATGCTGGCGGAGCTGGATGACGCCGTGCGACACGCCACGCCCGGCAGCGCCGAGCACGAGCGCTTTGCCTCCCTCTTTGAGGAAGCCACCCGCCTCAAGCAGATCACCCAAAGCCTGCTGCTGCTCTCCCAGGCCGATGCGGGCCGCCTGCCCACCCACCCGGAAACCTACGACCTCAGCGCCGATCTGGAACGCCTCCTCGAAGACGGTGAAATCCTCTGCGAGCAGGCCGGGCTGACACTGGAGCATCACATCGAGCCGGGGATCATGGCCCATGCGGACCGCGCCCTGCTGCGGCAGGTGTTTCAAAACCTGCTGAGCAACGCCACCAAGTACAACCGCCCACAGGGCCGGGTGGCCCTGCAGCTGGCGCGGCAGGAGGCACAAATCGTCTTCACCGTGACCAACACCGGCCCTGCCATCCCCCCTGAGAACCAGCAGCGCCTCTTCGAGCGCTTCTTCCGTGGCGACAAAGCCCACACCCGCCAGACCGACGGCTTCGGCCTCGGCCTGAACATCGCCACCGAGCTCGCCCGCGCCAACGGCGCTGATTTGCGGCTGGTCAGCTCGAAGGAGGACGAGACCATATTTGAAGTGCGCATGGCCGCGCCAGCAGAGGAAACACAGGCGGTGTGATGCCCTCCAAAGCATGCGGCGGTGAGCAAAGAATCCCGTATGGCATTTCATGGTATTCTTTTCCGCCATTTCACGGTATCCTTTTTTCCCATGCTCAGGTTTACCGTCCTCGTCTCCAGTCTGCTCATGGCGCTCATGTCCGCGCGCGGGATTAGCAGCGTGAAAAAACTCTTCCCCCGCGACGATCTTCCCAAGCTGGCCGCGGTCTATCTTGAATCATTTCCCGTGGCCACAGGCGTCCTGCTTCTCCTGTTTCTCGTGATGCTCATCCAGACCACCCGCGGTCCGCGAAAAAGCCGCTACGACCTCCAGGCATTGGCGCTGATCGCCCTCCAGCTCTATGCCTTGGCCGGCGTCTCCGGCCTGTTCGTCTGCCTCTTTGACCACACCCACATGATCGGGAGCCAACCGGCACACTATGCCCGATCACGCGCCTCCCAGATACCCGCGTGATCAACCATAAACGACTGGTTATCAGCTATTTGACCCGAACAATTCAAAATAATGCCTGGCATTTAGTACGAAATGCCGAACGCCCTAGCAACACACTGAGGTCATGGTCCGCACCGTTCAATGAACGCCGACAGGCGTGGCGTTGTCATCACTAGGTATGACTCCCAAACCAAACCTGACCCCGAAAGAGAAGGAAATTCAGAGCCTCTTCGCCCGCGGCAAATCCCCCGAAACCATCGCCATCCGCATGGGCATGAAAGTTTCCAAAGTGATGATGGTGATCGCGATGCTGCCCAAAATGATGCTCCTTTAATCCCGAGCGACCCAACGCACGGCTCCTCTCTCCGGAACGAAATGGCTTTTCAGCTCACGCCATGATCCCCGGCACCAATTCGCCATGCACATCCGTCAGGCGGAAGTCGCGACCCTGATACCGGAAAGTCAGGCGTTCGTGGTCCAGGCCCAAAAGATTGAGCACCGTGGCGTTAAGGTCATGCGTATGCACGCCGTTCTCGGCGATGTTGAAGCCGAAGTCATCGGTCTTGCCATAGACGGTGCCGGGCCGGGTGCCGCCGCCGGCCATCCACATCGTGTAGGCATCTTTGTGGTGGTCACGGCCCGGTGAGGTCTTGGTGCCGTCGCCATTGGCGCCCTGACGCAGCGGCGTGCGGCCAAATTCCCCGCCCCAGATCACCAGCGTTTCATCCAGCAGACCGCGTTGTTTGAGATCGCGCACCAGCGCGGCCATGGGCTGGTCCACATCCTTCGCTTTCGCGGTGAGTCGTTGCTTCAGGCCACCGTGGTGGTCCCAGTCGGAATCAAACAGCTGCACCATGCGCACGCCGCGCTCGATCAGTCGCCGCGCCAGCAGACAGTTGTTGGCAAAGGAGGCCTTGCCCGGCTGCGCGCCATACATGTCCAGCGTGGCCTTGTTTTCACGCGTGATGTCCATGAGCTCCGGCACGCTGGTCTGCATGCGGTACGCCATTTCATACTGGCTGATGCGCGTGGCGATCTCCGGATCTCCCACGATGCCTAGCTGCTGCTCATTGAGCGCCTTCACCGCATCCAGAACATGTCGGCGGTCTGTGGAGCTGTGTCCGGGCGGATTGCCGAGAAAGAGCACCGGCTCTCCACTGCCGCGAAACTGAATGCCCTGGTACACGCTCGGCAGAAATCCCGTGCTCCACAGCGTCGAGCCCGCGCCGCCGGCGGGGCCGGAAAGCAGCACCACATACGCGGGAAGGTCGCGGTTCTCCGTGCCCAGGCCGTACGTCACCCACGCGCCCATGCTGGGCCGCCCGCCCTGGCCAAAGCCGGTGTGCAGAAACATCTGCGCTGGGGCGTGATTGATCTCATTTGTGTGCAGGGACTTCACCACGCAGATGTCGTCCGCCACCGTGCCCAGGTGCGGCAGCAGCTCGCTCAGCTCCAGGCCGCTCTGGCCGTGGCGCTGAAATTTGAATTCCGTGCCCGCCAGCTTCATCTCGCCGCCGATGAAGGCAAAGCGCTTGCCCTTCGTCAGTTCCTCCGGGCAGGTCTGGCCGTCCATCTTTTGCAGCAGCGGCTTGTAATCATACAGATCCAGCTGCGAGGGCGCGCCGATCATGTGCAGGTAGATGATGTGCTTGGCCTTCGGCGCGAAGTGCGGCCGCGGCCCTGCGATGGCACCGGCTGCGGGCAGATCCCGCGCCAGCATGGAGCCCAGTGCCATGGAGCCAAGCCCCAGGCCGGACTGCCGGAAAAACTGGCGGCGGGAGACATCGAGAAAAGCGGGCGTGGTCATGACAGAGATGAAACGTGCGCCGGCAGGCGGAGATTGCGCGCGTGTTTTGTCAGATGCCCCGCGGTCACCCGCCCATGCGCGGGCAGCACAGCCCCTTCTTGCACAGCGGCAGTCATGCTTTTATCCATACAGCATGGGACTGGGCACCAAAAACCGACTGCAACAAAACGCCACCGACTGCAAAGCCTACCTGCGCGAGCAGCACGCGGACAAGCTCGCGCTGGTGCTCGAATTCATCGCGGAAATCGAAGGCCGTGATGAGGACGCCACCCGCTGGAGCCAGTTCAGCGATGTGAAGCACAGCCGCGCCGAGATGCTGCAGCGCGCCGAGGCCGCGTTTCAAACCTGGCTTTCTGGAGGCTGAGCCTGCGGCGCTTCCTTTGCCTGCGTGAAGCATCGCGCCACCCACACTCCCGTCAGCGTCGTCATCGCGCCCGTCGCATCAGCGACGAGATCACGCAGCGTCTCGCGGATGCTGTACTGGATGTGCGTGTGGAGCACGATGTCGGAGAAAAGCTCTGCGAACTCCCAGAACAGGCCCACCGTGCAGGCCAGCGAGAAAGTGAAGAGGTAGCGCGCGAAGGCCGTGAGCTGCCCAAACCAGTGCGCAAAGCAGTCCAGCGCATGCCAGATGAAAAACGAGATCGCCACACCCCCGCTGTAATGCATCACAAAGTCCAGCTTCTGCCGGTTGGGCGAATGAATGATCAGCTGATGGAAAAACAGAACCGCCACCGGCGCCCAGCCTGCACGTAGAAGGAGGCGGAGCAGCGGCTTCATCATACGGCCTTCCAGTCCACCTTGGCCTGCTGCTCGCGGCCATTGCGGTCATGGTATTTCACGTGGCCGTGCTGCATGCCGTACTCGTGCACGCACTTGGTCACCTTCACATCATAGCAGCAGTATTCGGCGATCTTCGCCACCTCTCCCTGCTGCCACCATTTGAGAGCGTCGAGTCCGTCGGCCGTCTTACCCGTGCCAAGCGTGGCCGCGGCCACGGCATCGAGCTTGATGCGATGCCCGAGGACCTTCTCGAGATCGATCAGCAGATCCAGGCTGTGCGGCAGATCGGCGGAGTCAAAGAGCAGGTCATGCCCTTTCAGCACTTCGTAGTCGAAGCCGATGTGGTTGAAGCCCACCACGAGGTCCGCATTTTTGAGCTGCCGGATCAGCGCAGGCGTTTCGTCCTGCGTGAAAATGCTGTATTCGTTAAGCCGGGTGCTGAAAGTGCACGCGACGGAGATGCCCATCATGTGCTTGTTGCCCCAGCCGCCCACGTCGTTCGCCGTACGGCGTGTTTCGAGGTCGAAATAGACGATGTCTCCTGCCATGGTTCGCGAGAGCCGGGCGGAGGCTTAGCCGATGCGGTAAACGATGCGCGCCTTGTCCATGTCGTAGGGGGACATTTCGATCTTCACCGCATCGCCAATGACGAGACGGATAAATTTCTTGCGCATCTTGCCGGAGATATGGGCGAGCACTTCGTGGCCGTTGCGCAGCTTCACGCGGAACATGGTGCCCGCGAGCACGGCGGCGATGGTGCCTTCGAGTTCGATGGCTTCTTCCTTCTGCTTGCCGGTTTCTTCAGGCTCTGGCGGACGTGGTGGAGGAGCGGCGTAACGAGGCGGGCCGCCAGCGCCACGGGGAGGGCCGGAACCACGGTTGGGCGGGCCGCCGCGTGAAGGACCAGGACCACGATTGGGTGGTCCGCTGCGTGATGGACCGCGATTAGGGGGACGAGACATGCGTGAAAAAGTTGGGCGAGAGGATGCTGCCAGTAGGAGGGATTACAAGGGTAATTTTGTGCCGTGGCTGACGGGAAAGCCCCCGCCGGCCCATTCGGCGGAATTAGTGCAGACAAAAATCTCGCCGCCGCGCGTCCTGTCCGTGAAACTGCACCTGCATGCCCGCCGCCCCGACATTGCCCGACCTCTACGACGCCCACGGGGCGGGCCTGTTCCACTACTTCACCAGCTTCACCGGCAGCGAGGCGGACGCCAAGGACCTGCTGCAGGAGCTTTTCATGAAGCTGGCACGGCAGCAGATCCCCGGGGACATCCTCAACATGCGGGCCTGGCTGCTGCGGATGGCCCACCACCACGCCATCGACTGGCTGCGCCGCCACACCGTGCGCCGCCGCGCCGAGGAGGAGGCGCACGCACAGGCGCCGGCCGAGATGTTCGCCGCGCACGATGACCCGGACCAGGCCGAGCTGGCACAGCGCCTCACGCGCGCGCTGGCGCTGCTGCCGCTGGAGCAGCGCAGCGTGGCCCAGCTCAAGCTCTGGGATGGCCTGACCTTTGAGGAGATCGCGGAGGTGCAGGGCATCCCCCTAAACACCGCCGCCAGCCGCTACCGCTACGCCCTGGAGAAGCTGCGCAGCGAGCTGCGGCCCCTTTACGATGAACTGAAACCGTCATGAACACCAATCCCGACGCTTTTGAAAACGACCTGCGCGCCCTGCGCCGGCGCGCTCTGCCAGACGAGTGGCGGAGTGAAATGCTGCAGGCCGCGGCCGCCGCTGGCGCGCCGCCCGTGATGCCCAAAACGCATGCTGCACCGGCGGCAGCCCGCGCCCCGCGCTGGCTGGTGGCAGGCTGGAGCCTCGCTTGGGCGGCCACGGTAGTGATGTATTTCACCACTCCTCCCGAACCCGCCGCACCGCTGCCCTCCTACAGCGCGGAAATGCCGGACAGCACCGCGCCGCCCGCCCTCCTGTGGGACCAGCGTGCCGCCGCCATCGCCGCCCTGGTTGCCTCCAACTGACCCCCTCGTGCCTCCTCTCTTTTCCATTTCCTACCATGATTCGTCATCTCCTTTCCAAACGCTACGTCCGCATCATCCTCTGGCTGTTCATCACCGCCATCACCCTCGCCCTCCTGCTCTATGCCTGGATAAACTGGAGCGGCAGGCGCCGCTGGGCCGAAACCAAGGCCATGATCGAAAAGGAGGGCGAGACTTTCGACTTCCGCAAGGTGCTGCCAAAGACGCCTCCGGAGGCTCAAAACCTTCTCGCCATCGAGGCGCTCCGCGGCATCACGGAGACGGTCGATCATGATGACAAGAAGGGTGAGCCCGGGGCAAAGCGCAAAGCGCTGGAGGCGATGAAGCTGGAAGCCGCCAGCGTCAAGATGCCCGCCCTCACCGGTGTGGAAAAAGGCCAGACCTCCGACATCCAGGAATGGGTGAAATACCTGCGTGACGGCAAGACCGTCGTCCTGCCAGAAGCACCCGCCGTGGCCGGCACCGAGATCCTGACCACGCTGGACGCCAAATTCCCGCTGCTAAAGGAGCTGTCGGATCTGGCACCGCAACGCAGCCAGTCCATGTTCATTCCTGGCTTGGCGGAGCGCGAGCTGCCCGAGATGCTGCTCTCCCTCCCGCTGCACCACTATTCCGGTGCGCAGAGTTTGAATCGCATGCTGCTGCTGCGCGCCCGTGCGGCCATCGATGCCAAACAGGGAGCTGAGGCCGCGCGCAGTCTGCTCGCAGCGGAGAAGATCAGCCTTGCCTGTGAAGCAGAACCTCTGCTCATCGGCTGCCTGGTGGGCATCGCCGGAGAGGCGATGGTCAATGAAGGCCTCTGGCTGGGGCTGCGAGACAAAGCCTTTGCCGAGCCGGAGCTCCTCCTGCTGCAAAATCAGCTGGCCGCGCATGATCTGGACAAGGCCGTGCTGCAGGCTTTCCGCGGGGAAATGGCCTGCGGCATCGATGCCATGAACTACCTGCAGGACGTCGCCGCAGGCAGAAAGAAGCTCGCACCCGGCATCGGTTCCATGTTTGGCGAGGGCAAGCGCAGCAAGTCCCTCGAAACCCTGAGCGCACTGCCCGGCGGCATTTTTGACCATTGGAAAAGCGTGATCGCAGAGCAGGAGTGGAAACACTCGCTCTCCCCGCTGCGCCAGGGCGGCGTGATGGCGGCGGTCAAAGCGGACGAAGGGCTGAGCAAGGATTTGAAGGCGAACCAGAATTTCATCCTGCACCCCGACTACATCATGGCCCGCCTCATGCTGCCTGCCATCTCGTCCGTCAGCACCTCTGCTGCCTTGGCCCAGGTGCGCGAACGCCAGGCGCTCACGGCCATCGCTTTGGAGCGCTTTTTCCTGAAGCACTCAAAATACCCCGCAGCCTTGCAGGAGCTGGTGCCCGATTTTGTCTCTGCCGTGCCGCAGGATCCGGTCGATGGCAAGCCGCTACGCTACCGCACCACGGACGCAGGCCGCTACATGATCTGGAGCCTCGGCCTGGATGGCCAGGATGATCAGGGAGAAATCAAAAAGAACACCGTCCCGATGAAAAGCCCTGACTACCGTGGCGACTGGACCTGGAAGTATGAAGCCACGGAAACGGCGGCGAAATAGCAGCCCCGCCGACCTCTCCGGAAAAAGGCAGCGGCTCAGTAAAAATCCAGCCCAAGGTCCAGCGCGCGCGAGGAGTGGGTGAGAGCTCCCACAGAGATGGCGTTCACGCCGGTGGCGGCGACCTCTTTGATCGTCTCCAGAGTGATCCCGCCGCTGGCTTCCAGCCAGAATCTGCCGTTCACGAGTTTCACGGCCTCACGCAATTTTTCAGGCCCCATGTTGTCCAGCAGCAGCATGTCCACGCCATCCAGTGTCAGGAAGCCGGCCACCTGCTCCAGGGTATCGGCCTCGAGTTGCACGCGGGTACCGGGGCGCTCGGTGCGGAGCCTGTGAATGGCGGCCTGGAGGGAGGCGAGGTCGCTGTTCGCAGCCAGGTGGTTGTCCTTGACCATGGCGTGGTCATAGAGGCCCATGCGGTGGTTCGTGCCGCCGCCGTGCTTAACCGCGGCTTTTTCGATCAGCCGCCAGCCCGGGGTGGTCTTGCGCGTGTCCCATATCTGCACCGGGTGCGGCTGCACCGCCTCCACGTAGCGCCGGGCTTGGGTGGCCACGCCGCTGAGGCGCTGAAGGAAGTTCAGCGCGGTGCGCTCCGCCGTCAGCAGGGAGCGGGTGCTGCCCGCGACCCGCATGAGGACGCTGCCACGCACAAAGGGGCTGCCATCCGGCAGGCAGATTTCCACCTCCACGGCGGGGTCGATCTCCTTGAAGACCGCCTCGGCGATTTCAGCTCCTGACACGACGCCCGGCTCCCGGGCGACGATTTCGGCCTTGGACCGAGAGTCTGCGGGAATAAAATACTCGGCGGTGACGTCTCCGGGGCCGACGTCTTCGGCGATGGCGGCTCGGATCAGGGCTAAAACGGTGGTTTCCATGGGTGGCGGATCATAGGCCGGAGCAGGGCGGTTTCCAGTACGGGGAAAAACAGGTTGCCAAATGGCAGGAACTCGGCAACTTCCACGCCCCTCGCCCCCGGCCGGACTGTTTGAAGGCCTTGCGCAGCGCGGATTTAGGAGTGTGTCATGAGCAACATCATCGAAAAGATCAATCAAGAGCAGCTGAAGAAGGAAGTCACCGCTTTCACCGTGGGTGACAGCGTCAAGGTCCACACCCGAGTCGTGGAAGGTGACAAAGAGCGTATCCAGATCTTCGCTGGCATCGTCATCGCCCGCAAAGGCTACGGCATCAACGAAGCTTTCACGGTCCGCAAGATTTCCTATGGCGAAGGCGTGGAGCGCGTGTTCCCCCTGCACAGCCCCAAGGTGGCCAAGGTGGAAGTGACGAAGTCCGGCCGCGTGCGCCGTGCCCGCCTGCACTACCTCCGCCAGCGCCAGGGCAAGGACGCCATGTCCGTGAAGGACCAGGCTCAGAGCGAGAACTAATTTTTCCACTGTGTGTGTGCTTTAGTGAAAAGGGAGGGCCTTCCGGCTCTCCCTTTTTTTGTGGTTGCGGATAGGCCACAAGTTCCCAAACAGGTGGCCCGCAAGCCCTGCGCACCGTAGGTTAGTCGTGTTTGGCGCCGAGAGCGCTGCATCTCCACCACCACCCTCCGCCAAACCGCCCGACTACGGGGACTCCCCTACGCCACAGCGTTCGCAGCACGGAGTAAAGCGACTCTCCCTCTCCACGCCCTTGGAAAATCTAAGCACAAAACTTTCGCTTCGGGGAACCGTAGCGCAGCGGAGATAGACTGCCGCAGGCAGCCCGAAGGGCGAACGCAGTGAGTCAAAGGGCTGGAGTGAGGGGATCACGCGTGACCTCTCCAGCAGGGTGTCCCCCCTCACCCTAACCTCTCCCCCAAGGGAATTTTGGAAGATACCATGCGCTCGAGGGGAGAGGGGATCTGCTTTGAGCACGCTCTTCCCATGCAGCCACGAGGCGGCCATCAAATCATCTAACAGCCCTAACTCCCGAAGGCGCCAAGCCCTAGCAAACCACCTCACCCCGCAGACAATCGCCTGCGGGACTCTCCCATCTGTTTAACAACGAAGGATCCTACACCAGCATCAGCGCCGGATTCTCCAGCAGCTTGCGCATCTCTGCCAGGAACGTCGCAGCCACGGCGCCATCGACGACGCGGTGGTCGCCGCTCAGGCCCACCCACATGCGCTGACCAACCACGATCTGCCCCTTGTCATTCACGACTGGAGCGGAACGAATGCTGCCAATGGCGACGATCGCCGCCTGCGGCGGATTGATGATGGCAGCAAACTGGTCGATGCCATACGCGCCCAGGTTTGAAACGGTGATAGTGCCCCCTGCGAAGTCATCCGGGCTGAGCTTCTTGTTCTTGGCCTTGCCAGCCAGGTCCTTGACGCTCTGGCTGATCTCCAGCAGCGTTTTCTTTTCCGCCTGCTTGATCACCGGGGTCACAAGACCGTCATCAATGGCGATGGCGACGCTGAGGCCCACGGACTTGAACTTCACGATGGCATCGCCATCCCACGCGGCATTGATCGCCGGCTGGGCCTGGGCGGCGCGGATGACGGACTTGAGGATGAAATCATTCACCGTGTACTTGTTGCCGCCGTTCTTCTCAGCCGAGGCATTGAGGTGCGCGCGGAACTCCATCAGCGGACCGGCGTCGATCTCCATCTGCAGGTAGAAATGCGGGATCTGCGTCTTCGAAGCCAGCAGGCGCTCGGCGATGATGTTGCGCATGCTGCTGGTCGGCACGCGCTCGTCATCCGGACCAATGACCGGGCGAATGGCAGGTGTGGCAGCCACGCGGCCTGCGGAGCCACCGCCCACGGGGGCATTTTCCACATCCGCACGCACGACACGTCCGCCAGGGCCGGTGCCTACGAGGGAGTTGAGGTCCACGCCACGCTCAGCAGCAATCTTCTTGGCCAGCGGGGAGGCCTTCACACGCAGAACGGCTCCAGCGGCGGTGGCACGGCTCTTGTGCTGTGGGGCCAGCGGCAGGCGCGGGCCCGCGGCGGCGGACTTCGTGGCGGCTGCGGCAGGCTTCTTCTCGGCCACAGGTGCCGGGGCAGCGGAGGCCTGGGCTTTCGCAATGAGTTCGTCGAGATTGGCCGGTGCGGCTTCGTCTTCTTCAAGAATCACGGCCAGCGGAGCACCCAGCGGGACTTTGCCGCCAACCGTGGCAACGTATTTGTGCAGCGTACCCTCAAACGGGCTCGCGTACTCCATGGTGGCCTTGTCGGTCTCAATATCGGCAATGGCTTTGCCGACGGAAACTTTGTCCCCTTCCTTGACGAGCCATTTGGCGAGGGTCCCCTCGGTCATGGTGTCACTGAGCTTGGGCATTTCGATGAATTTGGGCATGGCGGGAAAACGAGATGAAAGGTTCTGGGTGAAGCAGGGAGGGGCAGGTCAGCAAATACCGAGGGCTTTGGCCACGACCACATCGGCGGTCGGCAGCTGGATGGCTTCCAGCGGCGGGCTGTAGATGGCCGGGGAGTCGAGGCTGCACACGCGCTGCACGGGGGCGTCGAGTTCGTCAAAGATGCGCTCCTGAATCATGTAGGCGATCTGGGCGCCAATGCCGCAGTAGGGCTTGTTTTCCTCCACGTAGATGGCGCGGTGGGTCTTGGCCACGGACTCGAGGATGGTGTCTTCATCCAGCGGGCGGATGGTGCGGAGGTCGACGACTTCGGCACTGATGCCGTGCTCTTCTTCGAGAATGCGGGCGGCTTCCAGGCAGGTGATGACCGCCTTGCCATGGGCGATGAGGGAGATGTCCGTGCCCTCGCGCTTCACATCGGCGAGGCCAAGGGGAATGTACAACTCTCCGCCGGGCAGTTCATCATTGGAGGGGACTTCCCACTCTTCGCCGTAGAGCTTCGTGCTCTCCATGAACATGACGGGGTCATTGTCACGGATCGCCGCCTTCATGAGGCCCTTGGCGTCGTAGGCATTGCTGGGGCAGACGCACTTCATGCCGGGGAAATTGGCCATGATGTTTTCCGGGGTGTGGGAGTGGGTGGCACCCACGCTGGTGCCGCCATTGGCCGGACCGCGGATCACGATGGGGCAGTTGATCTTGCCGCCGCTCATGTAGCGCACCATGGCACCATTGTTCACGATCTGGTCCCAGGCCACGGTGTAAAAGCTCCAAAACATCAGCTCCATCACCGGGCGCACGCCCAGCATGCTGGCGCCGATGCCCATGCCGATGAATCCGGCCTCGCTGATGGGGGTGTCCACCAGACGCTTGTCTCCCCACTTGTCCCAAAGCCCCTGGGTCACTTTGTAGGCGCCATTGTACTGGGCGACTTCTTCGCCCATGACCACGACCATGGGGTCGCGGGCGATTTCTTCATCGAGGGCTTCACGGATGGCGTCGCGGTAGGTGATTCGGCGGGGCATGGCAGGTTTTGAGGGGGCAGTAAGTCGGGTCGGGGCGGGGCGGTGTCAAGCGGGGGGCTGCGTTCAGAAAGGACAAACTTAACCTCCTGCCCGGGACAAAAAGTGTTCCACACCCTTTCCCAAAGCTGAAAAAGTGCCGGTTTACAGGTCTTTTTATTAACATTCCTTAACTTTTTTTAGAAATGATGTTGACGATTCCCCGAAAGTTTAGTTGAACGTAGGCTGTCATATACTCGCCCGTGCTTCTTTCTTCCGGTCCATCCTCCAATACTGGCCGCAAACTTGCTCAAAAAAGACGAGCGAAGTGCAAAAACGCGTCTATACTGACTACCCCCTGCGTCTCGGCGTGGGGCAAGGACGTTGGTCCTTTTATCGTATTACCCAACTAGAAATTTCATATGGAACTCGACGGAGGCATCAAGATTTACCTGCGTGAGATCGGCAAAACTGACTTGCTGACTCCCGACCAGGAGGTCGAGCTTGCCGAACGCATCAAACGTGGCGACCCCGAAGCCCGTTCGCACATGATTCGTGCGAACCTGAGGCTCGTGGTGAAGATCGCCCAGGATTACGCCAACTACGGTCTGCCCCTTCTGGACCTCATTTCTGAAGGCAATATCGGCCTCATGAAGGCTGTGGAACGTTTCGACCCGAACAAGGGTGGCAAGCTCTCCACCTACGCTGCCTGGTGGATCAAACAGTCCATCAAGCGCGCCCTCGCCAACCAGTCCAAGACCATCCGCCTGCCTGTCCACATGGTGGACAAGATCAGCAAGATGCGCCGCGTGGCCATGGCGATGTCCGAAGAACTCGGCCGCGAACCCACCGACGACGAACTCTCCGAAGAAATCGGCATTGATCGCGCCAAGCTCAGCCAGCTCAAGGTCGCCTCCATGCGCCCTGCCTCGCTCGATGCCCCCATCAGCGACGACGACAGCACCGAGTTCGGCGAAATCGTGGGCGATGAAAACGCCCAGACCCCCTTCGACCTGCTCTCGCATAAGAATATGCACAGCCAGCTCGATGGCCTGCTGACCGTTCTCGACGAGCGCGAACGCAAGATCATCGACGCCCGCTTCGGCCTCGCCGGCCAGAAGCCCCGCACGCTCGAAGAAGTCGGTCAGGAATTCGGCGTGACCCGCGAGCGTATCCGTCAGCTGCAGAACATCGCCCTGCGCAAACTGCGCCGCGCCCTGCAGAAGAAGGAAGACCCGATTCCCAAGGCGCTGCGCAATGCCGGCGGCAAGAAGAAGCGGAAAAAGGCCGCTGCTGCCGAAGCCGAAGACGATTAAGATTCACGAAAGCCGGGTGTCGCAAGACCCCGGCTTTTTTGTGGGCCTACTTCTGAACCGGCAAGAACTGCACCGCATCTGCAATCACCACTTTGTCCGGCTCCGTCCCTTCATTGGACACTCGCACCCAGCCCGCGCGTCCTTCTTCAAACCGAAATGTGCCCAGTGTGCGAAACAGCCGCCCATGCTCCGGCTCCTGCTGCTGATTAATAATCACCTTCGTGTCTCCGTCCGCATGATGAATCGTGACCGGTGCCCTGGTAGAACGTCGCACATTGTAGCAATGAGCCAGCCGCACCTCATACCAGCCCGCTTTCGGCAGCTTGGGCGTGAAGGTCACCGACTTGCTCCCCTTCCCCGCCTTCATGTCATGGATATATCCAAGACCGACATACGGCGGCGTGTGCGTGGAATACTGCCACTCCCCCACCAGCTCCGAATCCATCTCATCCACCACGATCCCCGGCAGCATTGCCGAATCCGACACACAAAACCGCACCATCTCCGGCCGGTCCACCTCTCCGGGAGAGTGGATGTTGGCGATGGCCTTGGGGTGGGGCCTGAGGGCTTCGGCGCCGAATGACACGCCGAGGAGCAACGCAGCGATCCAAAAGTATTTCATGGTATTAACTGGTGGACGATCATTTGCCGGCCTTTTCATTCATCAGGTAGCCAAGCAGGTTGATGAACGCCTTCTCATCCAGCATCTGCCCAAACACCGGCGGCATGAGGGAAATCGGTGCCGTCACATCCTTCGCGACATCATTCTTAGACACCCGATGCTCCTGCCCGGCGGCATCCGCGAGAATGAGCACCTGGCCCGCCTCACCTTTGAGGAAACCGCTCATGATTCCGCCGTCCTTCATCGTCAGCGTGTGAAGATGAAAGTGTGCATCCACATTGCGATTCGGATCCAGTATATCTTCACTCAAGCGCTCTGCACCACGCGCGCCGATGCCATCGAGCTGAGGGCCGATCAAACCGCCCAAGCCACGGATCTGGTGACACACGGCGCAGTTCGTCGTGAACACCGTTTTTCCTGCAGACTCATCCGGCTTCGCCTTCGCAAATGCAGCGGTGCGCGCGGCGATGAGCGCATCCAGTTGCTTCCGCTGCTCCGGCGAGACGGGCAGGGGTGCTGGTGCAGGCCGTGGAGGCAGATAGGCCACCAGCTTCTCACGCAGAGCTACCGGTGCCGTGTGCTGCAGCATCATGGCAAGAGACTTGAGAGCACTGCGCGTGCTGTCTTCGTTTTGAAAATCATTCACGCTGATCACCGCCGGCTCAATGCGTGTGATGCCCAGCCAGGCGTAGGCTTTGCCATCATCGCCATCGACCATCTCAAGTCTCACCTGCTTGCCGGCGTGTGGGGAAAGGTCCAGCTCCTCGCGCCGGCAATCGTTGTGGCGTGGGGGGAACACGCTGGCCAGCACGGCTCCACTTTTTGAATCCACCACGCGCACCAGGTTCTTGTCATGCGCCTGCGCCGCAGGTGCTCCGCGATGGCCGTTGACCCAAACGACGAGGCTGGCGGGCGCAGTAAAATCTTTGGATTTCAGAATGCCTGTGCGCTTCTCCTCATCGCCACCGCCTTTGGCCATGCTTTGCAGTACCTGCGCTTCGGTGCCGTCTGCGCATTTGCGTGGTTGGAGAGCCCACTTGGCATCGCCCGATGAGGTCCAGGTGGGAGCAGGCTGTTTGCTTGCTTGTGACAGCAGCGAGTCCGCAAGTTCCGTGGCCCATGCAAGCAAGGAGGAGGGTGGTTTTGCTCCACGCTCCATCACGCCGTTGTAGAGCGCATTGATGGCATCCAGCTGTGATTGCACGCCCGCTTTGGTTTGATCGCGGGCTTTGCCAATCGCTGAGCTGAGAGTTGCGTCATCGCCATAGCGGGCGAAGTGATTCCAGGTGGCTGCATCGGCGCTGCCTCCCTGGTTCAGCCGAGACATCAACCAGGAAGATGCCTCGGGAGTTGGCACGGCTTTGATCACCTCGATGAACCATGGCTTGCTCGTGGCTTTTCCAACCCGGTCGTGCCATTGCTCGTTTGTGAGCACTCCAGGCTGTGAAAGGAAATCGCGCAGCAGGAGGCGCATGGAAAGGATGTAGCTCACATCCTTGGGATTCTGCCAGGGCACGTTTCTCTCGATTTTTTCGGGATCGATCATGTCTGACAGAAGACCCGTCAACATTTTCACGGCGGTGGCCTGCCACCGGGGTTCATTCCGCAGGAAGTCAGGACGGTTGAGCAGCACCTGGGCAGCCGCCCGGCCTGCCGCGCTGCCACGAGCGTCAAAGATGACCCCAAGGCTCCACTTTTCCCAGGGATGCAGCCGTTCATGGTTTCCGATGACCTGGGCGGCATGCGCCATGAGCAGCCCGCGCTGCCCCTCATCATCATGGGGAGTATCCTCCACCCAAACACCTCCGTTGTGCAGTCCGCGAATCACGCGGTAGACATTGAGGCGCTCTCCGAGGTAGGAGCAGGCCCACAGTGCGTAGGCTGCCTGCATCGTTGCCCGGCTATGAATTGCCATGCCTGCATCACCTGGATCAATGGAGGCTGTTGGATCCGCAAAGTCTGGAGGAACTTCGTTTCCATGGGCTTCCATCTTCTGGGCTCCTTCAATGCATGTGAGCACGCCCCTCACCCAGGCATCGTTTCCGCGTCGTTTGACTTCACCCAGCGCAAACTGACGCCGTATGAGGTTTGGATTTCCGAGTTCGCTTATGACCTGCTGCGGCTCCATCGCCGTGAAGTCATTCTTCGTGGCCTTGTTTCCCTCCTTCACCACCCGCCAGATTCTTCCGCGTTCTTTGTCGCGACCGGGATGATCCAGAGGGACCTCGTAGTGGCCGATGATCTTGTTGTAGAAGTCGGCGATGTAGAGGGCGTTGTCGGGGCCGAGCTGGAGATCGACGGGGCGGAACCAGGGATCATCGCTGGTGATGAAGTCGGGCTGCTCGTTGGCTTTGGGCGTGGAGCCGGTGAAGGTGACGGTGTCGTGGTTCACCCGGGAGGTGACGCAGTTGCCGACGAGCGTGTGGTCGTCCCACTCGGGGCCCCAGACGCCGCCGTCGATGTAAACGATGCCGCAGATGCCGGTGGAGCCGTGGCTGTGCTCGCACATGACGGGGGCGAAGCCGAGGCCGTCGTGCGGCTTGCCAAAGCTGGGGTAGCATGCGCCGCGAATGAGCTGGTAGATGGGCGAGCTGTGGCAGTCGGCGCTGTAGAGATTGCCAAAGCGGTCCCAGCAGAGGCCGAAGGGATTGACCTGACCGTGCGTCCAGATTTCGACGTGCGAGCCATCGGGGCGGAAGCGGAAGACGTTGCCGCTGTGGAGATCGAGTGAGCTGCCGTCTTTCGCTTTGAGGTGGCTGGTGTTGTTGAAGCCGTGGGTGGCATATACCCAGCCGTCGAGGCCCATTCGGAAGCTGCTGCACATGCCGTGGGTGTCTTTTTCGTAGCCGAGAGGGCCAAAGAGAATTTCGCGGTGGTCGGCTTTGTCGTCGCCGTCGGTGTCGGCGAAGTACCAGATGTTGGGGATGCTCCAGGCGATGCACCCGGCCTTGTGCTCCGGCTTGTGCCAGGGCAGCACGCCCGTGGGAATGTTTAGGCCGCCAGCGAAGTCGGTGACTTTGTCGGCCTTGCCGTCGCCATCTGTGTCTTCGAGGATCTTGATGGCATCGCGGCTGTCTTTGACCTGCGTGCCCTGTGTGTCTGACCAGCGAGTTTTGTCCGCGGCGTAGGGATATTCAACCGTCGAAGAGACCCACAGCCGCCCACGAACGTCGAAGGCCATGTTGATGGGCTTGTTGATCATCGGCTCGCTGGCAAAGAGCTGCACCGTGAACCCTGGAGGCACATGCAGGCCCGCACGCTCCTGCTCGGGAGTCAGCGAATTCGTCTCGCGCACGAGGCGCATTTTATCCTCAGCTGCATGAAGGCTGGCGGCGAGGGTGCATGAGAGGAAAACACGGCGCAGGAATAACATCCAGCCATTACAGCGCAAATGACGTCCTTCATTCAAGCCACGTTTCGTCTTTCCACCACACACGCTCCGTCGTCACAAGCCACCTCGGTGACCTGCGCGCGCAATGCCTCATCACTGCGCAACCGCAGCAAATGCGAAAGGCCGATGCGGTTGGTGGAAATCCAGTGCACCACGCGCCGTGCGACCTGCTGCATCGCCGGGCTGGCCAAGCGCAGGGACCACTCGCGATACTCGCGCAGCGCCCACAGGCAGGTAACCCATGCGCCTGCGCCCTGCCAGAGCGATCCGTCATCGCCCATGACGACGATTTCCTGATCCGCGCGCATGCTGGGCAAATCCGGGCAGCGCAGCAGCGCCTGCGGCGAGTCATACGGCAGGAACTCCAGCCGCACATACGCTGCCTGCTCAAGCATCCAGCGCCGGAAGCGCGAGCACAGGCCGCAGCGGGCGTCGTAGAAGATGGTGAGGGTGGTCATGACTTGCTTTGATTCGGCAATGGTTATTGATCACGTGACCTTACATAGGAGGCGACCATCCCTGTGATGCTGGGTCCAAGGAGGTAAGGCATGTCTTGCAGTGAAAATTTCATGCTTGTGACTTTTGCCAGCCAGCCAGCTCCGGCAAAAGAGGGCCATAGAACTACAGTCACTGCGGCACCCGCCACTAAGCCGCAGATCGTCGCCACCCAGGGGCGACGCAGCTTGGAGTTGTCTGAAATCCAGAGATCAACTGGAAGGAAGATGACCAACCAAGCACCCATGATCACTATCCCGGTGCAAGCTCCCATGAACATCACGTACCCGAGATAGTCGCTGAAGGATTTAAAACGGTTTACCATCCACGAGAGATTGCAGATCCAGAAGAGAATGTTGCACGCTACCCAGCCGCACTGCATCGCGAGGAACGACAGCCCTATTGTGTGTCGGATTGTTTTCATAGCAGATCAAAGATGTCGTAGGCTTTGCTGATGCGGTTTATCGGGCGCCCGTTATAAAGCTGGGTGCTGCAATCACGTGACCTGACATAAGCCGCCACCATGCCCGTGATGCCGGGGCTGCTTGCGAAAGCGAGGCCGTACCATTCAAAATGGGCGGAGCCGCCTGTAGGATATCCGCTATTCCAGGTCTCTCCGATCATGATCGCCAGCAGCACACCATTTCCGGCAAGGAAGCCGCAGAGGGCGGCCACGCGTGGTCGGCGCAGCCACGATGTTTCGGGCACCAGCAGATCAACGGGAAAGAAGACGAACAGCCATGCCGCGAGGATCACTACGCCGCTACCAAAGCCATAGGCTAGAATGCCACCCGCGACATTTTGCGGGGAATAGTTTTGATGGCCCCATGCAAGCAGCATTCCGGCCAGCAGCGCCATATTGCATGCAATCCATCCGCACACCATGGCTTGAAAGGAGAGCTTCATCTTTCGCAGGAAGGTTTTCATGACGGGGACTCAGAGGGTGTCGAGCATGTCGTTCGTTTTGCTCACGCGGGTCATCGGCGGCACGGGAGGGGGCATGCTGGCGAGAGTGGCGCGGCGGCGCATCTTGGTGAAGATGTAGAGATTGAAGAAGTGCATGCCGCCGAGCATGAGGAGCACCACGCCCATCTTGCCGCTGAGCAGTTCAAAGACTCCGCGCGCGCCGGCGATCTCCTCGGTGCTCTTCAGATAAAGCGACACAAAGCCGATGTTCACCAGATAGAAACCAACGACGAGCAGGTGGTTCACGCTGTCGGCGAGTTCCGCATTTCCGTGAAAGCAATCGACGAGGAAGATGCGGCCGTTTTTATGCAGAGTGCGCGCGACCCAGACCGTCATGCTGACGGCGAGGATGAGGTAGAGAGTGTAGCTGATGACGGTTTCGTTCATAGTGTTGTGTGGTTTGTGTTTGGTTTGAGGGGAAAAAGTTCAGGCCGAGCAGGCATGTCCGCAGGCAGCTTCACGCTGGTGATCAGGCCGATGAAACTCAGCATGCGCAGCGCCCACCAGCCGGGGTCTGCCTGGGCTTTGTTCAGCCCCAGACGCGCCGATTCAGGGAAGGCGTGGTGATTATTGTGCCAGCACTCGCCCATGGTGAGCAGGCCGAGGTGCGGAACATTGAAGCCCTGCACCGCGTGCCCTTGCAGATGCCAGTCACGCTCTCCCAGGTTGTGCGCAAAGTAGCCGATGAGCCAGTGCCCGATGATGGACAGCACGATGCGTACCGAGATGCCCCACACCACCCAGCCGAAGCCGCCGAGCAGATAAAACAGCACCGCATACGGCACCTGCTGCAGCATCCACGTGCGCTGCATGAATCGGTAAACACGATCCTCACGCACCTCGGGCTCGATCTCAAAACGCGGCGGATGTTTCAAGCGGCACTCGCAATGGAGCTGCCATAGCGCGTCCCGCCAGATAGGCCGCTGATCGCGGTAAAAAGGATGGCAGGCAGGGTGCCGCTGCGCCCAGTCCCGGCTGTCATGCAGATAGAGCATGGCAAACGGGCCGCCCATGCCCACCACGGTTCCCAGGTGCACCAGAAGATGCTCCAGCCAGCGCGGACAGGTAAAGCTGCGGTGAATGAGCAGGCGGTGCAGGCCAAGAGTGAGGCCGAGGCACAGGGTAATCCCCGTGAAGACCATGCAGAGCACCATCGCCCCCATGCTGATCGTCGACCAGCCGCCGATGATTGCGATAAGCAGATGCGCGGTAAACCAGAGGGATTTCACCGGACTCCAAATGACCTGCCCTTCAATCGGGTTGGTCTCGGCACCAGCCGAACTCATGCGGCGGACTTGGACGGGTGAAGCATTCATGGTGATATTTAATTCTGAATTTTCAGTTATTTGTGAAACATAGGAGCATGAAAAAATCAGCCGAGGAGGCGCATGGCCCACTGCAGGGCGGAGGCATGCTTCATGGAGATCACTGTATCGGCCACTTTGACGCCGAAGCTGAGGAACTCGTCCAGGTCCTTCATCTGCTGGTGAAACTCTTTCCCAGGGCCGGCGGTTTCGTCCTTGGTGCGTGCTGCACAGTCGCGCAGGAGCTGCATGGCGGGCTCGATCTCCCGGCGTTTGCGCTCTTTGGAGATCGTGATGAAGATCTTCCACACATCTTTCTCCGCCTCAAAGTACTCCTTGCGGTCGCCCTTCTTGGTGATGATGCGGATGAGGTTCCACCCGACCAGGTCTTTCAAATTCGTGTGCGCATTGCCGCGGCTGATTTCGAGGCGCTCCATCACCTCGTCCGTGCACATGGGCTCCGGCGCTGTCATGAGCAGAGCGTGGATCTGCGCCATGGTCCGGTTGATGCCCCACTGGGTGCCAAGAGAGCCCCATTGCCCGACGAATTCCTCGCGGGCTTTTTCCCATTCTGGTTGTTCCATGCTCACGGTTTCAATGAAAACTGAAAATTCCGAAAGGCAAGAGGCGAGTTGCATTTATTTCGCACACCGGGGCCCCGGTGCTAAGCCGAGTTGCGCGTGAGCGCGTCCGCTGGCGGGGGAGCATCTATTTCGGTGAGGGTATCGGCCAGCGAAGACGCTGGGCACATCTCGACGGAGCGAGATGGCTGCTGTTTTACGGGCTCAGGCGCACCTTCACCCAGACGCCGTTTTCTTTGCGGTAGCGGATGCGGTCATGCAGGCGGCTGACGCGGCCCTGCCAGAACTCGATCTCGTCGGCGAGGAGGGTGTAGCCGCCCCAGTGGGGAGGGCAGGGGACCTGGCCTTCGGGGTATTTGGCTTTCAGCTCTGCATCGCGCTGCTTCAGCCATTCGCGGCCGGGGATGACCTGGCTTTGGATGGAGGTCCAGGCACCGATCTGGTGGCCGTAGGGACGGCTGGCAAAGTAGGTCTCCGCGTCCGCGCGATCCAGCTTGGAGATGGTTCCTTTGATGCAGACCTGGTGGTGGCGGTCCGTCCACAGGAAACAAGCGGCGCCGCGTGAGTCCGCAGCGATCTCCTGGCCTTTGCGGCTTTCGTAGTTGGTGTAGAAGTGGAAGCCGCGCTCGTCGATGCCCTTGAGCAGCACGGTGCGCACCGTGGGCGTGCCGTCGAGGCCATGGGTGGCCAGGCTCATCGCGTTGGGCTCCGGCAGCTTGTGAGCCAGGGCGTCATTGATCCATACCGTGAAAAGTTCCACGGGATCCGCCGGGGCGGTGTTTTCGTCGAGCTCCCCCAGGTCATAGCTCACGCGGAGATCGGGCAGGTTCGGTTTGTCAGTGAGGTTCATTCGGGTTACAAGAAACGCGTGCCGTGCGGCCTGCGCTACGTCAGCTTTGGCCTTTTGCGCACTCTTTTGCTCCCACCTCCATGCCATCCACCGTCACCGGCGTCATCCAAGATCTCGAACGCGTACTGCTCACCCCCGAGGAAATCGGCGTGCGGGTGGGTGAAATGGCGGCGCGGCTGAATGCGGAGCTGGCAGGGCGTGTGGTCACAGTGGTGGCGCTGATGGATGGCGGGCTGTTTTTCGTGGCCGATCTTCTCCGCAAGCTGGAGATGCCGGTGCGGCTGCACACCCTCAGCGCCAGCAGCTACCAAGGTGGCACCGCCACCACGGGCGAGGTTAAGGTGAACTGGCCAGCCGGCCTGAACCTGCACGGGCAGGACGTGCTGCTGCTGGATGATATTTTGGACACCGGCCTGACGCTGGGCGCGATAAGCGAACGCATCCTGGAGCAGGAGCCCGCCACGCTGCACACCTGCGTGCTGCTGAGCAAGCGCCGGCCGCGGCTTCGGGAGGTCCGGCTGCACGACGCGGGCTTTGAAATCGACGACGAATTTGTCGTCGGCTACGGCATGGACTTCCGGGGCTGCTTCCGCAATCTGCCCTGCATCGGCATTCTCAATCTGGACCCCGCCTCATGAAGCTGCGGGTGCTCTTCTTCTCCGTCCTGCGGGACATCACCGGCGCGGACGAGATCTCGGTGGAGCTTCCCGCCGGTGCCACCATGCACACTCTCCTGGATCAAATCGAATCCCGCTGGCCCAAACTGCGCGACTGGCAGAACAGCCTGCTGCTGGCGCTGGACCAGACCTACGTGAAACGGGATGAACCGCTTCATGATGGTGGCGAAGTCGCGATCATGCCGCCGGTGCAGGGTGGGTAGCCATCACGCATGGCGCGTGGTCACCAGATCTGCCTGCGCGGCCCACAGGGCTATGTCTTCTTTTTTGATCGCCGCGGCCATGAGCGCGGGGAATTTGTCCGGGGTGCAGGCAAAGCTGGGAACGCCGAGGAGGCTCATTTTTGCTGCGAGCTCCTGGTCATAGCAGGGAGCGCCTTCATCACTGAGCGCGAGAAGGGTGATAAACTGGACGCCGCTCTGGACCAGTTCGTTGGTGCGCTGAAGGAGGTTCTTTTCCACCCCGCCCTCGATGAGATCGGAAATGAGCACGAGGATGGTGTTGGCGGGATCCGTGATGAGGCTCTGGCAGTAGCCGACGGCTTTGTTGATGTCCGTGCCGCCGCCGAGCTGGGTGCCAAAGAGCAGCTCCACGGGGTCATCGAGCTTCTCGGTCAAATCAACGACGGCCGTGTCAAAAACGACGAGCTGAGTCTTCACCGCAGGCAGCGAAGCCATCACGGCGCCAAAGATGCTGGAATACACCACACTGGCGGCCATGGAGCCGCTTTGGTCGATGCAGAGGATGATGTTGCGCTGCGTCTTCTGCGCCTTGCGGCCGTAGCCGATGAGGGTTTCCGGCACGACTGTTTTATAGTCTTCCTGATAGTGGCGCAGGTTTGCCCGGATGGTGCGGTTCCAGTCGATCTCGGCCAGCCGGGGGCGGCGATTGCGCACGGCGCGGTTCAGCGCGCCCGTCACGGCGCTGCGCATGGGTTCGGCGAGCTTGCGCATGAGTTCGTCCACCACCTTGCGCACGACCATGCGCGCGGTCTCTTTGGTTTTGGCAGGAATGACTCCTGAGAGCGAGATGAGGCTGGCCACCAGATGCACGTCCGGCTGCACCGCCTCCAGCATCTCCGGCTGGAGCAGCATTTCGCGCATGCCCAGGCGGTCCAGCGCGTCCTGCTGCATCACCTGCACCACGCTGGAGGGGAAGTATTTGCGGATGTCTCCCAGCCAGCGTGCCACGCGTGGAGCGGACTTTTCGCTGCCGCCGCGGCGTGCGTTTTTCATGCCGCCGGGGCTGTCGGGTTCATACAAGGCGGCAAGCGCCTGATCCATCTCCAGGTCCTCTCCGGTGAGGCCGCAGCAGGATTCCTCCGCCTCGCCGCCCAGGGCGAGGCGCCAGCGGCGTTGACGTTCGACGTCTGTGAGTGGAGTGCTCATGAGTTCAGGCCAAGGATTTGCCCCAGCACCGCCAGCGGTTTCTGGGCGCGTGTTTCATTCCATTCCAAATCGACAGCGGTCTGTGCTGCCGGAGCAGCGGCACCGCTATGTTTGGCACGTGCGCCGAGCTGCGCGCGCTCGGTACCAGGGAAGAGAGAAAAGGTGCGCCGGATCAGTGGCAGGATGCGGATGAAGCCGTCGTCGCTCAGGGAGGCGAGCCAGGTGTCCAGGATCTGCCAGAGGCGGTCATCATGCAGCAGCACCATGCCGCTTTGATGCAGAAATCCGGCGAGCCATGCGGAGGCGGGCGCGGAGTCATTGCCCACGGAAAGCGCCTGGCTCATGCGGGTGGCGGTGGCATCGGCGTCTGCCTGGTGCTCATCAAACAGCAGGCGCGCAGCCAGACCGCACACGAGACCATGGGTGCCTCCCAGCACGGCAAGACGTGAAAGCGCGGGCATCCACTCGACGAGGTGTTCATCCTTTCCGATCAGCTTGACGGCCTGATGCGTGGCCACGATGCGCTTGCGCATGGCGGCGGCCGCATCGTCATCCAGCGAGGCGCAGGCACCGCCGAGGCTGATGCTGGCGCGCGTGACCAAACCATCCAGCACATGCCCAACGAGCGAGGCATCCGTCTGGCGGACATTGCCGTAGCGGAAGATGTTGGCCAGCGGCGGGATCGCTTCGAGGAGTTGAGAGGCATCGCCTGCCACGGCGGCCAGGTTTTCCAGCGCATGCGTCACGGGCTCCACCGATTGCGGGAGATTCGCCAGCAGCACGCGATCCACCAGCGCAGAAAGCGCCGGTAGGGATTCCGCACGCTGCGCCTGATCAATGGCCAGCGCCGTGGCGGCATCGCTAATGGTGTGGCCCCAGCGGCTGGCTTCGATGATGGACACGGCGAACTCCGGCTGCCACTGCACCTGCCACACCTCGTGAAAGGTGCCCTTGGCGCTGCGCCCGGTGCCACGCACCTCGCCCCACTTGATGCCGAGAAGGCTCAGCCGATGCAGCAGGTGGCTGCGGCTGAGATCATTCTCATTGCGCAGATCGAGATCCAGCTCCTTCGCGAGCGCTTCGGGTTTCAGGCGCAGGCTGCGCTGCTGCTTTTCCAAATCCTGCTGCAGCGGCACGGTCGGCACATCCGGCGGCACACGTCCGAGCTTTTCGCCCACGATGAGTTTGGCGCGGATGAGCTTGAGCGGAGCGTCATCGCCCATGCAGATGACGGTGCGGATGGATTCGTTGATCTCATCCAGCCCGGCTGCGGGTCGCTCGCGCATGGCGGCCAAAGCATCGCTGAGGCGTGCGGCCTCGATGACGTGCGCGGAGGAGCAGTCGATGTCTTCCTCACGCATGAGCCGCGCGACTTTGGAGATCCACGCAATGGAACGCTGCGAGGCCTCGGCAGCCTGATTCTTCCACAAAAACTCATACCAGCCTGGAGACAGCACGCCTGCGCCGTAACCGCTCGCGGCGGCCAGACGACCATAGGTCCACGGTGCCCAGGTGGCAGCGACTTTGACCTTCGGCAGGCCCTTCAACAAATCATTGTCCGCCTTGGCACTCGGCATCGTGGCAAGCGCAGGCACATGCCAGGCACCGCAGATCACGGCGATCTTTTGAAACCCATCTTTCTCCGCCTGGCGGATGGTTTTGCGCATGCAGGCCTCGCGCAGATCCTCGCGCTGCTGGGAAAGCGGCGACCGTTTGCGCGGAATCTCCGCACGCACGCTGGTCATCGCTTCTTGGATCGCGGCAAAGAGACCTGCGCTGTCGCCATCGCGACGTTCTTCGACCATCTGGTTCCACCAGGTTTCGCCATCGCCATAGCCTGCGGCGCGGCCCAGCCAGTCGAGTGGATCGCCGGAGATGTCCTCGGCTTCAGCCTCGACAGGCGTTTCGGTTTCTGCTGTCAGCGGCTCGGACTTCTCGGCATCACGCAAGGCGAGATCATGCGCCTGCGGCAGATCCATGAAGCGCACCGGCACGCCGCGTGTGAGCCCGAAGCGCATGGCCTGCCACTCGGGCGAAAACTCCGCGAAGGGATAAAACGAAGCCTTCTGCGTGTCTTCCGGACAATACAGCAGCAACGCCACCGGCGGCTCGATCTCCGCATGCACCGCCGCCGCAAGTACGGCTTCTGCTTCCGGTGGGCCTTCAATCAAAATGCAATCCGGCGACAGCTCCTCCAGCGCGCGAACCAATGAACGCGCGCAGCCCGGGCCATGATGGCGGATGCCGAAGAGGTGGGTCATAATTTTAATCAAACAACCTCCCGGCAGGCACGGTACAGATCCTTCCAGTCGCTGCGCTCCTTCACCACCGTCTCCAGATACTCCTTCCACACAACTGCATCCTGCACGGGGTCTTTGATGATGGCGCCCACGAGGCCGGCGGCGACATCGCCCGCGCTGAGGGTGCCATCGCCAAAATGGGCGGCAAGGGCGATGCCGCTGTTGAGCACGCTGATGGCCTCCGCGGTGCTCATGGTTCCGGTGGGCTGCTTGAGCTTGGTCTTGCCGTCGGCGGTCTGGCCGTCGCGCAGCTCGCGGAAGACCTGCACGATGCGGCGCACTTCCTTGAGCGCGGGCGGTTCGGCGGGGAGTTCCAGCGCCTTGCCCATTTCGCTCACTCGTTTGCTCACGATGGCCACTTCCTCCTCCTCGGTGGCAGGCACGGGAAGCACCACAGTGTTGAAGCGGCGCTTGAGCGCGCTGCTGAGCTCGTTCACGCCTTTGTCACGATTGTTCGCGGTGGCGATGACGTTGAAGCCGCGGTTTGCCTGCACCTCGCTGGAGAGCTCGGGAATGGGCAGCGTCTTTTCCGAGAGAATGGTGATGAGCGTGTCCTGCACATCGGCCGGGATGCGCGTCAGCTCTTCCACGCGGGCGATGCGCCCGTCGTTCATCGCCTTCATCAGCGGGCTGGGGACCAGCGCTTCTTTGGACGGTCCTTTGGAAAGCAGCAGGGCATAGTTCCACCCGTAGCGCATCTGCTCCTCGCTGGTGCCAGCGGTGCCTTGGATGAGGCGCGTTGAGTCGCCGGAAATCGCGGCAGCCAGATGCTCGGACACCCAGCTCTTGGCGGTGCCAGGCACACCGTAGAGAAGCAGCGCACGGTCGGTGGCCAGCGTGGCCACGGCGATCTCGATCACGCGCCGGTTGCCGATGTATTTGGCGCTGACTTCAAAGCCGTTCTCCAGCCTGCCGCCGAGCAGATAGGTGGAAACCGCCCAAGGCGAGAGGTTCCAGTTGGTGGGCCGCTGGCGGGTGTCGGCTTTTTTGAGCTCGTCGAGTTCGTGGGCAAAGAGCTGTTCGGCGTGGTGGCGGAGCGCGTTCGTCATGGATGGGCGGGTTGCAGTTTCGAAAAAATCAGGCGGAAAGCTGGCGGCGCTGATCGAGCACAATGCCGACCCGTGCGATCGCTTCGGAAAAGGGCTGGGCTTCTTCCTTGGTCAGTTCCCAGCCGTTGGCAAATTCGTCAAAGGCCGCAAGTGGCAGAAGGCAGGCGAGCTCGACGAGGGAGGGGCGAAGCTGCCAGTCATAGCGTGCTTCGCCGCTGCTGATGCGCTGCTTCAGGATCTTGATCACTCGGGCTGCCACGGCGGGTGAGAGCATCGGAGTGCCCAGGGGCAGGCCGCGGGTGAAGCGATCCACCACGGTGCTGAAGGCGACGACATTGGCATTGTTATCGGTGAGGAGTTTCAGGAAGTGCTCCTCCCGTTTTTCCGGAGGCAAAGTTTCCAAAAGGTCAAAAAACGTCAGCGGTCCGTTTGACGGGAGATTGGTTCCTAGAAATGCCTCCGCCCATTCCGCGCGGTGCTGCACCGCCTGCGCCTCGGCCCAGCCCAGCAGCAGCACGTCCTTCCAGTCTGACTTCTGCGCCCAGGCAAGACATTCCGCGGGCGTCATGCCTGTCTGCGTGACCCACCACTGCAAAGGCGTCTGGCGCACGATTTGCAGCAGCCACCATGCGCGTTCACCCATGCTCAAATGTTTGGGCTTGCTCTCTTCGATGAGATCGGACTTCCAGCCAGCATCATAAGCAGCAGGCGCTTCGAGGGTATGCACCGTGCCGCGCAGCAGCTTCTTCTCGGACTTCAAACACTGCGCCGCACGCGCCGCCATGCGCTGGGAGAATCTCGAGTCTGGCAGTGCAGAGAGCAGCCGCGCAGCCGCCAGCCGCGCTTCTTTGCTCTTGTCCGCCAGCGTCGATTCGAGCAGATCCTGGTCTTCCAGAGAAAGCCCGGTGGCAAGACATTCAATGAAGGCGGTGCGCTCCTTGGCACCTTCCGTGGTCATGGCGCTGCGGCACAAGTTGCGCGCCTGCGTGGCGTCCGTGTTCCGAAGTGCGGTCAGATAAAGCCGCCGCTGATCCAGGCTGCCGTGCTCCCAGACATCGCTGCCGGGCGCGCTCGTGCTCACCACGCCTGCGGCATAGGCCCAGGCTTCGTTTTGTGCCGCCAGCCAGGCTCCGCGAGGACCCAGCACCGGCAGCAGGCTGGGACGCAGCGCCGTGCTGCGCCGCCCGCACTCGAGCGCCTTGGGCAGCAGGCGGTGCGGCAGGTGCCTGCCTGCGATCGCGAGAGTTTGAAACGCCTCGGCTTGCAGACGCTCCGGCCCGGAAACAAGAATCTCAGCCAGCAGATCCAGCCGCGCATCCTGCACGGACGACTCCGACGCTGCGGGTGCCGCATCCGCCTTCCCAGGCAGCAGGCCCGCGAGATGGCAGGTGCCGAGCACGCCCGCCGTTTGCAGCAGCGCTTTTTCCACGGAGTCTTTCGGGATGCGGGCGAGCAGCGCGCCCACTGCTCCGTCAGGCACCGGCCACTGCGGTGGGTGGCGCTCGGTGCCGAGCAGGGCATGGGTGGCGAGGGAAGCGAGCGCGCTCATGCGAGTGGGAGCACCTCCGTCCAGCAGGGAGTTTCTTCATCGGCACGCCACGCGGTCAGCGGCCGGCAGCGGTCGCCCTGCCATTCGCCAAAGAGAGCCAGGGGATGTCCGCCGCCCAGCGCGAGAAGCTGCCAGCCATCGTCATCGCTGGTGCGCAGCGGAGCTTCACGCCCTTCCGCATCGCGGGCCAGCCAAACTCCGTTTCGCCGCACCGGTGTGGCATGATGCAGCAGCACCGGCAGCCGCTGAAACCACGGCTGACGCGCCAGTGCCTCGGCCACGAAATCCAGCGCACCATCCCAAGTCGTGACTTTCTCATGCGGCGGACCCGCTGGTGCCTCCACCGGAACGTCTGCCAGCAGTGCGCGCAGCGGTGAGGCGCTGGGGAAGTAGCTCAGGGACGCCTTGAACCGCATGCCCGGAACAAACACCTGCTCAAACCGCCGCCCGCCGTGGGAGAAGTCCAGCAGCAGCGCAGGCCGGCCCGTAGCAGCGCCGCTCAGCCAGACGCGGCGTTCCCAGAGCTTCTCGTTTTCATCGTGGCTGACGCCGAGGACGTGCCAGGTGTCCTGCACACGATCGCTGCCAGCCAGCACTTCATCCTTGTCCGCCGTCCAGCCGGCGCTGCTGCGCACATCATGCTGCAAAAGCTCGGGCAGCGACTCCAGCCGCTGCATCGCATCCAGCAGGAGCTGCATGCGCCCCATCTGCAACAAGGTGCGCTGCTGCCAGCCCTCGCCGGAGGACACGGCGCTCTCAAGCTGCCGCACGGCAAACGCCAGCCCGGGAGCCTGCGCATCCACCAGACGGGCGGCGGCTTCGCGCCAGAAAATGGCGGGCTTGGGCGGAAGCTCTGCGATGCCCTGGCGCACCCGGTCGGTGAGCCAGCGTTCCAGTTCGCGCGCGCCATTAAGCATGTTATCCAGCCGTTTGGCCTCGCGCTTCGCGGTGGCTTTCGGGTCGGCGGGTTTGGCCTCGGCCTGCGTGGCCTTTTTCTCCTCCTGCTTTTCCGCACGCTGCTTCCGTGCGGAGAGCCATTCATTCACCCACTGCGGCTGCGCATTGGCGGTGAAGGCGGCCGGCTTCTGCGCCAGCAGAAGATACAGCGCCAGCCCGTGCTTGCAGGGAAACTTCCGGCTGGGGCAGCTGCATTTGAAGGAAGGGCCGCTGAGGTCAATGATAACCTGGTAGGGCTTGGAGCCGCTGCCCTGGCACTCGCCCCAGATCGCGGTTTCATCGTGCCCCAGAGCCGGCCACTTTGCTGGTGCCAGCAACCCCTTCGCCGCCTTGGCCGATGAATCATCGGGCGAAAGGGCGAGGATTTGGTCGGGTGTCAGCATTTAAGCCGCATCCAAGCGAATGCCTGATAAAATGGCAAGAAAAGCCTTCGCTTCATTCAAAAAACGCCTGCTACACCAGCAGATCCTTCACCACATGGCCGTGGATGTCTGTGAGGCGGTAGTCGCGGCCCTGGAAGCGGTAGGTGAGGCGTTCGTGATCGAAGCCGAGGAGGTGCATCACCGTGGCCTGGAAATCGTGCACGTGGACTTTGTTTTCGGCCACGCTGAAGCCGAGTTCATCAGTGCTGCCGTATTCAAAGCCACCTTTCACACCGCCTCCGGCCATAAAGAGGGAAAAGCAGTCAGGATAGTGGTCGCGTCCCAGCACGGCGCTGGCGGCAGTGCGGCCCTCGCGGAAGGGTGTGCGGCCAAACTCGCCGCCCCAGATGACAAGGGTGTCGTCCAGCAGACCGCGCTGCCGGAGGTCTTTGATGAGTGCGGACACCGGCTTATCCGTCGCGGCCATCTTGTTGGTGAGGCCGGTGGTGATGCCGCTGCCTTCGCTGGTGCCGTGGAAGTCCCAGCCCCAGTCAAAGAGGTTCACAAAGCGCACGCCTTTTTCGATGAGGCGGCGTGCGAGCAGGCAGTTGTTGGCAAAGCTGGATTCACCGGGTTTCGCGCCATAGGCCTCGATGACGTGCTGCGGTTCTTTGGAGATGTCCATCACTTCAGGCACGCTGGTCTGCATGCGGAAGGCCAGTTCGTATTGAGCGATGCGTGTGACCGTTTCGGGATGGCCAAATTCAGCGACCTGCTGCTGATTGAGATCCTGCAGCGCATCGAGCGTCTTGCGGCGCATGGCGCGGTTCATGCCCGCAGGATCACTCACGAACAGGACAGGATCTCCCTTGCTGCGGCACTGCACGCCTTGATACACGCTCGGGATGAAACCACTGCCCCAGCAGCCCTGCCCGCCACTCGGCTGCGTGCCGCTGGAGATCAGCGCCACAAAGCCCGGCAGATCCTGATTCTCCGTACCAAGGCCATAGGTGGCCCAGGAACCCATGGAGGGCCGCCCCTGCCGCGCATGCCCGGTGAAGAGCAGCAGCTCTGCCGGCGCGTGATTGAACTGATCCGTGTTCATGGAGCGGATCAGGCACATCTCATCGGCAATGGTGTGGAAATTCGGGCAGGCATCGCTCATGGTGAGCCCGCCTTTGCCATAGCGTGCAAAAGTTCGCGGAGTGCCCATCAGCTTGGGCACGCCGGTGGTGAAGGCAAAGCGCCGGCCTTTGAGGATCGAGTCCGGGCAGTCCTGCCCGCTGCGCTTCACCAGCTCCGGCTTGTAATCAAACAGATCCAGGTGCGGCGGCGCGCCGGACATGTGCAGGTAGATCACGCGTTTGGCCTTCGGCGCATACTGCGACTTCTTCGGCGCGAGCGGATTGTCCGGCACCATGCTGGCCCCCGTCTTCTGCTGCAGCGCGTGCATGGCGATGGCTCCCAGGCTGAACTGCCCCGCATTGCCAAGAAACTGGCGGCGGGTTTTGAGCTGGAGCGTGTCGTGTGTGATGGGGTTCATATCGAAGGAAAATACGTTCAAGGTCCGGTCATCCTTTTGCGCAACTGGGCGGAATCGCGCTTGGCATGGTAAACGGCGAGGATCCAAAGGCTGTCTTCACGGATCTCGTAAATGACCTGAAACGGAAAACGGCGCATGAGCACTTTGCGATAAGGGGCCAGCACGACCCGATGCATTTCGGGACTGGCCTCGATCCGTGACAGACACTCTTCCAGCGCCCGGACAAACTCGGAGCCCAGGCCTGGCTCGCAGCTTTCGTACCATCGACGCGCATCGTCTGCATCACAGAGGGCGCATGGCGAAAGGACAGATTTCTTCATGGGTCACTTTCCTGCCAGCAGCCGTGCCTTGGCCTCGGCCCATGGGATGCCAGCAGAAGGATCGGCCGCCATGGCGGCGCGACGCTCATCGAGCTCGGCAAGCTGTGCACTGCTGAGTGGGAAGTCCACATCTTCCGCCACCATGGAGTCCCAGATGTCCTCGACCAGCTGAATGCGCTGCACCACGGGCATTTGACGAATCTGTTCGAGTGCGATGGTCATTTTGAAAGATGATGTCTGAGTGGCAAAGAGCAATCGACGATTTGGCCCTGCGCATCAGCGGCGCATCAAAAACTCATCGAGGTTCATGACCACATTCGCCACTGCAGTCCACGCGGCGAGTTCGGGGATGTCGGCACCTTTCGGAGCGGCGCCCAGCGGCTCGGTGGCCATCTTCGTGGCATCGGGGAGGTCAGCGCGGTAGGCGGCGAGGGATTCGTCGTAGAGCCTGGTCAGGGCTGCGGTTTCATGCGCGGCTGGAGCGCGGGAGAGGCAGAGTTTGAAGAGGAGTGCGAGGCGCTCGGGCTGGCTCTTAGCTTCGGCGACGAGGCGGCGGGCCATGGCCTGATTCGTTTCGATAAAGACGGGATCGTTCAAGGTCACGAAGGCCTGCAGCGGGGTGTTGGTGCGGCTGCGGCGGATCATGCACACCTCACGATTGCCGGCGTCAAAGGTGGTGAAGCTGGCGTAGGGGCTGTTGCGGCGCACCTCGGTGTAGAGGCTGCGGCGGTGGGCGTCCTCGCCGGGGCTCACGGTCCAGTCATTGCTGCGGCCAAAGGCGGTGGTGAGGCCGAGATTAGGCGTCATGGGACGCACGGGCGGGCCGAACATTTTCGGGCTCAGCAGGCCGCTGACCGCCAGCGCCTGGTCGCGCAGAAGCTCTCCCGTGGGGCGGAAGCGCGGGCCCCGCGCCAGCATGCGGTTGTCTGGATCGCGTTCGTTGAGCTCGGGCGTGGTCTTGGTGCTCTGCTGATACGCCGCGCTGGTGAGCATGAGCTTGAGCATGTGCTTCATGTCCCAGCCGCTGTCCATCAGCTCGGCGGCCAGCCAGTCGAGCAGTTCAGGATGAAAAGGCAGCTCTCCCTGGCTGCCAAACTCCTCGCTGCTGCGCACGATGCCGGTGCCGAAGATGCTTTCCCAGAGACGGTTCACAGTCACGCGTGCCGTGAGCGGATTGTCCCGGCTGACAAGCCAGCGCGCCATGGTGAGCCGGTTGCGCGGCGCGTTTGCGGGCAGCGGATTGAACGCCGCGGGCGTGCCCTCGCTCACTTCATCTCCAAGCGCCTGCCAGTTGCCCCGCAGCTGGATCTTGGTGACGCGGCGCTGCTTGGGATCCAGATCCCGCATGATCGGCACGGTGACGAGTTTGAGCGCAGCCAGTTCCTTGCCGGCGGCGGCGAGGCGCGCGCGCTCGGTGGCGGAGGCTTTGGAGACATTGCGCACGAAGTAGTCCACCACCGTCTCCTGCTGCGCGGGGGTGCGCTTGTCCTTCGCCTGGGCCAGCGCGGCCACCACATTCTGCGGCACCTTGGTGACCTGCTGCACGCGGGCGTCTCCAGTGTAGCTGAGGCGGAAGCTGCCGAGCGTGTGCTGTTTGAACTCGCTGTTCTGCGCCAGGGTGATGCGCAGCTTTGCACCCGTGGGAATCATCAGCGGAGATGCGGCCAGCAGCGTGAGCATGTGCGGCTTGTCGGCTGCTCCAGCCACCGCCCAGCCCTGCTGTTTTTTGTCCTTCGGTTTCAAGACAGAGGCCGCGGTGAAGCCGTCCTGCTCATAATCTGCCAGCGCGGTGGTGAAGCTCACAGCCACCGGCCCGCTGATGGCAAAGGCTTTGTCTTTTTCTGGCGCGGGTGTGGGCTCGCTCTTCCACAGGGTCTGGCGTTTCTCATCCAGCAGCAGCACGCGGAAGCCATCGAGCCGCTTGCTCGTGCCGCCGTCCGTGCGGTTCCAGACGACCACGCGGTCCACCGGTTTGGCGGCTTTCAGATCCACCTCCCACCACGGTTCTTTGTCGCCGTCGGCAGTGTGGGCCACGCTGTTCTTGGCGTAGTCTCCCTCGGTGCCGCCATCAATGGCGCGCTTGGCGGCCGCATTGGTGTAGGTGCTGCTTTGCGAGGCGGCGCCTTTGGGAGCGATGTTTTCACTGCCGCTGAAGACCTGCACCTCCGCCAGTTGGAGCAGCTTTTTCTCCCCCGGCAGCTCCACGCGCACATAGCGTGCCTGTGGCGGCGGAGTGGCATTTGAGGGCACCACTTCCGCCTTCACATCGGTGATGACGAAGTTGCCAAAACCAGCCGCTGGCAGGGTTTCGAGGCGCAGGGCGCTAAGCTTGTCCCCCGTGGCGGGCAGCTCGATGGTGTAGCTGTCTTTGTCGCTGTTTTTTGGGATCGAAACGGTGCCGCCTGCGGCGATGCCGGCAGTCTGTTTTGACTTGGTGCTCACCAGGGTGGGCTGGGGTGTCTGCCAGCCGAGATCGCGAGCGAAGCCCTGGTCCCAGGCTTCCAGCCCGGCCAGCCATGCCGGGGCAGGGGAGGTAAATTTCTTCTCCAGCGCATCGATCTCGCCCTTCAGCTTGGCCCGCTGCTGCTTGAGCTCCGAGGTATCAAAGCTGTGCAAGGGCACCTCGTCCTTCTTGTCGCTGTCGGCGCTTTGATTCAGGAAGGCGTAGAACTGAAAGTACTCATTGATCGTGATCGGATCGAACTTGTGCGTGTGGCACTGCGCGCAGGCCATGGTGGTGCCCATCCACACGGCCAGGGTCGTGTTCACGCGGTCGATGATGGCGGCGTTGCGAAATTCCTCATCGTCTGTACCACCTTCGTTTTGCGTCATCGTGTTCCGATGAAATGCGGTGGCGATGAGCTGGTCGTCCGTCGGGTTTGGCAGCAAATCTCCCGCGTTTTGCTCGATGGTGAACTGATCAAAAGGCATGTTCGCATTCAGCGCGCGAACAACCCAGTCGCGGTAGGCCCAGATTTCTCGTGGCTGGTCGCTGGGGTAGCCCGAGCTGTCTGCATACCGCGCCAGATCCAGCCACTGCCGTGCCCAGTGCTCGCCGTAGGCGGGGCTGGCCAGGTAATGCTCCACCACTGAGTCATAAGGCTGCTGTGCCAGTGCCTCGAGATCGGACAGCGTGGGCGGCAGCCCCGTCAGATCCAGCGCCACGCGTCGGATCAGCGTGGCCTTGTCTGCCGGCGGTTCGTACTTCAGCCCTTCTTTCTCCAGCCGCTGCACCAGGAAGGCATCGACCGCATTCAGCTTTAAACCTGGAGCCTGAAACTTTGACCCCGGCACCGGCACGGCGGGTTTCACCACCTTTTCATAGCTCCAGTGCTTTCCCCACGGCGCGCCCTGTTTGATCCATTCGGTGAGCAGCGCGACCTGGGCGGGAGAGATGGTCTTGTGCTGCTTCAGCGGCGGCATCACCTCCTCCGGATCCTTGCTCACGATGCGCTCCAGCAATGCGCTCTTTTCGGGGTGTCCCGGCACCACTGCCGTCACCCCATCATTGTTTTTCTTGGCTCCAGCTTCCTCATCCAGGCGCAGGCCGGCCTCGCGCTTCTTTTCGTCCGGTCCATGGCAGAAAAAGCAGTTCTCACTCAGGATGGGACGGATCTCCTTGGAGAACTGAATGGTATGCGGTGCCGTCTCCGCAGCCGCGGATGCAACAAGAAAAAGAGTGATGAAAGGGCGGATCACGTGGTGTGATACGCTTCAGAAAAGCCGATCTTGAGCAGAAGCGGCATTCTCCATGCCCCCAGCTTTCCCCATCAAGGTCCGCTGCTGCCATTCATGCGGTACTGCAGGATGGTGTCGCTGAGCGCCAGAAACCGCAGCGCCCCTTGAATTTCCGCGTCCTGCATGGACGGGATACGGAAGGTGCGCCCGCGAAACGCTCCGGTGGCGGGTGCGATGCCGTCTCGCAGATTCGCGATGGTGGCCTGGGCATTCCCCGGCACGATAAAATTGGCCCCCGCAGCGCTGGCCATGGCCGCCACGCTCGCGATTTCCTGGGCATTTCGCTTGTCCTTCTGATCCTCCGCGGCCTGGCGGGTGCTGCCCATCGCCATGATGGCGATTTGGATGAGGACGGCGAGAACGAAGATCGCGATCAGCAATTCCATCAAGCTCAGTCCGGAGGCGGACGGGCAGGTTTTTCGGATGGGATTGACTGAGATTTTCATACCTTCTGCCTAAAGATTACTTTATTTATAGTAATTTTACAAATATTTCCTTGCGTTTTGGTTGCGCCTTTAACGCCTCTTTGATTTCAATCCACTGATTCCCAATCCGGTAAAGCACTCCACAGCCGAATCGGCGGCAAACCCCGCCTTTACCTTCGGCTTCCCCCCGCTACCATCCGCGCTCCCTTTTCCCCAGCCACCATGTCCGCCGTTCCTACCGCCGCCCAGATCCGCCAGAGCTTCCTCGACTTCTTCAAAGAGAAGCAGCACACCATCGTGCCCAGTGACAACGTGGGCTACACCAGCCGCGACGGCGCGCGCATTTTCACCAATGCGGGCATGAACCAGTTTGTGCCGATCTTCCTCGGCGAGCGCAGCGCGGACGTGGACACCTGGCCCGGCGTCCTTCACAAAGGCCTCCCCACCCGTGCGGCGGACACGCAGAAGTGCATCCGCGCCGGCGGCAAGCACAACGACCTGGAGGACGTGGGCCTGGACACCTACCACCACACGCTCTTTGAAATGCTGGGGAACTGGTCTTTCGGTGACTACTTCAAAAAAGAAGCCATCTCCTGGGCCTGGGAGCTTGTGATCGAGCGCTGGAAGTTCCCGCCGACCCGCGTCTTCGCCACCATTTATCAGCCCGGCGAGGGAGACCCTGCTGAGCGCGATCAGGAAGCCTGGGAAATCTGGGCCGAAAAGTTCCGCAGCATCGGCCTTGATCCCGATATCCACATCGTCAACGGCAACAAAAAGGACAACTTCTGGATGATGGGAGACACCGGCCCCTGCGGCCCCTGCACCGAGATCCACATCGACCTCACCCCCGGCCCGCGCGATCTCGATGAAGACCGCCAGCGCGCGGGCGCCAAGCTGGTGAACGGCAGCGACGCGAGCTGCATTGAAATCTGGAACAACGTTTTCATTCAGTACAACGCCAACCCGGACAAGACCTTCAGCATGCTGCCCGCCAAGCACGTGGACACTGGCATGGGCTTTGAGCGCGTCTGCTCCATCATTCAGGGCACGAAGAACTTCACCGACTTCGAAACCGCCAAGATCAGCAACTACGACACGGATGTGTTCAAGCCGATCTTTGACGAGCTGACCAAGCTCTCCGGCAAGACCTACGCCAGCACTCTGCCCAAAGCGAATGAGCAGGGCCATGTGGTGCCGGTGACCGAGCAGGAAAAAATCGACGTCGCCTTCCGCGTCATCGCCGATCACCTGCGCACGCTTTCGTTTGCGATTGCCGACGGCATCCAGCCAGGAAATAGCGACCGCAACTACACGCTGCGCCGTATTCTGCGCCGCGCCGTGAAGTATGGCCGCACCCTGGAGTTTAAGGAGCCGTTCTTCTTCAAGCTCGTCGATGTTCTCGCCGCGCAGATGGGAGACGTGTTCCCCGAAGTGCGCGCCAAGAAGGAGCAGATCAAGAGCGTGCTGAAGCTCGAGGAAGAGAGCTTCAACCGCACGCTGGACAAAGGCATCGCGTTGTTTGAAGAAGCAGTTTCGACGCTGCTCCAGATTGAAACTACAAGCACATCAAAGCAGGGTGTTTATATCAAAACTCCTGCTGAGGATGGCCGGTCAAAGAGCTATACTGCTGGTTCCGTTCAGAATCAGGATGGTAAGACCGATCGCATACTTTCTGCACAAGTCGCTTTCAAATTGTACGACGAGCAGGGCTTCCCACTCGACCTTACCGAGCTCCTTGCCCGCGAACGCGGCATCACTGTCGATGTCGCAGGCTTTGACAAGCTCATGGAAGAGCAGAAGCAGCGCGCCCGCGAAGCCGGCAAAAAAAACAAGCAGGTCGTCTCCGTTTCTGAAATCGAGACGAAGGCTCCGACGAAGTTCATTGGTTACGACAACCTCGAAGCCGAGGTGAAGGTTCTCGAAGTGGTCTCTATGAAGGACAAGACCGCCGTCGTCCTCGACGTCTCCACCTGCTACGCCGAAATGGGCGGTCAGATTGGCGATGCGGGTCAGCTTATCCTCGGTGCGAATACCTACCCGATCAGCGCCACTTCCAAAGTCGGCAACACCTGGCTGCATTTCCTCGAAGGCGACGAAGCCCCTGCCGTCGATGCCACCGTGAAACTCATCGTCGATGCGCCACGCCGCCATGCCATCGAGCGCCACCACACCGTCACGCACATCCTGCACTGGGCCTTGCACGAGGTTGTGAGCAAGGACGCCACGCAGAAAGGCTCCAACGTCACCCCCGACAAACTGACCTTCGACTTCAACAGCGCCGCCCTGACTGCACAGCAGCTCAGCGACATCGAGCGCCTGGTGAACGAGCGCATCGTCGCCAACGAACCCGTCTCCTGGACGGAAGTCCCCTACGTGGAAGCCAAGGCCAACAAGGGCATCATGGCCCTCTTTGGTGAAAAATACGGCGACCTCGTGCGCGTCGTGCAGATCGGCGGCCAGCGCAACAAGCTGGACGGCTGGAGCATGGAGCTCTGTGGCGGCACCCACACGCGCGGCACGGGAGAGATCGGCCTCTTCCGCCTCGTCAGCGAAGGCGCGGTCGCCTCCGGCGTGCGTCGTATCGAAGCCGTCGCAGGCCTCGAAGCCTACAACGCCGCACGCGCCGATGCCGACCTCCTCAAACTCCTCGCGGGCAAAGTGAGCGCCCAGGGCGCAGCCGATCTGGAGAAGAAGCTCGACCAAATCCTCACGCAGCAGAAGGAGCTGGAAAAAGCCCTCAAGGCCGCGCAGCAGCGCGAGGCTTCCGCGAAAGCGAAGGATCTCATCGCCACCGCCTCCAACAACACCATCATCACCAATCTCGGTGACGTCGATGCCGACTACGCTGTTGGAGTGGCCGAAGCTCTCAAAGCCGCCTTCAACGGCATCGTTGTCCTCGCCTCCACCGGCGGCGGCAGCGTTGCACTCATCGCCAGCGTTGCGAAAGAGCATCAAGGCAAAGTCCAGGCCGGCAAGATCATCCAAACCATCGCCCCCATCGTCGGCGGCAAAGGCGGCGGCAAACCCGACTTCGCCCGCGGCGGCGGCAAAGATGTGACGAAGGCAGATGCAGCACTGGCGGAGGCGCGGAAGCTCGCGGGGCTGTAATCGCCCAACGCCTTCTGCGTGCCCATTTTGCGTATTGCCGTACCAGCTTTAGCCGGTTCTGCACAAAGCGCACTTTGCGGACGCTCGCCCAGACCGGCTAAAGCCGGTACAACAATACCCTGAGCCTCCTCCAATATGCGCCGCCTCGACCAGCTCCTTTCCGCCCTCGGCTACTGCTCCCGCCGCGAGGCCATCGCTTTCGTCAAGGAGGGCCGCGTCAAGCTCAGCGGCACCGTCGTCAAACGCTCCGACCAGCGCGTGGACGCCGCCCTCATCACCGTCGATGACCAGCCACTGGAAGCGCCGGATGGCTTGCTCGCCATGTTTCACAAGCCCGTCGGCTATTCCTGCACCCACAGCGCGGATGAAGGGCCAAACATCTACGAACTGCTGCCCTCCCACTGGCCGGACCGCAACCCCGCCGTCACCAGCGTGGGCCGCCTCGACAAAGACACCAGCGGCCTCCTCCTCGTCACCGACATCGGCAGCCTTGTCCACCGCTACACCTCGCCGAAATCCGACATCGCAAAGACCTACCTCGTCGAAGTCGATCACGAACTCGATCCCTCGCTCATCGACATCTTTGCCAAAGGCGATCTCATGCTCCGCAGCGAGGACAAGCCCTGCCTGCCCGCCCAGCTCGAAATCGTCTCCCCCCTCACCGCCCGCCTCACCCTCACCGAAGGCCGCTACCATCAGGTCCGCCGCATGTTCGCCAGCCAGGGCTGGCAGGTGGAGAAGCTGCACCGCGAACGCTTCGGCCCCTACGCCCTCGGCGATCTTGTCGAAGGCGAGTGGCAGATGCTTTCGCCTCCCTGATCTCACCGGTCAGCTTCAAGAGCTTTCAGCAAATCGTCGCGATGCACACTCATCGAGAATTCTGTCGCGGCCGGGATCTCCCAAAGTCCCGGCGTGTCGGCCTGCAGGATGAAACTCAAAGGTTCCTCCCCTTCAGCAAAGGGGTCGTGATCGCTCTTGCCAACTTTTGCAGGATCAATTCCACGCCACCAGGACACATCGTGCAGCACGATCTTTTCTCCGGGCTTCAGCTTCATCTGGCCTGCTCCTGCCGCTGATGCATGGGTGGAGAGTTCATCGTGACCTCTCACATGCACTGAGATCAAATCCTCGGCCCTCTTCACCGGCAGGGTGATCCTCTGCGGCGAGATGTTCACCAGTGTCACCGACTTCAGCCGCGGCAGTTGCCCGGCAAAGGAGCTTCCATTTTCGAAGGAGATTTGCAGATAGGGATTGGGAAACAGCTTCTCTCTGGCCTCTCGTGCTGCTGTCCGTGCCTCGGCGGAATAATGCGGGTCCTTCGAGATCTCCTCGAGCCTAAGGCCTGCCTCCTCTTTGTCCGCCACCTTCCCATAGACTTTCAGGGCGGATGCAAGCGCCTGATGGTCCGGCCTGGCCAGTACGCTTTCCACCAGCGCTCTTTTCTCCTGCCGCTTTTCGTCAAGGATTTCATCCCCGAAGTTGTTCACCACCCACTCCATCGTCACTGCGCTCCACGGAAACTGGGGATCATTCACCAGCCCGGCCACGTAGGGCCAGACCTCCTCCTGACCCAGGGAGAGCTTCACGGCATCGGCCAGGGTCCGCAGGCATGACTGATAGTGGTCGTCCCGAATCGCAAAACGCACGCGGGACTCATCATCGGATCCGCGATGTTCGGATTCAGCCTCCTTGCGCAGGTTGGCCACCACCTTCTTTAACACGGGAAACAACTCTTTCTCCAAAGGAAAGCGCCGCAAGGCGTCTATCCCATTGTTCCTGCGTACGCTGGTCCCCTGTGATCCCTCCACCTCGCCCATCGCCACTGCGGCGACATCTTCAAAAGGCCCGTAGCTCATGGCCATCGAGTCATAGCGGCAGAAGGTGACATCCTCCTCAGCGACCCTTCCCATGCCTTCATTAGATTCCAGCACCTCAGAGGTGCCGCTGAACAGACGAAAGCGCACCGGACGTTCTTCACCCTGGGCAGAGTTCAGTTTCTGCTGCCATGAGATCACACCGCCTGCGGGCACTTCGACAGAGTGGTAGCTGTTGCCACACCAGCTGTACTGATGCGAATCGCAGCGCCGCCATTGGCCGTCTTGCGTCTTGGTCTCACGCTTGCAGTAGATGTCACCGTCCTGCTTTTGCAGCCGCGTGAGGTTCTTCGTGGCATTGACGAAATAGACCGTTGCCTGCCCCGCCTTTTGATTTTGAAAATCCGCCAGCAAACACCGCGTCCCCGGCGTCGGTTTGAGATGCGCAGGGAGGTCTTTGATGGAAGTCACTTCTGAAGTCCCGCTCATCTGAGTCCTGAACACGCCTTCCCTGCCATTCTGAGCCAGAGAGGACAAGGCGCAGCCAAAGATAAGCATCCCAATTAAGCCTTTCATGCCCTCAGTCTGCCAAACCCGTTCCCATCCAACAAGGCAATCTTTTGTCACACTGATGATGGTCGTCCCCCCCGACTCGCATGTAGAGACGCTGTGCAGCTAGCGCTTTGACCAGTACAAACTGGGGGATTGGCACGAGGGGAGTGGAGGATGCTTTCCTTGGAACAAGTGCTCTATGGAGCACGTTTATCCGCGGCAATGAAATCGCTGCTTATCTTCCTCGCGCTGGCCCTTACCAACCTCGCGTTCGCAGACCGTCCCAACATCCTCCTCGTCCTCGATGATGACCTCGGCTACGGCGATCTGGGCTGCTACGGAGCGAAAGACGTTCTCACCCCGAACCTCGACAGATTCGCCACCGAAGGTCTGCGCTTCACCTCCTGCTATGCGGCGCATCCGAACTGCTCGCCTTCACGCACGGCGATCATGACTGGCCGCACGCCCACCCGCGTCGGGGTGCGAGACTGGATCCCCGAGGACTCCCCGGTGCACATGCGCCGCAGCGAGATCACCATCACCAAACTGCTGCATGATGCTGGCTACACCACCTGCCACGCAGGAAAGTGGCACATGAATGGCGAATTCAACAAGCCCACGCAGCCGCAGCCCAACGACCACGGCTTCGACCATTGGTTCGCAACGCACAACAACGCCTACCCCAATCACCACAACCCCGACAACTTCGTGCGCAACGGCACCGCAGTCGGCAAACTCGAAGGCTACGCCGCGCACCTCGTCGTGGATGAGGCCATGCGCTGGCTGGACGGGCGGGACAAAAGCAAACCCTTCTTCGCCTACATCTGCATCCACGAGCCGCATGAACCCATCTCATCGGACGCAAAATACACCGCACTCTACCACTCGGCTGATCCCAGCTTCAACGGCCACCACGGCAACATCTCACAGATGGACGACGCCTTTGGCCGACTCATGAAAAAGCTCGACGACTCCGGCCTGCGCGAAAACACGCTCGTCCTCTTCACCAGCGACAACGGACCGGCCATCACCGCGCAGCATCCGCATGGCTCCGCCGGACCTCTGCGCGACAAAAAAGGCAGCACTTTTGAAGGCGGCATCCGCATCCCGGGCATCCTGCGCTGGCCCGGTCAAACGAAACCAGGCACGGTGAGCGATGAGCCCATCAGCGGCGTCGATTTCCTGCCCACCATGTGCGCGATAGCGGGAGTTCAGGCACCCCAGGATCGCGTGCTCGACGGCACCAGCTGGCTGCCCGTTCTCGAAGGCAAAAAACTCGATCGCAAAACGCCGCTCTACTGGCACTTCAACCGCGCCACCAATGATCAAAAAGTCGCCATGCGGGTGGGAGATTGGAAGATACTCGCCTCACTCGACAAAGCACCGCCGTCTAGGAGCAACGACATCACCGAACAAACCGAACGCGAATTCAAAGAAGCGCAGCTGAAGGATTTCATGCTCTTCCATCTCGGCAAAGACATCGGCGAAAAGAACGACCTCGCAGCCACTGAGCCTGAGAAACTCGCCGAACTCAAAACTCTGCTGCAGGCCAAATACACCGAGGTGCAGCGCGAATCGCCCACCTGGCCCGCGTGGACGTTCACTGGCGCTGAAGGAAAAAAGATCCAGTGGCCGGACTACGTGAAGCAAAAAAAAGCAGCGCCCAAGAAACCTTGAGCGCTGCGCAGAGAATCCAGAAGGTATTCCAGATTTATTAGTGGTGATGATGGCCGCCGCCGCCGCCAAAGGAATGACCGCCACCGCCGAAGCTATGGCCACCACCACTGAAGGAGTGGCTGCCTCCGCCAAGGCTGTGACCGCCGAAGCTATGCCCGCCTAGGCCGCTGAAGCTATGCCCGCCTAGGCCGCTGAAGCTATGCCCACCACTGGAGAGACCGGCAAAGGAATGGCTGCCGCTGAAGGGCGAGCTGTAGCCACGGCTGCCGAATGGGGCGCCACCGAAGCCACGGCTGCCACCAAAGGACGAAAGTCCCGAGGTTCTCAACAAAGGACTGTGAGAGTAGCGGTTGAAGTTGCCGAAATTGCCAAAGTTCCCGAAGGAGGTGTAGCTCGGGCGTGAGTAGTAGCTTCTGTTGGCGTAGTAAGGCCGTGAGTAGCCGCTGTAATAAGGGCGGGAATAGCCGCCGTAGTAATTGCTGCTGTAGTAGTTACCGAGACCCAGCAGACCAAGGCCGCCGTAGTTTCCGTACCCGCCATATCCACCGTATCCGTAACCGTTACCATAGCCATAACCATAGCCGGGATAACCGTAAATGTCGCATGAAGTAAGCGAACATGCGGCGACTAAGGCACCGCAAAGGAGGAGAAGTTTCGTTTTCATAACACCGACTTCGACGCCTGCGAACCTGAACTATTCAGAATTAATTTCGTGTTAGTTGAAAACCAACCACGACCGGAAGTTGAACGCGGCCTTTCAGCGTGGAAGATGAGGGTCTTGCCCATTGGCTTTACTCATGTCCGCTGAATCCGTCACTCCCGCCATTCTCTTTACCCTCTCTCCCGAAGCCGCCCGTGTGATGGGATGTTTGATCGAAAAGGAAATCACGCTGCCAGACTATTATCCGATGACGCTGAATGCGCTCGTCACGGCCTGCAATCAGACCACCAACCGCGACCCCATCGTGCGTTATGATGAGCGCACCGTTTTGCGCGCCTTGGAGTCCATGAAATCCCACGGCTATGTCTTTGAAGTGAACGTCGTGGGCGGCCGCACTCTCAAATACCGTCACAATCTCAAAGGCAAGCTGCCCGGTCTGGACCGCTCCCACATGGCACTGCTGTGCATGCTCATGCTGCGCGGTTCGCAGACCGCTGGCGAGCTGCGGCAGCGCACGGAGCGCCTCTTTGAATTTCCCGACATGCAGAGCGTGGAGAACACTCTGGCGGAGCTCATTGGCTACAATGAAGGCCCGCTCGTGCAATGCATCCCCGCAGGCCCCGGGCAGCGCGTGGCGCAGTTCATGCATCTGCTCTGCGGCGAAGTGGCCGGGGCGCCGGGCACCGGCCTCTCCTCTCATGCCCCCGCTGCACCGCCCGCGGAAGAATCCTCCACTTCTGGAGCGGATGCCGAGTGGCGTGCGAAGATGGAAGCGGAGATTTCTCTGCTCAAGGCGCAGGTGTCCCGCCTGCAGACGCTGATTGGCGCCGTGAAGTAAGCCATTGCCAAAAAGCGCGGCATTGCAGATGATCGCGCTCATGAAGCGCCGTTTGTTCGCGTTGATCACCTTGGCTGCTGCCGTCTGCCCGCCATCGTCAGCCGCGCCGCCGGAACCTGCCCCTCCGCTGGAAAAAAAGGCGGTGCGTGATTTGATCCGTGAAGTCGCAGCAAAAATCGAAGAGAAGTACAAAGGCATTCATCCCGATGCAGACGGACTCGTGCAGCGTGTGGAGGAGACTCTTGCGGCAGATGAACCCGCCCCGCCAGATTCCGCAGACCGCCGGTCCATGCTGGCGCGCAAGATGACCCTGATGAATGGACGGGCAGGCTTCAACAGCATGATAGGCACCCACGGTGCTGTCTTTGACAACACAGACACAGGCTTCATGCAGCGCTATCACGATCTGGAATCCGCAGACACAAAGGATGCCGCTGAAGTCTGGCGCTGGCTGGAGATGGGGGATGCCGCACGGCATTTGAAGTGGCATGACAAAGAGCAGCAGTGTGCGCAGCGTGCCCTGGGTGCTGCGCGTGCTCTCATTTCCCGCGAGCCAAAAAACGCGGAGGCCTATGCGCTGCTGGGCATGGCGCTCGAATGGAGCAGCGAAAAACTCACCGCGCTGCGCACCGCCCTCAAGCTCGACCCGCGCGAGCCTCAGGCGCTCCACGAGCTCCTCTGCCATCGCGTCATGCAGGTGCTGGAGTCGGCTGCTCTGCGCCGTGACTTTGCTTTGGAGGAAAAAGAAACGGACTACACGGCCCTCGCACGAGCCTTGTATGACCGTCCTTTGTCAGAGGAGGAGTTTCTGGCCTTCGACCGGCGTCAGGAGGAGCTGCGGCGGGAACTGGCCAATCTGCTCTCGACCGCCCAGGAGCGCCATGACCTGCGGACCTATCTCAAATCCGTGAGTCTGCTCTCCCTCATCAAACAGCACCGCATGGAGGCCACTCTGGCTGCCAGGCGCCCTCTGGAAGAAAGTTTCGAAGAATTCTCAGGCAAACTGGCGCTCACGCTCGGCAGCAACGCCGTGACAGTCTTCGAAGATGAAACGCTCTTGCGGAACGCGCTCAATCTGGCGGCAGATGATGCCGAGGCCACGGGCACCATCATCCTGCTCGCGCTCATCGGCGACTCCATGCGTTCGCAGACCACCCAGAAAAAGCCCCCGGAGTCCCGCATGGAAATCGTGCGTCAAACTTCTGACCGGCTCCTTGAAATGTCCCGTGCGGAACAGCACCCCCAGGCAGCTCGTGCAGCCGAAGCCGCCTTCATCATCGAGGTGTGCATGATGATGATTTCTCAGCGTGAGCCGAAGCATTTCGATCTCCTCCTGCGTGCGATTCATCTGGACCCTTTCCGCCAGCGCACCCAGCACATGCTGATGGGGCTGTGTGCCGGCATGCTGCCGCAGGCTGAGGATTCTCCCGCCGCGGCCGCGCTCGCCCTCACGGAGCTGGCTCTGCTGCCCGGTCTGCAAACACGCCGCACCTGCTCCGCCACCGCCGCCGTGCTGCATGACTGGCCGTCCGCCCACCACCACATTGACGCCTGCCTCAAAGAAAAACCGGACGACCTCGGCCTGCTCAATCAACAGATCGTCACCATGCTTCGCGAGAGCCAGTCCAAAGCCACGCTCAAAAAAGCGGAGCTTCATTTTCAAAAAGCCGAAGCCCTGCACGAAAAATCAAACGGCGCCGCCAGCAAGGAGGATCTCAGCCTGCTCGCGCGCAGCCACATCCTCTACCTCGCCATCTGCGGCAAAAACGACGCCGCACACGAAGAACTGGCCGAGGTGAAACGCGCGCAGGTTCTGGATGGCAGGCAATGTGAGGAGCTGGAAGAGCTGCTGCGCTGACTGCGGGGGAACCGCACTACTCCAGCCGCTTCAGGCTGCCGATGCGGTAGGCACCGCCCAGGAGGCGCATGTTGTCACGCTCAGCATTGAAGCTGTCCAGGTAGAGAAGGTGCGGGAATTCATTGAGCTCAATCACATGCACGCTGTCCTTGGCGTTCTTGAATGCTTCCGCAAGGTCGTCCAGCTCCTTGATGACACGGCCGTTCACCTTGTTCACCACCTGGCCGCCCAGCTTGTCATATCCTTGGGTGCTCGGTGTCGGCAGCACCAGGCTCAGGAAGATGAGCTTCTTGCGCCCTTCCTCCTCATACTTGTCCGGATGCGAGGCGATGCGTGAAAGGCGCAGGATGGCGCCTCCGCGCTGATCTTCGCCAAAGGCATCCAGATAGGGGTGGGAGAGCTCTTGAAAGAGCAGCCCGCCCATCAGCACGTAGCGCGGGCCTTTGTCAAAAAGGTACGGCAGCACCAGAAAGTCGTCCGGCTTGCGCCTGGCCAGCTCTCCCGTGAGCATGACTTCCTTGCCGTCCCGAACCACTTTGATTTCGACCTTGTCCCCCACGTAGGCGCGGCCACGCACCAGGTGGCTGGAGCTCAGCGCGCCAAACTGCGGATCCTTGTAGTTGCCACGCGAATCAATGCTGAAGCCATTGATCGCCACCAGGATGTCTCCCTTTTTCAATCCGGCCTTTTCAGCAGAGCCGCCTTTCATCACCATGCTGATGAGCACCCCAGGTGCGTCGGGTTTCATGCCCAGGTACTCGCGATACTGCTCGTCCATCGTGGCCTGCATTTCCATGCCCAGGCTGGGAAAGCCCTCGTAGCTGCCGTCGGCCACATCTTTGAGAAAGTGTTCAATGATCGGCGCGGGCAGGATCGTGGTGATCTGGTTTTTCGAGTCATACGTCAGCAGCAGTCCCACGAGCTTGCCTGCCTTGTTGACCACTGGCAGCGTGAAGCTGTTTCCCTCGCTGCGCACAATGTTGTTGGCCTCGTAAACCAGAAAGCCCGAGCCTTCCACGATGTAGCGGCGGATCAGCACCTTGCCGATGATTAGCTCGCTTTCGATCAGCTCACCCACTCGCCCCGTCTGCAGAATGTCCACCTTGTCGCCGATGCGGGCGCTTACATCCACCGCCATCGGCTTGAGTCCTGAAAAGAAGGCTTTCTGCCTGTCCGAGGGCACGGTCTCCAGCAGCGCCAGATTGGCCTCATAGTCCACCGCCACCGCCTTCGCGGGGATCTTGTGCCCCTTCTCCGGCAGTTCCAGCTCGATGTAGGTGGCATCCGCCACCATTTGCGCCGTCACCAGCACACGGTTGCCCGCCATCACGACTCCCAGGCCACGCCGGCCGGAGGGAGACTCCTTCTGCCATGGCAGATGCAGGCTGTAAGGCTGGGAGGTGGCATTCACCCTCACCACCGAGTTGTTTTGCACCACATGCTGCGGCGCGGGTGCGGCTTCAGCAGCGGGCTGCGCGCGCTTTTTTTTGGGCGTGTCAGCCGCGGGCGTTTGTGCCTGCAGCGCGGTGCCACCGAGGACCAGCAGGAGGAAAATCTGGGAAAGCTTCATGGGAACGTGGGAGCAAAAGGAGTTCAGAATCAGATCAGGCGGTTTCCACGGCTATTCGTCACCTAGGTAGGTGTCTTCCATGATGTTGTAGGTGTCCATGATGCGCTTGTGCGCGGCCTCGGCCAGCTCCCGCTTGAGCACCAGCGGGCGGTTCTTTTCCAGCAGCATGATCTCGATGAATGGCTTGTCCTTCTTCGCCAGGGCGGTCTGCACATCCTTCAGGGATTTGATCTTCACGCCGTTGATTTCATCCACGATGCTGTGCGCATAGGGAGCCAGCCAGGTGTTCACTTCATCCGGCAGCACGTTTGTCAGCACCACGGGCTCCGGCAGCTCCACATACAGTTTCTCCGTCAGGAAGTTGTCGAAGACGTAGTTCACCGTGTCATCGCGCATCTGGTGTGCGTCCATCAGGTTGCGGTCCAGCGGCTGAAACACCAGCCCCGCGCTCACGATGTAGCGCGGCCGCTGGTTGTACTGTGCGCCCAGCCGCACATAGGGGTCGAAGCGCTTCAGCGTCACCGTTGTCTCCATCTTCTTGCCTTCGCGCATGTATTTCAGCTTGATGGTGTCTCCGGCAAACTTGCGCTCCACAATTTCATTCATGTCCATCAGCTCGCCTTCAAAGCGCACCAGCCCGTTGTTCATCACCGGATTGTCATCGATGCTCAGGATCACATCGCCAATCTTGAGCAGTTCGCCGACGCTGCCCTGCGGTTCCACATCACCCACCATGACACCCACGCCATCGCCATTGATTCCCAGCGCCTTGGCCTGCGCCGGGTTTTCGATCGGAAAGTCGCTCGCCGCCAGGTCCACATAGTGGTCATAGCGCCCGTCCTCGATGTCCTTCAGGAAGCGCTTGATCACCGGCACCGGAATCATGTAGCCCACGTTCTGCGCCACCCGTCCGCTGAAGCCCTGGAAGGCCACGCCCACCACCTTGCCCTCCTGCATCACCGGTCCGCCCGAGTTCCCCGGGTTGATCGCCGCATCCACCTGGATCGCCAGATGCGAGTCCACGCTCGTATGGCTGTAAGGCCGGAAGTCGATGCGCGAAACCACGCCGCGTGTCACCGAGATGCGGTCTCCGCCGATCGGATAACCAATCGCGATCACCTCCGTGTTCAGCTGCGGAATGCCGCCAAAGTCCAGCGGCTTGAGCTTTTCAAAGTGCTTCCCGTCCTCCGCCTCGATCAAGGCCAGGTCGCAGTCATGCGCGATGTGCACGATCTTCGCCGGATGCGGCTCCGGATCATTCGTCGTGCGGATCAAAATGCGCGTGGCATTGCTGACGACGTGCGCATTCGTCAGAAAGCGGTTTTTGCCAATGAGGAATCCCGTGCCACTGCCCCCGCTCGGCTGCCCGGCGTTCCATGGCTCACGATAGTCAGGCACCAGCACTGAGACATCGATGTTTACAATGCCTTCCCATGCGCCCGAGGTGGTGTCGATCGCCTGGGGTGCTGCAGGAGGTGGCGGAACGGGTTGCGCGCTGAGAGCTGAAGGCAGCAGGGCCAGGGCGAGATAAGGCAGGAGCGGGCGGATGTTCATGCGGGATGACTTGAGGCCATGAACATACGCTTCCCGCCGCTTCTAACACAAGTTTGCTGAAGAAATAATCGGCATCGGCGCAGGCCCTAGTTTGCGGGCTTGGCCTGCTTTTTGGCTTCGTTGGCCTTTTTCGCCTCCATGAGCTTCTTCAGATCCTCGGTACGCTTGGCGGCCTGGGCGGCGGGATTGGTCGGACTGGCAGGATCCGTGATCATGGGGAAATCGTCCGTGCGGAAGGGCGTCACCGGCAGTCCTTCAGCGGAGTACACATTGCACACCGGATTGTCCGCCCAGGCATAACGGACCGCCACCGGCTTCGCCACGCCTTCGGCGCTCACCTCGATCTGGTTTGTGCCCTTCTTTGAGCCGCCCACGATGCTGGCTTTCGCCCACACCCACTTCTTGTCCTCACCGCAGATGGCAAAGCCCCTGGCCTCATCCGTGTCCACCGTGCGCAGGCCCTGCGGAGCGTAGTCAAAGGTCAGCACCGCCTTGGCTCCTTCAAACTTCGCGTCTTTCAGCTCGGGGCTGCGGTAAACCAGCTTCTGTCCGTAGTCGTTCACCAGCGCCCAGCGGGCCAGGCGCTCAGCCACGTCACGTTTGTTATGGGGGTGAATGTCGTTCGCCTCACCCAGGTCGGTGATCACGCACTGGCCGGTGTGCTTCAGCTTGCTCATCGTCAGCGTCTGCGCCTCGCGCAGCTCCGCCCAGTCGCTTTCCACGGGCTCTGTCTGGTAGTTCTTGTAGTCCGCCAGCTGCACCCAGTAGAAGGGGAAGTCTCCCTGCTTCCACTCCTTGCGCCAATGCTCGATCATGAAGGGAAACAGGTCACGATATTCTTTGGCGCGACCCGAATTCGACTCGCCCTGATACCAGATCACGCCCTTGATGCCGTAGCCGATCGTCGGGTGCAGCACACCCGCATACAGATTCCCTGGACGATGCTGGCCCGTCATCGGGTTCTGAGGCGCACGTGGCCCTGGTTTGGTGAACATTTCCTTGGCCTTCGCAGCCGCAACCCGTTCCTTGTTCCAGGCATCCAGCTTCGCTTTGTGATCCGCCACCTGCTTCTCAAACGCCTCCTTCGTGAAGGTTGCCTCCTGCTGTTTCCAGCGCGCGATGATCGAGGCAAAGCGCGGATCCTTCTCCAGCACATCACGCTTCACCCAGGCCTCGCAGGCGCTGCCGCCCCAGGCATTGTCGATGAGGCCCACCGGCACGCCCAGCATCTCGTGCAGCACCCGGCCGTAGTGATACCCAACCGCGGTGAACTGCCCCGCATTGGCCGGGCTGCACTCCTCCCACTGCCCCTTGAAGTCGTCCTGAATCTCCTGGGTCCCCACCTGCGGAACCGAGATCAGGCGGATCTGCGGGTGCTTCGCCTGCGCGATGTCCAGGTCCGCATCCCACGTGCTGCTCAGATTGAACCCCATGTTTGACTGCCCGGAGCAGATCCACACTTCGCCCACGAGCACGTTTTTCAGTTCCTTCGTGCTGCTGCCCTTGATCGTAATCGTGGCCGGCTGAGCATTGGCCGGCACCGCGTCCAGCTTCACCGTCCATTTGCCCTTGTCATCCGCTTTGGCCGTCTTCGTCTGCCCGGCAAACGTCACCGTCACCTCAGTCCCCGGTGCATCCCATCCCCACAGCGGATTCGCCTGCTTCTGCTGCAGCACCATGTTGTCGCCAATGATGGCCGGAAGTTTCAGTTCCGCGCGGGCGGAAACGGCGAGGAGGGTGAGGAGGCAGAGTATGCGCATGGGTCGGGAAAATGAGGGACGTTGGGAACGCTGGATGAAGGCGATTCATTGCAGAAGGATGCGAGGAATGTGCAAGAGACAGTTAGCAGCCATGCCATACTTTTCTGAAAGGCGTCCAATTGGCGTTTTTGTCCCCAGTGTCTTCATGAGAGGAGCGGACACGGTCTGACATGTGAACGAATTTCCTCGACACATGATGGTGGTTTCAGACATAAGAATTTTTACATGACTCAAGCCGATTACGACACCCTCGCCAAAGCTCCCTTGTTTGTCTTCCTGCACGTTGCGCATGCCAAAGGTACAATCACTTCCGCTGATGAAAAACGCTTTGCGGAACTTTCGGAGGAGGCGGCGAAGCCGAATGCGCGCATGTGCCTCTATACCGATGTCATGCGCCATTTGACCATTCATTTTGACCGACTGTATCCCGAAGTGAATGGCAGCCATGAAGGTCCTGCATTAGTGCGGGCCATTCGGCAGATCCTGCAAAGTCTGCCACAGGAAGAAAGCATCCGCTTTCGCTCCCATCTGGCGAGAGTCGCGATTGCCTCTGCGCGCGATGAGGCAGGGCATCCTGTGACTGCGGCGGTTCAAATGTGCACAACGATGGGCGAGACCTTTGGGATGCCAAACTACGGCCATTACAACAAACGGCTGACCGATGGCCTCGAAATCGTGGACTACTGGCCCGGCTGCGATCCCTTGCTCGCAGACTTCAGCGATGCTGAACTGCGCAGCCTGGCCGCTGTTTTCGGCTGTCTTTTTGCCACACTTAACGGCTGTCATGGAGCAGCGGCGACCCATGCTTTCGACGATGCTGTGCGGGACTGGCTCATGGCCGCTTACTCTCCAGGGAAGGAAACCTGCCGCGTGCATTCTTTGCTGCGTTATCTCGACCAGCTGTTTTCACTGACGCACGTCGAAGTGCAGTTCACCCAGTCCAGCCTTCCTGTTTTTCAGGAGGGGTATGCCCTCCTTCAGGCAAAATTCAGCGCCGAGGAACAGGCGCGCTTCATGCATTTTTTTAATACATTGGGTGCAGTTTTCATGACGCCAGACGCACCCCCTGCAGCGTCCGAAATGCTGACCAAGATCACCGCCATCATGCAAGGCGAGTCTGCGCCGGAGGAGGACGACAGACTGCAAGAGGAGGAGCTGGATCTCATGAGCCTGGGCTTCATCGCTGCCTTCACACTAGTGGCCGGGGCGGACGGCAAAATGGGCCGTAAGGAAATGGAGACTTTTGTCAATCTCATCGAATCCCTGCAACAGGCTGAGCATCTAGGGCCGGTGGTGCAGTCCTTGACGCGCATACCCAGTGTCTTAGACAGCTTGTGGCCGCTCGCAACTGCTCGCAATGCTCAGCCGATGAAACTCGTGCAAGCCGCGATACGGCTCGTCGAAGAGCGACTGGACCCTGCAGAACATGCTGCCTATTGCGCTCTCATCATGACTTTGGCCGAAGCAACGGCCGAAGCAGAGGGCGGCTTTTTGGGGATGGGCTCAAAGATCAGCAAGGAGGAGCGCGTCGTGCTGGACCACCTCAAAGCGATCATTGGTATTGAGTAAGAAAGCACCAAGGCAAAAACGAGGACGGACGGCCTACGGTAATAGCGTGGGTGATTCGGTCTTCGAGCTTCATCATTCATTCGTCATTCTTCATTCTGATTTCGTCATTGCCCCCGGCCCGTGCTACCCTCCCGCGTGTCCCGCCTCGCCCTCGCCGCCGCTCTCCTGTTCTCCCTCGCCGCCTGCGGCAAATCACGGCCGCGCGCGGACCTCGTCTTCATCAATGGCGCGGAACCCGAGAGCATCGATCCGCACATCGTCACCGATCAAGTCGGCATGCGCGTCGCTTCCGCCTTGTTCGAAGGACTTTGCCGCATCGATGAAGCAGGCAAGCCGCAGCCCGGTCTCGCCGAGCGCTGGGACGTCACGCCGGACCGCAAGACCTACACCTTCCACCTCCGCCCCGGCACCACCTGGAGCGACGGCACGCCGCTCACCACGCGTGATTTTCTCTACTCGTGGCAGCGCATCCTCAGCCCCGACTTCGGGGCCGACTACGCCAGCCAGCTCTACGTGATCAAAAACGCCAGCGCCTTCAACGAGGGCCGGCTCAAAGACTTCTCCCAGGTCGGCGTCCTCGCGCTCGATGACCGCACGCTGCGTGTCGAACTCGAAAGCCCCACGCCTTACTTCATCGACCTCTGCGCCATCACGCCCTTCTGTCCCGTGCCGCGGCACATCAACGAAAAGCACGGCACCGCATGGATCAAGCCCGGCCTCCTCATCGGCAACGGCGCCTACATTCTCGAAGACTGGCTGCTGGATGACCGCATCTCGCTCCGCCGCAACGAACGCTACTGGGACGCTGCGAATGTGCCGCTGAAGACCATCGACATCCTTCCCATTTCGGAGCCGAACACCGCCATCAATTACTTCCTCACCGGCCAGGCCGACCTCATCATGGACAAGGGCATGGTTCCCACCTCCCTCACCGCCAAACTCAAACAGCAGCCCTACTTCCACACCGGCCCCTTCCTCGGCAGTTTTTTCACCCGCTTCAACGTCACCCGCGCCCCCTTCGACAATCCCAAGATCCGCCTTGCCTTCTCACTCGCCATCGACCGCAAACGCATCACCGAAAAAATCACCCAACTCGGCGAGCGCAATGCTTTCAGCCTCACCCCGCCCGGTGCCGGACAAGACTACCAGCCGCCCCCCGGTCCCGAGTTCGATCCTGAGCGCGCCAGAAAGCTCCTCGCCGAAGCCGGCTACCCCGGAGGCAAAGGCTTCCCTCGCGTCGATCACCTCTATTTTCCGAAACCCTTGGAGCGCAATATCGCCATCGAGCTCCAGGCCATGTGGCAGCAGCACCTCGGCGTCAGCGTCGATCTCGCCAAGCAGGAATGGAAGATCTACCTCGACTCCATGAAGGAGAAAAATTATGACCTCTGCCGCAGCAGCTGGGTGGGCGACTACAACGACCCCGGCACTTTTCTGGAGATGTTCCTCTCCACCAATGGCAACAACCGCACCGGCTGGGCCAGCCCGCAGTATGACGAACTCATCGCCGCCGCCGCCCGCGAACCCGATCAAAACCGCCGCAACACCCTCTTCCAGCAGGCCGAAAAACTCCTGGTCACCGACGACTGCGTCATCATTCCCATCTATCACTATGTCGGAGTCCAGTTCTACCACGCCGATCGTCTCGCCGGCCTTCAGCCCAACATGATCGACGACCACCCCTTCCGCTGCATGCGCTGGAAATAGTCATTTCGCCACTCCAGCCACGGCGATCCCAAGCTCCACGGTCGGTTCGCTCGCATCGTCCATCGGCGGTTCCGTCGGTCTTCCGTCCGCGGATTTCAGATCATTCCCCACCGACCAGATCAGCCCGCGTGCCAGGCTGTACTGCAGCGGCCCGCCGGTGTAAGGATCCACCGGCACATCGAGCAAATAGTTAAACGTGCGCAGCTGATCCAGCGTCACGGGCACCGTTTTCTTCTCAGCAATGCAGCGCCGCACGGCAAACAGGGCGATGATCAAATTCCCCCGGGTGCGCACCAGCCCCAGTTCGGCGGGCAGGGGAGTGTAAAGCTTCATGCGCTGGTGGTAGTAGGCCAGGCCGGCGGAGTTCGGCTGGTAGGTGGTATCAGGAGCCATGCTCTCCTTCAGCCGCACCTCGGCCGTGTGGATCAGCGGTGCCTGCGTCTCCGCTTTCATCTGCCGAAATGCGATGGCAAAATGCTGCAGTGTTTCATGCGGCTTGAAGAAGAGCCGGCCCGGACGTTGCAGCTGCACGCCACCCGGCATCGTGTCCAGATTCTCCCCGCTCTTCGGTCCGAGAATGAGTTTTTTCTCATGCACGTAAAACCCGTTCATGGCGCTCTCCAGCACCTTCGTGGAAGGCTGGCACACATTGAACTGCCGCTGAAACTGCCTCAGCGTGGACTCCGGCAGCTTCGTTTGCCGCAGCAGATCCGCGAGCGTTTGGGCCGCCAGGGTGTGCGCCTCCAGCGCACGCCTGTAGCACGAGGGCCATGCCCAGATCTGCTCCAGCCGCCAGCCAAGTTCCGCCAGATCGATCCCTGCGGTAAACGCCGCCTCCTCGTGCATGCGGCGCGAGAGATAGGCCGCCTCCGCCTGCTTCAGCAGCATCGCCTGGCGCCAGCGCGGGTCCGCGCAGGGATCCGCCGCATGCCAGGCCGCATGCGTGGCATGCCAGTCCGCGTCTTCCAGCAGGTCACGCAGATTGTCCAGAGCCGTTCCGTTGGCCTGCACCACGCGCGAAAGCGTGGGCGTGTCCCACAGCCACGGCGGCTTGGTGTACAATTCCGCATTCTCAAACGGAACAAGCGCGTTCAAAAACTTGTGCAGCTTTTCCGGCGTCTGGATCGTCACCGCCTGATCCACCGGCCGGTTTAACCGCAGGTCTTCATCCAGCCCCGCGTTTTGATCGTCCACATACAGCCAGGCGATGAACACCAAGGCCAGAAGGCCCATGCTCAGGATCGCCAGAGTGGACCACGAGGCCTCCCGCTCCACCGCCTGTGCAGGCCGCCTCGGCTTCGTCACCAGCCGGGAGGGCGGCGCCTTTCGCGGTGGCGGCGGGGCTGCCTCTGCCAGTTCGTCCCTCGGCGGTGCTGGCTGCGGTTCGGGCTCCGGCACCGGTTTAGGTTTTGGCTGCGGCACAGGCTTGGACTCCTGCGGTGCAGGCGCCGCTTTCTTCTCCACGTAGGGGATTTTTTTTCCTGGCGGGGCATCCTGCCATTCCAGATCCAGCTCCCATGGGGACGCCCAGGCAAGACTCGCTCTCCCGCGATGGGCGGGCTTCTCAGCGGGTGTTTCTGTCGGCGAGTGCGGCCGGATCATGCGCCGCAGTATGAATGCACTCCGGCAGCACGGCAACGGGCGTAATAGCATTCCTGACGCGGCTCTCAGCGCCACGCCATGAACCGCAGGCCGCCCAGCGGATGCTCGTGCGCCTCTGTTTTCCACTCCTTGCCAAGCCCCAGCGCCTCCTGCAATTCCCGCCCGCGAAACCCCGCACGAATGCTCGCCTGCAAGTCATGCCGCTGCACGTGGTTCAGCTCCGCCACCACGCAAAACAACCAGCCTGTCATCGTATGCACCCAGCGCCGCGCCGGCTCCGCAGCGATGATCAGTCGCGTCACCGGAGATATCCGCGCACCCAGCATTCCCAGCTGCTCCTTCGTGAAATGGTGCAGAAACAGATTCGCGATCACGATCTCCGTTCCGGGCAGCGCCTGCTTCAGCACATCTCCCTGCGTCCAGTCTGCCCCCGCCGGCCAGTGCTCCGGCCTCGGGGCCAGATCAAACGCATGCAGATCCGACTCCGCGCAGCACCCGGCTTCCACCAGCCGCAAAGACAGCGCCCCATCCCCCGCCCCCAGTTCGGTCACCCGCCATCCCTTCTCTCCGTGCCGTCTCACCATCCTCTCGATCCACCGGTGATTTCCCATGATGCCATTGACCTGCAGCATCTCCTCCCGCGAACGGATCGCGTCGGGATCATCATGCGGCAGGATGTCGAGCAGTTCAGGTTGGAGCACGCGCACTTTCATCCCGAGGTATCGTTTTACGCAGTGCCGCCGCGTCTCAGCATGTTTTTGTGGCGGATTTCACGGGCGCAAAGCATCCGCCTCAGCCCGAGGCGAAACATCCCATGCTCAATGTGCGCCATTGCGGAGCCGGAACCTCGGGCCGAATTCTTCCTCCTGCACCATCATGGATACGTCCCCCTCCGCAGCTCCCGCCAGCGCTCTCCTCACCCGGTTTTTTGTGGAGCATCGTCTGCTCGGCTGGCTGGCCATGGCTGCGGTGCTTGCCTGGGGCTGGCTCTCTTTTCAAAGGCTGCCGCAGCAGGAAGACCCGACTTTTCCCACGCATGATGCGGTGCTCCTCACCGTGCATCCGCTCCTCACTGCCGCGCAAATGGAGCAGGAGGTGACGGCCAGGCTGGAAGCCGCGCTCGCCCGCCTCCCCACATTGGAAAAGCTGCAGTCGCAGTCACAGGACAACGTCTCCACCATCGTCATCAGACTCCACGCCGACCGCAAGGAAGCCATCGATGAACAATGGCGGAAGACTCGCGAGATCTTGAAAACGGTGCCCCTCCCCGAAGGCAGCGAGGAGCCGCGTCTGGAGACGGACTACCAGCTCCCTGCCACGCTGCTCTTTGCCGTCCTGGGAGACCAGGCGGCCGCAGGAGCCGATGCGATCGAGAAAGCGCTCAGGGCCGTGCCCAGCAGCGGCCGCATCCGCCAGTTTGGCCATGCACCGGCAGAGATCACCTCTTTTGAGGACATGGTGGCCGCCAGCTACTCCGTGCGCACTCTTCACCGGGGAAAAAGCGGCGCGCTGCAGCCCGCCTCATGCGTGCTCGTGGCCGTGGAGATGAAAGCGGGAAACATCATCCATGACTTCAAGGAGGCTGTGCTTGCGAAAATAGGCAGCCTCTCTTTGCCGGAAGGCGTCCAGGTCATCACCGTCTCCGACCAGCCCGCCGCCACAGCTCACCGCATCAGCGAGTTCCTTCGCTGCTTCATCGAGGCGGTTGCGGTTGTCGTTCTCGTGGCTCTGCTGCTCATGGACTGGCGCACCGCGCTCGTCGTGGCCCTGGCCATTCCTCTCACCATCGCCATGACCCTCGGTGGCATGGCCGCCTTGCATGTCCCCCTCCAGCAGATTTCCATCGCCGCGCTGATCATCTCCCTGGGCATGCTCGTTGACGATCCCGTGGTCGCCTCGGACGGCATCAACCGCGAGCTCGCTGAAGGGCAGCCTCGTGGCATCGCCGCCTGGCTCGGCCCGTTCCGGCTGCGCCGCGCCATCTTCTTTGGCACCATCATCAACATCGTCGCCTTCCTGCCGCTCGCTCTCCTGCCCGGAGACATGGGCGCCTTCATCATCTCCCTGCCCATCGTCATCACTCTGGCGCTCGTCTCCTCCCGCTTAGTTTCCATGACCTTCATCCCGCTTCTTGGCTATTACCTGCTGCGTGGCCAGAGGGGCTTCGATGCAGTCACCGGCTCCCACCCGCTGCACCGTCTCATTCCGTTTTATCAGCGCACCCTGCAGCGCGCGCTGCGCAGGCCTCTGCCCACCATCCTTGCCGCTTACGGCCTTCTCGCTGCCAGCACCGCTCTCATCCCACTTTTCGGCAAGCAGTTCTTTCCCGTCGCCGAGCGCAGCCAGTTCCTCATCGACCTTCGGCTGCCTGAAGGGAGCAGCATTGAGCAGACACAGAAAGTCACAGCACAGATCGGTGAAAGGCTGCAGCAGGAGGAGGCCATTCAGAGCGCTGTCATGGTGAGCGGCGGCGGCACCCCCATGTTCTACTACAACGTGCTTCCCCGCCAGCCTGCGCCAAACGTGGCCCAGGTGCTGGTCAATACGCGCCATGCGGAGGACGTCCCCGCACTCATCATGCACCTGCGCGAGGTCTTTGACCGCGAGGTCAAAGACGCGCTCTGCCTCGTCAAACAGATCGAGCAGGGTCCCGCTCTGGAGACTCCCATTCAGATCGAAATCAGCGGTGAGGACATCCCGGTCAAGACTTCCCAGGTACGCCAGGCACTGATCGAGGCCGGAGCTTACAAAGTGCACGATGATTCAGGCGTCCTCACCCGCATCAATCAGCAGCGGACGGTGACGGTGAAAGCCCTGGCGCCGTTCGGCTCGCTGGCCTCGGGCATTTTGCACAAGGCACGCGCATCCTTTCCCGCCTCCGGCATCGCCTTTGGCGGCGAAGAGCGTGAACTTCTCAACAGCCAGCGCGAGATGGAGCGCGTCCTCAAAATCTCCCTCGCCCTCATCGCGCTGGCGATGATGGTGCAGTTCCGCTCCATGGTGAAGTCACTCGTCGTCATGCTCACCGTGCCCCTGGGGCTGATCGGCGCTTTTGCAGGCATGGCAGCCACGCATGCCTCCTTTGGTTTCATGGCGCTGATCGGCATTGTCAGCCTGGCCGGTGTCATCGTGAGTCACATCATTGTGCTGTCCGATTTCATCGAAGAAGAGCGGGCCGCAGGCATGGAGCTGGAACCGGCGCTCATGCGGGCTGCTCTGGTGCGCCTGCGTGCCGTGCTGGCCACCGTGTTTGCCACCGTCTGTGGCTTGATCCCGCTGGCTGTGACCGGCGGCGAACTCTGGCGACCGCTGACCGCCGTGCATATCTTTGGCCTGCTCTTTGGCACCGTGCTCACGCTCGTGGTCCTGCCCGTCCTCTACCTCCAGTTTGCCAGATGGCGCTGGATCAGGTAGCCGAAAAAATCAGCGTCACGTTCGAGCCGCCAAAGCCGCTCGAGTTGCTCATCGCCACCTTCGGCACCTCGTCCGTCGGCGCAGTCAAAATATTCACTCCTTCACACGCGGGATCCAGGTTCTGGATCTTTGCCGAGATTGGCATGAAGCCCTCCTTCAGCGCCACGCAGCAGATGCCAGCCTCCAGCGCTCCTGCCAGGCACAGGCCATGGCCCGTCAGCGCCTTCGTGCTGCTCACCTTGGGTTTCTTGTCACCCGTGAAAACCGTTTTCAGCGCGCTCAGTTCCGCGATGTCGCCTGCATTCGTCGCCGTCGCATGCGCGTTGATGTAATCGACCGCCGCAGCCTCCAGTCCGGCATCTTCCAGCGCATTCGTCATCGCACGCGCCAGTCCGCTGCCGCTGGGGTCCGGCGCCACCACATCGTAGCCATCCGAGCCCTGGCCCCAGCCAGACACCTCCGCATACACGGTGGCGCCGCGCGCCGCGGCCTGCTCCGCTTCTTCCAGCACCAGCACCACACTGCCGCCTGTCGTGATGAATCCATCACGCCCGGCGTCAAACGGCTTTGGCGCCAGCGCCGGATCGCTGTGGGAGCTCAGCGCCCGCAGCGAGGCAAACGGCAGGATCGTGTGCAGCACCTGCGCATCCTCCGCGCCCACCACAAACATGGTCTTCTGCCGTCCCATCCGGATCATGTCGCACGCATGCCCCAGCGCATGAGAGGAAGAAGCACACGCGCTGTTAAACGCCAGAGTCGCCCCATGGATCTTGAACAGCGCCGTCAGGTTCAGGTGCAGTGAGTTCGGCATCCCCGTGATCACCACCGGAGCTGATGTTCTCGCCGGCCCGCGCTTGATCACCGAATCCATTGCCAGATACGTCATCCACGGCGATCCTGCCGAGGCGCAATACAGCCCCGTCTGCGCGTCAGAAACCTGCGCCGGCTCCATCTTCGAGTCCGCGATCGCCTCCAGCATCGCCGCATACGCAAACACCGCGTTTGGCACCATCGTGCGGAGCTGCGCCCGGTTCAGCTTCACATGCTCCGGGAAGGTCCAGTCCAGCGGGTCGCTCGTCGGAAAGGCAAAGCCCTTCACCGTACCCGCCAGCTTCACACGGTCATTCGCCGCAGCCAGCTCCGGCACAAACTCGATGCCCGACTTCCCCTCGCGCAGGCTTTCCGTCACCTCCGCGCGGTTGTTGCCAATGCTGGAGACAAAGCCCAGCCCTGTCACGACGACACGCTTCATGAAGCGCCCGCCCCAAATTTGGCACGCAGGAATTTCTTCAGATCGCCCAGCGTCACGATCCCGCTCAGCTCTTCATTGGCGATCGTCAGGCCCAGCACTTCCTCCGCCGTCATCACCACTTCGATCATCCCAAAGGAATCCATGCCGATGTCCTCGATCAGCTTCATGTCATCCGTTACCGAAGCCATGCCATCCGGCCGTGGGTTGGCCGCATCACGCGCCAGCACGCCGGGGATGATCACATCAAGTTCGTCCAGGTTTTTTGTTTCTTCAAAGCGCAGCGCCGCAGCCACGGTCTCCTCACTGCAACGTTTGAGGGACTTGGTGATTTCCTGGGTTCGTTCTTCGCTGACTGGCATGGCCGGTGTTTAGTCAGTTCTGGGAGGGGTTCAACGCTTTTCGGCGTGGAAGACTCCGTACCTCTGCACTCCCAGCTCATACGCCAGCCAGATCCGGAACAGGGTCAGGGCAAAGATGCGGTTCGGATTGCGCGAGCTGAACAGAAAGCGGCGGTAGTGCGACTTGGTCAGCAGCCCCTTCACCGTGCGCAGGGCGCACAGCGGCCAGGTCCTCTTCACCTGCCCGGCGTAGTCCTTGAACTGGTAGTTCACAAATCCCGCTCCCTCCGTCGCCGCCCGAAACTCGCTCTCCGGCCTCACCCCCGCGATCTGCGTTTCCCGCGTGATGGCGTCAATCAGGTGCCGCCTGGCAAAATCGTCCGGGTTCTCGCAGCTCATCCAGGCGGTGGCCACCAGTCGGCCTCCTGGCTTCAGCACCCGGAAGCATTCACGAAAAAAGCCGGGCAGGTCCGGCATGTGCTCGAGGCTCTCCACGGTTTGAACAATGTCAAAGTGGTTGTCCGGCAGGCCGTTGGCATACCAGTCCCGCAGCATGAAATGCGTCTTTCCCGGCACCGAATTGTGCGCCTCCGCATAGGCCACCTGCACCGCTGAGATCGTCATCCCCGTGATATTGACCCCGTGGTTCTGCGCCAGAATCCGCGCCGTCGTGCCATAGCCGCACCCGATGTCGCACACCTCTTTTCCGGGACTGTGCCCGCCGAGATCGGCCACGATTTTGACGAGGTTTTCCGCCGCTTCCGTGTCAGTCTCCCGGCCCGTAAGCCACACGCCGTGGTGGATGTGCTCCCCCCAGATCTCGCGGTAAAACTGATCCAGATCGTCGTAGTGGGAGGCGGCGCCTTCGATGGTGGGGATGTACGTGGGGCTGTCGGTCATGAGGCAGTGTCCAGGGTGCGCGGTTCCAGCCTTGAGGCAGGGACGCGTTTGAGCGTGTTGAAAGGAATGGTCAGCATGGCGTAAAACGCCCCCATCCGCCGGGCCACCGGCCCCTGGCAGAAAAGGTGTTTCAAGATGAAATCCCGCACCAAGGAGCGCGCGCGGCCCCGCCAGGTGCCCAGCCACATGCCCCACTCCGCGCGGAAGATCGCCGTCTTCACCGCCTTGCGCCGGCAGCGGTCGTAGGCAGGCAGCAGCTTCAGCGGTTCGCTGCGCGTCAGGATCTCAGCCAGGAACTCCGCATCTGCAAAGCCCGTGTTCATCCCCTGTCCTCCGATCGGGCTCATGCCGTGCGCCGCATCTCCGCAGAAAATCACCCGCCCGTCATAGTAGCGGTCGCAGTTGAACTTCCGGGGCGTGAAGACGCTTTCATTCAACTGGTCCGCCACAGGCACATCGATGCCGGTGCGCCACCGCGCCAGCTGGCTTACCAGACCCGGCGGCGGCCGCTCCATTCGCGTCTCTGTCTGCACCACCCAGCGCCGCTGGCCACCCGGCAGCGGAAACGACTCCACCGAGCCATCCGCCGTGAAAAACAGGTGCGCCTCGTCTCCCAGGCCGCTGCGGTCCACAAAGTCTCCCATCACAAAATGGCAGTCATAGCTGCGCCCCGGCGCCCGCATCCCGAGAATGCTGCGCACGGAGCTGCGGCTCCCATCACACGCCACCACGTAGCGTGCCGTCAGCCTTCTCCCGCCGGCCTGCACCTCGCAGCCGTCAGCCTGCTGCCTCACATACCCCACTTCACACCCCGCTTCGATGTGCTCCTGCCCCAGATGGTTTTGCAAAATCGCGATCGTGGCAGCCTGCGGCAGTGAAAGGATGTAGCGCCGCTCGTCCGGGATTTCCCGAAACGACACGCACCCCAGCCTCCCCCGCTGACCGTGCACAAAGCAGTCCCGCACCTTCACCCCTCCGCTGACGAACTCCTCCGCCAGCCCCAGCTTGTCCAGGATCTGCAGCGATGGCGGCGTGATGCCGATGGCCGCCGAATGGGTGATGGGACCCGTGCGCCGCTCCACCACGCGGATGCGCTGCCCCTGCTGCTTCAGCAGGCACGCCAGCAGCAGCCCCACCGGCCCGCCGCCCACGATGATCACATCGAAGTCCGAGGCCCCCGCCAATGGCATGTTCGCACCGCTTTTCATGCCGCTGCCGTTTGCGCCATGACGGCGGGTTTCGCCATTCCCGCGGGCGGTATTGCCGCACCGCACCGCTCCAGCACCGCCGTCTCCACCGTCAGCCCGGGCCCAAAGGCGATCGCGCACGTCGTGGCACGCTCCGTTTCCGCCTCTTCCAGAAAGCCCTTCAGCACAAACATCACCGTCGGGCTGCTCATGTTTCCGTAGTCACGCAGCACACTGCGGGACATCTCCAGCGCGGTTGTGGGCAGCGCCAGCTGCTCCTCGATCTGCTCCAAAATCGCCCGTCCCCCCGGGTGCACAGCCCACTCATCGATGTCCTCCACCTTCAGCCCGCGCTTGTCCAAAATGCTGGCCAGCATTTCCCGGATGTTGCTGCCGATCAGCTCCGGCACATACGCGGACAGCACCATGTTAAATCCGTTGTCCCCAATGTCCCAGGCCATGTGCGCCTCGCTTCCGGGCACCAACGCTGACTGAAACGCCTGCACCCGGTAAAACGGCCGGTCGCCCACAGGCTCCCGTGCGCTCACCAGCGCCGCCGCCGCACCGTCCGCAAACAGCGCATTGGCCACAATGCTCTCCGGCCGGTCGCTCACCTGCAGGTGCAGCGAGCACAGCTCCAGGCACATCACCAGCACCACCGCCTGCGGGTTCGCCTCGCAAAACTGCGCCGCCATCCGCAGCGCCGGAAACGCCGCGTAGCACCCCATGAACCCCACCGTGTAGCGCTCCACGCTCTCATTCAGTCCCAGTTCACGGATGATGTGGTAGTCCGGCCCCGGATTCGCAAACCCCGTGCACGAAGCAAACACCACATGCGTGATCTCCCCCTTCTCAAACTCCGGGCACTCCCCCAGCGTTTTCCGCGCGAGCCTCACCGCCAGCTCCCGCGCCGCGCGTGCATACAGCGCATTGCGCTGGCCGGTGGTCGGCGAATTCATGGTCCCGTCCGGCAGCGTGTGGAAGAGCCCCCCTTCCTCTTTCATGAAGTCATCGCACGCGCTGTACCGCGTCTCGATTCCCGTGCGCTCGTAAATCATGTCGATCAGCCGTTTGGCCCGCGGCTCCGCGACCCAGCCCTTCATCCGCTCACGCGTAAACTCATTGCTGTAGATGAACTCCGGCGTCTCGGTGGCGATGTGATGAATGTAAGCGGCCATGGGTCAGGAAGGGTTGCGTTTCAGGTTCACGACTGCATGCACCTTGACCGTGTCGCCCACTCGAATCAGCAGCAGCACGGACGGGACCTTGATGCCGCTCGTTTTTAGCGAGAGATCGAAATCCAGGTCAAAAGAGGCCTTGTCCCCTTGCTGCTTCCACTGGCTGATTTTCCCGGTGACCGTCTGCGTCTTCCCCAGGATCGTCAGGTTGATCGGCAGCGTCGAAGGTGCCGCCTCGCCCTGCCGGATCGCGCTGAACGGAGTGTCGATCACCCCTGTGATCAGCGGATGCGCGGTGGCCTGCATGGCCTTGCGCATGTTTTCGTCCCTCTTCGCCTCCGCCGTGTCCATCTTCGCCACGTCCACCGTCACCGTCGCCACCACCTTGGTGGGATTTCCCTCCTTGTCCGTGCTCACGGTGGTCACAAACGGCCTGGCCTCCACCTTCCCTCCCCAGTCATGCAGCGTGGAGGTGCCATCGAAAGAGATCTGGCTCGTGCCGGACCAGCGGGAGGTATCCGCCAGCGCAGCGCCGGCCGTCAGACAAAACAGACCCAGCAGACAAAGAGAATTTTTCATGCAGAAACGTGGTGAAAAGGAGTGGCGGCATTGCTGCCATAAATGGATGGATTCGTCTGACAGCACTGACGTCAGACAGCATTACGATTCGGCTCAGCATCCGGCATGCCTCAGGCAATACGCCAATGCTGCGCGGCTCTGGCACGGCAGTGCAAAAATCAAACCAGCAGACGCACCGTGGTCATCTCCCGCAGCGCCACATTGCGCCCGGCCTCACCGCCTCTCAGCACCTCTTTGCAGACCTCCTCCAGCCGCACCATGTCCATCCTCGCATCAAAAAACACCAGCCCATCCTCGCAGCAGGGCCTTTCTTTGATCTGGCGCTTCGCCTCATCGTCTGGCTCCGTCAAAGTACCTGTGACCTGATTCGTCGAAAGACTGTGATCTCCTTCCGTGCCCGGTTCGCAATAACTCACCAGGATGCGCCCCAGCAGACCTTCATGGTCGCAAACCTCCGGCGTAAAATCATCCTCCCGATGGTGCAGCCGCACCTGCATTCCCTGCTCCGTCCGGCAGATCATGACCCGGTGGCCGCCATCGATCGCTGCCAATGCCGCAAACACGGCCGGCATGATCGAGGTGGCTGTGCCTGCGTAGGCAAGCAGCAGCAGCGCGGCGAACATGCGGTGTATGCGCTCCATGAAAGAAGGTCCCTTGATTGAGAGGCTGCGATTTTTCCACATGAAGTACTTCATTCAAGCATTTCCTGTTCCACCCCTTCACAAGAGTCACCTGCTTCGCACCTGTGTTCTGCCGCTGCCATGTTTGCAAAGCTTCGTCTCATGGTGCGGATCATGTTGATAATGAATCTCACGATTGCCGCTTTCTCGCGACGTAATCACGGTCTCATCAGACGGAAGAATTTCGAACCCGAACTCATCGGCACCTCCACCTGGTTGTAGCCGCCCGCCGAAGTGATCGGGCGCGTGGAATTGATCCAGCTCGCCGGATTTAAATCAGGCGCCTCCTGCAGAATCCAGCCGGTGAAAGAATCCGGCCAGCTCACGCTGAGTGTTCCCGGACTCGACAGGGACACTTCCACCCGCGGCTTCACCACCACATCGTTCACTCCCAGCATGAAAGGAGAGAGGCTCGGGCTTACCGCCTGAATGACATGGTTCGCAGTGTCCACCTTGCAGCTCAGCTTCTCCCAGGCGCCATTGCGGAAGTGATAGATGACGAGCTGGTTCTCATCGTAGCCGGCCGGCAGCAGGCTCGGGTCATAGGCAAACTTGAGTTTGATGCTGCCCGTGTGCACGCCGTTGTAATTCAGCTTCCACAACTGCCTGCGTGTGCCATTCGGGGTCTGAACCGCCGGCAGCACAAACTCGCCCTCAGCCTCCCGTTCCGCCATCTCCGCATCGTCAGCATCCGAATACTCGCCGTAAAAGGTGCCTTCCTGGCTGATGCCGTCGAACTCGAAATCGACGCCTCCAACATGCCCGGAGCCGCCATTGCAGCTGCCGCCGCCACCGGTGCCGGTGGATCCTCCGCCAGTGACGACCACCTTGGTACCCGTGAGCAGGCTCAGCACGATGTCAAAGCTGACGCTTTGCCCCGCTGCCAGGTCGCCGAGATTCCAGCGCTGTCCGCCTGCAATCCAGCGGTTCGCAGGCGCGAAGCTGTCGCGCCCCTTGCGTCCGACGAACGGGGCGCTCTGCCAGTTGTTTTCAATCGAGAGGTGAACTCCGTCCGAAGGCTTGCCGCTCACATGATCGTCGATGCCATTGCCCTCCGTCCCATAGCTGCCGATCTCAAAAGCAGTGGGCGCCACCTTGGCATGGAAGCCGATCAGATCCTCCAGCCCGACGCTGGAGCTCTGGTTTCCGGCCGCGTTGCCGTCCACGCCGGACATTGTGGCATCGTACCGATACTCGGAGAGCTTCCCGGCGTAGCTGCGGTTGTCATACTGACCATGCTGGGAGATGAACCCGTGCAGCAGCTGGAACAATTGCACATTCGTGATGCTGACACCGCTGATGTTTTTCACGATGAAGGTCTGGTTCATCACATAGCGGTTGCTGTTGATCGCAGCGCCTCCACTTGCCGCTCCCGCTGGCGTCACTCCCATGGGTGTGCCCACCACGGTGTCCACCATCTCAAACCGCAGCGTGATTTCGAGGTCGTCGTTGGCGATCACGGATTCAGCAATCGGCAGTCCATCCACATTGCTGCCCGCAAGGTGAATCCCGGTGACCACATGAAAGTTCGAATTCGTCTGCCAGTCCGGATAAAGGAAGCTGGGGTCCAGCCACGTCGGTGACTGCGTCTGCCCATTGCGCTGGTAAGCAACGGCGCTGCCCCATTCGCCGGAAAGATACTCGCGTCCCACAAAACCCGGCGTGTTGTCGAGCAGGAAATCCGAGTAGCCGAAATCTGAAAGCGTGATGTTCCAGTTCGGATTGGCCAGGGTCATCGTCCCTCCCGTGCTCGATGCCGGACTTGCCTGAATGTTGTCCACCAGGAAGCGCAGCGCTCCAACCGGGGCCGCTGGAAGCTGGAGCACGATCTGGTCAAACGCGCCGCCTGTTGAGTTAAAATTGATCGTGCCCACCGGCAGCGTGTCCCCCACAGTCACCGTGCCATGCGCGATGCCCGTTCCCACACTCACCGGTGTGCCGCTGGAGGTGTCATACGCGGTGATCTGCACATTCGATGGCACGTCCACGCTCAGCGCTTCGACGGTCGCGAAGTCCACGCTCACCCCGGTGACCGGATGATCAAACTGCAGCACCAGCATGGCATTGTCCGCGAGCGGTTCGAGGTAGTTGCCATCGAACTTCGACAGCACTCGTCCGCTGGCCGTCTCGGTGGTGATCTTGAAGGCATTGGCCGTGGCCGAGCTGAAGGTTGCCGTGTAGCCCGCCTTCGTCTGCACCAGTGGCAGCGGCGCATCCAGCGCCGGAACAGGCGCTGCGGTGTCGAAATCATAATCGATGGTCACCGGCGCTACGGCGAAGTTCGCGGTCAGCGTGGCGTTGTCGTTTGCGGTGAAGGTGTAGCTCGCGCTGGTGCTTACCTCGGTGCCGGTGTTGTCCGTCCAATCGACAAACGTGTACCCGGGATTGGCCGTCGCGACGAGCGTCACGCTCGTGCCTGGATTCACGATGCCCGCACCCACGATGCTCCCCGCAGAGCTCGGGCTGGCGGAAGCTGAGATCGTGAGGCCCGCCACGAAGTGCGCCACCAGCGTGCGGCCGGTGCTGGCAGTGAATGAATAAGTCGCGCTCGTGCTGACAATTGCCGCGCCATCCGTCCAGTTCAGGAAGGCATAGCCCGCGTTCGGCGTCGCAGTCACGGTCACATTTGCGCCGCTGGCATAGGCTCCGCCGCCACCGGTGCTGCCACCGGCCGCTGGTGCGGAACTGGTGACAATCGTGCTCGCCGTGGCAAAGTTTGCCACCAGCGTCCGGTTCACACTCGCGGTGAACGTGTAGGTCGGGTCGGTGCTGACAATCGTCGCGCCGGAGCTCCAGTTCACAAAGGCATAGCCTGCATTGGGCGTTGCGCTCAAGGTCACACCGTCGCCAATCAAGTAGCTGCCGCCGCCGCTTGTGGTGCCTCCAGCCGCCGGACCCGCGCTTGTGGCAATGCTCACCCCGCCGGTGAGCGCGAAGTTCGCCACATAGGCATGATTCGCCTGCACGTTGCTAAAGTTCAGCGTCGTTCCAGTGCCGACGATGGCTCCGTTTTCCGTCCAGTTCACAAACTGCCATCCCGCCGTAGGCCTGGCGATGACGTTGCCGCTGTCTCCCGGATTGTAACTCGCGCTGTCTGCCTCCGTCGTGCCTCCCGCCGGTGGATTTGACGTGCCCGTGATATAATAGACCGGCGTGAAAGTCGCCACAAGCGCGCGGTCCGCACTCGCGGTAAAGGTATAGCTCGCCGCGCTGCTCACATTGCTCCCGCCCTGCTTCCATTTGCTGAATTTGTACCCCGGTGCCGCCGTCGCCACCACCGTCGCACTCGTGCCGTTCGCATACGAGCCGCCGCCGGTGGTCGTGCCCGAGTTCGCCGGTGAAACTGAAGTCGTGATCGCCCGCAGGATGCTGCCGGTCACGGCGAAGTTCGCCACCAGCGTGCGGTTCGAGGTCACATTGAAAGTGTAGCTCGCATTCGTGCTCACTTGCGCGCCGTTCTCCGTCCAGTTCACAAAGAAGTAGCCCGCATTTGCGGTGGCCGTCACCGTGGCGCTGCTGCCGCTGATGAACCCACCGTCGCCACTCGTGGTGCCTCCCGCCGCTGGCCCGGCGCTCGTGCTCACGGTGAAAGAGGGAAGGGGGGAGAAATTCGCCACCAGCACGCGGTCCGCCGTCGCATTAAAGTTATAGCTCGCACTGGTGCTCACAATCACCGCGCCTTCCGTCCAGTTCGTGAAACCGTAGCCTGCATTGGCCGTGGCCGTCACTGTGGCACTCGTGCCATCATCCACGAGCCCGTCTCCCGCCGTGGCACCGCCTGCCGCTGGCGCGGCGCTGGTCGTGATGGACCACTGCGTCACCAGCGGCGCAAAGTTCGCCACCAGCGAGTGGTTAACATCCATCGTCAGCGTGTAGCTGCCATCCACACTCACCACCTGCCCGTTGTCCGTCCAGTTCACAAACACATAGCCTGCCGCCGGCGTGGCCGTCACGGTGGCGCTGTCCCCCACGTTGAAGGAGCCGTCTCCCGTGGTCGTGCCCGTTCCCACCGGCGCTGCGGTGGTGTCCAGCAGGCTATGCGCTGGGAGCGCGGCGCCAGCGGCCGCGATGTTCATAGTGTAGTTCTTCTGCACATCCGGATTCACGCCATCGCTGGCGACCACGCTGAAGCTGTACGTGCCCGAAGTACTCGGCGTGCCGGAGAGCACACCCGTCACTTCATTGAAGGTCAGACCCGGCGGCACCGTGCCCAATTTCGCAGCCGTAAACGGCAGCGCCCCTTCAATGACCACCGTGCGCGGCGCGAAGGCCTTGCCCACCTTCCCCTCGCCTGTGTGATCAATGAGCCCCACCGCCGCATTCACATCCACCGCGGCCATTTGCGATCCGGTGAAATCTCCCACCACCACCTTCGTCGTCATGTCTGTGGTGATGGTGACCCACTCTCCCAGCGCGCCGTCAAAATGATCCGCATACGTGGCGCTGCCGGAGCCATGCTGCCCGTCTGCCCCCACCGCCGTCGCCATCGCCTCTCCCGTCTCCGCGTCCAGCGGGCCGGTGTACTTGTAGAATTCGTAGCGCCGCGTCACGACTTCATTGCCGTTCGGCAGCGCTTCAGCCGCCGCAGGCACCTTGTTGTTCGGGCCGCCGTCTGCCGCGCTCGTTTTCTTTTGCAGGATGCGCCACTCCGTTTCGACTTCGTCAGGCTCTCCGTTCTTCCAGTTCTTGTCGTTCGGGTTGCCCGGATCATCAGAGACCAGATCGCGCAGCTTCACCTTGTTCGCGTTATGCGTGGTGGTCTTGATCTCCTTCATCCACACCGCATTTCCAAACTCTTTGGGTGGCGGTGCTGGCGGTGGTGGCGGCGCGATCACCGCCTGCACCTGCGCCGGTGCCGCCGCCGCCGGAGGATAGTAGGTAAACGTCGGCGTGGACACCTGTACCACACCACCATGCACCAAAGTGCCAGAGCCGCTGTCCACCAGCCAGTTGTACAGCACCGCACTGGGCTGCACCGTGTAGCCCACACCGAAGTGCTCGCCGCCGAAGTTCACCGCTGGGTTGGTGAACTGATGTCCCTGCGTCGGCGGGATCGGGGCCGCGGGAATGGCCGTGTAGGACGCCCAGGTGCCGTCCGCATTCTTCTTGCTCTGCCAGCGGATGAAGACCTTCGGATGCCCCGCCACCGAATTGTCCTCCGTGATCTCCGGCACGCCGTAGTGGTTGTAGTTATACGTGTACGTGATGTCCGTGCTGTGAACGTCATCGAGCTCGATCTCAAACCCGTGACATTCCTTCCCGGTGTCGTTCACCGTGTCGAAGTTGTTGATGCTGCCATAGGCGATGCTTGCCCGCGCGCTGCCACTCCCTGCGGCATAAAACAGCGCCGCGAGCAGGCATGTCCACAACCCGTGGCGGACAAAGTTCCGGGCTGTGGGGTGCTTCACCGCGGACTTGGGGGGCTGGCTGGGGATCAGAGTTTTCATGGTGGTCAGGCTCATGGGTGTGCTGTCACAAAGGTTCCGGTTCGGGGTGTCCAAGATTCACCAGAGGCGCGCCGGGGCGCACGCGTTGCCTCCATGCGCTCCCGCAGACTGCGGCACAGGCGGTGCAAGTTCACCGCCACTGCGCTCCGCGTCCGCCCATGCATGGCGGCGATGTCACGGCTCGACTTCCCCTGCACGTAATGCAGCACCAGCAGCTCCCGCTGGGTGGAAGGCAGCCTCGCCAGCAGGGCGCACAGCCGGTGGTGCTGGTCGTGCAGCTGCTCCCGTTCCGGCGCCACTCCATCAAGGCAGTAGAGTTGTTCCCTCGACTTGCGCCGGGCCTCATTGCGCAGCGTGTTCAGTGCGCGGTGCATCCCGATGCTCCTCAGCCAGCCGCAGAAGGACCCGCGCGCTTCAAATTCACCTCCTTGGCGAAAGGCCTCCGCCATCGCCTCGTGCGCCACATCCTCCGCCACATGCGGAGAGAAGCGCTGTCCCAGCCACCCCGCCAGCCAGGGCACGCATTGAGCGTAAAGGCGCTCCGCCGCCATCGCATCTCCCTCCATGGCCCTCGCAAAGAGACGATCGTATTCGTCCCCGGAGTGAAGGTCGGCGGTGGTGGTGTTCATGACGTGCGTTTCCCCCGTATTCCGCCACAGACTGCGCTCCAAGGCACGTTATCGTTTGGTAATGAAAGCGCTGCAATTGCCGCAGGCTGCGTCTCGATTGCTCCCGGAGAAAAGGAGGACGGAGGATCAAGGTGTGCCAGGTCCCGTGGCCTCGATCCGCAAAAAGCGCGCTGCGGCTGCACCCGTTCCCATCGTATCGCGCACCTTCAGTTCGGTTGCCCCGTCGTTCAGGATGATCGCAGGCGTCCAGTTGATGAGATCCCCGGAGGCTTTCACCGTCGTGCTCATTTCCGCAGGGCGTATCGGGCTGCGGAAAACGCGCAGCGTCAGGTACACCGTGCCTCCCACGTTTTCCATCTGGAGCTGCGGCTGGCGTGTGCCTCCCAGCGCCGGATCCAGCCCCAGCGCGTACTCCAGCCAGTCGCTCATTCCGTCGCCATCGGAGTCACGCCGGTAGTCCGTCCCTCCCACCACCACCGACACCGTCGCCGGCTGAGAGTCCACATAGCTGCCGGAATCACTCGCGATGTAAGTGAAAACATCCGGCCCTTGGTAGCCGGCATCGGGGAAATACGTCGCCACCTTGCCCGCAATGCCGACGGTGCCGTGAGAAGGCTGCTGGATGACGCGCAGCTGCGGACTGGTGCCGCTGGCTGCAAGCGTGATGCTCGACTGCGTGTTCAAGGGCACCACCAGCTGCGCAGCTGCCACCGTGGGGCCGACGTGAGTGCTCGCATTGCTGCTGCCGGGTCCATTGTGGCAGTAGTAGCAGCTCACCTCCATGCCACGCTTCAGCGTCAGCAGGCCAAACTTCGTCGTCAGCGCCCGATCCGCCTGCGCACGTGACAACGGAGTACCGCGCAAGTCCGTTCCATGGCATTCCCGGCACGCCGCATAGTTGGGGCTGATGGCACGGGCGATGTCCGCGTGATCCTTCACCCAGGTCTGGCTGCCGATGGGGTGGATGCCGTGGGGGCCGCCCACGCTGTTGGAAGGCATGGAGGGATGGCACACGGTGCAGTCAGCCAGCTTGCCGCGGTGCCCCTGCTTGTTCCAGGAGTAGAGATTGTCATCCCGATGCAGAGACGGGTATTCCGCATGTGTGCTGCCATGGCAGGCGCTGCAAACCAGGCCGCCGTGTCCTTTTGAAAATCGAAACAGCGATTTGCCCGCCATGGGTGTGTCCGCATTGGTGGCGAAGCGCTGGTTCGCGGGCACACGCACCACGCCAGGTGCGCTGAAGACGCTGGTGAAGCGGATCGAGCCTTCATTCGACTGCGCATCTCCGCTGTGGCAGGCCTGGCAGTTGGGCTCGTCCAGCCAGCCGGTGCGGGCGGTGCTGCCCACGGTGCTCATGCTGCCATGGCAGCTCTGGCATTGCATCACCAGGGAGCCGTCCGCCGCGTTCACCGCGCCGCCCATCGCTCCGCGCAGGCAGCGCGTCTGCGAGCCCGGATGGCAGAGGTAGCAGGCATTCCGGCTGAGGGCGGAGTCCATGAGCTGGCCGTTGGTGGGGTTCGTCACCGTCGCATGCCTGCCGTGCATGGCCGCGGTCAGCGGCTTCACACCCGCGTAGCCCCCGGTCCCGAGCGCCTCGGAGGCATGGCACGTGGCGCACAGCACCTGCTTGTGATTGTTTGCGACGCTGTAATACAAGCCCTCCGGCGCATACCCCATGGCCGCCAGCGCCGGCGCGTACAGTGGGTCAGCGGCGCTCTTTTCATCGTGCAAACGCAGGATGTTCAAACGGAAGTCACGCTTGTCGTTCGCATCATTCACCCAGCCGGCCGCGGGCATCGCCGCAGGGCCGGAGCCTGACTTGTGGCAGGCGCGGCAGTCCATCTCGTCCGACACGGGTGCCACGATGTCCGCGCTTGCCAGCACGCTCCCGGCGCCGTTTTTCACCGAAACACGCAGCAGCGGATATGGATTGTGCCGGCCTGCATCATCCGTCGGTGTGAGCGGGATGCCCGCCGCCTCAAACCAGTTCATCCCGGCGCTCCATGTCATCGCCTGCGGAGTGTTGGCGGCGCCGGGCATGGACTTGCCCGCCAGCCCCTGGTCTGTTCCCAAATTCGCGCCAAACAGCACTGCCGCGTAGTCGTAGAAGTTTGTTTTGCCAAAGGAAGTCGTGTTGATCGAGCCGTCCGGATTCGCCAGCGCCTCATAGGTTACCGTGATGCCTGCTGCCGTCGGGTCCGTGATCAAACGCCCCGCCGCATCCATCACCTGCGCGTTGATCGTGTTGAATGGCGGCAGGATGGAAAAAACGCTGTAGTCATCGTCCATGCAGTGCATGCCCAGGTTGTTCCACGCCACCACCGTCCACTGTCCGCCTCCGGCATGCAGCACCGCAGGCTGCATCAGCAGGCCTGCCAGCAGCCAGCTTCGCCAAATAGAAGATGGGCGGTTCATTTCCCCTCATTTCGCCACAAGCCGCTTCCGCTGGCACGTTATCGTTTGGTAATGAAGCCAATCCCCGCCTCAATTTGCGTGCCTTTTTCTTCGCCCCGTGCCTAAGCTGGCTTTTTCCATGCATATCTTGCTCGTAGAAGACGATGCCGAACTCGCGCGCCAGACGGCGCTCTGGCTCCATGAGGCAGGCCACAGCTCCATTCACTGCACCAGTGGCGCCGCCGCCCTCTCGCTGCTGTCCCGGCAATCCTTCGCCGCGGTCATCCTCGATGTCGGCCTTCCTGACATGGACGGTTTCACCGTCGTGGAAAAAATGCGCGCAGCCGGGCAGTCGCTGCCCGTGCTCTTTCTCACCGCGCGCGACAATGTGACCGACCGCGTGCGCGGTTTGAAAGCCGGCGGCGATGACTACGTCACCAAGCCCTTCGCCATGGAGGAGCTGCTCGCGCGGCTGGAGGCCCTCCAGCGCCGCGCAGCCGGCAGCGCCGCCGCTCCTGCCACACGCACCATTGGCCGATGGACGCTCGATCCCATCAAACGCCGCCTGCTTCATGCCGAGGAAAAAGTCGAGCTCCAGCCCCGCGAGTGGACGCTGCTGGAGGTCCTTCTCGCCAATGAAGGCCGCACCCTCACCAAGAAGTTCCTCCTCGAAAAAGTCTGGGACATCCAGTTTGACCCTGGCACCAATGTCGTGGATGCGATGATCTGCAAGCTGCGCCGGAAGCTCGATTCTCCAGGCCAGCCGTCCTACCTGCAAACCGTCCGAGGCAAAGGCTATGTTTTCAAAGCTGTTCCCTGAACGCATGCCGTCCACCTGGCGGCTGGGCCTGCTGCTCGCCGTGCTCATGGCCTGCAGCACCGCCCTCTGCATCACCGTCGCCGGCTGGGCCATGCGGCAAAATCTCAGCAGCATCGCACGCGCCGTGGTGCTTGATGATCTGGGCGAATACGCCGTGCTCTACAATCGCAACGGCCTCAAGGAACTCCGGGAAGTTTTTGAAGCCGGCAAGCACGAGGAGAGCCAGGCCGTCCGCATCACCAATCCTCAGGGAGACACCATCTTCGAGCAGACACCGGACGCCGTCGCCGGCTACAACTGGCCCAGGCGTCCGCCCAAAAAAATGAAGCCTTCGGAAACCTGGCTCATGACCATCGCGCACACGGAACGGCAGCAGCAGCTTCTCGTCGGCTGCCAGGTTTTGGACGATGGCAATGCGCTCTGGTTTGGCCGCACCGACGCCGAAGACCTCGCCTACGTCGAGCACATCCGCCGCCACCTCTGGTTTGCCGGGCTCGCCTCCACCGTCCTCATGCTCCTGCCTCTCACCTGGTTTGTACGTCATGTGCTCCAGCCCGTGCGGGAGATGATGCTCAGCACCAGCAAGATCGCCGGAGGCAGCACCGACGCCCGCCTCCAGGCGCCCGATGCTGTCCCCGAGCTGCAGGCCTTCGCCACCGCCTTCAATACCGGCCTCGACCGCATCGCCGCACTCACCGCAGAGCTGCAGGACGCCAATGACAACCTCGCGCATGAACTGCGCACCCCGCTCGCCCGCATCCGCGGCAACCTCGAAACCTTCCACGACCACATCGAAAACCCCACCGCACGCGACGCCGCCGCACGCGGCCTGGAGGAGCTCGACCGCGCCACCGCGCTCGTGCAGACCATCCTCATCACCCGCGCCGCCGAGCACAAAGCCCTCAAGCTCCACCTGGAGATCATCGACCTGCGCGAACTGCTCACCGATTTGTTTGAACTCTACAAGGCCGCCGCCGAGGAGCGCGCCCTCCGCTTCACCCTCGAAGCCCCGGACACCCGCTGGGTGCTCATCGACCGCCAGCGCATCAACCAGGCCGTGGCCAACCTCCTCGACAACGCCTTCGCCTACACCCCGCGTGGCGGCGTCGTCACCCTCGCCCTCAGCATTCAGGGCGAGCAGGCCCGCATCTCCGTCCGCGACACCGGCCCCGGCCTCACCGCCGCCGATCACGCCAGGATCTGGCAGCGCTACGTCCGCGGCTCCGCCTCGAGCGCCACCACCCCCGGCATGGGCCTCGGCCTCAGCCTCGTCCAAGCCCTCGCCCACGCCCACCACGGCAGCGCCGGCTGCCGCAACAACGACGACCAAGGCGCCGAATTCTGGATCGACCTCCCCGCCACCGATCCCCTCGCCTCCGCGAATGTGGTTTGATTAAAAAAACAAATCGCCCAACTCGGAACACGTAAAAAAGAGAACATCTCAACACACCACACCCGCCTTTCCTCTGGGCCGGATCGTCCTCGCCCTCCTACTCGAACTCAGCCTGCCCTTCGTAGCTTTAGCGAAGAACGGGTCCTCGATTCCAGCACGTCAAACCTCCCCATTCTATTCGTCCAACCTTAGAGTTTTGTCATTTCCCCCCCTTTCGATCCCCGTCTTCTCATAAATCATCTCCACGATCCTCTTCGCCCTTGGCTCCGAGACCCACGGTTCCTATCCGGCAAACTCCGGAAAATTTTTCTACCCATAATCTTTCTACTCTTCATCTGTCCGCATTCCTGTGCCATCGGTTGAACGTCACACCGCCGCGCACCTCATGGGATTTTTTGATTCATTGTTTCGCCGCAAACGACAAACCTCGGTTGTCTCTACCTCTGACTCACGGACTCAGCAGGCACTTGTCGCGTTCCGGCAAGCGGCAATCCTCGCTGCCGAGGATAAGCTCGCTCGCTCATTATCAGAAGCCGAGCGTCGCGGTCTTGAAAGCGTCGCCTCCATGATGATGCTCGAGTCATGCGAGCGTTCGTTTAGTTCGCCACATGTCACTCAGACACAAGTAATCGCTGATCTGGAATACTTCGCAAAGCAGGCGCAGAAAACATGAGGCCATGATCTGATCATGCGCCTCAGTTCAGAACGCGCTCGCTTCCCCCCCAATCCAACGCTCACCCCCATGTCCAAACTCCGCGTCGAAAGCTTCACCCTCTCCCTCGATGGCTTCGCCGCCGGCCCCGATCAAAGTCTGGACAACCCTCTCGGCATCGGCGGCACCGCTCTCCACGCCTGGGCTTTTTCCACTCGCACTTTCCAGTCCAAGCTCTTCGGCAAACCCGACGGTGAGACCGGCATCGACGAAGACTTCGCGGCGCGCGGCTTCCACAACGTCGGCGCCTGGATCATGGGCCGCAACATGTTCAGCCCCTTTCGCGGCCCATGGCTCGATGACTCCTGGAAAGGCTGGTGGGGCGACAACCCCGTCTATCACGTGCCTGTGTTCGTCCTCACCCACCATCCCCGCGAGCCCCTCGTCATGGAAGGCGGCACCACCTTCCATTTCATCACCGACGGCATCCACGCCGCGCTCGAGCAGGCCCGCGCTGCCGCCAACGGCATGGACGTCCGCATCGGCGGCGGCGCCTCCACCATCCGCCAATACCTCGAAGCCCGCCTCATCGACGAACTCCACCTCGCCATCTCCCCCGTCCTCCTCGGCACCGGCGAGCCCCTCCTCACCGGCCTCAACCTCCCCGCCCTCGGCTACACCTGCACCCAGCACGCGGCCTCCGCCCGCGCCACCCACATCGTCCTAACCCGTTCATAACCCATTCCGGAAAAAATCTTCGTTACCCCCAATCTTCGTTACCCTTTCTCCGGACTTATCCCCGGCGTCTCCACAACGCCCCAAAAATAATCCCCTCTCCACCCATCCACTTCTCCCCCACTCCACGATAACTCATTGATCACCGACTCAAAGCTCAACCAATCTAGGAAGAGCCGACAAGAAAAGTGATTGTCAGGCGCGCGGACCCTCACCGGTCCCGCGCCTCTTTTTTTCCGTTTTTCTGGCTCCCAAGGATCCCTTGATGACCAGCCCATTCAGGCTCAAGTCATGAGGGTGAACGTGCGATGAGATCCGTCACGGTCATATGATGTTGGAGTTGCAGCCGAAAAGTTGTGCGTCTCCATGAGGCGGGTTAAAGGTTGACTGAATCAGGCATGCTTCTGGAACAATCACAACATGAAGGGGAAGAGTGGCGCTTCGAAGTGGATTATGTGCCTGCAGGAATGAAGGCAGTCAGGATCGGGTGGGCGGCAAGAATGAACGACTTCGAGAGGTTCCAGGCCCTCCGGAAAGTGCTTTCTCCAAACAATGGTTTGAGTGGGCCTCACTACGCCGATTCAACAAGATCCCACGGTTTCACCGTGAAAGGATCGCCAGATGATTCCCATGTTCGATATGCGATTGCTGAACTCCAAAAAGCTGGCTGGACACCGGTGTTTCAGGGGATGGCAGGGCCAGGCGAATGGGACAATCATTTCCCAATAAAGCGGTTTCGTCCTGATTACCCATTAGACAGCTCCGACTGGCTCATGCTATCTGGTGCCTGTGGAGATGGCGGAATCATACTCCAAGCAGACGAGAGTGGAATGGTGGCCATCGCCAGGCCTGAATGGGCGAAGAAAAAAAGCCATTGCCTCAATCTGCTGTGGTGTGAACTGGCGGTTTCGCAGGAGTTCAAAGACAGTTTTGAGCAGGCGCAACTTACAGGTGCCGTGTTCCGCCCACTTACCTACGTGCCTTCCGCTCCAGGATTTCATCCCAAGCTTTATCCCAACAAACCACTTCCGCCATGCAACCGAATCTATTGGATGGACAGCACTGTAGTCGCGCCGTGGTCACTCCGTAACCGACGGCTTGTCATGAGGTCTTCAGATCACCCGCTGTATGGCACTTTGCTCGGCCACACGAATGAACCGCTGATGGGGCAGTTGGGAGAAGTCGGCTTTGACGATGCAGGCTATACCGGCCGCGGCGTCGACTATTCCAGAGCCGAAATGGAAGCGCTGGAAGGTGTGGACTTCATGCGCATGGCAGAGTGGATGTGCGAACGCAACGGCGTCTGGCGTTCGCCTCATCTGGTAAGTCAGCGTTTTCGCAAGTGGGCCCGAAACTTTGGCTGCCGACTTAATATGAACGGAGTCAAACTGCGGGACTGAAACCCACCTCTCAATCTTTGCACAGACGCTTGTAGCTTGGCATCATGCCCGCCATTCATCGGCATTCCCCTTCACCCCTCCCATGAGCAGCTCAGACCGCCATCGTGGCAAACACCCCTCAGACACTGAGCTCTTCGGCCCCGCCCCCACGCCTGCCCTCCGTCAGGCCGTCTCCGACCTCTCCTGGCTCCTCGGTCGCGGCTACGCCCGCAACTCCGCCGTCAAACTCGTCGGCGACCGCTACGAACTCCGCGAGCGCCAGCGCCTCGCCGCAGCCCGTGCCGCCTGCTCAGACACCGCACGCGAAGCCCGCGCCCAAAATCATCTTCCCGCCGAGGCCCTGCGCGGCCGCAGCGTGTGGATCGACGGCTTCAATCTCCTCGTCACCCTCGAAGCCGCCCTCAGCGGCGGCGTCCTCCTGCACTGCCGCGACGGCTGCCTGCGCGACATGTCCAGCGTCCACGGCTCCTACCACGCCGTGGTAGAAACGGACACCGCCATCACCCTCGTCGGCAGCCGCCTCGCCGAACTCCACGCCGCCTCCGTCCACTGGCTGCTCGACAAGCCCGTCTCCAACAGCGGCCGCCTCGCCGCCCGCATCCGCGAACTCACCAAGCAGCACACCTGGCCCTGGACCGTCGAAGCCGTCTTCAATCCCGACACCGACCTCATCGCCGCCCGCGACTCCATCATCATCAGCTCCGACGCCGTCGTCATCGATGGCGCCGCCTCCTGGTACAACCTCGCCTCCGACCTCATCCTCACCCACCCCTGCGGCCCCACCTGGATCGTGGATCTCCACGATTAAAAAATGCCTCCCGCTAAAAAAAATCCATCTCCACCCATCCACATCTCCCACCCGCCACGATGACCCAGTGATCACCGACACAAAAAGCTCAACCACTCTAGGAAGAGCCAGAAACAGACAGATCGTCAGGCGCGCGGACCCTCACCGGTCCCGCGCCTCTTTTCGTTGCTCGGTGTCCCAGCAGATTCTGACTCTGATTCTCAGAAAATTTTTCTGCCCTAAATCTTTCTGCCCTTTTTCAAGACCGCTGAGCCCAGCGCACCAGCCGCAAAACCAAGGCTTCAGACTCCCGCCCCCATTTTCGCGTCGTCTTGCGCCTCTTTGCGGCCACCAACTCCCACTCTGTAAAATTCTCTGCGGCGTTCCCTCCTCTGCGGTGTAAAAATCCGCCATGCCCACCCGCCGCTGGAAACCCCTCGCCCTCCGCCTCTGGCGTTTGTCGTTGCTGGTCCTGGCGGTCCTAGCCCTCCGCCGCACCCACCCTGCAGCCTCAGCCGTCTCCCTTACCCCGGACCGCATCCACGACTTCTTCCCCGCCGCCGCTACTCTCTCACCGCCCAACAGCGGCGGCATGCAGGCCGTGCAGGACACCTCCGGCATCACCCTCGGCCACGTCATGCAGACCTCCCCGGAGGCCGATGACATCATCGGCTACTCCGGCCCCACCAACACTCTCATCGCCCTCGACTCCCGCGGCAAAGTCCTCGGCCTCCGCATCCTCTCCAGCGGCGATACCACCGATCACCTCGCCGAAGTCGTACGCCATCGCCCCTTCTTCAAACAGTTCACCGAAAAGAAAGCCGCCGACCTCGCCACCCTACAGCCCCAGGCCGTCACCGGCGCCACCCTCACCAGCAGCGCCATCGCCGAGGGCATCCTCCGCCGCCTCGGCAAAAGCGCCACCACCTCCCTGCGCTTCCCGGACGCCATCACCCTCGCCGAAGTCCAAAAACTCGAGCCCAAGGCCGCCTCCCTCCAGGAATCCAAAACCCACCCCGGCTCCCAGGAGGTTCTCGATGCCACCGGCACCCCCATCGCCCTCGCCGCCCGCACCGCTCCCGCATCCGACAGCACCATCGGCTACAAAGGCCCCAGCGATACCTTCATGCTCCTGGACGCCACCGGCACCACGCTGCGCGGCATCGCCCTGCGCCGCAGTTACGACACCGAGGAATACGTCGGCTACGTCACCGGCGACCCCACGTTTCTGAAAACCTTCGATGGCATGACCACCGAAAACATCGCCCACATCGATTTCGCCGCCGCCGGAGTCGAAGGCGTCTCCGGCGCCACCCAGACCAGCTACGGCATCGCCGAAGGCGTCCGCGTCCGCGCCGAATCCTGGCTCAAAGAAAGCGAAGCCCGCCGCACTTGGTGGCAGCAGATCCGCGCCCGCTGGCGCTGGCAGGACACCGGCCACGCCACCATCCTCCTCGCCGCCCTCCTCATGGCCTTCACCCCCCTGCGCGGCCGCGCCTGGTGCCGCCACCTGCACCACGCCCTGCTCGTCATTTACGGCGGCTTCATCGCCGGAGAGATGCTCTCCCAGGGCCTCCTCGCCGGCTGGGCCGCCCACGGCACCCCATGGAAAAATGCCACCGGCCTGGTCCTCCTCGCCGCCGTCGCCCTGGTCGGCCCCGTCTTCACCAGCAGGCAGCTCTACTGCCACCACATCTGCCCCCACGGCGCCCTGCAGCAGCTTTTGGCCCGCCACCTGCCCTGGCACTGGTCCCCTTCCAAACGCATCGACAAAACCCTCTCCAAGCTCCCCTTCCTCCTCCTCGCCCTCGTCCTCTTCAGCGCCGCCTTCGCCCTCCCCGTCAATCTGAACTCCCTTGAACCCTTCGATGCCTACCTCTTCCGCGTCGCCGGCTGGGCCAGCATCGCCATCGCCATTGGCGGCCTCCTCTGGTCCTTCTTCACCCCCCTCGCCTACTGCCGCTACGCCTGCCCCACCGGCGCCCTTTTCAAGCTCCTCCGCTTCACCGGCGATGCCGACCGGCTCGGCACTCGCGATTGGCTCGCCGCCCTGTGCCTGGCGGTCGTTTTTCTCCTGGCTCCCGGCTGAAGGCAAAGAACAGGCTGCTCATTCACTTCAGCGCGGATCGGCGGATGTAGCGCGGTATTCCGATACCGCGTCGGGGCGTACTCGGAATCGGAATTCCGAGCTACATCAAGCCCGCTACACGCTGGGCGTGCAGCCCAAAAACACGCACCATCGAAGTTGCCTCTCGTTCCACGATCCAGCCGCCTTGAGTTCGTGTTCCCCTCTTTCCAGCCCTCATCCCACCCTCTCACCCGTGGCTAAAAAATATCCAAACTGACCCATCACCCGTTCTTCTCTTGGCTCCGGCCTGAAACCGGACTACCAGACACTCCAGACATGTCCATCATCCCCAAACTCGAGTCCAAATTCGGCCGCTTCGCCATTCACGGCCTCGTGCAGATCATCGCCGGCTTTCAGCTCCTCGTGCTCGTCATCGTCATGGTCATGAACAAAGAAGGGCGGGATGCCTACCTGCAGTTCCTTGAGCTTAATCCCGAGCGCGTCCTGCATGGAGAAGTCTGGCGCCTCGTCACCCACGTCTTCATTCCCCGCAATTTCTCCCTCATCTGGGCCCTCATCGGCACCATGTTCATGATGTGGATCGGCCGTGGTCTCGAAGGAGCCTGGGGCGCCTTCCGCGTCAATCTCTACATCTTCGGCTGGATGTTTGCCGTCACCCTCGGCACGCTCATCTTTGGCTGGGCCGCAGAGGGCCTCTTCCTCTACCAGACCCTCCTCTTCGCCTTCGCCACCCTGTTCCCCGATGAAGAGATCTACATCTACTTCATCCTCCCCATCAAAATGAAATGGGTCGCCGCCATCAGCGCCGGCATGACGGCCTTCCTCGTCATTGCCGAGCCCTCCATGTTCTTCCCCGTGCTCGTCGGCCACTTGAACTTCCTCATCGCCTTCGGCCCCGGCTTTGTCAGCGAGCGCGCCCGCATGGCCCAGGTGGCCTCCCGCCGCAGCCGCTTTGAGTCCTCCAAAATCCCCGAAGGCACCTTCTTCCACCAGTGCTCCGTCTGCAAAAAGACCGAGATCGACAACCCTCAGCTCGATTTCCGCGTCCTCGACTCCGGCGAAGAAATCTGCACCGTCTGCCGCGCCAAACAGACACAGACCGCCGGCTAAGCCATAAACGCACACGCCATGGAAAACGCCCCCCCCATGGACAACACAGCCCCGGCACCGGTGTCGGCACCGGACCCTCTCGCCACCGGCTTCCTCGAATTCATGGAAGCCGAGCGCCGCTCCTCCGACCGCACCCTGGCCAACTACGAGCTCGCCCTCCGCCAGTTCCGTGAATGGCGCACCCCCTTCAAAGGCTGGGCCGAACTCACCGCAGACGACTTCCGCGCCTTCCTTTTCGATTTGATGAAAAAGGAGCGCGGCCGCGCCACCATCCGCCTCCAGTTCGCCGCCCTCCGCTCCTTCTTCAAATGGCTCACCCGCCGCCGCGGCTGGAAGGCCAATCCCCTCCTCGACGTCCAGCTCCCCAAGCGCGAAAAAAAGCTCCCCGTCGTCCTCACCCTCGCCCAGGTCGAGGCCATGCTCGCCCTCCCGCTCAGCATGGAAAAATCCAAGCGCGACGCCCTCTGGGCGCCCGAGCGCGACACCGCCATTCTCGAGCTTTTCTACAGCACCGGCATGCGCCTCAGCGAACTCGTCGCCCTGAACGTCGCCGACATTGACACCTACACCGAAACCGTCCGCGTCTTCGGCAAAGGCAAAAAGGAGCGCCTCTGCCCCGTCGGCTCCAAAGCCTTGGAGGCCGTCCAGCGCTACCGCCTCAAAGCCGGCGTGCATGACGGCCCCCTCTTCCTCAGCAAGCTGCGTAAACGCATCACCGCCCAGTCCGTGGACGACGTCATCATGAAATACTGGCGCGCCTCCGGCATCCCCGTGCACCTCACCCCGCACAAGCTCCGCCACAGCTTCGCCACCCACCTCCTCAACAACGGCGCTGATCTGCGCAGCGTCCAGGAGCTGCTCGGCCACGCCAGCCTCTCCACCACGCAGATCTACACCCACGTCTCCACGCAGCGCATGAAGGAAGTGTACGAGTCCGCGCACCCTCGCGCTTGAGCGGCCGCCTTCTTCACGGCTCCGCCACCGGCTCCTTGCCCACAAAGATCCCCAGCACCGCGCCGCCGAGGACCCACGCGATCACATGATCCGCGATGTTCACCACGGCGTCACGTGCAGGGCATTCAAACCAGATCCACATCGGCAGATCCGACGTCAGCCCCGCAAACAATCCCGCCGCCGCCACAAAAGCGATGCGCGCCGGATAGTGGATCGCCGTCTGAGACAGCAGCGCCGCGATCAAAAACGCACAGATCAGGCTGCGCACAAAGCTCAGCGCCAGGTTCGTTCCCATGCTCAACTCTCCTTTGCCAGGCCGGATCACAGCATACACATACGGGCCATCCTTCAGGGCCTTCTCCTGCCTGGCTTCGAACTCCTTCTTCTCCTCGGCCGTCGCGATCTTCGGCGCCTCGCCCATCGCCGGCAGCAGGTAGATGCCATGCCCGGAGGTCACGTTCGCCTTGACCACTTCTGCCACCGCCGATTCATCACGAAACGACCGGAATCCGTTTTGATGCCAGCCAATGACCGTCCACGAAACCGCCTCCCAGGCGAAGACCACGACGGCGGTGAGAATTGCTCCAACAATAAGTTTGCCCATAAGATTCAATAGTAGCTCAGGCTGCAAGGGCAAGCAGGCAATCGGCCAAATCGATCAGGCAATCCTAGGAAGAAAGCCTCAGCACACGGGCGTCAGCAGCGCCGCACCACTGAAGTGCGCCGCCAGATTCTCCACCACCAGCCGCGCCATGGCAGCGCGCGTCTCGTGCGTGCCGCTGCCCAGATGCGGCAGCAGCACCGCGTTCTCGCACTGCATCAGGGCCTCAGGTACACGGGGCTCGTCCTCAAACACATCCAGCCCCGCGCCACGGATCGTGCCGTTTTGCAATGCCGCGATCAGCGCCGCCTCATCCACCACCGAGCCGCGCGCGATGTTGATCAGCGTGCCCTTCGTGCCCAGCGCCGTCAGCACCTCGGCATTGATCAGGTGCTTCGTCGCAGCTCCGCCAGGGCAGGCCACCACCAGGAAATCCACCGCCTTCGCCAGCGCGACCAGGGAATCAAAATACTTCCAGCTCACCGCCTGCTTCGTCCTTCCATGATACGCCACGCGCATGCCATGCGCCCCCAGCCGCAGCGCGATCGCCTTGCCGATGCGCCCCAGGCCCACGATGCCCGCCAGCTTTCCATGCAGCGCATGCGCCAGCGGAAAGGCCCCCTTCAGCCACGCGCCCTCATGCAGGAAACGGTTTGCCGCGATCAGCCTGCGGCTCGTCATCAGCACCAGTGCGCTCGCCGTGTCCGCCACATCCTCCGTCAGAACGTCCGGCGTGTTCGTCACGCGGATGTTGTGCGCCTTGCACCAGTCCACCGGCACACCGTCATACCCCACGCCAAACACGCTGATGATCTCCAGCTTCGGCAGCTGCTCCAGCAAGGCCACCGGCGACACACTCCCCCCCGCCATCACGATGCCGCGCACCTCCGCGCCCACCTTGGCCAGCAGCGCCGCCTTGTCCGCTGCATGAAAATAATCATGACACACATGCGCCGCCAGCAGCGGTTTCATGAGGAAGTCCGGCAGCGGGGCGAGAATGAGGACGGGAGTTTTTTCCATGGAGCCGCACCTTCCTGGCACGGCAGCGCCTGACAAGCAGCGATTTATCCCGGACGATTCCGCATCATGTCCGCCACCTGCGCAAAAAAGCTGTGGATGACCGGCCCATCCGCTTCCGGCATCTTCACCTCCTCCATCGCCTCCGTCATGAGCTTCATCCAGCGGTCCCGCTCCGCCTCGCCAATCGAAAACGGCATGTGCCGCCCCCGCAGCCGAGGATGTCCCCGCTCCTCGATGTAGGTCTGCGGCCCGCCAAAGCGATACACGATGAAATCCGCCAGCCGCTTTTCCGCATTTTCCCAGTCATCCGGCGGATACATCGTGCCGATCAGGTCATCCACCCGCACCCGACGGTAAAACGCCGTCACCATGTCGCGCAGTTTCGTTTCGCCCACCCGAGAGCAAAGAGTTGAGATTTCGTCCATGCAGCAAAATGAAGTTGGCCGCTAAGAAACGCAAAAAAGAACAAAAAGCCAAAGCCTCCAAATCCGTCTCCCTTTTTGCGCTCCGGGGCGTTTCCCGCCGCCCGTCATCGGCCGCAAAGACCATCGCAAAGACTCAGCCTTCAGCTCTGGCTCCCCTTTTTTGCGTCTCTTGGGGGCCATCAATTTCTGCTTTCCTGGAATTCCCCGGAAAGTTTCGTCTCTCACTCGACGGATGATTGACTCTCCGCCCCAACTCGTTCGTATCCATCCCATGAAAACCGCGCTCACCCTCCTCACCCTTTTCCTCATGGCCTCCCTAGCCCCGACCTCCTCTGCTGCAGACGCTCCTAAAACCGAAACCGCCGTCATCGGTGGCGGCTGCTTCTGGTGTGTGGAGGCCCAGTACCTCCTCGTCAAAGGCGTGAAAAGCGTGGTCAGCGGCTACGCCGGCGGCAAAACCATCAACCCCACCTATGAGCAGGTCTGCACTGGAGACACCGGCCACGCCGAAGTCATCAAGATCGAGTTCGACCCCACGGTGGTCACCTACAAGGAAATCATCGACCTTTTCTGGGACGCGCACGACCCCACCAGCGTGACCAAGGAAGACGGCATGCACCACGGCAAATTCCTGCCCAAAGGCACCGCCTACCAGGGCAACGACTACGGCACCCAGTACCGCTCCGCCATCTACTACACCAGCGAAGAGCAGCACAAGATCGCCGAAGCCTCCAAGGCCGAAGTGCAGAAAAAGTGGAAAGACCCCATAGCCACCGAAATCGCCCCGCTCAAGAAGTTCTACCCCGCCGAAGACTACCACCAGAACTTCAAGGCCCTCAATCCCGACCAGGGCTACGTCCGCGCCGTCGTCACTCCCAAGACCGAGAAGTTCAAGCACAAGCTCGAAGAGAAAGGCAAGATCAAGCCCGAGGCGAAGTAACCGCCCAGCGTGAAGTGGTTCGCACTCTCCGAGTGCGGATTCCGTCTCCCTCTCAGCCCAGACCGCAAGGTCTGGGCTTTTTCGTTCGCCCGGCCAAGACGATTTTTGAACGCCCATAGAGATAATCTTTCTCTGCCCTAGGTCCTGGATTTATCTGGCTACTTGCCAGCCATTCTGGCAGAACCGTCGGTTTACCTGTTTGCTCCTATGTCCTCCCACATCCTCCCTCGCATTCTTCTCACTCTCGCCTGCGCAGTCGGCGTCGCGATCGCCGCCATCGCCGTCCAGGCGCGCCATTTGGCCACAAAGCCCGGGGAGTTTCGCTCGCTCGCAAAGCTCGTCGCAGGCGGACAGCTGGTCTTCAGCGACAGTGTCTCCTGGCGTGAACAGCAGCAGGACTTTTACGGCACGATCATCGAAACCATTGAATCCGCCGAAATGAGCCGCCGCGCTCTGGAGCGCGTCAGGGCGCTGAATCCCGACATCAAGGACTCCGATGTGGCCATCCGTGTCGCTCAAACCAAGGGCAGCGCCATCTTCAACATCCTCGCGACTGGAGCCGAACCCAAATACACCCGTATCTTTTTGGATGCCCTGCTCGATGAATTCATCTCCTTCCGGCAAAGCATTCGTGAACAGGCGCAGGGCAAGGTGCTCCAGCAGTTCCTTCAGGAGGTGGTTTCAAAACAAAAGGCCATGGAAGACTCCATCGAGAAACTGGAGAAGGCACGTGCCAAAGGAGTGAACACCATCAGCGTCAAATCAGACATGGAGCGGCTCGTGGTACGCCTCAATGCCTCGCGCAATCAGCGCGACGACCTCCGCCTCAAGATCAAGACGATGAAGGACGACGATGCCGCCCGTGCGACCTCCCAGACTCAGGTCGACGCCTTGGAATCGGAAATCCGCGACATCGAAAAGGATCTGGACAGCAGGGAACCGGCGCTCGCCGAAGTGAAGACGCTTCAGGACAAACTCGAAAGCGACAAGCTGGCCTACGAGAAGCTTTTCGAGCAGGTCGAAAAGATACAATCCATATTCAATTCAGCATCTGACTACGTCGCCATCCAGGAGCGCGCCACTCCCGCCGCTGAAAACGTCGAAGACTGGGTGATGCCGGTCACCGTGGGTGCCGGTGGCGGCGCCCTGCTTGGCGGCCTCGTCGGCCTGGTGCTGAGCCTCATCCTCATCCGCAAGCCCCAGCCTCCCCAGCCCACGGCGGTGGGGTGATGAACGACCCTCCATAGTTCATTCAGAAAATACACTTTGAATTGTTTAGTGTCATTGCCTATATGATAATTTTTACCAAATGAGCCGTCCGCGTGTCTTTCGTGATCCTATTCACGGACTGATCAATATCCATCCGGGGGATGAGTTTCTGCTGGATTTGATTGATGCGCCAGAATTTCAAAGACTGAGAAGGGTGCGGCAGCTAGGAGTTAGTCATCTCACATACCCGGGTGCAGAACACACACGGTTTAATCACAGCTTGGGTGTCTTTCACTTAGCGCAACGGATGCTAGAGGGGCTGACACGGCTGTATGGACATGATTCGTCCATTGGGCGGCTGATAATCGAGCATAGTCGGCACGTGAAAGCGGCGGCACTGCTGCATGATACCGGACATGCGGCCTTCTCCCACCTGATGGAGCGGGCTTTTGAAGGGTCGGCGGATCATGAAGAGCGCTCACAGAGCCTGATCTCGGGATCGAACAGTTCGATCCCAGGGATTTTGAAGAAGCATGGATTGAATGCGATAACGGTGGCAGACATTGTTGGAAAGCGTTTTCCTCACCGCTTCCTACAAGACATTGTGAGCAGCTCACTGGATGCGGATCGGATGGACTATCTGCTGAGGGACGCGCACTTTACGGGGGTGCGCTACGGAGTGTATGATTTGGAGTGGCTTATCAACTCGCTCTGCCTGGGCACGCTGAAGCCGCAAAAGGATGAGGGAGAAGAACTATTAAGGCTTTGCTTGGACCACAAGCGCGGCCTGTACTCCGCAGAGCAATTGCTGATGGCACGCCAGCACATGAGCATGCAAGTCTATTTCCACAAAAGCACGAGGCGGTGGGAGGCTCATCTGCTGTGTCTTTTCCGTGAAGCGGCACGGTTGGAAAAGGAAGGGAAGCTGCCTGCGGGCACTTTGCCGATGGTGAAGGACTACTTTGCCAAAGAGGGAGGGGTGAAGGATGATGTCTTTCTATGTGTGGACGAGCCAGCGGTGATTGGTTGCTTGGGTCTGTGGGCGGTCAGTGACAAAAAGCACCATGAACTGCTAGCAAGACTGGCAACGACGTACCTAAACCGGCAAAAGATTTTCCACATGAAGGAACTGCACACAGGTGCGGCGGCGGCGGCGGAGTGGCGGAAAGAGCTTGAAGAACTCCCGGGGAAATGGCATAATTGTTGGGAATTGGATGCGATCTCCTTCATCGCTTACAAAATGCCCAAAGTTGGTGACAAGGAGCATGATCCAGAGGGCTATTTCCAAAAAATTGCTGCCAACGCGGTTTTGCTGAGCCGGGGAAGCGCGAGCGATGCTGCGGTCCCGGTTCAGGATGAGTCGCCGATTTTCCGTACGCTGGGTGCTGAGCAGCCCAAGTTTTTAAGGCTTTATTTTCTTCCGGAAATGGAGAAAACCATCGTAAAAATTGACAAGAAATTAAAACTCAATTAAAATGTTCGTATGAACAGTATCCTGATTATCGGACAACTTTTAGATGCTGTTGGAGCGGTGGAGGGACGCAAAAAGTTCCAGAAGCTGGTGCATATTCTCCAGTACCTAAAACTCATCCCTTCGCATTTTAAGTTTGGTTACTTGCACTATGGGCCCTACTCAGAGGGGCTGGATGTGGAACTGCGCACTTTTGGCGAGGAAGGGCTAATTCAGGAAGAGCAGATCGAGACAGGGCCTTACAAAGCGTACCGTTTTACCGCGAAGGAGAAACTCACGAACTTAGTGAAGAAGCTCGGCGATTCGAAGCCGCTATCACATGCAGAAGTGGTGAAGGAGCTAAATGGTAAGAGCTCTCTGGAACTGGAAGCGATAAGCACAATTCTCTACCTCCGAAGCAGCGGCAAGGATGGCAAGGCGCTGAAGGATACCTTTTGTGAGTTGAAGCCAAAGCTGGCCAAGGATTTTGAGCAAAGGCTGAAGGCGGCGCGTGAACTGGAGAAGCGCGTATTACCGAAAGCGGCGTAGTTTCGCCGAAAACATCCGCGCTATAAAGTGTGTCACCGCAGAGGCGCTCGTCTTCGAAGATCTAAACTTCGATTGCAAACCGTTTCGCGAGCCCCTCAAGGAACGGGTAAATTAAGCCGTGAAGTGGTCCGTCCGCCGACACCACATCGTCACTTGCATCCCGCAGCCGCGTGCTTCATTCGCGGCGCTTGAAATCCCTCCACCTCATCGATGCCATCGGCCCCTTCTTCCGCGGGCATGACGTGCGTACGATCAACTGGTCCAAGATCCCCTGGCACCATCTGCCGAAGACGCGTGATGAAGCTGCGGATGCCTGGTGGGCGCAGGTGCGTGCAGACCTCACCCGCTTCGCCGATCAAGCCTCCGCCTGGGGCTTCAACGCCGTCTCGCTCGATGACGTGACGCATCTGGCAGACCACCCCTGGCTTGAACCCGAACTGCGCGCGCGCATCGCCTACTACCGCGAAGAATTCGCCCGCTGCTTCGACATCTTCACCACCCGCGGCCTCCACGTCCATCTCACCATGGACGTCATGACCTACACGCCCGAGCTGCGGCGGCGCATGGCGGAAGCGAAGCGCGAAGTAAACGACTACCTCGCCGAATTGCTCGACGGCTTTTTTGCAAGCTTCCCGCAGGTGGCCGGCATCATCATCCGCATCGGCGAATCCGATGGCAAAGGCGTGCACGATGAGTTCCGCAGCGAACTCGTCATCCAAAAACCCGCCCAAGCCCGCCAGCTCCTCCTCGATCTCCTCCCCGTCTGCGAAAAGCACGCACGCCGCCTCATCTTCCGCACCTGGACCGTCGGCGCTTATCGCATCGGCGATCTCATGTGGCACCGCCGCACCTTCACCAGCGTTTTCGAAGGACTCACCAGCCCCGCGCTCGTCATCTCCATGAAATATGGCGAGTCCGATTTCTTCCGCTATCTCCCGCTCAACTCCAACTTCTTCCGCACCGACGTCGCCAAGATCGTCGAGCTGCAAACCCGCCGCGAGTACGAAGGCTGCGGCGAATACCCCAGCTTCACGGGCTGGGAATACGAACGATACGCGCAGGAGCTGAAGCACGCGAAGAACGTCATCGGCTGCATGGTTTGGTGCCAGACCGGCGGCTGGGTCCCCTTCCGCCGCATTGCCTTCATCGATCCCGAAGCCATCTGGACCGACCTCAACACCTTCGTCACCCTCCGAGTTATCAAGGACGCCATGCCCGTGGAAGACGCCATTCGCGCCTTTGCCAAAGAACGCGCGCTAGGCGATCCCGAAGCCCTCATCGAACTCCTCCGCTACTCCGACGAAGTCATCCGCGAGCTCCTCTACGTCGAAGAATTCGCGCAGCAAAAACTCTTCTTCCGCCGCGTCCGCATCCCTCCGCTTCTCCAAGTCTATTGGGGAAACATCTTCATCAATCACAGCATCAAAAAGCTGCTCCTCTACTTCGTGCGCGAGCCCGGCGCCGCTCTCCTCAGCGCCGCCCGCTGCATGGACCGCCTCGATCAAATGATCGCCCTCGCCCCCCGCGCCGGCGTCCCCGTCGCCGACCTCGAATACATGCGCGACACCTTCCGCCTGCTCGCCCTCGCACGTGAGTACTACTTCACCGAGTTTACGCCTGAGATGGAGACCCGCCTGCGCGAAGCCAAGCGCGCTTACAAGGCCAAATACCCCAAGCGCGGCCTGCGCGCCCGCTACCGCATCAAGACCGACTTCAAGCCCTTCTGGCTGCACCGCCGCTACCTCGGCTGGGCCATCGAACTTCTCATGCGCCGCCGCCGCGGCTACCGCCTCATCGACCGCCTCCTCATCCTCCACGTCCTCTCCCTGATCTACCGCTTCATCGCCGTGCGAAAGCCCCACTGGATCCCCGGCTTTGCCAAAGAAAGCGCCATGGGCGTGGACGTGGTGTTCCGGTAAAGTACGATGGGCACTCCTGCCCGTCGGCCAGCGCTCCCATCAACACCCACAATTCCCAAACGAACCTACGACGCCGTCACAGCAACGGCATGGAAGAACGACAAAGCTCGCATGCGCGCCTGGACCCTACTGTCTGGTTGTTCGGAAACGCCGGAGCAGTCGAAAACGCTGATCGACGGGCAGGAACCAGAGCGCAGCGGAGGTAGCCAGCCGCAGGCTGCCCAAAGGGCGAACGAAGTGAGGCAATGCCCAACGTACTTCGAACAATCTCCCAGCGCTGCTCATAGCTGAAATCCGTCGCAGGTAGCCCGGCCTTCTCCGGGTTCATCTGGATGTAGCGCTGAAACTTCTTCAACTGTTCCAGACTGCGAACGATGTGACTGAACGACTCCTGCATCCACATCGCACCTGATCGTTCTAACATGCGGTTGATGTTCCGGGCACTGACGCCCTTGATTGGCCTCATGATTTCTTCCAGAGAAACATTCCCCAGCGGCTGCAGCAGCACATGGACATGGTTGGGCATCACCACCCAGTCTCCGAGATCGTAGTCCTGGCCGTGCCTGAAAAGAAGACGCTCCGCCACCTCCTTCTGGCAGCGTTCATCGCGCAGCACACACTCGCCGTATCCAGCATCCAGCCAGCGTTCCATGCGTGCGGTAAAAAGACTCTGATGCTCCTTCCGCGTGATCTCATCCCATGGCTCGGGATGTTCTGCCAGCCACGCCTGCCGATTGTATAACCAGCGTTTCAGCAGCTTCTGCGGCAATGAATCCTCCAGCCGGAAGGTGACAAAATAAATGGCACCTGTCAGAGATAGCTGGGGCAGATGTCTGTGCCGGCCGCCCTCCACCGCATCCCAGTCAAAGGGTATGAAATCTCCTCTGCCAATGGCACGCATAAGATAAGTACGATGGGCACTCCTGCCCGTCGATCAGCGCTCCCGCAAACCGCTTCGTCATCGAATGAGCAGAAACTTCCGCCATCGGATTTCCGAAACGTCGAGGTCAAAGACAGCAGTAGATGCGTGCACGAGACATCCCACCCATGCCGGTGATGTGGCGTCGTTGTGTGTCTGTTTGGAAATTGTGCAGTTCTGGCGTAAGCGCTGGGACCGACGGGCAGGAGTGCCCATCGTACCCTCAAATCTTCGGCTCCCACCCCTTCCGGTATCCACCATCGCGTCCCCAGAACTTCATCGCCTCCGCATTATCCAGCACTTTCCCCGTCTTCGGATCACACTGGACCACCGTGTTCGTGCGATACGCCATGTTCCCAAGATGACACATCATCGTGCTCTTCTGCCCTTCCTCGATCGGGCTGTTCAGCTTCGCCTCGCCACGGATCGCGGCAATGAAATTGCCCATGTGCGCCACATCGCCGCCACCGGCTCCCTTGCCCTTGCTCATCTCCACGCCCTTCAGGTCGTAGTTGATCCACGAATCACGCGCGATGGCCATCGTGCCGTTGTCCCCGTAGAACATCACCTCCGCCAGCGGTTTCTCCGCCGCGCGTGCGTGGCTGCTGCTCTGCACCCACTCGCAGCCGGCGTGGCCGAAATCATACACCGCCGTGCCGGTGTCCGGCGTCTCCTGCGCATCCTGATAAAAATAGCGGCCACCATTGTACGTCGTGCGCAGCGGGTAGCCGCCCTTGATGCCCCAGCGCAAAATGTCCAGCGTGTGGATGCCGTTGTTGCCCAGCTCGCCATTGCCCCAGTGCCAGAACCAGTGCCAGTCGTAGTGCGCCAGCTTCTTGAAATCGTGCTTCACATCATCCGGCACCGGCCCCTGCCACAGATTGTAGTCGATGTCCGGCGCCGCAGGCTTCTCATTCGTCGCCACCGACTTGCGCGTGTTATAGTAAAACCCACGGCCAAAGCGCACGGTGCCGATCGCGCCTCCGTGCAGCGCTTCAATCGCCTCTTTCATCCACGTGCGGCGCTGGTTGCCCATCTGCACCAGGCGGTCGTATTTCTTCGAGGCCGCCACGATCATCTGCGCCTCTTCCGCATTCTGGCTGCCCGGCTTCTCCACATACACATGCTTCCCCGCCTGCATGCACAGCAGCGCCGCCGGCGTGTGCCAGAAATTCGGCGTGGCGATGAACACGGCATCCAGCGTCTTGTCGTCCAAAATGGTGCGGAAGTCCTTCACCCCCACGCAGGACACCTTCTGCGTGTCATTCACCACCTTCAGCCCCGCCTCCAGCCTCTTCGGGTCCACCTCGGCCAGATAGGCGATCTCCACGCCCGGAATTTTGAGCAGCGCCTGCACATGCGCCATGCCACGCCCCAGCGCCACCACCGCCACCTTGATCTTCTTCCCCGCCGCATCCGCAGCGTAGATTTTTGGAAGAGCGGACACCGCGGCCAGCGCGGACGTTTGGTGGAAGAAAGTGCGGCGGTTCATGATGGTGCAAAGAATCGCCTCTCACGGGGTCTGTCTTGCGGCCAATCCCATCTTACTCTTCCTCATACTCCTCCTCTTCCTCCCTTTTCGGGCGGCCCATCACCCCCCTTCTCCATCACTCCATCCGGTCCCCCCGCCCACCCAAACGCCCACCATTGCCAAAACGCCCTTTTTGCGCCAAGAATCCCCTGCTCATGACTTTCGCCGAACTCCACCGCATCTATCACCAGCCCTTTTTCGACCTCCTCAAGCAGGCCCGCGCCGTGCATGACGAGCACTGGACCGGCAATGAAGTGCAGCTCTGCACCCTCCTCAGCATCAAGACCGGCGGCTGCAGCGAGGACTGCGGTTACTGCGCCCAGAGCGCCCGCTACACCACCGGCGTGCAGGCGGAGAAGCTGATGCCCAAGGAGCAGATCATGGAGCGCGCCCTGGCCGCCCGCGCCAGCGGTTCCACCCGCTTCTGCATGGGCGCCGCCTGGAAAGGCGTGCGCAAAGGCACCCAAAAATTCGACCAGGTGCTCGACATCGTGCGCGACGTTTCCAAGCTCGGCATGGAAGTCTGCGTCACCCTAGGTGAACTCGGCGCGGACGAAGCCTCCGATCTGAAGGAAGCCGGTGTCACCGCCTACAATCACAACGTGGACACCTCCCCGGAGCACTACCCCAACATCGTCAGCACCCACACGTATGAGGACCGCCTGCGCACCATCCGCCATGCGCAGGATGCAGGCATGTCCGTTTGCTGCGGCGGCATCCTCGGCCTCGGCGAGACCATCGAAGACCGCCTGAAAATGCTGGAGGTCATCTCCAACTTCAATCCCCAGCCCGAGAGCATCCCGATCAATGCCCTCATGCCCATCAAAGGCACGCCGATGGGCGACAACGAGGTCGTCGATTCCTTCGCCTTCATCCGCATGATCGCCGTGACCCGCATCGCCGTGCCGAAGGCCAAGGTGCGCCTCAGCGCCGGCCGCACGAACCTGAGCCGCGAAGCCCAGGCCCTCGCCTACTTCGCCGGAGCCAACTCGATCTTCTACGGAGACAAGCTCCTCACCGCCGCCAACCCGCGCGCCAACGAGGACATGAAACTCCTCCGCGACCTCGGCCTTGCCCCCCAGGCCCCGAACCCAGAAATGGAAGCGCCCGAAGCCCACGAAGGCCGCCCCCTCATGCCCTGCTGCACCGAGGAGCACGCTTGCGAGATGGAGAAGGCGAACGGGTGCTGCTAGCCCAAAGTTCCACGCCGCATGCCCCAACTCCCATCAGGCCGGCATTTCGCCCTGGATGTAGAGCATCTTTACAAGCTCATTGAAGATGCTTTCAAGGCCCAGTGGGTGCACAAGCTGATGGCCATTGAAAAGGTGGAGGATCTGCATCCTTACATCGGCATCGTGCTTTTGCGACCGGCGGAACAGGACATGGTCAGCCAGGTTTTGGCCAAAGGTTCTCTGCCTGTTTCTGAGACTTTGGAACCCCTTCCTTCAGGTTACAATCTTGCAAACGTCCATGAACTGACCTCCACATGGTCTGAGGAAGATCAGACTGCATTCCAAGCGTTCCTCAAAGAGGCGCGGCTTCAGACCCATCTTCAGAACCAGTTGCAGGCGGTTGAAGAAGCCAAAGAGAAGCTCTTGGGCCAGCCGGACACCACGGCCGGATTGCTGGCGACATATTGGAAAATGGGATGCCATCCTCTGCAGGAGCAAGAGGATGAACTTTGATTGAATGACGAGGGTAGGTGAGCCCTTCACACCGCCGCCTTCAGCAGCCTCGCCAGATAACTCCCCGCCGTCTTCCCCACCTCCACCACTTCGGCGTGATGCAGCGTCTGCGGGCGCAGACCGGCGGCCCAGTTGGTAAGCATCGAAACACCCGCCACCTCCATGCCCAGCGCCCGCGCCTGGATCGCCTCGGGCACGGTGGACATGCCCACCGCATCCGCGCCCAGCGTGCGCAGCATGCGGATCTCCGCCGGCGTCTCATACTGCGGCCCAAGAACGGCGGCATACACACCGGCGTGCAGCTTCACGCCGATCTCCACACTCGCCGCATGAAACCTCTCGCACCACGCGCGTGAGTACACCTCGCTCATGTCATGAAAATGCGGGCCGCCCAGCAGCGGCGTGGTTGCCTGAAGATTGATATGATCCGTGATCAGCATCAGCCCGCCCACATGAAAATCCTCGCTGATCGCCCCCGCCGCGTTCGTGAGCACCACCCGCTTCACCCCGATCTCATGCATGAAGCGGATGCCCGCCGTCACCTCCTGAGCCGTCAGCCCCTCATACAGATGCCGCCGCCCCTGCGCCAAAAGAATGGGCCTCCCATGATGCTCCGCCAAAACAAACCGCCCCGCATGTCCCGGCACCGTGGAAGCACTCAGCCCCGGAACATCCGCGTAAGCAACTTCGCTCTTAATCCCAAACGCCTCCGCCACACCTCCCAATCCAGAACCCAGCACAATCGCAGTTTCAGGACGGGCATTTTGTAAAGCAGTGAGCGACATAGGCGTGAGCAAAGGGGTCCGCACAGTCCTCTGTGCGGTCAGGCGAACGTCTCCTGACACTCAAACCCGCACACAAAACAGCGCGTCCCACTATCTCCCCGCAATCCCCTCCTTCAACTCCTCATACAGCCTCTCCACCTCCGGCATCTCAATCCCCGCCGCCTTCGCCCTCCGCACCGGCTCACCCCAGATCGCCTCCAGCTCCACCTCGCTCCCTGCGAGAAAGTCGATGAGACTGCTCGGCTTGTACGCGGACATCGTGCGCGTGCGGTCGATCATGTCGTCAATCAAACCCAGCGGAATCTCATGCCCCAGCCGGCCCGCGGTCTCGATGATCTCGCGCATCAGCCTGCGCACCCGCCGCTCCAGCGCCGCGTCCGCCAAAATCGCCGCCGTGTCCTTTCCGCCCGCGGCAATCGAAAGCCCGTTGAACGGCACATTCCACACCAGCTTCTTCCACCGCGCAGCGATCAGGCTCGGCTCCACCTTGCACTCAATCCCGCAGCGCCGGAACTCCACCGCCAGCGCCTCCGTCCGCACCTGCGCTCCGCCGCTGTGTTCTCCCAGTGAGATCTGCCCTTGTGCGATGTGATGAATCACCCCCGGCGCGATCCGGTTGATGCACACAAAGCACAACCCGCCCAGCACATGCGCGGAGCCAAAGTGCCTCGCCAGAAAGTCATCGCTGCCCAGCCCGTTCTGCAGCGTCAGGATCATCGTCTTCTCTTTCAGCAGCGGCGGCAGCAGCTCCAGCAGCACCGCATTCGCCGTTGCCTTCATGGCGATGATCACCAGATCACACGCTCCGATCTCCGCCGTGCTGCGATGGCAGTGCACCTGCGGCAGCTCAAAGTTTCCATCGTGGCTGGTGATCTTGAGCCCATCCCGCTTCACCACCTCATAGTCCGAGCGCATGAGAAAATGCACCTCATGCCCATGCTGCGCCAGCCGCCCGCCATAGTAACAACCGACAGCGCCAGAGCCGACGATGGCGATGCGTGGATGATCCAGATTCATGTTAGCAGTGTGCGGTGCACCGGTGATTCTTCAAATCCTCATACACAGTCAGTTTGGTGACGTTCGTGCGCTGCACTGTTTGCGCGAACGCTTGTCGTCCAAAACATTCTCGCGTCTGGCGGTGCCTCCGCCCAGCCCTCTCACTTCACCATCAAATAATGTCGCGTCTTCCCATGCCGCTGCTTGTTCGTCAGCGGCGGCAGGTCCAGGTGGAAAAAATGCCGCAATGTCTTGGTGTGGTGCTTCAGCGTCTGCTTCGCCGCCTCCTTCAGCTCCTTCCATCTCCGCCACGGATGCTCCGGCGCATGCGTGATATGCCGCAGCAGGCTCAGCCACTCCACATACGCGCGCGAGATGTCCCCTTCTGCAATCCCTGCCTTCAAATCCTGCGCGCCTGGCTGGTCCGGGTGCAGCAGCGCATCCAGCAGCTCCGCCGCACCTTCACCATAATCATCCGGCAGGCCGTTCTCCAGATAGCCATGGTGGTTCACAAACCCATACGTGCCACGGCACACGGCCGCGAGCCGCTCCGAGGCACAGTCCAGCGCCAGATCAAACTTCGAACCGCTGCGCAGGTTTGCCATGTGGTGCACCAGATCATCCGCCGGGTAGCTCTCGTCCTCCAGCGCCGCCACGATGGCCAGGCCCTCGCCATGCTGGAAGAAGCTGAAGATTTCCCCGCGCCGCGTCGGCACGCCTTCCGCATCGATCAGCCCCAGCGTCCGCCACGCATGGATGGGCGAGCCACCGCGCGGTTCACGCCCCGTCGTTGCGGCTTCATCCGTATGCACGCCCGTTTCATTACGCACCACGATGCTGCGCTCCTGCGGCATGAAAAGCAGCCTGCCATGCCCGTCCTCGTAGGCCATCACCTCCACCGGCGCGAGATCAAAACACGCAAACACCAGGTTCTCCTTCACCACCGTGCCGATGAATTCCGGAGCCACATCCTTGATGACGTCCTCCGCATTGGCCAGGATCACATGCGCGAGTTCACCCGCATGCAGCACAGTGATCTCCTCCAGCGGCACCGTTTCCAAAGTGCGTGAGATCCTCAGCAGACGACGGATCGACTTCGTCGGCTTCACCTGATCTCCCGTCGGCGTTCCCAGGCTGACCTCCACTCCGTAGGTCACTTCTTTGTCCCGCCGGATTTTTCCCACGCGGCCGATGCCATGCGCAAATTTTGCCGCAAAAGCCGGTACCGTCAGCGCAGCATGCACCCGGCTCAGGGGCACACGCTGGAGTGCGTGGCGGTGCTTGCGCTCCCATTCGCCGCAGGAGTTCAGCACCTGCTTCTCCGTGGCTTCGAGTCCGAAGAGCGCTTTGGCATTCTCAGGCTGCGGCGGCGTCACGTCTGGCTCCAGCTCCTCCAGTCCCAGCAGCGGCGGCACTTTGGCAAACAAGCGTCCCGCAAAGCGCGTCGCAGCATCAAAGGGATTCTCCTGCTGCAGCGCGGCATGCTTCATCACCCGCAAAAAGATCGGCCATGCGAGCAGCGAACTGCGGTGCAGCCGTGCGGGCCGCGCATCAAAGATGGATGGGCTGTCACGGCTCGTCACCACATGGCCCTTGTCATCCAGCCCGCGTCTTCCCGCGCGGCCGTACATCTGCAGCAGTTCATCCGGTGCCAGCTTATGCTCGCTCCTACCATCGTGAAAAGTCGTGCCCGCCACGTGCACGCTGCGCACGGAGAAATTGATGCCCGCCGCCAGTCCCATCGTCGCCGCGATCACGCGCAGCTGCCCCGCCTTCGCCAGCGGTTCAATCACCCCTGCCCTCGCGCCATAAGAAAGCCCGCTGTGGTGAAACGCCACACGCTTCTCCAGAAGCGTTGCCAGATCCTTGCCGCACACTGCACGCTGTTCCGTGGTCAGTTCCAGCGGATCACCCATCGGCAGATCCGCAGCGAGCCTGCGCGCAATCGACTCCGCCTCCTTGCGCCGTGGTGCAAAAATCAGCAGTGGCGCAAGATCCGCCATCATCACCGCCGCGGCAAAACGAGGCCAGTAGTTTTGAAACTGCTTCTGCCGCTGCGGCAGCGTCTCCATCGGCACTTCCTCCAGCGGCACCGGCCGCTCACGTGTCATCACCACCTCGGCCTTGCGGCCCAGGCTCACCAGCCACGCCGCCACATCCTCCGGATTCGCCACAGAGCCACTCAACAACAGCAGCCGCGTTTCCTGCGGCGCCAGCGCTATCGCCGCTTCATAGTTCGCCCCTCGCGAATGATCCGAGATCATTTGGTATTCATCGATCACCAGCAGCGCCGGCCCCTCGCCGCGCACCAGCCGTTCCAGCTGCGTCTCCAGCGTGGCCACCACCACCGGTGCGTCCACATGTTCGGCGATGTCCCCCGTGGCAATGCCCACATGCCACTTCGCCTCCTTCCACTCCGCATATTTGTCATTCGCCAGCGCCCTCGTCGGCACCGTGTAGATCGCCTGCCCCTGCAAATGCCGCCCCTGGTGCAGCAGCTCAAAAATGTACGTCTTCCCCGCCCCCGTCGGCGCACTCACCACCACATCGCTCCCGGTGCGCAGCAGATTCACCGCCTGGTGCTGCCACGGGTCGGGAAGTTTGAGCTGGTTGAGGGATGGAAGCATGGTTTGAGACTAGACGTGGCGATGTCTGCCCCTAGAATCAATGGATGATCTGCAAAGGCTTCAGAAAGTTTCTTCCCCTCGCCCTCTCACAGCCAAAAACGACCCGTCATGGATTACGTGCGTGCTTCATGGCCGGACTCCTTTTCGGACTTCTGGGTTGCAACTACGGCACCATGACTGTCGGCAGCTATGACGGCACCACCGGAAAGACCAGCACCAAGGTGTACTCAAAGTACTACGACAACGGCACCTGGCTCATCAAGGACAAGCTTGGCGTTGTGGTCCTCGTGGATCATGAAAAGAAGAATATTCCCGTTGCCCACGGAGTCGCGCAATCGCTCGGAGCGCTTGGCCCTGGCGATTCCGTTGCCTCAGGCAAAGTGACCGTCGATCTTTGGAACTTCGACTCCGTGTCCCATCCCGTAAAGTTCAAGCGCCTGCTCGCCAGCGGCGGCGAACTGGATTTTCAAAACCAGCTGGTCACCGCCGACCCGCACGCCTACACGGAAACCCCGGTCGGCGTCATCCCCATCTCCAATTACGGCACATCAGTTCATGTGGTGCTCGAAGTGGAAGTCGCAGGCAAGCCACGTCGTATCGAGCTTGACCTGCCACGCCGTACCCAGCAGCAGCTGGACCAGTACTTTTCCAAAGGCGCCGCACGCCCGTATCCCTGGGGTGCGCGCACCGTCTCGCAGTAAGCTACCAGGCGCTCGAAGGAGACCTGCGTTGACCATTCGCATGCCCAGCGCGAGGTAGGGCGGGCTGTCCAGGCTGTGTGAAAACTATTTCACCGGTTTGACCGGGGGCGTTCATGCGCAACAAGATGGGCATGAGCCACCTTCGAGGAACTGATCGCAGCGAACTGCAGATGCTGCCGCCATGCCTGGATG